>NZ_JAUFPW010000013.1 GCF_030409415.1 Pedobacter aquatilis | reverse complement strand
ATCGTAAAAAGTAAAAGAACCAAAGGAAAATATCAAACATGGACCAACTACAAAAGAGCGATATGAGCCTTAAGTTAATGACATTGCCCCAACCCCTCCTTGAAATAAGGAGGGGAGTTGGACAGTGCTACTTAAAATTTGTATGATTATTAACGGATTAGGTTAAACGTACAGCAATAAATCAAGTGCAATAATTTGCCATCGTTCTTACCTTTCCCCTCCTAATTTAAGAGGGGAAAGGGGTGATTAAATTCCCCCCCAAGAACCACCCACCGTTACTCTTAAACCCGACAGCAACGAAAATACTTTTTGTTGCAGAAATTTCAAATGTGCTGTTACGCTGTTCAAAAAAATTGAAGTGTATGGCGGGACTGTAGTCTGCCAAATGGGCTGAACAATAATTTTCAAAAATCAATGCAACTAAGCTTTTGTAATTAATTGATTTTTGACCTTGGGTTGCAAAGATTTACAATCAAAAATTGATACATTTGCCTTTTATTAAAAACCAGTAGCTTTTGCATAAAAGCAATAGCTTTTAGCTTATAAAAAGATGTTTGATAATTTACAGGACAAGCTAGACAGAGCATTTAAAGTATTAAAGGGACAAGGCAGCATTACGGAAATTAACGTGGCGGAAACCATGAAAGAGATTCGTAAAGCATTATTAGATGCCGATGTTAACTATAAAACAGCCAAAACTTTTACAGATGAGGTTAGGCAAAAAGCATTAGGACAAAACGTATTAACTGCGGTTTCTCCTGGGCAATTGCTTACAAAAATTATGAACGATGAGCTTGCTGCCTTAATGGGTGGCGAGGTTACCGAACTTGAAACAAAGGCAAACCCAACCATTATTTTAATTGCCGGTTTAAATGGTGCTGGTAAAACAACATTTGCCGGTAAGCTAGCCTTACATTTGAAAGGAAAAGGCAAAAAACCTTTATTAGTTGCTGGTGACATGTATCGCCCGGCGGCGGTAGATCAATTAGAAGTTTTAGGAACTTCTGTTGGCGTATCTGTTTATGCTAACCGCGATTCAAAAGACCCGGTTGGTATTGCTTTAGAAGGTATTGAGCATGGTAAGCAAAACGGAAATAACGTAATTATTATCGATACTGCCGGTCGTTTAGCGATTGACGAATCTTTAATGAACGAGATTTCGGAAGTTAAAGCCAAAACACAACCGCACGAAATTTTATTCGTTGTGGATTCAATGACTGGTCAGGATGCAGTAAATACTGCAAAAGTATTTAACGATAGGTTAGATTTTACTGGTGTTGTTTTAACCAAATTAGATGGTGATACCCGCGGTGGTGCTGCACTTTCAATAAAATCGGTAGTAAATAAACCAATTAAATTTATTGGTACGGGCGAAAAAATGGAAGCTTTGGATGTTTTCTATCCAGACCGTATGGCATCGCGTATTTTGGGTATGGGTGATGTGGTTTCACTTGTTGAACGTGCTCAAATGCAGTTTGATGAAAAGGAAGCAGCAGAATTACAAAAGAAAATCCGTAAGAATAAATTTGATTTTAACGATTTCTATAGCCAGATTCAGCAGATTAAGAAAATGGGTAACATGAAAGATTTGATGGGCATGATACCGGGTGTTGGCAAGATGATGAAGAATGTTGATATTCAAGATGATGCTTTCAAATCTATCGAAGCAATTATCAACTCGATGACACCGTTTGAAAAGGAAAACCCAGATGCAATTCAACAAAGCCGTAGACTGCGTATTGCAAAAGGCTCTGGTAGTAAAGTTGAGGAGGTTACTAAATTAATTAAGCAGTTTGAAGATATGCGTAAAATGATGAAGCAGTTTTCGAACCCGGCAGCCGCAGCAGCAATGATGAAAGGTATGCCTAAAATGCCAATGGGCAGAAGGTAGTTTTTGTCAAAAGCAGAAAGGCTAAAGCTTAAAGCGAATAATAGCTTAAAGTAAATATTCAATCCCAATCAGAAATGGTTGGGATTTTTTTGTTGATGTTTGGAAATGAAAAGTTTCCTTTATAGTAGAGCTTTCCCAACGCTTAATTAAAAATTTGAATAGTTTAAATTGGGATGAGTATCAAAACCAATTCGTTAGAACATAAAATTAAAAACTAAATCTTTGTGTTCTTTGTGTCTTTGCGGTTAAATGCTATCTTAGTTGTTACCAAATTATTTATCCCCGAATAATATAACATCCCATTTTTTTTACATAAAGATTAATGCTTGTAAAACATACGGGAGTGCAGTTTTTGGCGTAAATGCTTTAACAATAACAATTGAAGTAAGCATTAGCGCCGGAACTAAATATTATATGGTTGGCCTGCCAGACAATGCTGTTAAAGAAAGCTTGCAGCGGTTAGAAAGCGCCATTCATGTAGCGGGTTTTAGAATGCCGCGTCAAAAAATTGTAGTTAATCTCGCACCTGCTGATATTAGGAAAGAAGGCTCTGCTTATGATTTACCAATTGCTATTGGCATTTTAGCTGCTTCGGGGCAAATTCCTGCAGAAGATTTGGAGCACTATTTTATAATGGGTGAGCTATCGCTTGATGGCGCAATACAACCTATAAAAGGTGCATTACCAATTGCTATACAAGCGCAGCAAGATGGTTTTAAAGGATTTATTTTACCAAAGCAACATGTTCGTGAAGCTGCAATTGTTGATGGCTTAATCGCCTATGGCGTAGAAACACTTGCTCAGGTTATAGGCTTTTTTAAAAAAAGTGAGCCATTAGAGCAAGTAAAGGTAAATACAAGAGCAGAATTTCTTAAAAACATAGGTAATTATGAACATGATTTTGCTGATGTTAAAGGGCAAGAAAATATAAAACGTGCCTTGGAAATTGCCGCCGCAGGCGGACATAATGTAATTTTAATTGGTCCGCCGGGTGCTGGTAAAACCATGTTAGCGAAACGTTTGCCTACTATTTTACCGCCATTAAATTTATATGAAGCGCTGGAAACAACAAAAATTCATTCTGTGGCAGGTAAATTATCTGCAACAGATGCTTTAATGGCCGTAAGACCTTATCGTTCACCTCACCATACCATTTCAGAGGTTGCTTTGGTTGGTGGTGGAATGAATCCGGCTCCTGGAGAAATATCTTTGGCGCATAACGGCGTTTTGTTTTTGGATGAGTTGCCTGAATTTAAAAGAACCGTTTTAGAGGTGATGCGCCAACCTTTGGAGGATAGGAAAGTAGCAATTTCCAGAGCTCGATTTTCTGTAGAATACCCAGCGAGTTTTATGTTGGTTGCCTCTATGAATCCTTGCCCTTGCGGATTTTATAATCACCCAGAAAAAGAATGTGTTTGTGCTCCCGGCGTAGTTCAGAAATACCTCAGCAAAATATCAGGCCCACTTTTAGATAGGATTGATTTACATGTTGAAGTTACGCCAGTTAATTTTTCGGAATTGGCTTCATCCCGCGAAGCGGAAAAAAGCGAATTAATTAGAAATAGAGTTATAACGGCCAGAGAAGTTCAAGATCATCGCTTTGCGGATAAAAATGATTTGCATTATAACGCACAAATGAGTCCTAAAATGGTTAGAAAAGTTTGCCAAATCAGCGAAGCTGGAACAAACTTACTGAAATCGGCCATGGAGCGTTTGGGTTTATCTGCTCGTGCTTATGATAGAATTTTGAAAGTTGCCAGAACCATTGCCGATTTAGATGGAAGTGAAAATGTGGAGATGGAACATTTGGCAGAATCGATAAACTACAGGAGTTTAGATAGAGATGGCTGGGCAGGATAATGATTAATTATAAGTAAAGAATTAAAAGTTAAAGCCTCAAAATGATTGGACAATTAACGGAAAACCAGCAAGAGCAATGTTTAGTGTTATTTCCCAAATTTCAAACTTTATCCATTGGTTGGGTATTCACAGTTCGCTAACGGTTACAAAACGCTATCACCACTCTGTCGATCCGTTTCCAGATGATGGCAGAGTGTAACCTTATGGTAGCGGCGCAACCGTATTTTATAATTATCTCGATTATCAGTTTACCAACAAAGATGAAGAAAAAGTGGTTATATAAATTTGCTGTTGCTTTTACTATTTGCTTTTCGGCACATACTTTAGTTAGGCTTTTTTCAAACTTAATTGTAAATAAATTTATTTTAAACACGAGGATAGTAAACTTTCGTAATTACTTAATCACCGACTAATTAACATAATGAAAAAAATAATATTAATTGTATTCCTTTTTATATTAAAATTAGGCGCTTTCGCCCAAGAGAAATTAATTAAGGACATTGATTTTGATGGCAAAAGAGACACTGTTTACATCGACCAAAAAGCATTACAAATTGTCTGCAGATTATCCACTCAAAAGTTTAAAAAACTAAAGAGCAAGGCAATCAAAATGTCTAGCGACAATACTTACATTAAATCAACCAGAAATGGATTTGAGCTAAGAAATAATTGGATGCGAAGCGGTTATACTTGTCAATTCAAGTACGAGAAAATTGAAAAGCTTATCCGCTTAATTGGAATAACTGAGTATGCTTTTGGAAACGCTGCTAACGATGGTAGTGGCGAGGCAAGTTTCAATTTAATTACTGGCGATTACATTGGCAATTGGAATTATTACGACCATTTAGCAAATAACGAAAAAGGCGAATTGGTTAAAATACCAACTATTAAAACTAAAATGAAATTTAATAAAATCTACCTGGAAGAATTTAGTTATGAAAGCTATTTTTCACATTCAACTCAATTGGAAGGCATTGTTGAAAAGCATAAAGTTGCAGAACAAAAAAGAAGAGGTAAAGCGGGCAATAAATAATGCTGATTTTTAAACCCTTTATAAAAACTAAAGTTTAATTCAAGTATAGCAGAACAACACAATGTAAATTTTTGGAACTAGATAATTTGCATCAATAATTCCCTTACTTTGAATAAATTTTAGATACAATTTTTCAATGAAGCATAAAATCTTTAAAGTAATAAAATGGTTTTTTATCATTCTACTATCGCTAATTCTTCTATTGGTTTTGGCTACATATTTTTACATGAAAAAGCCGTTATTTGGCAAAGCAGCAGAAGGTGCAAGATTAGAGCGCATGAAAAAATCGCCAAATTTTAAAGATGGGGTTTTCCAAAATATTAATAAAACCCCCGCCGTAACTGAAGGTTATACTACAATGGGTATCATTGCCGATAAATTATTTACCAATTACCCAAGATTAACGCCTGTAGATAGCATTCCATCTAAAAAAGCAGATTTACTAAATTTACCAATTAGCGAAGATATTCTGGTTTGGTTTGGTCATTCGTCTTATTTCATTCAATTAGATGGTAAAAGAATATTGGTCGACCCTGTATTTAGTGGTAACGCCTCGCCAATCCCCGGAACGGTTGTAGCATTTAAAGGAACAGAACGATACAAAGTTGAGGATTTGCCAAATATAGATTACCTTATTATTTCTCACGATCACTACGACCATGTAGATTATGAAAGTTTAATCAAACTAAAATCTAAAACTAAAAAAGTTATTTGTGGTTTGGGTGTGGGTGCCGATTTTGAAGATTGGGGATATGATGTAAACGATATTTTAGAAAAAGACTGGAACGAAACCATCGATTTTGGTGGCGGTTTTTTTATTCATACAACACCCGCCAGACACTTTTCTGGTAGAGGTTTCAGCAGAAATAATACACTTTGGATGTCGTATGTTTTTCAAAGCCCAAGTATGAAAATTTATATCGGTGGCGATAGTGGTTACGATACGCATTATGCTAATATTGGCAAAAAATTTGGTCCGATTGATTTGGCAATTCTTGAGGATGGACAATATGATAAAAAATGGAAATACATCCACTTGATGCCAGAGCAAGGTTTAAAAGCAGCAAAAGATTTGAACGCCAAACGATTGTTTCCCGTACATTCTTCAAAATTTGTATTGGCAAATCATCCTTGGGATGAACCTTTAATGAAAATTACAGAATTAAATAAAAAAGCCAAAATTCCTTTAGTTACGCCAATAATCGGCGAATTCGTTTACCTGAAGAATGATAAACAAATTTTTAAACAATGGTGGGTTGGCGTTAAATAATGTATAATACAGCAAATGCCCTATAAAATGGTTTATGTATTTCATCCTTTAAAACATTAAAATTCTGCTTTAGTAAACACGGTTTAGAATAAAAAATTTATCAAACCTGCTTTTCATTCATTATCATTTTTTTTTATCAATACAATAAAAAGTGGATTTTAAGTGCTGTAATGGCTTAAAAATTCTATGGTGATTGTACTTTTCAATGCTGTTTTTGACTTACAATTTATTCGTTGGCATAGTGATTGTAAACCTGATGTTACAATACCTAACCGAATTTGCTGTCTACCGCAGCAAATTCTTAATTGAAAAACAGAACATGAAAAAGACAATTCAAATTTTTAGCGTGCTTTTAATCGCGTTAACAGTAATGGTATCTTGTAAAAAAGATACTGCCCCTTCAGACAGAGATTTTTTTGTTGGAACCTACACCGGAACAGTATCTTACCGTAGCGGTACAACTACCATAAACAGTACCGATGGTAAAGTAACTGTAACCAAGGTTGGAGAAAATTATAGATTCTTCTTCGGTAGCGGCATCCCAGATATTACAGGTGTTAAGTTTGAGAAAACAGACGACAACACTTACGTAAGTATTGGAACTGGATTAACCGGCATAAGTGTCAATGCAAGTAGCCTTAAAATATTGGTTTCAAAAGATGGTGAAACCTGGACTGCAAATTGTACCAGATAGTTAAATAAAAAAAGTCCTGATGCAAAATCAGGACTTTTTTTACGCTTCTTCTTCATCCTCGTCCTCGGGCACATATTTTTCAATGGCTTGCCCAATCGCATTAACTTCTTCATCTTCCTCAAAAATCGGAAGTTCAGTTTTATAATCCATTTTTAACCAAATAGAAGAGGTATCTTTCTGTATTTGGATATACTCTTTTCCATCTTTAAAAATGGTATATTGGTCGTTTCCTTCAGGGAAAACCGAATAATTTACCGGGCCAATTTCTATATCAAATGGTTCTTCCATCACTACTTTTTTCAACAAAGATAAACCTAAAAACGGAATAATTAATTGCTGAAAAAGATTTGGAAATTAATGGTCTGTTTTTACATGGCGGTTTGCTGTCCCGCCATCCGCTTTACTCCGTTACACTCCGTGCTCGCTATTGTCGGTTTTAAGAACGAAGTTTATATCTCTTGGCAAAACCGAACTATGCGCAAAAATTACCATTTTCGTAAAATTTCGCCTTTGCATTGATATTGATGTAAATTGAAAAAATAGATGTTAAATTGCCGCATCAAATGTGGTTTTAATAGAATGAAATTAGCTTACAAGAAAATAGTTGTTAAAATTGGGTCTAACGTAATTACTCAAGCAAACGGATTACCAGATGAATCGCGGATTCAACATTTGGTTAGTCAATTGGCTGAGATAAAAAAGCAAGGAATAGAAGTAATTCTGGTTTCATCTGGTGCAGTAGCATCAGGTAGAAGTTTGATAAAAGTTTCTGAAAAGCAAGATGCGGTTACAACCAGACAATTATTAGCAGCTATTGGGCAAGTAAAACTGATTAACACTTACTCCAATTTCTTCGAACCATATAAAATAAAATGTGCACAGGTTTTAGTTACCAAAGAAGATTTCAGAGATAGGGCACATTACCTCAATATGAAAAACTGCATGCAAATTTTGCTGCAAAATGAGGTAATTCCTGTTGTCAATGAAAATGACGTTGTATCGGTTACAGAGTTAATGTTTACCGATAATGATGAGCTGGCGGGTTTAATTGCATCAATGTTAAATGCAGATGCACTCATTATTCTATCAAACGTAAATGGTATTTACAACGGCGATCCTAAAGTAGAAGGTTCAGAAGTCATTGAAGAAATTTCTGGTTCAGTTTCGAATCTGGCTTCATTTATTCAAACCGGAAAATCACAATTTGGTCGCGGCGGTATGATAACTAAATCTACTATGGCACAGAAAGTTGCAAAACTTGGCATAACTGTTCACATCGCTAACGGAACTACTGATAATGTTCTTACAGCTTTACTGAATAAAAACCTTATACACACACGCTTTGTTCCCGAGAAAATTAAATCGGGTAAAAAGAAATGGATAGCGCATTCAGAAACTTCTGCAACCGGAGTAGTTATGTTAAATAATGGTGCAAAAGAAGTTTTAATATCAGGCAAAGCCACAAGCTTATTGCCAATTGGTATAATCGAAATTCAATCCGATTTTTTGAAAGGCGATATTATTAAGATTGTCGATGAAAAAAATCAACTTATAGGCTTAGGTATAGCAGAATATGGTTCTGATAAGGCAAAGGAAAGAATTGGACTAAAAAAACAAAAAGCGTTGGTACATTACGATTATTTTTACTCAGCGATTTAAATATTTTACCGCAAAGAACACAGAGCGTTAGCGCAAAGAAACGCAAAGCCAATTGTTTCATTACAAGCGCTTAACTTTGTCTCCTTTGCGAAAAACTTGGCACTTAGGGGTTAATTATAAGCAAAATGCTATTTCGAGCCAGTCTTGATACTTGATTCTCGCTACTTGATACTATAAAAAATGGACTACAAACAATACTTCGAAAAGGCACAACAGGCAAGCCGTACAATGGTGGGTTTGAGCAAAGAAAAAACCAATGCAGTATTAGCTGATGTAGCTGATGCTTTGGTTTTTCGTTCTGCAGAAATTTTAGCTGAAAACGCTAAAGATTTGATGAAAATGCCTCAAGAAGACCCAAAATATGATAGGCTTAAACTAACCGAACAACGCATCGCAGATATTGCTAATGATGTAAAAAATGTTGTTAAATTGGATAGTCCTTTGGGTGAAGTGCTTTCCGATAAAACGCTTGAAAATAAACTACATATTCAGAAAGTTCGGGTTCCGCTCGGTGTTGTCGGTGTAATTTACGAAGCCCGCCCAAATGTAACTGCCGATGTATTTTCCCTTTGTTTTAAAACAGGAAATGTTGCCGTTTTAAAAGGAGGGAGCGACGCAGAATTTTCAAATCTGGCCATTACAAAAGTGATTCAAAATGTTTTGAAAGCACATGATGTTAACCCTGATGTTTTAACTTTATTGCCAACTGAAAGAGCTGCAACAGAGGCTTTGCTAAATGCAAGGGGATTTGTTGATGTATTGATTCCTCGCGGAAGCCAATCATTAATTAATTATGTTCGAGAAAATAGTAAAATTCCGGTTATCGAAACCGGGGCAGGCATTGTTCATACTTATTTTGATGAAAGCGGCGATTTAGAAAAAGGAAAAGCAATAATTTTCAATGCAAAAACTAGAAGAGTAAGCGTTTGTAATTCTTTAGATTGCGTATTAATTCATCAAAACAGAATTAATGATTTATCAGCACTCTTATCGCCTTTGGCTGATGCAAAAGTTAAGATCTTCGCAGATGAAAAGAGCCATGCATTTTTGAAAAACGCTTACCCGACAGCTTTTTTGCAAAACGCTACAGCCGAACATTTCGGTACAGAATTTTTATCCTTAAAAATGGCGGTTAAAGTTGTTGAAGATTTAGATTCAGCATTAAATCACATTTCCATTTACAGCTCTAAGCATAGTGAGGCTATTATTTCTGAAGACACAGAAAATATTATAAGATTTTTAAATGAGGTAGATGCTGCTGCGGTTTATGCCAATGCATCAACAGCATTTACAGATGGTGCGCAATTTGGCTTGGGCGCAGAAATAGGCATTAGTACACAAAAACTCCACGCCCGCGGACCAATGGGGCTTGAGGAATTGACCAGCTATAAATGGGTAGTTAGAGGCGATGGACAGGTGAGGATGTAGGATTCATTTACAGTCATTCTGAATACGATGAAGAATCCCCAAGCGATGGAATGCTTACTTTCATTTATCGGCAACCACTTCTTGTTGTTTTTTGCAACTATGCTACAGATTCTTCGCTGCGCTCAGAATGACAGGTGAGATTAAATCTCAAACATCTCTCCTTTTTCTGGCGCAACAACATTGAAACCTTCAGCCTGCAAAGCAGAGGTTAAACTCTGCAAACTTTGATCCTCACCATGCACCAGAAAAATCCTTTTCGGATGACCAGTTTGTTTAACAGTTCGTACCAAATCATCATGGTCGCCATGGCCGCTTAATAAATCCGTTTGGCGAATGGTTGCATAAACCATCATTTCACGATCTTTAATTCTAACAATTGGTGCGCCACTTAAAAGTTTGTAACCCAGTGTTCCTTTGGCACAATAACCAATAAAAAGAATGGTGCAATAATAGTTTTGTATATTGTAGTACAAATGATCTTGGATTCGTCCGCCTTCTAACATCCCTGCTGAAGAAATGATAATGCAAGGATCGAAATAATTAGAAACATCCTTACTTTCCTTCATGGTTTGAACGTAAGCCAAATGCTCAAATTCAAATTCATCACCCATGGTTTTGTAAAAATCTTTAGCTTCTTGGTTAACCAGATTATGATGTTTACGATAAACATCGGTTGCCTGTATAGCCATTGGACTATCAACAAATATTTGCACAGGCGGCAAAAGCTTTTTTGTAAATATTTGGTTTAGCGCAAAAACCAGCGATTGCGTTCTGCCAATACTAAATGCCGGGATAATTAACCTCCCTGGAGATTTAATGCAAGCTTCCTCAATCTCTTTTACCAACCTTTCTTCCAAAGTTTGGTCTTTGGTATGGCATCGACCGCCATAAGTAGATTCACATACAAAATAATCTACTTCGGGCATTGGTTCAGGCTTTACCAATACCGGATAATTTTCCCGACCAATATCACCAGAGAAAGCAATTTTTTTCTCTTCACCGTTATCATTTATGGTTAAAACTGCTGCCGCAGCACCTAATAAATGTCCAACCGGAATAAAGGTTAAACTAATATCACCATTTATTTTGAAAGGCTTATTGAATGCTATCGTTACAAACCTATCAATTGTATCCATTACATGCTTGTGCAGATACAAAGGTTTTGGTGCGTTAAAATTTCCTCGTTTGGTGCGTGGTTTTCTGCTCTGCTTCCGTAAAAAAAGTTCTACCGAATCGAAAAGTAAAATAGATGTTAAATCGGCAGTTGGTGGCGTACAAAGCACTTGTCCATCAAAGCCGAGCCTAACAAGCGTAGGCAAATTGCCCGAATGGTCAATGTGAGCGTGTGTCAAAATCACCAAATTTATATCCGATGGGTCGAAAGGAAATTGTTGATTATCTTCCTGATAAGTTTCCCTTTCATAATCCAAACCACAATCTATAAGTATTTTGTAATGCCCAACCTCTAGCAGGTGCATACTTCCGGTTACTTGTTGTGCAGCCCCCCAAAACGTTAACTTCATCTTCTAATCTTTCAGTAAATTGTTGGTGTAAAGTAGTACAATTGCTTCAATTTTTAAACAACAGGTGATAATTTTTTGGTAATTGGCGCTTTATTGAACGGTAACTTTACTCCTAAACAGTTATTTAACACGATTTCTTCGTGGCCATTGGCGAGTTTGTCGATATTTAGTTTCGGTTTGTCGAATTAGGCTTTAATTGGCGTAACAAAAAACTTATCATTGTTTCTAATTAATATAAAACGAGTAAAATGAACTACTTTAAAAGCTTTCCGATAGAATTATTTTTCTGGGTTGCAGCTTTAGTATTATTGGCAACTTCCAATGCCCATGAACATCATTTTACACTTTGCCCGCTGGCAAATTTAGGCTTCGAAAGTTGGTGCCCTGGTTGCGGATTAGGCCGCTCGATTAGCCATATTTTCCACGGAGAATTTGCCGAAAGTTTTAAACAGCATTGGTTCGGATTTCCGGCGCTGACAATAATTGGTTACAGAATAATAGTTTTAATTAACAACATAACACAAAATAAGCACACAATATCAAAAATATAATATTATGGATATTTATCAATCACCTCTAATGTCGTTACCAGGTATAACGCCAGAAGAATTTTCATACTTACAACAAGCAACTACAGGTTTAACCGAGCAACAATTGCGCAACTTTTTGATGGTTTACAGTAGTAAAAGGAAAAATCCGTCAGATATGTTAATTTTCTGCATCATCGGTTTATTGGTTGTTCCAGGTTTGCAACGCTTCATTATCGGGCAAATTGGAATGGGTTTACTTTATTTATTTACAATTGGCCTTTGTTTTATCGGTTCAATCGTAGATATTATTAACCACAAACAACTTGCTTTTGAGCATAACCAAAAAATGGCCTTCGAAAGTTTGCAAATGGTTAGAATGGGTGGGTTTCAATAATTAAATAATAAAGCTTGACTAATTTAATTTATTGGAAAAGCAATAACAGAACCTTTTTTAAGCGTTCGTCCCGCTATACATTTCAAGTCCGCACCCGATGAAAAATCGGGATTGCGGGCTTTTCATTTCTATCGCGTTTAGATTGCAAATGCTGTAATACTTAGGTTTGGTTTTACAAGCAAAGTTCATTTCTATACTTTCAGTTTAATTTGCAAAAAATTGAGTTTTACCACTTCAATTAAAACCTCTATTTCAGATTAAATTCCTCTGCAACAAAAACCTCAAAATTTCTATCTTTATACCATGAGATTATCAGAAATCACGAATTACCTCGAAAGCATTGCGCCATTAAATTATCAGGAAGATTACGATAATTCTGGTTTAATTGTTGGCGATCCAAATATGGAAATTCGTGCCGCTTTAGTAGCGCTTGATTGTGTAGAAAAAATTATTGATGAAGCCATTTCAACAGGATGCAATCTTATTATTACCCATCACCCAATCGTTTTTAAAGGTTTAAAAAAGTTCAACGGAAAAAATTATGTAGAGCGGGTTGTGCTCAAAGCAATTAAAAATAATGTTGCATTGTATGCAATACATACCAATTTAGATAGCGTGCATACAGGCGTTAACGCCAGAATATGCGAAAGATTGGGTTTAACTGGAATTAAGGTTTTAGCACCAAAATCAGGTATTTTAAAGAAATTGGTAACCTTCTGTCCGCAGGCACAAGCCGAGCAATTGCGTCAGGCGCTTTTTTACGCAGGCGCAGGCAACATTGGTAATTACAGTGAAACCAGTTTTAACGCTAACGGCACAGGTACTTTTAAGGCAAATGAATCTGCAGAACCCTATGTTGGCGAAAAAGGCGTTCAACATCACGAAGCAGAAATCCGTATAGAAACCATTTTTCCTGTACAGGCGCAAAGGAAAATTTTAGTCGCACTTTTCGAAAACCATCCTTATGAAGAAGTTGCATATGATATTTATAATCTTGAAAATAAGCACCAGCAAGTTGGCTCGGGCATGTTGGGTTGGTTAGAATATGATATGGATGCTTACGATTTCCTCCACCTGGTTAAAGATAAAATGAATGCAAAAGTTGTTCGCCATACATCTGTATTACCTAAAAGGATAAAAAAAGTTGCGGTTTGTGGAGGTTCGGGCAGCTTTTTATTGAAAGAAGCTATTGCTGCGGGGGCAGATGCTTTTATCACCGCTGATTTTAAATATCATGAGTTTTTTGATGCAGAAGAAAAAATCATCATTGCGGACATCGGACACTTTGAAACTGAACAATTTACATCAAATTTATTGGTTGAAATTATTCAGAAAAAATTTACTAACTTTGCAATCCGTTTAACGGAGCAAAATACAAACCCCATAAATTACTTGTTTTAATGGAACAAACCGTAGAACAAAAGCTAAAGGCTTTATACGAATTACAAAATATCCACACAAAAATCGATAAAATCCGTCAGGTTAGAGGCGAATTACCAATGGAAGTTGCCGACCTTGAGGATGATGTGTTAGGGTTAGAAACCAGAATCCAGAAAATTAAGTCAGAGCTTGATGATCTTGAAGATTCTATCGTAACCCGTAAAAATACAATTAAAGATGCGCAAGCAGCTATAAAAAGATACGATACTCAATTAAAAGAAGTTAAAAACAATCGTGAATACGATGCTTTGACTAAAGAAATTGAAATTCAAGGATTAGACATTCAGGTTTCTGAGAAGAAAATTAAAGAACACGGTTTCGAAATTACTTCTAAAACTGAAATCTATCAGGCTGCTTTAACAGATTTAGAAGGCAGAAAGAAAGATTTAGAAATTAAGAAAAACGAACTAGGTGTAATTACTTCTGAAACTGAAAAAGAAGAGCAAGATTTACAAGCTAAAGCTGATAAATCTGAACCAGCTATAGAGGAACGTTTATTAGTAGCTTACAAACGTTTACGCAAGAATGCTGTAAATGGCTTGGCGGTTGTTACAATCGATCGTGATTCATGTTCTGGATGTTTCAATCAAATTCCACCTCAACGTCAGTTAGATATCCGTCAACGTAAAAAAATTATCGTTTGCGAGCACTGCGGACGTATTTTGGTTGATGAGGCTTTAACGCAAGAAGTTGCTGAAGCTTAATTCAAATTAAAAATTTATAAAAAGGTCTTGAAAATTTCAAGGCCTTTTTTGTTTTTAAAGCAAAAACTTTTTTAATTGTAGTAATATTAGATTTGAGGTACAATATTTGTTAATTAGCAATTTAATTTTACACGCGAATACTACAGCATGACCAAAAGCTTACGATTATTTTTTCTAATCGCTCTCCTTACTCCATTCTCCGCATTTTCAAATTTCGATTTTAATGCAAATTGCCTTAAGGCATATAAAAGTATTTTTGAGTTAAAACTGGGTAATGCAAGAGCGTATATCTCAACAGAAAAAAGATTAAGACCCAACAATTCAATCATTCCTCTGCTAGAGAATTATGTAGATTATTTTGTACTCATAACTTCTGATAGTAAAGCAGAATTTGATAGACTTAAAGGAAATAAATCGGCTCGGTTAGATAAAATAAGCGATGATGATAAAAACTCTCCTTTTTACTTATATGCACAGGCAGAAATCAATCTTCAATGGGCTTTAGCCCGCGGTCGTTTTGGAGAATATTTTAATGCTGCACTCGAAATCCGTAAAGCAAACAATCTTTTACAAGAAAACGCTAAAAAATTTCCAAACTTTGTGCTTAATACAAAAGGATTGGGTCTAATTAATGCAGTGATGGGAAACTTACCAGATGGTGCATTAAAAAGTACACTGGCAACTTTTGGTATTAAAGGTAATTTGCAAAACGGATTGAACATGCTAGATAAACTTGCAGAAAGTTTGCCAAAAACAACATACGAGCCATTTTACGAAGAATTGGTTTTTTATTACGCTTACGTTTTAAGTGATGTTGCTCACAGCCCAACAGCCTATTCAAAAACGATGAAGTTTACTGAACGCATAGCAGATTCGAGTTTACTGAAAAGCTATTTACAAGGATACATTTGCATTAAAACCGGGCATAATGATGAGGCTATTTCAATTCTAAGTAAACGACCAGATGGTGCTACTTATCAACCCTTTCCGTATCTAGAATATCTTGAAGGCGTAGCACACTTAAATAAGTTAGATTTATCGGCAGCAAATTATTTAAACAAGTTTTTACTAACGAATAAAGGCGTAAATTATATAAAGGATTCTAACCTTCGCTTAGCATGGATTGCCCTCTTAAAGGGTGATAAAAATGCTTATTCATCATATGCAAAGAAAGTTGTTGATGGCGGATACAGTTATTATGACAAGGATAAACAGGCACAAAGTGAGGCTACGGCTCCCGCTCCGCCCATTGATTTATTAAAAGCCAGATTACTTTTTGATGGTGGTTATTTTACCAAAGCACTACAGCAACTTGATAATAAAGAGGTTGGAAACTATTCATCTGACAAAGATAAAACAGAATTTACGTACCGAATGGGCCGCATTTACGATGATTTGGGTAAAGATGATGTGGCGATTAATTATTATCAATTGACAATAAACCAAGGGAGAAATTTAAAGTACTTTTTTGCGGCTAATGCAGCTTTACAAATGGGAAAGGTTTATGAGAAGAAAGGAAATAAGATAAAGGCGAAAGAGGCTTTCAATACGGCAATCGCCATGAAAAATCACGAGTACGAAAACAGTATTGAAAGCCAGGCAAAAGTTGGGCTTAAGCGTCTTAATTAAAATCTATAAACGAAAGCATTAATGTGCATACCTGCTCCAACTGAAGCGAACACTGCTACATCGCCTTTTTTTACTTTATAACCTTTAACTTGCTCCTTTAGCACTAAATCTAGCAAAGTTGGCACTGTAGCAACACTACTATTCCCTAACCAGGAAATAGTCATTGGTACTAAATTTTCTGGAACTGTATCTAAGCCATATAACTTAAATAAACGCTTCATAATTGCGGTATCCATCTTGCCATTTGCTTGATGCACAAAAACAATATTAACATCCTCAACACTTAAACCAGCCTTATCAATAGCTTTTTTAATAACCTGAGGAACCTGAACAACAGCAAATTCATATAGTTTGCGACCATTCATTTTAAGGTAGAAGTTGCCACTCGTTTCCTCAGGGTGAGAACCTTTGCCCATTGTTAAAAGATTGCCATGATTTACAGCATGGGTTTCAGTTTTATGCGCTAGAATTCCTTGTTTTTCTTCTGTTTTAGCTTCGAATATCACAGCACCTGCACCATCAGAAAATATCATACTATCCCTGTCATGCGGGTCGATAATTCTAGAAAGTGTTTCTGCGCCTATAACTAATACTCTTTTAGCATCGCCGCTTTTAATATAATAATCTGCCTGTATTGCACCCTGAACCCAACCTGGGCAACCAAAAATGATATCATAAGCTACACAATCAGGGTTTTGGATTCCTAGCTGTTGTTTAACTTTAGATGCTAAGGAAGGTAAAACATCAATTCTATTACTGTTTAATGGAATATCACCAAAATTGTGGCAAAAAATTATGTAATCTAAAGTTTCTTTATCAATGCCTGCATTGTCAATTGCTTTCTCTGCTGCTTTTGCTCCGATTTGATTGCTCAATTGGTCTGGGCAAGCATAACGTCTTTCGACAATTTCTGTTATTTCAGAAAATTTATGAATAATTTCTGCATTTTCTTTTTCTATTCGATTTCCGTTTTCGAAAAAAACAGAATTTAGAAAATCATTCCCTAAAATAACATTTTCTGGAATATAACTTCCGGTTCCGGTAATTACCGTATTTATTGTTGTGCTCATAATTATAATACCGCATACTAAAACGGTATGTAGTATAAAACTATGGTTAATAAATTATAAATGAAAATTTTTTAACTAAAATCATCAATTAAAAAAACGAAAAGCTCTTTTGGCCCATGCGCGCCGAGAACCAATGTTTTCTCAATATCGGCGGTTCTGCTTGGACCGGTGATATTGCTAATCATTGACGGAATTGGGTTTCCATACTTATTTTTAAGCATTTGAAAAGCATCTTTCAAATCTAAAACAAGTTGAGTGGTTTTAGCAATAACAATATGATGATGAGGGAATATACTCAGTCTCCTTCCAGCAGCACCTTGATTGCTTACCATAACGCTACCATTTCTTGCAATTAATGATTCACACAAAGTGATGCCAACTTCTGCCTGGTCAAAATCTTTATCAGTTTGGTAAAAAGGAAATTCATACTTAGAAAGAAAAGCTTGTAACTCCGGTTCCCAACAATAAATTTTGCGCCATTTATATTGGTCCGCTAGTTGAAGCATATTTTCAAAAAAATCAATACCATCTTCGCAAAAGATAAAATTTCCGGCTACGGCACTAAGCTGTTCTGCAAACAAAACCTCTAACTCATCAGTATTTTTTTTATACAGAGGTGATTCTTCTAAATTTGGATAAGGGTTTTCACGCTTCTCTAACAGCGCTTTTCTTATCTTTTTTAGCATTTGCTCCTTCGCCGTGGTATTGTCTTTCATCAAACTAAAAAAATAAAACCTTGGATATGAACATCCAAGGTTTCAAACTTATGCATAAATGTTATTTTTTAAAAGGATTTTAATCCATTAAGCTTCAATTGGCGGTATATTATTAGTCCCGGAACCATGAGGAGCTTCTACAGCGTTTTCAGAAACAAAAAGACGCTTTCCGAAAATAGTTTCCAAATCATCTTTAAACAGAACCTCTTTTTCAATTAAGATATCTGCTAACTGGATTAACTTATCTTTATTCTCTTCCAATAAATTAATCGCTCTTTGGTATTGACCTTCAATTAGTGCAGAAATTTCCTTATCAATAAGTAAAGCAGTTTCTTCTGAATATGGCTTGTTAAAGTTGTATTCATTCTGACCTGAAGAATCGTAATAAGTAATGTTACCTAACTTATCATTTAAACCATAAATGGTAATCATCGCTCTGGCTTGTTTGTTTACCTTTTCCAAATCGCTTAAAGCACCAGTTGAAATGGTATCAAAAATTACTTTCTCAGCCGCACGACCACCCATTGTAGCACACATCTCATCAAGCATTTGGTGTGGACGAACAATTAAACGTTCTTCTGGTAAGTACCATGCCGCACCTAAACTCTGTCCGCGAGGCACGATTGTAACTTTGATAAGTGGAGCAGCATGTTCTAACATCCAGCTTACTGTTGCATGGCCAGCTTCGTGAATGGCAATTGCTCTTTTTTCTGATGGTGTTACAATTTTGTTTTTCTTTTCTAAACCGCCAACAATTCTGTCAACAGCATCTAAGAAATCTTGCTTATCTACCGCAGATTTATTTTTTCTTGCTGCGATTAAAGCCGCTTCATTACAAACATTTGCAATATCCGCCCCAGAGAAGCCTGGTGTTTGTTTTGCTAAAAATTCGGTATCCAAGCCTTCCATCATTTTGATTGGCTTAAGGTGAACTTCGAAAATTTCTTTACGCTCTCTAACATCCGGTAGATCAACATAAATCTGTCTGTCAAAACGACCAGCTCTTAATAAAGCTTTATCCAAAACATCAGCACGGTTTGTTGCGGCTAAAATAATAACGTGAGTGTTTGTTCCGAAGCCATCCATTTCTACCAAAAGTTGGTTTAATGTGTTTTCACGTTCGTCGTTTCCACCCATTACACCGTTTTTACCACGAGCACGACCAATTGCATCAATCTCATCAATAAATATGATACATGGCGATTTATCTTTAGCCTGCTTGAATAAATCTCTTACTCGAGAAGCACCAACTCCAACAAACATTTCAACAAAATCAGAACCTGATAAAGAGAAGAATGGAACCTGTGCCTCACCAGCAACAGCTTTTGCAAGTAATGTTTTACCAGTACCAGGCGAACCAACCAATAAGGCGCCCTTTGGAATTTTACCTCCTAAAACGGTATATTTTTGAGGGTTTTTTAAGAATTCTACAATCTCTTGAATTTCTTCTTTTGCACCTTCAAGTCCGGCAACATCTTTAAATGTTACCTTTAAGTCATTCTTTTCATCAAACAATGTAGCTTTTGATTTTCCGATACTGAAAATCTGACCGCCACCACCTGCACCACCGCCCATTCTGCGCATCATAAATATCCAAAAACCGATTAGTAATAATACTGGAAGAATGATGCTCAAGAACCAACTCGCGAGTGGATTGCTACGAGTATCTTTTTCTGCCGGAATTTGTTGGTCTGCAGGTAGTTCTTTTTGCGTTTCAGCCAGTTTTTTATCTAACGCATCGAAACTGCCCTCATTAAAATAAAAAGTTGGTCCAGTTGCGGAGCCAAATGAGTTTTTTGCCCTAAAGTCCTTATAAAGAGGTTTTTTTTCTAAACTATCCTTTTTGATAAAAACTTCAACTTTAACTAAATCTTCTGATTTATAGGCTACAATTCGTTGAACATCACCCTTTAAAAGCATTTTCGATGCAAAATCGTTATAATCAATTTTCTTCGTGGTATCGCCAGTAAAAAAATACTGTGCGGCAACAATTGCGATAATTATAGCGGCATAAACCCAAAAAATATTAAATTTTGGTCCTTTTTGTGGTTTCTTAGGAATATTTGGTAACTTCTTTCCCGGTTTGTTTTCGTTTGTATTTTGATTATCGTTCATTTCTGTTTTTCAAAATTTTGAATGGTTAAGCGCTTTTGTAATTTGTGCTTTCAGCATCGCCCCATAATTCTTCAATGCCATAAAAGTGGCGCTTTTCGGTTTTAAAAATGTGCACAACCACATCAAAATAATCTAATATTATCCAATCTGCCGATTCAAAACCTTCTTTATGTCTTGGATCTGCCTGAGTGGCTTTATATATTTCCTTTTCTACACTATCTGCAATAGCTTTAACCTGTGTGCCAGAATTGGCACTACAAATAATAAAAAAATCGGCAACAGAGCTGTGGATATTTCGAAGGTCTAACCGCACTATATCTTCCCCCTTTTTTTCTTGAACGCCATGAACAGCTAATTCAGAAAGGTATGTAGAAAGGTTTACAATTTTCTTTTTTACCATTAAAATGCTTTAATTTTGGAATTAAAATACTATAAATTCAACACTTGCAAAATAACACTTTTTCAACACTATTTGTTGGTCAAAATATCATCAAATTAAAAGAGGTTGATTCTACTAATAATTATTTAAAGAATTTGGCTTCAAAATCCGAGCCATTAACAGAGGGTACTGTAATTATGGCAGACCATCAATTTGCCGGGAGAGGACAACAGGATACAATTTGGCAAACTGAGCCGGGAAAAAACATCAGTGCAAGTATACTTTTAAAGCCTGCTTTTCTTCCAATTTCTAAACAATTTTATTTGAATATTGCTGTTAGCGTTGCCATAAGTGAGGCTTTGTCATTTTTTTTGCCAGAAAAAGTAAACGTGAAATGGCCCAATGATATTTACTACGAAGGTAAAAAACTCGGAGGCTTGCTAATTGAAAATTCACTGACAGGCTCTGTTATAAAATCATCGGTAATTGGCTTTGGTTTAAACATCAATCAGGAAAAATTTCATCCCCAACTTCAGCAAAAAGCAACATCTGTATTTCAAATTTTACATAAGAATGTTGATTTACAGCTCGTAATGGAAAAAATATTCGTTTATATGGAGAAATACTATCTAAATTTGAAATCAGAGAAGTATAGTTTTCTTCAAAAAACGTATTTAGCGCAGCTTTTGAATTTTAACACCGCTGCCAAATACAAACAAAACGGTCAGGTTTTTGAAGGAATTATAAAAGGCGTTAGAGAAAACGGTATTTTAGCGATGGAGATTAATGGCGAAATACATGATTTCAATTTTAAAGAAATAGAATACATACACACAAAATAAACACACAATGAAAAAGATCACCTTGGTACTTTCTTTAGTACTATTTACGATTATGGGCGCATTCGCTCAGATAGAAAGACCCGTAACATGGTCATATGTTGCAAAAAAGGTAAGTAAAACTGAAGCTATTTTATACATCAAAGCTTCAATTGATGATAAATGGCACATTTATTCTCAAAATGTAAAAAGTGGCGGCCCCGTAAAAACCACTTTCGCATTTACCCCATCTAAAGATTATGCACTTATTGGTAAAACTGCAGAACCTAAAGCCATAACTAAATACGAAAACACCTTTAAAATGAACGTAAGTTATTTTGAGGATCAGGTTATTTTTCAGCAGAAAATTAAACTAAACAAAAGCACTACCGCAGTGAAAGGTAAAGTAGAGTTTATGACATGTAACGACAGAGAATGTCTCCCTCCGGAAGAAGTTGAATTTAGTATTCCTGTAAAATAGGTAATAGAAACAAACAGAAAGAGTTCCGAAATTTTGGAACTCTTTCTGTTTAAAGTAAAATCTACGTTGTCAGTTCTTATAGATTAATCGTTTTCTGTAATTTCGCCATTTCAAAAACACACAAAATGAAAAAGGTAATATTGTTACTTATGTTTTTTGCAATGCTGACTGCGTTGCCAATTTCAAAAAGTAGCGCACAAAATCAGCAAGACACGGTTAGCGCCATTGTACCTGATGATATTCAGTTTACTGAAGTTGGCTCAGCAGAAGATAAAGCTGCAAATAGTGAAATCAAAGATTCTGTTTCAAAAGACACTGTTACTGCCAAAACAGTTGATGCAGCAAAAACAGTTGAAACCGCTAAAGATTCTCTTTGGACTATTTTTATTGCCGGGTTAATCGGTGGTTTTATTGCTTTTTTCTTGCCATGCATTTACCCAATGGTGCCTTTAACCATAAGTTTTTTTACTAAAAGAGCCGAAACTAAAGGCAAAGGAATACGAGGTGCAATTATATACGGCTTATCCATTATCGTAATATATGTGGCTTTAGGCTTTATAATAACCTTAATATTTGGAGCAGGAGCTTTAAATGAGCTGGCAACTGATGGCATATTCAACATATTCATTTTTGCAGTATTACTTATATTTGGTATATCATTTTTAGGTGCATTTGAAATTACATTACCGAGTTCTTTTGTAAATAAAATTGATTCAAAATCAGATTCTAGAGGCTTAGGCGGCATCTTTTTCATGGCCGCAACTTTAGCGGTTGTTTCATTTTCTTGTACGGGCCCGGTTATTGGCTCTGTTTTAGTTGCGGTGAGCAGCACCGGAGATTATCTTGCCCCGGTTGTGGCAATGTTTGGCTTTTCTTTATCATTAGCCTTAATATTTACAGTTTTTGCCATATTTCCAAGCTGGTTAACTTCTTTACCAAAATCTGGCGGATGGCTAAACTCGGTAAAAGTTGTACTCGGCTTTTTAGAAATAGCATTAGCATTAAAGTTCTTATCAACTGCAGATTTAGCTTATCACTGGGGAATTTTAGATCGCGAAGTATTCATCTCAATCTGGATTGTAATTGCGTTTATCCTCGGCTTTTATCTGTTAGGGAAAATCAAATTTTCTCATGATAGTGATGTTCCTTACGTTTCTATACCAAGATTATTTTTAGGTGGTGCAGCTTTTGCGTTTGCATTTTATTTAATTCCAGGTTTATTTGGTGCACCTTTAAAAGCTGTTAGTGCTTTAGTTCCACCATTATCAACACAAGATTTTGTAATAGGTCAGGAAGGTGCATCTGCTGCTCCGGCTGTTCAGCATGCAAAAAGGAAATATTCAGATTTTCTTCACATCCCTCATAAAATAGATGGTTTCTTCGATTATGAAGAGGCCTTAGCTTATGCAAAAGAGGAAAAAAAACCACTGTTTTTAGATTTTACAGGCCACGGTTGTGTTAACTGCCGTGAAATGGAAGCAAGAGTATGGTCTGACCCACGTGTTTTGAAAAAATTAAAGGAAGATTACATCGTAGTATCATTATATACCGACGATAAAACCGACTTGCCCGAAAATGAGCAATTTGATTCGGTAATTTTAGGTTCAAAAGATAGCCCTGCAAGAGTAAATACGGTCGGTAAAAAGTTTAAACATCTGCAAGCAGAAAGATTTAATACAATTTCGCAACCATATTATGTACTTTTGGGTACCGATGAAAAAGAATTAGTGTCTCCGCCAATTGGAGTAGAATTTGACATAGAAAAATATTTGCAATATCTTGATAAGGGATTATCAGAATTTGCCAAGAAACAAACAAATGAATAAGATAAAAAACATTGGTGTTTTAACCTCCGGAGGCGATTCTCCGGGCATGAATGCCGCAATTAGAGCTGTAGTTAGGGCCTCAATTTATTACGACATTGAAGTAACGGGTTTTCTTCGCGGATACGAAGGATTAATAAATGACGATGCACAACCAATGGATCGTAAATCTGTTGCAAACATCATTCAAAGGGGTGGTACTATCTTAAAAACGGCCCGTAGCGAAGCTTTTAGAACCGCAGATGGCAGACAAACCGCTTACAATAATTTAAAAAACAGAGGCATTGATGCCTTAGTAGTAATCGGCGGTGATGGTACATTTACAGGTGCAAATGTTTTTGCACAAGAATTTGACTTTCCAATAATAGGTTTACCAGGTACAATTGATAACGATTTAGCCGGAACCGATCTTACAATTGGTTACGATTCTGCAATTAATACAGTTATTGATGCTGTAGATAGAATTAGAGACACAGCCGAATCTCACGACAGACTTTTTATTGTTGAAGTTATGGGCCGCGATTCTGGCTTAATCGCTTTACGTAGTGGCATAGGCGTTGGCGCAGAAGCGATAATGATTCCTGAAGCAAACATGAATGCCGATGATATTTTACATAAACTAGAGCACAGTCGTAAAGATAAAGCCTCGAAAATTATTATTGTTGCCGAAGGCGATGATAATGGAGGTGCTTTCAAAGTTGGAGAAATTTTACAAGAAAAATATCCACATTATGACACCAAAGTTTCGGTTTTGGGGCATATTCAGCGTGGCGGAAAGCCAAGTTGCATGGATAGGGTTTTAGCAAGTCAATTAGGTGTTGCCGCGGTAGAAGGCCTAATAAATGGCGAAAGAAGTGTAATGGCAGGACAAATGAACCGGGAAATTGTTTTCACGCCTTTTGACCATGCAATTAAACACATTGATGCAGAAAAAGTAAGTTCAAAATGGTTAAAGTTGATAGATATTTTATCCTTCTAAAAACCAAAAATTATTATAAAAAAGAAAAGTCCTTCCCGCACCGGAAGGACTTTCTCATTTATGTTTGGCTTGCGCCAAAACAATATTTTAATCTTCTAAAATTACCGCAGTTCCGCTTGCTGTAACCATAAGCATACTGCCGCCTGTTCCTACGGTTTCGTAATCTAAATCTACACCAACAATTGCATTTGCGCCCATTGCAGCCGCATATTGTTGCATCTCGTTAACCGCAATATCCTTTCCTTCACGTAAAACACGCTCGTAAGAACCAGAACGACCACCAACAATATCTCTAATTCCTGCAAACATATCCTTAAAAATGTTGGCGCCAATAATGGTTTCTCCCGTCACCAAACCAATATATTTTACTATTCTTTTGCCCTCAACAGAAGGCGTTGTGGTTACTAACATAGTTTCTGTTTTTAATATTAGAGCACATACTTTTTAAAATGTTACATTTTTTTTGAAAATCAAAGTTGTTCGTTAATCGCTTAGTTTCGTCCCGCTTTTTGTTTTAATCTTTTGTCAATGTCAGTTTGAACTTGTCATAAATATGCGCCAAAAGTATTTCCACGTCAATCGGGTTTACTTTACACAGGTTTCTACATCTATTTTAGGTTTATATCCAATTCCTTAAAATAAATTTATGCAATCAATTGAACAAAAATATTTTAATCTTTTGCACAATCAAATTCCGCTTGTTGTTACAGCCCTACAAAGCCTTACCACAAAATCTCCGTTCCGCTTTAACCCGGCCTAACAAATTTTTTGGGATGCAGTATCCAAGCCGACCTACAGACTTCAATACAAAAATTTTCAGCCGGCAATTTTGTTTCTTTTGTTGTCAAAAGAAAAAAGCCCGTCCGGCCAGGACAATATAATCTCAGATATTGCGGAGTATTATCCGGCACACATAAAATTCCTTAAAATAAATTTATGCAATCTTTCAAGGTTCTGCATCAATATGTAAAATCTAATGTTATGAAAGCATCTAAAATCCTACTCATCCTCACGTCGTTATCCATCCCTTTCTTTTCAATCGCACAAATGCCTGTACTAAAAGTTCAAGGTAATAACGAGCAGAAAGAAGCTGTTAACCTAAAAAAGCTAAGTATTGATGTTCAAATCACTGGAAACATTGCAACAACAGTAATGACAATGACTTTCCATAACAATACCAATAGAATTTTAGAGGGTGAACTTACATTCCCGATGCCCGAAGGTGTTACTGTAAGCCGATACGCACTAGATATTAATGGTAAAATGCGTGAAGCTGTTCCAGTTGAAAAAGCAAAAGCTACAGAGGTTTTCGAAAGCATAGAACGTCGTCGCGTTGACCCGGGTTTACTGGAAAAAGTAGAAGGAAATAATTTCAGGACAAGGATTTATCCTTTACCAGCAAATGGCATTAGAACTATAATTGTAGGCTATGAAGAAGAACTTAGGTTTAGTAAAAATCAAGCCTTAAAATATCATTTGCCATTAAATTATAATCAGGCAATTGAAAATTTTGCTTTAAAAACCACTGTTTTTGAAAGTATCTTGAAGCCAGAGTTGAGCGAACAACCCGATGGTAGTTTTGGCTTAAAGGCTAACGGAAATACCTATGTTGGCGAAATCAACAAAATCAATTATCAACCAAAAAATGGCTTAATCATAAGCCTACCAAAACGCAATGATTTACCCGAAGTACAAATGCAAAAGGCTTCTAATGGTTATTATTTTTTGGTTAATGTTTTTCCTAAAACCCAAAGCAAACCAAGGCAATGGGCAAATCATATCGGCTTAATATGGGATAATTCTCTAAGCGGTTTACAACGCGATACCAAAAAGGAAATTGCATTATTGGGTTTAATAATTGCACAAAAACAAAACTTAACAATAAATCTGGCTACACTTAACAATCAATTTAAAAACGCAGGTACATTTATTGTATCTAATGGAAACTGGACTAAGCTAAAAGATGCATTGGAGAAAATTATTTATGACGGTGGAACCAATTTTAGTACAGTAAATCACCAATCTTTCCAGGCAGATGAATACTTTTTGTTTAGCGATGGGCTTTCTACATTTGGTAAAAATGCAATCGCATTAAATAAACCAATTCACACCATAAATACAGCACCGAAAGCAGATTTTAGCACTTTAAAATACATCAGCCTAAAAACCGGAGGACAATTTATTAATCTAAATTCCAATTCTACGCAAGAGGCATTTGCACAATTAAGCCAGGAAAATTTACAGTTTTTGGGTATAAAAAATGGAGCAGATGTTCGTCAGACTTATCCATCTATGCATACAAATCTAAGCGGACATTTATCTTTAGCGGGAATTTTAAATGGCTTAAACACCGAAATTACGCTTCAATTTGGTTACGGAAGTACAGTTACTGCAGAGCAAACGGTGAGGTTAAACGGGACGGAACACGCTTTAAATAGCATTGATGTAAGTAGGGTTTGGGCACAAAAGAAAATTGCCGAAATGGATATTCAATATGAAGCGAATAAAGATGATATTAGCATTTTAAGTAAACAATTTGGAATTGTAACCAGGAATACCAGCTTAATTGTTTTGGAAAATTTGGATGATTACCTGCGCTACGATATTATTCCTCCAACAGAATTAAGAGCGCAATATGATGTGGTTTTAAAACAACGCAGAGCCGATATTCAAGAGCGTAAAACAGATTTATTAAATGCTGCGGTTGCCATGACAAAGGATTTAAAAACATGGTGGAACACAAGTTTTGATTATAAAGAACCTGTAAAAACCAAAAATGACTATCCTACACCAATAAGAATTATAGAGGATGCAGCTCCTTCAGTTGTGCGAAATTCTGTAGTCGCAGCACCAGCTCCGCGTTCGGTCAGTATACCACCATCTCCACCAACCATAGATAGACTTAGCAATGCAGAAGCTAAAAATTCATTAAATGAAGTTACTGTTGTTGGCTATGCGGCTCAAGCCAAAAGAATGGAAACTGCCAGTGCCACCACAATTGTTCGTTCTCAAGCTATAAATGGTAATTCCGCACTAACCGGAAAAGTTGCTGGCCTAATGATTCAGGATAAAAGGAAAACTGTTACAGAACCGCAACCAGCAATAACCATCCCTGAATTTAAGAGCGATAAAGATTACATGAAAAAATTAGTTGGGAGACCAGATAGCGCCTATCAAGCCTATTTAAAAATGCGACCAGATTACATTACTACACCCATGTTTTATTTCGATGTTGCCAATTGGTTTTATCAACAAAAAGATAGCGTTAGGGCTTTAACAATTCTAAGTAGCATAGCTGATTTAGATTTAGAAAATGCTGATTTGTATAAAACACTTGCATACAAACTGAAGCAAATTGGTAACTATAACAGCGAAATTTTTATAACTGAAAAAGTTTTGCAATGGCGGCAAATGGATGCGCAAAGTTACCGTGATTATGCTCTAGCATTAGCCGATGCTGGTTTTTATCAAAAGGCTTTGGATAATTTATACAAAGTATTAACGCAGAGTTACAACACTCAAATTGCCAATAGAGACCAGGGAATTGAAGAAATTGTAATTGCTGAAATTAATAATATGATAACCAAACACGGAAACAAATTGAATTTAAGAGGGATTGATAAAAGATTAATTCAACCTTTACCTGTTGATGTTCGAGTGGTATTAAACTGGAATAAAAACGATACCGATATTGATTTATGGTTAACTGACCCAACAGGCGAAAAGGGTTATTATGGAAATAACCGAACAAAAATTGGCGGAAGAATTAGTAATGATTTTACCGATGGTTACGGCCCCGAACAATTTATGATTAAGAAAGCCGTAAAAGGAAAATATAAAATTGAAGTTAATTATTATGGCGACAGGCAAATTAATATCAGCGGACCGACAACAGTAACAGCCGAAATTTATACACATTATGCATCAGATAAACAACAACGAAGGGTAATTGTATTGCCAATGGCTGCTGATAACAGAAATGGAAATTTAGTTGGCGAATTTAATTTTTAATTAGGCCTTTGTCGTCATTTCGACTGGAGGGTAACGAAGGGAAGAAATCCTTTTTACCAATTGGAAGATTTCCTCACTACAGTCGAAATGATGGCATATTAAAGTAATAGCTTAGCAACATCTTGCCAATTATTAACCCTTTCATATTCGGTGATTAATAAATTATGAGGCGAAGTGTATAACAAGGGTCTTCCTTTAAAATTCACAAAATTTTTAATTCGGTCATCAATCAAGACATCAACCTCAACAATTTTATTTCCGCAAAACATAATGTGTTGCCAATCCATAAAGGGAAAATGTTCAGCAAGCCAATCGTATTTATCTACCAATGAATTTCTAAACTCCATCGCAGCCGAAACAATGTAAACATCATACTTTTCTTGCAACGCTCTAATCACTTCCTGACTATCCGGAATAACAGCTAAATCGCGAAAAAAACCGGGTTCATTAATGTATTCAAACCACTTTTGATTAACATCTTGAGGAATTTGCATAAACACTTCGTTGCCGGGTTCAATTTCTAAATCAAGTGGTACTCCAAAATCACGGTTGTAAAGTTGTATAAATTTAGGGATGACATCGGCAATAACCTCATCCATATCAATGGCAATTCTATCCATGCTGTAAAGATAAATGAACAGGGATGAAACAACAAGGATAAAAAAATCAAATCCTATATTGAAGCTGTCATATTTTAAATGCCTTTACTCTTTGTTCTTTAATCCTTTTTTCAATTTGCAAAGTATCAATACATTACTTATCTTTGCAACCCCGCAGCACGAAGCTCCGGGAACTATGTTGAATACATAAATAAAATTGAAAAATGGCAACTAAAATCAGATTGCAAAGATTCGGTAAAAAAGGGAAACCTTTTTTCCACGTAGTGGTAGCAGATTCTCGCTCTCCACGTGATGGTAAATTTATTGAGCGTTTAGGTTCTTACAACCCAAATACCAATCCTGCAACCATCGAAATTAATTTCGAAAAAACTTTAGCTTGGGTTAACAGTGGTGCACAACCAACTGATACCGCTCGTGCTATCCTTTCTTACAAAGGTGTTTTATACAAAAAACACTTAGAAGGTGGTGTTAAAAAAGGCGCTTTAACTCAAGAACAAGCAGATGCTAAATTTGCTGAATGGTTAGATGCAAAAGCTGGTAAAATTTCTGGTAAAACAGAAGGTTTAGCAACTTCTAAAGCAGATGCTCGTAAAGCAGCTTTAGTAGCAGAAGCTAAGAAAAAAGAAGATAGAGCAGCAGCAATTGCAGCTAAAAACGCACCAGTTGCAGAAGAAGTTGTTGAGGAAGAAGCTCCAGCTGTTGAAGCTGAAGCAACTGAAGAGGCTCCTGCAGCAGAAGCAACTAAAGAAGAAGGCGCAGAATAATTTAAATTATTTTGATGCAAAAAATAGCGTTTCGATTATTCGAAGCGCTATTTTTATTTAAAAAGAAACCCAAATAGTGCCCGTCATTGCGAGGCACGAAGCAATCTCTATGTATTGTAGATAATAATTTAAGTGAGATTGCCTCAGCTGACGAAAAAATCAGCTTTGCAATAAAGAATAAAAATAAGCTGTATGAAACACGAAGAAGCATTTTACATAGGTTACGTTACCAAAACCAGGGGTTTAAAAGGTGAGGTTCAGATATTTTTTGAATTTGATGAATATGAACAACTCGATTTTGACATCGTTTTTGCTGATATGAATGGTAAACTTGTACCCTATTTTGTAGCATCAGCAAAATTGCAAGCAAATAAAACCGGTTATTTTAATTTTGATGATGTTGACCATATTGACAAAGCGCAGCCACTATTAAAAAAGAAGCTTTATCTACCTATTGAAAAAATGCCGGAAAGCGATGGCGATGAGTTTTTCTATACTGATTTAAAAGGATTTTTGGCTGTTGACGAAACATTAGGTGAATTAGGCGAGATCATGGAGGTTAATGAATATCCTCAACAATTTGTGGCAACAGTTCTGTATAAGGAAACTGAAATTCTTTTTCCGCTAAATGAAGATTTTATTGTTGAAATTGATGATGAAGAGAAAGTTTTAACGCTCGATTTACCTGAGGGATTATTGGACGTTTATCTGGAGAAATAAATTAAAAATATTTTATGCATTAAATTATTAATGCAGTTAGTGCCTTAACACATTTCCATTTTACAACTTTCATTTTCCATATCTTTGCATTATGCGTTTTGATATTATAACTGTTCTTCCGGCATTATTAGAAAGCCCTTTTGCCCATTCAATTTTGCAAAGAGCGCAAAAAAAAGGTATCGCAGAAATTGTGGTACATAACCTTCGTGATTACGCTACGAACAAGCAAAAAAGTGTAGATGATTACCAGTATGGCGGCGGAAGTGGAATGGTAATGAGTATTGAGCCATTTGCGGCATGTATAGAAAAGCTTCAGGCAGAAAGAACTTATGACGAAATTATCTTTATGAGTCCGGATGGTGTTACGCTTAACCAAAGCACCGCTAACGAACTTTCTATCAAGAAAAATATCATCATTTTATGCGGCCATTATAAAGGTATAGATCAGCGCATTCGAGATATTTATGTGACCCGCGAAATTTCTGTAGGAGATTATGTTTTAAGTGGCGGAGAATTACCTGCAGCAATAGTTGTAGATGCTGTTGTTAGATTAATTCCTGGTGTATTAAATGATGAAACCTCGGCTTTATCTGACAGCTTTCAAGGTGAGCTTTTAGATGCCCCGGTTTACACACGCCCGGCAGATTGGCGTGGGCATAAAGTACCCGATGTTTTGTTAAGCGGACATGAAGCTAAAGTTAACGAATGGAGGCACGAACAGGCTTTGGAACGCACCAAACAACGCCGTCCTGACCTTTTGGAATAGAAGCATTTAACCCTTTAGATTGTGGATTTCATAAAGATTGTGGAAAAAATAAAAATTACTTTTTTTTATAAAAAAAATTCCCTAATATTGCAATCCGATTTTCACGGGTTGAAATATCGATTTAATAGCTTAAAATCATGGATTTAGTAAAATTTGTTGAAGAGCAGGCCATCGCGAAAAAAGATTTTCCTGCGTTCAAGTCTGGCGATACAGTGAGCGTACACTATAAAATTCGCGAAGGTAATAAAGAACGTATTCAGATTTACCAAGGTGTTGTTATTCAACGCAACAGTGCTGGTGCTAACGAAACTTTCACAGTTCGTAAGATTAGTAACAGTGTTGGTGTTGAGCGTATTTTCCCTATCAATTCTCCAAACATCGAGAAGGTAGAGGTGAATAGCTATGGTAAAGTTCGTAGAGCGAAATTATTCTACTTACGTGCTTTAACTGGTAAAGCTGCTCGTATCAAATCTTTAAGAAAATAATATTCTTTATTATAAGATATAGCCTTCACGATTAATTTCGTGGAGGTTTTTTTGTTTATACATTTGTTTCTATGTTAGATTCCGCATTTTTTGAACAAGTTTTTTGGGGTAATACAGTAAAGGCTTATTGTCTATTCGGTGGTATTCTTTTGTTCGGATTGATATTTAAACGTATTGTTTCGAAACTTTTAAGCAAGCTGTTATTTAAGCTTTTCAAAAAATTCTCTCAGCAATCGCATGATGAGGCTTTTGTTGCCTTATTGGTAAAACCAATAGAAACATTCATTCTGCTGGCTACTTTATACCTGTCCATTAATCAGCTTAAACATCCCTTAGAAGTTGCGCTTTTTCATTACAGCAAATTAGTGGGAAAGGTAAAAGAGTCAATTCCGGTGAGCATTGGCGATTGTATTGATAGAATTTTTCTATTCATGATAATCGTTTCGGTATTTTGGATTATTCTGAGGATTATCGATTTTATCAGTCACGTTTTATTATTCAGAGCATCGTTAACAGATAATAAATCCGACGACCAATTAGTGCCTTTTCTTAAGGAGCTATTTAAAACACTCGTGATATTTATTGGCTTTTTTACGCTTTTAGGCTTTGTATTTGAAGTTAATGTACTAACATTGATTACCGGACTTGGCATTGGCGGTATTGCAATCGCGTTGGCAGCTAAAGAGAGTTTAGAAAATCTGATAGGTTCTTTCACCATATTTTTAGATAAGCCTTTTGTGGTTGGCGATTTGGTAAAGGTTGATGGTGTTGAAGGAACTGTCGAAAAAGTTGGCTTTAGAAGCACCCGAATCCGTACATCAGAAAAAACGATGGCAACCATCCCAAACAGAGGAATGATTGATGGCGTTTTAGAAAATCTTTCACTTAGAAATTCCCGCAAGGTTGCCTTTATAATTGGTTTAACCTATGAAACTAATGCTGGTTCTGTTAAAAAAATTGTATCAGAAATTGAAGATTATATAACAAGTATAGAAGGCACGGCTGATGTGAGTGCATCTTTCAAAAGCTTCGGAGAATCGGGCTTGAATATCGAAGTTTCTTACTTTTTTACAATTTTGGATAACTCAAAATTCGTACAAATAAGACAGGAAATTAACTTGCAGATTATGGATATCGTGATGCGTAACAAATCTGATTTTGCTTATCCAACCCAAAGATTAATCGGTGATATACCTTTAACAAGCCACGATAAAGAAGTGGGCAATGATGCAATAGATTAGGGAATTGCACATTTATGCAAATAATTTGCATGAATTAATATAAACAGGTAACCAATATTTTTTTGAAATGAAAGTTCATCATTTCATGGCTTACTGTAGTCCCGCTTTACTTCCTGCCGATGAAAAATCGGCATCCATCCAATCGGGTTTAGATACAGTGGCTTGTACAAGAAAGCCCCTCAAAACGGCTACCGCTCAAAATTAAATAGCCCCGACATAGCGAAAATCCTTTTGGGCGTAAAAACCTTAATTGAGCGGCAACAATACCCAAAAGATTGTAGCATTGGCGGGACTGACATAACCAAAGAACTCCAATTATTGCGCTATAAAATATCATTTAAAGCCAAAATAATAAAGAGCTTCACTAAACTTTAAATCAGATTTACAAAACTAGCAGCGCTAAAAAAAAGCGATTTGATAATCCAAATCGCTCTTTTTAATAACTTATAAATTACTTAGCTTAATGTAGCTAAAGTGGTTATTCCACCTTTTACAACCTGATTAAGTTCTACATTAACTTTTGTTCCAATCGGAAGAAAAATATCTACACGAGAACCAAATTTGATAAAGCCAAACTGTTCAGCTTGTTTAACATTATCGCCTTCTTTTATGTACCATACAATTCTGCGAGCTAAAGCACCTGCAATTTGACGGAATAAAATTGATGTCCCATTTGTATGCTCCACCACAGTCGTAGTTCTTTCATTTTCTGTTGATGATTTAGGATTCCAGGCAGCTAAATACTTACCAGGATGGTATTTAAAAAACTTTACAACACCTGATATTGGATTGCGGTTAATATGAACGTTAACCGGCGACATAAAAATGGAAACTTGTAACCGTTTATCTTTAAAATATTCGCCTTCTTCCGTTTCTTCAATTACCACAACTTTTCCATCTGCAGGGCAAATAACTAAGTTATCTCCCGATGAAAAAGTACGGCTAGGGTTACGGAAAAACTGCAATACAGTTAAGAATAAAACCGCCGAAAGTATATATATAAACCAGCGTAACCAAGTTACATCGTAATATTTATAATCTACAAATGCGTTGAGGATAAAAACAAATAATACCGTTAATGCAATTGAGGTATAGCCTTCTTTGTGTATGGTCATTTTACTAAAAATTATTGCGCAAAGGTGCGAAAAATAAATTAATGTAATTAGAAATTATTCGCCAGTTGCCCTGTAAATATCCGTTAGGTTTCTGCCAAGTCCGTTATAATCTAAGCCATAACCTACCACAAATTCGTTGGGGATTTCAAAACCAATATAATCCAATTCATCAATTTGATGTTTAAGTGCTGCGGGCTTAAGCAATAAGGAGGCAACTTTAACAGATGCCGGATTTTTTTCCTTAATAGTTTTCAAGATGTGTGTCAGTGTTAATCCTGTATCCACAATATCTTCAACAATAACAATATCTCTTCCATCTAAATTATCAGGCAAGCCAATCAATTCTTTAACATTTCCTGAACTTTCTGTGCCTTGATAAGAGGCCACACGCATAAAAGCAACTTCACAAGGCACATCAATTTCCTTTATTAAATCGGCCATAAAAAGAAAACTTCCGTTTAATACGCCAATAAATAAAGGACATTTTCCTTCATAATCTACATTCATTTGAATGCCCAAAAGTCTAATGCGCTTGTTTAGTGTATCGTTTTCTAAAAAAATCTCAAACTCCTTATCTTCTACTTTTATTTTATGCATTTGTTTTTGTAATATTTAATGTTGGAACGTTAAATCTTGAAAATTGCGGAGGTTTAACTGACTATTGCCCGTTTTCAAGCGCTCTTTCTTTCCTTCGCTGTTCCCTTCGTTCTTGCCTTAATTGTTTTTTTGTTTTAGATGTATCAGCAGGTTTAGCGGTTGCGGTGTCTTTGTTTGCGCCACCAAAAATTCGATCGAAAAGATTTTTATTCTTATCCTGCATCACAATAGGTGGCATTTCGCTGTCATCGTCATCAAATGCAGTTGTATCAACCAAAGCAGTATCAGGTGCTAAATATTGCCTTAAACCTTCACGCAGGCGAACATTGTAAAATCCATAGCCTGAAGTATCAGAAGGCGTTAAACCACGCCTTGCCATAATATTCCCCATAAACCTGAAATAATTATACATATAAGGTTTCAGACTTCCGTCGGCCATAAATTTGTACATAGAGGCTTTTGGTTTTGGTACAATGCTTGCTAAAAATAAGCCATCACCAATAGTTAAATCGGCTGGTTGCTTGCCAAAATAATATCGCGAAGCTTCTCCAATACCATAAATGTTTTGCCCAAGTTCCATAATGTTAAAATAAACCTCTAACATCCGTTGTTTACTTACCAGATGATTATGCTCAATAAGCCAAACAATTAAAATTTCTTCAGCTTTGCGGGCTAATGTTTTCTGTCGACTTAAATACACATTTTTAACCAATTGCATGCTGATTGTACTTCCACCACGCTTAAACTTTTTCTCCTTATAGTTAACAGCAATTGATTTTCTGATAGATTCTTCAACAAAACCATTGTGTGTGTAAAACGATGGATCTTCTGCCGTTAATACTGCATTGATAAAGTTTCTTGAAATTGAATTTAAAGGCGTAAAATTAGGATTAGACGGACCAATTGTTATATCTCGCATTGGTTTCCCATATTCGTATGGCGTATAAATAAACGGGCTATTAATTTTTTGAAGATTAGTTTTTCCCCATTGCAAAATTTTGAAACCAATTGGCGTTAAAGTAGAGCTGAAACGAACGCTATCTGGTATTTTTGTGTCCAAATAAAAGTTTAAATTATATTTCACTTTTCCCTGCACTTTTAAACCATCTAAAGATTCGAATAAGCCTTGCGGAAAAGCTTCGAAAATTGCTTGCGCATCTTGCTCTTCAGCATTAAGTTTAAGCTCGTAAATTTTATCTTTCCCTAAAGTATATTTTACAAAAGGATGGATAGATGCATTTTTCAAATATGCGGTTGATGTACTGTCTAATGCGATGTAATTTGGCCCGACCAAAACATCGGCATCTAATTTAGCACTTTGTACTATAATGTCATTTGATGCAATTCTAGGCTGATTTATCAACATATTTTTAACTGACCACGAACCAGAAATTTTGTAATCATCGCCACTGTATTTGGCGTTCTTAAGTTCGGTTTGCAAAGTATCAAAACTCAGCTTTGCATGTAATTTATTATTTAAGTAGGGTAGTTCGAGCTTTTTGCCATCAGCGTAAGCCGTAAAACTTAATTCTTTACTTCCGGGGTTTACGTAACCATCAATATGCCAGGTAGATTCTCCGGCATTTACATTAATGGTCGATTTTAAATCTCCGCCATCAATTTTTGCCTCAGTGGCAAAACTAAGCTTTGCGGTATCATGATCGTTGAACTTAAAAACCATATTTTTAACGTCCATGTCATCCGGAATTTTATATAGAACTTCGTTTAAAACGTTGTTGGCAATATCAGCTAAATTTACTTTACCCTTAGTTTCGGTGCTATCTTTCTTTTTTCTTTTTAAGATAAAATCGATATTTGTTGTCGAATCTTTGAGTACAACACTTACAAAACCATCATTCAATTTAATTTCTGATAACTTTACATTTCCAAAGATTAACGGAAATAACTTCACACCAATACTTAATTCGTTAATGTTTGTTAAGGTATCACGGTCTTTAGGTACTACAGAGATTGAGGTCATTTTTACGGTACTTAAACCCGTAAAACCCGATGTTCCAATCTTAACATCCAAACCATAATCTTTGTCGGCTTTTGCTATGGCTTTAGCCACCATTTTTTTCAGTAAAGCCTCTCTTTTGCTATAAGCAACCGCACCTAATGCAATACAAACAATGAAAAATACACCCAAAACCCAGGCGCCAATTTTTAAATATTTTTTTGGAATGTTAATTTTCGGTATCTGCATACAGTGCTAAAAATGGTTAATTGCTTAAACGTAACAATTAAATGTTTATTTCGTGTTAAAATTACAGTTAAAAACCCTAAATAAAAGTATTTATGGCGATGTTTTGTTAATTTTGAATTTAAATTAATCAGATGCAAATTAGCCCACAACAAGTATTAGATGCGCTTAAAAATGTTGAAGATCCAGACCTTAAAAAGGATTTGGTAACCTTAAACATGATTAAGGATTTAAACATCGTTGATAAAAATATCAATTTTACGCTCGAACTTACCACACCAGCATGCCCGATGAAGGATATGCTAAAAAACGCCTGCATAAACGCTATTAAACATTTTGTAGATGCTAACGCAGAAATTTCTATAAATATAACTTCGAGGGTTACGCAACCCGTTAATTCATCATCGTTAGATAACATCAAAAACATCATTTTGGTTTCATCTGGAAAAGGCGGAGTTGGTAAATCTACTGTATCTAGTAATCTGGCGGTTACGCTGGCTAAAGATGGAGCAAAAGTTGGTTTAATCGATGCCGATATTTACGGACCATCGGTACCTACAATGTTCGATTTGGTTGATGCTAAACCTGGTGCTGAAGAAACTGCAGATGGTAAAACTAAAATTATTCCTATTGAAAAATACGGAATCAAATTATTGTCGCTAGGTTTTTTTGCAGACCCTGGACAACCCGTGCCTTGGCGTGGACCAATGGCATCGAACGCGGTAAAGCAACTGTTTAACGATACAAACTGGGGCGAATTAGATTACTTAATTGTTGATTTACCTCCGGGCACTGGCGATATTCACATCACCATTACACAGAGTTTCCCAATATCGGGGGCGGTTGTGGTAACTACACCACAACAAGTTGCACTTGCCGATACACATAAAGGTTTGGCAATGTTCAGGATGCCAGGCATAAATATCCCGATTTTGGGTGTTGTTGAAAACATGTCGTATTTTACGCCCGCAGAACTACCAGATAATAAATATTACATTTTTGGTAAAGGTGGCGGCACAATTCTAGCCGAACGTTTTGATGTTCCATTTTTGGGTGAGATACCAATTGTACAAAGTATAGCAGAAGCAGGCGATAACGGCAAACCAGTTGCTTTAAACCAAAATCCTTTGATTGAAGAAATTTTTGGAGATATTGCCAGCAAGATTGCACAGCAAATATCCATCAACAATGCGCAAATGGCGAATTGCTAAAAAATTACTATTTTTATACCTTAAAAAACAAATAATGAATTTAACAGAGCAAGTAGAACAGGCATTGGAAACTATCAGGCCATATTTAAAGGCCGATGGGGGTGATGTTTCTGTTGAAGAAATTACATCCGAAGGAACAGTAAAACTTAAACTTTTAGGTAATTGTGGCTCGTGCCCGATGAGTTTTATGACCATGAAATCGGGCATTGAACAGGCGATTATGAAAGCCGTTCCGCAAATTACTTCAGTTGTTGCGGTAAATATGGCCGAACAAGATTAACAATATTTAACAATCACATTTATTTTTTAAAATTACATTTGTCTTAATGAGATATTGTGTTGCCCTAATTTGTCTTCTTTTTTCCCTAACCGCTTTTGCACAACAAAAGCCGGCACAGGATAAACTGATTCAATTTTCGGGAATAATTACAGATATTGATAGTACAAATGTTATCCCATATGTAACCATGACTAATCTTTCTGCAAACAGCAAACGAGTTGCAGCAGATTATCGGGGTTATTTCTCTTTCATTGTAAATCCTGGAGATACGATTTTATTCACCGCAATAGGTTATAAAAAATTCTCGACCGTAATTCCTCAAAGTACACCCGATAGCAAGTACACCATTATGGTAAAGTTAAAGGCAGAGGTTATTAATTTACCAACAGTTAGGGTTTTTCCTTGGGCCACAACCGAAGAATTTACCAAAGATTTTTTGTCAATGAAAATCGCTGATGATGATATGGCGATTGCAAAAAGAAACCTTTCTCGCTCATCCATAAATGGCATGATTCAAGCTTTACCGCGTGATGCACAAGAAATTGGAAGTCAGAATTATCGATATAATTTCGATAGGATGATTAACAAAAATATGGTGCAAACCAACCCATTGTTAAATCCTTTTGCATGGGGTAAATTAATGCAATCCATCTTTGATGGCGATAGAAGCCGAAGCGAGAATTAGATATGAAATCTGTCATTGCTTGGCACAGTTCATCCCGGCCCTTCTGGAAAGCAATCTTCAGCGAAAAAAACGTCTTCATTTCTTCTTAAATATTTCTATAAATTTAGTAATAGCGCATATTATACTTTGGGCGTTACCCAAGCTACGCAAGGGTCGGGCTTTTCAGGGCTTCGCTGCGCTACGGTACCGATAAAAAATCGGCACTAAACCCTTCCAATCCCTAACGCAAAACCCACACCCTATGTGAAAGTGCAAGCCGAAATTGTTGAGCTTTTTGGCGATTATCAGGCGCAGCGTCATTGCGAGGTACGAAGCAATCTTACTATAAACGTCATGACATCCAGCACTTAAAGATTGCTTCGTACCTCGCAATGACGAATCCATTTAATAAAAAAAGGGAAAACGTTTCCATTTTCCCTTTAACATCTTCCATCAAATATTATCTTCTTTTACTCTTATTCGGAAACTTCATTTTGTAATCCGTTTTTATATTTCCTTTAGAGATAGCGTCTAACTTACTTTTCAACATGGTTTTACGCAAAACGCTGACCTTATCTGTAAAAAGTTTGCCTTCTATATGGTCATACTCATGCTGAATAACCCTAGCTGCTAAACCGTCCACATCATCCGTATGCTCTACGAAGTTTTCATCAAAGTAATTGATTTTAATGTTTGGCTTACGTGATATATTTTCACGGATATCAGGAATGCTCAAACAACCTTCGTTAAAAACCCAAGGTTCGCCTGTTTCTTCAATAATTTGAGCGTTGATGAAAACCTTTTTGTAACCTGCAGAACCATCCTCATCTTCGCCAGTATCAACTATAAATAATCGAATTGGTAAACCGATTTGTGGTGCAGCAAGACCAACACCATTTGCATAATACATGGTATCAAACATATCGCTAATCAGCTGCTTTAATTCCGGATAATTTTCTTCTATATCGGCACCTACTCTTTTCAAAACAGGATCTCCGTAGGCTACTATTGGTAGTTTCATTGTGTATTATATTAATCAGGGTTTAATCTGAGTATTTTTTTAACGTTTTGTCAGTCTCTGAGCCTGTCGAAGACTTTTGTAGTCCCCTTCCTTCGTCAAGCTCAGGATGACACGGCGATGCATTGTGATTTTACAAAAATAACAATTATTCCAGTATTGGGCTGAAAGTAAAAATATTCAATTGTTCTGGAGCGAAAACTTCATCTACAATTTGCGCAATTTCGTTAGCACTAACTTTGTTAATTTTTTCAAAAACCTGTTCTAAAGAATCGATTTTATTATGATCGATTAAACTTTTTGCCATCGAAATAATTAAACCAATTCTGTTTTCTTCGCCTAAAGCAATTTGTCCAATAAATTTGTTTTTTGCTTTCTGTAATTGTAATTCATTCAATGGATTATCTTTAAGCTTCTTCATTTCTTTGAAAATTAAAGACAATGCTTTTTGATGTTTTTCTTTATCAGTTCCAAAATAAATTGAAAAGATTCCGGTATCACTTAATGGCGAAAAATTCGATTCGATTGTATAAGCAATTCCATACTTTTCTCTTATCTGCAAATTTAAAACAGAACTCATTCCATTGCCGCCAAAATAATTATTTAACAACATTAAACCTGCTTTATTTTTGTGGTGAGTAGAATAAGCTTGTGCCCCAAGTATACAATGCGATTGCATAATAGGCTTGTAAATATTGGTAGTTTTAACATTTAAAACTTCAGGTTTTATTCTTTTTCTTGCTGGTGTGTTCTCTTCCACATCGGCGAAATGTTTTGTGCCTTTAGCAACAACACTTTTTAAACTATAATCACCTAAAACGGCAATTACAATTTCATTTGTTCTATAGTTTGTTTTGCGAAAATCTAAAACATCTTCACGGGTAAAGTTATTTACAGAATCTGTTGTACCTAAAATATTATTGCCTAAGGCATTGCCAGCAAAAAGCATGTCTTCAAAATCATCTGTAATGGCTTCTTCGGGTTGGTCTAAATAAGACGCAATTTCATCGAGAATAACGCTTTTTTCCTTATCCATTTCTTCTTCTGGGAAAGTAGAGTGAAAAATGATATCGTTAAAAAGCTCTAAAGTTCTATCCAAATAAGGGTTTAAAAACGAAGCATGAACGCAGGTGTATTCTTTAGTTGTATAAGCATTCAAATCTGCACCAACACTTTCCAGACGATTTAAAATTTGGTTGGTGCTTCGCTTTTCAGTTCGTTTAAAAATTAAGTGCTCGATAAAATGTGCCAAACCAGCTTTACCTTTAGGTTCATCTCTCGAACCAGTATTTATGATAATGCAAGCATGTGATATAGTAGAAGCCGAAGGTACATGCATTATGCGAATGCCGTTCGGTAAGGTATGAACATTGTATTCCATTGGTTGGCAAAGATACGGCTAATTGATAATAAGGAGGCTTTGTTATTTTATTGCAATTGTAAAAGCAGTTTCAATTTATGCAAAAAAGCCGTTTAGAAATTTCTAAACGGCTGTAAAATTTATATGATGATTACTTATTTATACCTTCCAAAGCAAATAAAAATGCCCATCTAAGTGATACATCTTTTAAATAATCGAAACGACCAGATGCGCCACCATGTCCAAATTCCATGTTGGTTTTTAGCAACAGTACATTCTTATCAGTTTTTGTTGCTCGCAATTTTGCAACCCATTTTGCAGGCTCGAAATATTGAACCTGACTATCGTGTAAGCCGGTAGTTACAAGCATATTAGGGTAAGCTTTTTTCTCTACATTTTCATAAGGAGAGTAGCTTTTCATATAATCGTATGCTTCTTTTTTCTTCGGATTTCCCCACTCGTCGAATTCATTAGTCGTTAAAGGAATGCTTTCATCAAGCATTGTGTTAATTACATCAACAAAAGGAACATCTGCTATAACACCATTCCATAAATCTGGTGCCAAATTTACAACCGCACCCATTAATAAACCACCAGCACTTCCGCCTTGCGCATATAAATGCCCTTTTGAAGTATATTTTTGGTCAACCAAGTATTCGCCGGCAGCTATAAAATCGGTAAAGGTGTTTTTCTTTTTCATTAATTTACCATCTTCATACCATTGACGACCCATTTCTTGTCCGCCACGAATATTTGCTATTGCAAAAACAAATCCCCGATTTAACAGACTTAATCTTGGAGAAGAAAATGTTGCATCGGTGCTTGATCCGTAAGAACCGTATGCATAAAGCAAGAGTGGCGAATTACCGTTTTTCTCAAAACCTTTTTTGTAAACCAAGGCAATTGGAATTTTAGTTCCATCTTTTGCGGTTGCAAAAACACGTTCAGTTACGTAATCATCGGCTTTGTAGCCACCAATAACTTCTTGTTGCTTCATTAATTTTTTATCCTTTTTCTCTAAATCATAATCATAAGTAGAGCTAGGCGTAGTTAGTGATGTGTAAGAATAGCGAAGTGTTTTTGTATTATATTCTGGGTTTGCACCAGCTCCGGCAGAATAAACAGGTTCATCAAATTTAATGTAATAATCGCTTCCATCGTTTTTCAAAACATGCAGTTCAGTTAAACCGTTTTTACGTTCAGATAGCACCAAATAATCCTTAAATTCTTCCCCATATTCAAGTAAAACATCTTTACGATTTGCAATTACTTCTTTCCAATTCGCCTTTTCAGTTTTATCCAATGGGCATTCCATTAACCTGAAGTTTTTAGCATCCCAATTTGTTACGATGTAGAATTTATTATCTACAGGAAGTACATCGTACAGAACATCTTTCGAACGAGCTGAAAAAACTTTAAACGCCGATTCTGGTTTGTCTGCATCAATCATCCTCATTTCGTTGGTTAATGTTCCGGCAGAAGAGATAAAAATATATTTGCCATTTTTAGATTTACCAACGCCAATATAATTGGTGTTATCTTTCTCATCGTAAACCACAGCATCCGTTTTTGCATCAGCACCAAGTGTGTGCTTTTTAATCTTTTCGCTTAATAAAGTAACCGGGTTTTTTGAAGTATAAAAGAATGTTTTGTTATCATTTGCCCAAGCAACTGCGCCTTGAGTATTGGTAATTGCATCTTTTAAAATCTCTCCGGTTTCTAAATTTTTAATATTGATGGTGTATTGTCTGCGAGAAACCATATCTACGCCGTAAGCCAATAATTTATTATCCGGACTAACACTAAAGCCTGTTGCGCTGTAGTAAGAGTGCCCTTTGGCTAAATCATCAACGTCGAGTAACACTTCTTCTTTGGCTGTTAAACTGCCTTTCTTACGGCAATATTTATAGTATTGTTTGCCATCTTCTGTGCGGGTATAATAAAAATAACCATTTCTGAAAACAGGCACCGATTCATCTTTCTCTTTAATTCTGCCTTTCATTTCCTTAAACAATTCCGACTGAAACTTTTCCGTCCCTTTCATCATTGTGTCTAAGTAATTATTTTCGGCCTTTAAATAATCAACAACTTTTGTACTATCCGGCCCTTTCTTAAAATAATCAATCATCCAGTAATAATTATCTACAACCGTATCGCCATGGATGATTCTTTTATGCGGCTTAATTTCTGCTATCGGCGCTTTCGCATCGGGCCATTTTATGGGTTCCATTTTTTCTTTCTCTGGGGTGTTACAAGCCGAGATTGCACTTAGCAAAATCAACGATGGGAAAATATATTTCATAACTGGTTTGATTTAGGTAATGGCAATTTAACAATTTTTAAGTATTTATTTGAACCCAGGCCTTCAGCTTTTATGGTTAATTTCTTCTTGAGTTGTATAGTTGTTTTGGGTGGTAAATCGAATACCTTCGATGTCTAAGATAAGAAGACTAATTATTCTATTGCGCCTAAAACATTATTCTAATTAAAAACCTTCGGGTAGTTTGGTGGTTAATTATATTATAAAAACATCAATTAAGAAATAAACCTTAAATTTGTATTAGTGAATATCCGCGATTTAATAAACCGATACAAAACCGACGATAGGGTAACTGCTTTTACAAAAGCTTTAAATTCAGCAAAAAATCCAAAAATTCAGTTAAAAGGATTAGTCGGCTCTGCCGATGCTGTAGTTGCACTTTCTTCATACTTTCTGCTTCATAAACCATTATTGTTTATATTCCCAGATAGGGAAGAAGCCGCCTACTTTCAGTCTGATTTAGAAAGCGTGCTGGATAAGCAAGTTTTATTGTTTCCTTCTTCCTACCGTAAATCTTTTGATTTTACACAGGTAGATACCGCAAATGTTTTGGCCAGAGCTGAGGTTTTAAACGAATTAAACCACGATTCGGAATATGGAAAGATTGTTGTTTCCTATCCAGAAGCTATTGCTGAAAAAGTTATAGACCGTTCTGCTTTAGAAAAAAACACATTAGAAATTGCGGTTGGCGCCAAACTTGGCATCGATTTCATTAATGAGTTTTTAATTGATTATGATTTCGACCGCCGTGATTTTGTTTATGAACCCGGGCAGTTTTCAATCCGTGGTGGAATTGTAGATATTTTCTCTTTTTCTTCTGATTTACCTTTCCGTATCGAATTTTTTGGCGATGAAGTGGAAAGCATCCGCAGTTTTGATATCGAAAGTCAGCTTTCGGTTGCAGACACAAAATCGCTTACCATTGTACCAAATGTACAAGCCAAGTTTCTAACGGAAAGCAATATTAGCATTTTAGATTACATTGATGCCGATACGCAACTTTGGTTTAAGGATATAGAATTTACGCTTGATATTGTAAAAGCAGGCTTCAAAAAAGCCGTTGAACTTTGGAAAGCATTATCTGCAGAGGATAAAGCGAAAAACCCTGAATGGATTGACCCGAAATTTGCCTTTACGGACGAAAAATTACTTGGTGATCATCTTCAGGATTTCCCGATAATAGAATTTGGGAAGCAATTTTTTTATCAAACAGATAATCGTTTTGAGTTTGAAACTCGTCCGCAGCCTTCGTTTAATAAAGATTTTAACCTGTTAATTCATAATTTAAAGGAAAATGAAAAAGCTGGGATTGTAAACTTCATCTTTACCGATTCGCCTAAGCAAATTGAGCGTTTATACGCCATTTTAGATGATATTGATAAAAGCGCAAAGTTTACCCCAATAAATAGCATGTTGCGTGAAGGTTTTGTAGATGCACAAATTCAAACTGCATTTTACACCGACCATCAAATTTTTGATCGTTACTATAAATACAAGCTTAAAAAAGGTTACCAGAAAAGCCAGGCGATAACTTTAAAAGATTTAAGGGAATTAAAATCTGGGGATTATGTTACGCATATTGACCATGGAATTGGCAAGTACGCGGGTTTAGAAAAAGTTGAGGTTAATGGTAAAGTACAGGAAATGATTCGTTTGATTTATGCAGACAATGATTTACTCTACGTAAACATTAACTCTTTAAATCGCATTGCGAAATATAGCGGTAAAGAAAGTGGTGTTCCAAAAATGAATAAGCTTGGAACCGATGCCTGGGATAAGCTAAAAAAAACTACTAAAAAAAAAGTTAAAGATATTGCCCGGGATTTGATTAAGCTTTATGCCATTCGAAAAACACAGGCAGGTACTGCTTTTTCTCCTGACGGATATTTACAAACAGAATTAGAGGCTTCATTTATTTATGAGGATACACCCGACCAGTTAAAAGCGACTCAGGATGTAAAGAAAGATATGGAATCGCCGCACCCAATGGATAGGTTAGTTTGTGGCGATGTTGGTTTTGGGAAAACAGAAATTGCGGTTCGTGCTGCTTTCAAGGCCGTTGCAGAAGGTAAACAAGCGGCAATTCTAGTTCCCACAACTATTTTAGCTTTACAGCATTTTAAAACTTTTTCTTCGCGTTTAAAAGATTTTCCAGTTACGGTAGATTATATAAATCGCTTTAAAACATCAAAACAAATTAAAGATACATTGGCCGAAGCTGCCGGTGGCAAGGTTGATATTTTAATCGGTACGCATCGTTTACTAAGTAAAGATGTAAAGTTTAAAGACCTCGGCATTATGATTATTGACGAGGAGCAAAAATTTGGTGTAACCGCAAAAGAAAAGCTAAAAGCTTTAAGGGTAAATGTGGATACACTTACCTTAACCGCAACGCCGATTCCAAGAACGCTGCACTTTTCGTTGATGGGTGCAAGAGATTTGTCTATTATTAGCACTCCACCACCAAACAGGCAGCCTGTAAGTACAGAATTACATGTTTTTAACGATAAATTAATTCAGGAAGCTGTACAATTTGAGTTGGACAGAGGTGGCCAGGTTTTCTTTATCCATAACCGGGTAAATGATTTGCCGCAACTTGGCGGATTGATTAAAAAACTTGTTCCGAAAGCTCGAATTGGTATTGCTCATGGGCAGTTAGATGGTGATGCGCTTGAAGATGTGATGCTCGATTTTATAAATGGCGAAAAAGATGTTTTGGTTGCTACAACAATTATCGAAGCTGGTTTGGATATTCCGAATGCCAATACAATCATTATAAACCATGCCCACATGTTTGGTTTAAGTGATTTACACCAAATGCGTGGACGAGTAGGAAGAAGCAATAAAAAAGCTTTTTGTTACCTTTTATCTCCGCCATTGTCTACCTTAACTTCTGAAGCTAGAAAGCGATTAAGTGCAATTGAAGAGTTTTCTGATTTAGGCAGTGGTTTCAATGTTGCCATGCGAGATTTGGATATCCGCGGTAGCGGAAATTTATTAGGGGCAGAACAGAGTGGTTTCATTGCTGAAATTGGCTTTGAAATGTACCATAAAATTTTAGACGAAGCTATTCAAGAGCTAAAAGAAGCAGAGTTTAAAGGATTATTTGAAAATGAGCCTGCTCGTCCGTTTGTTGGCTTTACTCAAGTTGATACCGATTTAGAGCTTTACATTCCGGATGCTTACATAACCAATATTACAGAGCGATATAATCTCTACACCGAATTATCGAAATTAGAAAACGAAACAGATTTAGCCGTATTCGAAAAGCATTTGGCTGATAGATTTGGTCCGGTACCTACACAAGTAAAAACCATGTTAAGCGTGGTTAGGTTACAGTGGTTGGGTAAAAAGTTAGGCTTTGAAAAAATCAGTTTTAAGAAAAACAGTTTGCGTGGTTATTTTTTAAGCGATAAACAATCGAAATATTTTGATACGGATACCTTTACCAAAATTTTAAGCTTTGCTCAAAATCATCCACGAATGTGTAATTTAAAAGAGGTAAAAAACACTTTGCGTATTGCATTTGATAATATTTCAAATGTTGAAGAAGCAATACAGGTTTTAGAATTGATTGACTAAAATGGAACCAACGCTACTCCTCGATTTAGTTAAAATGCAAATGCCTTATGGTAAGTATAAAGGCTATTTAATTTGCAATATCCCTGAAAGTTATTTGCTTTGGTATAAAGATAAAGGCTTTCCAAAGGGAAAACTTGGAGATTTAATGGCAACAATGTTTGAAATTCGGGTTAATGGATTGGAGTATTTATTAACACCGTTGAAAGGGAAGACTAAAGTATAAATTTTCGGTGTGTGGACACAGGCCGAGAAGGTAAGCAGATACTTTCATAAAATCGTCATTGCGAGGCACGAAGCAATCCTACAACAATTGTTAAAACATAAAATGCTTTAAGATTGCTTCGTGCCTCGCAATGACGGAACTAAATATTTAAACCATCTAAATCGCACAACCATTTTCATCACAAACTGCATCATCATTTTTATTTAATGAGGTGAGTTGTGATTTAGGTTGAGTTTCTTTCCACTCCTTAAAACTTTGTGTTAAAGCATCGGTAAAGGCTTGTACGGGCTGCGCTCCGGAAACGCCGTATTTTCTATCCATTACAAAATATGGAACACCACGAATGCCTAAATTTTGACTTTCATAAACATCGTAACGAACAGCTTCTGCAAATTCATCGCCCTTTAAAACCTTTTCAGTTTCTGATTTATCCAAACCAATTTTTTGAGCAAGCTGAAGCAAAATTGAATTTTCGGCAACATTTAATCCTTTTACAAAATGAGCTTCAAAAATTTTTTCCTCGGCTAAATCTTGCAAACCATGCTTTGCCGCCAAATGGATTATACGATGCGCATCAAATGAATTTGCTGGAATATTTTTGTCAAAATCAATATTTAACCCAGCATTCGCAGCCATATCAACAACCTGTTTAGTCATTTGCTTGGCCTGCTCAATCGGCATTCCTTTACTTCTTGATAAATAATCGTAAATCGTTTCATTATTTGTATTTTGATACTCGGGATTGAGCTGGTAGCTTTTCCATTCAACTTCTATCTCATTTTTGAAGGGTAATTTATCAATCGCCTTTTCAAAATGACGTTTCCCGATATAGCAAAACGGACACATTACATCCGACCAGATTTCTACTTTCATATTGTAAAATTAGTCGATTGCATTTTAAGCTAAGTAAGCTAAAAGTAAAAAGCCGCTAACCAAATGGTTAACGGCCTTAACAAATAGTTTGTTATTTATAAAGCTGATTAAATATCAACTTAAATGTACCATGGGTTTGTGCTCTAAACGCAACCTCCGGACCAAATGCCAGCAGTTTTCCTTTGCCGATTTTAGCTTCAAAAGCAGTTACACCGTCTTGTAAATACGCTTGTCCCCATGCCCAACCACTACGTAATGGCGTAGCAGAGTTGAACCACATTAAAGGTTTAATTTTTCCGTTCGCAATGGCATCTCCGGTTAATTTAAAAACCGGACTATTGTCGAAATAAACATCTGCTTCTTTCTCCATGCCCCAGTTTGCAGGTTGTGTCGTATCAACTTCAACATTAAGTACACTTCCCGGTACATAATATTTTTCGTCTGGCAATCTTTTTTCTACTCCGTTAACAATTTCCATCATCGCATTGCGGACTGGTAAACCTAAATGATAAGCAAGGTTTGTGCTCGAACCAATCGCTACCACACTTCCGCCATCTTCAATAAATTTTTTAATTTGAGGAATTGATTTATCGGGGGTGATTCTGCCGGTTTGCTTTTTATATTCTTCCGGAACGTTTTGAGCCGTTTGCGCAGCAAAACCTCCTCCACCACGACCTGTAGCACCTGCCGATGGCAGGGCAGGAATTGCGCCGCCTACAAATAAAATTACATCATACTTTGATTTTAAATTCCCGGCATCAATGTCTTGAGGATAAATAATTGTTGCGTTGTAATGGTATTGCTCCATCATCCAGCGTACCCAACCCGAAGCCATCGAACCACCATAAGTATCCCAAATTGCAATTCTTCCGGCATTAACCTTTAACTTATTACTTGGTGCAGCGGCCGATTTAATTTTTACATTAGCTTTTTCCAAAATGCTTTTTGCATTTCCAGAAGCGGATACATAGAAATCGCCATTTTCCGGAGAACGATAAACATCAGCCTTTGCTTTTAAAAGGTCGTTTACCGCAACGTAAGAATCGTTTTGAGCGGCACTTAAAACATAGTTGGAACCAGAAGGAATTTTGTTTTCTGGTTTTAATAGTTGTCCGAATGGTATTCTTTCGAAAGGACCATTAAAATCTTCCTGAAACCTATCGAATTTAACATCCATCATGTAAGCCAATGTCCATCCCGCTGCATCGTATGGTGCTGTTGGTGCGCTACCCTCGTATTTAAAATCATTAGGGTGGTCTTGTGGCTCAAACATATCTAAAACATGCGGACGGAAAGCCTGATCTGTTTTAACAACATAACTTCCGGCCGGATATTTTTTGCCAGCTACAGTAAATGGAGCTGTCGCTTTCTGCACTAAAATTCCGGTTCTAATCAAGGCATTTAAGAACTTAATAGCAGAGTTAAAATCAGGTTGATCAGCTGATAAAATATATCCCCTTGGGTCGCGATTCGCCGGAGCCGTCATTACGGTGTCAAAAGCTTTAGTGCTTATCGTTCTTCTTCCAAATTCGCCTACAACAGCTGTTTGTGCTTTTGCCGCAGCATTTATTGCACCAATTTTTTTTGGTGAGAAAGACCAATTGTCCTTGTTTCCTCTTTCAATAGAGTTTCTACCCATTTGGTAAATATTAAACAGCAATTCATCGTGGTAACGTTGTGCATAACCCAAAACCGCATAATTTAACGAGACCGAATAATCTATAGCGTTTTTGAAGTACCATTTTCTTGGCGTAATTGGATTTGGTGAATCGCCGTTAGGTAATAATCTCGAAGGAACCAAAGGAATTTCAGAAGGTGTTGGACTACCCACAATTTCTGTCAGTAAACCAATCATATTGTGAAAATAAGTTGTAGTACGCAAACCGCCATTATACCAGGTCGAAAAAACAGAACCACCTCTTTGCGTATAGCCAGGTTTTCCTTCAACATTCATTCGATTATGCATTGCTGCACCAACCGCGTCTAAGCTTGTTAATATCGTTGCATCGAAAACATAATTAAACGGATCGCGGTAAGGCGGCCCGGCAACTACAGTACCAGCAGGACCAGCCTGGTGGTGATTATACATAATTTGAGGAATCCACTCTACAAAAAGCTGACGGCCCATATTTTGCGTTTCCTTTAAGTTTAGCATAAAAAAATCGCGGTTATTGTCATGTCCGGCATATTTTTCATACAATCTTGGCAGCCCCGAAGTTGTTCTTTTTTTGGGGTCTTTCTCTTTCATATACCAATCACTCACCAATTCCTGTCCGTCAGGATTTGCATGGGTGAAAAGAATAATGACGTCATCCAAAATTCTCTTGGTTTCGGCATCTGTTTTCGAAGCAAATTCATAAGCCGTTTGAATAAGCTGATGTGCTCCAACAACTTCTGTTGCATGTAAACCTCCATCTATCCAAACCACAGCTTTACCTTCTTGGGCAAGTGCTTTGGCTTGTTCTTTTGTAAGTTCTGCATGTGCCAATTGCTGCGAAATCTCCTTATATCTGTCTAGTTTCTTGATATTTTCCGGAGAACTTACAACAAGCATATACTGACTTCTGCCCTCTTCGGTTTTACCGATATCTACTAGCTTAACTCGTTTAGAAGTTTCAGCAAGTTTTTTAAAATAAGCTTCTGTTTGTGTGTAATTGGCAAGCTGATAATCATCGCCAATATCAAAACCAAAATGGCTTTTGGGGCTTGGTACTTCTTGAGCAACAGCGAAACTGCTACCCGATATTAAAAAAGCAAAGCACAGCTTTTTAAAGTAGTTTTTAATCATAATTTAAGAAAGTTTGGTTGGTTGGAATCAAATATAATCAGAAAAGCCGCTTTAAATTCTCTGCTGTAAATTTGTTACTTAATTTACGGCTTCCTTTCCTCGTGCTTATTGCATACATTTGCTGTTGATGTAAGTTCTTAACTTTATTTTTTCATCAACCGATGTTGGTCTCCGGGTAATGCTGGAGTTAATAGGGAATCGTGTGCAAATCACGAGCTGTCGCGCAACTGTAAATTCTGTCTTCGATTAAAAAGACAACAGTTTTATCAAATATGCCACTGTACAAAAGTATGGGAAGGCGATAAAACCGGGAATAAGTCAGGAGACCTGCCCATATCGAATTGACGATGCTTTCGCGTTATAAAGCTTTTAGTCAGGTTCGATTTACAACGATAAATTAATTTTTATTTGATTTTTCTTTAGGCCAAAGTGGCTGCGAAGCGATTTTGTTGTGTCCGCATCTTTCTATAATTTTTTTATTTACGCATTGCAAATATTGCCTTAAGAGCTTTTAAACGATTTATTCACTTAATCTTTAAAAGAAATGCTAACGCAAAATCTGGGCTATCCGCGAATTGGTAGCCAACGAGAATTAAAAAAAATCTGCGAAAATTATTGGGCAGAAAAAACCGGCTACAAAAATGTGTTGCAGGTTGGAAAAAACATTCGCCATGAAAATTGGCAGCTTCAAAAAAAGGCTGGAATAGACTTAATTCCATCCAACGATTTTTCATTTTACGATCACGTACTCGACCATTCCTTAATGTTTGGCGCCATTCCTAAACGCTATAATGAGGTTATCCTTAAAAAAGGAAATTCCGAATTAGATTTATACTTCGCAATGGCTCGTGGTTACCAGAAAGATGGCCTTGATGTTGTAGCGATGGAAATGACAAAATGGTTTGATACAAACTACCATTACATCGTTCCTGAATTTTATAAAGACCAGCCATTTAAGCTTTTTTCAACAAAAATTATTGATGAGTTTTATGAAGCTAAACAATTAGGCATTACAACAAAACCTGTTCTAATTGGCCCGGTTTCTTATTTATTGATGGGTAAAGAAAAATCGAAAGGTTTCGATAAAATCGATTTAATCAAAAATCTGCTTCCAGTTTATTTGGATATTTTAACACGTTTAAGTGCTTTAGATGTGGAATATATCCAATTTGATGAGCCTTTTTTAACGCTCGATTTATCAGAAAAGGAACAGCAAGCTTTCGCTTATGTTTACAAGGAGATTAAAAAAGCTTTTCCACAATTAAAAATTATTCTTGCAACTTATTTTGAAGGTTTGGGTAATAATTTAGCCCTAACTACATCTCTTCCTATTGATGTTTTACATATTGATTTGGTAAGAGCGCCACAGCAATTGGATGACGTTATATCATCATTAAACGAGAAAACGATTCTTTCACTTGGATTGATTGACGGTCGGAATATTTGGAAAAATGACTTTGAAAACTCTTTAGAAACTATTAATAAAGCGGTTGGAAAACTTGGAAAAGACAGGGTTTGGATTGCGCCATCTTGCTCTTTAATTCATAGTCCGGTTGATTTAGATCATGAAACCAACGAACAAAATTTATCGGCAGAAATTAAGCAATGGCTTGCTTTTGCCAGGCAGAAAGTTGATGAAATAGTTACCATTAAAAAACTCGCTACAAATGAAAACCCTGCATCTACCTTGCAAAAATTTGAAGCCAATAAAACTGCAATTGCCGATAGAAAAAGTTCCTTGTTAATACACAATCCCAGCGTTAAGCAAAGGGTTGCAGATTTAAAGAAAGTAGATTCTGAACGTTTAAATAAATTTGCTGAACGGAAAATTAAACAAAGCGAACTTAATCTACCACAGTTTGCAACCACCACCATTGGTTCATTTCCACAAACAACGGAAGTGAGAAGCTGGCGGGCAAAGTTTAAAAATGGAACTTTTACCGAAGAAGAATACAATACACTTATTGCCGAAGAAACGGCAAAAGCGGTAAAATGGCAAGAGGATATTGATTTAGATGTTTTAGTTCATGGAGAATTTGAACGTAATGATATGGTTGAATATTTTGGAGAGCAACTCGATGGTTTTGCGTTTTCCAAAAATGGCTGGGTGCAAAGTTATGGCTCCCGCTGTGTAAAACCACCAATTATTTATGGTGATATTTCCAGGCCGAAACCAATGACCGTAAAGTGGACTTCCTACGCACAATCGCTTACAGAGAAGCACATGAAAGGCATGTTAACAGGCCCAGTTACCATTCTGCAATGGTCTTTTGTTCGTAACGATCAGCCCCGTTCGGTTACCTGTAAACAAATTGCTTTAGCCATTAGAGATGAAGTTTGCGATTTGGAAAAAGCCGGTATTAAAATTATACAAATTGATGAACCCGCCATTAGAGAGGGTTTGCCATTACGCAAAGCGGATTGGCAAGAATACCTGAATTGGGCAGTGGATGCTTTTAAAATTTCAGCAAGTGGGGTGCAGGACGAAACGCAAATTCATACACATATGTGCTATTCTGAATTTAATGATATCATCCAGAATATTGCAGATATGGATGCCGATGTGATAACGATAGAAACCTCTCGTTCGCAAATGGAGCTGTTGGATGCTTTTGCAGATTTTAAATATCCAAACGAAATTGGACCGGGCGTTTACGACATACACTCGCCAAGAGTGCCAAACCGGGAAGAAATGATAACCCTGCTAAAAAAAGCGAAAGCGGTAATTCCTGCTGAGCAAATTTGGGTAAACCCAGATTGTGGTTTGAAAACCCGTGGTTGGGATGAAACTAAAAAAGCATTAATAGAAATGGTAGAAGCCGCAAAAGAAATGCGTAAAACGGAGCATGTTTTAGCCGCAGAACATTTGATTAATTAATACTTTTGCCACGGAATCACAGAAAACACGGAAGAAATTAAAAATAGAGAATATTTTACTAAAATTAGTTCCGTGTAAATCTATGTTTTCGTGGCATTTAACATAAATCAACATGACCCTAGAAGAAAGAATACAAGCATCGAAAACTAGTATATTCAAAGCCGTTTTTCCAAATACAACAAATCATTATGACACCTTATTCGGTGGCACAGCAATGCACCTTATGGATGAAGTTGCCTTCATCACAGCCACTCGTTTTAGCAGGCAAATTATGGTAACCGTTAGTAGTGATAGAATCGACTTTAAGAAATCTATCCCTGCCGGAACAATTATCGAATTAATTGGCCAGGTTACTAAAGTTGGCAACACCAGCTTAAAGGTTAATGTAGAAATTTATATTGAGCAAATGTATGCCGAAGGACGAGAGTTAGCCGTACACGGCGATTTTACATTCGTGGCAATAGATGAAAATAAAAAACCAGTTCAGGTAATTAAGTAGCCGAATATTTTACAAGATTTTTTGATAACGATATAAGGTTTGCCGCTTTTAACTGAGTAAATTGCAATATGGAAAATCAAATACCTGAAGAACATTTAAAGGAAATTGCCCGCCAGTTAAGTTGCCCGGATGGAGCGCATGGTATAAAAACTGGTGAGATGATGAATGTTAGCAATATTGGCATGACCACAAGCGCTATTGAAGCCTTAAATTTAAAAGCAAACAACGTTGTTTTGGAGCTTGGACATGGGAATGCTGCACATGTTGCTAATGTTTTAAATAAAGCTGAAAATGTAACTTATTTCGGTGCTGATATTTCGAAAACAATTATTACCGAAGCAGAGCGCATAAATGCAAAATTTATTGCAGAATATAAAGCCTCGTTCTTTTTAACAAACGGAGAAACTTTGCCATTTGAGGATAAAATTTTCGACAAAATATTTACCGTTAATACCATATACTTTTGGCAAAACCCAACTGAGTATTTAAAGGAGATTAAACGAGTCTTAAAGCCTACAGGCTCATTAACTATCGCTTTCGCTGATAAAACCTTTATGGAAACGCTGCCCTTTACAAAATTTGGTTTTAATTTATACGATGAACAAAGAGTACTGACTGTTTTAGAAACTTCGGGTTTTAAAGTTTTAAAATCAACTAAAAATAACGAAGAAATTAACAGTAATGCAGGCTTTATGGTGAGTCGGGATTATTACGTTATTTCGGCAGTTTGCACTTAAATAGTAGCATAGGCAAAACTTAAATAAACCGGATTGTAGCGGAAATCCTTTTTTGTTTTTTCTGGCTTTAATCAAGCAAAGCCGTGTCACAAAAAAGATTGCAGCAAAAAGCCGGACCAACGTAAAGATTAATTACTGAAGATGATTTTCGAATATTAATACAAAATCAAATACAAGTACGCGTAAACAACCGGAGCGGCAAGCAGTAAGCCGTCAAACCTGTCGAGTAACCCACCATGACCAGGTAATAAACCGCCGCTATCTTTTGTATCCAGACTGCGTTTTAGCATAGATTCTACTAAATCGCCCAATGTACCAAAACTGGCGATTAGAATTGCCATTCCAACCCAAACAATCGGTGTATTCTCTTTAAATAGAAACGATAAACCATAAGCAACTAATGCGCTGGTAAACATGCCGCCGAAAAAACCTTCCCAACTTTTTTTAGGCGAGTGGCGTTCGAATAATTTTCGTTTTCCGTACTTAACCCCGAACATATATGCACCCGTATCGTTTGCCCAAAGCATTAAAAGAAAGGCAAGGGGAAGATGATAATCAAATGTATTCCATTCGCGTAGAAAACCCAAAGCGTGGAAAAAACAGAACGGAATCGTTACGTATACAAAGCCAACAAAAGTGTAAGAAATGTTTGCAAACGGAATTTTGCTTTTTTTATAAAGTTCTGTTATAAAAACCGAAAATATTAGCGGAATGCAAAGTAAAAGGTATTTAACATCGTAATTTAAGTAGTGCAAACCTGCAGCCATTAAAAATATTAAGGAACTTGCCATCAAGCCAATATTTCTATGGGGGCGAATGCCTGAATTTTTGATGAGTTTGTAAAACTCAAACAAAGAAAGTACGCTTAAAATGAGGTAGAAAATTGTAAAAACATACGAATCTAAAAACACGGAGCCAAGCATTACAATTGTAAAGAAAAAGGCTGTTATTGCTCTTGTTTTCATAATGGAAGATGGAAATGGTAGATGGATAATGAATAATTTGCAAACCTTATTCAATTTCGTTTTTAACGATGTATTCAATGGCTTTATCAAAATCTGCCTTGCTTACCAAAACATTAATTTCACCGATATTGTAAGCCGATAGTTGTTTGTTAATTATAACGGCAGGAATATCTTCTTCAATTAATCCTTGTTTTAATACTTCGGCTGCAAATGCATCGCCAGTTGTATATACTTTAACCCAGTTTTCGCTCACGTTGTGCTGTATCTTTAAAAAATTTAAACAAAGCTATGGTAATTATTGCACTAATTAAATAGCCGTACCACGGAAAACCCATAGGTTCATCGGCTTTATTTAATGGAATATTGTTTTTTTGCAGATATAGAGAGACGCAAACCGCATAGGCATTATTTAAAAAATGTGCCAACATTGCATACCAAAGGCTTCCACTGTAATAATATAAATAACCAAAGCCAGCGCCCAAAAGCATTCTTGGCACGAAGCCATAAAATTGCACGTGTATGGCGCTGAAAATAATGGCCGAAATCCAAATTGCTGCATGGTGATTGCCAAACATTTTATCAATTGAACGTTGTACACCACCACGAAACATTAATTCTTCGCCAATTGCGGGCAATACAGCTATCATTACTAGGTTTACAATAAAATCCCAATTGTTTCTAACTGTTAATAATTGAATGGTCATTTTCATTGCAACAGCTTCACTTTCTTTCATCCAATCTTCCAACCATTTTAAACTTTGCGGTAAAGCCATTTTTTGGTTCCAGATTGCAGTCCACTCCATTAAAGGCATGGAGAAAATCATAATTACCAGAACCAGAGAAAGCAGTACAACCTTCGGTTTTCTAAAACCATAGAAGACGGATGTTTTTATGCCATTGGTTAAGGCCAGTGCAATTGGCGGCAAAATAAACATGCCTATTGAAGTGGCAATTTGAAGTATTTTTAATGCATCAATATATTTCGGGTCGCCAGATGTAATTAGCGCAAAATCTCTAATCAGGCCAGTTCCATATATCATTAAAAGGATAACAAAAGATATCAGCGTGAAAGCAACGGCTCCAATTATTGCGTAAAATAAAAGTAAAAGTAATTGCAGGAAAGGGTTGATTTCTTCCTTGTTAGGTGTTACAACATTCATTATTTGTACCTTTGTATGTTTTATTTAATCGTTGAAGATAGAAAATGTCTGTTAAGATAGGAAATATAGATTTAGGTGAATTCCCGTTATTGCTTGCGCCAATGGAGGATGTTAGCGATCCACCGTTTCGTTTTGTTTGCAAACAGAATGGTGCAGATTTGATGTATACCGAGTTTATTTCTTCTGAAGGATTAATTAGAGATGCCGCAAAGAGCATTCAAAAACTTGATATTTTCGAGTATGAACGCCCAATTGGCATCCAAATTTTTGGTGGCGATATCGAACACATGCGTGAAGCTTCAGAAATTGCATCGGCTGCAAATCCGGATTTGGTAGATATTAATTACGGCTGTCCGGTAAAAAATGTGGTTTGCAAGGGCGCTGGCTCTAGCTTGCTTCGCGATATTGATAAAATGGTTAAAATGACGGAAGCAGTTGTAAAAGCTTCGCATTTGCCCGTAACTGTAAAAACCCGTTTGGGTTGGGATGATGACACTAAAAATGTTTACGAAGTTGCCGAGCGACTTCAGGATGTAGGAATACAAGCTCTAACCATTCATGGTAGAACCAGGGCACAGCTTTACAAGGGCCAGGCCGATTGGTCGTTAATCAGAGAAATTAAGCGTAATCCACGCATTAAAATTCCAATTTTTGGTAATGGCGATGTTGATAGCCCAGAAAAAGCAGCAAATTGGCGCATGGAATATGAAGTAGATGGCATTATGATTGGCCGGGCGGCTATTGGTTATCCATGGATTTTTCGAGAAGTGAAACATTTCTTCAAGACTGGCGAGCATTTGGCTGGTCCAACCATTGAGGAAAGAATTAATGTTTGCCGTACCCATTTGGATAAATCTATCGAATGGAAAGGTCCAAAAACCGGAATTTTTGAAATGCGTCGTCATTATTCAAATTATTTTAAAGGTTTACCAGATTTTAAACCATATAGAATGCGATTGGTTTCTGAACCAGATATTGCAAACATTCACAGCATTTTAGACGAAGTGGCAGAAAAATTTGCCGACTACAATAGCGCAAGCGTAATGGCTTGATTTTTGAAAGGTTTTTCTTAAATTCGTTACTATCATCATGGTTACAGCAATTACAGATGGCGTTCAGGTTTCAGTAGAAACTATTTATCAACCGGAATATTCCAATCCGGCGAATGAACATTTTATGTTCGCTTACCGCATAGAAATCTCAAATCTTTCTGATTATCCTGTTCAGCTAATGCGCCGCCAATGGTTTATTTTCGATTCGAATAGTAGCCGCCGCGAAGTAGAAGGCGAAGGCGTTGTAGGTTTACAACCAATTATTCAACCAGGCGAAAGCCATGTTTATGTTTCGGGCTGTAATTTAAAAACCGACATGGGCAGCATGCAAGGCACATATTTAATGAATAGATTGGTTGATGATGCCGAATTCGAAGTAGAAATTCCGGAGTTTCAATTGATTGCTCCATATAGGCTAAATTAATTTTTTGTAAAACAAAGTTCTGTGGCATTGGCGGCCGAAAGTCCCGCTATCGCTTATAGTCCTCGCTTCGTACCTCGCTCCGGGCTATTTAGCTCTATCTGGTTTAGGCACAAACGGATTTGCTATAAAGAAAAAACCACCCCTAACCCCTAATGTCATTAACTTAAGGAGAAAACAAAAAAACCTTGTCATCCTGAGCTTGTCGAAGAACAGATGTTTTTTGTTTTTCGACTTCAAGCAAGGTCTTCAACAAGCTCAGACTGACAACTGAACTTATTAAGTTAATGACATTGCCCTAACCCCTCCTTGAAAAAAGGAGGGGAGTTCCCCTCAAAGTTTTAAAGCTTAAATTCTATTTTAAGTGAATGGTTTGGATTTTAATTTTACAAACCATCATTTTAGTTTTAAGCAAATTTAAAAAATCTCCATAAGGTCAAAATGACCACCCAATTCCAAAACTTTCATCAACCGTCATTTCGAGCGGAGCCGAGAAATCTTTGGATATAGAAACCCCTCTTTTCTAGAAGTTTAAAATGCACTTTAAAAGATTTCTGCACAAGGTCGAAATGACGAGGTGTAGTAAATTTGGTTGCTTGAAATCCGAAGAATTACATCTTTTGCTAAATAGCCCCGACATAAACGGAAATACTTTTGGTTACATAAGTTTTAGTTTACCACTTACAATAACCAAAAGATTGTAGTATTGGCGGGACTGTATAACCGAAGAACAACTGCAGGCTTTGCGCTTCAAATCCACAAACAATTACTATTTATAAGAATTAAGGATAGTAATCTTCCTAAATGCGAAAGCGGTCGAAAAATTAATTTCAAACCGCTTTTCAATTTTCATAGGTAAATGAAAATATTCTAATCTCTGCTTCTTCCAAAAAGCATAGATGCGTAATAAAGTAAGTTAGCAAGTGCGCCAATGGCTGCAACTACGTAAGTCATTGCTGCCCACCATAATGCATCCTTTGCTTGTGTGTTTTCTTCTTGTGTTTGCATTACACCTTGATTGTTTTTTAACCAGGCAAGCGCACGATTGCTCGCATCAAATTCTACTGGCAAGGTTACGATACTAAATATGGTAACCAAAGCTAAACCAACCACGCCGATAGCTAATACAATTGGTGTCACAGCAAAAACCAAGAGCATTACACCAATTAGCAATACCCATTGCAATAGGTTTGATGAAATACTTACTACAGGAACCATCGTACTGCGTAAATTTAGCCAAGAGTAAGATCTTGCATGCTGTACCGCGTGACCGCATTCGTGTGCGGCTACTGCTGCTGCTGCAACACTTCGGCTGTAATAAACATCTGTACTTAAGTTTACTGTTCTATCTGTTGGATTGTAATGATCTGTTAGCTGTCCTTCGGTACTCATCACCTTCACATCGAATATTCCATTATCATGCAACATCCTTTCTGCCACTTCTTTTCCCGATAAACCTGAGCTTAGTTGCATTTCAGCGTATTTAGAAAATTTATGCCTAAAACGCCATTGTACAAACATGCTAAGTAATAATACCGGGACGATTATAATTAAATAAATTCCCATTTTCTTTTGTGTATGTTTTTCATTTACGGATATATCAAAAAGCGATCCTATATTAAAAACCAACATTTTGTTTTAATTTTAAATATGAATAACCAATTATCTTACTGGGAAAAAACTGCCTTTTTTGATTTCGATATAATTATAGTTGGAAGCGGAATTGTAGGTTTGAATGCGGCTATTCATCTTATAACAACGATACCGAAATTAAAAATAGCCATATTGGAAAGTGGTTTTTTGCCATCGGGTGCGAGCACGAAAAATGCAGGTTTTGCTTGCTTTGGAAGCATTTCTGAACTGATGGAACAAGAAAAAATTTGTGGAATTAATGCGCTTGCCGACTTAATCGAAAAACGATGGAAAGGCATGCTAAAACTACGAAAAATTTTAGGCGATGACAAAATCGATTACAAGCAATTAGGCGGATATGAATTGTTTAAGCCTGATGATAAAATTTTGTCTACTGATTGTGTAGTTAAAATTGAACATTATAATAAATTAATACATTCTATTATTGGTCCTGATGCTTTTAAAGTTAATAACAGCAAGTTAAAAATTTTTGGTTTTGAAGGAATAGAAAGCATTATCGAAAACCGATACGAAGCACAAATAGATACAGGTAAAATGATGTTTGCCTTAATACAACTTGCACAACAATTAGGTGTTTCTATTTTTAATAGCTGTGAGGTAGAAGAAATTTCGACAGATGAAAACAAGCCAATTGTAAAAACCAGGCAAGGCAATTTTAAAGGAAAAAAAGTAATTGTAACTATAAATGCTTTTGTTAATAAACTAATTCCGGGATTAGATGTAAAACCCGGAAGAGGACAAGTTTTGGTAACAAAACCAATTAAAAAATTAAAAGTTGCAGGCACATTCCATTACGATAAAGGCTATTACTATTTTAGAAATATTAATGATAGAATTTTGCTCGGCGGTGGTAGAAATTTAGATTTTAGAACTGAGGAAACAACTGAATTGGGATTAACAACAAAAATTCAGGATGCTTTGTACAATCTTTTAAATGAAGTTATTTTACCAGGTACTGATTTTGAAATTGATTATAAATGGAGCGGAATTATGGCCTTTGGCAAAACGCTATCACCAATAATAACAGAAGCAAAACCAAATGTTTTTTGTGCGGTTAGGTGTAATGGTATGGGCGTTGCAATGGGTAGCCAAACCGGAGCTGATGTTGCTGAATTGGTTTTGAGAGATTTCTTCTAAATCGTAAATTTTTTAGTTAAGTTTCCCGTTCATTCGCAATAGCTTTTATTGCACCTTGTATGGTACTTGTTCGAGACTTCTTCGAAAAAAGTACCTATTCTTCGAAGAAGTCTCGAAGGAGGTCCGAAGAAAGTGCATCTTTTACCTTAAAATATTTGTTAACTCCTTGAGTAAAGTGTTTGGCAAATTATTTTGGTAATTCTATTTTAAATATTGATTTTTACTAAAAATATTATCAATATGGAGTTTGCACCAATCGTTTTATTAGTCGTTATCTTAATTGTTTTAGTGCTGTTATTTCTAAAAAAGCCACAAAATGGATTGTCAGTAATTTCTGTTGAAGATTTCGAAAAATTAAAGACTGAAAATGATGCTTTAAAAATCTCATTGGCAAAGGCTGATGAGCGGACTTCAAACTTATCTGCCGAGAAAGAACATATTACCTTACTACTTAAGCAAGAACAACAACGCTTAATCAACGAATTGCAAACCGAACGCGATAGATTAGCCGATGCCAATCGAGAATTAGAAGGAACAAAGTCATTTTATCAAGCAGAAAAAGAAAAATTGGCAGCCCAAAAAGCAAGTTTAGAGCAAAATCAAGAGAAGTTTAATAAAGATTTTGAATTGATAGCCAATAAAATTTTAGAAGAGAAATCCATCCGTTTTGTTGAACAGAATAGAACAAATTTAGATTTGATTTTAAATCCGCTGAAAGAAAATATAAAGGCATTTGAAGAAAAGGTCGAAAAAGTTTACAAAGCCGAATCAGATGAGCGAAATATTTTGAAAGGCGTAATTTCTGAGCTTCAGATACAAAGTAAACTTATTCAGGAAGACGCCAATAATTTAACCAAAGCTTTAAAGGGCGACAGTAAAAAGCAAGGTAATTGGGGCGAGGTTATCCTAGAAAAAGTTTTAGAACGTTCGGGTTTGGTTCGGGATCAGGAGTATCGCATTCAAGCCTCGCTGATATCCGCCGAAGGCGGTCGCTACCAACCAGATGTTGTTATTGACTTACCAGACGGTAAACATCTTGTTGTTGATGCTAAGGTGAGTTTGGTTGCATACGAGCGTTCTGTGTCAGCCGAAACGGATGAAGAGCGTGAGGGCTATGTAAAACAGCATTTAACTTCTATTAAGAATCACATACAAGAACTTTCATCTAAAAATTATCAGGATTTGTACAAAATTAATTCTCCCGATTTTGTTTTACTTTTTGTACCGATTGAATCCTCTTTTAGTATTGCCGTACAAAAAGATGCAGAGCTTTTCAATTTTGCCTGGGATAGAAAGGTGGTTATCGTAAGTCCGTCTACTTTGTTGGCAACCTTACGCACCATTGCAAGCATGTGGAAACAGGAAAGACAAAATAGAAATGTAATGGAAATTGCTCGTTTAAGCGGAAGTATGTACGATAAATTTGTAGGTTTTATTTCGGATATGGAAACTATCGGCAAACACATCAAAAATGGTCAGGATGCTTACGATAAAGCCTTAAATAAATTATCTGATGGTTCTGGAAATCTGGTTAATACTTCAGAAAAGATTAAAAAATTGGGGGCAAAAGCGACGAAGCAAATTGATATGAAGTATTTGGAAGAGGAGTAATATAAAAAGTCGTCATTGCGAGGCACGAAGCAATCTAATAGTAGAGATTGCTTCGTACCTCGCAATGACGAGGGTGCTAGAAATACCTCAATTATTTATTAAAAGCATTCCAACCTTGTGCTTTCAGCTCATGTACATTATCTGATTTTGAAACCATTTTGCAGCCTGAATTTTTATCGGTAACATGACCAATCACGGTAATGTCTACATCGTGCTTTAATTTTTTATAATCTTCCTGAGAAATGGTAAACAGCAATTCATAATCTTCACCACCACTCAAAGCACAAACTGTAGGGTCAATTCCCAATTCACGGGCCGTTTCATAAGTCATTGGGTCGATGGGAATTTTTTCTTCGTAAATGGTTATACCTTTATCGCTTTGCGTTGCCAGGTGTAAAATTTCAGAAGCCAAACCATCAGAAATATCAATCATTGAAGTGGGTTTGATGTTCATATCTTCCAATAAAGCAACAATATCCATTCTGGCTTCTGGTTTTAATTGGCGCTCTATGATATAATCTTTTCCCTCTAAATCTGGCTGAATTTGAGGATTTTCCAGATAAATTAATTTCTCTCTTTCCAAAATTTGAAGCCCAACATAAGCACCACCTAAATCGCCCGAAACACAAAGTAAATCGTGTTCTTGCGCACCATTTCTATAGGTAACTTTATCAGCATCGGCATAACCAATACTGGTCACGCTGATAACCAATCCTTGTTTGCTTGATGAGGTATCTCCACCAATTAAATCGATGTTAAACTTATTACAAGCCAATTCAATTCCTTTGTAAATTTCCTCTACAGCCTCTAGCGGAAACTTACTAGATAACCCTATGGAAACTGTTATTTGGCTTGCCTTGCCATTCATTGCATATATATCACTCAAATTAACTTGAACGGCTTTATAACCTAAGTGCATAAGTGGTACATAAGATAAATCGAAATGAATTCCTTCTAAGAGCAAATCTGTTGATATAAGCGTTTGTTGTCCTTTTGCATCTAAAACGGCAGCGTCATCACCAATACCTTTTACCGAGTAATCATTCTTAATTTTAAAATTGGTGGTTAAATGCTTAATCAAGCCAAATTCACCTAATTCATTTATATCTGTACGTTCTTTGTTTTCAAACATATTTTTACTTTTTTTTGCAATAATGGGGCGAAGCCCCCGAATTTATTTTTATAAATATTCGTCATGCTGAATTTATTTCAGCATCTTTTAAAGTAGACGCTGAAATAAATTCAACGTGACGACATCAGTTTAATTTACTCTCCATCCAGTTTTTTCCTTCAGTAAATCTGGCGATTAACATCGCTGCAACATTATCTCCGGTAGCATTTAATAAGGTAGCCATAGGATCAACTAAAGTTCCAATTATCATTGCTGGTGGAAGTGCTTCAGGTGGTAATTGATAAGCAGAAATCATTAATAATTCTCCAATGTAACCACCGTTTGGTATTCCACCTTCAACGATACTCACTAATACGGTAATGCCCAAAGCTAAAAGTATGGTATCTACACTGGTTAAATCTTTACCGAAAATTGCAAAAACAACCGCAATTTTAACGATAGAGCTAATACTCGAACCATCTTTATGTAGAGTTGAACCTAACGGAATGGTCACATTTGTGATGTAAGCAGGAACACCCATTTTCGAACTTCCTTCCAAATTTGCAGGAATAGTTGCAATGCTACTACAGGTTCCTACCGAAGTTAATGATGGTACAATATTGTTTTTCCAAAAGATTTTTATTGCCTTAAAACCTCCAGCAATGAAGGCATAGAGCGTAAAAAATACGATGAAATAAAATGCACCAACTCCGTAATACAAACCCAAAGCTTTAGCATAAGTTCCAAATAGTTGTGGACCGAAAACACCAACCTGATAAGCAAAATATGCCCCTAAACCAATTGGTCCAAGCTTCATTATCAGGATGATAAGCTTTTTCATTACTTCATTTCCTGAAACCAGAAAATTTTTGAAACCTTCACCATCTTTACCCGAATATAATGTTGAAAACCCTACCAAAACTGAGAAAATGATTAAGGCTAGCATATTTTTACGGCTGCCAATCTCAAAAAATTCTCCAACAGTTAAAAGTTGAGTCATTTGTTCACCAAAAGATTGAATTTTCTCATTCTCTAATGGCAAAACATTATGACCAAGTTCCTGATGAATTGGAAAAATCCATGTTGCAACCAAAGTCAGCATAGCTGAAATTAATATCGTTGATAAGAAAACAAGCACCATTATGGTAAGCAGTTTTCCTAACTTTTTTGACCTGTCGATATTCGCTATTGCCGAAGAAACTGCAAAAAATACCAGTGGAATTACGGCTGTAAACAACAGGTTTAGAAATATATCTCCTAGTGGTTTTATACTTTCAACGCTTTTCCCAAAAATTAAACCCACAATGCTACCAACGGTTATTCCGAGGAGCAACCAGAGCAAGCCTGAATAATTTTTAAGGATATCTGTTATTTTCATTTTTATTATTTATCCAAAAGTCCGTCTGAGTTTATCGAAGACTAATGCACTTCGACAAGCTCAGTGTGGCAATTTTTTACAACCCTAATTCTGCAGAAATATCTAACATTCTTTGAATTGGTTTGCGAGCTTGTTCTATAATATGTTCTGGAACAGTTACTTCCGGTGAACTATTTTTTAAACATAAATATAGTTTTTCTAAAGTATTTCGCTTCATGTATGGGCAATCGTTACAAGCACAACTATTATTTGGTGGCGCAGGAATAAAAGTTTTATCCGGGCAAGCTTTCTCCATTTGGTGGATAATACCACTTTCTGTAGCGACAATAAATTCAGTTGCTGGATTGGAAATGGCATATTTTAACAAGCCTGTAGTAGAACCGATGTAATCAGCCATTCGTAAAACTGGTTCCTCACATTCCGGGTGGGCAATAAATTTTGCATTCGGATGGCGTTCTTTAAGCTTTGTAATTTTCTCCTGAGAAAAAATTTCATGAACCATACAAGCACCATTCCACAATACTAAATCCCTACCTGTTTTTTTAGCAACCCAGGCTCCTAAATTTCTATCCGGTCCGAAAATAATTTTTTGGTCTTTAGGTAAGCTTTCTACAATCTGAACCGCATTTGTAGATGTACAAACAATGTCACTTAAAGCTTTTAATTCAGCTGTGCAGTTTACGTATGTAATCACCAAATGGTCGGGATATTTCTCCTTAAATTTTTTAAACAAGTGCGGTGGACAACTATCTGCCAAAGAACAACCAGCTTTAACATCTGGCAATAAAACCTTTTTTGTAGGCGATAATATCTTTGCCGTTTCTGCCATAAAATGCACTCCGGCAAATACAATTACCTCAGCATCAGTTTTTGCAGCTTCTTGAGATAAGCCTAAACTATCTCCAATATAGTCAGCAATATCTTGAATATCAGGTTCTTGATAATAATGCGCCAAAATAATCGCATTCTTTTCTTTCTTTAATTTCTCGATTTCAACAAACAAGTCTAGTGTCGGGTCAATATCTTCCTCTACAAATCCTTTTTTGTTAATTTCTTCTAAGACATCTATGTTCATTTTTAAATTTTCCTTTTTTGAATTTTGACGTTGGTCAAAGATAAAGCTTTCCACGTCTCAATAATTAATAAGTTATTTTAAATAAATAAATCTTGTTTGTTTATTAGTGTGTTAGTATTGTTGGCAAGTTTCGAAAATAAGTTCGTTTATGTAAGTTGTTAATCGTTTACTAACATTTAGATTACATTTTTGTAATATGATAAGATTGATTTTCAGCACTATCGAAAAATGTCTCAAAATTTATCAATACTGGAATGTTAATTGTTTAAAATGTGTGAAAAGTTAATTACTTGTACAAATGTGCTTAAAAATTGGGTAAAAGATTGTGGCAAATTGTCTTTTTAGAGTAGCTTTAAACATTCAAATTTATTTGTTAGTCTTATTTCTACATAAAGCTAACAGTTGTTCTATAGTTATCAACAGCGTTGATAAAGTAAATGTTTTTTAGATGAGAAAAGTAGATTTTCTGGTAATTGGTTCAGGTATAGCGGGTTTGAGTTTTGCGCTTAAAGCGGCTAAGTATGGTAAGGTTTTAATCGTTACAAAATCTAACGAAGATGAATCAAATACAAAATATGCACAAGGCGGTGTTGCAGTTGTTGTGGATAAGGATGACTCATTTGAAAAACATATAGACGATACCTTGATAGCGGGCGATGGTTTGTGTGATAAAAAAATTGTGGAAATCGTTGTAAAAGAGGGACCTCAGCGCATTCAGGAGATCATAGATTATGGCATAAACTTCGATAAAGATAATGCAGGTTTTTACGATTTAGCTAAAGAGGGTGGTCATTCTGAACATCGTGTTTTGCACTACAAAGACATCACCGGATATGAAATTGAAAGGGTTTTGTTAAAAGAAATTCATGAGAATCCGAACATAGAGATATTAACACATTACTTTGCCCTGGAGTTAATTACCCAGCATCACCTTGGTGAGTTTGTTGATAAACGTACCGAAGATATTAACTGTTATGGTATATATGCCTTTAACACAGAGCTTAACGATGTGGAAAAGATTGTGGCAAACGTTACAGTGATGGCTTCGGGTGGTGCCGGACACGTTTATTCTGCCACTACAAATCCGGTAATTGCAACAGGCGATGGTATGGCGATGGTTTACCGTGCTAAAGGAAAAGTTAGGAATATGGAGTTTATTCAGTTCCATCCAACGGCTTTGTATCACCCTGGAGAGTATCCATCTTTCTTAATTTCTGAAGCTGTTCGTGGTTTCGGTGGTGTACTTCGTCGTAAAAATGGGGAGGAGTTTATGCAAGAATATGATGAGCGTAAATCTTTAGCGCCACGTGATGTTGTGGCCAGGGCAGTTGATAATGAAATGAAAAAATCGGGTGATGATTTTGTGTATTTGGATATTACGATGAGAAAGAAAGCAGATATTCTTAAACATTTTCCTAATATATACGCCAAATGTCTATCTATTGGTATTGATATGACCAAGGATTATATTCCGGTTACACCTGCCTCACATTACATGTGTGGTGGTATTTTGGTTGATGAATATGGTCGGTCTTCTATTAAAAATTTATACGCTTGTGGCGAATGTTCATCTACTGGCTTACATGGTGCTAACCGATTGGCTTCCAATTCATTGCTAGAAGCTACCGTTTTTGCACATCGTATTTATCAAGATGCAATTGAGCATTTTAAAAACAATATTATACCTGATAATATCCCGGAGTGGGATTCTAAAGGTGTAACGCAAAGTAATGAGGATGTATTAGTCACGCATAATCTTCGTGAGTTACAAAAAATTATGGGCGATTATGTTGGTATTGTTCGTTCTGATTTCCGTTTAGAAAGAGCGCATCGTAGACTATTTTTAATTTATCAGGAAACGGAAGAATTTTATAAAATGAATAAAGTTTCAGTTAAACTTTGCGAGTTGAGAAACGTTATTCAAACTGCTTATTTGGTTATCAAGTCTGCCATGCAACGTAAAGAGAGTAGGGGATTGCATTTTACTACTGACTATCCTAATCACGCTGAAAAACTAATTGATACTGTATTTTAATTTATTCATGGTCTTCGATAGCTGAGTACATTCAATTTTACATCAGACATCTAACATTTTAATTATGCCTTTAATACTTCCAGTAAAAAATAAATATCCAGAAATAGGAAAAGATAATTTCATTGCGGAAAACGCTACTATAGTTGGCGATGTTATCTTAGGTAATAATTGTTCGGTTTGGTTTAATGCGGTAATTAGAGGTGATGTGAATGCGATTACGATAGGAAATGATTCTAATATACAGGATGGTGCTGTAATTCATGCTACGTATTTAAAAGCATCAACACATATTGGAAATCGAGTTTCTGTTGGACATAATGCTATTGTACATGGCTGTACAGTTCAGGATAATGTATTGATTGGAATGGGGGCTATTGTGATGGATAATGCAGTTATTGAAGAATATTGTATTATAGCAGCTGGTTCTGTTGTTTTGGAAAATACAATTTGTGAAACAGGTTTTCTTTATGCCGGAACACCTGCAAAAAAAATAAAGCCTATTACTGATGAGCAAAGGGCTTTACTAAATAAGTTACCTGATAATTATATTATGTATTCTGAGTGGTTTACAAAGCCATAATTATTGTTTTGGCGGAGGAGGGATAGTTAGATTATTTTCAATATCCCAGTTTGGTCTTAAAGAAATTTCATCTTTTGAATACCAGATTTTTTCTGGTTGAATACCAGATTTTACATTTCCGGTATCCCAAATTCCATTTTTATTTTCATCGTAAACTACTCTGATTAAATACTTAGCAGCCGGATAATTATTAAAGTTAAGTTTAATGTTTGATCTGATGTTGTAAGATTTTATCAATACTTTTTTCTCATTCAGAATTTCAACCAAATAACTTTTTGCAGTATCCGGAACCGAAATATTCAAGGCTAAATTACCGTAATTATCAGTAGCATCTAGTGTGAATTTTTTTACAAATTCTTTGTTTTTAGCATTAAAGATTCCGGTAAATGCACCTGCTGCAAATTTTAAATCATAATTTCTCTTTGCTCTCCAAGGGAAGATAACATAGTATTTAAGAAAATCCGTACTGTCTTTTAATAATTGAAATGTAGTTCTTTTTATCGAATCATCTAATAAAGTAATCTTTGATGCATCTGCGCCTGTAATAGGAATAGGAAAATTGAGCGTATAACGCTGAAACGGATTAAGTTTTCCGGCTCCTGCATTATCTGTAGGCGTTAAATCACGTGTGTAAGTATCTCTTTTGGATCGACTTAAATTAACATTTTGTAATACTTTCCCACCATCCTTTATAGCAACTTTTACAGAATCAAAGCTTAAATCATTTAACCAAACCTTTGCTGTATCGTTGTTTTTGCTAAATACAACTCGTTTGCCAACGTCAATTGCAGCTGGTTCAACAACCGTTATTTCAGGTTTTTTAAGTTGCTGAGTAAAGCTTAAACTAATGCTACCGTCTGTATTTATTTTGCTTTCAGTAACTCGAAATTCTGGGGCTAATTCCTTGAAAACGTTAAGATTAACATTCTCAACGTTTTTATCGATTTCTATAGGCTCTTTTATAAAACCTACTTCATCTGTTATCTGCTGATATATTTTATCTCCACCACCTTTAATTTCTTTTAAAGCATAAACTTTGTATTTTCCCTTTCTTAAGTTGTTGAGTTTGTAATTTCCTGAGCTATCGGTTAAGGTATAAATTGATGGACGTCTTTTTCCAAACAGCGTATCTCTTTCAACAGGTAATATAAAAACTGTTACATCCATTTCATCTTCACCAGTAAAACCGTTCGTAACTTTTCCACTTAAAGATAAAGAATCTATCTCCGGCCCAGTTGAAAAAACATAAGAGAAATTTTTTAAAACATTACTTTCATTTATGTCGGCAATAGACTTACCAAAATTTAAAGTGTAAGTTGTATTTTTTTCAAGCGTATCGGCAATGGAAATCTCTAGAGATTTTTTCTTAATTTTTAAAATAGGTGCTTTTTCTAATTCTGGTGAAATTGAAAATTCTTTGGTTTCATCTACGATTTTAAAATACTCATCAAAATTTATTACAATTTTTTTAGCATTAAAATTCCTTGTTAAATTTTTTGGCGTTATGCTTAAAACCTTCGGTGGCGTTTTATCTTGCGGACCACCAGTAATGGGTTGGGGGGACGCACAGCCAAAAAAACCTGCAATAATTGCTAAGGCAATTAAATTTATTAGATTAAAATACTGTTGTTTTAAATTTGGCATTTTTTAAGCGTTCTAAGACGTTTTAATTGTTTCTGGAACTGTAAGGTTAAAAATTATTTTTATTCGATTCTGTGAAATTATTTTTTAATTCAATATATTTTTTATAAATTACTGATTATCAATTACTTATTTATGTAAACCATTAAAACTGAAATATCTGATGGCGAAACACCCGAAATTCTTGATGCCTGACCTAAAGTTCGAGGTTTTATTTTAAATAATTTTTCGCGAGCTTCTTTTGAGATGGAAACAATTTTATTGTAATCAAAGTCTGGACGAATTTCCTTGTCCTCCATCTTAAGCATTTTAGCTACAATTTCATTTTCCTTTTCGAAATAGCTTTCGTACTTAATTTTTATTTCAGCTTGCTCAATTGTTTCTTCGTCTAGTTCTTTAGTTGCTTCTGCCAATGGCTTACTCACTTTAATAATATCTTGTAAACCAACATGTGGTCTACCAACTAAACTATGTATTTTTACATTTTGATTTAACGCACTTGACCCTAAACTTTCGAGCATTGGATTTGCATCAGCCATCTCAATACCCTGGCTTTTTGTAAATTTTACTAACGCATCTGCAGCGGCAACTTTTTGTTTAACTTTTTCTAAACGTTCATCAGATATCAAACCCAATTCGTGTCCGATAGGAGAGAGACGGATATCTGCATTATCTTGTCTTAATAATAACCGATGTTCAGCTCTTGATGTAAACATTCTGTAAGGCTCTTCCGTACCTTTGGTAACTAAATCATCAATTAAAACACCTATATAACTTTCTGATCTTTTCATGATCAGTTCATGATTATCATTAATTTTTTGATGTGCATTTATACCAGCCATAAAACCTTGGCAAGCCGCTTCTTCGTATCCAGTTGTTCCGTTTATCTGTCCAGCTAAAAATAGATTACTTATTAATTTTGTCTCAAGTGTTAAAGATAATTGAGTTGGTGGAAAGAAATCATATTCAATAGCATAACCTGGTCTAAACATTTTGGCTTGTTCAAATCCTGGAATTAATCTCAAAGCTTTAAACTGTACATCTTCTGGAAGTGAAGTTGAAAAGCCATTTACATAAATTTCGCAGGTATTCCATCCTTCAGGTTCAACAAATATTTGGTGTCTGTCTCGCTCTGCAAAGCGATTGATTTTATCTTCAATAGATGGACAATACCTTGGACCTAGGCCTTTGATTCTGCCAGTAAACATTGGCGATTTTTCAAAACCTTCTTTTAAGGTTTCATGCACTTCGCTATTTGTATAAGTTATCCAGCAGCAACGTTGGTCAGTTGAAACTTCAGTGTCTGTAAAAGAGAATTTGCTTTTATCATTGTCACCCCATTGCTCTTCCATCATAGAATAATCTAAACTTCTTCCATCAACTCGGGGTGGGGTACCGGTTTTCATTCTCCCGGCTTCCATACCCAATTCTACTAATTGTTCAGTAATACCAGTTGAAGATTTTTCTGCTGTGCGACCACCTCCAAATTTCTTCTCACCAATATGGATAATTCCATTTAGAAACGTACCATTAGTAAGTACAACTGCCTTACTTTCTATCTCGATGCCAAGTGATGTTTTAACTCCGTAAACTGTATTATCTTTAACCAATAAACCCACAACACTGTCTTGCCACATATCAAGATTTTGAGTACGCTCTAAAGCTAATCTCCATTCTTCGGCAAACTTCATCCTGTCTATTTGTGCTCTAGGGCTCCACATTGCAGGGCCTTTAGATTTATTGAGCATTCTAAATTGTATGGTTGATTTATCTGATATAATTCCAGAATAGCCTCCCATTGCATCAACCTCACGTACTATTTGGCCTTTTGCTACGCCTCCCATTGCCGGGTTACAACTCATTTGAGCAATAGTCCCCATGTTCATGGTTATCAACAAAACTTTCGATCCTAAGTTAGCTGCAGCAGCAGCGGCTTCGCACCCTGCATGTCCAGCACCAACCACAATCAAATCATATTTAGAAAACATTTCAATCTATTATTAATGTTCCACGTGGAACGTAAACTTTATTTTATGTAATATTTATAATGTTCCACGTGAAACAACGTGAACAATTATTAGAAGTTATTAGTTATCCGAAAGCTCCAACCACCTAAACGTGTATTCATCTAAACGTTTTTTTAACGCTTCTATTTCCTTTGATACTTCCTGAATTTTAATATAATCCGAAGCATCTATAGATAGTAAAGTAGTGGTCAGTTTTGTAATCTCAAGCTCTGTATTCTCAATACCCTTTTCGCTTTCTTCTAGTTCTTTTTGCTCTTTGTAAGTTAATTTTTTAGTTGCTTTGGCTTGAATATTTTCTACAGTAGGAGCAGGTGCTTTCTTTGACTCAACCTTTTTCGGCAATTCTAAACTCAATCTATATTCAGAATAGTTTCCGTTGTAAATCTTAACTACACCTTCGCCTTCCATGATAAATAACTGGTCACTCATCTTATCTAACAGATATCTATCGTGAGAAACCAACATTAATATACCAGGGAAATTCTCTAAAAACTCTTCTAAAACATTTAAGGTATCAATATCTAGGTCGTTAGTTGGCTCATCTAAAATTAAGAAGTTTGGATTTTGCATTAAAACCTTCATCAAGTTTAAACGCTTCTTTTCTCCACCACTTAATTTTTCTACCATACCGTGCTGTTTTTTCGGAGGGAAAAGAAAAAGCGTTAATAGGGCAGAAGCTGTAATAACAGAACCGTCTGCCATCTTGATATATTCTGCATCTGATTTTACAATATCAATTACACGCTCCTTTGGATCGAAGGTTAAACCACCTTGCTTATAGTAGCCAAAAACTGTAGTTTCTCCAGTGTCTACCTTACCCGCATCTGGCGTTAATTGACTGGTAATAATATTTAGAAGTGTCGATTTACCAGTCCCATTTTTTCCTGCCAAACCAATTCTATCGCCTTTTTTAAAAGTATAGCTGAAATCATTTATAATCGGCCGACCATCAAAAGCCTTTTCGATATGCTCTAACTCAATTATCTTACCGCCTTGGCGAGACATCTTCATTTTAAGGGTAACACTTTGGTTATCAGACTTTTTCTTAGTTTTTTCTTCTAAATCGTAAAAGGCGTCAATCCTAGCTTGAGATTTTGTAGCACGAGCCTGTGGCATGCGCCTCATCCACTCTAATTCTTTCTTTAATAGCTGTTGGTTCTTATGTAAAACAGTTGCATCTAAAGCCTCCCTTTCACTTTTCTTTTCTAAAAAGTAAGCATAATTTCCATTGTAATTAAAAATCTTGCCCTTATCTAATTCCACAATTGTATTACACACATTATCTAAAAAATATCTATCGTGGGTAACAAGAAGAATTGTTTTTTGTCCAGTAGTTAAGAGTTTTTCCAACCATTCAATAGTATCAATATCTAAATGGTTGGTTGGTTCATCCAATACCAAAATCTCGGGATCTTCAATTAACAACTTAGCCAACGCCAAACGTTTCTTTTGTCCACCAGAAAGGGTAGATATTTTTTGTTGCAAGTGAGTAATGCCCATTCTATTTAAAATGGTTTTAATCTCATGCTCATATTCCCAAGCATTATGTTCACTTAGTTCTTCGTATAAACGATTAAGTGTTTTCTCGTCAGGATTCGGATTTTCAATTAGTTCTTCATACTCCTTGATTAATTGCTGTTGTTTATTCTCTAAAGAAAAAATATGATCGCTAATAGAAAAACCTTCAGTAAATTGAGGTTCCTGATCTAAGAAACCAATTTTAACAGCTTTATTTTTTACAATTTTACCTTCAAGCGGAGGGAATCTTTCTGCTAATAATTTTAAAAGGGTACTCTTACCAGCGCCATTAATTCCAACCAACGCTACACGCTGACCAGAGTTAATGCCTAAAGTTAAATTTTTAAATAGCCATTCATCATGATAACCATGACCTAAGCCTTCTGCCGCAATTAGTGTGCTCAATTTCTTTGTGTTTCGAATTTATAAAGGAAAATTGCTACAAAAGTACGGATAAAATATTTGAGAGAATGGATCGTATTTCTAAAGCGTAGCTTAAGCCCTAAATATGGCAGAATATTGATTATCTAAACCTATATAAAAAACAAAACAGCGGAGGAATCGCTCCGCCGCTGCTTCTATCATTAACTAAAACTAAACTTTATCTTTGATTTAGATTATCGTTTCCAATAATTCTAATTTTAAATCTTCAAAACGATTGGCGCTATAAACCACAATTGGCGCTGCACTTACATTACTATCAGTTGCAGTAAAATCGTTCATACCAACTTTTGCCGATGAGCTTAAAACCGCATTATAGTTTTCTGTACTTCCTTTTAAGTTAAGTGCACTTGCACCATTAATGTTAGTGGTTAAGCTTAACGTATTTGCAGTAATATCTGCGGTTGCTTTATCATTTAATACCACACTAAGGTTTAATAAATTAAAATTTCCGGCAGTTTTAACTGAAGAATTGTTGGATGCTTCAATATTTGTAATGTTATTTACATGTGCAATAACCGTTAATGCTTCAGCATTGAAAGAGCTAACCCTTAACTCACCATTTTGCTGTTGAACAAGTGCGTTTTTGGTATAATAGTTATCGAAAACCTCAACACTTTCTTTGGCATCTTGAATCAGAATCAATTTTACATTTCCACTGATTTTAATTTTGCTGATGTTTTTTACCGATGTCAAATTTGTGTAATTGTTACTTTTATCAGCTGCGTTAGCTGTTACGGCTGTTGCGCCTAAAATAATTGTTGTTAAAGCTGCTGTGAATAAATTTTTAATAGAGTTTTTCATGATTTTTATATTATAAATTTCTTAAATCCTTTTGTTGTTGTTTTGAATATAAGACTGCAATAGCGCAAAAACGTTGCACGGTAAATCATTGTATTATACCAGTTTGGAGATATTATAGACGAACGCCCAATAATATTAGACGAAAAGGAAATAAAAAATATTTTTGGAAAGCAAATTCCTGTTATGATAGGTGTGTTTGGTCCCGCTTTTTGCTACAACAAAGCTGAAAAAGCTTTTTGTTTTCGCTACAATCGGGTTTAAATAACTCTGGTACAGTAATTTATATTTAAGATAGCTTTGCCGATACATGAAGTCATTGCAAGAAACATGGGAATCTGAAATCGAAGCAATTAATCCAAATCAGGTTAGTGGTTTTTTATGCATTTAAGCCAGCCTCAGCTCTATAAGATAGATATTCATCTTCCTTTTGCGTCATAAGGGCTTTAGCAACCTTGCCTTTATCTTTGTAACCAAGCAAATGAAGCGTTCCGTGTATCATAATGCGGCAAACCTCATCAAAATCATTAGTTTTAAACGTTTTTGCATTTTCTTTAACACGTTGAATACTAATAAAGATATCACTAACAATTTTTTTTTCTTCTTCTGAATTATCGAATGTAATTATATCAGTATAGGTATCATGATTTAAATACTGCTGATTGATGCCAAGCAAATATTCATCACTACAAAAAATAAAGTTAAGTTCCTGAAGCTTAAATCCTTCTTTTTCAATAGTAGCTTTAATCCATTTTTTAACCTTCAGTTTTTGAGGAAGATTGTAAGTAACCGATTCAGTAAAAAATGAAATTGCAGGCATTCTTTGATATGTTTAATGCAGCAAATTTAAGAAATAATAGTTACCCACAAATAGCCGTTTAGAATGAGCAGTCGTCACCCTGACCTGTAGCGCAGCGGAAAGCTACGAAGTAAATTCATTTCAGGGGTCTTATACACAGTAGATGCTGAAATAAATTCAGCATGACGAGCTGGATTATAATCTATAACAAAAACCTACTTCACCATATTTAATGATTTTAAATATTCGGCAATTTTGTTTTTATAATAATAATTTAACGTTGGCGGTATTTTTTGCAAAACATCGTTACCATTTTGCTGCTGTTTTTTATAATCATCAACCATCTTTTTATAAGATGCAGGAAATTCTTTTGCAGCTTTACTCTCACGCTTGTCATCCTCTTCCTGCTCCTTCTCTGCTTTTTCGGCATCGAGTAACTTAACCAAAAGTTCTTTTTGCCTGTTCATGGTTTCTTGCTGAAGCTTTTTGTTAACCAAATCACTTTCAGTTTCCTTCATTTCTTTAATCGCCTCATTTAAATTGCCGAGTTTACCTTTGCCATCTTTATTCTCTTCACGATTAATTTTTTCCAAAGCTTGCCTAATCATTTGTTGTTGCTGCGCCATTTTCCCAAACTCCTGACTCATTTCTCCTTTACCCACAGTACCTTGGTTTCCGCCAGATTTTTGCATTTGCTCTCTCGCTTTTTGCATGCTCTTATTCAACTGATCTTGCATTTGCGATAATTGCTTCATACCCTGCTTTTGTTTCCCTTTTCCACCTTTAGAGTTTTTCTGCATGTTTTGTAGCTGATTCAAAGCTTCACTTAACATCAAAGACAGATTATTTATCGATGTCATGGTGAATTGCTGGTATCTATTCGCTTCAGGTGTTCTCCGTTCTCCCAGATTATCCAAACTTTTATCAAGGTTGAAATTAATCTTATTCATTTCCTCATTTACGGTAGATTCTATTTGCGGAACCCTCTTACTTAAGCTGTACAAGCTATCTGCAATGGTTTTAAGGTTATCTTTAATGTTGCGCTGCTTCTGAACATTGCTCGTATAAGATGGATCTGAAGCATTCATACGCTTTAAGGCAAGCATTACCTTTTCCTGATCAAAAGAAGTATTCAGTAAGTTTTCTAATAATCTGCGCAATTCTTTAGCATTCAGGTTGTTCTCCATTTCCTCACCTTGCTGTTGCATTTCGCTCATTTTTTGAGCAAGCTTTTCCATTTGCTCCGAGGCTTTTTGCTGTTTCTGACTGGCAGATTTACTATCCTTTTTATCCAACGCTTCTTTACCGTCTTGCTGCTGTTTTTGAATATCTTGAATATCTTTTTCTGGGTTTTCGAATGGGTTTGGTCGTTCCAGCGATTGATTTTTTTCCTCCAGCTTTTTTAAATCATCTTTAATATCTTTCATCTCTTTATTCAAAGCATCTTGCTTTTGTTTTAGAGATTCATTATCCTGCTTTTTATCAGCCGTTTGTGCCGCAAGCTCTTTTTGTTGCTTCGCCAAATCACTTAATCTATCAATATCGTTTTGCAAATTCTGCTCAAACTCGAGTTGTTTGTAAAGTTCTAAAATTCTGTCAAGCTCGTTCTTAAGGGTTTTATTATCAAGCTGCATTTTCGATAATTCGTTTTGCGTTTGGTCTTTATTCCGCTCATTCATTAAGTTTTGGAGCTTTTGTAGCAATTCTTTAGTTTTTTCATCCAAAACATTATCAAACAAATCCTTAATTTGTTTTTGTTTCTCTTGTAAATCCTGGTTATCTGCCTGGTTTTCCTGTTGTTGCTGTGCGTTTTTTTGATTTAAATCTTTAATTTCCTTAACCGCTTCTTCAAGTTGTTTTTGTTTGTCTAATAGCTGCTCAATCTGCTTTTTATCTTCAAAAGATATCTGTTTTTTATCTATTAAACTCTGTGCAACTTTTTTACTTTCTTTTTCAATTGTTCCGGCTAACCTAATAGCCGATTGCATTTTTTGCTTAAGTGCTTTATTGTTAGCATTTACTTGCTCTGCAGTTTCGCTTTTTGTGGGTTGCTTAAATAATTTTGTCTCCGAACGTGTAATTTTTGCCCCATTAACACCATCATTATCAGCTACTTCAAAATAATATTCTATTTCTTGCCCGGGCTTAGCCGTTATGTTTTTTAAATCCCAGATATAGAAAAAGCTATTTTCGGTAACATTATTTTTTACCGAAATATTTTTAGAAACTGTACTGATAATTTTATTGCCCTCTTTGATGTTATATTTAAAACTCAACCTGCTAAAGCCATAGTCATCAGATATTTGCCCACTGAAATACAAGGCTTTATCACTTATCGAATCCTTTTTCTCTTCAACTGTAATACCGGGAGCTTGATCTTTAACTACCGTAATTTGATGAGCTAGAGAGTCTTTAAGTGTTACAAAATCATTCTGTGGCGTAATGCTATATTTAGCGTTATTCTTAATTATAGCAGCAAATGAAGCGGTGTTTTCAGAAACATTAATAGTCTGCTTTTTATCGTTCAACGTAAAAAGAATTGAGTTACTTTGTTCAGTTTTAAAGTTCCACGTTATTTTTGTTCCTTCAGGTAAAAGAATATCGCCAACATTATTAACGATTTCAGATTTTTTACCAAGATAGGCGGGAAAATTTAAAGTAGCTGTAGCATTTAATAATTCCGGGCGTGGTTTAACACGAACAGCAAATTCTGCCGAACTAAAACCACCGCCTTTAAAAACAAGCTTTTTATCGCCTTGTATATTTTTAACCGTATAATTAAATCGGCTAATATTCTCTTTTGTTAGCTTATAAGTATTTTTTCCATCTTCTACATAAACTTCTGCGGGGAACTCATCGCCCTCCAGTTTCAAATTAATGGTAAAATCATCACCCTGCGTAACCGTTAAATTTTTATTTAAAAGGGTAAAATTAAATGGGGCCTTTGGCGCAATATATTCATCATATTTAAAAAAGCTGTTGGTGCCTTCCTTTAAAATTGTAGGCGCCAAAAAAGCTATCAATAAAATAATAGATAGCGGAACAAATAAATATTTGAGGTATTTCCTATTATCGTTAATTCGCACAGCCGTGCTAAAGGGAACTGGTTTTAAATCAAAAATTTTCTGGTCTATACTTGCCAGAATAAGTTGGTTTTCGGGTAAATTTTCAGCTAATCGTTGCAGATGAAGCGTATTGAGAAGTTTATCTTTAATATCGCTAAAATGGTTGCCAATAATAACAGAAGCTTCATCGAAAGACAAATGCTTGCCAAGTTTTAGCATAGCAAGCAATGGTTTAATAATCAGCAAGCCAATTATAACAATAGCAACCATCAAAAACGAGAAGAAAACAAAAGTTTTAAATCCTGCGCCAGGGTTCAAATAATAAAGGCTTATAAAAATGAGCACATATAGAGCAAGCAAAATAGCGGCACTGTAAATGCTTCCCCGTAAAATTTTATTCAAATAAAACTTACGGATAAATTCGTCTATTTTTCTGATTAGCTCATTATAGTTATTGCTCACCATATCAACGTAAATGTAAAAATAAATCCAATCAATTGCACTTAGCCAACAATATGGTAACGCGAATAATATAAATTGTTTATCTGTTGTTCTATTTTTATTTGAAAACGACGGTTTCTTACTTCATGGCATCTTTAGTCCCGCTTTACTCCGTTACACTCCGTGCTTGCTACCATCTGGTTTATTTAACAACGGTTTTTCGCAATAGCGTTGTCGTCAAAAAATTATTCCTTAATACTATGGTTACACAAAACTTAAGTAACTTTAACTGCAAACCCATACTTTTGGGTCAAAAAAATCGTCAAAACCAGATATGAAACGAATATTTATTTCAGCCTTTATGGTATTCATCTTTACAGCTTCTTTTGCTCAAAAATTTAACTGGAACAAAAATCAGGTTATTGCTCATCGTGGCGCCTGGAAAAAGAACAAATTGCCAGAAAACTCTATTGCAGCATTAAATGAGGCCGTTCGTTTAGGCTGTTATGGTTCTGAATTCGATGTTTGGATGACTGCCGACGGCGTGTTAGTTGTAAATCACGATCCTGAATTTCAAGGATTAAAAATAGAAACCGTAAAATACGAGGAATTACTAACCAAAACCATGAGCAATGGCGAAAAAATTCCAACTCTAGAAAGTTATCTGCAAGCCGGAAAAAAACAAAAAACCACTAAGCTGATTTTAGAAATAAAACCATCGCTAATTAGTAAAGAACGCGGTATTGAGGTAACCAATAAATGCGTTGAAATGGTTAAAAAACTAAAGGTTATAGACTGGACAGAATACATCAGTTTCGATTACGATTATTGTAAACGTGTGCTGCAATTACTTCCAAATGCGAAGGTTGCGTATTTAAGAGGAGAAATAAGTGCAGAGCAATTGAAAACGGATAAGTTCACTGGTGCAGATTATCATTACAGCGTTTACCAAAAAGATAATTGGATAGAAAATGCACAAAAACTAGGTTTAACTATAAATGCATGGACCGTAAACACCGTACCAGAAATGCAATGGTTATTGGCTCATAATGTAGAGCTTATCACCACAAACGAACCAGAATTACTTTTCGAAGAAATAAAGAATACGCCGGTAGCAAAAGGCTGGAAGTTAAAATGGAGTGACGAGTTTAACGATGCCGGACTTCCATTGGCAAAAAATTGGAGTTACGATGTTGGAGGAGATGGTTACGGAAATAACGAATTACAATATTATACTAAATCTGATAGTGCAAATGCAATTGTTAAAAAAGGTAATTTAAACATTATTGCATTAAAGGAAGAGAATGATAAAAACCACTACACTTCAGCTCGTTTAGTTACAAAAGGCAAATTTGACTTTAAATATGGCAGGGTAGAGGCCCGGATGATTTTGCCAAAAGGCAGGGGTTTATGGCCTGCATTTTGGGGTTTACCAAGTAATGCAAAATATGGTGGTTGGCCAAAAAGTGGCGAAATAGATATTATGGAGCATGTAGGTTACGATCCGGATAACGTACATGGAACGGTGCATACTGAAAAATTTAACCACATCATTAAAACCCAGGTTGGCAAGGCTTTAAAGGTACAAAATCCATACACCGAATATCATGTTTATGCTGTAGAATGGTTTGAAGATAGAATTGATTTCTACATCGACGACCAAAAATATTTAACATTCAAAAATACTGGTAAAGGCGCTGGCGACTGGCCATTTGACCAAGACTTTCACTTAATTTTAAATTTAGCTGTTGGCGGTAATTGGGGCGGAAGTAAGGGCATTGATGATACTATTTTCCCTGCCACAATGAAAGTTGATTACGTAAGGGTTTATCAAAAGTAAGTGAAAATGTAAAATGGATGATGGAACTGGGATAATGGCACTAATTTATCCTCCATTTTTAATATTTTAAACCAATGGATTCTCGTAGAGCGTTTTTAAAAAAGGCAGCATTATTAGCCGGTACAACCGGGCTTGCAAATACTTCAGTACTTAAGGCAATGGCAATAAATGCCGAGCCAGGAAGTACCTTTTATGATGCTGAGCATATTGTTTTTTTAATGCAGGAAAACCGATCTTTTGACCATATGTTCGGCAAATTGAAAGGCGTTCGCGGCTTTAATGATCCACATCCACACATCCAGCCAGATGGAAATAAGGTTTGGCTGCAAAAGGATGGTCAGGGATACACCTACGCACCATTTCATGTAGATATTAATAAAACCAAAATAACCTGGCAAGGTGGTTTGCCTCACTCATGGAACGATCAGGTCGCAGCCAGGAATGGCGGAAGATATGATAAGTGGTTTCCTGTAAAAACGGCGATGACATTATCTTATTATGATAGAAATGATGTTCCATTTTACTATGCATTAGCTGATGCTTTTACTGTTTGCGATCAACACTTCTGTTCCTCGTTAACTGGAACTACGCCAAACAGGCTTTTCTTTTTTACCGGAACAGTTCGCGGAGAAAAAAATCAAAATAGAGTTGCGGTAGTAAATAACGATCAGGCAGAATCTCAAAACAACGTTTTTGTAGATTGGCCCACTTTTCAAGAAAAACTGGAAGATAACGGGATTGATTGGCGCATTTACCAAAACGAATTGTGGACTTCTAAACTACCCGAAGGAGAAATTGATGACTGGTGTGGAAACTATGGGGATAATCCTGTTGAATATGTAAGCCGTCATAATGTGAAGTTATCGGCTTATTTTAGAAAAAATGGAGATAATACCGTAAAACCAGCATTAACACCTGCAGAAGTTCAGGCTAAGTATGATAAGCTATCCCAGAGAGAAAAAAATTTAATAGACAAAGCTTTTACAACCAATATTTCTCAAAAAGATTATATCGAGGTTGAGCCTTTTACCTTTACTAATGATAAAGGAAACAAAGAGACAATCAATATCCCCAAGGGGGATATTTTTCATCAATTTAGAAAAGATGTAGATAATGGAAAATTACCAACAGTTTCGTGGTTGGTAGCACCACAACGCTTTTCTGATCATACAAGTTCGCCGCTATACGGAACTTGGTATGTTAGCGAAGCACTCGATATTTTAACCAAAAACCCTGAAGTTTGGAAGAAAACAATTTTTGTGCTCACTTACGATGAAAACGATGGTTATTTCGATCACCAACCACCATTTGTGGTTCCAAATCCCGTAGATCCTTCGACCGGCAAAGTATCCGAAGGAATAAATTTTGCCCCTGATTATGAAAACAGAAAGGGTAGTCCGATAGGCTTAGGATACAGAGTGCCAATGGTTGTTGCCTCTCCTTGGAGCAAGGGTGGCTTTGTAAATTCTCAGGTTTTTGATCATACTTCTTCGCTAATGTTTATGGAGAAATGGCTTTCTAAAAAAACTGGAAAAACGATTAAAAGCAATAACATTAGCGATTGGCGACGGAATTTCTGTGGCGACTTAACTTCCGTTTTTAGGCCGTATAATGGAGGAGAAATTAAATCACCAGAACCACTAAAGCGAGAAACTGTAGTTACAAATATTGTAAATGCTAAAAATAAACCTGCTCAACTTGGTCCAACTGCATTAAATAAAGTTGAGGTTGCTAAAATAAACCGATATGAGAATTTTGATTCCGAAACATCTAAATATGCCCCTAAACAAGAAATTGGAACAAAGCCTGCATGCGTATTGCCTTATCAACTAACGGTTGATGCTATAATAAAAAACAATAACGTTGAAATAAAATTTGAAGCAGCTAAAACACTTTTTGGTAGCGAAATGGAAACAGTTGGCGCACCATTTAACATGAATACAATTGCTAGTTATAAAGGTGTAATCGGTAAAAATTGGGCTTACGCAGTGAAGAGTGGCGATGTTTTAACCGATGAAATCAGCGTTGATGATTTTGACAATGGAATTTATAATTTTGCAATTTACGGTCCAAATGGCTTTTACAGAAGCTTTAAAGGGAATCATAAAAATGCTGATTTAACTATTGTTGCTAAGCCAGAAATTACAGGCCTTCTAGCAAAAAAAATAAGCGGAAATTTGATTTTATCGCTTGAAAATAAGGGTTCAATGCAAATCAATATTCAAATTATTGACAATAAATACAAAGGTCAAACAAAAACTGTTACGGTAAAACCAAAGTCTGTTACAAGTGTAATTTTAAATTTATCTAAAAATGCAAATTGGTACGATTTCAGTGTTATTCAAACAGGTAACAGCATTTTCAAGCATCGTTATTCTGGAAAAATAGAAACCGGAATGGTAACTCAAACCGATCCTTTCATGGGTGGTACATAAAAACCACCATCAATCGAACTTATTTAATGAAATAAATTATGCTTATTTTGCATCCCGATGCGAAGTAAAGGCCTTATAATCAAAATCATAATTTTCTTTTTGTTTTGTAGCAATCAGATTTATGCCCAGAGTTATAATTTTACGAGATACGGTCTAAAAGAGGGTTTGCCTCAATCGCAAGTAAGCGTAATTTATCAGGCTAAAAACAGAACACTTTGGTTAGGCACTTTTGGCGGTGTTAGCAATTTCGATGGCAAAACATTTACTTCTTACAGCAAAGCCGATGGATTAATCTCCAACTCGATAACCAGTATTGTTGAGGCTGTTGGAGGGCAGATTTATATCGGAACGGAATTCGGACTCAATGTTTTATCCGACGGAAAAATCAAAACCATATTATCAAACAGCTATATATCTCAACTAAAAAAAGATAAAAATGGAATTGTTTGGGGTTTAAGCAACAGAAAACTATTTCAAATTGTTAAAGGTAAACCTATTTTTTCTGATTTAAAAAATGCTCATCTAACTTGCTTAGCTGTAGATAAAAAAGGCGATTTATTTGCCTTTGTTTGGGAAAAAGGTATTTATAAACGTGAAAGTACAGGGTGGAAATTATTTCAGAAATTTCCGGCCGATATTGCTTCTACATTTGTTTCTAAAATTATTTTCGATGAAAGCGACCCAAATAAAATTTATGTGTTATCGAGCAAGCTTGGTGTTTATTCGTTAACAAAAAAGCAATTAAATCGAATATTTATACATAATAATTCATCCAACTATTATACAATTGCACAAGATGGTAAAGGCGGCTTGTGGGTAGGAACAGATAGGGGTGTGTATTTACTGAATAAAAATAAAACCACTATTTATTTTAATGATACCAATGGTTTAAGCGATAATAGAGTCCATGATGTTTTTAAGGATGAAGAAAATAATATGTGGATTTCGTGCTTTAGCGATGGACTTTACAAATATGAAGGTGATGCATTTATAAGATACGTTACATTTAAGGGGCAAAATTTAAATTTCCCGATAAGCAGTTTGGCTGCTGATAAAAAAGATAATCTTTGGATGGGTAGTATTACAAAAGGACTTTTAATGTACGATGGAACTAAAATAGAGCCCGTTTCTAATCCAGAACTTAGAAATAGAAACATCCTTTTTACTTATACCGATAGAAGCAAAAATATTTGGATTTCTGCCCAAGATAAAGGCTTGTGGAAGTATGATGGTTCAAAATTTTCTCAAGAGCTAAAACCTGGAACATCCGATTTTCATTCTATGCTGCAGGATAATAATGGTGCTTATTGGATTAATAATTCTATGCAAACCTTGTATATAAAGGATGGTAAAACAGAGTTGATAGAGGGATTTAGTGGTTACAACTCTTGCATATATGCTTTAGATGGCGATAGTGTTTTTCTCGGAACTTCTACGGGTGTCTTTTTACTTAAAAATAAAAAGGTAGATAAGCATTTCAAAATTAAAGAGCTTGATGGTGTTTATGTTTTAAACATCACCAAACAAAACAATAAAATTTTATTTGCAACACTGGGAGATGGGATTGTATCGTGGAATCCTAAAACTAAAGCAGTAGAAAAATACACAGTTGGTAGCGGTTTAAATTCCAATGACGTGTACAGTATGGCGCCCGATAGTAATAACTTTTTATGGATTGGAACGGGTAGAGGAATAAATAAACTATTTTTTAATAAAAAAACAGATAAGTACGAGGTTTTAGTAAATAGTCCATTGGTTATTGAATGTAATCAAGGCGCAATTATCAATTATAAAAGCAGCATGGTTATTGGTACCGTTAACGGTCTCATTCGCTGCCAAACAAATACCAATTCAACGACAAAAATTGGTCCGCATATCTTTGTAGATTTTATAAAAGTTTTTCATAAGAATGATAAAAAGAAAGACATTTATATCACGCCAGAAATAATTAAGGGAAACCCACAAACACTAACTTACAACCAAAACCACCTATCCATTAGCTTTAAAGCCATATATTTATCCAATCCGGATAATGTATTGTATAGCTACAAAATGATCGGAGTTGATGCAGATTATAGTTCTCCGATAAGCAGCAATGAAATAGAATATTCTTCTATAAAACCAGGTAATTATACGTTTGAAGTTTACGCAATTGCCGGTGGTAAACCTTCTAATATCGAGCGATTTAGCTTTACAATAGTTCCTCCAATTTATGATACGATTTTATTTAAAATCTTTGCATTTATTGCTTTAATTCTTTTAATATGGTTTATATTTTTCTTGATTTTTAAGGCTAAAGAGCGAAAGAAATTACAATTAGAAAGGATAAAAATTGAGGAACATGAAAAAATAAGAAGGCAAACCGCCGAAGATTTTCACGATGATATTGGGAATAAACTCACCAGAATTAACGTATTATCAGAAATATTGGATAAAAAGGTTGATGACAAACAGACTGATCAAAAGGAGCTAATTCGATTGATAAGAGAAAATACAGGTCAATTGTACACAGGCACAAAAGATATTCTGTGGGCATTAGATCCAAAAAGCGATAATTTACATTCAATTTTAATACACATTAAGAATTTTGGTGTTGATTTGTTTCAAAACACCGGGATAACTTTTATGATGGAAGGAATAGTGCTAGAATACGAGAATATTGGTCTGTCGATGGAGTTTAATAGAAACGTAACGCTTATTTTTAAGGAGATGCTAAACAATATTCTGAAGCACGCGAAGGCACAAAACGTTGTTGTATTAGTTATTACAAATAATCAAAACAACATCGAAATTTTAACAACAGACGATGGAATAGGATTTAATTTACAACAAGTTAAAGATGGTAGAGGATTGAACAACATAATTACAAGAGCTAATAGAATAAATTCTACATTTAAAATTACCTCGGAACCTGGGCAGGGTACAAATATTTTAATTTCTACGGATATTACTGTTACAAATTTCTGAAATTAGCGTCAAATAGATTTAAAAAACAGAAATGAGCAAAAAACTAAGAATTATTTTAATAGAAGATGATGATATTCTTAGGATGGGCTATGAATCTATTCTGAATGATGTGCCAGATTTTGAAGTTGTAAATACTTATTCATCATACGATTTAGCCAAAAAACAAATTTTAGATGATAATCCGGAAGTAATTCTACTGGATTTGCAAATCCCAGGTACCAGCGGTATGGTGGCGCTTCCATCAATTAAAAAATTGCTGCCAAAGTGTAATATTATAATTTTAACAGTATTTGATTCCCCTGAGCAAGTCTTCGAAGCATTAACTTTAGGTGCGGGAGGATATCTAACCAAGAATTCAAGCTCATCAAAAATTATTGATGCAATTAGAGAAGTAAGTACTGGTGGAGGCGCCATGAGCACTAACGTAGCGAGAATAGTGATGCATTCCTTTCAAAAAAACCTAAACTCACCATTAACTAAAAGGGAAACGGAGATTTTAGATCGCATTGCGAATGGACAAACAAAACCTCAAATTGCAAAAGAATTGTTCATCGACCAGGAAACGGTTAGAAGCCATGTTAAAAACATTTACATTAAACTCGATGTAAACTCCAAATCAGAAGCGATAAAGGCAGCCAAAGAAAAGCGATTTATCTGATTCACAATCTCTTCTAAAATATCCCCCTTTTTGGGTGGTGCTTCATTTTAATTTAGCGTTTAATTTTACTAACCCTAAATTAAACTTGTGAACCACTTAAATCTGCTTTCTAATCATTTTTTGATGTGCTCTTTGGAAGCCGTATTTAATGTGCATGGGTTTCAATTTAATAAAATCAATTGTTGCACAACTAATTACTTTCCAAACTGATGAAATACTCCAAAGTATTAGCTAACGGAAATACGATTGTTAGTGAAACTTCTTGTGATGCTTCTTCTCAACATAAAAACACAAACTATACTATAAAATTTGTTTTTGGTGGGAGTGAAAATTATGGCATACAAAATAGAAACTTTAATATATACCCTGATAGTTTTGCTGTGCTAAATGCAGGTACTCAGTTTATCAGCAAAATAGAATCTATAACTCCGGTAAGAACGTTTTCTATATCATTCACCGAAACTTTTATAAACGAATTTCACAAATCCCTTAGAAAAGATAATAAACATTACACAGGAATAAAATTTGATTCAAAAACGTTTAGCGAATCTGTTTATCCTTTTTCTGATGATATAAAACAAAATGTTAATCTACTTAAAAACTATCTTGATAAAGGGCTAAATGATGAAATATTAATTAACGAGTACATGCACGATACACTCTTGAATTATTATAAAATTTATGATGAAGAATTTAATCAGCGTATTAATAAATTAAGTTTTGTGCGTGTAAAAACGAAGCAAGATGTTTTAAAGCGATTAACTATTGCAAAGGAATATATGAGCAGTAATTTTAATAAGAATATTACGCTTGAAGGTGTTGCTGAGCATTGTTGTTTATCAGTAAACCACTTCCTAAAAACATTTAAAGAAGCGTACGATGTTACTCCATATCAATATTTAGTTCAAATTAGGTTAAAAAGAGCAAAGGATCTATTACAATATTCTAACTATTCTTTAAATGAAATTGTAAATATGGTAGGGTTCGAATGCCCAAGCTCATTTATCAGATTATTTAAAAATAACTTTAAAATTACGCCCTCAAAATACAAGAAAAGTAGACTAAATTAAAATACAAAAAAGTGATTTTTACATATTTTTTATATGTACTGAACACTATTTTTACAGACACTTTCAAGTTAGACTTTGTAGAAGTTTTACCTGATAGGTTAATAATGATAGAAAAAAGCAAGCTTCCAGGATTGGAGTTTGCTTTTTATTTTTTAGAGCAATTGGTAAGAAAATAAATTCTGCATTACAGGCAAATAAAAAAGCCTTGAAATTTTTCAAGGCTTAGATATAATTTTTTGTTTTTCTAAAAATTTATGGGCAGCTCTATTTGAGTTTTATCCCAACCCGCAATTAAATTTACTCCATCTGTTTTGGACGTAAAAGTTATTGAGAAGTATTCAATTGGCTTATTGAGATTTTTAACGGGTACATTTATACGTACAACATCTTTTGTTTCATCATAGCTAAAAGCGCCCCATTTATCCGTTTGTTTGTTAACAATAATAGTCCATGCATTCTTATTTGGGATGGCAAATAAACTATAAGTTCCGGCTTTAATTTTCTTTTCCCCGATGGATACCTTTTTAAAGAAGTGAATTTCCGTACTTTCATTAGCGCCAAAACGCCAAATTTTTCCGTACTGCTCTAAAACACCAAAAATATCGCGTCCTTTTTTTTGCGGACGAGAATATATTACTTTTACAATAGGTTTGGTTGCATCATCTGCCTTTACTTTAGCCGCATTTATTGGATAATAAACAATATCTGCAGGACTTGGATCTGCAACCGGAAATTTAACATCAATATTCGATGAATCTTGAGCTTTCGCTGTAAAACATAATAAAGCAAAAGCAACAATGAAAATATTCCTCATTTGCTGTGTTTTAGAAATTTAAAGATAAACAGAAGGTAAAACCGAAAAATTCGATTTAATATTTTCTGCCTTTAACAATAGCATTTAGAAATAAGCCAGCGCTTAATAATCCAAGTACACCACCTAAAAGTGCAAAAATATAACTTTGAGTAATTATAGCTCCTGTTAAAATACCGAAGAATAAACCTAATGCGTAATAAAGCCAGTTGAAATTATTGTTGCTGTTTTCTTGTACACTCATTTTTTTAATATTTGAGGCAAAGTTAATATTTATTTTAAATTTTACTTTGCGTTAGTAACTTAATGATTTAATAAATCGTCAATTCTAGTTAAATAATAACCATTTTGTTGTAAATAGGTTATTAATTCACCTAAGTGATTATAAAATTTGTCGGTTCTTCTTGGGTCTGTACCAATGTGAAGCAACAATATAAATCCATTTAAACCTTTAGAATTGGTTTCATTATATCTTTTGATAGACTTTAAAATCTCATCACTACTTCGATAAGCCTTTCCTAATTCTGGATAAGTATAATCTGCGTTAGAACGTGTACCAGGGCTAAAATTAATAAGTTGAAGTTTTTGAACTTTTGTCCAGTCTGAAATTTGCTGATTATACCATTCATAAGGAGGTAAGAAGTATTCGGCGTCCTTTTTAAAAACGCCAAAACGTTCCATTTCTTTGTAGTTGGCTAATAAATCGCTTCTAAATTCTCTTTCCGTTACAAGTATACTGTCTCTTTTTTGCCAATCGCAATACAGCAAATGTTTATTTGAATGTGCTCCGAGATAATGTCCATCGGCTTTTAATTCATTAATAATGTTGTAAAAAGATTTATTGCGATAAAAGTTTCCTGTTAGAAAAAATGAAGCTTTAACATTTTTCTCTTTTAACGTTCTTTGTATTGATGATCCGCCATCTGCAAATTCATCTCCAGTAAAAACCAAAGCAATTTTTTTCTTTGTTGAATCTCCACGAACAATAGCACCTAAATATTCGGTTTCGCCTCCAAAATTAGAGGCTTCTACTTTTTTGGCTTTAAGGTAGCCTCCTTTGCTGCCAGCAAATAAATTAATGACGCAGTTCCGTCCATTGTTGGCTCGTTAGTACTATAATCGCCATAATCATCATGATAAACAGCCAAATTACTTTGAAATTGTGCGTATTCATCTTCATCAGCAAGTTTAATTCCTATTAAGCCTTTGTATATGTTAGTGTAAACCGGACCATCAACTAAACCGCCATCAATCGGGTAATGCTTCAAATGTGTAAAAGCCGAATGTGGGTCGGTTGGGGTATCGCCCCAATTCGGCAACCCATAAACCATACTTGTTCCCCACGGGTTACAGCCAAAAAGCCAATCGAAGTTGGCTTGTTCCAGCTCTTCAAAAGTATCATCGCCAGTTAAATCTGCATACCAGGAACACTGAATGGCAAAGGATACAGTTAAATTATTACTACACCAAATAAATGGCACACCGCGATAAAAGGCATTTTGTTTTGCCCTGTTCCAAACCTCATTTATTCCTGTTTTGTAATAGTCTGTAATCTTAAGTTTATCGTCGCCATTCAATTGTTTCGCAAGTTCATAATGACCAATATTGATAAATGGATAATATTGATAATGTGCTGCGGTATCCTTCTTCATCCAAGGTGTTATTTTCTCCTTTTCTGCAAAATTTATTGCCGCTGTCAAGTTATTTTTATCAGGCTTTACTTTGTTAAAGTTTAAGGCTACTGCGGCAAGTTCCATATCATCAACCCAGTTATCTTCTGCATAGATATAAGGAGACTTTACCGATGCTGTTTGCGTAACTCCTGGTTTTTTTAGCGCAAATTGCATTGCTGTACCAGCCTTGCCTTTTAGTAATTTCGAATAGTTGACATCAATTTTATTGAATAAATGGGCGCCAAGATTGAACGCAGTACTAAATTTTGCAGCAGTAGAACTTGTTCCAGTCGTATTATTTAAAAATTTGCCGCGTTGCTGAGGTTCTCCCGATATAAAATATAATGGTCTTTCAAAACCTTTACCATACTGATTATCTTCCTTAGGGATGCGCATGGTAATATGATCGCGGTCATCGGCAAGTTGGTTAAACATAATATTCTTTTTTGGATGCATTTTGAGCAACCAATCCAATCCCCACTTGGCTTCATCTAAAACATCAGCAATGTTATTTTTTCCATCCAACCCATTTGCTTGTTTTTCATCAGTAAAAACCTGAGGAAAATCTCGATAAGCCATTAACAGATGATAAGTTGCATTTGCTGAGGTAGTTGAGTATTGCAAATAATCGCTCGCATCATGCCAACCACCAGATGCATCAAAGTGTGTACTGTCTTTAATTCCGGCTTTTGAGCCGTATAAAGAAAATCCATCATGTGTATGGCAACTGTCTTTTAAGTACGGGTTAAAGCCACTTCTTTGTTGCCGCATGTAACGAAGGCAAAAATCTGCAGCACCTTTATACACTTCCTCATGTATAATAACATCTGGAGATACAATGTTATTTACCCGAATTAGAAAAACACCTTTAAGTTTAAAATCTGAAAAATGTAATCTAGCGGTTTGATTAAATGGCCCATAAGTGCCAAAATTTTTAATCAGTTTTGAGGTGTAAACCACTTTTCCAGATGCTTTTTCTAAAATCTCAAATGATTTAGGAGTAGTATTTTCCTTGCTTGCCCAAATCGCAACTTTTATCCCAGAAGGGGAATAACCTAATAAATTTATTCTAATCCAGCTTTGCTGTTCTATTTTAATTGGGCTTTGAAATGATAATAAATAAGCAAATAAGGAAACAATCGCAACGCAAAACAATAAGCGTTTTTTCATTTTGTAAAATTTAGTTCGTTTAAAATTAAGCTTTTATCAAGATAATGTAAAAGATGTATGTAAACATTTGGATATTAATCAATCGTTTGATTAATTTTGTGCCATCTAATAAAGAAATGAAAACAGAAAAAGTAGACAAGAGGCAAGCCATTTTAGAAGCAGCTGAAAAGTTGTTTTGCGAAACTGGCTACGAGGGAACTTCTACCAGGCAAATTTCGAAAGAATCTGGTGCCAATATGGCGATGATTAATTATTACTTCGGTTCTAAAGAAGGGGTTTTTGTAGAGATAATGAATAATAGAATTGCAGGTTTTGCATCTCAATTAAGAATTATTAACGAAGACAAAATTTCATCACTGCAAAAATTACACAAAGTGATAGAAGGTTATGCCAATAGAATATTCTCAAACATTGCCTTCCATAAAATGATGCATAGAGAGCTTTCGCTTACGCAAAGACCCGAAATGTATGATAAAATTAAAAATGCCATGAGCCATAATATGTTGATTTTGGATAGAATTATCATAGATGGGATTGAAGATGGTAGCTTTAACAATGTTGATGTAAGGATGATGATTTCGACGATTATGGGTACGTTAACCAATGTTGTGATTGCGCCTCATAAAATCTCTCAGGGCGAGGTTATCGATTTAAGCAACCCTAAGGATAACAAACTTATTAAGGAGCGAGCCATCGCCTATTTACAAAATCTTGTAACAGTTTATTTAACAACAAAAAAATGATACCCAAATCAATTAGATTAATGCTTGTGGCATCATTAGTTCCGGCGGCTTTATTTGCACAAAGCTCAAAAGAACTAAATATCAATCAAGCAATAGAACTTGGCATAGCCAACAGTAAAAACTTAAAATTATCTCAAAATAAAATAGACCAGGCAGTGGCGCAGCTTGAGATTGTAAAGGACAATGTATTGCCAACAGCGAATGCAAGTTTTATGTATAATCATGCAGAAATTCCAACCAGTACATTTACTTTACCTGGCGGAGGCTCATCTTTACAATTACCCAAAAGAGCTGATGCATTTGTAGGAACGGCGGCTGTACAAGAATTAGTTTATGGCGGAGGAAAATTAAAATACGCAAAAGAATCTACCAAATTATTGGCTGATGTTGCTCGTTTAGATGCAGATAAAAGCAAAGAGGAAGTTACTTATGCAGTAATTAATACTTATTACGCTTTATACAAAGTTGCGCAAAGTAAAAAAGTAGTTGACCAAAATTTAGAATCAATCGCTGCACAAATTAAACAAGCACAGCGTTTTTTTGAGCAAGGCATTGTAACTAAAAATGATGTGTTGCGTTTCCAACTTCAACAAGCAAATGTTACGCTTACTCAGCTAGATATAGAAAGCAACCGCAAAGTGATTAACTACAACCTAGATATCCTTTTAGGTTTGCCAGAAGATACTGAAGTAAAAATTACTGACCCGAATGCAGGCTTAAAATCAGCCAGTTCGTTAAACGAATATATTAGTTTGGCAATGGCAAATCGTCAGGAGTTAAAGCAACTTGAAGTCCAAAATAAAGTTGCGGGTTTCAATATCAAAAGTATTAGAGCGAATACTTTACCTACGGTTGGTGTTGGCGCAAACTTATATTACATTAACCCAAGTGGTAATTTTTTACCGCCAACAAACCAATATTTAATGCCGGTTACTTTGGGCGCAACCGTTTCTTGGAACATCGCAAGCCTATGGTCTAACCATAATAAAGTTAGCGAGGCGAAAATTCAGCAAAGCGAAATCACCATTCAAAAAGATATTTTATCTGATAATGTAAAAACGGATATCAATAAAAACTTCCAAAATTATCAAGTTGCGGTAAACAAAATCCAGGTTTTAGAAACCTCGATTGCGCAGGCAACTGAAAACGATAAATTATTAGCCTCGAAATATAAAAACAATGTAGCATCGGTTACGGATAGAATTGATGCGGAAACTTTATTATATCAAGCAAAAATAAATTTAGAAATCGCTAAAGCTGATGCAGGCTTAGCTTACTATACATTACTAAAATCAACAGGAAAAATAACGCAATAAATACAACAATGACAACTGAAAATAAAAAGAAAAGTAAAGTAGTACCTATCATTCTAGGTGTTTTACTGGTAATAGGTATCGTTTTTGGTATCGTAGAGTGGAATTATTATAGCAAACGCGTAGATACGGATGATGCACAGATTGATGGCGATATTAGTCCGGTTGTTGCTCGTGTTGGTGGTTATGTAAAGGATATTAATTTTGAAGAAAATACACGTGTAACTGAAGGTCAGGTTTTAGTTAAACTTGACGATGCAGATTATAAAGTAAAATTAGAACAAGCGCAATCTGGTCAGAAAGGTGCAAATGCAGGAGTTGGTGTTGCAAACTCGCAAATTATAGCTACGCAAGCCAATACAAGCACGGCTAAAGCAAATGTAGAGGCTGCAAAATCAAATGTTGAAGCGGCAAATGTTAAAGTAAATTTGGCACAGAAAGATTATAACCGTTACGAAAATCTGGTAAAGGATGGTTCGATAACTCAACAAGCTTTCGACCAGGCAAAAGCCAATAAAGAATCTGCAGAGGCAGCAAAACAATCGGCTGTTGCAGCTTACCATGCGGCGCAAGACCAATACAACGCTGCAGTTAAACAAGTTGGTACAACCCAATCGCAATTGGCAGTTAGTAGCAATGTGATTAGTCAACGCCAAAGTGATATCGATTTTGCTCAACTTCAATTATCATATACAAATATCAAAGCACCGGCAACTGGTATCGTTTCTAAAAAGAATGTTCAAAAAGGTCAGCTAGTGCAAGCTGGGCAATCTTTGTTTTCGGTGGTTAATGATGGAAGCATTTATGTTACGGCAAACTTTAAAGAAACTCAACTAGAGAAAATTAAAGAAGGTTCGAAAGTAGAAATCGAGGTTGATGCTTATCCTGAAGAAAAAATTGAAGGAGAGGTTTATAACTTTTCGCCAATTACAGGGGCAAAAGGCTCATTGTTGCCACCAGATAATGCTACAGGCAACTTCGTAAAAGTTGTTCAGCGTATTCCCGTAAAAATCAAAATTCATCCATCAAAGGAATTGTTAGCTAAGTTGCGTCCGGGAATGAGCGTAAAAGCATCAGTTTCTACTAAATAATATTATAATGGCCGAAGTAGGTTTAAAAAAGTGGATTATTACATTTACGGTAATCACGGCTTCATTATTGGAGCTGATTGATACAACTATCGTAAACGTAGCAATTCCTCAAATACAGGGAAACCTGGGCGCCACTCTTGAGGATATCGCCTGGTTATCTACTGGATACGCCGTTGCGAATGTTATCATCCTTCCTATGTCGGGTTGGTTAGGTAGCCGTTTCGGGAGGAAAAATTATTTCTTAACCTCCATTATCGTTTTTACCGTTGTTTCCTTTTTATGTGGTAACGCAACCTCCTTAAATGAGCTGATTTTGTTCAGGATTTTGCAAGGCGTTGCCGGTGGTGGTTTAATTTCAACAGCACAAGCAATTTTAATTGAAACCTGGCCACGTGAAGATGTTGGTATAGCAACTGCGTTATTCGGTTTAGGTGCCGTTGTTGGACCAACAGTAGGCCCAACAATTGGCGGTTATATTTTAGAAATAGCAGATTGGCCTTGGATTTTTTATGTAAATATTCCCGTCGGGATTCTGGCGGCTTATTGTACCATAACCTTTATTCGAGAGACACCAAAGGATGGAAAAGGAAAACCTGTTGATTGGTGGGGAATTGGATTATTGGCCATAGCGGTTGGAAGTTTGCAGACATTACTAGAAAAGGGAGAAAGTGAAGACTGGTTTTCGACACCGTATATCGTCGCATTAGCCGTACTATCTGTTTTTGGATTACTATTGTTTATCTGGCGAGAAACCTCAACAGACCATCCAATTGTAAACCTCAAAATCATGAAAAAGAGAAGTTTCTCTATCGGGATGTTTACGTCTTTCATTTTAGGTTTCGGATTATATGGTTCAGTATTTGTGTTCCCCGTTTTTGCACAGAATTTATTGGGTTTTACGCCATTACAAACAGGTAAACTGTTTATTGCCGGTGGTATTTGTACCATCGCAATGATGCCTTTTATTGGTATTATGCTTAAAAAGGGTGTTCCTGCTCAGTTTATGGCAACAGGAGGGATGTTCTTATTCTTCGTGTTCTGTTGGATGTTGAGTAAATCTACTCTGGCATCGGGAACCGGAGATTTCTTTTGGCCTTTGGTAATTAGAGGTTTTGGAATGGCCTTGCTGTTTGTTCCCTTAACAACGCTTGCCATGCAAGATTTAACCGGACCAGAGATTGGACAAGGTTCAGGATTGAACAATATGAGCAGGCAATTAGGCGGTTCTTTTGGTATTGCGGCTTTAACAACATTAATTCACGTTCGTGCTGGTTTTCATAGAAGTAATTTGTTAACCAACGTAAATGAATATAATCCTGCGTTTACGCAAAAATTAAACGGATTGGTTAATGCTTTTATGGCTAAAGGCTCATCATTTATTGATGCAAAACTAATGGCCATGAAAGCTATTGAAGGAACCGTAATTAAACAAACCATGTTGCTTACTTATAACGATGCATATTGGGTTGCCGGATTGATTATGTTATTTTCAATACCTTTATTATATCTTCAAAAGTTTAAGAAAAACGCCAACATTGTTACCGATGCCCATTAAAATTGGCAAGAAAAAGGTGTAGATAATGCCAACAAATAAAAACAGCCGGTGTATTTTATTACATCGGCTGTTTTAACCCAAAAAATTAACAATCAATGCAATGCCCTTAAACATTGCAAATGTTCTTATGTAGCTACCAAGTAGCCAAATAAGATTTTAAAATTAAAATTTATTCTACAATTTTCCAAATTGTAAGCCTTAGAATTTTAATACCTTACGCATTTTTTGTAGTATTACCATATACAAAACTATTGCTTAAGTTATGCCTAAACTCCGTTTAACAACACAACGCGAATCCATTTTCAATAACGAGGTAATCTCAAAATTTGAACTCTACAACAGTCTGTTTTTAACCCTTCCATTTTACAAAATTAAAGATACAGGTACTTTGTTGCCTTTATTTTTTAAAAGTTGCGAAGATGGTATTGCTAACGGACAAAAACCGGCTCAAATTATTGAAGAATTTTTCGCCAAGTTTACCAGCTACACAGAGCGTAAAGACATCGTAGATTTACTCTTTCGTTTTATCCAATACATAGAACGTCAGGTTGTGCTTTTTGATGCCGTTGAAGATGCATCATTTACAAAATTAAACACCACTGATGAACAAAGTACCTTAGCTTTTATCTTAAAGAAAAACGCCGATAACAAACCAATGTTGGCAAAAATTGAAAAGTTGATTGATGAACTTTCGCTGAGATTGGTTTTAACGGCACATCCAACTCAGTTTTATCCGGGCAGTGTTTTGGCAATCATTACCGATTTAACTAAGGCAATTAGAGATAACGACATCATCGCGATGAATTCCCTATTGCAACAATTGGGTAAAACACCTTTTTTTAATAAAAAATCACCAACTCCGGTTGATGAAGCTTTAAACCTTGCCTGGTTTTTAGAAAATACTTTTTACTTCGCTGCGGCAAATATTCAAGAAGAAATAGACCAAAACCTGGATGAATATAATTTAGAAACTAAAAAGATTTTAGAGTTAGGATTTTGGCCTGGTGGCGATAGAGATGGAAATCCGAACATCCACGCTGACACAACTTTAGAAGTTTCTAAAATGTTGCGCCAAATTCTTTTCCGTTGTTACTACCGTGATTTTAGGGTAATTAAACGCCGCATTACTTTTAGAGGTGTAGAAGAAAACATCGCTAAACTTCACGATGTACTTTACACAAATGCCTTTGATCAAACTTGTGAACCTCACGATATTTCTAATGAAATAAAGGGAAACCTCAATCAGATTAAGGAAACCTTGCTAAAGGAACACGATGGTTTATTCGTTGATTTGGTAAATGATTTGATTCGAAAAATCGATTTATATGGTAATTATTTCGCTTCGCTAGATATTCGTCAAGATAGCCGAGTGTTGCGAAGTGTACATGCTTATTGCCGCCAAAACAAACCAATTTCATCTTTATATCCGGCAGATTATGATAAACTTTCAGAGGCTGAAAAATTAAAATTGATTTCTTTTAAAGAAGCAACACCTGTTTACGTTAGTGAAGCTGATGCTTTGATTGATGATACCATCCAAACCATTAAGGAAATTAAAGGCATCCAAAATCGTAATGGAGAAAAAGCTTGCCACCGATTCATTATCAGCAATTGCCAGCAAGCGAGTGATATTTTACAATTAATCGAACTTTTTCTTTGGAATGGTTGGAGCAAGGATTCTTTGACAATCGATTTCGTTCCGCTTTTTGAAACGGTAAACGATTTAAAAGGAGCCGGAAAAATAATGGATACGCTTTATAGCAATCCATTTTACAAAGCGCATTTAGCTACCCGTGGTAACAAACAGGATATTATGCTTGGTTATTCTGATAGTACCAAGGATGGTGGTTATTTAATGGCAAACTGGTCTATCTTTAACGGAAAAACATCACTTTCAGAAATTTCTAAAAAACACAACATTCAGCTTGCATTTTTTGATGGTCGTGGTGGGCCGCCTGCTCGTGGCGGTGGCAAAACGCATCGTTTTTATGCATCAATGGGTAAAGAAATTGCGAATAAAAACATTCAGTTAACCGTTCAAGGTCAAACAATAAGTTCTCAATATGGCTCGGTAGAAAGTGCTGAATTTAACATCGAACAATTGATTAATGCAGGCATTTCATCTGGTTTAAAAGAGAAACACAATGTGTTGTTAGACCCTGAAAATAAAGCCTTGCTTGATGAAATGGCAGAAGACGGTTATAAAGCTTTTGTTGATTTACGCGAACATCCATTGTTTGTAAGTTATTTAGAGAAACTTTCTCCACTGAAATTACTATCTCAGGCAAATATCAGTAGCCGCCCGGTTAAAAGAAATGGTGGTGGCGAAATGAAACTGGAGGATTTACGAGCCATTAGTTTTGTAACTGCCTGGAGTATGCTAAAACAAAACGTACCAGGTTTTTATGGAATGGGTACCGCAATGAAAAATCAAGAGAAAGCCGGAAACTGGGATAAGGTTGTTAAAGCATACGAAGATTCGGATTATTTGAAAACCATTGTAGATAATTGTATGATGAGCATGAGCAAATCAGACTTTGTAATTACGGCCCATTTGGCTAATGATAAGGATTTTGGTGCTTTCTGGACGCAATTACACAATGAATTCGAATTAACCAAAGCAATGCTTTTAAAATTATCAGGACAAGAGGTTTTAATGGCGAACTATCCTGTAGATAAAAAATCAATCGCAACGCGTGAGAAAATTATTTTGCCTTTGGTTTTGATTCAGCATTTCGCTTTAGAAAAACTGCAGCATGACCAAAATGAAAAAGACCAAACGGCACTAGAAAAACTAGCAGTTAGAACGGTTTTTGGAATTGTGAACGCAGGTAGAAATTTGGCTTAATTAACCACTTAACCCTGAATTTTTTCATTGTCTTAATAACGTGATGATTATTTCCGTTGCCAACACATTATACTCAAAAACAAAAAAAACCTTTGCAATCTGCAAAGGTTTTTCTATAAAGAGTCTGATTACAGAAAATTATCTATCAATCGAACCCATTACTTTTTGGCCGAAAGCATTAAGGGCATCTTTTTCAGCAGCACCTTCGCTTACCATTTGGTGTACTTCAAGCGCACCGCAAATATTGGTAATCATTTCGCCAGCAACATCAACTTCGTGTTCGCTAACCCCTCTAAACTCGCAGAAAGCTTCTAAAACTTCTAAGGTAGTTTCTAATTGAGCAGGAGTGGTATTTTGAAATAATTGTCTAATAACCGGAATCTTCATTATTTTATTTTATTAAATAATTCTATTAAACCTTCTGCTTTGTTGGTTTGCACCTGATCTACCAAGCTACCGCCTTCAAAAGCTGCAAAAGTTGGTAAATTATCAACGTTTGCAAATTTGCGTGAGTTTGGAAGTTTCTCGGCATCAACAATTAAGAAAGCTACATCTTCATTTTCAGCAGCCAGTTTTTTGAACTTTGGTTTCATGATTCTGCAGTTGCCACACCAAGATGCAGCATACTGAACCATAACTTTAGAGTTATCGGCTAAATACTGTTGAAGATTATCTTCTGTTAATTCTAAAAACATAACGTTGTGTTTAATTAGTTAGCAGCTAAATATTCAGCAACGCCAGTTCTGTTTGCATTCATTGCTTCTTTTCCTTCTTCCCAGTTTGCAGGACAAACTTCGCCATGTTTTTGAACGTGAGCGTAAGCATCAATTAAACGTAAATATTCTTTAACGTTTCTACCAACCGGCATATCGTTTACACTTTCGTGGAAAACCTTTCCAGTTTCGTCGATTAAATAGGTAGCTCTGAAAGTCACATTTGAACCAGAGAAAGATTCATTTCCTTCTTCATCGTAACTAACTTCCTGATCTAAAATACCTAAAATACCAGATAATTGTCTGTGCGTATCTGCTAAAATTGGATAAGTAACACCCTCTATACCACCATTATCTTTTGGCGTATTTAACCAAGCGAAGTGAACTTCGTTTGTATCGCAAGATGCACCAATTACAATTGTATTTCTTTGCTCAAACTCAGGTAAAGCAGCTTGGAAAGCATGTAATTCTGTAGGGCAAACGAAAGTAAAATCTTTTGGATACCAGAATAAAATAACTTTTTTGTTTTTACTAACAGCTTCTTCAAATACGTTGATTTTTAAGTCATCACCCATGTCTGACATTGCATCAATACTAACACTCGGGAATTTTTTACCTACTATTGCCATAATTTTTTGTCTTTAATTTTGTGCCACAAAGGTACGGTGAAATCGCTTCTCAATCAACCCAGATTTACTAATTATTCATTGTATTTATTGATGGCGATATAGGCAAAAACTATAATCATTTATACAAGTATAAAATTTCGCTATTTAATTATTTGGAAAGGAATGGAAGTTCCAATTTCAAATCAGAAATCCTTTTTTTAACTTTGATGTTCGATTAATAAAACAGATTTATTTAGCAATGGCAAAAGCATCAGAAGTAAAAAGCGGCAATGTATTACGCTTTAATGGAGAGTTGGTAAGCGTAGAAGAATATATTCATCGTACACCGGGCAATTTAAGGGCTTTTTATCAGGCTCGTATGCGTAACGTAAAAACCGGCAAAATTCTAGAATACCGTTTCCGTACAGATGAAGAAGTAACCATTTGCCGTGTAGAAACGAATGATTATCAGTATTTGTATGAAGATGGTGATTATTTGGTTGTAATGGATAACAATACGTTTGAACAATACAACATTCCCAAATTGCTTTTAGGTAACACCATTAAATTTTTAAAAGAAGGTATGAATGTTACTATTGCTTTTGAAAGCGAAGAACCGATAGTAGCACAATTACCAAATAGTGTAGAGCTTGAAATTACTTACACAGAGCCGGCTGTGAAAGGCGATACCTCAACAAGTGCTCAAAAATACGCTACTGTAGAAACAGGAGCCGAAATTAGAGTGCCACTATTTATTAACCAGGGCGATAAAGTTAAGGTTGATACAAGAACTGGCGATTACATGGAGCGGGTAAAATGAGTTTTATCACTAAAGCTTATCAATTAAACCTTTATAGGTTTTTGCTAAAATAATTTTACCTTTGGCAACGCAAAATTTAAAAATAAAATCCTCACTGGATAAAACATAACATGGCAAAAGCATCAGAAATTAAAACAGGTAACATTCTTCGTGTAAACAACGAATTAGTTACTGTTGATGAGTGGAATCACCGTACACCAGGTAAAGGCGGAGCTTTTTACACCGGTAAATTTCGTAACATTAAAACAGGCAGAATTGTAGAAGCTCGTATGAATACTGACGAGGCTGTTGAAATTTGCCGTGTTGAAACGAACGATTATCAGTACCTATATGAAGACGGTGATTATTTAGTGGTAATGGATAACAATAGTTACGAGCAATATAATGTAGAAAAATCATTATTCGGTTCGGCTATTAAATTTTTAAAAGAAGGCATGAGCGTTATCGTTTCTATGGAAAGCGATGAGGCCATTATGGGTCAGTTACCAAACTTTGCAGAATTTGAAATTACATATTCAGAACCAGCTGTAAAAGGCGATACATCTACAAACGCTTTAAAAGCAGCAACTTTAGAGAATGGGGTTGAGGTTAAAGTGCCAATGTTTGTTAACCAAGGTGATAAAATCAAAGTTGATACGCGTACAGGCGAATACGTTGAACGTGTAAAATAAAATAAATAACAATAAAGGAAAGCCCTTGGATTAATTTTCAAGGGCTTTTTTGTTTGCTGTACTATCGTCATGCTCACCTTGACTGGGCATCTTACTGCATTAGTTGGGCGTACTTTTCCATTACTTTAAGATTCCTTTTTTTCAAGGGAACGACGATTATCTGCAAATAGAAATTTTTAACCAATGTTAAAGCAAAAACCTTTTTTAACTTAATCTGTTAGATAGCGATACACCATTTTCAATGACAGCTCGAAATAAAAATAGAATCGGAATTTGGATTGCCAGTATTTTGGCGGGCTTAATTTTGATTTTAGCTTTCGCCGCAATGTTTATCAGCGCCCGCTGGAAACCGATTTTAACAGAAAAAATCAAGGATGGCGTTTACAAAGGCTCCAATCATCTATATAAAATTGATTTTAAAAGCATTAATTTAAATGTAATTACCGGTAGTTTGGCGCTTCGCGATGTAACCCTAACGCCCGATACATTAGTTTTTGATAGTTTAAAAACCTTAAAACTTGCGCCTGCACATACCTTCGAACTAAAATTAAAAAAACTCCAAGTTACGAGGGTAAGTTTGTTAACTGCTTACTTTAAAAAACGTGTTGATGTAAATGAAATTTTGCTCGATAAACCATCCATAAATATGATTTTTAATAAAGTGCCTAAGAAACCTGATACAGCAAAGGTTGAAAAAACACTTTATGAGCAAATCTCCAAGTCACTAAAATCTATTCGGGTTCATTCGGTAAAAATTGTAGATGCAAATTTTGACTACATTAATAAAAGCGGCGCAAAGAAAACCAAAAACTCCATTAAGCATTTGGATATAAATGTGAAGGATTTTCTTTTAGATTCACTGTCTGGAAATGATACTTCAAGGTTTTATTACACAAAGGATATTTCATTTAAGTTAGCCGGTTATAAATCGATAACAAAAGATAAAATGTATTCGATAAAAGTGGATACAATTTTAGGTTCTACAGCTTCAAAACAGCTTACCGTAAAAGGGTTTAAACTTACGCCACTCTATCCTGAGTTAACTTTTGCCAGAAAATACAAAGTTCAAAAAGACAGATATGATTTATCTTTCGAGAAGATTGAATTCAATGGTGTTGATTTTATTGGCCTAAATACCGACCAAAAACTTCAGGCAAAATCGTTAAAAATAGGGCCTGGAAATGTTGAGGTTTTTATGAGCAGAGAATCGCCACCGCCACCTGGATTTGACAAGGGCAGAAATTTTCCGCACATGGCTTTAAAAAGGTTAAACGTGCCAACAATCATCGATACAGTTAGTTTAAAGAATGTTAATTTAAAATATTCAGAATATAATCCTGCAAGCAAAAAAACAGGAGCAGTTGAGTTTAAATCGCTTAGCGGTAACATTTTAAATGTAACTAATGATAGCTTGAGACTTGCAAAAAACAACCACGCTATGGCAGATTTTAACTCGCTTTTAATGGGTAGCGGGAAATTAAATGTTAGAATAGATTTCAACCTTACAGATAAAAATGGAGCCTTCAGTTACAGTGGAAGCTTGGCAAAATTCGATTTAAGAAAACTTAATTCTCTATCAAAAAACCTTGGCTTAATCGAAATTGAAAGTGGAAATGTTCAAAAAGTTAGTTTTAAAGCTAATGGGAATTTACGTTCAGCATCTGGCTCAATGAGTATGCTTTATAACAATTTGAAGGTTAAATTATTATCTGATAATATTGATGGTAAAGGTACCAAGGAAAAAGGTTTGTTATCATTTTTAGCGAATACAATTTTAGTTAAAGACGAAAACCCCAAGAAAGGCGAAGCACCAAGAACGGCAACAATGACCAATACAAGAATAAATTCTGCTTCGTTTTTTAACCTCATGTGGAAAACCGTTTTTGTTGGCATTAAGGATATTGTTGGTGTAGGTATTGTGCCAGAAAAAGATCCAGTAAAGCAACAAAAAGTAACCGCCAAAAAGATAAGAGAGCAGAAAAGAGTAGATCGACGGGAAGCTCGTAAAGCGAAAAAAAAAAAAAATTAGGATGATACTTTTAAGCAATATGTTTTAAATGTATATTGCTATGACAAACACACAATCCCAGTAATTTTTGATGCCTGCAACAAGAAAACGACGTTTTACAATTTTTAAATGGGTTGGAGTAAGTTTACTTGTTCTTTTTTCTGTACTTGCAAGCATAGCTTGGTATCTAAATGTTAAATCTCGCCCGCTGCTTACGCAACAAATAAAAACTTTACTATACAATTCTACCGATAGCCTTTATACAATAACATTTAGTAAAGTAAGCACAAACATTTTTACGGGAAGCGCAACTTTACAAGATGTAAAAATCTCTGCTGATACCAATCGCTATAATCAATTGGTTGCTTTAAAGCGTGCGCCAAATAATCTTTATACGGTTTCTTTAAAAAAACTTGCGGTTAAACACTTTCATCCGCTTGTTCTTTACAGACAAAAAAAGCTTCAGATTGATGAAATTTTATTTGATAATCCGGAAGTTTATATGGTGAACAGACAGCTGGATTTTAATGAAAATAGAGCGGCAAAACCCATCAAGTCGCCATATGCGTTTATTTCTAAAAGTTTAAAAGAATTCAGTATAAAAAAAATCCTTTTTAGAGATGCAACATTTAACTATGTTAACAAAAATGTAAACAAATTTGATATTTTCTCTATTGACGATTTTAACATCACTCTAGTTGATTTATTGGTTGATTCTACTTCTTTCGAAGATTCTACAAGATTTTATTTGCTTAAAGACGTGTTGCTAAATCTCAAAAATTATAGTTATGCAACACCGGATAGTATGTATAACATTAAGCTGAACCAGCTCGATTTCAGGGCTTCGACAGGAAGATTAAGCGTAAATAAATTTGCGCTCGAACCAAAGTACGATGAAATGAAGTTTGGGAAGGTTGCAGGTTATTCAAAGGATAGATTTAATATTTCAATGAATAATATTGCATTAAATGGAATAAATCTGCCACTTTATATCAGCAAGCAGGAGTTAAGAGCAAAGGAAATGGCTATAGCAAATGGCTACATCACAGTTTTTAATGATAATAGCTTGCCCAAACAAGAAAAAGAAAGTAGGATAGGCAAGTACCCACATCAGCTTTTGCAGAACATTCCAGCTCCCATATTAATAGATAAAATTAAGCTTAAAGACATTGATATAAGTTACGCTGTTTATAATGAAGAAAGCCAGCAAAGAGGGCGAATTTCGTTTGAACATACATCAGGGGTAATTAGCAACGTAACCAATATCGCTAATGTAAAAGCCAAAAAGCCAATTATGCAGGCAAACTTAAGTACCTATTTGCTTGGTCAGGGTAAATTGGATTTGGATTTTAAATTTGATTTGGCTTCAAGGATAGGCAATTTTTCTTACAATGGTATTTTGCAAAATTTTAATGCAAGGGTTTTAAATCAAATTACGAAGCCTTTGGGTTTGGTTAGGATTAATAGAGGAAATGTTAACCGCCTTCAATTCAATTTCAAGGCTGATGATTTTGGCTCGAAAGGAAAGGTTGATTTCTCATATTTTGATTTATCAGTTGCTTTGATGAAAAATGATCCGGAAAAAGACCACCTGGTTACTAGAGGTTTATTATCCATTTTAGCGAACGCTTTAATTATTAATGCAGAAAATCCTGGTCCTGATGGAAAGTTTATTACAGCAACGGTAGATTATCAGCGGCCGCAAAATACCTCCTTCTTCAGCATGATTTGGAAAAGCCTTTTTTTAGGTATAAAACATAGCGTTGGCTTAACCGAGGAAAAGCAGAAGGAAATGAAGGCGCACATTGATAATTTTAAAGCTATGAAAGCAAGCCATGATTTACGCAAGAAAAAGAGATTAGATCGCCGCAAACAAAGGGAAATGCAACTTAAAAGGTTGGGTAATAAATAAATCCTTTTCATATATTTATATCACAAACGTAAAACTAAAAACCTATGATTATTGCCCTCATTATTATTGCTGTAATTTTCTTGTTCGGAATATTCTTTTATAACTCTTTAATCGGTAAAAAAAATCAAGTTATCAATGCATTTTCTGCTATTGATGTGATGTTAAAAAAACGCTTTGATTTAATTCCGAACCTTGTAGAAACGGTTAAACAATATACCAATTACGAACAATCTACTTTAACAAAAATTGTAGAGTTACGTGCAAAAGCTACAGCACCATCTGTTAGCAATGCTGAAAAAGTACAAATAGATGCTCAGTTAAGTTCAAGCGTAAAGGGTTTAATGGTAAATGTAGAAAACTACCCGGATTTAAAAGCCAACCAAAACTTTATTAATTTACAAACCACCTGGACGGAGAGTGAGGAGCAAATCGCTGCGGCCAGAAGAACGTATAATTCTGCTGTAACCGATTACAATAATGCAATTATGATGTTTCCTGGAAATATGTTTGCGGGCATGTTAAATTTCCACCCAACGCCTGTACTAGCCACGGCAGAAGAGGAACGCAAAAATATCAGTGCCAAAGAACTTTTTAATAATTAATGGTAAAGATTGCAAATAATGCAACCTTGCAAAATGTATTAGCAGCTTTAGAGGTAAACCGCGAGAAAATCGCATCAACCCAAAAAAAGGGTTATGTTTTTATAGTAATTGCAGTTATCTTAACTATTGCCAGCTTCTATTTTGGCTTAGGCGGCTTTGCGCTTTTAATCGGTTTGGTGCCGGCGATTTACGGTGGTGTATTACTTTACAGAATTTCCGACGAACTAGTAGCCTACAAGCAGGCTTTTAAAATTGAGGTTATTGGTGGTGCACTTAAAAATATAAACGAAAGTTTAACCATTCAGCCTGGTTTGGGTATTCCATCTAACGAATTTGAAATTACCCAGCTTTTTACGCAAGAACCAGATCGTTACCAAAGTGAAGATTTAATTAGTGGCAAAGCTGATAGAACAAGTTTTTACTTTGCAGAAGTGCACGCCGAGTACAAAACGCAGGTACAAACAAAAAATGGTACCCGAACAGAATGGCACGACATTTTTAAGGGCATAATTTTCGTTGCAGATTTTAATAAAAACTTTAAGGCTGTTACGGTAGTGAGACCAAAAGATTTATTTGGTAGAATGGGTGCTTGGTTTTCAAAAAATGTTTTTTCTTTTGGAGGTAATACTTTAGTAGAACTTGAAAACAGCGCCTTTAATGAGGCATTTACCACAAATAGTACTGATCAGGTTGAAGCCCGCTATATTCTAACGCCAGCTATGATGGAAAGGATTTTAAAATTGAATAGCAATTCGAAGAATACAATCTCCTTATCGTTTATTAATAATAGAATGAATATTGCTTTTCCTTTGGATAGAAATTATTTCGAGGCGCCAGTATTTAAAAGTTTGCTCAAGCCCGAAATGCTTAATCAGGATATTGCTGCAATTAAATTTATGTACGAAATTGTGCAAGAACTCGATCTGAATACGAGAATTTGGGGTAAAAGCTAAATTAGCTTAAATGTTTCTTTACAATTGCCTCTAACGAAGCGATATCAAAAGGCTTAGATAAATAACTATCAGCACCGGCTTGCTTTGCGAGCGAAGATATATCGTTGTTTGCGGAAAAATATATAACAGGAATGTGCTTTAGTTCAGGGTGACTTTTAATTGCCTTGGTTGCTTCAACTCCACCCAATTCTGGTAGCCAGTTATCCATAAAAATTATATCGGGCATATATTCAGAAACCTGACGCTCAATTTCATCGGCACTTTCAGATGTTTTAATTTCATATCCGGCATCTTCCAGTATGAATGTACATAAATCAAGAATATCTCTGTTGTCATCAAACACAAATACTTTTTTAATATCGGCCATAATCTTTCTTGAATAATCGGATTTAATCCTTTTTATTATTTAATGAATTTATAAAATCTGCCATTTCATAACTGTGCAAAACTGTAGATGGTTTAACATCGTTTAATGCCTGTTGAGGCATATATGGCATAATTGCTGTTTTAGGATTTTGTATAACCACCAAACCGCCGAAATTGTTTACAATTTTTAGGCCATTAACACCATCTGCATTTGAACCGGAAAGTAAAATACAAACTAATTTTTGTTTAAATACCTCGGCAGCAGATTGAAAGGTAACATCGATGGATGGGCGGGAATAGTTTATTTTTTCAGAATAATCTAAAGAAAAAGTATGATTTTGTTCAATTAACAGATGATAGTCGGCTGGGGCAATGTAAACGTGGCCAGGTAAAATTTCCTGCTTTTCCTCAATTTCATGAACTTTTAAAATTGTTCTGCTTTGTAGTAAATCGCTTAACAAAGAATCACTGCCAGATTTTCTGTGTGTAACCAAAATAATTGGAAGGCTGAGATTGCCATCCAACAGAGGAAAAATCTCAAGTAAAACATCCAAACTACCGGCAGAACCACCAATAACTAAGGCACTATACGTATTTTGATTTACAGTTTGCGCCATATTTTCTCTGTTCTGATTCTTTTATAACCTTTTGCTTTTGGCCAAAAATCTAAACTTTCCTTACTTCCAAGCGCCAGATAACCCAAGTTTTCCAAACTACTATCAAATAGCTGAAAAACTTTATGTTGTAAATCCTTATCAAAATAGATTAGAACATTGCGGCATAATATTAACTGAAATTCGTTGAAAGAACGATCGGAAACAAGATTATGTGTAGAAAAAATCATTTTCGAGCTTAAGGTTTCATCAAATTTTGCTAGCGAATAATTAGCAGTATAATATGATGAAAAATCTTTAGCTCCGCCAGATTGAAGGTAGTTTTCAGAATAGGCTTTTAGGTAATTGATAGGAAACATCCCTTTTTTTGCTTTTTCTAAAACTGATGGATTAATATCAGTGGCATAGATTAAGCTTTTATTTAGCAGGTTTAACTCTTGAAGCAAAATTGCTAAAGAATAAGCTTCCTCTCCTGTAGAGCAACCAGCTACCCAAATTCGTATAAATGGATAAGTGCCTAATGCAGGTAAAACATCATTTCTAAGTGCCTTGTAAAACGAAGGATCGCGAAACATTTCTGTAACGTTAACCGTAATTTCTTCTAAAAAACGTTTAAAATATTTTTTATCAGTTTTAACTGTGTACCTAAACTCGGCAAAGCTTACAAAATTATCTAAACCGTAAAGTCTGGAAATTCTCCTTTTTATTGATGCATGCGAATACTCAAGAAAGTCGTAACCATAAACTTCCAGCACATCATTTAGTAACAATTCTACTTGTTCGTTATCTATTGTATCACCAATCACTTATTTGTAACCTCTTCTATTTGCAACATTAACTCATCAATATCAATAGGTTTAGAAACATAACCAGATGCACCGGCGCTAAGGCAGCGTTCTTTATCGCCAACCATTGCTTGCGCAGTAACAGCCAAAACCGGAATGTTTCGCATTTTCTCTGATTTTTTCATTGCTGCCATTGCCTGATATCCGTCCATGTCGGGCATCATCATATCCATTAGTACAACAGAAACTTTCCCACTATTCTCTATAATTGAAAAGCCTTCTTGTGCACTCGGAGCAGATAAACAGCCAAAACCCTTTGATTTTAGAACAGCTTTTAATGCAAAAATGTTTCGATTATCATCATCAATTATAAGTATTAATTTTTGAGGCATAAGGTAAATAGTATTAAGATTTATGATGATTTTCGTATAACCAAACTCGCAACAAGCTTACCAGCTGATCCATATCGACTGGTTTACTGATATAATCTGATGCGCCTGCAGCAATGCATTTTTCTCTATCGCCCATCATTGCTTTTGCTGTAACGGCTAAGATAGGTAAATTATGATATTTATGATTTTGCCTTATTGCTGTAGTGGTTTCGTATCCATCCAATTGCGGCATCATCATATCCATTAAAACAACATCAACAGTTGGGTTTTCATCCAGCAATTTGAGTGCTTCTTTTCCATCTGTTGCAGCAATTACGTGCATATTGTGTTGCTCTAACATTTTCGTTAACGAAAAAATATTTCGAACATCATCATCAGCCACTAAAACCGTTTTACCTTTTAAAACATCTTGCAATTCTGTAAATCTGCCTGGTTTTTTAACTTTGTCTTTGCTTTTTTCTTCAACCAAGTGCAAAAATAAACCAGCTTCATCTAATATTCGCTGATATGAATGAGCCGTTTTTACAACAATTGAATCTGCATATTGCTTAATTCTGTTTTCTTCTCCTTTAGATAAATTTTTACCTGTGAAAATAATAATTGGTAAGTTTTCTAATCCAGGTGTTTTTTTAACGAGCTCTAAAGTTTCGTAAGCATTTTTATCGGGAATGCCCATATCAAGTATTACGCAGTTAACATCAGGCTTATGTAATGCAGAAACCCCTTCGCTAACCTGATTTACGATTTCCGTTTGGATGTTAAAATTACTTAAGAAATAGCTCAAAGCTTTTGCATGCTGCTCATTTTCTTCTACAATTAAAACCTTTTTAGGGTGGCGACTTAAAGCATGTTCCAGTTTTTGGAATATCTCTTGCATGTGTTCAAATGCAAAAGGCTTGTTTATAAAATCGACGGCACCTTTAAGTAAACTTTCTTTTTTAACCTGAAGCGAAGACATAATGTGAACCGGAATCGGACGCGTTTCAGGGTCTGATTTAAGTTCTTCCATAACCTGCCACCCATCTTTTATCGGCAGCTGAATATCTAATAAAATTGCAATAGGTTTAAAGGCTTTAGCCATTTCAATACCAACATCTCCGCGTACCGCAACTAAACCTTTATAATTTCTTTTTCTGGTGAAATCTAATAACGTTTTGGCGAACGGTGTATCATCCTCAATAATTAAAATTATTTTATCATCTGGTTGGATGTTATGCCTATCATCATCTACCTCTTGCGGAATGTTCGAAACCGTAAGATTTTTAATCTTGGGAGTTTGAACTTCTGGGTTGATAATTATGGGTTTTACTGTCACTTTTTCCTCAATTTCCAAGCCTTTGTTTTTGTCGATTGGCAAAGTTAGGGTAAATATACTTCCTTCGCCTTCGGCGCTTTTTAATTCAATGTGTCCGCCAAGTAACTTAGCCAGTTCTCTACTAATTGATAAACCTAAACCCGTTCCGCCAAATTTACGTCTGGTAGAGCCGTCAGCTTGCTGAAAAGCTTCAAATACAATTGCTTGCTTATCTAGCGAAATGCCTACACCTGTATCTGTAACTTTGAATGCTAAGGCATTCAATTTTTCATTTTTGCTAATGTTTAACCTAACCGAACCTTGCGCCGTAAATTTTATTGCATTTGATAGTAAATTCTTCAAAATTTGTTCCAACCTCATTTTATCAGTATGGAAAAATTCGGGTACAGTATCTGTTTTATCGATAATAAGTGTTAGGCTTTTTTCTTTAGCTAATGGATTGAAAAGAGATGTTAGGTTTTTAATTATGCTATCTATGCTAACATTGCTTCTATCAAGCTCCATTTTACCAGCTTCAATTTTCGATAAATCGAGAATCTCATCAATCAGGCTTAATAAACCTTGTCCAGAGCTTTGGATAACCTCAGCATATTCCTGATGTTCTTTATCCATAGCCTCATTTTCAGCCATTAATCGGGATAGTAATAAGATTGAGTTTAATGGAGTACGCAGCTCATGCGACATGTTTGCAAGAAACTCAGATTTATATCTCGTACTTAACTCCAATGCTTCTGCCTTTTGTTGAATTTCTACATTTCGCTCTTCAATGAGCTCATTTTTCTCTTCAAGCAAGCTGCTTCTTTCTTCCAGTTCCTGGTTGCTCTGCAGTAATTCTTCTTGTTGAACACGCAATTCTTCTTCTGATGCCTGAAGTTTTTGGGCTTGCGCTTCCAATTCGGCATTCATTCCTTCAAGCTCTTCGTGTTGAACTTGCAATTCTTCAGATTGTGTCTGCGTTTCTTCTAAAAGCTGCTGTAATTTCATCCGGTTTTGAGCTGCAAGTAATGCTGAGCCAACATCAGATAATACTAAATTTAGGAAGTGTCTTTGTATTTCGCCAATTGCAGAAATAGAACCTAATTCTAAACCACCAATTGTAATTCCATTTCTTATTATTGGTAATATTAATAACTGAGCCGGTGTAATTTTCCCTGATGAGAAAATGATAGTTAATTCATTATCCGGAATCTCGTTTAATACAATTGGTTTGCCCGATTTTACAGCTTGTCCAACAAGGCCTTGTCCAACCTCAAGCGTTGCTGGCAACTGGTCCTTCCTTAAAGCATACTGACCTTTTAAGTGAAGATAACCATCATCCTTAAATAAATAAATTGCACCAATTTGGCTATTTGTGTAAACGGCCAAAAACTCTATAATATCATCAGCTAAATTGAAAATATCTTTTTCGCCAACCATTTTTACATTTAGGTTAGCTACACCTGTTTGTAACCATTCGTTTTCGGCAAGTGTATCGAAAGATTTCTTCAAAGAGAAAGACATTGTATTTAGCGATTCTGCCAGCTCACCAATATCGTCTTTAGTCTGCCCTTCCATTTTAACGCCATAGTTACCATCCGAAATTTGGTGCGCAATTTCTTTAATGGCAACAATGCGCTTTTCCATTTCATATTTCTTGCTTTCTATTTCTTGCTGAAGTTTAACACGTTCATCAAAATCAACAGAAACTTTTCTGTAGAAAAATAGGGTAATTAAAATAGCAAGTAATGCGGCAATAATTATGAGAATAGGCGTGTAAGATGTGAGTTTATTTAGTTCTGCTGTTCTAAAATCAAGCAGACGTTTTTCTTCTTTAACCATTTTTGAAACAGTGGCTCGGGCACTGTCCATGTAAACCTTACCCTGAAACAAAACCGTTGGATCAATGGCCCCACCAACAGTTTTAATTTCTACTGTAGACTTAATAATGCCCATGCGCTTACGTAGAATTTCCCGGAGTTCGGCAACATTTTTTTGCTGTGTAGCATTATCCTTAGTTGCGGCTTCAATGCGGCTTAAAATTAATGCTGCGGTATCACTTGCGCCATAGTAAGGCTGTAAGAATACTTTGTTTCCTGTTAATAAAAACCCTCTTTGCCCGGTTTCGGCATCTTTAAGAGAAGAAATAATTCTTTCTGCATCGAGAATTACTTCATCGCTGTGCTTAACAAGTTCGGTGCTTTTAATAAGGTTGCTAATACTAAGATAAGAAGCAAGAGAACTTATGAAAAGAATAATTAACGAAAGTCCAAGACCTAAACGTAAATTATTTTTAAGAGTTGTTTTCATTTAATATTATTCGGGATTATCTGTTGTGTTATCAGGCTGGTTAATTGGGATGATAAAGTAAAACTCCGAGCCTTCATCTTTGGCGCTTTTTACGCCAATACTACCGCCATGGCGTTTAATTATTTCTGAACAAATGTAAAGACCAATACCTAAACCATTAAAACGGTTACTATTTTCCTCTACTCGATAAAATTTATCGAAGATTTTGCTTTGTTGTTCTTTCGGAATTCCGATGCCAAAATCTTTAACCGCCAGATAAAGCTTTTCATCAAGAATATTTATGCTTACATTAATTTGGTTGGTTCCTGGAGAATATTTAATTGCATTTGTTATGAAGTTTATAACAACTTGTTCAATCCTCATTTCATCGGCAAAAACCATTTCCTGCGTTTGCCCAATCTTGTGTATTTTAAAATCAGGGTTAGATTGCTGCAACATCTCAATTGCATTATTTAACATATTATCAGCGCAAAACGACTGCATGTTAAACTTTAACTTACCACTTTCTATCTTTGAGATATCCAGCAAATCAACAATCAATTCATTAAGTTTTTCCAGTTGGATGCTTGCCTTTTCCAAATGGTTTTGAGCCATTGTTTTATCATCACGATTTAAGCTTCGCTGAAGTAGTTGAATATAGCCTTTAACGCTTGTTAATGGTGTTTTTAACTCGTGGCTCGCAATGCTGATAAATTCATCTTTTTTATGTTCTGCCTGCTTACGAAATTCAATTTCTTCAAGTAATTTTTCCTGAATTTCAGAAAGCTTTCTGTTCTGTTCGTAAATGCGGTAAAAGGTTTTTATTTTAAGGAGTAGAACATTAATATCAACCGGTTTGGTTATGTAATCTAAGCCGCCACTTAAGTAGCCTTTAGTAATAAATTTAAGTTCGGTATTAACAGCAGAAAGAAAGATAATTGCGGTATCTTTTGCTTTACTAAAGCCCGAAATGGCTTCAGCAACTTCAAAGCCATCCATATCAGGCATTTGAACATCAAGAATAATCAAAACATAATTATTCTTTAAAACTTTTTTTAGTGCTTCTTCTCCCGAAGATGCCGTTTCAACCTCGAAATTGTGAGCTTGAAGCACTTTTTGTAACGAAATGAGGTTTTCAGGCCTGTCATCAACAATAAGGATCATCTTTTAAAAATTCTTTAAGCAAGCCTGAGTAATTTGTTTGGTTTGTGCATGATATTGCTTTAACTGTAAACAAACAATCCTACTGATAAAAAGTTTTAAAATAATTTTTATTTGAGGATGTTTAGGGATGATTGAGGCAGCTTATAATTCTCGGCTGTTAAAGGTATCTCCTTGACTTATATCTCCGGTTTCAAAACCTTTTTTAAACCAAAACATACGCTGTTGCGAAGTTCCGTGGGTAAATGAATCTGGAGTAACCTCGCCAGTGGCTTGTTTTTGAAGTTTATCATCGCCGATTGCATTAGCTGCGGTTAAGGCTTCTTCAATATCACCAGGATCCAACCTAAAATCTTTAAGGTTTTGCGCCTGATGCGCCCACAGTCCCGCAAAAAAATCTGCTTGTAATTCTAACTTAACCGATAGCTTATTGTATTCGGTATCACTTAATCGTCCGCGAGCCTGTTGTAATCTATCCGATATACCCAGGATGTTTTGAACATGATGCCCAACTTCGTGTGCGATAACATAAGCCTGAGCAAAATCGCCAGCTGCACCAAAACGGTTTTTCAGCTCATCATAAAATGATAAATCGATGTAAACTTTATGATCTCCAGGACAGTAAAATGGACCGACTGCAGAGCTTGCGCCACCACAGGCAGTTTGAACTTGCCCTTCAAATAACATCAACTTTGGCTTTTCGTAGGTTTTACCCATGTTTTGAAATTCCTTATCCCAAACCTGTTCAGTTGATTCTAAAACACCTGATATAAACTGAGCTTGCGCATCATTTGCAGGAACACCCTGTTTCGCTTGAGTATTTTCAGTTTGTGGCAACTGGCCAACTAAACCGGTTAAATCTTTACCGAATATTAAACCTAAAACTACGATGATGATACCAACACCACCTCCTAAAACCGTTCTGCCGCCACCTCCGCCTCTGCCGTCTTCAACGTTATTACTTCCTTTACCAAACCACTGCATGTGTTATATATTTTATGATTAAACTTAATTTTAAAACGAATACTAAAGTAGATATTTTGTATTGAATTATTCCTTTCGGGAATCTTAAAAATAAAAAGCCCAGATTTTTTATTTCTGGGCTTTCAAATATTTCTAATTTTATTAGTTATTAAACTCATTAATGGCTTTTGAAATTCTAGCTTTGGTTTCTTCAACTCCAAGTAATATTGCAATATCAAAAACACCCGGGCCAAATTTACCGCCAACCAGCATAATTCTGAATGGCAACATTAATTCGCCTGGTTTAAATCCTTTTTCTTCCGCTAAAGATTTAAAATCAGCTTCTGCTGAAACTGCATCATTTAGTTTTAAACTTTCGGCAAAACTATTGAAAAAAGCAGCCTTTTCTGGTGTCCATTTTGGTTTAACAGATGCAACATCATATTCTGCAGGGCTTGCAAAAAAGTAGCGACTTTGAGTAACAAAATCAGGTAACAACGTGCACCTATCTTTTATTAAATCTATTACAGTACTCAAAAAGGCATCATCTTTAACATCAATGCCTGCTTTTTGTAATTCTGTTTTTACAGGCAGCAGTAAGCTATCTACCGGTAACTGCTTAATCCATTCGTGATTGTACCATTTTGCCTTTTCAAAATCGAATTTTGCGCCAGCTTTACTTATTCTTTCTACATCAAATTTTTGCTCAAGTTCTGCAAGAGAGAAAAGTTCTTGATCTGTACCATCATTCCAGCCTAAAAGTGCAAGCATGTTTACGAAAGCTTCTGGTAAAAAACCAAGTTCTTTAAAACCTTTAGTAATATCACCAGTTTTTGGATCTGTCCAGTTCATTGCATAAACCGGGAAACCAAGTCTGTCTCCATCGCGTTTACTTAATTTTCCGTGTCCATCTGGTTTTAAAATTAGCGGTAAATGTGCCCATTGTGGCATATCATTTTCCCATCCTAAATATTTCCAAAGCAAGATATGAACTGGTGCAGAAGGCAACCATTCTTCTCCACGAAAAGCGTGACTGATTTCCATAGCTTTATCATCAACCACAACAGCTAAATGATAAGTTGGCATTCCATCGGCTTTAAGCAAAACCTTATCATCAACAATTGATGTGTCAAAACTTACATCGCCACGAATTAAATCCTGAAAATGAACGTTTTCATTTTCAGGAACTTTAATACGGATGACATGAGGTGTCTTTGCAGCCAATAATTCTTCAACTTCGCTTATTGTAAGTGTCAAGGAATTACGCATCTGCATTCTTGTAGCCTGCCCGTACTGAAAATTAGCTATTTCCTTACGTTTTGCATCCAAATCTTCTGGAGTATCAAATGCATAATAAGCGTAACCATCGCTAATTAATTGCTCTGCAAATTTGCGGTAACTAGGTTTGCGTTCGCTTTGGCGGTAGGGGCCGTAATTGCCGGGTTTACTTGGGCTTTCATCCGGCGTAATGCCACACCAATCTAAACAGTTTGCAATATATTCTTCTGCACCTTCAACAAAACGGGTTTGGTCGGTATCTTCTACACGTAAAACAAAAGTTCCATTGTGTTTTTTGGCAAATAAATAATTAAACAGGGCCGTACGAACGCCACCTAAATGCAAGCCTCCGGTTGGGCTTGGTGCAAATCTTACTCTAACTTTTTTTTCCATGATTAAGCAAATAGCAGGGTGTTTATAGCAAACGATAGGAGGCAAATCCATGCGCTAAGCTTTAAGCACTCTGCTTGGCACAAAGATAGGTTTTTCATTGGTTTTATATGTGATAACGCTATTTTGCTTTGTTTATTAATGCCTGATGGTTTTAGAAAAAGCATAATGGTTTTGTGTTTTTTTCGTTTTGTTATTGTAATTTGCCTACCCAAAGCATGAATCCATACGAAAAGAAACGCCGCTGGAAATTTTTCCTTCTCATATTTGCTATTTTAATCGGCATTGCCTCAGTGTTTTACACCGATTCTTTCGTTAAAAAAATGGAACGTGAAGAAGCAAACCAATTTCAATTATGGGTTAAGGTACAAGAGCGCTCAATGCTTTTAATGGATAATGATTTACTAGTTGGAATGGTTGAAACCATTAGGCAAAACACTAAAACTCCGGTAATATTAACAAATAATGAGGGATTAATTATTTCAACATCTGGCTTAGATAGTACTAAATCCATCTGGCCTGATAATGGAAAACTTATTTACGATAGTTTGTATTTTGTTAACCAGCTTACTAAGATGAAAATGCAGCACAAGCCTGCAACAATGAATGTTTTTGGTCTTGAATATAAGGCCTACTATAAAGATTCTTTTGTTTTAACCCAACTTCGCTATTTCCCTTACATACAAATGGCGGTAATTTTTCTCTTCCTTTTAACCGCTTATGCTGCCTTTAGCTCGGCAAGGAGAGATGAACAAGATCATGTTTGGGTAGGTTTGGCAAAAGAAACTGCGCACCAACTCGGCACACCGATATCATCATTAATGGCCTGGGTAGAGCTTATGAAATCGAAATTCGATGCAGAAGACGATCCATTAATTGCTGAAATGGAGAACGACATCAAGCGTTTGGAAATTATTACCGATCGGTTTTCTAAAATAGGCTCGAAGCCAATACTTGAAGATCATGTTGTGTATGTTGTCATCAATAATTTTATTGATTATTTTAAGGTGAGAACTTCAGATAAGGTTAAATTTACCATAACCGGAGATGAACAGGTAAGAGCAATGTTAAATATCCCTTTATTCGACTGGGTGATTGAAAATCTCTTGAAAAATGCGGCAAATGCAATAGAAAATGAAGGATCTATTTCAGTTAACATTATCGAAAATTTAGCGAAGGAACAAGTTTTTATTGATGTAACCGATTCTGGTAAAGGAATTCCCCGCTCTAAATTTGATGCAGTTTTTCAGCCAGGTTATACCACCAGAAAAAGAGGCTGGGGTTTGGGTTTATCTTTAACAAAACGTATTGTGGAGAATTACCATAGCGGAGAAATTTTTGTAAAAGATTCAGAGCTTGGTAAAGGAACAACATTCAGAATTATATTAAAAAGCAGTTTAAGATATGAACCGACCACAGCCTAATGAATACCCAGCTTGGGGCGAAACTTATATCAGTAAGGTTGATAAGGATATTTTCGAAACACTCGAAGAACAGATTTTTAGCATTCCTGTCTTATTCCAATCCAATAAGGAAAAGGAAAACTTCGCTTATGCCGAAGGAAAATGGACTTTAAAAGAAATGCTTGGTCATATAATCGATACTGAACGCATATTAACTTATAGAATTACCTGTTTCGCAAGAAATGAAAAACAGCATTTGCCGGGCTTTGAAGAAGATGATTATGTTTTAAATGCCCGTTTTAACGAACGTAATTATGAAGATATGATTGAGGAATTTGCAGCACTTCGAAAAGCAAATCTTTACCTTTTTCGCAGTTTAAATGATGAAGAATTAATTCGTGTTGGCGTTGCATCTTCAAGAGAAATAAATGTAAAATCTATTCTGTTTATAGTTGCTGGCCATATAAATCATCATGTAAGTATTTTAAAAGAACGTTATCATGTGGTTTAAAAATTTTACTGTCGAAGATTTAAACGGGCGACCAAAAAACCACATTGGTGGGTTATTGGATATCAAATTTACAGAAATAGGTGCAGATTTTATTGTTGGAACAATGCCTGTAGATGAGCGCACGCATCAACCAGCGGGTATATTACATGGAGGTGCTTCTGTAGTTTTAGCCGAAACACTTGGTAGCATTGCATCTTACATGTGTATCGATCCTGATAAATACGTAGCTGTAGGGTTAGAGATAAATGCAAACCATTTACGTCCGGTTAAAAGTGGTTTAGTTAAAGGAATTTGTACTGTTATTCATCGCGGTGCAAAAACCCACATTTGGGATATAAAAATTTACGATGAACGAGGCAAAATGAATTGTATAAGTCGGCTAACCGTTGCGGTGATTAATAAGCCCCAATAAAGGCCAATCTTTAAAAAAGATGGTTGTCTATTATATCATTATATTTATTTTTTAGCCACCTTAGTTTTTATCCAGTTAATTACCATTTCAAAAGGTTTTGAATGTCCTGCTGGTGCTGTGTTGTGGCCCAAATCATTAAACAAATGATATTCATAAGCTTTACCTTCATCTTTGAGGTGCTCGATGTTTTCAATTGATAATTGCGTTGGAATCTGAATATCTTTTCCGCCAAAAATCCATAATCCTTGAATTGAAAGCTTTGATAGTGCGATACGAGGATCAGTATCTATAAATTGGTATCTATCTGGGGCATTCAATATATAACTGCGTATTTCGCTTTCACTATGTGTTTCCCAAAAATTTGTGTTTCCTTGTGTAAAAAATTGAAACCTAAGTTGTTCTCGGGCAGTAACAACCGGCCCACTAAACAATACCATAAAATTTATCTGATGATTTTTTTCAGCTGCAAGCGGAATTACCCAACCAGCCTGACTAAATCCGATCAGCCCGATTGGTAAATGTTTGGTGGGCAAATTTGCTAATAAAGTTTCTGTAGCGGAACTGGCATCAACTGCTAATAGATTCAGATTAGCAGAATCAATGTTATTAGTTCCAACTTCTGGCCCAGCGTAAACCCCGCCAGATTCACCAACACCACGTTTATCATAAGTAAAAGCTATAATTCCTTTGCTTGCTAATTTTGTAGCAAATTCAATTAACCTTTTTTCCTGACCGGAACCATGAACAATGATTACTGCTGCATAAGGTTTTTTTGGGGTAAAAATTGTGCCTGCTAATGAAACGCCTTCACTTTTAAACTTGATATTTCTAATTTTGAAATTTGATTCCTGCGCAACTATTGCCAATGTCGAAGACATTAGCAATAGTATAAGAAAATATACCCGATACATGAGGTAAACGTTAAGGGTGTTTATAACGTAGCTTACTTATCAATTGCTTTTTTCTCGATAAGGAATGATGTAATTAAGCCTAATCCACCGAAAACGCCTAAGCATCCAAAGTAAATGGCAACCGATTGGCCTTCTTCCTGGTGTGTCATGTCTGGTCCGAAAACGCTACGAACCGTAAATAGGGCAACCAATAAACCTATGCCTAAACCTACCAGTAGTAAGCCAAATTTTAGGCTTAAATATGGTCGTGGCGCCGATTTGCCGATACCTGGATTGATACCGCGTTCGATCATTGCCATTTTTTCTTTGTTAGATAAATAACGAATTCCAAACACCATTGCAAAGGTGCCTAAGAAAATTGAGATGGGTACTAATATTCCGCCTTCCATGATTATAATTTTTTAGTGTAAATATTTCTTTAATTATTTTGAACCGTGTTCTGTGTATTATGACAACACACTTTTAAATCAGGTTACAGCAAGGCGGCAAAAAAATTATAGCTTTATAAAAAATTATTAAAATTGATTAATCAATTAGAGAAACTAGCCGTTTTTAGCTTGCTAAGTAAACAAGCTTTGGCAAAAATTTCTGCCCATGCTTCTGCTGTTGCTTATCCAAAGGGAACGCTTTTAATTCATGCCGATAAAATTGAACCTTACTTCTATATCTTGGAGCAAGGCATTGCCCGGGCTTATTCCAACGGCGAAAATCAGCAAATTACGTTTTGGTTTGGAGAAAGCGGAAGCATTCTTTTCTCGTTTAATAGCTACATAAACAATAAACCCGGTTACGAAAACATAGAGCTTCTGGAAGATTCCATTTTACTGAAAATTAATATAAACGATTTGTTTGGGCTTTATAATAACGATTTGGAAATTGCAAACTGGGGACGAAAAATTGTTGAACAAGAATTAATTGCTACCGAAAGAAGGCTAATCGACAGAGCATTTAAAGGAGCGGCCGAACGTTACCAAGATTTTATAAATCAATCGCCCGAACTTATAAAGCGAGTAGCCCTAAAGCATATTGCCTCATTTTTAGGCGTAACGCAAGTTACACTCAGCCGAATAAGGGCTTCCATAAAATAAATCCTTTTTTTAACATTTGTAAAATTTAAGCCCAAAAATGTGCCTTAACTTTGCCGAAACACATTGTTATGAATTGGATTATATTAATTATTGCTGGACTTTTTGAAGTTGGATTTACCACTTGCCTAAAATTATCGAACAACTTTAGCAACGTAAAATGGAGCATAGGGTTTTTTATCTGCATTGCACTCAGCTTTTTACTTTTAAATAAAGCGTCGCAAACCTTACCAATGGGTACAGCTTACGCCGTTTGGACAGGTATTGGCGCTGTTGGTACGGTAATTATCGGGATTATTTATTTCAACGAAGCGGCAACATTTTGGCGCATATTTTTTATCTGTACCTTAATAGGCTCTATTGCAGGCTTAAAGTTTTTTGCAACGCATTAAAATTTATTTCTTCTTGAAGCGCAAGTTCAAGAGCTACTATTTTTCTGTCTTCCCGTTTTACACTTTACGCTTCGCTCGTCATACTTCCTCGCTGCAGGGTATCGTTTCAAAAGGGGCTAAATGGCAAAAACAATCTTTCATTTTTGAGGTTGCATGGTGTATACAAGGAATCCTTCTAAGCTTTTATTCAAAATTTTTTAATGCTTTAATATCCGTTGGTTGAAACCAACGGCAATGATCATAGGCAAAGTTCCACAATACATTGGCTTTAATGAACAAGCCATTCATTGCAGACTGCTTTAGCCGCAAAGCGGGATTGAGGCTGCCATAACGTATAAACATTCGTTTCTAAAATATTAACTTGGAAGTTTCTGCGAAAAATTAACAAACTCGAAATTATCTGTAACCTCTATCTTGGTATTGTAGTCTTACCAAAAGCATGAAGCAAGAGCTTACAGATTTAGAGTTGATAAACGACGTTTTGACTGGAAATACCGGGCAATATGCCTTGTTGGTTAAACGTCATCAACGGTTTGTATTTACGCTTGCTTTGCGCTTTGCAAAAAACCGCGAAGATGCTGAAGAAATTGCACAAGATTGCTTTGTTAAAGCCTATAAAGCATTGGGAAGTTTTAAGCAGACGGCTAAATTTAGTACCTGGCTGTACACCATAACTTATACAACAGCCATGACTTTTTTGCGAAAAAAACGGTTGGATACATCATCGATAAATGATGAGGAAACATTTTTGCAGCTTGAAAATCATACTTCGGGTTTAAATGCAAATGTTTATGAAAGGCAAAACAGTCATAATTTTTTAAATGATGCGATTAAACTTTTGTTGCCCGATGACGCTGCAATAATTACCATGTTTTACAAAGGCGAACAAAGTTTGGAAGAAATTGCTGAAGTATTAAACATGGAAGCGAATACGATTAAAGTAAAATTGCACCGGGCAAGACAAAGGCTTAAAGAAAAATTACAATTTTTGTTAAAAGATGAAGTAAAGGAGTTATTATGAACTTGATGGAACAACAACTTTGGGATTATATTGATGGCAACCTCAACGATGCCGAAAGAAATGAAATTGAGCATTTATTGGCAACCGATGTTGAAATTAAGCAGCAGTATGAAGAATTATTGCTTGTTAACGAAACTTTGAGCGGTATTGAAATTGATGCGCCGTCAATGTCGTTTACCCGAAACGTTATGGAAAACGTAGCACTTGAACCAGCTCCCGTTGTGCTAAAAACTAAGGTAGATACCCGAATTATTTTCGGTATTGCAATGTTTTTTTTGATGTCTATATTAGGAATTTTTGGTTATGTAATTTCTACTACCAACTTTACAATGCCGAATTTTAACTTAAACCTTTCGTTAAATTTTAGCATAGAAAATTATATAACACCAACCGCCTTATATGTTTTTATCGGCATAGATTTAATACTGGCGTTAATATTTGTAGATTACTTTTTACGAAAAAAACTTGTTCAAAAAGTATGATGGTATCAAAAAGCTAGAAATGAAAAAGCCCCGATTTTTATCGGGGCTTTTTTTGTAAATATGATAGTTAATTAAATTACTTTCACATTAACGGCGTTTAAGCCCTTTTTACCGTTTGCAACTTCGTATTGAACTTTGTCGTTTTCACGGATTTCGTCGATAAGACCTGTTGAATGAACAAAGATTTCGCTATCGCCGTTTGCAGGTACGATAAAGCCAAAGCCTTTAGTTACATTGAAGAATTTTACTGTGCCTTCTTGCATTGTATTAAATATTAAAATTAAGAACGCAAGGTAGGTTTTAATTTTTAAAATCAAAATATTTTTTTAACATTTTTTTAACGTTAAAAATTTGTAACCGAATGATTATTAAGGCTTTTTAATTGCCTTGCCTATTATGCCGATTGTAATTTCGCTGTTATGAGAGATGCCTAATGTGCTACCCGGAACTACATAAAAAAGATTGCGAATATAGATATCGGCAATGCCTTGAACGACTTCTTTTTTTTGTTCTTCTTGCCCTTCTAAAATTCCATGAACGGTTTTTACGTGAATGCCTCCATTTGCATCTACAATTGCACTAAATTGGTAGGTAAAATCTCTGTAAGCCCTATCTATTTCAATCCGGTATTTCGGGAACATGTAATTATATGAAGCTGTTCTGCCGCTTAATTTATCTGCACCTTCTTCTGTTTGGCTAGCTTTTACTATTTTACTTTTTGGTATAAACTGAACGGGAGCTGTGGCCGCAAAAGCACTATCGCTGTTTAGGTTAGTTTTAGCAGATAATTTCTTGATAAATGCCGTATCAGCTTTGGTTGTTTTCTGCAATTCTTCAACTGGTTTTTTTAACTTTTTAGCGATGTAATCTTGTGCATAAAAAGTCATGTTTACATCCGAACGAAAATCGTTAGCAACAATTTTATTATTTACCTGAACACGCTGAAAAACCAAACTATCTTTAGTAATTGCTTTTACCTTAAACCATTCTTCGGCAAAATTATATAAGTTACCGTGATCATATTGTAGGTAAAACTTTTGCATAATTTGCTTTTGCGGGCTCCAAGCCATCATGGTATCTTCTGCAGCAACCTCAATAATCCATGATGGTTTTTGCATAAAACCTTGCTCATTAAAAGATAAACCGTTGCTAAAGCGTCTTTTCGTTTCAACATATCTAATACCTTTCACAGGCTCGAAAGTAAAATCTCTAAGCTTAGGATTGGTTCTTTTATTGCCCGATTGGCATGCTAAAAACAGAGTTGATGAAAGTATAACTAGCCAAAAGTATTTTATCATATTTATTATAACGTATGAAGCTGATTTTTGGGCCAAAATAATTTATTTTTTCTTAACAAGAATTACGTTGGCAACTTTCCTCTGGCCATCATGATCCCATTTTTTGTTATCACTCGGATAATTAATTACGCCATTTTTCTGGGTCCATAAGGTAGTTGAACCACCCCCATCAAAATTTATTGCCGTTTTACAACCTAACCATTTCATAACCTTTGTAAGTTCAAAGAGGCTTAGTCCGGCAGCGTTTTCATGCCTTCCATCAACAGTTAATAAAATTATTTTACCATTTGGCTTTATACCAATGCAAGTTCTTGGATGACGCAAACGGTTAAAAGCGGCAGAATCAAGTAATTCATCTATTCCATCAAAAGTTAACAGCGGTCCATTCAGCATAACATTGTTTTCTGTCAATTTGGTTTCCCAGTCTGTTGTTCCATCCCATTTATTAATTGAGATTTTGCCATTATTTATTACAACAGCTGCTTGTTGGTGTCTGGCTCTTGCGTTATCCTTTTCTAATCTGTTTGTGTTAATTGTTTTTCCATTAAGCTTAACAAAATCTACCGAGCCACCATTTTTTACATCGAAGAAATTTCCATTGATGGCAGCAATTGCAGTATCTCTTAAAGCAAAATCACTTGTATTTATAAGTGTTTTTGCTTCTGCGCCAATAGCAAATACAGTTTTTTTGCCACTATTTTTTACCTCAACAAAAGAGATGTTTTGATTTGCAGAAAATAAATTACCAGTATTAAAATGGTGCGTAAATAGCTTTACCTGTTTTGTCAACCTCGTTTTTTGCCACTTTGTTTTAACAATAGTTAGCGAATCGGTATTTTGAGCATTAACAAGCAAGCCGGATGCACAAAGTAAAATTAGCGAAGTTAACTTTTTAAACATTGGAGAAAATCTGAGCAGCTAATTTAAAGGCAATAAAATTAGCTTTTGGGTTGTAACCTGAAAATTACCAATCAAATACGACGCTCTAGATGGATCACTTTAAAAATTACTTTTTCATCGCGATAAATTTCAAGGATCACACTTCTATTTGATCCAGATTTAAAAAGATTGGCTAGGTCGTTTAAGGTATAGGTATCCATTGTTCTAAAATTTACCCCAATAATTTCATCGTTCGGGCATATGCCTGATTTCTCGGCCGGAGAATTTTCATCTACCTCGCCAATAATATACCTAGTATAATTTTTTTGATCAAGATAAACAACCATTCCAACCATATCATGTTCAAATGGGGTATTATAAAAGCTATTTGGTTTTACGTACATAAAACCATCACGATAGTTTAGTTGGATGTTAAATTTCCTTAAAAGTTCTGCACCAAGGTTTCCGTTTCGGCTTTTCAAATCAATTTTCTCAGAAATTACTTGATAATCCGGGAAACCTGATATCACATCTTTAAAATCATAATTGCCTATCGAGAATTGTTTTATTCGACCCAAATAACCTCTAATTTGGCCACTTAAACTCATGCCTAAATTAGCTTTAATTTTTACAAAGGGCTGAGGAAACATATTGCCGTTAAGCATTTCCATAGATAAAGCATGACTTGCGCCTGTATCAATCAAAAATTTGGCTTGCACAATGCCACTATCCGGAACTTCTACCTCAGCATATACGTAAGCTTTCATGTTCTCGATAGAAATTGGAATTTTGCTGCCTTTATATTTTATTTTAGCATCGGGATTGCTGATGAAAATTCTATTATTGGTGTACCTGATATCGACCACAAAACTGTTAAAAAAGCTATAACCAATCAGGCCATAAATTTTAGTTCCTAAATGGCCAGAAAGATTAAATAAGTCTTCTCTCAAGATAGCCGTTGGAATATGATCCATCTTTGCCCTGCTAATTCTAGCGCTAACATTTTGTGATACAAAAGCCTCTACGGTTTCAAGCCCCAAACCAGAAACCTTAATTTTTCTCATCAGGGCAAAATCTAACGAATCGATAATCGAAGGATCTGTAATTATCATGGGACCAACGCCTGTATCCAACACAAAATCATAAGGTCCTTTGCCGTTTACATAAACCGGAATTACAATAAGATTTTTAATAAGTTTAAAAGAGAATGACAGTTTTTTCTGTTTATCCATAAAATGAAAATCCTGTGCATGGCTTTTGTTTGTAGGTAGCAAAAAAAGCATACAAATAACTAAGGCGCAGAACCTTAAAATTAAAGCTGATTTACATTTGGTTAACATTATATTAAATTTAACGAATAAGTTTGTATAATTTATAATAACTTTAAATATGATTTCCACCAAATTATTGAATATTATTTTATGCCTTTCAATACTGTTAACAAGCTTATTATTTGGCTGTTCTACCGATAAAACGATAGCCCGCAAGGTTTCCAAAGAATTTAAAAACAATGATGTAATTCAGCAGTATCAGGTTGGCTTTGCGCTTTATAATTTGGGTGAGAAAAGGATGATTTTCGAAAAAGATGCCGACAAGTATTTTACACCCGCTTCTAACACAAAACTCTATACTTTTTTTGCAAGTTTAAAAATGCTTCCAGAGGTGATGCCTGCCTTACGATACATCGAAAAAAATGATTCATTAATTTTTTGGGGTACAGGAGACCCTTCGTTTTTGCAGTTCAATGTTAAAGATAAATCGGCTTACAATTTTTTGCAAGCATCAACTAAAAAATTATTTTTTGCCCCAGGCAGATATTCAGGTACTTTTTTTGGCGATGGTTGGGCATGGGATGATTACGATTTTTATTATCAGCCAGAAATTACGGAATTACCAATTATGGATAATATGGTAACTTCCAGCTATGTTAATGCTAACAAAATAAATATTGTACCGAAGGTTTTTACACACTGTTTTACAGTCGATTCAACTAAAACAACAGGGAATTTTCAAGTCACAAGAGATTTTCTTACTAACAATTTCCATTATCCAGCGGTTGCGGTTAGGCCGAATTATAATCAGCAAAATCCCTACAAAACAAGTCCGCAAACAACGGTTGAAGTTTTATCAGATACCCTACATAAAACTATTGGCTTAATTAAGATGAAAATGCCGGCTGATGCAAAAACTCTAGCAGGTGCTAAACGAGATTCAGTTTTAAAACACATGATGTTACCAAGCGATAACTTTATTGCAGAGCATTTGTTATTGGTTATTTCTAATCAAATTGGAGATACATTAAGTACTGTAAAGGCAATTCAACATGTAACCAAAAATCATTTGTCTTTCTTGCCCGATAAGGTAAAATGGATTGATGGTTCGGGATTATCTCGACAGAATTTGTTTACACCAAGAGATAATGTTTATTTATTGGATTCCATTTATCATTTGGTTAATAATCCTGAAAAGCTATTTGATATGATGCCTGCCGGCGGAAAAAGCGGAACGCTAAAAAATGCCTATCCAAAAACTGATAAACCTTTCGTTTTCGGTAAAACCGGCTCTTTAGGGGGAGTTCATAACCAAAGTGGATACGTGATTACCAAAAAAGGTAAAACATACATTTATTCTTTCATGAACAATAATTTCATTAAGCCTACGGCTGAGGTTAGGACTGAAATGGTAAGAATTATAACTTATATCCACGAAAATTTTTAACCAATTACTAATGATTTAATCGCATTGCGTATGTAACGGAAACCTAAAAACCGAACCTATGAAAAAAATATTACTGTGGCATGTGCTGATTTTGATACTCGGAATTAGTGCCTGCAAAAAAGGAGAATCGGTTCCACCAGATCCGACCTTACAGCCTGTATCTTACACGCCCGATAATTCTTTTAAAATTGTTTCCTATTTTCCAAGCTACCGCGACCCGGAAACAATTAATGCATCGAAATATAAAATGATTACACATTTATTTTATGCTTTTCTAAACCCTAACCCTGATGGTTCTTTAGCTACTTTGGAACAACCCTCACGTTTTAATTCGGTTATGCAAAGAGCAAAATCAAATGGATTAAAATTTGGGATTTCCGTTTCTGGTACCAGAAGTATTTTTGTAACGATGGCTTCTACACAAGCATCGCGAAGCTTATTTGTAAAAAACGTAACTAATTTTGCAAAAACTAATAATTTGGATGGCGTAGATATGGATTGGGAATACCCTAGTATAGCAGATGGCTCTGCAGATAATTTCGTTTTACTAATTAAGGAATTATCGGATTCGCTGCACAAATACAATAAATTTTTAAGCGCTGCTATTACACCTGGCGTTTATGCGGGCAGTATTAGAGATGGCTTGAAAACTGAGGTTTTTCCACTGATTGATTTTTTTAACATTATGGTTTACGACGGAATCGGTTGGGATAAAACCGAACCATACCAACATGCTTCTTACAACATGGCGGTTGCAAGTTTAAATTATTGGTTAACCACCAGAGGAATGCCAAAGGAGAAAGCTATTTTGGGTATCCCGGCTTATGGAAAAAATGCAGCAAATTCTGCACTTGCTTATCGCGATATTGTTGCGGCAAACGCTAATGTAAATATCGATTCTGCTCTTATTGGCAACACAAAATATTATTACAACGGTGTAACAACTACCAAGAAAAAAGCTAAACTTGCTAAAGATATTGCCAATGGAATAATGTTTTGGGAGTTTTACCATGATGATAGTGGCGCAAAATCTATTATAAAAGCAGCAAATGACACTTTAAGCAGAAGCTATTAATAAATGAAATTAGATTTCAAGGAGATTGATCAACCCTTCGCCAGCACAATAAATTTTTCTGGGAAAGAATATTTGTATTTTGGAGGAACGGCTTATTTAGGCATTCCTCAAAATGATGATTTTATTAAATTATATATAGATGGAATAAAGAAATTCGGATTAAACAACGGTACGAGTCGGAGTAACAATATTCAACTCGGAATTTATAATGAAGCAGAAAATGAAGCCGCCAAAAGATGTAACGCAGAAGCTGCATTAGTCACATCAAGCGGTTATTTGGCAGCCCAGTTAGCTGTGAAAGAACTCTCAAATTTTGGTTCGGTAATTTATGCGCCTTCAACACATCCGGCACTTTGGTTAGTTCAGCAAACAAATATTTCCCAAAACTTTACAAGTTGGAGCAATGATGTTATAAAAACAGTAAATTCTGATAAAGAAAAAAACTGGGTTTTAATCAGCAACTCGATGAATAACCTTCATCCGGAAATTTACGATTTCAATTTTTTGGAGCAGATCGATAACCATAAAAATATAATTCTAATTGTTGATGATTCTCATGGAATTGGCATAAATAATAATGGCTATGGTGCTTATGTAAAACTTCCAAAACGCAGTAATATAGAAAGTGTAGTGGTTGCATCAATGGCGAAAGCATTAGGTGTTGATGCTGGTGTAATTCTCGGTTCAAAAAAAATAATCGAACAGTTAAAATCTACCAATACATTTATTGGTGCATCTCCACCATCAGCTGCTGGTTTATTTGCGTTTGCAAATGGTGAAGAAATTTATAAAAATGAATTAAAAAAGCTTAATGAAAACATTACGCTTTTTGAAGAATCGGTTGATTCAAACTGCTCTTTCGAGCCAAATTTTCCGGCTTTTTTATTTAATGATTCAGCATTAGCAGATAAACTTTTGAAAAAGCAGATTCTAATATCCTCTTTTCCTTATCCGGGAACAAATAATACATCAATTAACAGGGTAATTATTTCTAGCTGGCATACTGAAGAACAAATACAGAAATTGATTACAGTTTTAGCTTAAATTACTACATAGCCTGTTCTAGAATATTATTTTCCTCAATCCGATATTTTTTTGAATATTTATAACCAAAATCAAAAGCAATGAAAAAGTTTTTTTGCCTCTTATCGTTATCAATTTTATTTCTGATAAATGTACATGCGCAAACTACAGAAGTTTGGGTAGTTAGACATGCAGAAAAGGAGAAATCGAATCCACAGGAAAAAAACCCTGATTTATCTGACGAAGGTAGAACAAGAGCTGGAGATTTAGCAAAATTTTTAAAAAAGATAAATTTCGACGCGGCTTATACCACACCTTACAAAAGAACGCGACAAACTTTAGATTCTTTAGTAATACCAAAAGTTATCGAGTATAATGATATCAAAGCACTGGTTGACAGTGTTAAAGCAAATTACCTGGGCAAAAAAGTTATTATTGCAGGCCATTCAAATACTGTTCTCGAGATTATCGAAGCCTTCGGTGGAAAGCGCCCAAGAGAAGAGCTAACCGATGATGATTATGATTTTATTTTCCGGTTAAATGTTAAAGGCGATAAAGCCAAAGTTAAAATGGACCAATTTGGCGTTCCTCATCATTTATAGCTTTTCAAAAGGAATATCCATAATATCAAAGCTGTCCCAACCTTGAAAATCGTAATGCCACCATTCGTTATCTAGAACATTCAGCTTGTTTTTTTTCATTACTGTAATCAAATATTGTCGGTTTTTTCTAACAATATCGGTTACAGGTTCATAATTTGCGGCTGCAGCTTTCGAAAAACTATCGTAAGGCGTTGCCATTTCTACTTCTTTACCAGTTTTTAAATTGATAACCGTTAAATCTACCGCACAACCTCTATTGTGTTTAGAGCCTTTTGCCGGATTCGCAACGAAATTTTTATCACTTGCTTTTTTGTAAAACTCAACCGTAATTTTATACGGGCGATAACCATCGAATATTTTCAACCCTAAGCCCTTTTTATTTAGCTCTTTTTGCACTTTTTTTAAAGATTCTACAACAGGTTTTCTGGCAAAAGCCCTAGCTTGTTTATACATTATCTGCTGCATAAAATTATTTTTTGTAGCATATCGTATATCTAATTTTATACTCGGAATGGCTTTTTTTATTTCTACCAATTCATTGTTTGGATTAGTTTTGATAGAAGCCAGATATTGATTGTAAGAATTAACTACAACTAATTTTTGTGATGCTTCCGGTTTCGTTTGAGCAAATGCAGAAAGGCAAACAAGCAAAAATAGGAAAGTTATTTTCATAAGTTTTTTAGGCTGTCGTCATTGCGAGGCACGAAGCAATCTACATTCATTATAAGATTGCTTCGTGCCTCGCAATGACGAAAAAAAATTTACTGATTAGAAACCACTAACAATTCCAAATCTTTAAAAGGCAAATTAAACATATCTGCTAAATCTTTATTGGTTACATTGCCTTGGTAAATGTATAACGCTTCGCGAATACCAGGATTATTCCAAACCATATTCATTAGTCCACCAAATTCACCAATATCCAATAAAATCGGGGCAAAAATATTTGTTAATGCGTATGATGCAGTTCTTGGTACACGAGAGGCAATATTCGGAACGCAATAGTGAATCACATCGTATTTTCTGAAAACTGGATTGGTATGGTTGGTTACCTCCGAAGTTTCAAAGCAACCGCCTTGATCTATGCTCACATCAATAACAACAGAATGTGGTTTCATCCGGGCAACTGTTTCTTCCATTACAATGCAAGGGCTTCGTCCATGGCTTGCCCTGATTGCGCCAATTACAACATCGCAGGTTACAATGGCCTTGTTTAAAACAATTGGCTGCATTACAGATGTAAACACTCTACTATTCCCTAAATTATTCTGCAAACGGCGTAAGCGATAAATAGAACTATCGAAAACCTTAACTTCTGCACCTAAAGCCAATGCAGTTCTTGCTGCATATTCACCAACGGTTCCAGCGCCTAAAATTACAATTTCAGTAGGCGGCACGCCTGTAAAACCACCTAACATTAAACCTTTACCACCGGTAACATTGCTTAAATATTCTGCTGCAATTAATATAGATGTAGAGCCCACAATTTCGCTCATTGCTCTAACTACGCTCAAAATATTTCCTTCATCACGCAAATGCTCAAAACATAACGCATTTATCTTTTTGTGCATTAAAGCTTTAAGATATTCTTGCTTTAACGTTCCGGTTTGCAACGATGAAATTAAGGTTTGCCCTTTGTGCATTAGAGCAATTTCCTCTAACATTGGTGGGGCTATTTTTACCAGAATATCACAATCAAAAACTTCCTTCTTATCGTAGGCAATTTTTGCACCCTGTTCTGCATATTCAGTATCAGAAAAATTTGCTGCAATACCTGCACCACTTTCCAAAATAACGCTGTGCCCATTATTAACCAAAAGCGCTACAGATAAAGGTGTTAAAGCAATTCTATTTTCCTGAAAAGATATTTCTTTTGGGATTCCGATGTTTAGATTATTCTTTCTGTTTCGGGTTTCTAAGGTCGCCTCCTGAGTTTGCAGTAAACCCTGGCGAGCTATATCGGCCATTCCTTCGCGTAATCCTGTAGCCATGATGTATTAAAAAAAAATGTTTATGTTTTAGGTTGATGAAGGTACATAAAATCTGTTAAAATCCTGATAACTAAATGCAAGGAATCTAAAACCGAAATCAGGTTTCACTAATTTTTTTGTAGCGCAAAACCTGTAGTGCTTTTGTAAATCTGTTCCCGCCAATACTACAATCTTTTGTTAAGGTTAGTGCTATCTAACTAATTTTTTTGCTTTTTTATAGTTGTTGGTGTAAAGAAATAGGGTACACCAAAAGTATTTTCGTGTATGTCGGGGCTATTAAACATCTAATCTGCTTTTGGCTAGGCTTATCTACTAGAATCCATAAATTCTTTTAGCTGTTTTTTAATCCGTTGGTTGAAACCAACGGCAATGAATTGCGATTGCAGATAATGTGCATTTGGAGAAAATTGCCATCATTGCAGGCTGCTTCAGCTGCCTGTTTTATTAAGCAAACTAGCGGCTTTAGCAAAAAACTTTAATTGTAAACCCGACAGCCGCGGCAGCCTCCCGATTTTTCTTCGGGAGGCTGCCGCGGCTGTCGGGACTAAAATTGCCAATAATTGCTAAATGTTCATTTTCTAATTAAAATCAAGAAAAACTATTAATTCTGTCCTTTGGAAAAGATAAATGTTCTTTGCCCATCATCAGCAATGCCGATATCTACTTTAATCAATTCTTCAGGTAATAATTCTTCAACTCTTTCAGGCCATTCAATCAGGCAAATTCCTCCGCCATAAAAGTATTCTTCGTAACCTAAATCATAAGCTTCCTGAATATTTTTAATCCTGTAAAAATCGAAATGAAAAACTGAACCTTTTTGACTTACATATTCATTAACGATGGAATATGTTGGACTTGAAACAACATCAGTTACGCCAAGTGCGTTGCATAAAACTTTTATGAATGTGGTTTTGCCAGCACCCATTTCGCCGTTAAAAATGAAAATCTTTTCTTCGTTGGCAAAATCTAAAAGCTGTTGGGCAACTTTTGGTAAATCGGCTATACTATTAACGGTTATTTCCATAATAAAAAATAAAGGCAAAAGTAATACATAAATGTATCGCTTTTGCCTTTAGAGTTATCTTCATACAATTATTAAACGTCATTTCGACTGATGCGGAGAAATCTTTGGAATTATTTTTTTTCAAGTTAAAAGATTTCTCGATTCCGCTGCGCTGCACTCGAAATGACGACGAGCTATTGTAATATCTACCTTGGAGAATACGTTACCACAGGAATAATCATTTCTTCTAATGAAATTCCGCCATGCTGAAACGTTTCGTTATAATAATTTACAAATTGGTTATAGTTATTCGGATAAACGAAATAGCTGTCTTCTCTTGCAAAGATATAACTGCTGCTGATGTTAATTTTCGGCAATAAGGCATCATGGGGGTTTTTAATCGCAAAAACCTCTTTCGCATTGAAGTTTAAATTTCTGCCCTGTTTATATCTTAAGTTTGTATTTGTGCTTCTATCGCCAATTACCTTAACCGGTTTTTTAACACGGATGGTTCCGTGATCTGTAGTGATGACAACCTTAACCTGTTTTTGCGATATTTTTTTCAATAAATCGAATAAGGGCGAATGCTCAAACCATGATAATGTTAAAGATCGATAAGCTGCGTCATCATTTGCGAGTTCGCGTATCATCTGCATATCCGTACGGGCATGGCTTAACATATCAACAAAATTGAAAACAATTGCATTAAAATCATTCTTAAGCAAGTTATTGGTTTGCTCCACTAAATCTTTGCCTTGCTCAAAAGTTAGAATTTTATTGTAGCTAAACTTGCAATCTTTACGTAAGCTACGCTTGATATTGTCAGCTAAAAACTCTTCTTCGTGCATGTTTTTTCCGCCTTCATCATCATCATTTTGCCATAAGGCAGGGAAACGTTTCTCCATTTCTAAAGGCATTAAGCCAGAAAAAATAGCGTTTCGAGCGTATTGAGTTGCTGTTGGAAGAATACTGGTGTACATATCTTCTTCATCAATACGGAAATACTCAGAAATTAACGGATTAATGATTTTCCACTGGTCGTAACGAAGATTATCAATCAATATAAAAAATACCGGAGTGGTATCGTTAATGTGCGGAAAAGCTTTTTTCTTTAATAACTCGTTTGAAAGTAAAGGCGCTTTGTCTTTTTCTTTAATCCAACCTAGATAATGCTCTTCTATGAATTTCGAGAATTGTGTATTTGCTTCCTGCTTTTGCATGGTTAAAATTTCATGCATTTGTGGGTCATCTAATTTTTCAAGCTCTAATTCCCAGAAAACAATTTTCTTGTAAACATCAATCCATTCTTCGTAATTAAGCTTATCGCTCAAAGTCATACCTAACCGGCGAAAATCTTGTTGATAAGCCATTGAGGTTTTTTCACTAACCAAACGCTTATTATCAATTAGCTTTTTAATGGTAAGCAGTACTTGTTTAGGGTTTACCGGCTTAATCAGATAATCGTCTATCTTACTACCAATAGCATCTTCCATCAGGTTTTCTTCTTCACTTTTGGTAATTAAAACTACCGGAACATCAGGATTTAGATTTTTAATAGCTGATAAGGTTTCTATGCCAGTCATGCCCGGCATATTTTCATCTAAAAAAACTAAATCGAAATGCGATTTACCGAACGCTTCTAGCGCATCATTGCCATTTGTAAAGGTATCCACAGTATAACCTTTATCATTAAGTAGTAATATATGAGGTTTTAGCAAGTCGATTTCATCATCGGCCCACAAAATTTTAGTTTCTTGCATGTTTTTGTAAAAATAGGGTATAAGCGCCTTTATATTCCGGCAGGTAAATCAAACTATAAATAAAAATAGCAATTTTTGTACCGTATCTATCTATTTAACTATTTTTAACGATTGAACAAGAAAAAAATAATAAACGATCCGGTTTACGGATTTATTAGTATCCATAGCGAACTGGTTTATGATGTAATCTCACACTCCAGTTTTCAGCGATTACGTTACATCAAGCAACTCGGTATGACGCATTTGGTTTATCCAGGCGCTTTGCATACTCGTTTTCATCATGCTCTAGGTGCAATGCATTTAATGAGTTTGGCCATTGCTCTTTTAAAAAGTAAAGGGCATGTAATTACCGATGGGGAGGAAGAAGCTGCAATACTGGCTATTTTACTGCACGATATTGGTCATGGTCCTTTTTCTCATGCACTCGAACATTCTTTAGTTACCGGAATTAAGCACGAAGATATTTCAGCAAAGTTGATGCAGGATTTAAACCAGCATTTTAACGGAAAACTAACTCACGCAATTGAGATTTTTAATGGTACGTATCCTAAAAGATTCCTTCACCAATTAATTTCTGGTCAGCTGGATTTAGATAGAATGGACTACCTGAATCGCGATAGCTTTTTTACCGGCGTAAGCGAAGGTGTAATAAGTTTCGACAGAATAATAAAAATGTTTAATGTTTTTGATGATGATTTAGTTATCGAAGAAAAAGGAATTTATTCTATTGAGAAATTTTTAATCGCCCGCAGATTAATGTATTGGCAGGTTTATTTGCATAAAACTGTTATTTCTGGCGAGATGATTCTGGTTAAACTATTAGAAAGAGCAAAACATTTGACTAATATTGGGGCAGAATTGTTCGCATCGCCATCACTAAATTATTTTTTAAAGAACAATATTAACGAACGTAATTTTTTTGAAAATCCAGCGCATTTAGAGCACTTTACCAATTTGGATGATCAAGATATTTATGCTGCGGTAAAAGTTTGGGTTCAGCATCCAGATAAAATTTTATCAACTTTGTGTAAAATGTTAACATCCAGAAACTTGTATAAAGTGGAAATGAGTAATGAAAAAGCAAGTGATGAACGCGTAGATTTTTTACAAAACGCAACCAAAGATTTATTGGGGATTAATGTAGAAGAAGCAAGCTACTTTGTTTTTACAGATACTATCCAAAATCGGGCGTATAATGCAGGCGTTGGTAACATTAAAATATTAATGAAGAACAACGATATTGTTGATATAGCCAAAGCATCTGATTTATCGAATTTAGAGTCGCTACAAAAAACGGTAGAGAAATATATTCTTTGTTACCCCCGTGGCATTTAAGATTATTTAACAAAATATTTAGTTTTTAGAGGCGTTTTAAGTCTTATTATTGTGTAAAATATACACTATTTAACCCTTACAGGTTTTTTTGTTCATATCAATTTAACATTTACCTTTGTACGATGCAATTTACTGCCAAGCAGATAAGCGAGTTTTTAAATGGTTCCATTGATGGTAACCCTGATGTAACCGTTAGCGAACTCTCTAAAATAGAAGATGGTAAAGAAGGCTCTTTGTCCTTTCTTTCCAATCCTAAGTACGAGAACTTTTTGTATTCCACTAAAGCTTCGGTTGTTATCGTATCTAAAGATTTTAGTCCAACTCAAAAATATACAAGCACTTTGATTCGTGTAGAAAACCCTTACAGTTCTTTTACTGTATTGTTGGATAAGTATAACGAAGCAATGAATGCGCAATCTGAACAAACTGGTATTGATAAATTAGCATTTGTTCACCCAACTGCAAAAATCGGTAAAAATGTTTTTATTGATGCTTTTGCCTACGTTGCTGAAAATGTAGAAATTGCTGATGGATGTAAGCTTAAGGCACAAACATTTGTTGGTGCCAACTCTAAAATAGGGGAAAACAGCACTTTCTTCCCGGGGGTTAAAATCTATCATAATTCTGTTATTGGGAAAAGAGTTATTATCCACTCAAATACAGTTATCGGCAGCGATGGTTTTGGTTTTGCACCTCAAAAGGACGGCACTTACAATAAAATACCACAAATTGGTAATGTTATCATAGAAGATGATGTTGAAATTGGTGCGAATACAACAATAGATAGAGCTACAATGGGTTCTACCATCATTAAAAAAGGAGCAAAAATTGATAATTTGATTCAGATTGCGCATAATGCAGAAATTGGAGAAAATACAGTTTTGGCGGCTCAATCTGGCGTTTCTGGTAGTACTAAAATAGGCCCAAATAGCGTTATTGGTGGACAGGTTGGTATTGCCGGACATTTAACTTTAGCTAAAGGAACGCAAATCGGTGCGCAAGCCGGAATAAACTTTAATATTACCGAAGAAAACAAACAATGGCATGGCAGCCCTGCGCAACCTTTGCGCAATTGGATGCGTGCTTCAGTAATTTTTAAACATCTACCTGATGTTGAAAAAAGAATAAACGTACTCGAAGAAGAAATAAAAAGACTTACATCTGAAATCGAAAAGAATACAATAAACAATGAACGTTAGACAAAGAACGATTAACAAAGAAATATCAGCTTCGGGCGTGGGTTTACACACTGGTGCTAATGTTACCTTAACTTTTTGCCCTGCGCCAGAAAATCACGGCTTTAAATTTCAACGTATAGATTTAGAAGGTGAGCCGATTATTGATGCAGACGCAGATAACGTTACCGATACTTCTCGCGGAACAACCATTACACAAAATGGCGCTAGTGTTAGCACTGTAGAGCATGTAATGGCTTCTTTGGTAGGTATGGATCTTGATAACGTTTTAATCAAATTAGATGGACCTGAAACGCCAATTATGGATGGCAGTTCCATTCAGTTTATTGATTTATTAGAAGAAGTTGGAACGATTGAGCAAAATGCCGATCGTGAATACTTCACTATCCCTCATAACATTACTTACACAGAAGCTGATAGAAAGGTAGAGATTGTGGCCATGCCTTTAGATGACTATCGTTTTACTTGTATGATTGATTATAACTCTCCTGTTTTGGGTAGTCAACATGCCGGTATTAATACAATTGCTGAGTTTAAAAAGGAAATTGCTTCTTGTAGAACTTTTTGCTTTTTGCACGAATTGGAATATCAATTACAACATAACTTAATTAAAGGTGGCGATTTAAATAATGCCATTGTAATTGTTGATAAAGAAGTAACCAAAGATGAATTAAATCATTTGGCAAAGCTTTTTAACCGAAAAGATATTGATGTTGCTCCTCAGGGAATCTTGAATAACATGGAGTTACGTTATCAAAATGAACCGGCTCGTCATAAACTTTTAGATATGATTGGCGATTTGGCATTGGTTGGTATGCACCTTAAAGGTCATATTATGGCAGCCAGACCCGGGCATGCTGCAAACGTTGCTTTTGCAAAAAAGATAAAGGCAGCTATTAAGAAAGAAAAAAATAAGAAAATTCAGAAAGTGTACGATCCAAGCGCAAAACCATTGTATGATATTGTTCAAATTATGGACATTTTGCCTCATCGTCAGCCATTTTTATTTGTAGATAAAATTCTTGAGCTTTCAAAAAATCACGTTGTGGGGGTTAAGAACGTAACCATGAACGAGGAATTTTTTAAAGGTCATTTTCCAGGCGCACCAGTTTTTCCAGGTGTAATTCAAATTGAGGCAATGGCTCAGGTTGGTGGTATTTTGGTTTTAAGTACTGTTCCAGATCCTAGTAACTACCTTACTTATTTCTTAAAAATCGACAACGTACGTTTTAGGGCGCAAGTTCTTCCTGGCGATACAATCGTTTTCCGTTGCGATTTACTTGAGCCAATTAGAAGAGGTATCGCTCAAATGAAGGGTGTTGGTATGGTTGGCGAAAAGATCGTTGTAGAAGCCGAAATGATGGCACAAATTTCAAAAGTTAAACAAACAGAACCTGCTCAACAATGATACAACCTTTAGCATACATACATCCCCAGGCAAAAATTGCCGAAAACGTAGTAATTGAACCATTTGTTGTAATACATAAAGATGTTGTTATAGGCGAAGGAACTTGGATTGGATCTAATGTAACCATCATGGATGGAGCACGTATAGGTAAAAATTGTCGTATTTTTCCCGGCGCAGTAATTTCTGGTGAGCCACAAGATTTAAAGTTTGCAGGAGAAGTTACCACAGCAGAAATTGGCGACAATACAACCATCCGCGAATGCGTAACCATTAATAGGGGTACAAAAGATAAGTGGAAAACCGTAATTGGAAGTAATTGTTTAATTCAGGCTTATTCTCATATTGCTCACGATTGTGAAGTTGGAAATAACTGCATCTTCTCAAACAGCACAACTTTAGCTGGTCATATTACGATTGGTAATAATGTTGTTTTGGCTGGTTTGGTGGCAATTCATCAATTTGTTAAGGTTGGTTCTTACGCTTTCGTAACAGGCGGTTCATTGGTGCGTAAAGATGTACCTCCATATGTTAAAGCTGCACGCGAACCACTTTCTTATGCAGGCATCAACTCTGTTGGCTTAAGAAGAAGAGGCTTTACAAATGAGCAAATTGATGAAATTCAAGAAATTTATCGAGTACTTTTTGTAAAACACAATAACGTAACCAAAGCTTTGGATATGATTGAGGCTGAATTTAAACCTACTGAAATTCGTGATGAGATTGTTGATTTCATTCGCAATTCTAATAGAGGCGTGATGAAAGGCTTCGGCATGGGAAGCTAATTTGGCTTAGAGTAAAGTTTAGAGGCTCTATATTAGATTTTCTTAAGTATTTAAGGTGGTAAATAAATAATACATGAGTGGTTTAACGCTAATCAGAACTGATTCAAACAATACCGATTTTAGAGAATTGGTACTCTTGTTAGATAAGGATTTAGCTGTTAGAGACGGTGATGAGCATGTTTTTTATTCTCAATTCAACAAAGTTGATGCTATCAGAGAAGTTGTTATTGCTTATCTAAATGGGAATCCGGTAGCTTGTGGGGCAATAAAACCATTTTCTGATGTTGCAGCGGAGGTTAAACGGATGTTTGTTCATCCTGATAATAGAAAAAAAGGTTATGCTGCTAAAATTTTAACTGAATTAGAAAAATGGGCTGCAGAACTCGGTTTCTCCGAATGTGTTTTGGAAACCGGAAAGAAACAGCCAGAAGCAATTTCTCTTTATCAAAAGGTTGGATACCACATTATACCAAATTATGGGCAATATATTGGTGTGGATAATAGCGTTTGTATGGCTAAAACAATAGCAAACCTTGACATCTAGTGCCAATACCTCTATACCTAATATGAAGATAGTTTTAGATAACGTTGGTAGAAGATTTAATAAGGAATGGATTTTTAGAAATCTAAACTTTGAATTTAATTCAGGCAATAGTTACGCCATTTTAGGGCCAAATGGCTCAGGAAAGTCAACTTTATTGAGCGTGATTATCGGTAATTTAACCCCATCTGAAGGAAACCTTTCTTTCTCGAAAAACAATGCAGACATTCCAGTTGAGGATATTTACAAACATATTAGTTTAGCAGCCCCATATCTGGAATTAGTCGAAACTTTTACGTTGAGAGAAGCAATTGATTTCCACTTCAAGTTTAAAAGTTATGCCAACGGAGTGGATGCAAAATCTATAATTTCAGTTTTAGGATTGGAGAAATCGATAAATAAACAAATCAAATATTTTTCATCGGGTATGAAGCAAAGAACCAAGTTAGCTTTAGCTTGCTGCTCTAATGCTCCGCTTCTGTTTTTGGATGAGCCAACCAGTAATTTAGACGTTCAAGGCATAAGTTGGTACCACGAGCTTATAGAAAATTTCACAAAAGACAGGCTAACGATAATTGGTTCGAACCAAATTTCAGAATATGAATTCTGTACAGCGCAAATTCAAATAGCTGATTTTAAATAGATTAGCATCGATTTCTATTGTCTATAAACTTTGCTTTTTGTCATGGATTTGTATTATCTAAAATATTTTAAAAAAATATTTTTTTATTAATTATTTGTTCTTACCTTTGCACCACCAAAAAGAGAAACAAATATTTTATTTTATCTCTTAAAGAAATTAATAATAATATCCGCTTTGCGGAAACAAAAATATAGTCTTAACAGACAAAAGATTTTTCATAGTTTAGTTTGAGGTTTAGGTTGATTATGCCTTTGGAGTGGTTCCCAAAGGCATTTCTTTTTTATAAAGATTTTAAACCCTCAAACAAAAAAATGCCTCTTAACTTCATCAAGAGGCATTTCAAAAGTTCTATTTCTTCAATGTATTTTCGTATAGTTTAAATATCCGTTTATATTCATCGGTCCAACTACTTGGTTCAATAAAACCATGGTCTTCAACAGGGTAAACAGCGAGCTCCCAATTATCTTTTCCAAGTTCTATAAAACGTTGCGAAATCCGAACAATATCCTGAAAGTGAACGTTTACATCGACCATGCCATGCGCCATTAATAAGTTGCCTTTAAGCTTATCCGCAAAATAAATTGGCGAACTCCTTTTGTATGCAATCGGGTCGTTAAATGGCTCGTTTAAAATATTTGAAGTATAGCCGTGGTTGTAATGTGCCCAATCGGTAACCGAACGCAAAGCAGCACCGCTAGCAAAAACATCAGATTCGTTAAACATGGCCATTAACGTAATAAAACCTCCGTAAGAGCCACCATATAAACCAACATGCTTAGGATTTACACCATATTTTTCTACTAAAAACTTCACACCATCAACCTGGTCGGTTAAATCTTTCCCACCCATGTGGCGGTAAATTCCGGTTCTATGGTCGCGGCCATAACCCGAACTTGCAGTATAATCTATATCAATAACTGTGTAACCATTATCCGCCAGTAAATTGTTAAACATATACTCACGGAAATAAGTACTCCAGCCATAATGAATGTTTTGCAAATAGCCAGCCCCATGCACAAAAACTACAGCAGGATGATTCGGATGTGGATTTTCTGATTTATAAACCCTTGCATAAACATCAGCACCATAACGGTTTTTGAAACTCACCATATCTGGCTCATGCCATTTGTAAGAATTAAATTCAGCTGAGGTAGACTCCGTAATTTTCACGGCTTTAGCCCCAACTTTATTCGGCTGAATGTATAATTCACCAGGTTTGTTCATGTAAGAATAATTAATTGCGATGTACTTTTCATCAGGAGAAAGGGTAATATCGTTTAAACCTTTCATTTTGGTAATTTGCGCCAGCTCGCCGCCATTTACACTAATTTTAAAGAAATTAGTAATACCTGGATGTTCTTTATTTGCCTTGATGTAAAACGTGGTATTATCTTTTGATAGCTGAACCGACTGAACTTCCCATTTGCCTGAAGTTAATTGCTTCTTATCTCCAGTTAAAACATTAGCAACGTATAAATGCGAATATCCTGTAGCTTCGCTTTGGTAGTAAAAACGATTATTGTCTATCCAGCCCGTGCTTCCCTGAAAGAATCCGCTGATACCCGGACCACCAACCCAGGCTTCATCATGTTGGCGGTCGATTAAGTCAAATTTGCCTGTGAGCGCATCTAATTTTAAAATCCAGCGGTCTTTATTATCAGCCGAAGTGGCAACCATAATTCCTGTAGTTCCGCTTTCATTCCACATCGGACCAAAGAAATTAACAGGTCTGTCAGCGTTTTTCTTTTTGATGGAATCTAATTGCTTCGGATAATCTTTATAAAAATCTGGAATGTCTTTAATTCCGGGGATCGTGGCAGTTTGTATGGCGTAAACAGAATCTTTCTGCGTATCGTAAATAAATCCTTGAGAGATGTTTTCGTTTTCGCCAACCTTGGTTCGGCCAGGAATATCTTCTGTATAACCAGATGCAGTTACGTAATTTGGTACGATGGTGTTGTGGTTGTTTTGTGCAGGCGCAGTTAATTTGTAGGTGACAAACCTTGCATCAGGACTAATCACCACTCCATTTAAAAACCTATCATCAGTATAAAGTGGTTTTAATGATTTAGTATCGGATGATGATGCACCAAAACGACCTCTGCTTCCACGAGTGCCTCCGCCACGATTCTCCGCATTTCTTTTTTTGATGATGTCAAATAATTCAGTTTGTTGCGCTTTAAGCCAACTATCTTGCTCGGTTGCAGGTTTCGCAGGCGTTCTACCTGATGCTTTACCTTTCACAAAATTGGTAACCTGTTTGGTTTCGGCAGTTTTTAAATCCAATTGAAAAATATTATCTCCTAATTGATAGGCGATATCTCCATTAGTTAAAAATACAGGACTGCTTTCGCGTTCCATAGTATTGGTTAAACGCGTTTCTTTTTTAGTTTTAAAATTTTGAAGATAGATATCTCCACTTTTTTCTACCAAACCCAAAGATTTATCCTTATTATAAACATAGTTGATGCTTAATAATTTTTCATCTTCTTTCTCAACTGCTTTAATTGGTTTTGTAGAAAGTGCAGATATTTTATATAATTCTTCCTTTGTTTTATTCTCTGGATTCCAATTGAAGTAAAGTGTCTTGCTATCAGCTGCCCAGCGAAAATTTGTTGGCGAAGTTCCCATCCATTTTGGGTCACGCATTATTTTCTCGACAGTTAAGGGTGCTATTTGTTGTGCAAAAGTATATTCTCCACTGCAGAGCAAAAGGAATAATAAATATTTTTTCATGAATTTTTGTTTGGATGCTGCAATTTAGATAATGCGAGAGCTAAATTTATAAGGAAATGGAAATGTTACAACGCCTTATGCTGAAGAATTGCCACGGAACCACTGACTTTTTTCATAATCCAGGTATAAAAAATATTGCCACGGAAGCTCGGAATTCACGGAGATATTTAAATAGTAGAAAATAAAAAAACCAATAAAATTTAACCTTTTCCGTGTCTTTAGTGTTTCCGTGGCAAAAATGTATTTATCTTATTACTCTGCCCGTTTTATCCACGTTCACCAAATCGAATGGCTTTAAATATTCATTTATGATAACCGAAAATTCTCTTCGTGTTAAAACCTTTTTTAAGTCGTATTTCGAAGAAAATTTATAAGTCTTATTCCATTTCTTTTCTAACTCAGATTTTGTGGCATCTACTGCTTTATTACCAACATAACAAATCATAGCTATGGTATTTTCTAAATTTATCGGAATATTCTGGTGATCATCAAACCAAATTTGAGCTTTGTAATAATAATCTTTTATTGGCTGTTTGATTTCACTATAACTTACCACTTTTTCAGGATTAAAGAAAACCTTTCCATTCTCGATATCTGCTTTTAGAATTCCTGTGATGCCAACTTTTTGTATGGCTAGCCAATTTGAATCAGCGACTTTAACATCTTCGAAAGGTATAAGTGCTAACTTGTAAGCTAATAATTCGCCTTGAATTCCTTTTAAATTAGATAAACTGGTTTTGGTTTTAAAAAATGCTGCATAGGCTGCGGTTGCACCAGCTGCTTGGCCAATTTCGATATTATCAGGTTTGATAAAGTGTATATTTTCCTGATTGGGTATCAGTAAATTATAGAGTGAAAGAAAATTTGATGTTTCGCTTATCCCGCCAATTGTGGTGCGGTAAAGGTTTTCAGAATAATTTAAAGCATTTGTTTCTGTTGGTCTCAAACTCGAAACTTTTAAAGCCGGAAGCACTTTTTCAATATCATCAGTTACGATTAAAACCTTTGCTTTAATGCTTTTGTCTTTAGTAAGCTTTGCTTCCCAACCACTTCCAGAACGTTTTATTTCGTAATAAGGTGTGTTGTTAATTACATCCAAAAGTTTAGAACTATCTGCCCAGTTTTTTATAACTGCATTTAAAATTTGATTGGTCATTTCAGGAAGTGCAACACTATCCCCAATTTTTAAAGATTTTCTCGCCCTTTTTTCAAAAGCTTTTTTCACTCCACCACTTGGTAGATTTTTGAAGGTGCTTAGTTTGAAACCATCACTTTGTGTTAAAATGATGGAGTTTACGCCCGATTCTGATGCTTGTACACCAGCGGCAAAAGCAGCATTCGAATTACCTAAAACCAAAACATCTGTTTTAATGGTTTGTGCATAAATAACCGTTGGGATTAATAATGCTAAAACAAAAAACAATTTCTTCATTTGTGCGATTTAAATTTATTGCAATATGCTTTAAATGGATGAGTTTTTGATGAAATGAGTTGATTTTAACTAAATTTAAATAGAAATAGTGTCTCAGTCTTAGTTTATCGAAGACTTAGCATTATCTTTCGAATAGCTCAAGATGACAGATAATGATTGAACAAAAAATAAAATCAGTTTTTGATTTACAACAGCAGCACAAATTCGATTTACGTAAAACGGATGCTAAAACCCGTATTTCAAAATTGAAAATTCTTAAGCAGGCGATAGAAAATTCTGAAGAGGAAATATATGTTGCTTTGGAAAACGACCTACGTAAAAGTCGTTTTGAAACCGCTGTAACCGAACTATTTTTTACTTACGCGGAGATAGACCATGCGATAAAAAAGCTAGCCAATTGGATGAAACCAAAATCGGTTGGTAAAACCATGAGTAATCTTTTTGCAGGGAATAAAATTTATTATGAACCCAAAGGTGTATGCTTAATTATTGCACCCTGGAATTATCCTTTTCAATTGGTTATGAGTCCACTGATTTCGGCAATTGCGGCTGGAAATTGTGTAATGATAAAACCATCTGAACTAAGCAGTTCAACGGCTAGTGTTATTCATAAAATTGTATCAACAACTTTTGATGAGAAAGAAATCGCCTGTTTTGAGGGGGATGTTGAAGTTTCTACGGCGTTATTAAAACGCCCGTTCGACCACATATTTTTTACAGGAAGTACGGCAATTGGGAAAGTGGTAATGGAAGCGGCGGCTAAAAATCTAACATCTGTAACGTTGGAGCTGGGCGGAAAATCGCCTGCAATAATTGATAGCTCCGCTGATTTAAAGAAAGCCGCAGAAAAAATTGCCTGGGGCAAATTGGTAAATGCAGGGCAAACCTGCATAGCACCCGATTATGCTTTAATTGATGAAAAACTGGAAGCCGAATTTGTAAACCATTTTAAAACTGCAGTACAAAAAATGTTCTTTAATAATGGGAAAATTAACGAACAGGTTTTCGGTAAGATTATCAACAAAAAACAATTTGATAGATTAAGTAACCTAATAAAAAGTGCCGTGAATGATGGCGCTAAATTAGAATTTGGCGGAGAAACAAACGCAAAAAATTTAACCATTCATCCTACACTTTTAACTTCGGTAAATGGAGAAAACAGCATAATGCAAGAAGAAATTTTTGGTCCAATTTTACCGATAGTGAAGTATAAAAATCTTCAAAAAGCCATTGATTTTGTTAATTCAAAAGATAAACCTTTAGCACTTTACATCTTCTCTGAAAACTCGGCGAATAAGGAAAAAATTATAAATGAAACCAGCTCGGGTGGTACTTGTGTAAATGATGTTTTGGTGCACATCAGCAATCCTAATCTTCCCTTTGGTGGGGTTAACAGTAGCGGCATGGGTAGTAGTCATGGAATATTTGGCTTCAAAAATTTCTCGCACGAGAGGGCTGTTGTTTTCCAATCTAAATTAGGGGTAACCAAAATGGTTTATCCTCCATACGATGAAAAGATGGGACTTTTAAAGTGGCTTAAAAAATTGATGTAGCACAGGATTTGAGGATTTTCAGGATAAGAAGGATTAGAAAGCACATTGTCACGCTGAATCTGTTTTGCGCTTTCATTTACCACTTTGCTTCTGGTCAGTATCTTTCTTCAAAGATTTTTCTCCGTGATTTCTGTGTTTCCGTGGCAGAATCTAATCTTAAAAATGCTATTTTGCAGTATGGATTTAGAACAGCTAAAATACCCTATAGGCAAGTTTACAATGCCTGAAATTTTCGATGAGCAGCAAATAAAAATCTGGATTTCAGAAATTGAGGCTTTGCCCAATCAAATCAAAAATTCGACAGCGTATTTAAGTGACGAAGAACTAAATCAAACTTATCGCCCTGATGGTTGGACATTGAGGCAAGTCATTCATCATCTTCCGGATAGCCATATGAATGCGTACATTCGTTTCAAACTAGCAGTTACTGAAAATACCCCAATTATCAGACCTTATTTTGAAGAACGTTGGGCAGAAACCGAAGAAGCAAAAAATGGCGACATTTCAATTTCGGTAGAATTACTCGCGGCTTTGCACCAGCGTTTGGTCACATTTCTTAAAACCTTAAAAACTGAACATTTTCAACGAACATATATCCACCCTGAGCATGGTATGGAATTTTCTTTAGCTAATATGTTAGGCACTTATGCCTGGCATGGAAAACACCATTTGGCGCATATAACCAACACCATTTCTAAACATTAAATTTTCTTACATCCATACTAACATTGCTGCGCTCATTGTAATCATTATCGCATCTTCAACAATGGTAACGGTGCTCATCGGCAAATTAAAAACAGCGCCTAAGCAAGCACATTGAATCTTTTTCTTGTTCAAAACACTTTCTAAAACACCCAGAATACTAACCGTCATCACAATTAGCGTAACCCAATTAACAATAACTGGCGACAAATTGAGTGCAAAACTTAAACCCAAACCAAGTTCTATAAAAGCATAAATATAACCCCAAGCACTAAATTTTTTTGCCACGATATCGTACATCGCATAACTCTCGGCAAATGCTTTAAGATTTAGCATTTTAAAGAAAGAAAAGGTTAAGAAAAAACCAGCCATGAAAATACGCATGAAAACTATAAAGTCTACTGTATTATTTTGCCACGAAACGATTAGCGATATTGCCGTTACATAACTAAAAATTAATAAAATTGGCTTGTAGGTTTCTACCCACGATTTGGTTTCTTCGAGCATTTCGGTGTGCGCTGTTGCCGTAATTTGGTATTTGCTATCGTTGCCGCCCAATGCTTTTTGCAAGGCATCTAAACCAATGTGTTTATCCATGCTTATGGTAGCAGAATTTGCATCTTTTGATACTTCAACAGCAGTTACATCAGGTAAAACTAAAAGGTTGTTTTTTACTTTATTTTCGCAACCACTGCAAGTCATGCCAGTAAGTTGATAGGTATGTGTCATAATATAATTTTTATACAAATTTACCTGAACAGCAACATAATCGCGTTACAGAATAATCATAAAATGTTATAGAATTTTGAAAACTATCGTCATTGCGAAGCTGGGTTTGTGCGAGCTGAAGCAATCTTATTTTTATCAATTTTTTAAATAAGATTGCTTCGTGCCTCGCAATGACGAGCGCCCTAAAGCATCATTCATATTGATTTTTTCAAATAAATTAACCTTATGAATGACATGTATTAGAAGTTGCAGCTAAAAATTTAATGGAAATCCTACCCAACCAAAACCGAAGTCATGGTTAAAGAACCGCCAACCGCTTTATCATTAAAGAAAGAAATTTCTTCTTTATCGTTTTTCAAACCCAAGGTATAAATCAACGGCAAATAATGTTCTGGGGTTGGTATGGCCAACATTGCATCGCTGCCCAAATTTCTATAATCAATTAAAGGTTTATGGTCGCCGTTTGCAATTAGGTTTTTAAATTTATCGTTCATTTCATTTGCCCAATCGTAACCGCCTCCATTAATCATTTCCCAACTCAACATTCGGAGGTTGTGAACCATATTGCCGCTACCAATAACTAGAACGCCTTTTTTGCGCAAAGCATAAATCTCTTTAGCAATTTCGTAGTGTTGCGCCGGTGATTTTGTATAATCAATACTTAATTGCAAAACAGGAATATTCGCTTCTGGATACATGTGCCTTACAACGGTCCATGTGCCGTGGTCTAAACCCCAATCATGGTCTAAACCAACATTCGTAGAATGAATTAACGATGGGATTTCTTGAGCTAATTTTGCATCTCCAGGCGCAGGATATTGAACATCAAACAACGCTTGCGGAAATCCCCCAAAATCATGAATGGTTGATGGAAAATCCATTGCCGTAACAAAAGTTCCGTGTGTATACCAATGTGCTGACACCACTAAAACGGCTTTTGGCACAGGTATATTTTGTGCCAATTCAACCCAATTCTGACTAAACTCATTATTTTCAATACCGTTCATCGGCGAACCATGACCAATAAAAATTGTTGGCATTAAATCAGTTTGTGGTAAGCGTTGAGTAAAACTTCTGAATTGAGATAATGTTGACATAAATTGAATTTATACACAAAGATATTGCCTGTCAAATGATTGCAACTTGATGTAGGTTAAGAAAAAAGGTAAGACTCTTCTTTCAAATCCGTCGGTTAAAACCGACGGTAAAGAAAATGGGTTCGTGGAAAATGGATTTAAGCTAATGCTATCTTGTTCGTTCTACATTCATTGCCCTCGACTTCAGTCTACGGAAACTTATAGCTCATCAAGTGTTTTCCTTTTATCCGAAGTTTCAGCTTTATATGCAGATGGCGTTAAGCCTGTAACTTTTTTAAACTGTGCAGAGAGATGGGCAACGCTGCTGTAGTTTAATTGATAAGCAATTTCACTAAGGGTTAATTCGCCATAAGTAAGCATTTCTTTGGCTTTCTCTATTTTCTGAGCGATGAAATATTTTTCAACAGTTTGATTTTCGGCTTCAGAGAAAACAGCGCTGAGTTGAGCATATTCCAGCTTAAGCTGTTCGCTTAAATAAGCTGAAAGATTAATTTTTAATGGCTCTTTTGAATAATGAACTAGGTTTATAATTGAAGTCTTAATTTGCTCGGCAATTTGGGTTTTCTTATCTTCCAGAAGCTCAAAACCAAATGATTTTAATTGATTGGAAATCTTGAGCTTATCATCAGCAGAAATATTTTCTTTAAATGAAACTTCGCCTAATTCAACCGAAAGAGGATTAAAGCCGAGTTTTTCCAACTCCGCTTTAACCACCATTTTACAGCGGTTGCATACCATATTTTTGATATGCAAATTCATTATTTCGATTTTATGGTTTCAGCAATATCGCCACAATCAAACATCATACTCCCATAGTAAGGATTTTCGATGTTTTCTTTCTCGTTTAACCAGCTTGCTTTCGCCATTGGGCAATGCTGAACATAAACTGTTGCCGCATTAAATTTAATATTTCTTACCGTTTTAATCATTGCGGATGAAATACCTTCGAAAGATTTTCTCTGTGCTTTGATGTCTTTTCCTGCCGCCAATTCACTTGCTTTTGCTTTAATGATTTTAGCTTGCTCCATCCAAAGCGTATGTTTTGTAGCGGGTAAATTTTTGTGTGGAATAGCCTCAACTTTAGCCGACAATGCTTTTACTTTTTCTGTCGCTAAATCTTTTTTATCAGTAGCTAAAGCATTTTTCACATCATAGTATGCTGCTAAAACCTGATTAAAAGCAGCATCAGTTTTACTTTGTGCGAAAGTTAGTTTTGTTGTTGCGATGGCAATTATAGCCATCATTATCATTATTTTTTTCATTTTATGTTATTTTAAAGCATTAAAAAAATTAAATTCTGCCCTAAGCAGATACATGTTTTTTGTATATCGGTTTACCATATTGCCTATTGCCTGAAAGCGATAGCCCAAATCAATCCTGGTGCTGCTATTCAAAATTACCTGAAGGGCAGGAGCCAAATCCAAATAAGATTGACCTGTACCAGGGTCGGTTTTGCCTAACATTTCAAAATAGATATTAAAGTTAGGTTCTTTATAGTTTTTGTAAACAACTGGTAAAACCAAATAACCAGAAGAAAGACTATATGAAAGCATTTTATCGGGTTGCGGGGTATTAAGTCGTAATACTTTATCTGTTTTCGCAAAAGCATCAGCATAACCCAAAGTTGCTGATAATGCCAGTTTATGCAAAAGTTGGGTAAATATTAAACCTGCTTGCCAACCCGAATTATCGCCTTCAAGGTTTATATCTTTGCTAAAACCTGGTCGTTTGCTCGTACTTACACGCCCAAAAGCTGCGGCCCTGAAATGGCTTTGAGCTTCATCAATTGATAAAAAACGATACTTGGCATATAAACTTCCACCTTCCAAACGGTATCTTCCATCCATATCTGATAGAAAAGCCTGTGCATGCATCATCAGGTTTTTGTTGAAACCAAACATCACCTCTGGTATCGTTCTGCTTACAAAGCCAGGGTTATTGAACATGCCTTCATTGGTTAAACGAACGCCAATTGATTTAGTTGGCATATTACTCGCAGGCTCCGTAAAAACATATAATTCCTGGCTTGAAACGAGATTAATAGTGCCGACTAAAACCAGCACCATAATTAATATTCTTCTCATTTTCTAAGAAAGCACTAAATGATAAACACGAGTTTTCTTTCCGTTTACAACAGCCATTCCGCTTGCATAAGCATCAGAATTTACAGAGGTTGATTGCTTTTTAAAGGCCGTACCAGAGATAAAATTTTTATCAACCACCGAAGCTTTTATCGTTCCGTTTAAAGTTTTGTTTTTTGCGTTTACAAAGCGATAAACATTGCCATCTACAATAGCCTGGCCTTTATCGTCAACTTTTACCTGATTGAAAGTGAAATCAGCAGTTAAACCACCAACAGAAAAACCAGCATCCTGAACTTTTTTACGGATTAAATCGATGTTAATATCAGCACCTTTTTTAAAGGTTAAAACGAAAATGTTTTTATTTAAATCTGGCTTTACAGTATTAATGAAGCCTAATGTTTCTAACGATTTTTGAGTGGCATTAGAACACATCGAGCAGGTTAAACCGGTTACTTGTAAATCTGCTGTTGATATTTGTTGTGCCGAAACTTTAACGGCAAAAAGAAGCATAATAATACTGAATAATTTTATAGTTTTCATGATTTTTTTGAATTAGAATAAACTTTTTGGCTATCAACAACTCTGATTTCTTTCAGAACCTTTAATAGCATGATAGATGCTGAAACAAGTTCAGCATGACGGGTTTATTAAATCCTAATTCCTAAAAATACAATTGAAAACATGCAAAGCTACCCTCGAGGAAAGTGGCGGTGCTTTGTTGCTGATTTTGCTGAAAAAAGTGGGCGTAATGTTCGTTAGAAATTCTAAAACTGGCGGATGTAAAAAAAGCTGAATAGAAAATAGCTTTGGCATTTCTACTTTCGCCGCTGTTTGATGGCTATCTTTTACCTTAACCGTAACTTGTGTATTTTTGCAACAGCCATCATCCTTTATCTTTTCGGCAGGAATATCTTTACAAAACTTGCAAGAAACCACATTGCTAAAAAGCTTAACATTTTCTAGTTTGCCGCCGCAGAAATGCAAACTTAAAGCCAAACCCATAACACTAACCGCATAAAATACGGCCAAAGAAAGTGCTATTTTTTGTTTTAGCTTCATTGCTACAAAGTTAAGGCAAAAAAAACCGATTATTAAAGGACTTTATTTATTGAATTTCATTTTTTAGCTTAATTTAGCCACAAACACTATTTAAATGAAGAAATTACTTTTGTTTATCTGCACTTTTTCGGTTTTAGCCACATTTGCCGTAAAACCTAAAACTCAATATATCCTTATTAAAACCGAATATGGTGAGTGCATTGTAAAGCTATATAATGAAACTCCACTGCATCGTGATAACTTTCTAAAACTAACAAAAGCTAAATATTATAATGGTACTTTATTTCACAGGGTGATAAAAGATTTTATGATTCAAGGTGGCGACCCTGATTCTAGAAATGCGAAACCAGATTCTTTGCTAGGAGAAGGCGGTCCAAAGTATACCATACCAGCTGAGTTTAGGGATAGTCTTTTTCATAAAAAAGGCGTTTTGGCTGCGGCAAGAGATAATAATCCAGAAAAGGCTTCAAGTGGAAGTCAGTTTTATTTGGTGCAGGGAAAAGTTTTTACCGATGAGCAATTAAATAATTTAGAGGAGAAAAGACTAAAATTTAAAATTCCAGAATGGCAACGATTAGTTTACAAAACCATTGGTGGTACACCTCATTTGGATAGAAATTATACGGTATATGGTGAAATTGTTTCGGGTTTAGAAATGGTAGATAAAATTGCTGTTTTAGAAACCGATAAAAATAATAGACCAAAAAGCGATGTTAAGATGGACATTACAATTTTGAAAAGAAGAGAGGCGAAGAAGTTGGAGAAGATGTTGATGAAAGACTCTTTAACAGAAAAAAAACTACTTAGAAACTAGCGGTTCTTGGCGATTATCCCAGAAAAATAATAAATGGATTTTGCTATTCTGAATTTCGTAGAAAATGGACGTTTGATTTGTAATTCTTCCTTTTCTAAATCTTTCTGAAGATATAGCTTCAAATATTTCCGGTTGAACTCTTATTATTGAAATAACCTTATTACTTTGTTTTAAAAATTTCCGGGCTGCCTTTTCGCCGAATTTGTTGAAAATAAACCAAAAGATACTGTCAAAGGTTTCTTTAGCTTCATCACTCCAAAATACAGGTAAGCTCATAAATACTTGCTGTATAATTTCATTACCTCCTCATGAGGAATTAATTTCCCTTCCTCAGCCTGTTTAAGCCCTTTTTTAATTCCATCCTGAACATGTTTTGGCAAATCTTCTAATACAACTTTTTCACTGCTGCTTAAAATCATATCTAATTCTTCCAATAATTGCTCATTATCAGTTTCGAAAACTTTTTTGGCGATTTCGATTTTTAATTCCTCGATGCTCATAAACAAATTTAACGAAACGAAACTTCAATTGCTATAGCCATTAATCATTTAATTTCTAAATTTACCTTTCATGAAAATTATCTCATACAACGTTAATGGCATACGTGCAGCAAGCACAAAAAACTTCTTTGGCTGGTTGCAGGCAACAAATGCCGATATGGTTTGCTTGCAAGAAGTAAAGGCGATGCCGGCGCAAATTCCTGAAATTATTGCATTGGTAGAGCAATTGGGTTATCATCATTATTGGTTTCCTGCAGAGAAGAAAGGATACAGCGGCGTGGCCATTCTCACTAAAATGAAACCTAATCATGTAGAATTTGGCTGTGGTGAAGAGTGGATTGATAAAGAGGGTAGAATCTTAAGGGCCGATTTTGATGATTTTTCGTTGATGAGCTTGTATATGCCATCTGGTTCAAGTGGGGATGAAAGGCAATTAAAAAAATACGCTTTTATGAATTTCTTCGATGTTTACATTGGCGAACTTAGAAAGGAAATTCCAAATCTGATCGTAAGTGGAGATTATAACATTTGCCATACTTCGGTAGATATTCATAACCCGAAATCAAATGCAAATTCATCGGGCTTTTTGCCTGAAGAACGTGAGTGGATGCAACTGTTTTTAGATAATGGCTTTATCGATACATTCCGTCATTTTAATAAAGACCCGCATCATTATACCTGGTGGAGTTATCGAGCAGGTTCTCGTGGCAAAAACTTAGGTTGGCGTATTGATTACCATTTAGCCACGAGAGCAATGGAAAGCCGGTTAAAAAATGTCAGAATCTTACCCGATGCGATACATTCCGACCATTGTCCGGTTTTGTTAGAAATGGATTGAAGTAATATGTGAAATGGATGATGGACTTTAAGTCTAATCTTTATATTTGACTCTCGCTACTTGATACTTAAAAAACTCAATGCTAATCACAAATATTAAAGGCCTCGCTGGGTTACACCCAAAAAATACATTGCTCCTTCGCGGAAGCAAAATGAATAATTTACCCATTTTGGAAAATGCTTGGCTTTTAATTGAAGATGATTTGATTAAGGATTTTGGTAAAATGAGCCAAATGCCATCTTCCATTTCAAATCTTCCATCTACCAGCGTAAGTGGTAAATATGTCTTCCCTTCCTGGTGTGATAGTCATACGCATATTGTTTTTGCCGCTTCGCGTGAGGAAGAGTTTGCAATGAAAATTCAAGGCAAAACTTACGAGGAAATTGCAGCAGCAGGTGGCGGAATTTTAAACTCAGCAAATAAACTTCAAAAAGCTACTGAAGATGAATTGTTTGAAAGCGCCTCCATTCGGTTAAAGCAGATGATTTTGCAAGGAACTGGTGCCGTAGAAATAAAAAGTGGCTACGGCCTAACGGTTGAAAGCGAAATCACAATGCTACGGGTGATTAACCGATTGAAAAAAGCATTTCCTATCCCAATAAAAGCAACTTTTCTGGCTGCTCATGCTTTTCCAGCAGAATATAAAAATAATCAACAAGCTTACATCGATTTAATAATCAATGAAATGTTGCCGAAAATAGCAGCAGAAAAACTAGCCGATTATATAGATGTTTTCTGTGAAAAAGGATTTTTCTCTGTCGAACAAACGGATGAAATATTAAAGGCTGGAGCAAAGTATGGTTTGAAACCTAAAATACACGCCAACCAACTTTCCATTTCCGGTGCAGTAGAAATAGGCATAAAAAATAATGCAATTTCTGTAGACCATCTCGAAGAAACCAATCATGAAACGGTTTCTGCGTTAAAAAATAGTTCTACCATAGCAACACTATTACCTTCTTGTTCGTTCTATCTTGGTATACCTTTTGCCGATGCGAAAAGCTTAATCGCCGAAAATGTTGCCGTTGCGTTGGCCACAGATTATAATCCAGGTTCTACACCATCTGGAAATATGAATTTTGTGGTTTCATTAGGCTGCATAAAACTTAAAATGCAACCCGAAAAAGCCATAAATGCCTCAACTTTAAACGGTGCGGCAGCTATGGAAATCAGCGATGATTACGGCAGCATCGCAATCGGCAAAAAGGCAAATTTATTTATCACGAAACCGATGCCTTCAATAGCCTATTTGCCTTATAGCTTTGGCGAAACGCAAATAGAGACCATCATTTTAAATGGCGAAATTTATAATGGATAGCCTTAAAATATATTCGCAGAGCGATATTGATAGCCTCATAATTTATCGTGATGGAGAAACCAAGCTTGGCGAAAGGGTTGATATATATCGTCATTGCGAAGGAGATTCTTCATCGACTGCGGCAATCTCATTAAATGGACTTAAAGATAGTCAATCTAAATTTGTGCTTTTAGGTATTCCGGAAGATATTGGCATTCGAGCTAATTCGGGTATTGCAGGTGCATCCACAACCTGGCGACCAGCTTTAATGGCTTTTCTGAATATCCAAAGTAATCGTTTTTTAAGCGGTAAGGAAATTCTTGTTTTAGGTCATTTTGAAATTGAAGAACCTGAAGATTCAGCCGTTGATAGTTTGAGAGATAAAGTTGCCGAAATCGACAATTTGGTTTATCCAGTTATTGAAAAGATTGTTGCTGCGGGTAAAATTCCAATTGTAATTGGTGGTGGGCATAATAACGCTTATCCAATGATTAAGGGAACAGCTTTAGGGTATAAAAAAGCCATCGATGTTTTAAATGTAGATGCCCATGCTGATTTAAGAGAACCAGAAGGAAGGCATAGTGGAAACGGATTTACCTATGCTTTGGCCGAAAAATTTCTACAGAATTATTTCATGTACGGTTTACATCAAAACTATAATAACGAAGCGATATTAAATCAAATAGAAACCAATCCTCAATTAAAAGCTTTGTTTTTTGATGATATTTTGAAAGGTGAGCAAGGTGAAAATATGCTTTCAGATTTGGGTGAAACGGTTGGTTTGGAAATAGATTTAGATAGCATTCAAAATGTCCTTTCCAGTGCAGAAACACCATCAGGATTTTCAGTAAATGATGTTCGTAGATTGATTTTAAAGAACCCCAACAGGTTTTCTTATTTACACATTAGCGAAGGTGCAACCCGATTACTTGACGGGAGAGTAAGTAAATTAACTTCAAAATTAATTGCTTATTTGGTAAGCGATTTTGTTAAAGCGCAGGTGTAAGAAGTGTCAAACAAAGATTAGTTCCAAAGATTTCTCAGTTACGCTGCGCTTCATTCGAAATGACGGCTAAGAAAAACTAAATTCAGGGTGACGAAATTTGCTACAACCTACAAATGCTCTGCTTCGTATTTTTCGCCAGCCTTTAACATTAATTCAATTTGCTTCAGGTCTTCGGCAGTGAGTTCTTCTTTTTCCTGAAGTTCGAATACAGCAATCATGTTGTCTTCGTATTGTTTTTCAGTTTTAATAACGATTTCTTTTGACATGATGCTAAGTTAAAATTTGATGGTTTCTGTTGGTGTAATGCAAAAGTCTAAACAGATGTCGTGTTCGTTTACATCGTCAATTTTTTCTATTGCAGGCCACAAAGATAAGCCTATTTTTTGAGCATTTATATTTTCGAGAAAACGGTCGTAAAAACCTTTGCCATATCCCACCCGATAGCCCTGTTTATCAAAAGCTAAAAGGGGAATCAAAACCAAATCCACATCGCCAGTATGAAGATTTCCCTTTTGAGGTTCTAAAATATTGTAGAGATTTTTCTGTAAATCGTTTATGCCCAAATATTCGTGGTTAGTCATTAAAGCGGTTTCAAAATCTGCTTTTGGTACGATGATTTTAATTTGAGGATGATTTTCTGCAAGCCACTCAATAAATAAGAATGTGTTAGGTTCTCTTTTTTCGCTAATGGGCAGAAAAATGTGAATGGTTTTAATTCGTTCAAAATCAAGCTTTTTAAATTGATTTAACAATAATTTGCTTAGTTTTTCGCAATCTTCTTCGCCAAGACTCAACCTTTCTTTAAGCGCTAACTTTCTTATTTCAGCTTTTAGCATAATGGCAAATTTAATAATTTATACATCGGTAAATCTATTCAGTTTTTGAATTGGAGTTGTAAAATCCATCTAAAATAATCCCTTTGTAAACATTTAAACTAAATATGTCAATTTGTCACTTTTAATTTTATTTGTGTATTTTTGCAATCCCCAAAAGTTTTTAAAGGAATGATTGATTTACAAATACAGGATAAAACACACGATGAGGCTAGGCAAGGTGAAGCTTTAATTTTAGATACACCAGTTAAAGCCGATGCCCGTAAGTTATATATTGAAAGTTATGGTTGCGCAATGAATTTTGCCGATAGTGAAATTGTAGCCTCTATTCTTTCAGAAACTGGATTTGAAACCACTGGAGACTACCATCAGGCCGATGTAATTTTCATCAATACTTGTTCTATTCGCGAAAATGCAGAAACAAGGGTAAGAAATCGTCTTTCACAATTTGGGGTAGAAAAACGTCGTAATCCGAAGTTAATTGTTGGCGTTTTAGGTTGCATGGCAGAACGATTGAAATCTAAGTTTTTAGAAGAAGAACGTTTAGTTGATGTTGTAGTAGGGCCAGATGCTTACCGTGATTTGCCAAACTTAATTGAGCAAGTTGAAAGTGGGCATAAAGCGGTTAACGTTCTATTATCCCGTGAGGAAACCTATGCAGATATTAGTCCGGTTCGTTTAAATAGCAACGGCATTACGGCTTTTATTTCCATCACCCGTGGTTGCAATAATATGTGTTCTTTCTGTGTTGTACCGTTTACCCGCGGTCGCGAGCGCAGTAGAGATGCGCATTCGATTATAGAAGAAGCAAAAACACTATTTGAAGCAGGCTACAGAGAAGTTACGCTTCTTGGTCAAAACGTTGATTCATATACCTGGACATCAGAAGATGGAACGGAAACGGTAAATTTCGCTCAGCTTTTAGAGCAAACGGCTTTGGTTAGTCCAGATTTAAGGGTTCGTTTTTCTACTTCTCATCCTAAAGATATTACTGATGAAGTTTTGCATACCATCGCCAAATACGATAACATTTGCAATTACATTCACTTGCCTGTTCAATCGGGTAATACACGTGTTTTGGAGTTGATGAATAGAACCTATACTCGAGAATGGTACATTAACCGCATTGATGCGATTAGAAATATTATTCCGGGTTGTGCAATTTCTACAGATATTATTGCTGGTTTCTGTACCGAAACAGAAGAGGAGCATGAAGAAACATTAAGCATGATGGATTATGTTCAATACGACTTTGCTTACAATTTTACATACTCTGAAAGACCAGGAACTTTAGCAGCCCGTAAGCTTGAGGATGATATTCCGGAAGATATTAAAAAGCGCCGTTTGGCTGAAATTTTAGCCAAGCAACAAGCACACTCTTTAATGCGTTTGCAAGAATGGGTTGGTAAAACTGTACGTGTGTTAATAGAAGGTACATCAAAAAAATCGGATAAAGATTATTGCGGAAGAGGAGACAGCGGTGCAATGGCAATATTCCCGGCTATTGATGGTGTAAAACCTGGTCAATATGCAAATGTTTACATTGAAAGATGTACTTCAGCTACGCTGATTGGAAAGATAGTTTAACGGATTAAGGAACAAGGATAAAGGAATAAAGAAAAAAGTCTAAATACTTTATACTAACTACTAAGTTACTAAATGGATACACAAAATATTAAACAACGGTTCGGTATTATTGGTAACTCACCATTGCTTAATCGTGCCATAGATATTGCTAGTCAGGTTGCGCCAACAGACATGTCGGTTTTAATTACCGGCGAAAGTGGAAGTGGTAAAGAGGTTTTTTCGCAAATTATCCACCAAATGAGTGCCCGAAAACATGGTGCTTTCATTGCGGTAAACTGTGGAGCAATTCCGGAGGGTACAATAGATTCAGAATTGTTTGGACATGAAAAAGGTTCGTTTACTGGGGCACACGAAGCCCGTAAAGGTTATTTTGAAGTGGCCAACGGTGGAACTATTTTTTTAGATGAAGTAGCAGAACTCCCACTTGGAACTCAAGCCCGTTTGTTAAGGATTTTAGAAAGTGGAGAGTATTTGCGTGTAGGTTCATCAAAAGTACAAAAAACCGATGTTCGTATTATTGCAGCAACAAATGTTGATGTTTACAACCGTGTTAAAAATGGCAAATTCCGTGAGGATTTATATTACAGGTTAAATACAGTTCCATTGCGTATTCCTGCATTGCAAGAGCGTAAGGAAGATATTTATTTACTTTTCAGAAAATTTGCAGCCGATTTTAGTGATAAATATCGTTCACCGGGTTTGCAATTAGAACCTGAGGCGGTACAAATATTAACCAATTATAGCTGGCCTGGAAATGTTCGTCAGTTAAAGAATATTGCAGAGCAAATCTGTGTGTTGGAGAAAGATAGAAATGTTAGCGGACAAGCAATCTTAAATTACATACCAAACGAAGCCGGAAGTAATTTGCCAATGGCGATAAATGCACAATCGAAGGAAGATTTTACAGAAAGGGATATTCTGTATAAAGTGCTTTTCGATATGAAAAAGGATATGGTTGAACTGAAAAAACTTGTAGCAGAGATTATTCAGCATGGCGGAAATACGGCTACCGTTTTGGCTGATAATCCACAATACATAAACCAGCTTTACAGAGATGTGGAGTTACCTGCGGGTCAGGAGCATGCTTTTACCATTCAACATCCAACTTCTAATAATAACATCAACAACAATAATAATTCGGATTATTTTGCCCACGATGCTGAGGAAGTTGAAGAATCATTATCGTTAGTTGATAAAGAATCAGATTTGATAAAAAAGGCATTGAAAAAACACAAAGGCAAGCGTAAATTTGCCGCACAAGAATTGGGTATTTCTGAACGTACATTGTATAGAAAAATTAAGGAACTAAATTTATAAGCCAATTTTTCTTTTTGGGTTTGAAACTGAATTATGAAAATTAAAATATTTGCACTTCTACTTACTGCTGTATTAAGCTCATGTGCTTATACTTTTAGTGGGGCATCAACCGAAGGTTTAAAAACAGTTACCGTACGGTTTTTTGAAAATACAGCGCCTTTGGTTATTCCAACTTTAAGTCAGGATTTTACTGAATCACTAAAATCGCGTATCAGAACCCAAACTAAATTAAGCATTACACCTAACGATGGTGATGCTATCTTTGAAGGCAGGATAACAGATTACAGCATTAAACCTGTTGCATTAACTTCAAGCAGTACACCAACAGCCTCAAATAACCGCATTACCATTACCATTTCTGTCAAATACAAGAATAATATAGAAGGCCACGAAAAAGAAAGCTTTGAAGAAAGTTTCACACGTTTTTTCGATTTTCCTTTAGGAGGTTCTTTGCAAGCGGTTCAACCACAGGCGATAGAGAATATTAATAGACAGTTAACTGAAGATATTTTTAACCGTGCCTTTGCGCAGTGGTAGCTAAAAATTTTAAAAATCGACTGCAATTTTTAACTTAGTGGCAAACCTCAACAATGAATAACAAACAACTTCTTACCGATTTATTGGCTCAACCCGGAAAAGTAAGGAAGGCACATGTGCCGGCTTTGTTGGATTTGTTGGCTCAATTTCCTTACGCACAGCCCATACACTTACTTTTAGCTAAAGCTGATGCTGAATTTGTTTCGAAGGCTGCACTTTACAGCAATGGAGATGTTTTGTACGATATTTTGCAAATAGCTAATGTTGAGGATGAAATTGTTGTTGATGAAGAAAGCATTGAAGAAGAAATAGTTTTAACAGAGGCGGATTCAAATCTGAATTTACCGCAAATTGAAACTTTTGAGACCGAATATATTGAAGCTGAAGAAGAACCTGAAGTTTACGAAGAAATTGGAGAAGTAAAGATTGCGGCGAATCCAGTTGTTGAGCAAGTTGAAAAAACTGTATTAGTTGAAGAAGATTTACAAACCGAAATTAAGGATACGGATTATATTGAAAGTGTAGTTTCGGCTGATTTTTTTGCTTTTGAACAAAAATTAAGTACTGATGTTGTTGCTACTGCTCCAAATATCGAAACTGTAATTCCTGATGAGCCGGAAAATAGCTATTTATCAAAATACGATGATGATAAAATGCCATACACATTTTTGTGGTGGCTTGCCAAAACCAGAAAAGAGCATGAGCAGATATTTCAGCCTTATGCGCAACCTGCGCCTGCGGTTGTAAAGCAACAGGAAGTAAAGCCGCAACAACAGGCAACATTTCAACAGCAATATGTAGAACATATTTTTCACATTCAAACACCTTTTGAAGTTGCAGATCATTTAGCTGAATACCCTTCGGCAGAAGTTAAAGATGTTAAAGGTGCTGAAATTATTGAGAAGTTTTTAAAGGAAGACCCAACCATTAAGCCACCAAAACCAGAACAAATCGATAATGAAAATAAGGCAAAAAAAAGCGCCGAAGACCATTACGACTTAGTTTCGGAAACATTGGCAAAGATTTATATCGAACAAATGCTTTTCCACAAGGCCATAGATACTTATAAAAAATTAAGTTTGAAATATCCAGAAAAAAGTGGTTACTTTGCCGACCTTATCCAATCTATAGAAAAGAAATTATAAAATATATTTTATCATGATAACCCTTTTAATCATTTTATTAATCGTTGCGTGTGTAGCTTTAGGTTTATTCGTATTGGTACAAAACCCTAAAGGTGGTGGTTTGGCAACAGGTGGCGGCACCAGCAATATGTTTGGTGTGCAACGTACTGGCGATGTTTTAGAGAAAGGATCGTGGATTTTGTTAGCCGTTATTGTTGTTTTAACATTAGGTATTACTACAATGGGCAAATCTGGTGGCACTGCTGCAACTGGCAATACAGAATTACAGGAGCGTTTAAACAAAATGCCTACACCTTCTCCAATTGGTGGTGGCGCAACTAATAATGCAACTCCGGTAGCACCTGCAACAGCAGATACAACCAAAAAATAATTTAAACCAACAAAACATTTTAAATAGCTTTCCTCAAAAGGGAAAGCTTTTTTTGTTTTAAAGGTATTTTGATTTTGTATCCGTTGGTTTCTCTGGCTGGCACACGCGTGTGTATATTTAATCCACACGCGATACGCATGCTACAGCGATAATTGTAAACTCTCCCAAGAATTTCTGAAGAAGTTATCTAAACCCGATTGCAACGAAAAGCCCGCTGTGTAACGAGGACTTGTAGTGCAAAGCGGGGCCAAGCTAAACCGAAAAGCTACTGATGTTCCTTTCCAAATCCTACTTATAAAAGAATTTTTTTCAGTAGCCCTGCCAAGCTGACACGCAACATTCTCTAATTGTTTAAAAAATTGGCAAATTTGTCCCTCAATGGCTATTGGCATAAAAAGTGTTAATTGTATGCTTAGTAATTAAAATTAAACTCAAAATAAAATAATAAAAAGTTATGGCGTTAAACCTTAAACCAATTGCTGGCAGTTCGAACAGAGTTATTGTTGAACCGGCTGCGGCAGAAGAAAAAACTGCATCGGGTTTGTATATCCCTGATACTGCAAAAGAAAAACCATCTAAAGGAACTGTAGTTTCTGTTTCTGAAGAAGATTCTGAAGGTAAAAAAGCTAGTGTAAAAGTTGGCGATGTTGTTATTTATGGTAAATACGGTGGTACCGAATTCCCTTACGAAGGTAAAGATTACCTGATTATGCGTGAAACGGATATCTACGCGGTAGTTGGATAAATAATGATTGAATGACTGAATTTAGAATGCTTGAATTCAGCATCAATTAGAAAATAATAATTATAGAATTAGAGCGGATAATCAATTATTCACTCACACAATCTTCAAAATTTAAAAACGAAATGTCAAAACAAGTAAAATATAACGTGGAAGCACGCGACGCCCTGAAACGTGGTGTTGATATCTTAGCGAATGCAGTAAAAGTAACTTTAGGTCCGAAAGGTCGTAACGTAATTATCGATAAAAAATTCGGTTCGCCAGCCATTACTAAAGATGGTGTTACGGTTGCTAAAGAAATCGAATTGAAAGATGCGGTTGAAAACATGGGCGCTCAAATGGTTAAAGAAGTTGCATCTAAAACAGCTGATATTGCTGGTGATGGTACGACAACTGCTACGGTTTTAGCTCAGGCAATTATTACAACTGGTATTAAAAACGTTGCTGCGGGCGCAAATCCAATGGATTTAAAACGTGGTATTGATAAAGCGGTTGCTGCTGTTGTAGAGAACTTGAAAACTCAATCGCAAACTGTTGGCGAAGACAATAACAAAATTAAACAAGTTGCATCTATCTCGGCTAATAACGACGAGGTTATCGGCGCTTTAATTGCTGAGGCAATGAGCAAAGTTGGTAAAGATGGTGTAATTACTGTTGAAGAAGCTAAAGGTACTGAAACAGAAGTTAAAACTGTAGAAGGTATGCAGTTTGACAGAGGTTATTTATCGCCTTACTTTGTTACTAATGCAGATAAAATGGAAGCTGAATTAGATAGCCCATACATTTTAATCTACGACAAAAAAATCAGCAACATGAAAGAATTGTTGCCTGTTTTAGAAAAAACTGTTCAAACTGGTAAACCTTTAGTTATCATTTCTGAAGATTTAGATGGCGAGGCTTTAGCTACTTTAGTAGTTAACAAAATCCGTGGTTCGTTAAAAGTTGTTGCGGTTAAAGCACCAGGTTTTGGCGATAGAAGAAAAGCAATGTTAGAAGACATCGCAATCTTAACTGGCGGTATCGTTGTATCAGAAGAAAGAGGTTATAAATTAGAAAATGCTGATTTAACTTACTTAGGTTCTGCTGAGAAAGTTGTAGTTGATAAAGACAATACAACTGTAATCAACGGTGCAGGTAACTCAGAAGATATTAAATCTCGTGTTAGCCAAATCAAAGCTCAAATCGAAACAACTACATCTGATTACGATAAAGAAAAATTACAAGAGCGTTTGGCTAAATTAGCTGGCGGTGTTGCAGTTCTTTACGTTGGTGCAGCGAGTGAGGTTGAAATGAAAGAGAAAAAAGACCGTGTTGATGATGCTTTACATGCAACTCGTGCAGCTGTAGAAGAAGGTATTGTTGCTGGTGGTGGTGTTGCTTTCATCCGTGCGGTAGCTTCTTTATCTGATTTAAAAGGTGTTAACGAAGATGAAAACACAGGTATTCAAATTATTCGTCGTGCGATTGAAGAACCATTACGTCAGATTTGCGAAAACGCAGGTATTGAAGGTTCTATTGTAGTACAAAAAGTTAAAGAAGGAACTGCAGATTTCGGTTACAATGCTCGTACTAATGTTTACGAAAACTTAATCGGTGCTGGTGTTATCGACCCAACTAAAGTAAGTCGTGTAGCATTAGAAAATGCAGCATCTATTGCAGCAATGTTATTAACAACAGAAGTTGTTTTAGCTGATGAGCCTGAAGAAGGCGGTGCAGCAGCTCACCCTCCAATGGGCGGAGGCGGCATGGGCGGCATGATGTAATCATTCAGTTCATAAGAATTACGTGTAAATTAAATCCTCCAAAACTAAAGTTTTGGGGGATTTTTTATTTGAAATCTTTTTAAAAACGCAAGTTTATCGTATTTGCAATCTGTTGGAAATGGCTTTCGTGTAAAATTTTAGTTAGATTAATTTCCTTTGGATAATTTTGTGCTTTACAACTATTGAAGAATATTTCTATCGAACAAAACTTTACCAAACAAACTGATTTAATATAGGTTTAACCAGCGCTTTCAATTTGTTGTGCTCTTTTGTGAAGAACTTTCTTTAATAACCCCCTATTGTTAAAGATTTATGAAAATTTGGTGTAAACAAATTACAGCTGCTGTATTTGTTTTCTCGACGTTAATATTATTTGCATTAAACACGTACTCACAATTAACAGTAAGTGGTGTAGATGCTGGTCCTTACACACCCGGAAGCACAATCGCAGTTCCATTTACTATTGGAAATGCTTCCTGTATGGTAACAACAAATGTTTTCGAATTGTATCTGTCTGATGCAAATGGTAATTTTACTGGCGAAAGACGGATTGGAACCTATTCTGGTTTTTACAGCACATATGTAAACGGAATAATTCCGACAAACACTCCTGCCGGAACAGGTTATAAAGTAAGGGTAAAATCTATTGCTCCGGCTGATGTTAGTACAGAATCAGCTGCCTTTGAAATAAAAGCAGGAACACCTGTACGTGCTGAGGTTATATCTACAGCTTTAAACACACCTGCCGGACAAGAGGCTTTTGGGCCATGCATAACAAGAGCAAATTATGATCTTATTCTTTCCAACAATTCATCAGCTAATGCTACTGTAAATGCTACTGTAAAAAATGAAATCAGCAGCGTTACAACCTCATTGGACCTCAATACGCCAAAAACTTTTACCGCACAACTTGCACATTACACTGTTTTTGCAAAAGCTACAATGCCAGATGGAACAGTTGGAACAAAGGCATATTTTATCATTAACAACCAAGCTATAACTGCATTTGCAACTGTAAATAATAATCCTGTATGCTTACCGCTGGCTTCTTTTCAATTTAATGTTGATTATTTATCTACAGTTGGAATTATAAATAATTTTCCAGGAGATAGATATGTAATCAATTGGGGCGACGGTACATCGACAACTTACACCTATTGCGATATTTTAAAGGCCGCAGGTAAAGTAGGTCATGATTATACGACTTCTTCCTGTGGCCGGGTTTCAACCACCGCATCTGGTCCAATTTATAATGCATTTAATGTATCTATCAGAGTAGCTAATGATTTCTGCGGAAATTTAGGAGACCCGTTAAGTGCTTATGCAAAAGTGGTTATCAAACCTATTAATTCATTTACATATGAAAGTCCTGCATGTACAAATACCGAAATTACATTTACTAATACCTCACAATTGGGTGAAAACCCAAATACTACATCAGCAGGATGCGAGCCAAATAATGTAACTTATAACTGGTATGTTGATGGTACTTTGATAGAGGCAAATAAGCCACGCTCTTATAATTTTGTTTATAAATTTTTAACCAGGGGAATCCATACCATTAAATTAACTTCTGTGAGCTCTGGTGCTTGCGATGCTGATCTGGTTGAGCAGCAAATTTGCATTCAAGATCCGCCAAAACCGATATTTACATTGCCAAGTACCACAGTATGTGCACCTAGCACACTTGCTCCAGTAAATATTTCTGAAATTGATAATACATGTAATGCTGTTCCGACTTATTTATGGACAGTTACTCCTGCGATTACATTTTCTGGTGGTACAACCGCGGCTAGTAAAGACCCTATTTTTAATTTTACCACTGCAGGAAGTTATACAATAACCTTAAGCGTAACAAGTGGTGCTTGTGGTGCTGTAGTTTCTGCTCCCCAAACTGTTACTGTTCAAGGTGCAGATGCTGGTCCTGATCAAACCTTATGTACAGGAACAACAGCAACTTTAAGCGGCAATAATGAAGTAGGTATATGGACACAGGTTTCAGGTCCTCCAGCTACCATTAACAATCCGTCTCAAAACAATACAACAGTTTCGGATTTATCAGCAGGGAATAACTACGGCTTTAGATGGACAACTACCGGAGGTTCATGTCCAAATAGTTTTGATGAAGTAACGATTTCTTATCCGGCGGCGATTATAAATACAATTAGTACGACATCTGGAACTGTCTGTTCAGGCCAAACCATTACAGTAGCGGGCACAACCCCAACAGGAGGAATTGGCACATATACGTATCAATGGCAAAGCAGTACAGACGGAATTACCTGGGCAAATTTGCCAGGTAGAACGACAAAGGATTTAAGCATTTCTGTAAGTTCTATAATCTATTTTAAAAGAATTGTAACCAGTGGTTTTTGTTCATCAGAAAGTAATTCAATAAAATTGGATGTATTGCCAGCAATTGCAAATAATGCTATCTCAGCAGATCAAACTATTTGTGAAGGAACTCCTGTAAATCCATTAACTGGCAGTTTACCAACAGGTGCGAACGGAACATTTATTTATCAATGGCAATCGAGTTTTAACGGTACAACATGGACAGATGTTGCTGGTGCAACGGCAAAAGACTACACGCCACCACAACCCACGGTTAGCATTCGCTACCGTCGCTTAGTCACGAGTGCTGCATGTTCAGGAGGTTCTGCAAATGAAAGTATTCCAATATTAATAACCGTTAATCAAAATGCCAAAGCAGAAATTGTTTATACTACAGATATTGGTTGTGCACCATTTGCATTAACACCAACAATTGTTCAGGCAGGGCTTTATCCTGGCAGGAACGCAACTTACACCTGGTTTGCAAATAATGTACAAATTGGAACTGGAGCAACCTTTCCAGGTTATACCATATTAACCAGCAATGCAAGTGTGGGTATAAGATTAGTTGTAACAAGCGCTTCGGGATGTTTGGCAGATGAAACAACACATACTTTTACAACCAGAGATAACATTACAATTGCTTATACTCAAGATAAGACAGCAGATTGCGGGCCATTCAGTGTAAACTTTGTCAATACCTCATCCGATTTAACAGGTTCAACATTCTTCTGGGATTTTGGAAATGGTACAACTTCAAATTTGGCTAATCCTCCAAGAATAGATTATCGTTCAGATCCGGCAGGAGAAGATATCACTTATACAGTTATACTTAGGGCAACAACGGCTTGTGGCGTAATCACCAGAACATCAACAGTATTAGTCAAAGCTGCACCTATTTCAGTTTTTTCTCCAAATAAAACGGCTGGATGCTCTCCATTTACAACAACGTTCAGCAATACCTCTCCAGGAACTTACACAAGTTTTACTTATGACTTTGGTGATGGCTCGCCAACTTTTACAACCAATGATAAAAGTACAATTACCCATACTTATATTACTAATGAGGTTACCGATTATATTGTGAAAATGACGGCAACAAATGAATGTGGTTCAAACACGTCTCAGTATACTGTCAGGGTTTCTCCAAATAACATTATACCCGAATTGGTGGTAGATGCTCCGGAATTGAGGGGGTGTGCACCACTTCTAGTTAACTTTAAAAATAATACGAAAGGTGCTAATACTTTCTATTACGATTTTGGTGATGGTGCCTCAGCATTAACAAATAGTGCTCCAGAAATGGTTGCGCATACCTTTACAAAACCTGGAACATATCTAGTAACCCTTTATGCTTCTAATGATTGCTCAATGAATTACACTACAGAAACAATTGTGGTGTTAGAACAACCAACGGTTGGTTTTGCAGCAGATAAAACTATAGGCTGTAGTGGTACAGTTGTCAAATTTAAAAATAACAGTAAAAACGCAGTCGCCTACCTCTGGGATTTTGGTGATGGAACGACTTCAAACCAATTTGAGCCAGAACATACTTTTACGGGTAGCGGGGTAAATTATACGGTAACCTTAACGGCAACAAATACACAAGGCTGTAAGAATGTTTCTGTTCTGCCAAATTACATCCAGCTGGTTACACCACCACAATCCAATTTTAATGTATTGCCCGGAAACGAACTTTCCATACCAAACTATACTTTCAATTTCAGGGATGCAAGCCTTAATGGTGCAGGAAGTTGGGAGTGGAATTTTGGAGATGGTTCAAGTTCAACCTTACAAAATCCATCACATACATACAGTAATGTTGGCGAATACATGGTTACACTTAAAATTATAAATAAAGAAGGTTGTGCATCCACTTCAACACAAATGGTTAGGGTAATTGGTGTGCCAGGAACGCTACATGTGCCGAATTCGTTCATGCCTGCCAGTGCTAAAAACGAGTTGAGAACATTTAAAGCAAAAGGAAGGGGAATTGATACCTGGAAAATGACCGTTTTTAATAAATGGGGGCAAGCTTTATGGGAAACAAGCAAGTTGGATGATGGTGCACCATCTGAAGGTTGGGATGGGACATTTAATGGGCAAGAACAACCGCAAGGCGTTTATTTTTGGAAGATTGAAGTGAAGTTTATAAATGGTGGCGATTGGAAAGGTATGTCTTATGATAATTCCGCACCGCGTAAAACGGGTACAATATATTTAATACGATAATGAAGGGCAGTTGGATTAACCTATTTATAGTGTTTATTGTTTTCCCTTTTTTAAGTAAAGGGCAAGATCATATTTACAGTCAGTTCTATAACTCACCCATTTATTTAAATCCTGCGTTAACCGGACAGTTTGAAGGTGATATCAGGTTTAATGCCTTGTATCGAAATCAGTGGACGGGGCTTTCTGGAGACTTTTCTTACATGAGTGCATCAGCCGATTTGAACCTTCAAAAGCTTAATAGTGGAGTAGGTTTAATTTTTAACCGAAGCAGTGAAGGAACAGCGTATCTGCAGAAAAATAATATTGCCATTAGTTATTCTTACATTATTGGTGGCGATGATTTTACGCTTTCATTTGGTTTGCAAGGCGGAATAACCAATCAAAAATTAAATTGGGATAAATTGGTTTTTGGCGATCAGATTGATATAAACGCCGGGATTATACCAGGAGGAATCTCTGGTGCCGAAAGACCAAATGTAGACAGTAGATTTTACTTCGATGCTGCCGCTGGAGGCAATATCGTTTACAAAAATTTTATGTTGGGTTTAGGTGCGCATCATCTAAATCGTCCTGATGAATCTTTATCAGGTTTCCAAACCAGGTTACCTGTGAGGATTTCGGCTAATATGAGCTATAAGTTGGCCATTGTTCCAGATCAATATGATAGAGATGGCGCTTATCTTATTCCATCAATTGTTGCTTACCGCCAGCAAAATGTAATGTCGTTTAGTTTGGGAACACAATTTAAATATGCGGGTGTAAATGCTGGTATTTGGTATAGAAATGATGGCGGAACTAATGGTAACGATGCAATTGTTTTTTCGGTGATATTCGATATTTTTAACAGACGCACCAATGGAGAAAAGTTTAGAATTGGCTTAAGTCACGATGCTACAACTTCCAAATTGAATTATACAAACACTGGCGGAACATCAGAAATTGGAGTTGGGTACGAAAAGTATTGGCCGAATAGTTCAAATTATGGCCGCTCAAATGGATTAAGATGTTATGATTTTTACTAATTTGCTTTTGATAAGGCAAACCCATGAACGATATTTTAGATAATCAACATTTCATCACACAAAGTGAAGTCAATAAATTTTTGCTAGCCACATTGCTTTGTGGTTTAATCGGTGCAGAAAGGGAATACAGAAGTAAATCTGCCGGATTAAAAACCATGATGATGATTGGTTTGGGCGCTACACTTTTTACTATCCTTTCAATAAAAATCGGTGCAAGCAGTCAAGATAGAATTGCCTCAAATATTGTTACTGGAATTGGATTTTTAGGTGCAGGCGTAATCTTCAAAGAAGAAAACCGGGTTAAAGGTTTAACAACGGCTTGCATTATTTGGATTGTTGCCGCAATAGGCATGGCAATTGGTGGCGGTTATTACGAGCAGGCAATTGGAGTAACTGGAGTGGTACTGTTGGCCTTAATCATTTTCCCTTTTTTAGAAGAAATAGGCGACAGACGTTTTACCAAACGTGTTTACAGAATTGTTAAAAAACAACATAGTCATGGCGATTTAGAAAGCTATGAAGAAGTTTTCAGAGAGAACAAACTTAAGCCACAACGCGGGAAACACCAGTTGGTTAATAATATAATTACCGGAAACTGGACCGCTACCGGAACGCCGAAAAATCATCAAAAATTTGTAGAGCAAATGCTAAAGGATAACGATATTATAGAGTTTGATTTTTAACGGACGAGAATAATTCTGTTTTCTGGATTTGCAAAGCCACTTTCTTTTCTTCAATAACCATTGTTTGCGATAACCTATCATGCCAGGGATTTGAAGGAGTTCCTAAAGCGCTAAGCGGTTCAAAAGGAATAATTCTTAGCAAGTTTCGGGTAAATGCCTTCTCGAAAGTAAGGTCGCTACCATCCAAACTCACAGCCTTGGTTTTGGTAATGTATTTGCCAATAGATTTACCATTTAGCATTGCTTCGGTAAACGACATGATTACCCCATAGAATATCATACCTAAAATCCTATTGGTAATGCCATCATCAATAGAATTGATAAATTCAGGGGCTACAAAGTAAGTAATTACCCCAAGCGCAAACATTAGCAAATAAATAAAGATTGTGTCGATTAGGTAGTTTGCAAACCTTAACCCTGAAGAGGCCTGACAAAAGCGATAGTCAATTTCTTCGTAATTTGTTGTGTTAAAATCCATTTTGAGCGTTTAAAATTAACATCAATATAAGTCATTCTTAATGTTATGCAAAATTAATTTCTGTAAAAAACTAAAAACAAATCATAGCTTTGTATAACGGATTCATCCCTACAATGGATAATCTGTAACTAACTAAATTCATGATAAAAGAACAAATTTCGGTTTTCGATATTTTTAAAATAGGGATTGGTCCATCAAGTTCTCACACACTTGGACCGTGGCGGGCAGCACAACAATTCACCGCATCATTACAAGAAAATGATCTGCTTGCTGATGTTGAGACGATAAAAATATTACTCTATGGCTCACTTGCAAAAACAGGTGTAGGCCACGGAACTGATGTTGCAATTTTATTGGGTTTAACCGGTGCAGACCCGGTAACTTTTGATGTTGATGCGGTAACGCCAACATTTGAAAAAATTAAAGCAGATAAAAAACTCAATCTGGCTGAACAGGCAGTGATAGATTTTGATTACGAAAATGATTTACTTTTCCTATTCGCGGAGAGTCTTCCTTTCCACCCTAACGCGGTAACCTTTCAGGCATTATTAAAAAATGGCAAAGCGGTTTCCGAAACCTATTATTCTATTGGTGGTGGCTTTGTTGTAAAAGAAGGTGAAGACAACAGCCAAAAACCTCAGGTAGATTTACCTTTTCCTGTAGAGAAAGCGAAAGAATTACTGCATTGGTGTTTATCAACCGGGTTAAAAGTGAGTGAAATTGTGATGGAAAATGAGTTGGCTTGGCGACCAGAATCAGTTACTAAAGCTGGTATTTTACAACACTTCGCGGTAATGCGTGATTGCATTTACCGCGGTTGCCACACTACAGGATTTTTGCCAGGTGGTTTAGATGTTGCCAGGAGAGCCTTTCCGCTAAATAAAAGATTAATCAATAAAGCAGAATACTCAAATTACGATACCTGGATAGATGCCATTAGAAAAGGCGGCAACGGCTTTAACTATATTTTAGATTGGGTAAGTTGTTTCGCATTGGCTGTTAATGAAGAAAATGCTTCGTTCGGGCGTGTGGTAACTGCGCCAACAAATGGTGCTGCTGGAGTAATTCCGGCAGTTTTACAGTATTTCATTGTTTTTTGCGATGGTTATTCTGAAGAAAAAATCATGCAGTTTATAGCCTGCGCATCAGAAATCGGCAGCATTTTCAAAAAAGGAGCAACAATATCTGCTGCAATGGGCGGCTGTCAGGCAGAAATTGGAGTTTCGTCAGCAATGGCGGCTGCGGCTTTAACAGAATGTTTGGGCGGTTCGCAGCGTCAGGTTTTAATGGCTGCCGAAATTGCAATGGAACATCATTTAGGTTTAACCTGCGACCCAATTGGCGGTCTGGTCCAGATTCCTTGCATCGAAAGAAACACAATGGGTGCAATTAAGGCAATTACGGCGAGTCAGCTGGCTTTGCAAAGTAACCCCGATAAAGCTAAAGTAAGTTTAGATGCAGTTGTGAATACCATGTGGGAAACCGCTTTGGATATGAATGCGAAATACAAGGAAACATCGGATGGTGGTTTGGCAACAAATATCCCGATTAGTTTGCCAGAATGTTAGGTTCTTCAAAAGTTTAAAGATAATTTGAAGCGCAAATTTTGTGTTTTTCGGAAACTTTCTTCCCGCCAACACTGCAATCTTTTGGCTCAGGAAACCCCAGTCGGAACTTACGAAGTTTAATGAGCACATTGAGAAGAAACTTCGTAAGTTTTGGTAAGCCAAAAGTATTTTCGTTTATGTCGGGGCTATAATTTAATGTGGTGGTTTTTGGATTAGTTCTTCCTTGAGTTATTTAATAATGAACACTCCTTGCCCCTCCTTGAAAAAAGGAGGGGAGTTGGACAGTAAAATATCAAAACTTCATCAATGGTTAAAAGCACAGCATATTTTAAAAATCACAATAATAAATAATTTACTGGCTACTCCCCTCCTAAATTTAGGAGGGGCAAGGGGTGATTTAAATTTTCAAAAGGGCGAAGAACCTGCGTAAATTAAACCTGATATAAATGGAAAGACCGCAAGCGAGGCACGAGTGCGGACTTGTAATGTTAGCAGGACTGCAGGCCGCCAATAGCTTTGACAACTCCATTTTCAAAAAGAATAAGGAAAGCCAAACTACAAAAATTGCAGTTTAAAACACCTAAAACAAACCAGAATAAGTTAATACCAACCACCATAAACCAGTTGTTATAAAGGAAAGTAAAATTCCAATCCCAACTACTAAATTAGAAACTTTCGGATTTAAGTTATATTGGTCGGCAACAACACCTGCCGTTAACAATGTTGGCATAGCCATTTCGAAGATGGTTATTTTTGCAATTGTACCATTCAAACCCAATATTAAAGCAATTATTAAAATGGAAAGTGGCGCTAAAATTAATTTGTACAATAAAGCGAAGCTGATGTGTTTGATTTCGCTAAACCAGCCACCAAATTTTAATTGTAAGCCTATCGAAAACAACGCTAGCGGACCAACCGTTCCTGCTAATTTGTCGAATAATCCATCAAATGATGATAAATTCAAATACCGAGGCAAAATTAAGGCTAAAACACATCCAATAAGTGGTGGGAAGGTTAGCACTTTTTGTAATACCAGTTTTGCACTAAGTTTTTGTTGTTGCGAAGAACGAATGGCTACGATAATTCCGATGGTTGAAAGCAATGTAAACGTAATCTGATCGCAGATGATGGCAATAGCCAATTCTTTCTCACTAAAATAGGCAATAATCAACGGGAAGCCAATAAAAGAGGTGTTGCTTAATGAGCTTACCAATTTTAAACCGCCTGATGTTGCTCTGCTTGCTTTAATGAATTTTGAATAAATTGTAATGAATGCCCAACCAAGTAACCAAACACAAATAGGCGCAAATGCCGGAAAAAGCAGTTCCTTCGTCCAGGTTATGTGTGGTAGGTATTTAAAAGAAACTGCCGGAAGCGCAATATAAATTATCCATGCATTAATGCCTTTATGTGCATCTTTTGGTAGCGTTTTGCTTTTTCTGAAAAGAATGCCTGCCAGAATGCATAATCCGATTAAAATAAAGTTTGCCATTAATTATTTAAAGGTAATTTATAAAAGAAAAACGCCAATTAGAAAATTCTACTGGCGTTTAAATACATTAAGCTGGATTGTTTGGTTTAGGCTTTTTCTTATGCCAAACCTTTTTCTTTCCATTATTTCTTGGGTGTTGTGGTTTTTTTTCTTCAACATGCGTAATTTCCATTGTTGCAATGTGCTCAGGTAAAATCATCCGCGGAACTTGTTTTTCGATAAGCCTTTCAATATTATCAAACTTACGTTTATCGCGTCCGTTTACAAGCGTAATAGCAGTGCCTTTTGTTGCAGCTCTGGCCGTTCTGCCAATTCGGTGCACGTAATCTGCCGGGTCACCCGGAACATCATAATTGATAACTAAATCAACGCCTTCAACATCTATACCACGAGATAAAACATCGGTACCAATAATAATTGGTAATCTTTTGTTTTTAAAAGCAAGTAAAATATCTTCACGCTCTTTTTGCCCTAAATCTGAATGGAAAGCCTCTGCGTTAATTTTTAAACCTTTAAAAGTTTTATATAGAGCCTTAACCTTTTCTTTTGTTGATGCAAAGATGATGGCACTTTTGTAAGTTTCATCCTTAAAAATATCGGTTAATAAAGCTTGTTTTTGCTGGTCGTGTATGTTGTAAGCTTGCTGGTCAATTCCCTCTGCTGGTTTAGCAATTGATATGGTAATTTGCTGCGGATTATCTAATATGCTTCCAGCCATTTTCCTAATCTTAGGTGCCATGGTAGCCGAAAATAAAAGCGTTTGCCTTTTCTTTGGCAGATAACTTACAATGCGCATAATATCATCGTAAAAACCCATATCCAACATTCTATCTGCTTCATCTAAAATTAAATGTTGCAAGTGCTCAAGCTTTAAAACGCCTGAAGATAAATGTGCCATTAAACGTCCGGGCGTGGCAATAATAATATCTACACCCTCTCGCATCGAACGTTTTTGTTGTTCGTATGCAATTCCATCGCCACCGCCATAAACTGCTAAAGAGCTTATATTGGTAAAATAAGCGAGCGCCTCAACCTGCAAATCAATTTGTTGGGCAAGCTCTCTGGTTGGCGCTAAAATTAAAGTATTGTTGTGTCTATCGGCGGCACGGCTAATTTTATCCATCACTGGTAAAAGGTAGCTTGCTGTTTTCCCGGTACCTGTTTGGGCACAGGCAATAAGATCATGGTTATCTAAAATTACCGGTATGGCTTGTTCTTGTATCGGAGTAGCGCTTTTATACCCCATAGACATAAGTCCTTCGTATAAATCGGGGTTAAAATTAAAGTCGTTAAAATTCAATCTGTTGTATTTATGTAATTTAGCAAAAGTACCTCAAATTAAGCCGAATAGCAAACGGCAATCTATATCAATTTTAAATAAGAATTTGGAAAGCAATTTTCTGCACATTTCGGTTAATTCAGTCCCGCTCTCACTACAATCTTTTTTTGCACGTTTTTGCTTAATTCGCGTTTTTGCAACAAAAAAGTATTTTCGTTAAATCGGGTTTAGAACATCAAAAAAAGTACAAGAAATTAAAACGGTTTTCCAGACAAAAAAAGCCCCAAGTGTAACTTGAGGCTTTCTAGTCATTTTAAGTGCATTTAAAATGCCGGATCAGCAGGAGTGTTAGAATTATTATCTCGCTCTTGAAAAGGATAAGGGAAGAAGTTACGCTTTCTATCTGTAAGCGGCTGGTTAAATCTTCTCATATCTTCCAGCTTTAAGCCAGACATAAATAGTTCTATACAACGGTGCTTGTAAATTAAATCTAAAAGCTGTTGCTGTGTGTAAGTTCCGGTTAATGCAGGCAAGTTTGCGCCAACCCCGAAAGCATCTGTAGCTGCAGTTTTTGTTACAATTTTATTAAGCTCTGTTAATGAACTTGATAAATTTGGCGTAGCTTGACGAGCATAAGCTTCTGCTTTAATTAGCGTAATCTCGCCTGGTAGATAAACAGGGATTTGCGTAAAAGTACCTGCTCCAAATCCATTAATTCGAACCGTTGTATTTACTACAGTGTAAAATGGAATTCTGGCATCACCTGCATCTGGTACATTGGCACCTGTTTGCCCAAGGCTTATGTTTTTAGGCTGAATTACATTATTTGTTGAAGTAGCAATCTCGAAAATAGGGTTTAAGTTTAATGCGTCGTAGGTGAAAGTTGATTTTTTTGATAAACTTAAATCAACTGCGTTTGCTGCTGTTAAAGCCAATGCATAATTACCGGCAAATAAAGCGTAACGTGCTTTTAGCGCATTCAAAGTGTTTGGAATATCAATTCCTGCTGGGATGTTGCCAGAAAATGAGCTGCTAATTGGGTTTGCAGCAATAACTGCTAATGCATTATCAATTGTAGCAATTGCTTTGTTAAATCCTTCTACACGACTAATAAAAGAAACATTTTGACCTATGCTGGCAGGAACCCTTTCCCAATACTCAGATAAGTTACCTAATGCCAATGCCTTAAAAATACTTGCATGAGCAATTAATCCTGAAGCATAATTCTTGTCAGGAAGATTTGTGGCATTATTAATTACGTTATCAGCATCGAAAATGATTTTATTCGAGCCTGCCCAAACATTCAGTAATATTGTATTTGTTCCATCTACCTGAACGCCGCCTGCAACCAAACGCTCTTCGTTCGTATTACCAGTATTTATGGATATTAACTCATTTGTAGTTAATCCATTTAAAGTAATTGATGCATATAAAACACCAGCTCTTGTAGTCGAGAAGTTTTTTTGCAGTCCAACAGTAACACCTGTTAAACCCTTTGCAGAAGTTAATACATCCTCGGCTGTTGCCGCATTAGGATTTAAGTATTCCTTATTACAAGCACTTGTGAAAGCAACTGTTGTAGCCAGAAATGCGTATCCTATATATTTTGATTTTAAATTATTCATAATAAGTCTTTTTATTTAGAACCTTGCTTGTAAACCTAAAGAGTAAGTACGTGGAATTGGCACAGAACCAAAATCTATATTTCTTAAAATTGTAGATTGACCACCAGAATTTAACTCAGGGTCGTAGCCTTTATAGTTATCCCAAGAAACTAAATTTCTACCGCTTAAATTAACAGTTAGGCTTTTGATAAATTTAACCTGGCCGATATTATAACTCAAAGAAATTTCTCTTAGTTTCACAAAAGAGCCATCATCTATACGCCATTCCTCAACATTATATGCGCCTGCAACATAACCTCTTGGCAGTTGGCCCAATTGTTCTTCTTCAGCAACTTTACCATTACCCACACCTTGGCGAGTTCTCCAGTCTGCATTCCAAACATCACCACCTTGAACAGCATCTAATTGTACATGCAGACTTAATTTTTTATAGGTAAAATCATTTACAAATGAGCCTGTATAATCAGGATTTGGATCTCCAACTACTTTACGAAGCACATTTCCTGATGGCTGTCCGCCAGTTCTTCCAGTTTCATAAGTTGTAGCCGATGTTTGAGTACCTCTTTCTGTTTGAGGGATTCCCTGAGCATTTAACAGCAAGCTTCCATCAGGATTGCGTGCGAAGAAAGTACCATAAAATACACCTACCGGATAACCATCAGTAATAGAAACTGGTGCACCAGCATTAGTAGAAATTAACCTTTGTGCACCGGAACCCACAATTTTATTTCTATTTCTATTGAAAATCACGGTTGATGTCCATGAGAAATTATCGCTTTTCAATGGAACACCTGTTAACATTAGCTCGAAACCTTTATTTTTTAGTTTTCCGCCAATGTTATCTAATAAACTTGAATAACCTGTTGTTGGTGCAATAACCACTCCTAATAGTAAATCCTTTACAGTTTTATCATAATAACTAAAGGTTAATCCTAATCTATTATTAAAAAAAGACATATCTGTACCCACCTCAAGTTCTTGTTGGCGTTCAGGTTTTACATTGGTGTTTGCCAACGTGGTTAATGATGTTAACGATGTTTTACTGTTTAGTGCACTTGGCGAATACACATTAAAACGATCATAAGCACCAATACCTGTCAAGTTACCCGATTGGCCATAAGCAGCTCTTAACTTAAATGCATTCCACCAAGATGAAACGCCAAAATCTTTCCAATAATCGGCTGATGAAAGCACATAACTTACATTTGCTTTTGGATAATATTGCGTTCTATTTTCTTCGCCGAACACAGTAGACTGATCGACTCTAATCGCTCCAGTTACAAACAAATGATCTTTATACTTAAAGTTTTGTTGTAAATAAGCACCGCTTATCGAAAATTCTGAACGGCTGTCGCTATTTGGAAGGATTGTACTTGCTCCATTTACAACCTGCACAAAAGGCGCTAAACCACGACCGTTAAGTAAACTGAAAAGATCTTTTTGATATTGATAAGAACCACCTAACTGCGTTGTTGAACTTAGTAGGTCTGTAATCTTGGTATCGTAAGTAAAATTTAGCTCGTTATTAAATAATGTTGTTGTAGCATTTGCTGCACTAGCATAACCATTTAATGATGGATCTAAAGTTGGCCCACCACCATAAAAACCTGTACTTACGTTGTACGCAAACGGAGGAATAAATGTTGTTCCATTTTGGATAGAATTATCAACACCCATGCTGTAATCAATGGTAAGGTTTTTAATTGGCGTAAGTTTTAAACCTGTATTTGCAATAATTCGATTTGTAAACTGACGTTGTTTAATATCCTCAATCACAGAAACTGGATTTACACGACCGCGTTCTCCAATTGCTTTTAAATTACCTAAAGCATCTCTCGCGAAAATATCATGGAAGTTACCAATAATTGTAACCGAATTCATTGGAGAAAAGAATGAATTGCCATCAGGTTTTTCATTTGCATCACTGTGAATGTAATTAAATCCAGCAGTTAATTTTGCCCATTTGTTAATGGTTTGGTCAAGGTTTGCTCTAAAGTTCATCCTTCTGAAATCTGTATTTTTAATAATCCCTTGATTAGAAAAATAACCCGCAGAAGTGTAGAATTTCGTATTGTCATTACCTCCGGAAACGGATACAGAATTATCAGTTCCAATACCAGTTCTAAAAATATAATCTTGATAGTTATATCTGGTTACCGGAGTGGTATTAGTTAACGTAGGCGTTAATACATCTTGAGTTTGTGCGGTTGCACCATCAGTTGGTCCACCAAATTTTGTTGGCGATTGATTAAAGTCTATTTGCTTACGCAACTCGCTAATGGTTAGGCTCGTGTTAAAACTTACTTGTGGTTCGCCGGTTTTACCTCTCTTGGTAAAAATCTGGATAACGCCCGCATTTGCTCTTGAACCATAAATTGCAGCTGCAGCAGCACCATTTAATACTTCTATACGGTCAATATCTGCAGGGCTAATGTCTACCATACGATTTTGACCGATACTTCCAACAAAGTTTCCACCATCATAATTAGCAGATGTATTGGTTACTCTTGTTGTAGAGTTATTTACAATTACACCATCAATAATATATAACGGCTCTGACGATGAATTTACAGAACTTACACCCCTTAATCGCACAGAAATTCCTCCTGCCGGATCTCCAGAGTTTTGACTAATTTGTGCACCTGGAGTTTTACCTTGAAGCGATGCCAATGCATTTCCGCTTGGCGCTTTGTTCAAATCATCACCTTTAACTGTACTTACATAACTACCAAGTTGTTTTCTTGTTGTTCCTTGAGATGTACCTGTAACAATTACCTCGTCCAGGCCAACCGCATCGCCGGTAAGCGATCCATTTACTTGAACTTGATCTGCTGTGCCTAAATCAAGATTTTGTATAGAGGTTTTAAATCCGACATAAGAAAATTGAATTTGATATTTACCCGCCGGAAGATCGACATTAAAATTATAGCTACCATTTCCTGAGGTGCTCGTAGCTAAATTAGTATTTAAGATTTTTACAACTGCACCAGGTATTGGTTCTTTATTTGCAGATTCGGTTACTTTTCCTGTAATAGTATAGCGCTTATTTTGAGCGTTTGCCATTTCTGAGTGTAAAAGTAGCACAAATGAGATCATCAAAATTAATAATAATTTTGGCGACCATTTTAGGTAACTTTTTTCCATAAAATTTGGTTTGTTGAAAATATGATTAGTTATTCAACAAATTTAGCAAATTACCACATAAACCAAATTTTTTATTCTGGCAGACTAATTTTTCCCATACAAACAGAAGGTACCCCTTGTCTTTTACCAAAGTTTATTGGTTTTCCGCAAAGTGTTTCGTTTGCCAGTACCGCAAATAGCACAGCTTCTTTAGCATCTGGGTTAATGTTTAAATCATCGGTAGTTTTAAAAATAGCAGCTGGTAATTTTAGCTTTAACAATGTAACTAACAATGGGTTATGCATGCCGCCACCACTCATAAATATATAAATTTCAGCGCTTTCATCAAAGCAACTTTTTATTGCGTTACATATTGTTTCCGCAGAGAAATGGCATAATGTCGCCATTACATCTTCGTTACTAATATTTTCTGTTGATGATTTTCTCTGCGCCGATTTTAAATAATCGAGGTTAAATAATTCTGGTCCGGTGGTTTTTGGGAAACTGCCATTAAAAAAATCACAATCCAGCAAAGCTGATAAAAGATTATTATTTAATTTTCCAGACGATGATATCTCTGCATTCTTATCGTAAAATTTGTTAAAATGCTGTTGCATAAACTGATCCATCATGGTATTTCCCGGGCCTACATCAGTTGAGAAAATTTCATCAGCATTTGAATTCGCCGGTAGATAGGTGAAGTTTGAAATCCCTCCAATATTTAGCATAACACGATTTTCTCCTGCTTTTGAAAACATAAGGTAATCGCCATAAACGGCCAAAGGTGCACCTTCACCTCCGGCTGCAAGGTGCTTTTGTCTAAAATCGGATAAGGTAATAATTCCAGTTTTCATGGCAATATGATCACCATCGCCAATTTGTAATGTGCCATTAGGGTATTCATCAAGCTTATGAAGTGATTTTGGTGCATGAAATATCGTTTGACCATGACTGGCGATAAAATCTACATCACTATTTTTGTAACCCCATTCATTTAAGGCTTCATTAATTAATTCGCTATGCACTGCTGCAATATGTTCGTTCATTAAACAAACAAGCTGTAAATCAACTTCTTTTTTGGAGAAAATAGCTTTAATCTTTGCCCTGAAATCATCAGTATAATCGCCCGTTTTAAATTTTAATATTTTAACATCGGTTTCTGCTCCATTTCCTTTAATGTTACAAAGCGCAATATCTAAACCATCCATCGATGTTCCGCTCATCAAACCAATTATAAGCCTTTCTGATTTATTCGCTTTTTCGTAAAGTCTATTTATTTGAAGATTCATAACCAATTAATTTTTATTGAAAAACGAGCAAACGTTTGATTTATACTTAAAGCCACATTTGTAGGTTTTATTGCAATAAAAGTAAAAAACCTTTGGTAAATACCGACCATATGTTGCTATATTTACTGCTCCGTACATTAAAATCCATACAAAAAATGGCAAGATTAAATCTACTGGAGGAGACACGCTTCGAGAAACTCCCTGTAAGCGTGTTCGAAAATCCAAAAATTGCTTCTGTAAATGTTGCGCAACGCATTGCAGGTCTTATTAGGACAAAACAAGCAAACAACGCACCTGCCGTACTGGGCTTAGCAACAGGTGTTACCCCAATTGCAGTTTACGCCGAACTGGTGAGATTGCATAAAGAAGAGGGTTTAAGTTTTAAAAATGTTATCACTTTCAATTTGGATGAATATTATCCAATGCAACCTAATGCAGCGCAAAGTTATGTAACGTTTATGAATGAAAACCTTTTCGATCATATCGATATCGATAAGAATAACATTCACATTCCTGATGGAACATTAGCATTGGAAGATATTCCTGCTTTTTGTTTGGACTATGAAAAGAAGATTGGCGATTTAGGGGGATTGGATATTCAGATTTTAGGTATTGGTCGTACTGGTCACATTGGTTTCAATGAGCCGGGTTCTGCGCCAAACTCTGGTACACGTTTAGTTACTTTAGATGACTTAACACGCCGCGATGCTGCCCGTGATTTTGGTGGAAAATCTTTTGTGCCAACAAAAGCCATCACCATGGGTATTGGAACAATTTTCAAAGCCCGCGAAATCATTTTAATGGCTTGGAGCCGTAAAAAGGCTTCAATTATTAAAAAAGCGGTAGAAGGCGAAATTTCTGGCGACGTTCCGGCAACTTATCTTCAATTATCTGAAAATGTTGAGTTTATTTTAGATGAACCAGCAGCATCAGCTTTAACGCGTTTCGATACGCCTTGGTTGGTAAAAGATTGTATCTGGACCGATGCATTAATCCGTAAGGCTGTAATTTGGTTGGCAAATACTTTAAATAAGCCAATTTTAAAGCTTACTGAAGACGATTACAACAATAATGGTATGGCGCAACTGGCGACTGAAAAAGGTCCGGTTTACAACATCAACATTCATATTTTTAATAAGTTACAACACACCATAACCGGTTGGCCAGGAGGAAAACCAAATGCAGATGATTCTCAGCGACCTGAAAGAGCAGAGCCAGCGAAAAAAAGAGTAATTATTTTTTCTCCGCATCCGGATGATGATGTAATATCAATGGGTGGTACTTTTATCCGTTTGGTTGACCAAAAACATGATGTACATGTGGCGTATCAAACATCTGGCAATACCGCAGTTTGGGATGATGATGCCTTACGTTTCGTAGAATTTAATGTAGATTTTACTGAAAAGATGGGTATGGATAACAGTCATTTGAAGGAACTTTATCAACGAATGAGAACATTTATTGATAAAAAGAAACCAAATCAGGTAGATACCCCTGAAATTCAGACCGTTAAAGGCTTAATAAGAAAGGGTGAAGCAATAGCAGGAGCAAGGTATTGTGGTTTGGAAGATGATCACATTCATTTCCAGGCGCTTCCTTTTTATGAAAGTGGTAAGAATCAAAAAAATCCGGTTACGCAGCTTGATGTAGAACTAACAAAAGAACTTTTACAAAAGGTAAAACCAGAGCAGGTTTTTGCTGCTGGCGATTTCGAAGACCCACATGGAACGCACATCGTGTGTTTCAATATTATTCTAGCTGCTTTAACCGAGCTTCGTAAAACAGAAGCTTGGGCAAAAGATTGCTGGTTGTGGATGTACCGTGGCGCATGGCATGAATTTGAAACACATGAAATTGAAATGGCGGTGCCAATTAGTCCGCAAGAATTGGAACGCAAGAAATATGCAATATTCAAACACCAAAGTCAGAAAGACAGAGCTGTTTTCCCTGGCGATGACTCGAGAGAATTTTGGCAAAGGGCTGAAGATCGAAACCGAGACACGGCAAAAGCTTACGATGCTTTAGGCTTGGCAGAATATGAAGCTATGGAAGCTTTCGTTCGGTGGAAGTTTACGGATTAAGGTCTTAACTTTAATATAAAAAACCTGCTTTGTTGGTTCAAAGCAGGTTTTTTGTTTTTAATCCAAAAATCAAATTATTTCTCTTTATTAAAACAATGTTTTAAATTAGTTCTTCAAACCAACTCCAATGTCCCAACCCAAACAACGCTTGCTATCTCTTGATTTTTTTAGAGGATTAACTGTAGCTGCCATGATTTTAGTGAACAATCCTGGAAGTTGGGGACACATATATGCGCCACTTGAACATGCAGAATGGAATGGTTGCACACCTACTGATTTAATTTTTCCCTTCTTTTTGTGGATTGTCGGTGTATCAATTGCATTTGCAATGAGTAGTAGCAAAGCTGAGCCATCAACACATAATAAAACAATTGTTAAAGCCATTAAACGTGGTTTAATATTATACTTTTTAGGCTTTTTCCTTGCTATTTTTGGTAAGCTGATTAACGATCCTGCAAATGCTTTGCAAACTGTTAGGCTTTTAGGCGTATTGCAGCGCATTGGAATCGTCTTTATCATTAGCTCTATTATTTTCTTAAAGGTTTCTGAAAGAAATATCTTTAAAACTTTGATTGTAATTCTTGCGGTTTATTGGGCATTAATGACTTTAGTTCCAGTTCCGGGCGTTGGTTATGCGAACATGGAAAAGGAAACCAATCTGGCTGCTTGGATAGATCGTGGTATTTTAACTGAAGCACACATTTGGGCATCAGCAAAAACCTGGGACCCTGAAGGCGTTTTAAGTACATTGCCCGCTGTAGGAACCTGTTTGTTTGGAATACTGGTTGGCATCTGGATGAAACGTAAGGATGTAGATAACCCTACAAAAGTAGCCTGGCTATTTTCAGCAGGCATATTCGCTGCAATTTTAGGGCTTTTGTTGGATTTGAATTTCCCGATTAATAAATCCTTGTGGACAAGTTCTTTCGTTTTATACACAGGAGGTTTAGCTTCGGTTGCGCTTGCCCTTTGTTATTGGATAATTGATGTTCAGGGATATAAAAAGTTTACTACTCCCTTTGTGGTATATGGTGTTAACGCAATTACAGTTTTTTTCTTAGCAGGATTAATGCCAAGGGTGTTGAATATGATTCAGGTTTCAAAGCCTGACGGTACTAAAACCGGAATTTTGGTGCGTTTTTACGAAACTTGTTACACACCATTTTTTTCGCCAATTAATGCATCACTGGTTTGGGCAATAAGTTATGTATTAGGTTTCTATGTATTGCTTTACATCATGTACAAGAAAAACATCATTATTAAAGTTTAATTATTCCTTTGCTAAAGGTATTTCTACACCAACAGGGCCACTTGGGTCACTTTCATTTTTCAATCTATCTAAAGCAGTAACGAGATAACTGTATCTTTTGCCACTCTCCACAGTTGTATCAATGAATGAAACATAATCTTCAAAGCTAATTTTTAGAATGTTTTTGGCATCTAAAATGGAAATCTTTTCGCCTTCATCAAAACGATAAATAACAAAGCCTGAGGCCGTTTCGCCATCTTTAGCTTTAGTTGGAAGTTGCCATTTTAAATGTACACCGTCCTTCATCGCATCGGCGGTTAAAAACTGCGGTTCATTTGGTGGGGTTTCATCTAGCCAAGGCATTTGTGGCGGCAAAGCCTGATATTTATATAAATCGTTTTTTAAAGAATCGGCTACTGAACGTGCAACGGTGCTTAACGATTTTGAAGAAAAGAAAACGCTGCCTTGAATACGATTGCTTTCTCTCAACTTTCTAATCTGATTAGGTATTTCTGAAAGATTTCTCCAGGCTAGTTCTGCTCTTGAATTTACCAAATAAGCACCATGCCCAACATAAACATGCCTTCCATATGCATTATTGGTCCACCAGTCTAACAATACACCAAATGGTGCGGCTTTTCTGGTAAATGTAAAATATATCTGCGGATTGATATAATCCACCCAACCTTCTCTTACCCACTTCCTGCTATCGGCGTAAAGTTCGGCATAGTTAGATAAACCACTACTTGCAGAACCTTCTGCATCTTCGTATTTATTACGCCAAATTCCAAATGGGCTAATGCCAAACTTTACATATTTTTTATAATGATGAATACTGTCATCGACCATTTTAATTAACAAATCAACGTTGTTTCTTCGCCAATCTTTAATGTCGGAGAAGTTGTTTGGGTTTTTGTAAAATGTGTTTCCATCATCTATTTTTTGTCCGGCAATTGGATATGGGTAAAAATAATCATCGAAATGGATGCCATCCACATCATAGTTTTTAACAACATCTAAAATTACCTGGGTAATGTATTCCCTAACCTCCGGAATTCCTGGGTCAAATTGCTTTTTTCCACCGTAAGTGAAAAACCATTCAGGATGTTTCTTAGTAATATGCGTATCGCTTAAAGGCGTAACGCTATTCATGCTCGCACGATAAGGATTAAACCACGCATGAAGCTCAATTCCTCTGAAATGCGCTTCCTTAATAGCGAAAGTTAAAGGGTCGTAACCTGCGGCAGGTGCTACACCTTGCTTACCCATAAGCCACTGACTCCAAGGTTCGCGAGATTTACCATAAAATGCATCAGCAGCTGGTCTAACTTGTAATATTATCGCATTTATGCCTTGCGATTTATGTTTTTCTAAAATACCAATAAACTCTTGCTTTTGTTGGTCGGCTGTTAAACCAGGTCTCGATGGCCAATCGATATTAGATAATGTAGCCACCCAAACACCTCTAAACTCTCTTTTTGGTGCAATTTTTGATATTGCTTGTGCATTTAATATATATGGTAGTATTGTAAAAGATAAAAGTGCGTATAGGAAGTTTTTAAGCATTATTTCTGTGTGTTATTTTATTTCAGCTGTATAGTTGTTTAAACAATTATACATTTTGAACTTTAGCAATTAAACGATTTTTTTTAAAAACTCATATATTTTATTAAAAATTTTAATTTGTGCCAAAGTTACAAATATCACCTGTGTTACCATTTACCTGTGAAGACAAAAGTATATTAAAACTGAAACGAAAGAGCATTATTAAAAAAATGGAACCACAAAACGTTAATAAAGGCGATAGAAATAAAATTTACTTCCTGATAATTGTAATTGCGGCGCTACTTGGAACAAATGGATACTTGTTTTTTAAGGATAGACAGCAAGGCGAGAAATTGGTGACTGTAAGTACGGAAAAGGATAAACTACGTTTAGAAGTTGAGAAAATTGAAGTAGAGTTAGATAAGGTAAACGCCCTCAACCTTGATTTAAATGAAAAGTTATTAGCCGAACAAAAATTAGCCAGAACAAAAATAGATGAACTAAAGGCTGCCTTAGAAAAAGGAGAAATTACCCAGGGAGAACTAGATAAAGCTCAAACCCAAATAGATGAACTTAAGGTTTTCATTAAGAACTATAATGACCAGGTAATTCAGCTTCAAAATGAAAATATTTTTTTAAAATCATCTAGAGATAGTCTTGAGAGCGGACTGCGAAGTGCTAACGATAAAGCGGCTAATCTTGCAAATGAAAACTCGGCATTAAATGCTAAAGTTAAAACAGCAGCGCTCCTCAAATTAAAGCAGGCTGATGTGTTCGCTTACCGTACGAAATCAAGTGGAAAAAAAATTGAAGTAACTAAATCTTCAACAGCTGAAAAACTGAATATCAGGTTCGAACTTATCCCAAATGAATTAGCTGAAAAAGGCCATCATAATGTTTTCATCAGAGTATTTGACCCAGCTGGAAATCTTTTAGCTGATGATAGTAATCGTTTTGAAGCTGATGGCCAGGAAATGCAGTTCAGCTATTCTATTTTTATTGATTATAACAATGATAACTCTGTTTATTCAATAGATTGGTCCAATCCGAAACCATTTATTAAAGGTATTTACACTGTTATTTTATATGCTGATGGCGGTACAATGGGTAAAGCTCAAATCGAATTAAAATAGTTTTTTAAACCAAAGGGAAACTTAAATAGAAAGTTGTGCCTTTTCCTGCAACCGATGTAAAAGTTATACTTCCGCCTGCGTTTTCTACCGCTTGTTTAACAAAAGCTAAGCCCAATCCAGTACCAGATGTTTTAGTGGTGAAATTTGGAACAAAAATTTTATCATGCAATACCTCTGGAATTCCTTTTCCGTTATCTTTTATCTCGATATGAGCGTTTTTATTATCATTATATAAAAGTACATTTATATGGCATGCCGCATCGGCATCAATTGCCTCAATTGCATTTTTAAAAAGATTATTAAAAGTTCTCAATAATTGATCTCTATCTGCCTGGATATATGCGTTAATTTCTGCTTTGTTTGTTACAGTTATTTCTACGTTTTCAGCACTTTTAAATACTTCTCTTGCCTGCTCAATAACTGGTAGAATAGCAGTTTGTTCTAGCTTAGTATCTGGCATTTTTGCGAAGTTGGAAAACTCAGATGCGATTTTTGAAAGACTCTCAATTTGCTCGATAAATGATTTACTAAACTTATTAAACTTAAGTTCAAAATTAGGGTCGTTCTCTTTCCATGATTTTTCTAGCAACTGAACGCCTAATTTTAATGGAGTTAATGGATTTTTGATTTCGTGGGCAACTTGCTTTGCCATTTCTCTCCAGGCGTTTTCCCTTTCAGAACGGGCAAGTTTTGCAGAACTCTCTTCCAGGGCGGCAATCATATTATTATATTCTTTTATAAGTGTACCAATTTCATCGTGCCTACGCCAAACAATCGGCTCGTTTTTCTGCCCAATTTTTGTGCGACTAATACTTTCTTGTATAAATGTTAAAGGGCTTGTAATCTGATTAGCCAGAAAAACGGCAAGTACACCAATGGCCACAAAAACCAAAGCATAAATGTTTATCAGATTACTAACAAATAAGGCAATTTTATCCTTGTATTCATCTTCATTAGAGTAATTCGGTAAGCCTATAAATGCAATAGTTTTGTTTTGTGCATTCCTAATTGGTGCATAAGCTGCGGCATATGTTAGGCTGCCAATTTTCTCGCCTTGATTAATAAATTCTGATCGCTGCAACCCATTGAGGTTTAAAAATGCAGCAGTACCCATCTTTTTTCCAATTATTTTATAATTGTAAAGCTTCGGGTAAGTAGTCATAATTACATCACCTTTGGTATCATATAAAGTTAAATCAGCATTGTTTATATCAGCAAAGTTGTTGAAATCTGCAATGGCATTGTCGTCCGTTTTTATGTTTCCATCGTTAAAAACCTGCTTCTCAAAATTTTGCTGAACCTTTCTGATTTTATCCTTGATTAAAACGTCTTGTTGCCCCCTGTATTCCTTGTTCATGTAGCCGTAAGTTGTCCAACCAACAACAAGCAAAGTTGCCACAACTGTTAATACAATCGAAACCTGAATACGGGTTTTGTATAGAATTTTGTTTGCATTAATCATTAGTGAGCGATTTATGCTAAACCAGCCAACTTTATCATTATCCAGGTTTTTGATAAGCCAGATTAATCCATATAGTATAAAACAGAAAATAATAAAAACGAGAAAGAAAAATGATAGTGCAGCCAATCTTTCTACGTAACCAACTTTTTCTTTACTAATTACAACCATTTTACTGGCGCTTGGCTTAAAAAGTACGTGACTATAACGTTGATCATCGTCATTTACAACAACAAAATCATCTTGTTTGCCTTTGTAAATTTTTCCACTGAGCGGATAAGTATAAGCCCCAGATTGATTTAAAAGCTTATCATTGCTATATAATGCAATAGAATAACCTTTAAACTCTTCATCTTTACTATACTTCTGATCGGCAAGTAAATCAGGTAAACGGTTGCTGTAGTTGTAAGGCTTTGAACGTAGCTCGATAATTAAAGTGCCTAATAAGCTACTTTTGCTTACTACCGGAATTATTCCAAAATAATCCTGATAGCCAAAAGTATTATTAACCTGATAGAAAAAGTTTGAAGCTTCAATTTTCACTGAACCGGATTCAACCAGGCGTTTGTATTTATCAATGGGCTGAACATCAGTTTTATTTAGCGGATTCTCAAACCTATTGTAATCGTAAATATTGTAATCGTAGCGACTTAAATAGCCATCCAAATAGCCTTTAAGATGATTTTTTAAAACCACAAAATTAGATTGCCCTTTGGTAGTTTTAAAATATTTAACCAGAAATTCATCTTCAAGCAATTGTCGTTCTAACTTGCCAAGGGCGATAATTGCATTCGGGTCATCAGAAGCTTGCACCTTTCTGGCTAAAAGTTCGCGTTCACTTCGTTCTTTAATATCTTTATACTTGATGTATTTTATTGATGTGTTAAAAGCCAAGCAGAAAAATAAAATTGCCAATAAACCAATAGAAAAATGCTTTGATTTAACATAGGATATTCTGGCAACAATATACAATACAAGTGCATAAACAATAAAAAAGGCAGTGAAATTGTTTAGTAATCTGTAAATAAGAACACCTAAAAAGCCAATAATAAACAGTATAACACGTTCTTTATTGGTCACATTTAGTTGCTTACTAACTTCTATTGATACAATGGTTATTAAATAAATTTGAAACCATACCAAGCATAAAATAACAATACTTACCCAACTGTTACCGCTTAATTTGAGTATATTAATAATATCAAAGTTAATTTTTGAGTTATTAATTAAACCAAAAAACAGATCATCAACAAAGAATGCGATTGCCCCAATATGAATAAGGAGCAATACGTGGATGGTAATTCCAATCCATTTACTATTTCTTATCCATTCGGGAAATTTGTATTGCTCTTTATGATTATACACAAACAAAAGCCACCATGTTGCAGCTAAAACATTCATCAAGAAATCTCCTAGTGAAGGCATTAAATCACTATTGGCGTAAATTTTTGGGTCGAATAGTTCTAACGGAAACCTATGGTTAAACCAGCCTAGCCACATATCTGTTAAACGGCCGCCGATGAAAAAGGCAAGAAGCAACAAGCTGGCAAATATTAAATAACCTTTTCTGGCAATTAGCGAGCAAAGTGAATTAACAAACATGCAGATACAGATAATTCCGGCAACAAAAAGCCAAAGCTGTGTATTAGAATAATAATCATCTGCATAACTTGGTTTAATTTTTAAACTGAATAGAAATGAATTATCATTGCTTCTAATTGCATAAGCATCTTTATCGTAATATGAGGCGAGTGTAATTATCTTAGAATCAGTGAGCAGTACATCAATATCGTTTTTGAAATACCTGTTTTCTGGAACAGCATATTGAGATTGAATCGCTATTAAGAAAATCAGCGTAAAATTACCATCGGTTTTCTTAATAATTTCATAGTAACCGTTAGATAATTGCAGTACAGATTTTCCTTCTTTAATAAAATGAGGATTTATATCTGTAACCTTAATTGTGCTCCAGTATTTGAGTTGGTTTTTTTGAAATGTTTGTAAATTGATACCGTTTTTGCGATAAACTTCTAAAAAACCAATGCCCTCTGCAGCATTTAAATGAAATTTTTCAGCCTGCTTTACCCGCTTTTTATCTGATAAAAAATCATCAACGATTTGCTCCTTTAGAGATAGATTTTCTTGAATTTTTTTTGCTTCACGTTCTAAAAGTTCGGTTTTAGTGGTAAAACGACTTAGCGAGATAGATGTCGCAATCAGGCAGCAGCCTAGAATAAGCAAGAGAAATCTTATTTTAACACCAAAGCTTAGGTTCATCTACTGATAAAGATATTAAATATTGATAAAAAACAACGCCATAAACATGAATGCTTATGGCGCCAAATATGAATTGTAAAAAGGCTTTAAGCAATAGTTGCGCTACTTGTGCTTACCTCACGGTTTACTTTTTTTACTAATCCCTGTAATACATTGCCTGGGCCAACTTCTACAAATTCTGTTACGCCATCTGCCAACATATGTGTAACAGTTTGTGTCCAACGTACCGCACCAGTTAATTGTTTGATTAAGTTTTGTTTTATTTGCTCAGGGTCGGTGTATGGTTTTGCATCAACGTTCTGATATATCGGGCAAATCGGTGTTGAGATTTGTGTATTTTCTATTGCCTGCTGAAGTTCGATTTTTGCAGGCTCCATTAATGGAGAGTGAAAAGCGCCACCCACATTAAGTTTTAAAGCTCTCTTTGCTCCAGCTTCTGTTAATTTTGCACAAGCTAAATCAATACCTTCAATACTTCCAGAAATTACCAATTGACCAGGGCAATTGTAGTTTGCAGGTACTACTACGGCATCAACTTCGGCACAAATTTTTTCAACTACATCATCTGCCAATCCTAAAATTGCAGCCATTGTTGATGGTTGCGCATCGCAGGCTTTTTGCATCGCATTAGCACGAGCAATTACCAATCTTAAACCATCTTCAAAACTTAAAGCGTTTGCAGATACAAGCGCTGAAAATTCGCCTAAAGAATGTCCTGCAACAACATTTGGTTTAAAATCATCGCCTAAAACTTTAGCCAAAATAACGGAGTGCAAAAATATTGCAGGCTGCGTTACATTGGTTTGCTTAAGCTCTTCATCAGTTCCACCGAACATTATGTCGCTTATGCGGAAACCAATAATTTCGTTTGCTTTTTCAAATAATGCTGCAGCTGTTGGGTTTTCGTACAAATCTTTACCCATTCCTACAAATTGTGCTCCCTGACCAGGAAAAATATATGCTTTCATTCTATGTTATTTAGCGCATTACGCATGGCGATGTTAACCAAAACGCTTAGCTTGTATTTTTTATTTAATGCATTTAGTATCGTTATTCTGTAATCTTTATACTTGACACTTTTTTACTTGATACTTATCTAATCTAAACTCGCTGTAATTAACCTTAAAAACTCAGCTCTGGTTTTATCATTACTCAAAAAAGTGCCGGTAAATGCCGAAGTTGTGGTAACCGAATTTTGCTTTTGGACACCACGCATCGCCATACAAAGGTGTTTACATTCCATTACAACGGCAACACCCATAGGGCTAAGTGTGTTTTGGATACAATCTCTAATTTCGTTGGTTAAACGTTCTTGTACCTGCAGCCTACGAGCAAAGGCATCAACAATTCTTGGAATTTTACTTAAGCCAACAATATGTCCGTTTGGTATGTATGCAATATGTGCTTTGCCGAAGAAAGGCAGCATATGGTGTTCGCACATTGAATAAACCTCAATGTCTTTAACTACAACCATTTGGCTATAATCTTCTTCAAACATTGCCGATTTTAAAATTTCATCAGGTTTTAAATCATAACCATGAGTTAAATATTGCAAGGCTTTTGCAACTCTTTCCGGCGTTTTTAATAAACCTTCACGTTCAGGGTTTTCGCCCAGATTAACTAAAATATCTTTATAATGTGTGGCTACAGCTTCAATTTTAGATTCATCGTAGCGGTCTATCTTTACATAACCATCTCTCGATTCTCCTTTTAAAATGTCTTTCTTTTCCATTAAGGTTTAACCAAAGTATTCAACAAAATTATTTTCAGTTTCGTAAATTTTAACGCAATGTAAAATAGCACCTGCTTTGCTAATTGGCGCTAAAAGCTGGTCCCAAATTGCAATTGCTAAATTTTCTGTCGAAGCCAATTTATCTTTCATAAAATCTACATCGAGATTTAAGTTTTTATGGTCAACCTTATCCACAACATAAGTATTCATTACATCTTTAAGCCACTTTAAATCAACTAAAAAACCTGTTTCAGGATTTACTTCGCCTTTAACCGTAACGTATAACCAGTAATTGTGCCCATGCCAATTTGGATTAGCACACTTGCCGTAAACTTCAGCATTTTTATCAGCATCCCAATCTGTTCTGGCTAATTTATGAGCCGCATTAAATGATGCTTTTCTTGTTATATAGATCATTATTCAAATAATAAAATGCAAATATACGTATTACCTCCAAAGGCAAACGAATTATAAAACAGGTAAAATGATTGATAAACTTAGCCGTTTTATTTATGGAAGTTTCAGCACGCATTCTTTACCTTTAAACCTATGATTCTGGCATGTTCCATATCAATATTTAAAAACATAATTTCAAACTATGAAAATACTTATCGTTGCAGCAACCAAAGCAGAACTTACTTTCTTTTATCAGCATTTTAGTTTGCCTGAAGGCGATTTTATCGAAGAAAAAAAATTCGATGTGCTGATTACTGGAGTTGGAATGGTTGCAACGGCATTTTCTTTAGGCAAACATCTATCATCAAAATACAATTTGATTTTGAATCTAGGAATTGCGGGTGGTTTTGATAGAAGTATTGAGTTGGGAAAAATTGTAAATATTACACAAGATACTTTTGCCGAGCTAGGGGCAGAAGATGGCGATAATTTCTTAACCATCACCGATTTGGGTTTTGGTGAAAGTACTTACACTAGCAAGTGTAATGTTAAGGTAGATTTGCCACAAGTTTCGGGTATTACGGTTAATCGCGTTAGCGGAAATGATAAGAATATTAGAAACTTGGTAAAAAGACTAAATCCCACAACAGAAAGTATGGAGGGTGCGGCCGTATTATATGCCTGCCATTATGAAAAAATTGATTGTTTGCAGGTTAGGAGCATTTCCAACTATGTTGAACCTCGAAATAAAGACAAATGGAAAATTGGTTTGGCTATTAAAAACCTAAACGATTGGGCAATTTCTTTTATTGGAGATATGAATTGATTATGACGAACTAATGCTGCTTTGTTTTATAATTTTGAATTTTGAAATAGCCATGTAACGAAACACTCAAACACATATGAGATACATGGCGTATTCCATATGACCATAAAAAACATGATTTGCATATGAAACTTACACTCGGTTTTTCACCCTGCCCCAATGATACGTTTATTTTCGATGCATTAATTCACAATAAAATTGATACCGAAGGTTTAGAATTTGAAGTTTATTTTGATGATGTTGAAACACTAAATCAAAAAGCTTTAAAAGGTGAGCTAGACATTACTAAATTAAGTTTTCATGCATTTGCTTATGTTGCCAACCAATACGCTTTGCTTGATGCTGGTAGTGCACTCGGTTTTGGTGTGGGGCCATTGCTTATTAGCAAGCAAAAATTTGATGATGATTTAGCCGACAACTTAAAAGTTGGGATTCCTGGCAAATATACAACAGCTAATTTTCTGTTAGGCATCGCATATCCACAATTGCAGAATAAAAAAGTTATGGTTTTTTCAGAGATAGAATCAGCTTTGCTAAATGAAGAAATTGATTTGGGTTTAATTATACACGAAAACAGATTTACTTATCAGGATAAAGGCCTTAATAAAATAGTCGATTTGGGTGACTATTGGGAAAAATTAACTGGATGCGCCATTCCGCTAGGTGGAATTGTGATCAACAGAAAGTTAGATAAGGAAGTTCAACTAAAAGTAAACAGGTTAATTCGAAAATCTGTAGAATATGCTTTTGCGAATCCAAAGTCATGCATAGAATTCATCCGGCAACATGCACAAGAAATGGACGAGGCAGTCATGTATAAACACATAGAACTCTATGTAAATAAATATAGTATTGATTTAGGAGAAGAAGGCCAAAAAGCAGTAAATACCCTATTTAACCTTGCTCAGGAGCGAAACTTGATACCAGCTGTACCTAAAAATTTATATGTATAGCAGCATTAATGAACATAGATGAAAGAGCAAGGATTGATGCTGGGTTCCAAAAAATGGGCAAACCAAAGATGAATAGTCTCTTGTCCTTGCTCCTTTATCCTCGCTCTGCTAGCTCACTAAAAGCTTGTAGCCTTTACCGTGTACATTTATAATCTCTACAGAAGAATCTTCGCGTAAATATTTCCTGAGCTTACTTAAGAAAACATCCATGCTTCTACCGTTAAAATAATTATCATCGTGCCAAATGGTCAGTAAAGCTTCTTCTCTGGTTAAAACGTTATTCTTTTTCAAACATAGCAACCTTAACAATTCTGCTTCTTTTGTAGAAAGCTTCTGTATCTGATCGTCATGTGTAATAATTTGTGTTGTGTAATCGAAATTATATTTACCGATTGAGAATTGACTTTCTATAGTTTCTTCGGTATTATCAACTTTGTTAGCAATCCTCTTAAACATTGCATTAATACGTAATAACAATTCTTCAATGCGGAACGGCTTGGTAATATAATCATCACCACCTAAATCATAAGCGGCAGCTTTGTCTTCGAGCATGGTTTTAGCCGTTGCAAAAATTATTGGCACTTGTGCATTTACCTTTCTAATGTCTTTACCCAATGTAAAACCGTCTTTTTTAGGCATCATCACATCTAAAATACATAAATCGAAACTCTGTTTATTAAATGCCTTTAATCCTTCATCTCCGTCGGTACATAAAACTACATCAAATTTACCTTTCAATTGCAGGTAATCTTGCAACAAAAGGCCAAGATTTGGATCGTCTTCTACCAGAAGTATTTTTTTCATCTTATTTATTTTATTTGAGTAAACGCTGCCTTTAAAGTAAACGCTACTTAAGGTTTGAGTGAAATTCTGCATAACGGTTTAATCAAGTTGGAAATAGTTAAATTAATCAACAGCTATATACAGAATGAATGCCTGCAAAATTTTTAATAAATCGACAAAGACTGCACTTGTGTCGATAGTCAAAATATTATTTTTTATATGGTAAAATTATGTCGAAAGTAGTTCCCTTATCCTTTTCACTACTCACTTTTATTGTTCCATCGAGGTTTTTAATAATGTCTTGTACGTAATTTAAACCAAGTCCAAAACCTTTAACATCGTGTAAGTTACCAGTTGGTACTCTATAAAACTGATCAAAAATACGCTTAGTATGTTCTTTGTTCATTCCAATGCCTTTATCTGCAATTTCTATAACCAAATTTTTACCAACGTTTCGTGTGTTTATAGTTATTTCGGGAGTTTCTCTACTGTATTTGTTGGCGTTATCTATCAAATTGTAAAGTACATTAGAAAGATGAAGTTCATCGCCAAAAACAGTTGCATGCTCTGCATTTGTATTAACTGTTAAAATAGCATTTTTCTTTTGAAGTTGAAGGCTCATGCTATCTAAAACAATTACAATCAAATCATTCATATCTACATCGCCATTCTCCATCTTCAGTTCGCCTTTTTCCAATCGTGCAATACTTAAAACGCGTTCTATATGACTTCCTAAACGTACATTTTCATCATAGATAATATTTGCAAGCCGCTTTAAACGAGATTTATCTTCTGTTACTTCTGGGTCTTTAAGCGCTTCGCTTGCAATCATTATTGTAGCAACAGGCGTTTTAAATTCATGCGTCATGTTGTTGATGAAATCTGTTTTCATCTCCGATATTTTTTTCTGTTTCAGAATGGCATAAAGTGTATAACTAAAAATAAAAACCAATACTAACAACAAACCGACTGATGAAGCCAGTGTAACACTTAAATTGCCAATAATTGCGGAGTTTTTATTCGGAAAAGTAACTTCCAAAATTCCTGGGTCGCGAAACAAATCGTTGCCAAACAGTGTGGTTCTATACGTATTTTTCGGTAAAAAATCTTTGATTGAGTTTGATGCCTGAAGATATAGAATAGAGTCTTTTTCTGCCAGTTTAATTCTGAAATTGTAATTTTGAGTAATGCTATGATTTAAAAATTCTTGTTTCAACCGTTTATTAAGAGAAGTAAAGTTTATGCGTTGATTTAAGGGAATATTTTTCTCCGTCATCTCCTTCGCAACATCTTCAAGCAAATTGTAGCCATTTTTATATGGAGTTGTATCTTTACCTAAAGCTGCAATTTTAAATTTTAACTGTCTTTTTGCGATTATATCCTCCCGTTTAAATTTCTTCTCTAAATCATCAGAAATTTTTGGGAGTGTAAGTAATAGAGGTTTACCAGTACTTGGCTCAAAAACCTGATAGCGAATAGTATCTGGTAGTGTTTGTGCACTTCTGAAATTAAAAGTTTTATCGTTAGTGGCTTGTGGTTTCGAACGTAAGCTTAAACCTCTAAGCGCATAATTTTTTATGTCGATGTAAGCGTCCATTTGTAAGTCCAACCTTGCAGCTCCACCTGGCGATAAAGAAACAAATTCTAATTCTGAAATTACTTTGGGTGCAGAATAACGGTTTCTAATTAAGCTGTCTTGCTGGTTAAGGTAGTTTTCAATCTCGTTTTCCCGTTCGGCTTGACGTATTTCTGAGGCCTCAGCAAACTGTTGTCTTAAATCTTTAATATCAAGTTCACGTTGCCTTAAATCTTGACTTCTCTTTACCTTATTTTCAAAATCTTTTCTACTGATTCTATCGGCGGCATTTAACCGTTGCACTTTATTTACTACTGATGTTAAGGTTTGGTTAACCTGCTCATCGAATAGCTGAGATTTTAGGTTGTAAGCTTCCCTTATGTAATACAATTGCATTACAAATACACCAAGTAAAGCTACCGTCATTAAAACAGTAATTAACCAAAAACTCCTTTTCTTCATTTATTTGTGTTTGGTGGAAGTTAATTGATTTAGAATTAATATCTAATAAAAAACCCTTCCTAACTTCAAAAATAGTCAATAGAGAATGTAAGTGTTTGTTTTTAACATATTTTAACAGCAGATTATAAACAAAAAATGCCGAAGCTAAAGCCTCGGCATGGTTCAAAATTGTTTGCTTAAAAAAGATTCTTTATTTAGAAAGGCAAATCATCGTCTTCTCCTGCTGTATTACTTACATCTGCCGGAGCAGCGTAAGCTGGGGCAACAGTTGCAGGTGCTCCTGCGGCAATTGCATTAATACGCCAGATTACAAGACTATTAAAGTAAGATGTTTTACCAGTTTTATCTGTCCATGGACGGCCACGTAAATTAAAGAAAACCTCAACCTCATCGCCAGCTTTAAATGTATCTAATAATGCAGTTTTATCTTGCAAAGCCTCAAAACGGATATATTCCGGATATGTTGGATTTTCTGCATACTCTACAATTAAATCACGTTTTTTAAATGTTTCGCTTACTTGCTGTGTGGCACCTACTTCGTGTACTTTTCCCTTAATTTCCATATTAAATACTACTTTATTGTACTATAAAGATCAAATCTCTATAATTTTATTGATAACTTCGCATATAATATGATGCAAGTTTTCCACAATAAAAGCAAGGTTATAATCACCTGCAACAAACGCCTTTCTCCCTATTTACAAGAAGAAGTTTCGGCTTTAGGCTACACTATTGAAAGAGTCTTTTCAACAGGTGTTGAACTAAATATTACCCTAACGGAGTGTATTAAGTTAAACCTGAATCTGCGTTGCGCTAGCCAGATTTTGTATTCAATTAAAGCATTTAAAGCCATAACACCTGATGATTTATACGAAAAAATTAAGGCTATTGAATGGGAAGAGTTGATTGATTTTACCGGATACTTTTCTGTAACATCAAACGTAGATAATCCAAATATTACAACGCCACTTTTTGCTAATCTAAAGGTTAAAGATGCTATCGTGGACAGGCTAAAAGAGATTAAAGGAATCAGGCCAAATTCTGGTTCTGATGCAAATAAAACAGTGGTTCATTTATATTGGAAAGATGCAGAAGCTGATGTTTTCTTAGATACATCGGGCGAAACGCTTGCAAAACATGGCTATCGTAAAATACCGGGTAAAGCGCCAATGTTAGAAGCACTGGCTTCAGGTGTAATTTATGCTACGCAATGGGATAAAAAATCACCATTTATAAATCCAATGTGCGGTTCTGGAACATTGGCTATCGAAGCAGCTTTAATTGCAACAAATCGTGCCCCTGGTTTATACCGTATGAATTATGGTTTTATGCATATTATGGGTTATAATGAAGAAGTATTTTTTGCCGAGCGTAGATTACTTAAAGACCAGGTCATTAAAAACGTTGATATAAAAATCATCGCTTCCGATATCTCCGAAGATGCTGTAGAAGTTACCAGACGTAATGCAAAAACGGCCGGTGTAGATACACTTATTGATTTTCAGGTGTGTGATTTCGAGCAAACACCAGTTCCTGAAGGAGGAAAAGGTTCGGTTGTTTTTAATCCAGAATATGGCGAACGCTTAGGTGTACACAGTAAACTTGAATTAACATACAAAAGAATGGGCGATTTTATGAAGCAACATTGCAAAGGCTATTCTGGTTATATTTTTACAGGGAATCCTGATTTAGCAAAAAAAATCGGTTTGAAAGCTTCTAAAAAGGTAGAGTTTTATAACGGAAAGCTAGATTGCAGACTTTTAGAGTATGAATTGTATGATGGTACGAGAAGAGTAGCTTCGGTAGAAGAGTAAAAAAATGTATCTCAAATAATCTCTCGATTAAATTTTACGTAAATTTTTCTTAAAAAGTTGTAGTATTTGTTTTAATTTGTTCATTTTAATTGTCAAATACATATTAACAAAATATATATTTCCTGAATAGAAAAGCTGTTTTTTGGCAAAAAGCACTTTTGTAAGATCCTTTTTGGAACAATTTTCGTTTATATGCGTATTAGTTAATAAAAAAAATCCTCACCCCTATGGAAGATCAGATGGCTTTGAAGACGAAAAATGTTGCAGGGAACATTAGAAAAATCAGAGAATACAGAGATTATACTCAAGATTATCTTGCAGCTAAATTAAAGATTTCGCAAAATGCATACAGTAAAATAGAACTTGGTTACAGTAAACTAACAATTGAAAGATTATTTCAGATTTCTGCAATTTTAGATATCGATGTAACGCAATTACTAACTTTGGATCATACAGAATTAATCAAAAATATTTCTTCCGAAAATCAATTGGAAGGTGTTGGTACAAAGTAAACACAACTAATCAGAAAAATTAGCCATTCGGTTTTTCTTTCAACTCTAAATTCTAATACCTTTGGGTATGCAGAATTATATAGATACAACAATCAAATTCGTTAAAAAAACCCTTGAAAATGCTGAAGCTGGTCACGATTGGTTTCACATCGAAAGGGTTTTTAAAACTGCCCTAAATATTAATAAGATTGAAAAAGGCGATGAATTGATTGTGTCCTTTGCAGCACTCTTGCATGATATCGCCGATCCTAAATTTAATAACGGTGATGAAGAATTAGGACCCAATGTAGCTGCAGAATTCTTAAAATCTATTGAGGTAAATGAACATATAATTAGTCAGGTAAAGCTAATCATTCAAAATATGTCGTTTAAGAATAGTTTTGATAACACAGGTTTTACCTCTAAGGAAATGAATATTGTTCAAGATGCAGATAGGTTAGATGCTATTGGAGCAATTGGTATTGCCAGAGCTTTTACATACGGCGGTTATAAAAACCGTGTTTTATACGATCCGCAAATCAAACCAGAACAAAATCATTCAAAAGAAAGTTATAAAAATACATCTGCGCCCACCATTAATCATTTCTACGAAAAACTTTTATTATTAAAGGATATGATGAATACCGAAAGCGGGAAAGCGATTGCCGAAAAACGTCATAATTTTATGATAACCTATTTGGATAACTTTTACAGTGAATGGGAGGGAAATTAATTAAAGGTAGAAATACCAGTCATGATAATAAATTTGCCTTTTTAAAAAGATTCTAAAACAAGTTATTTGTTTTTTTGATAGAATAGTATCACTACATTTTCAACTGAGCGGATAAAAGGCCCATCAACAAAAAGTCTTAACATTAATTTTGCCGAGCTTAGTATTCCTAAAGAGCGTTAATTACTTTGCTATAAATTGCTAATATATTTAGTTTTAAAGCTATATTTGTTAGTAAATTTTTGTGTATGTCTGATAGAATTCGTGAAAAGTTGAGCATTCTTGCTGATGCCGCAAAATATGATGTTTCCTGTTCATCAAGTGGAAGCAATAGAAAAAACGATAATAAGGGTTTAGGAAATGGGCATACTTCAGGAATTTGCCACACTTATACAGAAGATGGTCGTTGCGTATCACTTTTGAAAATTTTGCTAACAAACCATTGCATTTACGATTGTTTGTTTTGCGTATCTCGTAAAAGCAACGATATTAAACGTGCGGCATTTACTGTTGACGAAGTGGTAGATTTAACCATGAATTTTTACCGGAGAAATTATATTGAAGGTTTATTCTTGAGTTCGGGGATTTTTAAAAATGCCGATTTTACAATGGAACGCTTGCTCTTAGTTTGTAAAAAACTTCGTTTAGAACAGCGTTACAATGGCTACATACATTTAAAAACCATCCCTGGCGCTAGCGAAGATTTAATTAGAGAAGCGGGCTTGTATGCCGATAGAATGAGTATTAATTTGGAAATGCCAACTGAGGCTGGTTTAAAATTACTCGCTCCTGAAAAAAATCATGAAGATGTTATAAAACCGCTTGATTTTGTGAACAAGCAAATGATTCAGCTAACTGAAGAAAAAAAGTTAATAAAACATACCCCAAAATTTGTTCCTGCCGGGCAAAGTACACAAATGGTTATTGGCGCAACACCAGAAAGCGACAAAGAAATTATGTATACTGCGAATGCTTTTTACAAAAACTTCTCTCTAAAAAGGGTTTATTATTCTGGTTATGTGCCAATAAGCAATGATAGCCGGATGCCGGTTTTAGGTACTCAGCCGCCGCTTTTAAGAGAAAACAGACTTTACCAAACCGATTGGCTCATGCGGTTTTATGGCTTCAAAGTTCAAGAAATTTTGAATGACGCAAATCCAAATCTTGATGTTGATATTGACCCCAAATTAAGTTGGGCGATTCGAAATATGCAACATTTTCCGGTTGATATAAATACTGCTGATTATAAAATGATTTTACGAATTCCGGGAATAGGTGTTATGTCGGCACAAAAAATTGTACAAGCCCGTAAGTTTGGAAAACTTAGAATCAACCAACTGAAAAAAATCGGAGTCGCCTACAACCGGGCTAAGCATTTTATAGTTTGTGCCGATTCTCCTTATCAATTAAAAGATTATCAAGGAACACAGATTAAGGCTTTTATTTTGGCCGAAAGCCAAAGTAAATATTTAAAAACAGATAATAATCAAATGCTTTTGTTTACATGATTTATGTATTTGATGGTTCTCTGGCAGGACTTCTAACGGCTGTTTTTGAATGGTTTGAACGTAAGCCAGGTAAAGTTGTATTAAAGTCGATTACTGTTTTTCAGCCAGAGGCTTTTGCAGAAAGCTTTACAGTGGAAACAGACGCAGAGAAATCTGATAGGGTTTGGGCAGGTTTGCAAAAGAAAATAAAGAAAGATTGGCTGCGGAAATTTTATTGTAGCTATTTGTCTGAAATCCCAGAAGCTTATAATCATCTTTTTCAATTTACAATATATGTTTTTCAAAATCAGAATGGTGCAGAAAATAATTTTGGAAACGAGCATGTAATTGCACTATCTAAATATGCAAAAAGTGTAGAAAGAGAAAAACACAGAATGGAAGCGTTTATCCGTTTTCAAAAAACAGGCGATGGAATGTTTTATGCCAGCGTAGATCCAGATTTTAATGTTTTGCCGTTAATCTCTAATCACTTTAAAAATAGATATGCCGACCAACAATGGATAATTTATGATTTGAAAAGGAAATATGGCTTGCATTATAATTTAAACACAGTAGAAGAAATTACAATTTCTTTCGATAAAAATATAAGTAAAGTTAACCCGGCCGCTATTTTTATGGATGAAAAAGAAGAACTTTATTCTGTTTTATGGAAGGATTATTTCAAAAACACAAATATCGTGGCCCGAAAAAATACAAAGTTACACATAAAGCATGTTCCTAAACGATATTGGAAATATTTAACCGAAAAGCAATTGAGTTAATATTCTATTAACACAAAAAGCCTAAATTGCAACATGAAATTAAGTGTGCTGGTTTTATTTACTGCCCTTGCTGTAGCGCTATCTATCGGTATGGTAAACTTTTACTTTCAGCACAGCTGGTACTATCTTGCAATTTCTTTTGGCGTTTCTTTTTTAAGTAGCTTCTTAGTTTTTTACTATTTATTAGAGAAGTATATTTATACCAAAATTAAACTCATCTACAAACTCATTCATAACTTAAAATTAGGCAAAGATTTAAAAGATGCACTTGGAGAATATGTGAGCCCAGACCCCATAAACGATGTGGAACAAGAAGTGAAAGAATGGGCAGGAGCGAAAAAAAAGGAAATTGATTTGCTAAAAAAGCAAGAACAATTTAGAAGAGAGTTTCTTTCCAATGTTTCTCACGAATTTAAAACCCCACTTTTTGCCATTCAAGGTTACATTGAAACATTACAAGATTGTATTGTTGATGACCCAGACCAAGCTGTTCTATTCCTAAAAAAAGCTGAAAATAATGTAGAACGTTTAAGTTATTTAATTAACGACTTAGATGCTATCGCAAAGCTTGAAACCGGCGAGGCGCCTATAAATTACCAAAAATTCGATTTTGTGCAATTGGCAAAGGAGGTAATGGAAAACCTTGAAGACAGGGCGAAACAAAAAAACATTAAGCTTTTCTTCAAAGATAAATATACTGCGTTAACACTAGTATCGGCTGATAGGGAGAAGATCCGTCAGGTTTTGATTAATTTAATGGTTAACAGTATTAAATATGGTATTGATGGAGGCGAAACGGCCATCAAAATTTTTGAGCTCCATGATCAGTTCTTAATCGAAGTAACCGATAATGGAATTGGAATAGAAGAGAAGCATTTGTTACGTTTATTTGAAAGGTTCTATCGTATTGATACGCACCGCTCTCGCGAGGTTGGCGGAACGGGTTTAGGTTTAGCCATTGTTAAGCATATCCTTGAGGCTCACCAGCAAACCATTTCAGTTAGAAGTACACCCGGAATTGGAACAACCTTTGCATTTACCTTGCAGAAAATTGGCTAGTTCTACTTGTTTTGTTTTCTCCGAAGAGTAATAAGCCATTCATTATAAACCGGATATAAGCGGCAGCCCCGAAATGCAATGAGGGCTACAGCGTTTAGCGGGACTGTAATTTCCAATGAAATACGCACTTCAATTTTCTAAAACTATAATATAGTTGATGTAAAACAGACTATGCATTAATACACAGCATGATAATTCGTTAATATAATTAGCAACTTAACATTAAGTTAACATTGGGCTCGTAGCTTTGCAACATATTAAGAATTAACATGAACAATATTTTTAAGTTCTTTACACCTCAAGACAGAAAATTTCATCCTCTATTTGAGCAAGCCGGAAGCAACGCTTTGAAAATAGCAGAGGCACTTTTAGAAATGGTTAGCACTGCAGATGCAGAAAGCAGAAAAACCATTTTCAAGGAAATTGAGCGTTTAGAACACGTGGGTGATGATATTACACACTCCATCTTTTTAGAACTAAGCAGAAATTTTATTACGCCATTCGATAGAGAAGACATACATGCGCTAGCTACGGCAGTTGATGATGTAGCTGATTATATATATGGTACGGCTAATAGAATGCAAATGTATAACATGAATGCAATTAGTGAACCGATTGTAAAAATCGCTGAGCTTTTGGTAGAAATGTGTACAGATATTGATAAAGCAATTAAAGAATTACGCAGCTTTAAAAACATTCGCGTTATTGCTGATGCTTGTATTCGTATTAACAGTGGCGAAAACCAGGCAGATTATGTATTTACTTTGGCGGTTGCCCGTTTATTTGAATACGAAACCAACGCAATTGAATTAATTAAACAAAAAGAGGTTTTACAAACGATAGAGAAAGCGACTGACAAATGCGAAGATGTAGCAAATGTGCTTGAAACTATCTTAGTTAAAAACGCTTAATAAAAAACAAAAATGGTAACTACCTTACTGGTTGTTGTTGTAATTCTAGCTATTGCTTTCGATTACATAAATGGTTTCCACGATGCCGCTAATTCGATTGCAACGGTTGTTTCTACAAAAGTACTAACACCCTTCCAAGCCGTTTTATGGGCAGCGTTATTTAATTTTGCCGCTTACTTTTATTTTACCGACCATAAAGTTGCCAATACCGTTGCTAAAACTGTAATTGAAAACTATATTACTTTAGAAGTTATTCTTGCTGGTTTAGTTGCCGCAATTATATGGAATCTTTTAACGTGGTGGTACGGTATTCCTTCAAGTTCATCGCACACTTTAATTGGCGGTTTTGCAGGTGCAGGTATGACACATGCTTTGCTTACAGGTGCAAGTCCGATGGATGCAGTAAACATGGGTTATGTGGTTAAGATTGTATCTTTTATTGTTTTAGCACCGATAATTGGTATGGTGATATCTGTTGTGTTAACTTTAATCATCATTAACATTTGTCGCTACGCAAAACCTGCAACTGCAGAAAAATGGTTTAAACGTTTGCAGTTATTATCATCAGCAGCGTTAAGTTTCTTCCATGGTGGTAACGATGCACAAAAAGTTATGGGTATCATCGCTACAGCATTAATTGCCGCTAAAGTTATTCCGGATTTCGAAGCGATGCCATCTTGGGTACCAATTGCATGTTATTCTGCAATATCTTTGGGTACAATGAGTGGTGGCTGGAAAATTGTGAAAACAATGGGTTCTAAAATCACTAAAGTAACCGCTTTAGAAGGTGTGGCTGCTGAGGGTGCTGGCGCAATAACATTAGGCATAACCGAGCATTTCGGTATTCCGGTATCAACTACGCACACCATCACAGGTTCGATTGTGGGAGTAGGTGTTGTAAAAAGTGTTTCGGCTGTACGTTGGGGTGTAACCATCAACTTAATCTGGGCATGGATTTTAACTATCCCAGTTTCTGCAACATTAGCCGCAATTATTTACGCCGCAATTTATTACTTCAAATAAAATTCAAAAATCATTCTTATTAGAGACTAAGGCAAATTGCTTTAGTCTTTTTTCGTTATAAGGGATTTGGAAAGCAATGTTCACAGCTCTTCGGCAGCTTCAGCCCCGCTAAACGCTGTAGCCCTCATTGCATTTCGGGGCTGTCGCTTATATCGGGTTTATAATGAAGGGGCTGCAAAGGAAACGTCATTGCGAGGAAAGGAAGTAATCTTAATTTGATACCTTCAAAGATAGTCTTGTGCCTTAAAACAATGACCTTACAGCTTGTTTTTCATATCTCTGGCCACCTCATTTGCCAAAACATCCTCGCTTTTTTCTAAATACTCAACAATGCTGGCTTTATTTTTCGCAGAATGATTTTGGCTCATTTTAAAAACATGGTCCAATTGTGTAACCGAAATTTCAAAACCTGTAATTGCTTTTAAATGCTTTTGAATGTAGGCTTCATCCATTTTATTAAAAGCTGCAGGGCTACGCTCAGGGTTTTCGTATTTATCTGTTAAATCTTTAATTACGTGGTAAGTTTCTTCAGTATTTAAAAGCTTAATTTTCCCTTTGGCCTGCACCGATTTGTAATTCCAGGTTGATGCTGCTGAAGGCTCTTCATAAACCGATGCACTTACGTACGCATGTGCTCCGGTAAAAATTACAAGTACATTTGGATTTTCCGCAAAGGCTTTGCAATGGTCGGTTTTTGTCATGATATGACCGATTAACTTCACAGATGCTCCTTCAACAGCAGTTTTAACCGGCACTTGCGTAGCTACTGGAAATGCTCCATCAAAACCAATTAAAGTTACAAAGGTATTTTTATGCATAAATTCAAGAACTTCATCCTGGTTTTCTGCGGTATAGTAGGGAAGTTTGTACATTGGAAAATGGATAGGAAAATTATAAGAGATATAGATGATTTCTGCTGTTAGCCTAAAACTTAATGCTCAGTTCAACACTGTCTGTTCCTTTTTTAGGTAACACCCAATCCGGGCCAGCTAAAACAAGCCGTTTGGCTTCAGCATCAGCATTTTTATTTATAGATTTTACAACCTTTACGTTAGATGGTCGCCCATTCTTCTTTACCTTGAAGCTTACAATAACAAATTGCTCTGGTCCTTTGGGATTTAAAAGTTTATTATTGCGCTCTAGGTATTGCGTGTAATTTACAGTAGAAACCGGAATGGGTTTATTAACTTCTACAGCATTTTTATCTAAATTCTCAACAGCTCTTAAAACGATTTTAGGCGCAGCCGGTGGAGTTACTTTCCTTCTTGCAGATGAGCCCGTCATTACAGCAATTTCATTTAGCGAATAATTTCCACTTAAAGCCATTCTTATTGCGTTCGGATCTGTTGAAACCGTTTTATCATCAAAGCCTTGTGCTTTAACCAGTATTTCTTTGTTTTTATCAGAGCTATCAACCGGAAGTGAAAAGTACCCTTTATTATCTGTGGTTGTTGCCGCTTTTGTTCCGGCCACTTTAATAACTGCACCAGAAACTGGTTGTCCGCTTTGTGAAATCACGTTGCCACTGTAAACTAAACCACGATCAGAAAGTGAACCTGCTGAATAAGCTACAGCATCACTATTTGCAACATCTGCGCTAGTTTTCGCTTTTTTCTCAGCATATGGCGCCACACTTTCCATCCTAGCAGACTCAGTTTTATGAATAGAAGCATCACGTAAAAGCATTGGGCGCTCCTGTTTAGCTGGAACATTATCAGCGACTGCTGCAGCAATAGTTGCATTTTTAGAAACCTTTGCCGCTTTATTATTCTTCGCTAAATCTCCAGATTTTGCCTCAGTAATTGCCTTATCAATTAGGGCACTTTTTGTTCCATCATTAACAGCTGTTTCTGCTTGCTTTTCTTTAACTGCCGCTAAATCAGATTTAGGTGAAACATCAACCATCACACCGTTCGATTTTCTTGAAGCAATTTCAGCATTCTTGCGATTGGTTTCTCGCATAAAAAACAAGATGCTTACAGCAATAAAGGCAACCGTAGCTGTTGCCGCAATACTTAAGCGCTGGGTAGTAATACCCCACATTTTTCGCCTTATTGGTTTCTGCAAAACCCTATCATAAAGCTGTTTTTGAAGGATAGATAGTGTTTGCTTGCGCTTTGGCGACTGCTTCAAACCTTCTAAAGCCTCGGCCACGAAAGGGTCTTCCAAGGCCTGGCGTTCTACAAAGTGCATAGCTTTAGCATCAAGCTTACCATCAAGGTAATCTTCCAGAACATCAATATCTAACCAATCGTTATTCACTACTATTTTTCTCTATACAAATCTTTAAATTCCGCTTACCGTTTTGAATGTAACTTTTAACCTTAAGCATATCGTAGCCCGTAATATCGGCTACTTCTTTATAACATTTCTCTTGTAAATAAAATAAATCTACGCTTTTTCGCTGTTCTTCGGGCAAAGTTTCCATGCACTTTTCCATTATGGTAAGCTGCGTTTCTTTTGTGTTGTCAATATCCAGATGCACAAACTCCGTGTTTTCCACAAAAGTATCATCAATTGAAACGTTATTTTGCTTCGAGGATTTCCTCAGCGCCATTAAACAATGGTTTCTGGTTAATACATGCAGCCAACTTTTAAAATTCTGAACCTCATGAACCAATAATTTGCTCACCAGTTCTTCGAAAATTTGCATTACCGCATCTTTGCTTTGCTCCTCATCCTTGAAATAATTTAAGCAGACCCCAAAAACCAAATGCATGTATTTATTATAAAGCGTACCCAACGCATCTAAATTGCCGGTGTTTTTATACTCGGCAATTAATTCTGCATCTTCTTTCTGGTTATTTCCAGCTTTGTTCTTTATAAACTTCAAGTAATGGATAGCTAAGGCAAATTATCTTTCAAGTATAAAAAATATTTCTGAGTGATGGACGATAAACTAATAATTTAGGCTATGTATCCAAAAAATCCTATTTATTCCCACATCGTCATTTCGACTGGAGCACCGCGAAATGGAGAAATCTTTAGATTAAGCATTTAAAGTTCAAAGATTTCTCCACTGCGGTCGAAATGACGACTTAACGCAATGGTCTGTGTCTTCACGGACCATTAATGCCTTAATTTAAAAATTTTTATATTTCTGTCGAAATGATGATTTCATAAAATGTTTTTGAAAAGCGAGGTACTGCGTAAATCGGTTCCGGCAGTCCCGCCTTTCGTTGCAATCTTTTAAAAAAAAACTTCTGTCACGACAGTTAATTCGAGGTTACTGCTTTTTTTTAAAAGGATTTTCAATCAGTCGGGTTTACATTGCAGGTTTCTCCTAAATATTTAATGGCTAATTTCAACCTGTAGATTTCAATCTACGGTATTGAGGTGTAAAATTAACATTTCATATTTTCGCAAAGCTTTATCTTTGAGCGTTGATAAAATTATGGCAGTTGTTTTGCAGACCAAATTTAAACACACACAAAATGAAAAAAATTAATATTCTATCTGCATCTCTGGCATTAATATTATTTACAAATTTGAATGCCAATGCTCAATTTAAATTGAGCGACATTTTTAAAAAGGTAACCGAAAAATCGACGACCACAAGCACCACCGGAACGCCCTCTACTTTCGAAATTGGACAAGGCATTAAAGAAGCCCTCCAAATCGGTGTTACTGCTGGTGCAGACAGGTTATCGGTTAAAGATGGTTTCTTGGGTAATTTAGCCGTTAAAATTTTAATGCCACCCGAAGCTCAAAAGGTAGAGCGAACGCTTAGGGGTATCGGTTTAAATAAACTTTGCGATAATGTAATTACCAGCCTGAACCGTGCTGCAGAGGATGCAGCCACAGAAGCTAAACCGATTTTTGTATCAGCAATTAAAGGCATGACTTTAACTGATGCCACGAATATCCTTTTAGGAAATAAAGATGCGGCGACAGAATATTTTAAACGGGTTACCACAGCGCAGTTAATGCAAAAGTTTAGTCCGATTGTAACCACAAGTTTAAATAAAGTAAACGCCACTAAATATTACAGCGATTTAACTTCGCAGTATAACCGTTTACCATTGGTTAAACCGGTGAACACTAATTTAACAGAATACGTTACACAAAAAGCAATTGATGGTTTATTTATAGAGGTAGCCAAAGAGGAACTGAAAATCAGAAATAATTTCAACTCAAGAAGTACAACGCTTTTACAGAAAGTTTTTGGTTACGCGGATAAGAAGAAAAGTTAAGTCGTAAGGAGAATAATGATGAGGAAAACTTCTGCTATTCCAATGTAAATCGAATTAAAAAGATGCATTTTCTTCGGAGCTTCTTCGAGACTTCTTCGAAAAAAGCACCAGTTTCTCGAAGAAGTCTCGAACAAGTACCCCAAAAGGTGCAATAAATCCTAGCGCTGATTAAACAAAAACTTTCATAAAAAACCTTTTTGTATATTCATTAATTTCGCTGTATACAATTTAATTTTTATCATTTAATGCTTAAATGATATGTAGTTGTTTGCACAATAATAAGCTTGCATTTATTGTTAGATGAACATCATAAAAACAAAAAGTTATTTGTTCTTTTATAACCCAATCTTTTTGTTTAAAAACAATTTGTAAAATTGTGCATGACTAAAATTTCAGCCCGATTCGCAATCCTTTTAATTCCATTTGTAACGGTTTTGGTTTCATGCAGCAACAACCAATCCGTTGAGAAAAGTTCAAAGGCGATTTTAGATACCGTGTCTTTAAGCAATAAAAACTTTGCTTTGGCTTATCAGGATGAAAATAAAATCGTAGCGACGAGTATTGATACAATGAAACAAATTTCTTTTGGTGGGGCTACAAACCCGGCAATTTCTCCCGATGGCAACAAATTAGCTTATACGGTTACAGACAGCTCAGGGCACAGAAGCATTTGGGTGGCCGATATGGAAAGCAAAAGTCAGCTGCAATTGTTGGCAAATAGCGGTAATTACGACCAGGCGATGTGGTCGCCAAGTGGAAATACAATCGCTTTTAGCATTTTTAACGATAAAAATTTCTGGAAAGTTGGCGTGGTTAAACCTGATAATAAAGGTTTAGTGATTTTGGATGCCACTTCGCAAATTAATGTATACTCGCCAACCTGGAAAGGTGAAATAGAAGTATTGGGGCATGATTTAATTAATCTTTACACTTTTGATGTTGCCGGAAAACTAAAAAATACTCAGGCAATTACCGAATTAATTGGTGGGGATTATGGCATATCAAGCGGAAGTCGGTTTTTTTATACAAGCGATGGTAAAAGCTTGGTTTTTAATGCTGTTGATAAGCGAAATGAACAAAACGAAGCAGTTTTTCTGTTAGATTTATCAACAAAGAAAATCACCCAAATTTCTCCGGCTGGAATGAATGTTCCTTATGTTTTTGTAACGGCTGATGAAAGGATTTTCTACAGCGCTTCGGAAAAATCTTTGGGGAGTAAAATTTATGTTTCTGATTTAAAAGGGAACAGCAAGTTAATTGTAGATAAAGGGACCTATCCCACCGCAGCGTTGAAATAGTGCAGAAAGACCTACCAAGTTTTTTATGCATTCTATTGGGTTAAACTTCGTAAGTCTGATGTTGCTTTAGATTGGAGACCACCTTCTTGCCCCCTCCTTGAAAATAAGGAGGGGAGTTGGACACTGCAAAAGGAACTGAAGCAGGTTTTGGGTTTACTAATTGGACCTTAATTATAAACTCAGCAATAAAATAACTTTCTTCCTACTCCCCTCCTAAATTTAGGAGGGGCAAAGTGTGGCTTAAAATTTTCATAAAAGACAAAAAAGAAGTTATATAAACCTGATTGTAATGAAAAGCCCGCAAGCGAGGTACGAGTGCGGCCTTGTAATGGAAAGCAGGACTGCAAACCGCCATGAAATACTGCCTTTTATTTTCGAAAAAATATATTCCTTAACTTTAGCTTATTAGCGTTTTTGAAAAAAAATAAAATAATTTAAAGTAATTCTAGCATCCGTACGTCTACTGGTTTATAAAGCGAATTTTAGTGCCAACAAACGAATCACAAAATATTATTTCCACGGTTGCCGATTATGGTAAACGCTTATTCAGTTTCATCCGCGGGCGGGTGAATACAGATGAGGACGCGGAAGATATTTTGCAGGATGTATGGTATCAATTAAGCAACCAACCCGAAGCAGGGGCAATTGAGCAGATTGGTGGTTGGCTTTATCGTGTGGCCAGAAATAAAATTACCGACCGTTACCGCAAGCAAAAGGATGTTTTAATTGAGGATTTGAGCTATGAAGACGAAGATGGGGAAATTAATTTCAGGGAGATTTTATTTGCTGAATCATTCTCGCCAGAGGAGGAAAGTTTAAAAAAGCTTTTTTGGGATCAATTATTTACAGCCTTGGCAGAGCTTCCGGAAAATCAGCGTTACGTTTTTGTGCAGAATGAATTAGAAGACCGAACTTTTCAGGAATTGGCAGATGAAACTGGCGAAAACATTAAGACTTTAATATCGAGAAAAGGTTATGCGGTGAAACATTTGCGTAGCCGATTACAAAATTTATATCAAGAATTTATAAACTATTAATTAGTGGGAGATGAGAAACAGAAAGTTTAGTAAAGGCAAGAAATTTATTTTCTTTCTACCTGTTGTGGCCTTAATTGCTACGGCCTTAGGCTTTATTGTAATGTATTTATGGAACTGGATTTTACCTGAAGTAACGCATGTTGGAAGACTTAACTTCTGGCAAGCTTTGGGTTTATTGGTTTTATGCAGGTTGCTATTCGGCAATTTTAACAAGGGCGGCGGTGGTCCGGGAAATCGTTTTAGAGAAAAAGCATGGAACTTACGCTCCAAATGGGATAGCATGGATGAAGAACAACGGGCAAAGTTTAAAGAGGAATATAAGCGCAGGTGCGGAGGATGGGGACATCGCAATAAGGAATGATTTTAAAGCCAGCTTTTCAGCTGGCTTTTTTTTGTGTTTTGTTTTAGTAACGCTTTGTCGTCATTCCCGCGTATGCAGGAATCCTAAAAAGTGAGCATAAATTTTGTTTCTTCCGAATTAAGATTCCCGTTTTCACAGGAATGACGATTGTTCTAAATGTTTTTATTTATAAAAATCGCCTAGAATTTCTAAGCTTTCTTTTGTGGTAAAACATTTTTCAAATTATTTAAAGTAAAAATAAATCTCCATCGTCTACCCATTTAAATAACAGGATATAACAAAATGAAAAAAATATTAAAAGCAATAGGATTCGGGATAGTACTTGGTGCAACCGCATTCTTCATACCCTTCATATTTAAGTTTATATTGATTGCAATGGTAATCGGCATGGTCTTCAGAATATTTGCCTACAGAAAGCACAGGCACTTTATAGAAAGATTTAATGAATTTGAAAGCCATTATTCGAATGTAGTTCCGATTGACAATCAATGGTACAGACCTACAATACAGGGAAATGGTTCGGTTCAAAATATCCACATAAATTATTAAATCGATGAAAGCATTTAGAGTATTATTGGCCTTGGTTGTTGCAGGTGCAACATTCTACAGCTTAAATGTATTGGCAATTCAAAATGGATACAGAGATAGGTTAGATTTTAAAAACAGACACTATCGCGATCAAAATTGCTGCGATGGATATAACAGGCATCGTGGTTTTAGTCACCACAACAGAAAGGCTAACGAAAATATAATTACACCGGTTGACAGTTTAAACAAATAAGCAAATGGCACAAGTTTTATTTTTAAGCAATCCGTTGCAAAATGAGGTTAAACCTATTTTAAACTTAGCCAGCGAAATGGTTACCCGTGGCGAACAGGTTACATTTTTTAGCTCAGATGAATTTAAAAAGCCTATAGAAAACATCGGTGCTGACTTTAAAGCTTATGCCGCAAATTTGGATGTTTTTAGCAAAAGTGATAACGAAAGCCAGAAATCAGGGTTAATAACGTCATTATTAGAACCAATGAAGTTTATCGACAATATTATTGGGCAAATTAAGGGGTTAAAATTTGATTATGCTGTTTTTTCACCGGCTTATCCTTACGCGAACATCATAACTCAATTATTGGGTATTCCGAAAACACAATATGGTGTTTCAAATTAATTAATATTTATAAATAAAAATAACACAATGTATAACGAAGATAGATGCCATAAAGGCAAAATGAATAGAGGTTGGGTAGGAAACGGCGGCAGATTTGGCCATCACCACGGTGGCAGATTTGCCCGACATGCAGAACACTTTTTTAACAGATTTAGAAGTGTAGCTGCAAATATTGAAGAAAAGGATGAAGAATTTATCATTCATCTTTATGCCCCGGCATTGATAAAGGAGCATTTAAAGGTTGTAACCAAAGATGACGTTTTAACCATTTCTTACACACCAAAAGAGGATGTAGAAACAGATAGAAAATTTAGCCGAAGAGAATATAGCAACGGCGCATTCGAAAGAGCTTTTGCCTTAAATGGAAAAGTAATTAGCGAAAATATTTCGGCTAGTTATACCGATGGAATTTTGAAGATATCACTCCCAAAAAATCCCGAAACCAATAAACCGGCTAAAGATATAGCTGTAAACTAAGTTTCGTCTATTATAAATTAGAAAGCCTCAAATATTTTGGGGCTTTTTTATAAAATTTTCACATCGCTTTTAGATAAATAAGGCTGAAGTAATTCATCCTCGTTATTTAATTCTGTAACCAAATAGCTAATGCTTTCTATTGGGCAAACTTTCAATCGGAGCGAGATATCTAATTTTTCTGAAATACATAACACAGCCGATTTCTTTGAGGCAGCAAGCATGGCTTTTTTCAGTTGGTTAATTTCCCAGTCCGTATCGGTCATGCCCTCTTCAGGATGCAAAGCACTCGTCCCCATCAAACATAAATCAACTTTTATTTCTGATAGTTGATTAATAACGCTACCGCCATAAGATACCTGAGAGTTTTTTGAAAAGGAGCCGCCAATTAAAATCACTTCAATGTTATTGTATTTGGCAAGTTCAACCGCCACTAGCGGACTGATTGTAAAAAATGTGGCTTCTAGGTTTTCGGGCAGTTGCTTCACAAATTCCAGCACAGTGGTTCCGCCTCCGGTTAAAACCACCATACCATCTTTTATTAAGGTTATTGCTTTTTTAGCGATGATTATTTTGCTGTCACGAGCATAAACGGTGCTATCATCAAATGATGAATGATAAGATTTGGATAGTGCCCCGCCGTGAACTTTATAAAGTTTGCCTAAATCGACAAGTTCCTGCAAGTCTCTTCTAATGGTATCTTTAGATACATTGAGCAGCTGAACCAAATCGGATGTGAGCACCCTGTTGTGCAAATTGATTTGGCGCATTATAAAATCATGACGTTCCTTTTTAAGCATATATGTTTGGTTTGCACTAATGTAAAAAAAATATTGAATAGTTGCGTGTTTTTGCGGCTTTATGCAATTATGTGTTGCTGGTTGTAAATAATAATTAATAAAGTTTGCTCTTTTATTGAAAAACATTTATGATATTAGCTAAATATTGGAAAACGTGCGGTATTATGCGTGTTTTTTTATAACTGGAATAACTAACTACAAACAAACTTTTACTAACCTTATTGGCTGTTTATGAAAAAAAAGCTACTCTTAGTTTTTATCGGTACGTTTTTGCTGTTGGCTCATGCCATTGCTCAGCAGATAACTGTTACCGGTAAGGTTACGTCGTCCGACGGACCAATACCCGGTGTTTCTGTCAAAATAAAAGGAGGCACAACGGTAACTCAAACAAATGGCGACGGTAATTACGCCATCAAAGTCGCAAAAACTGATGTTTTAACATTTACATACATCGGTTATACAACGGTAGAAAAAACCGTTGGTAATAATACAATTTTTAATGTCGTGATGCAGCAGAATAGCAACTCGCTAAATGAAGTTGTTGTTACGGCTTTGGGGCAAACAGCATCAAAGCGTTCTTTGGGTACTGCGCAGCAAACCGTTAAAGGTGCTGACATTGCAGGAACACAAAGAGAAAATTTTATTAATGCATTACAAGGGCGTGTTGCTGGTGTTGAAGTTACAAGTTCATCTGGTGTTCCTGGTGCATCATCATCTATAACTATTCGTGGTATCAGTTCAATTAGTGGAAGTAATCAGCCATTGTTTGTGGTAGACGGTTTGCCAATTGATAATAAAACGATGAATACATCGTCTTTCTATTCTGATAATAGCTCTACAACCGGATTATTTAATAGAGGCGTAGATTTTACAAACCGTGCAGCCGATATTAATCCTGAAGATATTGAAAGTTTAGTAGTTTTAAAAGGACCTGAGGCTGCGGCATTATATGGTATTGATGCGGCTAACGGTGCAATTGTAATCACTACCAAAAGAGGTAAAGCTGGGGAAGGTATCATTAATTACAACAATAGCTTTAGAGTAGAAAAAACAAGGTATCAACCAGAACTACAACGTGAGTTTGGCTTAGGTACAGGTGGCGTATCTGCGGGTACTGCATTTGCTTATTTTGGCCCAAGGTATGCGCCTAATACACAGTTCTACGATAATATTGATGGTTTCTTTCAAACAGCATTTACACAAAAACACAATTTATCGCTAGAAGGTGGTAGAAATGAAGCTAACTACAGATTATCAACATCTTATACTGACCAAAATGGTGTAGTGCCTGGTTCGGATTACAGCCGTTTTACTTTAACTGGTTCTGCTGGTGGTAAATTAAATGAATGGTTAACTGCAGATTTTTCAATGAATTATTCTTATGCACTGAATAACCAAGCGTTTAAAGGTGATGGTGGTGCTCTAATTGGTTTATTATTATGGCCTCAGGAAGATGATGCAAGAAATTATCTAACAGCATCTGGTACGCGTAGACGTTTTACTACCGCAACTGATTTAACATCTGAAGTTGAAAATCCATATTTCAATGTAAATAAGAATAAAAACTCGACTAAAAACAATAGAATTTTATCAAACGCTAGTTTTACTATTACACCTTTCAAATTTTTAAACATCAAAACTATTTTCGGTATTGACGCCTACAATAACAATGCAATATTGGTAAGTCACCCGGAAAGTAGAAGAGGTTTGTTAAAAGGAGGTATTTTAGATTTAGCAAATGATAATACCAGAAACCTAAACTCACAAACTTTAGTTAACTTAACCAAACAAAATATCACCAAGGATATTACCTTCGATATGACGATTGGTAATGCTGTTAAAGCATTAAAATCAGTAACTGAGAGTGCCTATGGGGAAAACTTTTTGGATCCAAATTTTGTATCTATAAACAATACAACAGCAACTTTAAGAAATGCAAAATCAACTACAATTGAACAACGAATTGTGAGTTTATTTGGTAGAGCAACTATTGGTTACAAGAATTATCTCTATTTAACCGCAACAGGTCGTAATGACTGGACTTCTACAATTCCTGTTGGAGAAAATTCATTCTTCTACCCATCAGTTTCTGGAAGTTTTATATTTACAGATGTTCCTGCTTTCAAGTCAGGATTAAGCAAAATCTTCACTTCGGGTAAGTTGAGAGCGGCTTATGCTAATGTGGGTAAAGATGCCAGACCTTACGCGTATGTTCCTGCTTTGGAGAGCAAAACGACCGTTGGTGGTGGATATGGATATGGTTTTACTGGTCCGAATCCAAACTTAGTTCCTGAGTTTGCAAGCTCTTACGAGTTTGGTACAGAGTTAGCCTTTTTTAATGACAGATTAGGTTTAGATGTAACCTATTACAGTAAAGAAACACGCGATCAAATTGTAAATGATATTAGAGGAAGTTACGCAACTGGATTTGTTTTATTCAACTTAAACGGTGCCAAAACTCAAAATAAAGGATGGGAAGTTAGTTTAAGAGGAACACCATTTAAAACAGAAAACTTTAAATGGGATATTTTAGCAAACTTTGATGCTACACGTGGTAAAGTACTAGAACTTCCTCGTTCATTGCCTGAATCTTATGTTTCGGATACTTGGTTGTATGGTAACGTTCGTAATGGTGTAACTCCAGGTCAATCTACACGTTCATTAACTGGATTCTTTTACCTAAGAAATAACAGTGGGCAAATTTTAATTAACCCGGCAACAGGCTTGCCAGTACGTTCTACCGTATTTATCGAAGGTGGTTATGATAGACAGCCAGACTTCCAGTTGGGTATAACAAACAGTTTCAGTTACAAAGATTTCTCACTTTCTTTTCTGTTAGATATTAGAAGAGGTGGCGATGTATTTAACGGTACGCAAGCTTTCTTAACGCAACGTGGTTTATCAACCAAAACATTAGATCGTTTACAGCCACGTGTTGTAACCGGTGTATTGCAAGATGGAAAAGAAAACTCTGCAAATCCAACAGTTAATAATATTTCAGTAACTCCTTTTTATCAAAATGGATTTTATAATACTATGAGTGAGGAGTTATTTATAGAAAAAGACATCAACTGGATTAGATTAAAAGATGTAACCTTAAACTATCGTTTATCACCTAAATTATTAAAGCGCCAAAAATTTGTTAAATCAGCAAGTGTTTTTGTAACTGGTACAGATTTGTTCTTGATTACAAACTATTCAGGTCTTGACCCTGTTGTAAACGGAAATACAGCTGCTGTTGGTGGTTCTGGCGCTCAAGGTGTTGATTATGGTAACTTTCCAATGCCTATTGGTTTAAACTTTGGTATTAGAGTCGGTTTATAAAGAAAATAAAATGAAAAAGATATATATCATAACAGCACTTTTCGGGCTTTTGGCCTTGGGCAGCTGTAAAAAATTTCTGGATGTAAATACAAATCCGAATAACCCTGAAAAGGTTGAAGCAAATTTGTATCTATCTCCAATGTTGCACTGGATGATTACTGCACCTACTTTCGACGCCCGTTTTGTTGGTCGTTATACTCAAAACTGGACATTAACATCTGTAAGTAGTACTTGGGATAGAATGGGATATGACCCAAGTTCCGATAATGGTGGTCAGGTTTTTAGAATGACTTATTTTGACTTCGGTCAGAATTTGGTAGACATGAACAAAAGAGCACAAGATGAGCAAAGATGGGATTTATTAGGTGTTGGGCAAATTTTAAAAGCCTGGGGTTGGATTACGGCCACCGATTTACATGGTGAAATTATTGTTAAAGAAGCAATCAATGCAAATCAAACAACATTTGCTTATGATTCTCAGCAGTATGCATACGAAGAATCTATCAGATTGTTAGATGCTGCAATAGCTAATTTAAAACGTACTGATGGTGGTGTTAATGCAGCTGTATTAGGTAAAACTGATATTATTTACAAAGGTGATGTTACTAAATGGATAAAGTTTGCAAATTCATTAAAAGCAATGATTTTAAATCATTACTCGAATAAGGCTAGCTATAAACCAGATGACGTTATTGCACTTGTTGATGCTGGATTAGCGAGTAATGCTGATGATCCATTATTATCATATACAGGTACTGCTAATGATGACATTAACTTTTATGCTGCAGCACGTGATAACTTAACAAGTTACAGACAAACTCGTTTTATTTTAAGTTTATTGGATGGAACATTAACTGGCACAATTGACCCAAGGTTGTCAAGAATGTTATCGCCATCACCTGATGGAGCTTATCGTGGTTTAGAGCCAACTTTCGGTATTGGCGCATTAACTGCGGCGCAACAACCAAATAACTTTTGGGGTTATACAACATTAGCATTAGCAAATGCAAGTGTTTCCACACCAGCTAGATACGTTTTTGCTCGTAAAACTAAAATGCCAGCGTTTACTTATGCACAACTTCAATTTATAAAAGCAGAAGCAGCCTATAAAAAAGGTGATAAAACTACAGCGTTAGATGCATACACAAAAGGAATTTCATCACACTTTGATTTCGTAAATGCCCGTAATACTGATGATGGTCAGTCGCCAACTCAAATTACTGCGGCAGAGAAAGCAGCCTATATGGCTTCGCCTGGCGTTATTCCAACAAACGCAAATGCATTGACACTTTCGCAAATAATGTGTCAGAAGTATATTGCGCAGTGGGGTTGGGGTCATTTAGAACAGTGGATGGATTTGAGAAGGTATCATTATACAGATAAAGATCCGGTTACTGGTAATCAGGTGTTTGTTGGCTTTACTACGCCAGTAAACATTTACCCTGATAATGCAACAAAATTGGTTTACAGAATAAGACCACGATATAATTCAGAATATGTTTGGAACAGAGCAGAGCTTGATAAAATTGGCGGTTTAGCTGTAGATTATCATACGAAGGAGACCTGGATTACTTTACCTTAAAACTAATAGACATGAAAAATAAATATATTTTAATTCCAGTTTTAGCAATAATACTTTCTGTATTTCTATATTCTTGTGAAAAAACTGCCGTACAAATTATAGATGTTCCTGTTAGTGGCGCACAGCTTAAATATTTCAATTTTGGTGTAAATGCACCAGTAGTTAATTTTTATGCTAACGATACAAAAGTTTCAGCGGCACTATCTGCTACTGGCGCAGAAAGCAGTACTGCCGGTACAGCATATGGTGCAGTATTTCCAGCGATAAATTCATATTCAGTAATTCCCGCAGGAACATATAATTTTAAAGGTCAAAGGCCTTCAACGGCTACAACTGATGCAAATCTTGCCATATCTACACTTAATACGACAGTTCAAGATGGGAAAAACTATTCTTTATATTTATCTGGGATATATAACACAACAGCCAAAACTGTAGAGTCGTTTATTATAGAAGATGTTCTACCTCCTGTAGATACATCAGGTGGTTATGTGCGCTTTGTACATGCAATCTCTAATGCAAATCCATTTAATTTCGTAATTAAAAACACCACTACCGGTGTAGAAACTGTAATAGCTACAAATATTGCCTACAAATCTGCATCAAACTTCGTTAAGGTTCCTTTCGGGATATATGAATTGTACTGCCGTTATCCAAATAACCCGGCCAATATTATTTCACGTAACGGAACATCTACTGTTTCTGTAATTAAATCAAACACTTATAGTTTTAGCATACGGGGAGATATGACTGTGGTATCTACAACAGCTGCGAACAGGCCATTTATAGATAATACGCCTAATCGATAAGTCTTTAAACACATTAAATAAAAAAAGCGACCAATTGGTCGCTTTTTTTATGCAATTAGTATTTTAATTACAAAATTTTGAAACCTAAACTCAATTGAAATAAGTTTGGATTTTGCTTGTATTTTTCACTTTTACTGATGTTGGTTAAACCAGCTTCGTAACGTAAATCAACAGAAATTGCACCAACATCTACACCAGCGCCAGCTTGTAAACCGAAAGCCTGGTTTTTGTAATTGCTAAAGTCTGTTGCTTGTTGGTAAGCCGAATTAAAAGTAGAACTGTCATCAAGAATTAATGATAAAACCGGACCAGCCATTAATCTGAAGTTTAAGTTTTTAGCACCAAATTTTGTTCCCAATAAAACCGGGATATCCAATGTCGTAAATTTAACTTTACCCTCTGCTGCAACTTCTGTATTGTTATTATTTGTGAAGCTGATAAATTTATTGCCTTTGCTACCAATATAAGCTTCTGGTTGTACATAAAAACTTGCACCACCAATTCTTGCCCAGGCACCAACCTGATAACCTAAACGATTTTCCTCACTGGCAAAATCAGCATTCATTTTTGCAAGGTTAACACCTGCCTTTATACCTAAATTAAATGTTTGAGCGTGGGATGTTGCCCAACCCACGGTTAGGAAAACAATAGAGAAGATTAGTTTTTTCATTTTAATTGTGTTTAATTTTTTCGATATTTTGGATTTTTTGAACTATAACGCACTTTTAACACAATTATCATGCAAGAAAATTTCTTAGCTCGAAAAAAATTACATTTAATGTTCGAAAACAATTAGACTACGCCCAAATATTTTTTACTTTTGCATCAAACGAAATAGAAATGGCAAATTTTCAACTTACAAAAGACAACGCAGAGAAAGTAAAAATTAAGTTTTTTAGAAAGTATCGCGATCTTGTTAATGCGCCTTTAGATTTTACTCCAGGTAACGAAGATAAGTTGGTTCAAGATATTATGCAGCTTGTTAAACGCGACCGCACTTACGTTGAATTTACCATTCAAAAGGCATTGGCTGATACTAAAGGTAACAGACTTTAGAAATCCATCGAGAAAGCGCTCAATTAATAACGATTAAATTACGTTAAGCCGTTCTAAGCTGTTTTTAATCTTTATCCCTTTTTGTACATTTACATTTGTACAATTCAATAATCTTTAAGGCTGGCAAATAATGCTCAGGCCTTTAAAGTATCAAACATAAAGGGATGAAAAAAATCAAATATTTAATCTTTGCAGCCGTATCTGGCATTGCAATTTTATCCTTTTCTTTCAAAGAAGATCTGTTTCTGGTATCTAAAAATCTGGATATTTTTGCCTCCTTATATAAGGAAATTAACATCAACTATGTTGATGAAACCAACGCTCCTGGTTTGATGAAAGCCGGTATTGATGCGATGCTGGAAAGTTTAGATCCTTACACCGAATATGTTCCCGAATCAGAAATAGAGGATTACAAACTTAAATATATAAGCACACAATATGGTGGTATTGGCGCTGGTACTTTGTTTATTGATGGAAAACTATTTGTTAATGAAGTAAGTGAAGGTTATCCTGCAAACAAGCAAGACATTAAAGCCGGAGACCAGGTCATCAAAATCAATAATATCGAAACCAAAGGTAAAGATAGAGTGCAAATTAGTCAGCTGCTTCGTGGACCAAAAGGTACTGCCGTTGATTTAGTTTTGCTTCGCGATGGAAAGGAAATCGCCAAAAAAATTATTCGTGAAGAAATAAAACAACCTAATGTTACTTATTCAGGTATGGTTGCTGATGGTATTGGTTACATCAAACTTGATAAATTTTTAGAAAACTCCGGACAAGAAGTTAAAGATGCATTGGTTAGCATCAACAAAGAAAACCCAAAAGGCATTGTACTTGATTTACGAAATAATGGTGGTGGTATTTTACAGGAAGCGGTTAAAATTGTAAATCTTTTTGTTGATAAGGACCTACTTGTCGTTACTCAAAAAGGAAAAAATGCAGAGAAAACCATCAGCTATAAAACCATGAATGCAGCAATTTCGCCTACAGTACCCTTGGTGGTTTTAGTAAATAATGGTTCGGCTTCAGCCTCTGAAATTGTGGCAGGTTCATTGCAAGATTTAGACAGGGCCATTGTAATTGGTCAGCGTAGTTATGGTAAAGGATTAGTGCAGCAAACCTTTAATTTGCCTTACAACAGTTTGGTAAAGGTTACTGTGGCCAAGTATTATACGCCATCAGGCCGATGCATTCAAAAGTTAGATTACGCACACAGAAATGCAGATGGTTCTGTAGATAGGTTCGCAGATTCTACAATTACCATGTACAAAACCCGTGGAGGCAGAAATGTTTACAGCGGCAATGGCGTTTATCCTGATGTTGTAGTGAGTGCCGATAAGTTAAGTCCTATAACGATTACCATGTTAAATAAAAGCCTGTTCTTTAATTACGCCAATCAATTTAGGAGAGATAAACCCAGTATTCAATCTGCCAAAACATTTCAAATAAGTGATGCTGATTATACTGCTTTTTCTGCCAGTTTAGCCGAGAAAGATTTAAGCTACCAAAGCCGAACTGAAAGATTGTTAACAGAACTTCGATACGAAGCAGATAAGGAAAACAAAACCGCAGAAGTAAAAGCGGATTTGGATAATCTGAAAAGCAAGCTTACATCAGCTAAAAAAATGGATTTAGCCAACCATAAGGCAGAAATTAAAAGGGTTTTAGAAACACAAATAGTAAGTCGTTATTTTTACGAAAAGGGCAGAATCGAGCAGAGTTTTCAGTACGATAAAGAATTGGCTGCGGCGAAATCTGTTTTCAACAATCAAACTCAAATGCTTGCCATTTTAAAAGGCGATGGGAATTATAAGGTGATTGGCAAACCGGTCAAAGAAACCGCTAGTATAGATTAGAATTCTTTCAAGTCAATAAACCAAATATAACAATGAAAAAACTTTTATTGTCAGCAATTATTGTGCTTTGCGGTTTCTGCACTTTTGCACAGGATTATACACCTACTCAGGAAAATATAGACCAGCGCAAATGGTTTGCAGATGCTCGCTTCGGAATGTTTATTCATTGGGGGCCATTCAGCATACCTGGTAGTGGCGAATGGGTTATGAACGATAGAAAACTGACCGTTCACAATTACACCAATCTCAAAGATTTCTTCAATCCGATAGATTTCGATGCTGCAACTTATGTAAGCCTGGCTAAGAATGCAGGTATGAAATACATTACCTTAATTACCAGACATCATGATGGTTTTAGTATGTGGGATACCAAGTATTCTGATTTTAACATTATGAATACGCCTTACAAAAAAGATATTATTAAGATGTTTGCGGATGAATGCCACAAGCAAGGTATTCAATTGTATTTATATTATTCGTTGCTCGATTGGCGCAGAGATGATTATCCTTACGAAACCGGAAGAACCGGTCAGCATTCTGGAAGGAAAGCTAAAAGTGATTACGCAAGTTACCTTGCGTTTATGAAAAATCAATTAACCGAGCTTTTAACCAATTATGGTGAAATTGGAGGGATTTGGTTTGACGGCCATTGGGACCAAACACAGCCAGAAGGGGCTGCAGACCGTTCTTCCAGATTAGATTGGAAGTATGATGAAATTTATGGACTAATTCATAAACTCCAACCGCAATGTATGATTGGAAACAACCATCACTTAACACCATTTGCAGGCGAGGATTTTCAGATGTTTGAACGCGATTTACCTGGCGAAAACAGTTCAGGCTTGAGTTTTCAAAAGGCATCTGATAAATTGCCCTTAGAAACTTGCGAAACCATCTCAAATTCATGGGGCTATAACCTAAGCGATACCAGCTATAAAAGCAATAAGCAATTGGTAAGCATATTGGTTAAAGCATCAAGCTTAGGGGCAAACTTACTGCTTAACATTGGTCCAATGCCAAGTGGAAAAATACAACCCGAATTTGTGGATAGGTTAAGTGCAATGGGTAGTTGGCTAAAAACTTATGGCGAAAGTATTTATGGTACAAAAGCAGGCTTTATCAAGTCGCAAGCTTGGGGTAGCGTAACACAAACCGATAATAAGGTTTACATTCACATTCTTGATAATGAAAATATATCCGTTAAACTTAACCAGTTTCCTTTTAAAAAAATCATAAAAGCTTATTTACTTAAAGATAAATCGCCAGTAAAATTTATAAGCAAAAGTGGTTCGGTAGAAGTTACAACTGGCTTTTCAAATCAGGAAACCGATAATGTTGTCGTTTTAGAAGTTTCTAAATAAATATTTACCTTAGGCAAGAAATCAATATAGGATAGAAATAGGTAAAACGTTTTAGTTTCTGTTTTAGCATAACAAAATCAAACCATAATGCAATTTAAAAAACTAAGCTTAATTCTTTTAGTGCTTTTGGGCTTCCAAACCTTCGCTCAACAAAAAAATAATTTAGCACAATTTGTCGATCCGTTAATTGGCTCAGCCAAACACGGACACGTTTTTGTAGGTGCAAATGTGCCTTTCGGTGCGGTACAATTGGGGCCAAACAACATTATGGAAGGTTGGGATTGGTGCAGCGGTTATAACTATGTAAGTAACACCATTACAGGCTTTGCTCATACGCATTTAAGTGGGACTGGTATTGGCGATTTAGGTGATGTTTCCATCATGCCCGCAACTGGTAAATTAATTATGGATAAAGGCAAAACTGCAGATGGCGATGGTTACCTTTCAAAATTTTCGCACAACAACGAAGTTGCAAAAGCAGGTTATTATAGTGTTTTATTAGATAAATATGCAATTAAGGCAGAATTAACTTCAACTGAACGTGTTGGCTTTCATAAATATTCATTTGAAAAAAATGCACAAAATCCGCACATCATTATCGATTTAATTGAAGGCATTGGTTGGGATGCCCCAGTTGAATCTTCACTAAAACAAGTTGATGAAACTACAATTGTTGGCCATAGAAATTCAAAAGGTTGGGCAAACGATCAGCGTTTATATTTTGTAATAAAGTTATCTCAACCCATTAAAAATTTAATTCTTTATGATAGTACAGCAGTAAAAAGTGGCAAATCTTTAAAAGGCGTTAAACTTAAGGCTGCGGTAGAATTTGCTTCCTTAAATAATCAGGAGCTTCAAATTAAAGTAGCCTTATCTCCGGTGAGCATTGAAAACGCCATACTAAACCTAAAAACAGAATTACCTGGTTGGGATTTTGCTTCGACTGTAAAGGCCGCAGATGCAAAATGGAATGCTGCATTATCAAAGATTAAAATTGATGCTACAGATAACACGAAAAAGATTTTTTACACCGCACTTTACCACACAATGGTTGCGCCATCTTTGTATAATGATGTAAATAAAGATTACTTAGGAACCGATAAACAGGTTTACAAAAATGCTTCGTTTAACAACCTTACTACCTTCTCCCTTTGGGATACCTACCGTGCGGCAAATCCACTATTCACCATCATCCACCAAGATAAAATAAGCGATGTTGTAAATACCATGCTTGCCATTTACAAACAGCAAGGCAAGCTTCCGGTTTGGCATTTAATGGGCAGCGAAACCAATACAATGGTTGGTTACCATGCCGTTCCGGTTATTGTAGATGCATATTTGAAGGGCTATCGTGGTTTTGATGTAAACCTGGCTTATCAAGCGGTAAAACAATCTGCTTTGCAAAAAACAAACGGTATCGAATACATTCAGCAGTTAAAGTTTATCCCATCAGGTAAAGTAGAGGAATCTGTTGCAAAAGCACTTGAATACGCTATAGACGATTATTGTATCGCTATGATGGCAAAGGCATTAAACAAAACCGAAGATTACAAATACTTTTCAAAAAGAGCGCAACTTTATAAAGAGTATTTTGATAAAGACGTTCAATTTATGCGTGGCAAAACTGAAGATGGCAAATGGCGCTCGCCTTTTAGTCCGGTTGCGGCAAAACACCGTGGCGATGATTATACCGAAGGTAACGCATGGCAGTACACTTGGCTGGTACCACAAGATGTAGAAGGTTTGATAAAACTTTTTGGTGGCGACAAACCATTTTTGAACAAGTTAGATTCGCTGTTCATCGTGCCGCCGGGCTTAGATGCAGGAAGTTCTCCAGATATTTCTGGCCTAATTGGCAATTATGCACAAGGGAACGAACCTGGTCACCACATTCCGTATTTATATGCTTATGCAGGTCAGCCTTGGAAAACAGCAGATTTAATCAGAAAAATTGACCGTGAATTTTATACGGCAAAACCTGATGGTTTGTGCGGAAACGAAGATGTAGGCCAAATGAGCGCCTGGTACGTGTTTTCGTCGCTTGGGTTTTATCCGGTAAACCCGGCAAATGGTGCCTATGTTTTTGGTACACCTTTGGTAAAAAATGCCAGAATAGAACTTGGTAGCAACAAGGCTTTTGATGTAAAAGTGGTTAACAACAGCGCTGAAAATAAATACATTCAAAAAATTGTGTTAAATGGAAAGGCTTACAATAAATCCTTCTTGTTGCACAAAACTATAATGGCTGGCGGGAATATGGATATTTATATGGGCAACAAACCATCTAAAACCTGGGGTGTAAAACCTGCCGATAGACCAGTTTCGGGTAAGTAATTTTTATTTTAGAAAATGATCACCAAAGCTTTTGGCGGTCAGCAGTCCTGCTATCTCTGCAATCTTTTTGTTGCCTTTCGCTTCGCTCAGGCTAAAAAACAAAAAGTATTTCCGTTCTATCAGGTTTATCATTGAAGTTTGTGTTTCATCGGATGAGAAACCCAATGTATTATATTATTAGAGTATTGAATTTGTTTAGTATTGTGCATTTAACATTTAGCTAAGCCAAAGCAGCGCATCTTCGTTCTGCTTTAATCCGGCCTAACAAATTTTTCGGTGCGCACAGTCAAATCCAATCCACTGACTTGAATAGAAAAATTTTCAGCCGGCGTTTTTTGTTTCTTTTTGACGTCAAAAAGAAATAAGCCTGTCTGGCTAAGACAAAATAGATAAATAATTATGAAGAAAATTTTAACATACCTTTTAATTCTTGCTGCTTTTACTTCAAAAGCACAACAACGTTATGAACTAAATTCGGGTTGGTTTTGCGCTAATGTTAAAGAAATTAATGCCAACGGAATACAAATTTCAAAAGAAAACTTCGTTACTTCTGGCTGGATGCCCGCAACCGTTCCTGGAACGGTACTTACCACATTGCTTAACAACAAGAAAGTACCCGACCCATTTTATGGGATGAATAATGAAAAAATTCAAGACATCTATAAAACCGGAAACGACTATTATACCTATTGGTTTGTTAAAGATTTCACCGAAAAGGCTTTAAGTAACGAACAGGTTTGGCTTCAATTTCGTGGTATAAACTATAGAGCAGAAATTTTCCTGAATGGCAAAAAAGTTAATGCACAGGTTTATGAGGGTATGCACCTTCGTCAGCAATTTAACATTACAAAATTATTGGCTGCAAATGGTAAAAATAGATTGGCTGTAATTGTTTATCCACCAGATCATCCGGGTAATGCGAATGGCGGTCAGGGCGGCGATGGTACAATAGCCAAAGGCTTAACCACGCAATATACCGCTGGCTGGGATTGGATTCAGCCTATTCGTGACCGCAATACAGGTATTTGGGATAAAGTTACCATCGAGAAAACTAAGGCAATCAACATTTCAAATCCACATGTGGTAACTATATTACCAGGTAAAAGATTACCAGAAGGCAAACAGCAGCCAGCAACCATTAAGGTAACCGTAGAAGTTGAAAACCCAACTGAAAAACCGATTAGCGGAACATTACAATATGTAATCGGCGGTAAAACTATTTCAAAGCAAGTGGTTATTGCAGCAAATAAGCAAATGGAAATTGTTCTGCCTAATTTAACACTAGAGAACCCAAAACTTTGGTGGCCAAGTGGCTATGGAGCGCAAAACCTGTACAATATGCAGGTTAAATTTTTAGCTAATAATCAAGTTTTTGACCAGGAAAATCTTAATGTTGGTATCCGTCAGATTGATAACATCTGGAATGAACATACTAAAAGTATGGGTGCTTATGTTAACGGGCAAAAGATTTTTATTAAAGGTGGCAACTGGATAATTTCTGATGCAATGTTACGCTTTAGCGATGCCAGATACGATGCAGAAGTTCGTTACCATAAAGATATGAACCTGAACCTTATACGTATTTGGGGCGGTGCATTAATTGAAAGACCAGAATTTTACAATGCCTGTGATAAATACGGTTTGCTGGTATTTCAGGATTTTTGGTTTAGCGGCGATTGTAACGGTCGTTGGGTAGACCCAATGAAAAAGGAAGACCAATGGACAAGAAGAAAATATCCTGATAACCATAATCTGGTGCTAACAGCAATGGAAGATCAGATAAAGATGATTCGCAACCATGCTTCACTGGCATTTTGGTGCGGAGGTAACGAAATTACACCACCAGAAGATATTTTACAGCCTTTAAAAAATGATATTTTACCTCGCTTAGATGGCACAAGAATTTTATTCGATTTTTCAAACAGCGACGAAATGTCGTTTAACGCTTTAGGTGGTAATGGCGATGGACCTTATGGTATTCAGAATACTAAAACCTTTTGGGCAAATCAAACTTTTCCATACAACTCAGAGGTTGGTTCGGTAGGGGTTGGCGATTATGTTTCTTTAGAAAGGTTTATCCCGAAGGAAAATATGATTGCACCGCAGTTTAAAAGCAAGCCAGATTCTGTGTGGGATTACCATAAGTACATCGGTTACGATGAGCATATAAATCCTTACGGAAAAGCTAAAAATGCTGAAGATTTTGCTATGAAGGCGCAATTGGTTAATTATGATCAATACCGGGCTTTAATGGAAGGGTTTTCTAACAAAATGTGGGATTGGTACACCGGTTCAATTATCTGGAAAACACAAAACCCCTGGACAGCCTTACGCGGCCAAATGTATGATTATTACCTCGATCCAAATGCCTGTTTATACGGTTTACGTAAAGGTAGCGAGCCATTGCATATTATGATGAATCCATTAGATAGCATGGTAACAGTTGTAAATAATGGTTTTAAAAACCTTGATAATTTAATGATAAAGGCAAGTGCTTTTGATATGGATGGAAAGGAATATTTCTATTCTCAAGTATTCAATAGCATCGGGCCATCATCGGTTAGGAGGTTTTTTCCTTTAAATTCTTTCTTAGAGAAACTAGATAAAAAAGAAGGTGTTTTTGTATCCCTTCAGATTTTAAATACTGAGAAGAAAGTATTGAGTGATAATTTTTACTGGTTGCCCGGAAAGAATGGTGAATATACAGGCTTGCAAAAAATGAAAATCACTCCGGTGAACATAACAGCCACACAGAAATCAAAAGGAAAAGTTGAGGTAATTTTAAGCAACGATAAAGGTAATCCGGTAGCATTTTTTAATAGAATAGCTTTAACAAATAGCGTAACAGGGGAAAGAATTTTACCAGCATTTTATTCTGATAATTACATTAGCATTTTACCTGGTGAAAGTAAAACTGTTACGGTAGAATATACTGGTGACGAAAAGAACGCAATTGAAGTTTACGGCTGGAATGTAGATAAAAAGAGAATAGAAATTAGATAGTCTTTAACGCGATCGTCATGCTGAATTTATTTCAGCATCTCATTAGCTGTATCAAAAAGCTACTTATTAATTCAAGCTGACGGCGCTATGTAAAGCCATAGCATAAAACCTACATTCTACTTAAATCCGGCCTAATAAATTTTTGGGGTTGTACAGTTCAAGCCAAAGCAGGGACTTCAAAACAAAAATTTTAAGGCGACGTTTTTTGTTTCTTTTTGACGGCAAAAAGAAAAAAGCATGTCTGGCTAAGACAATACAAATCCAAATAGTAATATCAAAGAGTTGAAATTAACTCACACCGTGAAGTTTAACTTTCAATCCATCCATATTATTATTGAGCTGTAATTGGCAGGCTAAACGAGAGTTAGGTAATAAATCTGGCAAGGTATCTAACATTGCATATTCATCATCCGTCATTTCATTAAGCTTTTCTTCGCCCTCTAAAACATCAACACAACAAGTTGCGCAAAGGGCCATTCCGCCGCATGTGGCTAAAATATCATATTCAGATGCCTTTAAAAACTCCATCAAACTCAGCCCCATATCGGTTGGTGCTTCGTGAGGTGTAACAGAACCATCCGGTTCTTCCATATATATTGTAATATTGTTTTCCATTTCTTCGCTGCTTACTTATATTGGCAAATATAAATAATTGCTTAAAATTCAGAAACTCCGTTTACAGTTGTATATTTCATGGTGTATTTTACACCTGGGTTCATGTACGAATAAGCACTATGGCTCATCAATGCCGCTTCGTGGAAACCACAAAGAATTAGCTTTAACTTATTTGTGTAAGTATTAATGTCACCAATAGCGTAAATACCCGGAATGTTTGTCGAATAATCATCGGTATTTACTTCAATTGCACTTTTGCTAATGTTTAAGTTCCATTCTTCAATCGGACCTAATTTAGGGCTTAAACCGAATAAAGGAATTAAATGGTCGGCTTCTACTACAGTTTTTTCCATTGTACGGTTTTGTACAATTTCTACTTGCTCCAGTTTGTCTGTTCCGTGTACGGCTTGCAAATTGCTGTTTAAAATCAAATTGATTTTTCCGCTTTCCGCTAATGCCATAACCTTCGCAACCGAATCTGGCGCACCACGGAAACTCTCGCTTCTGTGTACCAAAGTTAATTCAGAACAAACTTCAGCCAGGTAAATTGTCCAGTCTAACGCCGAATCGCCACCGCCTGCAATTACCATTTTCTGGTCGCGGTATTTCTCCGGGTCCAAAATCATGTAATTCACACCTTTACCGTTTTCGAAGTTTACTAAATTCTCTACAGCAGGTTTACGAGGTTCAAAACAACCTAAACCACCAGCAATAACCACAACCTTAGCTTCGATAACCGTCCCCATGTTGGTTGTTAAAACGAAATCGGCTTCGCCGCGTTTTTCCAAACCTTCAATACGTTCGCCCAAAGTAAAAGTTGGATGGAAAGGTTTTGCCTGCTCCATCAAATTATCTATAAGTTCTTGCGCCAATACCGATGGGTAACCCGGAATATCATAAATCGGTTTCTTTGGGTAAATTTCAGAAAGCTGACCACCAACTTGCGGAAGGTAATCAATTAAATGACAACGCATTTTTAATAAACCGGCTTCGAAAATGGCAAATAAACCAACCGGACCAGCGCCAATTACGGCTATATCAGTAGAGATCATTCGAAAAAATTTGACGCAAAGTTACAAAATAAACCACAATCTTTTTCCTTATTTAGAAATATTCCAGATAATTTGCTAAGCTCATCGTATTCAATATTTTATATGCTCTATCTATAGTAAAAACAAAAAATAAATTCTTTAAGGTATTTTAATCAAATTATAATTGGTCTATAGTTTTTGTAGTATATAAATTATTTTGTACTTATGATTATACATCTTAAAGTTTTATCCTTTTAGCATTCCGCCTTTAGCTTTTGGCTTTCCGCTTTTTCCCTTACCTTTGGCATGCTCATGACAAAGAATATTTATTTTGCTTCAGATTTTCATTTAGGTGCTCCAAATTATGCCGAGAGCCGCAAACGAGAAGATCGCATTGTAGCCTGGCTAAACTTTATTGAACCAACTTGCAGCGAGTTATTTTTAATGGGCGATATATTCGATTTCTGGTTTGAATATGAAAAGGTAATCCCGAAAGGTTTTATTCGTTTTCAAGGCAAACTGGTCGCAATGGCTGATGCTGGGATCAAAATCTATTTCTTTAAAGGTAACCACGATATGTGGGTAAGAAATTATTTTACCGAAGAATTAGGCATGGAAATTATCAGTGATGAAATGATACTGGAAAGAAATGGTAAGAAGTTTTACCTGCACCACGGCGATGGCTTAGGGCCTGGCGATAAGAAATATAAGTTTCTGCGTAAAATTTTCAGAAGCCCGCTTTGTCAGTGGCTTTTTGCCCGCCTGCATCCAAACTTAGGTATTGGTATAGCCAATGCCTGGAGTGGGCATAGTAAAAAGCGAGCCGGTACAGATGAAGTTTTCTTCGGCGATAATTACGAATGGCTTGCGGTTTACTCAAAGGAAATCTTGAAGAAAGCGCATTTCGATTATTTCATTTATGGCCATAGGCATTTACCAATGGATATTAACCTTGGAAACAATAGTCGTTATGTAAATATTGGCGAGTGGTTAAAATACAATTCTTATGGCGTGTTTGATGGTGTGAATCTGGAACTTAAATATTTCAGGGAAGATTAATTGATTAATTTTTTGAAGCGCAAAACCTGTGGTGCTTCGGTTTCAAGCATTCCCGCTCTCGCTACAATCTTTTTAAACTTCTGTACTGCTCCAATTTATGTTTATTGCGAGAAGTAAAGATGTGGTAATCTTATCTTTCGTGCAACAAAAAAGTATTTTCGCTAAATCGGGGCTATTGATTTACGGTTTTGCTTTTCGGTAGCACAAATCGTTATTAATAAACCTGATGGCGCTAAATAGCCCGGAGTGAGGAACGAACGAGGACTATAAGCAACAGCAGGGCTTTCGACCGCCAAAAGTGTTAAACATTCATTTTCAAATTATTTTAAAACACCCTTTATTTTATCTGCTTAGCCCATTCGGCTTTTTTTACTTATTTTTGCATTTCTTTATAAATTGAAGAATAATATGTTAGATAAATTAGAGGCAATAAAGCTGCGTTGGGAAGATGTAGAGGAGCAATTAAGTAATCCGGATGTGATTCAGGATATGAAACGTTTTGCAGCTTTAAATAAAGAATATAAAGATTTAGGCAAGATTGTAGATGAATATAAAATCTACAAAAATGTAATGAGCAATATTGAGGCGAATAAAGAAATTTTAGCGGTGGAAAAAGATGCAGAAATGCGTGAAATGGCTAAGGAAGAACTTGATTTATTGCTTGAACAACAAGAATCTATGGAGAGTAACATTCGTTTAATGTTAATTCCGAAAGACCCTGAAGATGCTAAAAATGCTGTTTTTGAGATTAGAGGTGGAACAGGTGGTGATGAAGCTGCACTCTTTGCCGGCGATTTATACAGAATGTACACCCGCTTTTTTGAAACCAAAGGCTGGAAAGTTGAAACCGTTGATGTAACGGAAGGAACTGCTGGTGGTTATAAAGAGGTTATTTTGAAAGTTAGTGGTGATGATGTTTATGGTCAGCTAAAGTATGAAAGTGGCGTACACCGTGTACAACGTGTGCCTGATACGGAAACTCAGGGGCGTGTGCATACTTCTGCAGCATCTGTAGCAGTTTTGCCAGAGGCAGAAGAAATTGATTTGTACATTAACCCGGCAGATATTGAGTTGCAAACCTCACGCTCAGGTGGTGCAGGTGGGCAGAATGTAAACAAGGTTGAAACAAAGGTTCAGCTAACGCACAAGCCTTCGGGTATTGTAGTGGTTTGCCAGCAGGAGCGTTCGCAATTGGGTAACCGTATTATTGCGATGGAAATGCTTCGCAGTAAGCTTTATGATATTGAAGTACAGAAAAAGAATGGCGATATTGCTGCAAGACGTAAAACTATGGTATCAACCGGCGACCGTTCTGCGAAGATTAGAACTTACAATTATCCGCAAGGTAGAGTAACTGAACATCGCATCGGATTGACGCTTTATAACCTTCCAACCATCATGGATGGCGCAATTCAAGAGGTGATTGATGCTTTGCAATTTGCAGAGAATGCAGAGAAGATGCAAGAAGGTGCTGTTAATTAAGGCGTTATAATTATTTTAAAAAAAAATTTGCAAGTATAGATTTTGTGCCTATATTTGCAACCTCGAAAGGGGAAAGAGGTTTAAACTTTTAAAAAGTAAACAAAAAGGAGTGGTAGTTCAGCTGGTTAGAATGCCTGCCTGTCACGCAGGAGGTCGCGGGTTCGAGTCCCGTCCATTCCGCAACAAAAGCCTTAACTTGAAAAAGTTAAGGCTTTTATTTTTTGTTTCTAAGGATTTCATGATTATTTTCTATTTTTATTATACTTATAAAATTTAAAGAAAGCGTTCAGCATATCTTCATATTGAAGATTACTATCAGACATGAAAATTATAAGAAATATTTATTTTAGGCTTTACAGTTATTTTGATAATGAAAGGGCAATTCCTTTAGTGTCGGTTTCTTGTGTGTTTTTTCAATGATAACTTTCATGGTCTTTTGGGTATTAAATGTTATTAGTGTGTTGTTAGATAGGGAATTAGTATTGTTTTCCGAAGTTAAGCCAGGTACAATTGCTTATTTGTGGCCACTACTTTTTTACGTACCATTACATTTTTTGCTGACTTATTTTATGAACAAGAAAGGCTTTCATAAATCAATTATAATAGAGTTTGAAAATGAATCAGAGAAACAAAAAACTGTTAGCATAATAACAACAATAATAGCCTTAGTATTTCCGATAGTTTTCTTTTTTATTACACTTTATTTTAGAGATTAGCTCACCATTCGAAATTTTAAGCATAGCGCTTGGACGTTTTAAATTGGGGTTACCAGGTAATCCAGTAAAGACATAGCTAAATTAGTTAATACATGGATTGGAATTATTTTTTTATGGGAGTAGTTTTTCTTGTTGTAGGATATTTAATCTTTAGGGGAATTGAAAAAGGCCCTTCATCAGAAAAAAATAATTGGGAAGGCCCTACGCAAACATTATACGTTCAAGGCTGGGGTACAATAATTGTATGTTTATTATGTGGAATTGGCTTTATTCTTAAATCACTACCATTGTAAATCTACTCTGAATTTTATTTACCCCTACAACTTATCCAATTTAAAATACCCTAAACGAATTTCATCTTCTATTAAGTTTGTGGTGGGTGTAATTTGCAATTGGTAACTTTCTTTCTGGTCAATATCTAATATATCATCCACGCGATAAATATCATCTACATCAATGCCGTATTTATCATCTATATGAGAGGTTGCACCTTTAATGGTATTCTGCTTAAAGAAAATGGTTTTCTTCGCATCTTGAATGGCTTGTGCTTTATCTTGCTGAACGGTGAGCACGGCGTAATGTTGCTCTTCTAATTTATTTGATTGATAGCCACCCAGGTTAATGAAAAATAACTTATGATTGTTGGCTTCGGTATTTTCGCTACGTGGTATAACTTTAATTTCGTAGCCATCAACTTGATTTACTTCTCGCCAACCATCAATATGTATGCTCGAACCAGCTTCAGGCCAGAATGATTTAATCTTTGGAACCAATGCTTTAACGGAGGTTGCAATTCCGAAGAAGTAATCGTGTTGCTCTACATTTCTTTTTGGTGCTTTTGAGCCTAGCAACAACATAAATAATTTTGGTTTAAGTATTTCCGTCATATTTTATATTTAAATGAGATAGCCAGATTTAATAGTGGCTATTTAATGCTAATTTTTTATAAGGCTTTCAATGATTATAGACGATGCTTTTTCACCGAAATCCAAACCCGAATAATCGGGATTGAAGCCAGCAATGTAAGGTACTGCCATGATGTAAATCCTTTCATTTAATGCGCCGTAACTGTCCAACAATTGAAAGTTATCGTTAATGCTCAAACCAGGTACGCTTAAATAATAATCCCCCGCAAATTGACTTACTTCCTCGTTTTCATTTTTAAGTTCGGCTAAGGCTGCCTGCTCACTTTTAAATTTCAGCTTTGCAGCGCTAACCACCCTTTGTTTTATCAGGCTTTGGTAAGTAAAATCGCGATACCATAAATGCGGCTGGCCAACGCAATTAACAAAGGTTTTAAAGTAAACATTTTTCTCGGCACCCGCTTCATCACGATATATATAATTTATACCTCCATTGGTATTTGGTTTAACTTGGCTTTCTGCATCTACGGCCACCATGCTGAGTACTCCTGCATCATGAAGGGCGAGCATTTCCTCAACAGAGCTTTGGGGTACAAATGCAATTACAATTGAAATTAATGGCATTAAGCTGCGTTTTAAGCGCAACATATCTTCTGCTGAAAAATGTTTTGCAGGGTAGTTCATCGCAAAGCTGAGTACAGCAAGTAATTCTTTCCAATAAACCGATTCTTGTCTTTTTATAGATTTTTCTGCTTCAGCATATTCTGCCTTTAGTAGTAAAAAAGGGTCAATTTTTTCACGTAAATCCATTACCATATCTACAAATTCCTCTATTTGTAAATCTTTAATTTTTTCATAAAATGCTGGTTCTTTCTCTCTGAACAACTGCTTAAAATTCTGGTCGAATACATAATCAAGAGATAGAAATCCATTGTTTAAACGCATATTGGCTTCAACTTCTGCTTTACTTAAGGTCGCATCTTTTAATAAATGTGGATCTTCCAAATGAAACCTTACCGCAGGCAGCATACCGTTTCTTGAATGCATCACCATTTTAAATTCCGGGCAATCCTCAGCGGTTTTGAATGATAATTTTCCGCTTTTATCGGTGCTGAAGGCTCCATTACTCCTTGCAAGCGTTCTTATCGCATCAATAGCCGTCAAAGATGATCCTTTTATCGCAACGGGATGATTGGTCTTAAGATCAAGTTTAGAAGGTGGGTAAGGCGAATCAAAATAACCCTCTATTTTACCTTCGTGTTTTTTTGGCCAGATATGGCCAGTGCAAATCATTAGATAATCATATTCTCCTGCTGGTGTTGCTTCAGTTTTAATCGTTACTTTTTTACGCTCTGGTACATCAATGATATCCAATACCTCTGTTTTTAAGAATACCTTTACTTCAATGCCTTTTTGTCTGGCGATATCTAATAGAAGCTCAAACTGGTTCTGAAGGTACAAACCAAAAAGCAGTCTGGGCATAACTTTGTAATCGTTATATTCCTCAGGATTTATTTTAAATCTGCTTAGTGTTTCAGCAGGTAGCGTTCCAATCCATTCGGCTACTGTAGTAACCATTTCAGGGATTTCATTGCCAGACACGTTGGTAATATGTTCTGTATTAGCACCTAAGGTACTGTAGGGCATCCCGGCACCTAACTGCGTATTTTTCTCAAAAATATCGATGGTGAAGTCGGTTTCGCCGGCTTCAATTAATCTTTTGAGCATAAATAATCCGCTTGGTCCGCCGCCTAAAATGGCTATATTTTTATTTTTCAATGATTACCTTAATTTATTGTTATTGATAACCCTTTTTAAATTGAAAAGTTTTGATGATTTAGATAGATAGATCTGTTTTAGCTAGATGTCAAATATAGATTTAGTGTGTAAACCTAACTTTATCTACTTATTGCAATACATTATCGACTTTCTTCGATTATATACTTTTTTTCAAAACAATGTGATGAAATTTGAGTTAATATCCATCGAGTGCAGGCTGATATACGCTTTCAAAAATCTTCCTTAACTCTTAAAAATCTCTATTTCATGGACCAAGGAAGAACAAATCGCCAGATAGAGGCGAACAATAAAATTATGGCAACGTTTTTAGTTGCAATTTTCGCATTCGTAATGCTTGCTTATGCTGTTAGTCTTTTAAACAAATAAACTTCTTGGGTAGATAAAATAGAGCACAAACTTTTGTCTAAAGCCGAATAGAAGAATGCTTTCTGTAAACAACATAGTTTATACCTAAAGCAATAATTAAAAGTAAAAGTCCACCAAATTCCCTTGTTTCTTCAATCCATGGCTTGGTAGCTTTCATGCTTTGAACAATATTTTCTGCATTGTGTTCACTATACCAACTCATAACACCGCTATTATCAAACCAAAGGTAAAGTGCATAAATAGCGTAAATTATAATGCCTGCTAAATAAGCCTTTGGGTAATATTTTCTTCTGAATGCTTGAAAGCAAAACCATGCCCCGTAAAGATAAATTGGAACCCAGATATAAGGGTCGGGATCGTTATATTGTAATGCTGCTGATAGAATAAAAATTAAGGAGAAAACGATATTGAATACTTTCAAAATGTAGATGATTAACTAATAGAACCATAAATTTTAAAGATAAAAATTTCCATTAATAGAAAAAGGCACGATTGCTCGTGCCCATTTCTTGTTGTTATAGTTATGTATTTTGCTAACAGAATAACTCTTGCTCATCTCGGTCTGCTGTGGGTATCTTCTTCAAGAAATCATCAAAGCTAGAGCCTATATTATCCGAATAAATACCATAAGCATCTAAAATATAGCCGATTTCTTTGTCCGAGTCTTCAGTTATGTAAAGCACTGAGCTGTCGCCTGGGTCTGAATCCCCTTCAAAGCGGTATGTTTTTACAATTGTTAAGTTTTCTGGTTTATAAATTTTACCTCTTTGGCTTTGCATTTTGCCATGGTCGGTCATTTTTAATTCGTTATCTCTTCCTTTCAGCCTCAATTTCTCCAAAATCTGGCTCAAAGTGTTCATTGCAATTGGCTGTTCCATAGTTTTTAGTTTTTATTAATAGTTAAACAAGTGGGTTGAGAAATGGTTTTGCCTAAATGTTTCAATTATAAAACCAAATGATATTCAGGTTGTTAATTAAAGGAATAAAACATTAGATACATGAAAAAATATATCCTAACATTATCAATTGCAGGCTTAGCCTTTTTAAGCGCATGCACTAAAACCGAAAAACAGATTGCAAGCGCAACTTTATCAGAAACGGCAGATAATTCCAAAACAATCGGTACAGCCAAATTTTATGAGCTGAGTGATGGTCAAATCAAGATGGATTTGGAAATTAATTTTGCCAGCAGGGCTGATAGTAATGTAGCCGTACATTTTCATGAACACGGCGACTGTAGTAATATGGGCGAAAATACACATGGACATTGGAATCCAACAAAAGAAAACCATGGCAAATGGGGTTCTGCGGCATATCATTCTGGTGATATTGGAAATATTGTTTTAGATGATAAAGGACATGGTTCTGTATCGGTAACAACAGATAGATGGAACATAAAAGATGGGGATGTAAAAAATATTATTGGTAGAGGGATAATTGTTCACGGTGGAACCGATGATTACGTAACACAACCAACTGGAAATTCTGGTCCCAGGGTTGGTTGTGGTGTTATAGAGCTATCCAAATAAAATACTTTAATGTATAAGTGAAAGGCGATTTTTTAATCGCCTTTTTTATGAAATAATGCTTGTGTTGTCATCCTTAAAGAAAAACCTAAATTATGGCAACACAAGAAATTTCTAACGGAGGCAAGGCTTCTGGCAGAAGAACCAAAAAAACAGCACCAAGAGTAGATTTAACGGCAATGGTCGATTTGATGTTTCTGCTCACCACTTTTTTATGCTCACAACATCTTTGTCAGAACTGCAAGCGGCAGATGTAAGTAAACCAATTCCATCAAAGATTAGTGAACCGTACCCGGCATCCAGAACCATGACAATATTGCTTGGGAATAATAACAAAGCAGCGTACTATCTCGGGGAAACGGATAAGGCGAATTTAAAAGTGGAAAAAGTGAGTGCAATTGGAAATGTAATTACAACAATCAAAAAGGATATCGCTAAACTCCACAAGAATAATCCGAATAAATTTATGATTGTAATCATCAAGCCAACCCAAAAATCGAGGTACAAAGATTTGATTGATGTAATTGATGAACTGAAGATTTTGGGAATAAAATCGTATTCAATTGATGATGAAAATACGACCAAGGAAGAAACCGAATTTATTACAACAATAATCTTTAGAACTTAAAAGATTAAGTGTTAAGACGGAGTTAATTCGATGTTAGTTCGGAGTTTGTTCGGAGTTTGTTCGGACTTGTGACAATTCAGTCCGAACAANGGCTTTTGTCCTTGAGGCTTCAAATCTCCTTGTTCATTCGTTAGGTTAAGGTTATTGCAAGTATTCTCTTGCTTTCTGCTTCCAAAATCTGCTATGCCGGATAGCAGGGTGGCTATAGCAAAAGTATTATTTGCTTATAGTCCTTTCGGTGCTCACTACTACTCTAATAGGGGCCTAAGGCCGTCATTGCGAGGTACGAAGCAATCTGTTTCGTAATTTTCTGCTTTACAGGCTTGCTTCGGCTCGCCGCTGAGGGCTCTTTCTTTTGTCTTGATACAAAAGAAACAAAACCGAGCATTTCTGCGAGCTCATGCCTACCATTAAAAACATACACAATTAGGCATAACATCAAGGCTTCCCGAATACTCGGGACATGTGGATCTGATGTCGGATAAAAGGAATAAAGTTTCTTTTCGGCATCACAAGCTGCGATGAAAAATCGCAGCGTGTGCGATGTCTTGAGCTGTGGTTTTAATTAAAGTTGCTACAAAAACTTTATCCTTTTCTCTCTCCATTATCTCCTAGGCCAGTAAGCAGGGTGCAGATAGCGATGCGTTTTATTGTTCAATTGTTTATTACTCTACAACTCTTCATTCCCGAATGCTCGGGACAGGTAACGAGGTTGATTTTCAGCAACCGTGGTCATCTTCCCTTTATTCCGCTTTTTAAATGGGGAAGCTTACAAGGAGAAGGGAGTTGCTGGAAGATTTTATCATTAAGGTAATTAAGGACTTGATAGATTTTTCTGGAATATTCTTTTAATATTTTGGCTATCAACTGGTTTACCATCCGCCGAAGCTATTCACTTCGAATTTGCAAAATATCCCGTTAATAACGATTAACAGAGCCTATCTTCCATCCAAGTTAAAGATACAATCGCTTCAATATTACCTAATCTTTACCTCCGCTTTACCCTTTTATTACCCTACCGCACTGCTAAGACTGCATAATTACTTAAGCATTCGTTTCCTAATACCGAAGTATGATGCAAGGAGCCCCAAAGCATAGTAGGATCAAGCTGCAAGCAGGTATAGCCGAAATACGGACTTAACACGGACTAGATACGGATTTGAGTCGGACTTATAAGAAATTGATGTGGATTATTATGGTGGCTTGTCTTATCCTGTTATAGCTATACAGGTTAATGATTTAATTTTGAATTGACTATACACACAAATTTGGTATTTCTGATTTGGTTATACAAGTTGTATTTTGATTAAGTTTATATTTTTTTGGCTTCCATCTTTTTTTTAGTTCACCCTTTTTAAGATGTGCCTGTTCAGGTGTTAGGTAATCACAGCTGGCATGCGGTCTTAATTGATTGTAGGTTATAATGTTATCCCTGATTTTTTTTGTTGTTTCCCTCAATCCTGCTTGTGCACCATATAGGTTAAACTCGGTCTTAAGTATACCGTTCACCCGTTCTGCTATTGCGTTTTCATAAGGATCTCCATTTTCAGTCATGCTAACGGCAATACAAGCGTTGTTAAGTATTTCAATATAACCTTTACTGCAATATTGTGACCCTCTGTCGGAATGGTGGATAAGGCTATTTTGTGGATATTTACGCTCAGTTAAAGCCATTTTCAGGGCATCTATGCAACCTTGGGCTGCTAAATCTTTCCTGAGCGCCCAACCCATTATCTTCTTGGAATAGGCGTCGGTAATCAAACTCAGGTATCCCCATTGTTTTCCAAGCTGGACGTAGGTGATATCACTTACCCATACCTGCTCAGGCCCGTTAATAAGCAGTTTCTTAATTAGATTATTGTACTTGTGCATCCAATGCCTTGAGTTGGTGGTTACCGCTTTTCTTTTACGGGTCCTCACATGCAGTCCATGTTCGCGCATCAGCTCAAAAAGGTAGTCCCGGCCGATTTTGATCCCATGTTCTTTTAATGGTTGTTGCAGGATATGGTGCAGTTTTAAAGTGCCTATCCTGTTTTGTTTCTTACGGATATCCATCACATGCTGCAATACAATCTCATCTTTCAGGCCCAGATCCTGCTGTCTCCATTGATGATCGTAATAAGCATGTCTTGTTCTGCCAAACAGTCTGCACAGCAACCTGATCCCAAATTTGGGAAAGTCCTGTTTCATTTTGATGACTGCCTGGCACCAGACTTTTTTCTAATATCAATTTTAAGCTGCTCTTCAGCAATATCAATCATGGTATCAAGGGCTCTAATCTTCAAATTAGCTTCTTCCAAAGCCTTTTTCAAAGCTTTCAGTTCCAGTTCTTCTGAAGTTTCTGTAATTTTTTTTGCCACTTCTATAGGTTTGCAGGCACTAAGTTCGGCATTTTCTAACTTAAATTTCTTTATCCACCCCCGTATTACACTTGGGTAAGAAATGTTAAATGCAATTTGTGCCTGCTTAACGCTCATCCCGGATTCTACAGCACGTACAACAGAACGTTTTTCAGCCGTAGTATAAGTCTTGGGCCTGGATCCACGAGAACCATATTTTTTTATCCATTCTGATAGGGTGCAGCTGTTCATGCCATACTCTGAGAGCAGATCCCTACGGGGAACTCCTTTTTCAGATAACTCAACAATATGGGCGATTAAACGTTTGTCAAACTTCTGCTGTTTACTACTCCGGGCGGAATAGATAAACTCTGTTTCTTTTATTTCCATACACTGATTTTAGTGTATAGCATTTTCAGGAATCGACA
>NZ_JAUFPW010000012.1 GCF_030409415.1 Pedobacter aquatilis | reverse complement strand
ATCACAGCGAAAGCCTGGTGCAACAACCCTAATAATTGGTCTCAAGAAATTCTATAACATCTATCTAGGATTCGAAATCCAAAAGGATGTGGGTACACGGTAGGGGTGCAGCGGCATCCTTTTAAAAAAATTGAGTGCAGCGAAATGCAGTTAAAAGATACAGCGAAACACGGGGCGGACTTTAAAAAAACTTGGTGGATTGCTTTTCAAAGGAACTTAAATTATTTCTGACATTATTTAGACCGCTACCCAAAACTACTGCTTTTTTATTTTGTTAAACTAGGATAACATTTCACATCATGGAGAAAAGAATTTTAGGAAAAACAGATTTAAATATAGCGCCCATTATATTTGGAGGAAACGTTTTTGGCTGGACAATAGATGAGCAAAAATCATTTGAAATTTTAGACCAGTTTATTGATAGTGGTTTCAATTTTATTGATACGGCAGATGTTTATTCGCGTTGGGTACCAGGAAATAAAGGTGGAGAATCGGAAACCATTATTGGCAATTGGTTAAAAAAGCAAAATAAAAGGCATGATGTAATTATCGCAACCAAAGTTGGCTCGGATATGGGCGAAGGCAAATCGCTGAAGAAAGATTATATTATTAATCAGGTTGAGCATTCACTTTCTCGTTTGCAAACCGATTACATCGATTTATATTTTTCTCATTTTGATGATGAGCAAACGCCAGTTGATGAAACTTTAGCTGCTTACGAAACTTTAATTAAAGCTGGAAAAATCCGTTGGATAGGGGCATCAAACTTTTCTGCAGAACGATTAAAGGAATCTTTAATACACTCGGCAGAAAATAATTTACCACGATATGAAGTTTATCAGCCAGGTTATAATTTATTCGATAGAGAAGAATTTGAAAAAGAACACGAAAAAATTTGTTTGGATGCAGGCTTAGGTGTTGTTACTTATTATTCGCTGGCTAGTGGGTTTTTAACCGGAAAATATCGCAGCGAAGCTGATTTAGATAAAAGTAAACGTGGTGGAGGCGTTAAGAAATTCTTAAATGAACGTGGTTTCAAAATTTTAGATGCACTCGATGCAGTTGCAGACAAACATAACATTGAACAAGCATCTGTAGCATTGGCTTGGTTAATTAATCATCCATCAGTTACTGCTCCAATTGCAAGTGTAACCGATTTAAGTCAGCTGAAATCTTTTACAGAAGCTGCAAACTTAAAGCTAACACCAGAAGATATTTCCCTTTTGGATAAGGCAAGTATATATTAGCAGAATAATATTATATTTAAATGCCCGATTAATGAAACATTTTTCGGGCATTTTTGTATTAAATTGGATTTTACTCTACCATGAAAGACAAACTCTCTTTTCTGCCAAAATTAGCACTTGTACTATTCTGCTTAATCAGTTTAACTTACATCGCAATTTTAGGGCAATCCCTTTTAGCACCGCTTCTATTTTCGTTCTTAATGGGGATTTTATTATTGCCTGTAGCCAACTTTTTAGAGCGCAGATTTAAATTTAAGAGAAGTTTATCAACTATTGTTTCGGTAATTTTAATGATTTTGACAATTGGTGGAATTGCCTACTTTTTTGGCAACCAGTTAAGTGATTTATGGGAAGATTGGCCATTGTTAAAAGAAAAAGCAAACGTTTCTTATCACGAATTACAACATTGGATTTCGACAACTTTTAATGTAAATACTGAAAAGCAGCTAGCTTATTTAAATGACAGTACAGAAAAGGCTTTAGCTACCAGTGCAACGATTGTGGCAACAACTTTGGCGACGCTTTCCTCTACATTATTATTCTTGGGTTTTACATTACTATTTACGTTTTTCATTTTAAACTATCGTAGGATATTATTTACATTTTTAACCTCTGTTTTTAAAGAAGAGCATAAAGAAAAAGTAACAGAAATTGTAAATCAGATTCAATACATAATCAAAAAATATATTATTGGCTTGTTTTTACAGATGCTAATAGTAACGATTTTGATGATAGCCATACTAAGCATTCTTGGGGTAAAATATGCGGTTTTATTAGGCTTGGTTGCCGGCATCTTTAACGTTGTGCCTTACTTGGGGATTTTCTTTGCACTTTTAGTAAGCTGCTTAATTACTTTTGCTACAGCCGGGGCTGGCAAGGTTTTACTTGTGCTAGTTGTATTTATAGGTGTGCATGCAATTGATGGTAATATATTGATGCCTTTAGTTGTTGGCTCAAAAGTTAAAATAAATGCTTTATTTGCATTTCTGGGCATTATTGTTGGAGAAATGATTTGGGGTATTTCTGGTATGTTTCTGTGTATCCCATATTTGGCGATGCTAAAAATTATTTTCGATAGAGTAGATACTTTAAAGCCTTGGGGAATTTTAATGGGCGAAGAACACAAACCTGATAAGAAAAAACGTGTTTACCGACTTACCAAGAAGATAAAACTAGAAGAAAAAGATTAGATTTTTCTTAGTGGTTTGGTATTGGTAATTTAGCGCTCAATAAATTTGAAACCATGCCGAATAATCCTATTCCTGCCACTGCACACAATCCTGGTGAAGCATTTAACCGTTTACTTACCGTTTTAGATACGCTTAGAACGCAATGTCCGTGGGATAAAAAGCAGACCATGGAAACCTTGCGCCATTTAACTATCGAAGAAACTTACGAACTTAGCGATGCCATTTTGGATGGTGATTTAGATGAAATCAAAAAGGAATTAGGTGATGTGATGATGCATCTGGTGTTTTATTCTCGAATTGCATCAGAAACAAATGATTTCAACATTGTTGATGTATTGAATGGCGTTTGCGATAAATTGGTAAACCGCCACCCGCATATTTATGGTGATGTAGAAGTACAAAACGAGGAAGATGTTAAGCGAAACTGGGAACAAATTAAGTTAAAGGAAGGCAATAAATCCGTTCTTGCTGGTGTTCCGGCTTCACTTCCGGCGTTGGTTAAAGCATCACGTATTCAGGAAAAAGCCCGCGGTGTTGGTTTTGATTGGGAAGATAAAAACCAGGTTTGGGAAAAGGTTGAAGAAGAATTGCAAGAATTTAAAGGCGAATTTAATGTTGCTGATAATGTTGCTATTGATATAGAAAAGGCAGAATCTGAATTTGGTGATGTGCTTTTCTCTCTGATAAACTACGCTCGTTTTATTAACATCAATCCTGAAAACGCCTTGGAAAAAACCAATAGAAAATTTATTAAACGGTTCCAATATTTAGAAAGCAAAGCCAAAGAAAATGGTAAAGCTTTAGCGGACATGACGCTTGCCGAAATGGATATTTATTGGAATGAAGCAAAGAAATTGTAGCAATGAGTGCAGAAGATTACGCAAATCAACAACCGAAAAACCTAATTAACATTATTACTTTTAATGTAGGGGCAACAAAAACCATTGGTGATGATGGCATTATCCCCTGGATAAATATTGCTCGTGCTAACGAAGAAATTCTGAATTTAATTGATGCTGAGGAAGTTGTAATCGATGAAAAAGAAGTGACCATTGCTCTTGATTATCCTTTACAAAATCCAGAATCATTTTCACTGGAATCTGCAACAGGTTTTACCAGAACACAGTTATTAATCGCTATAAGAGAAAAGTTTTTAGAATTTTCAAAGGTGCAAAATGTTGATATTACTAAAATAGATTTAGTTTCTTTAGATGTTTATAAAACAGAATCAGGTAAAATTGAAATTACTTTGGAGATTGATGTTTAGAAATTTGAGATGCATAGCAAATTTCGTCAATGCGAGGCACAAAGCAATCGCTAATAAAACATTCCATCTACATAGTACCATTTACCATCTTCGAACTTAAAATTAGATTTCTCGTGCAAAACTTCTGTTTGAAACTTCTTATTTAAATAGTAAGCTTTAAACTCAACCTTATCAAATTCGGCAGAAACGATTTCTAATTTTATCCAGTTTGTGTTTTTAGCACTTTTTGTGTATGCATCTGCAGAATTTCCCTTGCGTTTACTAAAGTACGTAGTTTCATAAAGGTATTCCCCTTTAGCCAAAACAAATGCAGAATATCTCGAACGCATTAAAGCCTCGGCAGTTGGTGCATTTTGCATTTTTGAATGGTAAGGTTTGCAGCAATTCTCGTAAGCTAAACCACTTCCGCAAGGGCAAATTGAAATATTCATCGGTAAAATTTAATGGCAAAATTAGAAATTAATATTTCCTGCGCTAAAATTTGCGTAAAATTGCAGTCGAAAATGAGGTATTTCTTTCATATTGCATATCACGGTCAATATTACAGCGGCTGGCAAAAGCAACCAAAAGCTAAAAGCGTTCAAGAGGTTTTAGAAAATGCATTACAGCAAATCTTTAAGTTTCCAGTTCCGATAATTGGTTGCGGCAGAACTGATGCACACGTACACGCCAGTCAATTCTTTTTCCATGCTGATTTTGCCATCGAATTTGATTTTGATTTAATGTTTAGGATGAATAAAATATTGCCTTACAACATTGCCATCTTCGATATTATAAAAATGGAAGGCTTGCCTCATGCCCGCTTTGATGCCGTTCAAAGAAAGTACGATTACTTTTTACATACCTATAAAGACCCATTTTTAAGTCAGCAAAGTTCTTTTTATTTGTTGCCCAAACTTGATATTGTGCAAATGAAGGCTGCTGCAAAGCTATTACCAAAATATAAAGATTATCGACCTTTCTGCACACATCCAGACAAATATGAACACACCATTTGCAATGTTATGGATGCAGATATTTTCGTAAATGAAAGAGGTGATAGAATTCGTTTTCATATTGCCAGCAATCGGTTTTTAGGTAAAATGATACGGATTTTAATGGGTAAAATTCTAAAAATTGGTAAAGGCGAATTAACGGTTTCTGAGTTTGAGCATCATTTAGCAACCTTAGAAATGCCAAAACTTTTAGAGCCTGCACACCCAACCGGACTTTATCTATCAAAAGTTACCTATCCGTATTTAAACTTACCAGCCCGAACACAATTTTTATCAGCTTTGGAAGGCACAAAGTGGATTTCTGTGTAGCGCTGGGTTTTAAAAACGTTCTTTAATTGCAGTGTTTTTGCTTTCTAAGCCTGATTGCAGCGATATCCTTTTTGGTATCACTGTTACGCTGAGCTTGTCGAAGCGCCTTAGACAACGTCCTTCGACAAGCTCAGGATGACAGCTATTAAAAGCGGTAACGTTACCAAAAAGATATAGCGGAAAGCAGGGCAATTATAACCTAAAAGCACCGAACCTTGCCTTTCAAATAAATTATTTAAACCTAATGGCTTTAAGCGGGGAAACTTTGCTGATGAGTAAAGATGGGATAATGAGTACGGTTAAACAAACCACCACTGTAATTACATTTAGCGCAAGTACATCGATAAAATGGAACTCTATTGGTGCGTAAGCGAGAAAATAATTGGCTTGGTCTAACTTAAAAATGTGCGTTGTTTGTTGTAAAAAGCCTAGACCTAAGCCTAAAATATTACCTAACAACAGTCCAATTCCTATTAAATAAGCTGCATTGTATAGGAATATTTTCATGATACTCCAATTGCTTGCGCCAAATGATTTTAACATTCCAATCATATTGGTTCTTTCCAAAATCATAATTAGTAACGCTGTTATCATATTAATTACGCCAACAATTAACATTAATATGAGTAAAACATTTGTATTTACATCGAGCAAACCAAGCCAGGTGAAAATATTCGGGAAGTTTTCCTTAATAGAAAAAGAGCGCAAATTTTGTGGAAGCTGCTCAAAAATATCGTTGGCAACCAACTTTAGGTTATTAAAATCTTTGGTTCTGATTTCTACGCCTCCGATTTCGTTCGGCTTCCAATTATTCAGTCGTTTTACAATGTTCAAATTACCAAGCACAAAACCTTTATCAATATCTTCTACGCCAATATCGTACACACCGACGATTTTAAACTTTCTAGGCCGAAGCTGGTTTTGTACAAAATACATGATAAAATCATCACCTGTTTTAAGTTTTAAACGTTTGGCGGTATAATTAGAAACCAAAAGTTCTTGCATCGCCGCTGTAGAATCAGTAAAATCAATAACTCTACCGCTGATGATGTGTTGCTTGATGTACGTCCAGTTGTAATTTTTATCTACGCCTTTAAAATTTATACCTTCAATTTCTTCGTTGGCCGATAAAATTGCTGGTTTAGTTGCAAACGGATAAAAATATTCGATGTTTTTGTTGCGTCTGAGATTTTTCTCCGTTTCTGAATCGAGAATAAATGGCGAATGCTCAAAAGAATTGTTTAAATCGTAGCGGGTAATTTGTACATCGCCCAAAAAACCTCTAACCTTATCTTGAATTTCGGTTTTAAAGCCCTTTATTATGGCAATAGAAAGTATCATTACAGCCAAACTTAGCATTACACCCGCAATAGCAATCCGTACAATTAGCTTAGAAAAAGTACGTTCTGATTTAAGAGCAATGCGACCGGCTATGAAATATTCGAAATTCAACTTTAATAATTTTATATGCTACAAAAATGCTTAATTACTATTTAAAAATGGCATTTTTGAAGATAAATAACCAAATCAAAAATCCATATTCAATAACAATAATTAAAAAATTGCTAAATTGTTTTGTTTTGAATTAAGAATAGCAAAAACCTATAAAAATGAAAAATTACATCAGCTTTGCTTTATTAAGTGTAATGGCACTTTCAGCTTGCGGACAAGCGCCAAAATCGACCGCAGAAGAAAGCCAGGAAAAAGAAAATATTGAAGTTAGTAATGATTTGCCTGCGAACACAATAAAAACCGGTGCTGAGCAAACCGAAAAATATTTACCCATGCTAAAGGGGAAACGAGTTGGAATGGTGGTTAATCCCACCTCTATTATCGGTAATCAGACTTCGGTAGATAGCTTGTTGAAAAGGGGTATAAAAATTAAAAAAATATTTGGCCCTGAGCATGGTTTTAGAGGTAATGCTAGTGCTGGCGTAAAAGTAAGCGATGATGTTGATGAAAAAACTGGCATAAAAGCCGTTTCACTTTACGGAAAACACAGCACACCAACCAAAGAAGATTTAGCTGATATTGATATAATGGTTTTCGATATTCAGGATGTTGGCGTTCGTTTTTACACCTACATTAATACATTACAACACGTAATGGAAGCCTGTGCAGAAAACAATAAACCATTATTAATTCTGGATAGACCAAACCCAAATGGTTATTTAATTGACGGACCAATTTTAGACCCAAAATTTAAATCTGGGATTGGTATTCAGCCAATTCCGATTGCGCATGGGTTAACAATTGGCGAATATGCACAAATGTTAAACGGCGAAGGTTGGTTAAAAAACAAGGTGAAATGTAAAATCACTGTGATTAAAAATGCAAATTATAACCACGATATGGAATATACCTTGCCAGTTAAACCATCGCCAAATTTGAATACGCAGCAATCGATTTTGCTTTATCCATCTACCTGTTTATTCGAAGGAATTTATTTGAATCATGGTCGTGGTACGCAATTTCCATTTACAATTATTGGTGCACCCTACTTAAAAGGCATTTACAAATTTTCTTACACGCCTACCGGGATAAAAGGCATGGCAGAAACACCAATTTTTAAGGATGAAGAATGTTTTGGTATTGACTTAAGACAGTATGATACATCAATTTTAAGAAAAAAGAAACAAATCAATCTTGGTTGGGTAATCGATTTATACAAAGCTTCGCCTAAAAAAGACGACTTTTTTAATTCAAAATTGAGCAATCAAACTATGCCTGTTGAAAAATTAATTGGCGTTGGAGATTTCAGACAACAAGTTATCGATGGTAAATCCGAAGCAGAAATCAGAGCATCGTGGGAACCTGGTTTAAGTGCTTATAAAACCATGCGTAAAAAATACCTGCTTTACAATTAGTTATTGAATGAATTGCTTTTATTAATGATTGAATTTTGAATGAGTGACTGAATGAATAACCAAACAATAGCTTTAAAAAGATTGTTATTCTAATGATGATAGTTTTTGCAATTCAATCATTCAAAATTTATTCATCAATCATTAAATGTTTGATACTGCGTTTTGCAATTCAATCATTCAAAATTTATTCATTCAATCATTAAAACTATGAGCGGCAGGAAAGAAAAAAGTGATAAACCAGGAAGCAATTATGAGGAAGAAGTACCAAAAGGCAGAGAACCGATAGATAATAAAACAGTTCGAAAACCGAATGATAGCAGTCCTCAAAAACCTGCTAAAACACAAAATCCGGCTAAGCAGCGGGAAAATGAAGAACAACCAGTGCATCCGATAAAAAAAGCGCCTAAGGAATGATAAAAAGCTTTCACAGCAATTCGTGAAAGCTTTTTATATTTAATTACTATTTGTAGATTTTAGGAAAGACAATAAAACCTTTTCATCATGCTCTAAACTCAATTTTCCAATAGCGCTTTTGTTATTCATTTTCTTTAAAAACTTTTCCAGCTTATTTTCTTCAAAAGCAGTAAGTAACAATGGGTAAACATAAGAACTCTTGCAAACCGCACGAGTATTTCCTAGTTTTTTGGCCACACAATCCAACACATTTACAATAGTTTTCTTGGTATTTAGCTTGATGTCTTTATCATTTTTACATTGAGAAAATTGCCTTAATGCTTCTAAAGTTCCACCCCATGTTCTAAAATCTTTTGCGGTGAAATCGCTTCCGGTAATTTCCCTTATATAATTATTTATTTTGCCCGAATCAATGCTTTTATGTTCTTTTCCATTGGAGTAAAATTGAAAAAGATCTTGTCCGGGAATATCTCTACATTTTTTAACCAGCTTGGCTAAGGAGCGGTCGTTGAGTTCAACATTTTGTTTAACACCCTTTTTACCAATAAAATCCATGCTAATTTTACTTCCATTAATTTTAACATGTTTATCTCGCAGCGTAGTTAAACCGAAAGAACCATAAAGCTGTTTATAGTTTTCGTTACCTATACGGATTAAGGTTTTTTGCAAAACATCAACAGAAATTGCCAGCACTTTCCGCTCGTCTAATTCTTTTCTCTTTAAATCTTTAGCAAGCTTTTTCCTTGCTTCTGGTAAGGCTTTTCCAAATTCGTATAATCTAAAATATTTATCATCAGAACGGCGGGAAGTCCATTTTGTATGATATTTATATTGTTTTCGCCCTGCAGCATCTGTTCCTGTTACTTGTAAATATCCGTTAGGTTTGTTACAAATCCATACATTTTGCCATGCAGGCGGAATTACCAAAGCCTTAATTCTGTCCAGGTGCTTTTCATCCTTAACTTTCTCACCATTTTTATCCACGTAGTGGAATTTACCCGGCTTACCTTTTCTGTAAATACCAGGCATAGAATCGGTAACATAAATAAGTCCGCTAGCCTTTACTACATCTTTACCTTGTATCATTTTAACTATAAACTATGGTTTATTTTTTAGTTATTTTGTAAAACCTAACGGGAGCATTTCACGTTAATTTATCAACACAACATATTTCAGATGAAAATAGTTTTTATGGGTACGCCCGATTTTGCAGTTGCTTCTTTAAATGCTTTGGTAGAAGCAAATTTTGATGTTGTTGCCGTTGTTACCGCAGCCGATAAACCTGCCGGCCGCGGACAAAAACTGAGTGAAAGTGCTGTTAAAAAATATGCTTTAGAAAAAGGCATTCCGGTTCTTCAGCCCGAAAAATTAAAAAATTCTGAGTTTTTGGCTAAGCTAAAATCATACAATGCCGAATTACAAGTTGTTGTTGCATTTAGAATGTTACCCGAAGTTGTTTGGGCAATGCCTGCAAAAGGAACTATAAATTTACATGGTTCTTTATTGCCGCAATATCGTGGTGCTGCGCCAATTAATCATGCTATAATTAATGGTGAAAAAGAAAGTGGCGTTACTACATTTTTCTTAACTCACGAAATTGATACTGGTGATATTATTCAAAGCGCTAGTGTTGAAATTACAAATGATGAAACAGCTGGCGATTTACATGATAAGTTGATGATTGTTGGTGCAGATTTATTGGTAAAAACGGTTACCGCAATTGCTGAGGGGAATTTCAAAGAGCAACCACAACCACAGAGCGATGTTTTAAAACATGCACCAAAGATTTTTAAAGAAGATTGCAAAATTGATTGGAATAAAACCTCAAAAGAAGTTTATAATTTAATTCGCGGATTAAGCCCATATCCTACCGCTTTTACATTATTAAATGATAAAACCTTAAAAGTTTTTAAGGCTGAAATTGAAGAAAAGGAACCAGCAATTGTTGCCGGTGGATTTTTAACAGATGGTAAAACCTATTTAAAATTTGCTACAAAAGATGGTTTTATTAAGCTGTTAGATATTCAATATGAAGGTAAGAAACGAATGCTGATTGAAGATTTCTTAAGGGGGATGAGGTTGTAAATTGTTTTCACCACCTAAGACACCTTAGTTCATTTAAGTAAAGCGGTAGAAAAGAATAATTGAAAAATTATTGTTTTTTACCACTTAAGACATCTTCGGGCATTTGAATAAAACTCAGCTTATATTTTCTTAAATGTTTAATTACTACTATTGAGTTTCTCAATTAGGAACTTTGAGACCTCGTTAAAATAGCGTTTGCGACCATAACCCATTACCCATTGTATGCCTTGAGTGGCATTAGTAATGAAAACTTCTTCGGCTTCGTTTAATATTTCGGGGTTAATTTGTGCTTCTACAAAGGTTATATCATTCATCCTTGCAATTTGCATAATGGCAGTGCGCATTATGCCGCTCACACAACCCTCAGTTAACGCTGGTGTGTAAATCTGGTTATCGTACACAACAAAAACATTTGCACTTATACTTTCACACAAAAAGCCATTTTGATTGAGAATCATCGCTTCATCTAACCTGTTTTGGCTTTTAAAAATCCCAGCCATCACATACAACAAGGCATTTGCTGTTTTGTAATTTGATAAGCGATTAATTGGCTTAGTCATTTCATCAAACACATCAATAATTAAACCTTTTGTATTTAGTTCGTAACGATTACTTTTTAAGGGAATACCTTCCAAAATATAGCCCGCTTTATTTAATTCAGGCGTATAAACTCCTGCACCATCCCTGTAAACTGAAAGTCTGAACCTTACATTTCCGTTCCACTTATTACGTTTGCACAGTTCGGCCGTTTTCTGCTTAATAAAATACTCGTCCATCAATGCATGCCCTTCAATTTTGAGTGCTTTCATGCCCGCAAATAACCTATCTGCATGTAATTCTGCAAACTGAAGTTTGTTGTTTATCATGCGCATGCTTTCAAATAAGCCATCGCCGAATTTAAAACTTCGGTTAGATGCTGTTAAAACAGGTGCATCGGCAGCATGAAATTCATCATTAAAGAGTATGTAATGTTGAGCCATATTTTAGGATGTCGCAGTATAATTTTCCCATTTGTTTAATGCAGCTTTAAAATCGGCAGGCAATGGCGATTCAAAGAACATATATTCTTTTGTTGTTGGATGAATGAAACCTAAACTTTGGGCATGTAATGCTTGTCGAGGTAATAATTCGAAACAATTATCTACAAATTGCTTGTATTTATTAAACGTTGTACCCTTCAAAATTTTATCGCCTCCATACATCGCATCATTAAATAAAGGGCGACCAATATGTTGCATATGTGCCCTTATTTGATGTGTTCGCCCAGTTTCTAATTCGCAACTGATTAAAGTTACATAGCCCAATCGTTTTAAAACTGTATAATGAGTTACCGACCATTTTCCCTTCACTTCATCATCATAAATATCCATAACCCTTCTATCTTTTGCGCTTCTGCCAATGTAACCAGTAACCGTGCCATTATTTTCAATATCGCCCCAAACCAAAGCAATATATTTTCTGGTGATACTATGATCAAAAAACTGGCGGGCCAGATGTGTAATTGATTTTTCGTTTTTACTAATCAATAATAAGCCACTCGTATCTTTATCAATTCGGTGTACTAAACCTGGTCTGCCATCATTACCTGGTAATTGCGGCAATTGCTCAAAATGGAAAGCCAAAGCATTTACCAATGTACCTGAATAATTATTAAATCCAGGGTGAACAACCATTCCTGCCACTTTATTAACCACAAGGAGGTCGCTGTCTTCATATATAATATCAAGTGGAATATCTTCAGGATAAACTTCAGTATCTCTTGGAGGATGAGGCAAAACCACAGAAATTTCATCAAGCGGTTTTACCTTATAGCTAGATTTAATTTGTTTGTTATTTACTAAAACATTGCCTGCATCAATAGCATTTTGAATGCGATTACGTGATGCATTCTCTACACGTACCATCAAAAATTTATCAATACGCAACAAAGATTGCCCCTTATCAACAATAATTTTTAAATGTTCATATAACTCCTGCTCCTCAGATTCTTGTATTTCGGCAATATTTTCCATAGTGCAAAAATATGTTTTTAACTGTAAAAATTTTTAGAATGATTTTAGTAACTAAAATACATCAGACATTAAATTTCAAATAGGGGAATTATATGCCCATTAATCAAAGAACTACTCAAACTGTATTACTTCTTTTACAACCATCATGTATTTCTAAAATTTTAGTTTTCAATAAACACTTGTATATTTGTATTATATAACTCTCACTAATTAACGCATTCATGAAAAAAACCGCCATAAATCACTCTAATCAGTATTATTGCAGCAAGGTCTAGATGACCAAGTTGTTATCATTGATAAAATTACTTGCTTCACTTTTGTAAACACTCAACTCAGAAGCAGTTTTGCAGATTAAATTTATATTAACTTTTTAAAAACAATTCGCTAAACTTTAATGTTTGGCTTATTATTTGCTCTTATTGTATCAGTAAAAACAGAATCCTATGAAAAATTTTACCCAAAATGTGAAGATTGTTCTTAATTTCTTCCCTTACTTAGTAAGAAAGATATATTTCAAATAATCATCAGCCTAAAAAACAAAAAAACACTTGCAATTAGCAGGTGTTTTTATTTTACACGTGTTTGATAAAATATACAGTCCGATACAAAAGTTAGAAATTATCCCGTTTAATAATCTTTTTGTTAAACGGGATGATTTGATTGATCCTTTTATTTCCGGAAATAAATGGCGTAAACTTAAATACATTCTTCAAAGAGCAGCCAATGAAAATAAAAATCATTTAGTAACTTTCGGAGGTGCTTATTCTAATCACCTTTTAGCTACTGCATCGGCTGCCGCAAAAGCTGGGTTAAAAGCCACAGCCTTTGTTAGAGGCGAACAAGTCGAAAACGAAATGCTATTTCTTTGTAGCATGTTTGGGATGAATTTAATTTTCACAGATAGAATATCTTACAAGAACAAACAATTCTTGTTTAATAATCATTTTGGGGAGGATAAAAACAGCTATTTCATTGATGAAGGTGGTGCATCTTTAGAAGCAACCTTGGGTTGTACCGAAGTTATCGACGAGCTAACAGATAACTACACGCACATTTTTTGTGCTGCAGGAACGGGAACAACTGCAGCGGGTTTATTAAATGGAATAAATAACCATAAACTTAAAACTAAACTAAACGTAATACCGGTTTTAAAGGGTGGAAATTTTATTAAGGATGATATTTCAAGATACTCTCCTTGTACAGAAAATTTAGTTTTGCATACCGATTATCATTTTGGTGGATATGCCAAAACAACTCCAGAGCTTATAAGCTTTATAAAAAAAATTACTGCAAGCACAGGCTTACTTTTAGATCCTGTTTACACGGCAAAGATGTTTTATGCCATCATCGATTTACAAAAAAACAATTATTTAAAAGCTACAGATAAAATCTTGGCCATACATACCGGTGGATTGATGGGCATTTTTGGAATGAAAGATAAGTTCTAAAAAAATTAGGCTAATTAGTTTAGCCTAATTTTAATTCTATTTATTCCAAAAAAAATGTCTGTATTTTTTAATGGTTTAAAGAAAAGTATCTTTATAAAATGCTTTCCAAGGGGAAATTATAATCTTAAAAATTTAATAATAGTTCTTAGATATATTTATTAATTAAATTCTCCAAATATTCTTGCTTGCCACTTATTACTTTAGGCTCTCCATTTTCGACTGCGTAATTTCTTAAATCTTGCAAGTTTAAATTGCCCTTTTCAAACTCCGCTCCTTTTGCACTATCAAATGAAGAATACCTATTGGCACGAATTTCTTTATAATCTGATTTTTGCAAAATGGCATCAGCAGTAATTAAAGCCCTGGCAAATATATCCATACCACCAATGTGCGCATAAAATAAATCTTGCGGGTCTGTAGAGTTTCTGCGGATTTTGGCATCGAAATTTACACCGCCACCTTTAAAGCCACCACCTTCTAAAATTATCAGCATGGTTTCGGTTAATTCATTTATATCATTTGGAAACTGATCTGTATCCCAACCATTTTGGTAATCACCCCTGTTAGCATCAATAGAACCTAACAAACCACTATCTACAGCAACCTGTAACTCATGCTGAAATGTATGCCCTGCAAGTGTAGCATGGTTAACTTCGAGATTCAATTTAAAATCTTCTAATAAGTCGTATTGTTGCAAAAAGCCTTTTACAGTAGCTGCATCGTAATCATATTGATGCTTTGACGGTTCACAAGGCTTTGGTTCAATAAAAAAAGTTCCTTTAAACCCTTGCTGGCGAGCATAATCTTTCGCTACATGCAAGAATTTCGCTAAATGCTCTTGTTCCCTTTTCATATTTGTGTTTAGCAAACTCATATAACCTTCTCGTCCGCCCCAAAAAACATAATTTTCTCCGCCAAGCGCAATTGTAGCATCTAAGGCTGCTTTTACCTGAGCTGCACCATGAGCCAATACATGAAAATCTGGATTTGTTGCTGCACCGTTCATATAGCGTTTATGACTAAATAAATTCGCCGTTCCCCACAGTAATTTAACACCGCTTTCGTTTTGTTTTTGCTTTGCATAATCAACCAAAGTTGCTAAACGATGTTCGTTTTTAGCAATATCATCACCGTAATCCACAACATCAACATCGTGAAAACAATAATATGGAATCTGCATTTTAGTAATAAATTCAAAGGCGGCGTCCATTTTGTCCTTTGCTCTCTCTACAATATCTTTCTTCTCATCCCAAGGGAAAACATGGGTTGGTCCGCCAAAAGGATCGCTACCATTACCATTAAAAGAATGCCAATAAGCACAAGCAAATTTAAAATGCTCATTCATGGTTTTGCCGGCCACTATTTTATTAGCGTCGTACCATCTAAAAGCCAATGGATTATCGCTTTGTAAACCTTCAAATTGAATTTGATTGATACCTTTAAAAAATTCGGTTTTACCTGTTACTACATTTGTCATCGTATTTATTTAATTCTTTTAATAATAAATTATTCCACTCGTTATAAACTATTTCATATTCGCTGCAGTTTTTTGGTTCAAGCAACGCTATTTTTTCCTGGTTGATAAATGCTTCTTGAAATGTTTTGTAAATCTTCGCCCCTATTCCTGCTCCTAAAGCGGCGCCAACACTTCCATCATTCTCAAAAAGTTCTACCGGTACGCCTGTTACATCTACAAAAATTTGAGCAAATACTTCACTAAGAAACAGATTTGCCTTACCTGCTCTAATAATTGATGGTCTCATGCCAATTTCACGCAGAATATCTAAACCGTAACGAAAGGAACATGCTATTCCTTCTTGTACAGCCCTAAAAATATCTGCTTGATTATGCAAATTAAGGTCAATTGATTTTATTTGAGCACCGGTGTATTTGTTATTAAGCATTCTTTCGGCACCATTACCGAAGGGTAAAACTTTTAAACCTTTGCTCCCTATTGGTGATGATTGCGAAAGGATATTTACCTCATTATAAGACAGCGAAGGTGCAAAATTATGTTTCGCCCATCTATACATACTTCCGGTTCCGTTTATGCACAATAATATACCTGTATGTTTATTTTCAGGGGCATAACTTACGTGAGCAAAACTGTTAACTCTAGATTGAGGATCGTAAACGGCAGATTCATTAACGCCATAAATTACGCCAGAAGTACCGGCTGTGGCAGCAACTTCACCAGGTTTTAAAACATTTAATGATAATGCATTATTTGGTTGGTCACCCGATTTATATGAAATTGGTATCTGGGCATTTAAGCCTAAACGTTTCGCAACATCTGCTTTCAAATAACCATGAACTGAAAATAATGGATAAATTTCTGGAATTAATTTTTCGTCAATTCCGTAATAATTTAATACATCTGCTGATAATTCATCATTTTTAAAATCCCAAAAAATCCCTTCCGATAAGGCTGAAATACTGGTGGTTATTTCACCCGTAAGTTTCATGGCGATGAAATCTCCAGGAAGCATAACTTTATCTATTTGCTCGTAAATTTTCGGCTCATTTTGTTTCACCCACGCTAGTTTTGACGCAGTAAAATTACCCGGAGAATTTAATAGATGCTGTAGAGACTTTTCATGGCCGATGGAATCAAAAGCCTCATTTCCAATATCCACTGCCCTACTATCGCACCAAATAATACTATCCCTTAATACTTCCTGATTTTTATTTACCACAACCAACCCATGCATTTGATAAGAAATACCAATTGCACCAATATCTGCCGGATTGAATAAGTTTGTTGCATTAAGTTTAAGAATGGCCTGCTGAACGTTTTTCCACCATTCTTCCGGAGATTGTTCTGCCCAACCGGTTTTTAAAGATTTTATCTCAGTTTCAGTATCTGGGAATTGAACTGATGCTAAACGTTTCTGAGATTGTGCATCTACAGCAGCAACTTTTATTGATGAAGTTCCAACATCTATCCCTAGTAGCAACATAAAAATAATTTAAAGACGACCTTTATTTAATGGTAGCATAATGTAATATTTAAATTCAGAATTAGCAATAGTTATCGGAAACGTGAAATGCGCTTAAAATAAAAAAGCCCATTGTGTAAATGGGCTTAAATTTCGTGAGGACGCAGTCGGATTCTAAATTTAGAAAAGAGCAATCATCATCACCATTATATTCAATAAACACAACCATAGGCTTTAACTAAATAAAATCGACTTTTAAAAAAATGAAGTTTTATTCAAGACACTGCGGTTAGCATTTAATGGAGCAGCAGACATAAAGCCCGCTGTTTGCAAAATTCTATTTCAAATGTATTGCTTTGAGTAATTATTTACAAGCGATTTAAATAAAAATTTTAGTTTATTAAGTTTAACCATTATTTTCTGTTGAAATACTATTTTCAAAAAACCGAGACAATGATTGATTTGCCTTCAGTAAGTTGAAATCGTTAGTTTTAAATGGCTTAGCGATGTGTGCCTTAACTTGTTTATATCTTGTTGATTTAATTTTATCTTCCGCACTATTAAATGCAGTAACCAGCACGATAAACATATGATTGTAAAAGGGATTTTTTTCTAATTCATCAAGCATTTCCCAACCGTTTAACCCGGGCATACTAATATCAAGAAAAATAATAAATTCTATTTCATTTGATGCTTGAGTATTAATATAATCTAATGCAGATTGACCGTCAGGAAAGTAATCAGTATCCCAAACCGGGCGACAGTCTTCAATCATTATCTTATGAATAAACAAAACAAGTTTATCATCATCAACAACTATTGCTCTTGTGCGCTTCATATATTCAATAATTTTTTTGGGGTTTGATTTACTAATTCAGAATGTTACTAATTATTACCTGTGCTAATATAAAATCTATTTAATAAATATTTGTAGTCATTCTGTTCATTTTATTTAGAAAGAATTCTAAAAACTTATAAAAATAAAAAGTAATATTGCCTTACAACTTTTAGGAATAATTCTAAAAACCAGAAAACTAACTATTTATTTCATTATTCAAACAACTAGGCATGAAACTCAATGCGAAACAAGATGTTATCCATATAACATGGCATCCTCGAAAATTATTACCGGCACTAAAATTAACAGTTGCATTCTCGTCTTTAATGCTAATTCAGCTAAGTACAAAGGCAAAAAATATAATTCCAGAAAACACCAATTTCAATTACTTGGACGAAAAATCTGTTATTACGACTAAAAATTTAAAGTTTGCAACTACTTTAAGTGGTGTTATTAAGGATGAAAAAGGTGCAACATTACCAGGCGTAAGTGTAACCCTAACAGGGGATGATTTTAAGCAAACAGTATCAACAAATGATAAGGGCGCATATTCTTTCAGTGTTCCAAAATCTGGAAATTATACCCTTACAGCCAGTTTTGTAGGTTACAATAAATTAAGCCAAAGCATAAATATTGGAAACACTGCGGTTAAAAGAAACCTTTCTTTAGTACCATCGGATCAGGAATTGCAAGAGGTTATGGTTGTTGCCTATGGAAAGCAAACAAAAGCATCATTTACCGGTTCTGCAAAAGAATTAAAGGGCGCAGTTATTAGTGGTAGCTCTAGAGCAAGTGTGCAAGAAAGTTTACAAGGTAACGTTGCGGGCTTGGTTTCAAGCAATGGTTCTGGTCAACCTGGTGCAGTTCCTAACATCAGAATCAGAGGAATTGGCTCGGTTAATGCAGGCAGCGGACCACTATACGTTGTAGATGGAATCCCTCTAGATGCCGGACAAATTTCTGGGTTAAACAGTTACGATATTGAAAATCTAACGGTTCTGAAAGATGCATCAGCTGCGTCTATTTACGGATCAAGAGCTGCGAATGGCGTAATATTAATTACAACTAAAAGTGGTGCCGCCGGCAAAACCGTTGTTTCTGCTTCAATACAAGGCGGAGTAAACAATATCATCAACATTAAAGGAACTGAAGCATTAAGTACAAACGAGATGCTTGAGTTATTAAAAGAAGGTTGGGTTAACCGCGGCAACGATCCCGCTTTATTTGCTCAGGAAATAACCTTAAACAATGTTAATCCAAATATAAACACCGATTGGTTTGATTTACTTACCAGAACAGGAAATCATACCCAAGCAGATTTATCTATTAGTGGTGGCACAGAAAAGACCAAATTCTACATTTCTGGGAGTCATTACATTGCCAAAGCCCCTGTTTTAGGCAGTGATTTTACCAGAAGTACAGCCAATTTAAGAATTAGTAATCAAATTTCTGATAAATTATCAGTTTCTGGAGGTTTACAACTTAATGTTAGAGATAATCATACGCAAGCAGATGGTAGTACTTTTGGAAATCCGGTACGCATGTACTCACAGTACCAACCTTGGTTAAGAGCTTACAATGATGATGGCACTTACGATTTCAGTTATTTTAACAGGTATAATCCTGTTGCCCAAGTTATTGAGAGTTTTACTACACGCAAAGCTTATGGTTTATTAGGAAATTTTTTAGCTAAATATCAAATATTTAATGATTTATCTATCGAAAATCAATCAAATGTTAATTTTTTATATGGAGAGGATTTAGAATATAATAAATCTGGTGTTGGTACTTCTCGTACAGATGGTGGAAGAGCTACATCAAGTACAGACAGAACCGTTAACTGGACAAATACTTCAATTCTCCGTTACAATAAAAGCTTTGGCGATTTCGGGTTGAAAACGTATTTAGGTTACGAAGCGCAAAAAGTAACTGAGGTTGGAAATTTTGTGCAAAAGCGTAATTTTTTACCAAATACATTTACTTTGGATAATGCCTCAATTTTAATGGACGGAGGTTCTGATGCAACTTCAAATGCATTAAACTCAGTTTTTTTTAATGCCTCAACAGATTATAAATCCAAGTATTATTTAAGTGCTTCTTTCCGAAGAGATGGCTCATCTAGATTTGGTTCAGAAAAACGTTACGGTAACTTTTGGTCGCTGGGTGCATCATGGCATATTATAAAAGAAGATTTCATGAAAGGCCAACAAGTTTTTTCTGATTTACGCATACGCTCAAGTTATGGTGTTAATGGTAATCAGGATATTGGAAATTTTGCATCAAGAGCACTATATACCAGCACCAACTATGATAATGCGCCAGGTTTAATTTTTTCAAACTACGGAAATAATCTTTTAACCTGGGAGAAGAACAAACCTTTTAATATTGGTTTAGATTTCGGTTTCTTAAAAAATCGCTTAACCGGAACGTTTGAATATTACACAAGGGCAACCTCAGATTTACTACTAAACAGGCCTATTTCTTCAACTAATGGTTTAACAACTTTTACAGATAACGTTGGCGCTATGAAGAATAGTGGTTACGAATTGGAGTTAAACAGTATAAATCTTCAGGCAAAAGATAATGGTTTTGGCTGGTCAACAAGTTTTAATATTTCTACCATTAAAAACGAAATTACATCACTAACCAGTCCTATTATTTCGGGTGGATATAATCGTTTTGTTGGTGGCGATTACTACCAGCTTTACCTTTCTGGCTATGCTGGCGTAAACCCAACAAATGGAGAAGCGCTCTGGTTTACCGATGAAACTGAAACCCAAACAACAAACAGTTTTGGTTCAGCTAAGCAATATAATCAAGGAAGTACTTTACCAGATTTTTTTGGTGGCTTAACAAACACACTAACATATAAAGGATTTTCATTGAGCTTCCAGTTATATTTTAACCTTGGAAACAAAATTTACGATAATCATGGCAATAACGTAAACTCTGACGGTTCATTAGGATTTGGCCCAACGAATAGAATAAGCAGATATTCTTATGACACCAGATGGCGCCAGCCCGGAGATGTAACCCTAACACCAAAAATGATGTACTTGGGTAATCAATCTGGAACATCAGGTCAAAACAGTTCAACTCGCTTTGTTTACAACGGAAATTACATCCGCTTACGCGATGTTACGTTTGGATATGACTTGCCTTCTAAATGGATTAAGCATGTAAAATTATCAAGTGCAAAAATCTATTTCAGAGCAAATAACCTATTTACTTATATCAAAGACGAACGTATAACTTTCGATCCGGAAGTAGGCATTGATGGCTTTGCCGATAAGAACATACCAACATATAAAACCGCTCTTTTAGGTCTTGATGTTAAATTTTAAGCTTAATTATTATGAAAAATTTATATAGAATATTATATGCATCGTTGATGGCATTGTCTATTACATCATGTAAAAAAGAATTTTTAGAAATTAATCCCGAGCAACAAGCAGCAGTAAATGTCGTTGTTATAGATTTACCAACAACAAGGGCTGCAGTAATGGGAACTTATTCAATTCTGCAAGGCGCAGCTTATTACGGTCGAAGTGCAGTTGTTTTACCTGATTTAATGGCCGATAATATGTACATCAGTCGTAGAAACTCCAGCAGATATACAAGTTACGACCAATACATTACAATTACTAACGATGGTACTGCTTCTGGTTCTTGGTATGCAATGTATCGTACAATTGTTAATGCTAATATTATTATTTCAAAAGGCGAACAATTATCGGTGCCTGCAAGTGAGCAAGCAGAGGTTAGCCATTTGGTTGGAGAGGCTTACACTATGAGAGCTTTGGCACATTTTGATTTACTAAGATTTTATGCTGCACCTTATAATGCTACGGCCAATGCAACGCATATCGGCGTCCCGGTTATTAGCAAGAGCGGTACAAGTAAAGAGGATATTCTAAATCCAAAAAGAAATACAGTAAAGGAAGGATATGATTTAATTGTATCTGATTTGAAAAAAGCACTAACACTAATGCCTGCAACACCAGTAGGTTTTACTGCGGCTAACAAAGGGCACATAAGCCAATTTGCTGCAAAAGCTTTGCTTGCAAGGGTTTACTTATACATGGAAGATTGGGTAAATGCCGAAGCAATGGCAACTGATGTTATTGTAAGCAATAAATTCACCCTATTATCAAATGCAAATTATCAAAGTGGATCAACAAATTTTAGAACACAAAATAACAGCGAAGCCATTTTTGAAGTCGTTTACAATTCAACAAGTAATTTAGGAACTGATCGTTTAGCTGCTTTTCTATTTCAAGGTTCTAGCTATGGCGATGGTTTAGCAACTGATGATTTATTTAATCTTTACAGTGCAGCTGATGTACGTAAAGGTTTCATGACAAGAGGTAGCAGAACAAGTGCTGAAAATCCTGCTAATGTGATTACAAAATACAATAATACAACTACTTTTGAAGAAGGCGTCAAGGTTATTCGTCTATCAGAAGTATATTTAATTCGAGCTGAAGCAAGAGCAAAACAAACTGGAAAAGATGCTTTAGCAGCCGCTGATTTAGATATCGTTGCAAAACGAGCTGATGCATCTGCTCCAACGACGGTTGCATCTGGTATCGCTTTACAAAATTTAATTTTATTGGAAAATCGTAAAGAATTTGCTTTTGAAGGCCACCGTTTATTCGATTTAACTCGTAATAAATTAGGTTTCACAAAGTATCGTACTGGTGGAATAACAATTCCAATTGCCAACAATTCCTTAAAAACCGTTTTGCCTATTCCATTAGCAGAAATGAATGCTAATACAAATATGGAACAAAACGAAGGGTACAAATAGTACGCTATCAGATAACCAAAATAACAAAGCTCTTTTCATTAAGTTGAAAAGAGCTTTGTTTTTAAGATCGATATTTCATCGATAAAGAAATTTAAAAGTATTATCCTCAACTTTTAGAATTTCTAAACCCTTATTATCCTTTATAAATTCAGCAGATATTACTGCTGTTTTACGCTTGCCTGTTTTTTCATTCGATTCATGCGTATGAAAAACATAATTCAGCATTCCTGTTTTATCTACAAAAAAATCGCCATGGCCTGAGCCGTTAACTTTGGTGTTTTTTTGACTTAATATCGGATTTCCTTTATATTTCGACCACGGCCCTACCGGATTATTACTCGTTGCATAACCAACTGCATAATCAGGGTTACGGAAATCATTTGCAGAATAAAACAAATAGTATAATCCATTTCTTTTTAAAACGGTTGGACCTTCAGTAACCGTCCAGCTCACTTTTTGTGTATCCTCCCAAAATTCTGTGGCAGAGATGCACTCTTTGGCACTTTCCTCTTTTATTGAAGATAAATCTGAATTCATTTCAGCAACGAATATTCTGTTTCCGTTATCCAACCTTACGTGATAAAGGTAAATCTTGCCCTTATCGAAAAACACAAAAGGATCTATCATCCTTACCGGTGCATCTATTGATTTTTTAAATTTTTGCTTAAACGGACCGAGCGGACTGTTACTCTCTGCAATTGCAATATTTTCATTTGCGACATAAGCCATGTAAAACTTCTTGCGGTATTCAAAAACCTGAGGTGCCCAAAATCCTTTTGTACCAAAGGCATCTCCATTTTTTAAAACAATGCCCCCATCTACCCAATTAATTTTATCACGGGATGTGTAAACTTTGAATCCGCCATCCCAAGAGTTTTCTACAGTACCATATAAATGGTAGATTCCCTTATAGTAGAAAATTGTAGGATCGGCTAATTTTATGGTTTCTTTATCTTGTGCACTCAATGTAAATCTTAATGAAAGCATTAAAAGGAAAATTAAGCTAAAACTCCATTTATAAGTATTGATGTTCATTTTAATAAAAATTTTATTGATTTTTAATTTTCGGCCAGTTATCATCTTTCCAATCTAACTGAATGTTAGATAGATACCAGGACTTTCCATCGCCTGTGTTATTTCCTTGATAGAATAACCAATACTTGCCTTTATTATCTTTAAAAATATCAGGGTGACCAGATTCCGCAGAATTCCAACTTCCTTTTATACCGTTCTTTAAAAAAGGTTGATTGCCCATTCGCTCCCAATTTATTCCATCGGTACTTCTGGCTAAACCAATTTGTTGTGGTTCATTGTTATAACCTCCGGCATAAAACATATATAAATATTTTCCCTTTTTTATGCATGATGCACCCTCAACACAAGCCTTTTCCCAAACTAACTGCGGTGCTAAAATCGAAGAATCGGTTAGCTGTTTCCAGCTCTCTTTATCAAAAGAAGATGATAACGAAGTTGAAGCAACACCCTGTTTTTGAATTTTATAAGTTTTATCGCGGGTTGCGAAATACATGAAATATTTGCCTTTAAATTCAATTACTTCGGCGTCTATCGCCCTGCCGCAAGTCCAGTCGCCAGTTGGTTTAAAAATTGGATTTGTAGCATTTCTGATAAAATTTATGCCATCAGTAGACCATGCATGGCATATTGCATCGTTTGCTGCATTACCATAAGTTTGATAAAAAAGATGAAGTGTATCATTTCTTAATAATACGCCGGGTGCGCATAATCCATTCTTTTCATAAGACGAAGCCGGCAATATTTCTCCTGTTTTTTTCCAAACTTTAACATTAGAAGTTGTTGCGATACCTATTTTCCAACCTTCGCCATTTTTACCAGGGATTGAATAATACATCCAATATTTGCCTTTAAAACTTACTATTGTAGGATCTTTTGCCACTGGGTTTCCAGAAGTTGAGTCAGTAAAATACATCTGTGGCAATTGCTGAGATTTTGCAGATTGCAAGAAAAAAACACAAATCAAAAGTGTTAATACCCTACTCATAATTATTAAATTTGGTTAAAAGCTTTTAACAAAGAAAAGTATTTGAGTGCAGCTGCACCTGCTAAAACTGTTCAACATTTTGCTTATTTGTCTCATTTTTGTTCATTATTGATAAAAGTTGCCACATCTATTTAACTTTAACTCATCAGTTATTGGAATCTACCTCCTTTTAATTTTAGAAAAACTATTCTAACCAATAGATATTAAAATCATCCTATGAGAAAAATTATCTTAACTCTAATCCTTTTCAGTGCATTTACTGTCCATGCTCAAAAACCATTAGTAGATTTATCAGCCATAAAGAAAAATGGTGCAATTGCTACTGTAAATCAAAAAATTATAACGGTAAGCTGGCCTGCCGGTGATAAGGTTACTGGCAGAATGCAACTTGATTTGAATGAAAAAAATCCACTATTCAAAAGTATACAACTAGGAAAAGGCAATAATTTCAAAGAAATTATTTCAGGCTTAGATCCGGCTTTTGTTTTAACCATTGGTAAACGAACTCTAAGTCCATCGAGTGGTGGTTGGGATGTTTTTTTTGATAGAGTTCCTCGTAAACCCTATAAATCTTACGCTGTTAATATCAATAAAAAGAATGCTAAAATTTCTACAAACGGACAACGTACTATCGTTACCATTTCTGGTGCAAACGCGGATAGATTTAGGGGCAATATCGAAATTGTCCTATATAATGGAAGTCCGTTGTTTAATGTCGCAGCAGTTTTATCTACAGAAATAGATTCTACAGCAATTCTTTATGATGCTGGTTTAGTGAATAAAAAATCTTTATGGAAATCGATGGCTTGGGCAGATGTAGGAGATAAAATGCAATTCAGCAAACCCGAAACTACAGATACAAGCCGAAATCTGGAAGTAAAATACAGAACTATAATTGGAGAAAGTGAAGGTGGAAGTTTAGCTTTGTTTCCTGCTCCACACCAATATTTTTATCCGTTGGATGAAGCTTTCAATCTAAAATTTACATGGTACGGCAAAAATTTTCATAATCTAATACCTGATTTTGGAATGGGCATACGGCAAGATCCATTAGGAGATAAAAGATATGTGCCATGGTTTAATGCTCCACCAAAAACGCAGCAACGATTAAATTTTTTCTGTTTAATTGGTACAGATAATGCCAAAAAAACGCTCGATGAAGTAAAAGCATTTACACATGGTGATAAATTTAAACCAGTGAAAGGCTATAAGACCCTAGCTACGCATTTTCATAATGAATTTGTTAGCGATGTAGCATTATCTGGCAAGGAAATCCCCGAAAAACCTGAATTTGTAGATGTACTAAAAAAACATGGATTAGATATTGTGAAACTTGCTGAGTTTCATGGTCCGGGTCATCCGAAAGGGCCTGAAAAAGAAAGGTTAAAAGAATTAAAATCGTTATTTGAACAAACCAAACGGCTTTCTGATTCGACGTTTCTTTTATTACCAGGCGAAGAAGCTAATAATTTTTACGGCGGACATTGGCTTGCGTTTTTCCCAAAGCCGGTTTATTGGATTATGTCTAGAAAACCCGAAGAACCTTTTGTAACGGAAAACCCTTCTTTAGGAAAAGTTTATCGCATTGCGAATAAGGAAGAAATGTTAAAATTACTTGAATTAGAAAGTGGCTTAGCCTGGACAGCACATGCAAGAACCAAAGGTTCTACTGGTTACCCTGATATTTATAAAGAAGAGCCGTTTTTTAAATCTGATACTTTTTTTGGTGCGGCGTGGAAAGCAATTCCTGCCGACTTATCAATTTCTACACTTAGTCAACGTGTGCTAAAATTATATGATGACATGGCAAACTGGGGCCTAAAGAAACATGTTTTATCAGAAGCGGATATTTTTACAATTACGCACCAAAATGAAATGTACGCACATTTAAATGTGAATTATTTGCAGTTAGATAAACTTCCAAATTATGAAGATGGTTGGCAACCAGTTTTAGATGCCTTGCAAAAGGGAAATTTCTTTGTTTCAACCGGAGAAGTTGTAATCCCTCAATTTAGCATTAATGATAAAAAATCTGGTGAAATCTTAAAAATTGATAATACCGGAAATGCGACGGTTAAGGTAAAATTAGATTGGACATTCCCAATGAATTTTGTAGAGGTTGTTTCTGGAGATGGTAAAGATATATTTAGAGAACGTATGGATCTAAATTCGACAAGAGCTTTCGGACAGAAAGATTACAACTGGAAAATCAACCTGAAAGGAAGAAAATGGGTACGATTAGAAGCTTGGGATATAGCAGCAAATGGTGCTTTTACACAGATGATTTGGCTAGAATAATTAAATATTAAGCTGAAATACTTGAAAAAGTTTTCCACATTTCTGAAGTCTAAATCTAATTTTTGTCTAAAATCATACTTTAAACAGTTTAAAGCTATTTTTTGTTCAATGAGTACAAAAAGTGCTTAAATTTTGATTTTAGGCACATAATTGTAAATTTGGAATATACCAAATCCAAATATATGTACCAATTAACAATACCAGCCGACCGTGTGAATGAAACCTTAAGCAAACATATTTTAGCAGATGGTTTTGATTTAACTTACGATATGGAGAAAAGCCAAGGGGCTTATATTTACGATTCTAAATACAACAGAACATTATTAGATTTTTTTACCTGCTTTGCATCAGTTCCATTAGGCTATAACCATCCAAAAATGGTTAACGATGAAAACTTCAAAAAAAGTTTACTACAAGCAGCAATTGCAAATCCATCAAACTCTGATGTTTACACACAACAATATGCCCAGTTCGTTGAAACTTTTTCTAAAGTTGGCATTCCAGATTATTTACCACATGCGTTTTTTATTGCAGGAGGAGCACTAGCGGTAGAGAATGCCATTAAGGTAGCAATGGACTGGAAAGTACAGAAAAATTTTGCCAAAGGTTATACTGCTGAAAAAGGCTTTAAAGTGCTTCATTTTGAAAAAGCCTTCCATGGTAGAAGTGGCTATACATTAAGTTTAACTAATACTTTGCCCGATAAAACGAAATGGTTTGCCAAGTTTGATTGGCCAAGAGTAAGTACTCCACAAGTTAAATTTCCTCTAGAAGGTGAAAATTTAAATTATGCAATAAAAACCGAAGAAACTTCGATTGAGCAAATTAAAAGAGCATTTGCAGAATATAAAGATGAAATTTGTGCAATAATTATAGAGCCTATTCAAAGTGAAGGCGGAGATAACCACTTACGTGAAGAATTTTTAATTCAACTAAAAAATCTTGCTGATGAAAATGAGGCATTTTTAATTTATGATGAGGTTCAGACTGGAGTTGGTTTAACAGGCAAGTTTTGGTGTCATCAACATTACAGCGAAGCTGCCCGACCGGATATTGTGGCTTTTGGGAAGAAAATGCAAGTATGCGGTATTCTGGTTGGCGATAAGGTAAATCAGGTTGACACAAACGTTTTTAAAGTACCAAGCCGCATAAATTCTACTTGGGGCGGTAACTTGGTTGACATGGTTCGCTCCACACAAATTTTACAAATTGTAGAAGAAGACAAGCTTTGCGAAAATGCTACTAATCAAGGTCTATATTTAAAGAACGAACTAGCAAAAATGTCTCAAAAATTTGATAAAATGAGTAATGTTCGCGGTAGAGGATTGCTTTGTTCTTTCGATTTTCCTAATAAAGATATGCGCAATGCATTCATAGCAAAAGGCATAGAACATAATGTAATGTTTTTAGGTTGTGGAGATAAAACGATACGCTTCCGTCCGGCGCTTTGCATAGAGCAAAAACATATTGACCAAGGCTTGACCGTTATGGAGAAAATATTGCCTTTATTGTAGGCATGAATAAAAAAACCTTCTCATATTTATTAACTATTGGAATTTTAATACTGGTAGGCTTTATAATTAAAGGCACTTTTAACCAGCCTGGCATAGAAGATATGCAGGCTGGTTTTAAAGAAATTTCTAAATACAGAAACGCAAATAATACTGGTCCCGTACAAAGAATTTATGCTGTTACAGTTAAAGATTCCATTTGGAAAGAAATGGAAGATTATGGTAACATTATGCCGCATACAAAATATGGAAACACAAAAGTTTACTTTTTTAAAGAAGGAACAAACGTTCCATTAACGTTGCGGCCGGGCGATGTAAATTTCGACCAAGAATTTAATAGAAATTGCATTGCCTTGTACGAAAAAAGCGCAATGAGTCAGGTTGCTTTTAACAAGTATCCATTTAATTAAAAGTATTTTGAAGAAAAAGCGCTTTTTCAACATTGAAATTCCAATGTTCAAACATTACAACATCAAACAATTTTTAAATCCTCTCAACTTTACAACATTCCAACAATTTTGAAACAACAATTGCTTAAATTCGCCCCATGGCAAAAATATCAATTAACCTTGCTACAGGTTCGTTTCAAAAGGAAGAAATTATAGTCGGTATAGATTTAGGAACAACCAATAGTTTGGTTGCTTTCATAAATCCAGATAAAAACCCACAGGTAATTAACGATTCCGGTAAAGGATTATTAGTGCCATCAGTTGTTTATTTCAACAATCAAAATGAAACAGTTGTAGGTAACGAGGCGAAAGAGTTTTTAACTACCGATCCATCAAACACCATATTTTCTGTAAAAAGATTATTAGGCCGTTCTTACAAAGATGTTGCAGAACATAAAGACATTTTCTCTTATAAAATTATTGATGATGATTCGGATTCATTAGTAAAAATTCAGGCAGGAAACCGTTTTTATACACCGATTGAATTATCGGCAGAGATTTTAAAAGAACTTAAAGCTAGAGCAGAACATGCTTTAAAAACTCCGGTGAACAGAGCTGTAATTACCGTTCCAGCCTATTTTAACGATAGCCAACGCCAGGCAACACGTGATGCTGGTAAACTTGCTGGTTTAGATGTGATGCGAATTGTGAACGAACCAACCGCAGCAAGTTTGGCATATGGCATTGGTTTAGATCCAGCTCAACAGAAAACCATTGCTGTTTACGATTTAGGTGGCGGAACTTTTGATGTTTCTATCCTTCAAATCCAAAACGGAATATTCGAAGTTTTAGCAACTAATGGAAATACTTATTTAGGTGGCGATGATTTCGATAGCGCTATTTTAAATCATTGGATTGAGAAAAACAATTTAGATATTAAGGCTTTAGCTGATGATAATATTTTGATGCAAACTTTGCGTTTACAGGCGGAAGCTGCTAAAAAAGCATTATCTACTAAAAATTTATATAATGAAAAAGTTGGCGAAATCTGGTGCACTTTAGATAAGCAAACTTTCGAGCAATTGATTGCTGCAAAGGTTGAAGAAACCATTACCGCATGCAAAAATGCTTTAAAAGATGCTGATTTAACTTCTGCAGATATTGATGAAGTGATTTTAGTCGGCGGCTCAACTCGCACACCCTTTGTTAAGCAAGAAGTTGAGAATTTTTTTGGTAAAAAACCACAAGATAATATTAATCCTGATGAGGTAGTTGCGCTTGGCGCAGCAATTCAAGCTGATGTTTTAGCCGGAAACCGCTCTGATATTTTATTGTTGGATGTTACACCGCTTTCTCTCGGTATTGAAACAATGGGTGGTTTAATGGATGTAATTATTGCTCGTAATAGCAAAGTTCCTACTAAAGCTGGTCGCCAATATACAACCTCTATCGACGGACAAGTGAATATGAAAATTTCCGTTTACCAGGGCGAACGCGATTTGGTTAAAGAGAATCGTAAGCTTGCAGAGTTCGATTTAAAGGGAATTCCGGCTATGCCAGCAGGTTTACCCAAAGTTGATATAAACTTCTTACTCAATGCTGATGGAATTTTAACAGTTCAGGCAATCGAGCTGCGTTCTGGAGTGAAACAAGAAATTGAAATTACGCCAAGCTATGGTTTAAGCGATGATACAGTCGAAAAAATGCTTCTAGATAGCATCGAACACGCACAAAGCGATGTACAAGAACGTATGCTCATCGAAGCCAGAGGCGAGGGCGAACAACTCCTTTACACCGCCGAGCGTTTCATTGAAAAACATTCAGAACATTTAACCACTGAAGAAATTGCAGAAACTAAAATTCACATCGATGCCTTGAAAACGGCTTTAGCTTCTCAAGAAAAGGATAGAATCTTGAAAAAAGCCGATGAATTAAATGAGTTTACACGTCCGTTTGCTGAGCGTGTAATGGATGCTGCGATTTCTACGGCCATGAAGGGTAAGAAGATAGAATAAGTGAGCTTGGAGCCTCAGTCAGAAGATACTCCCTCATTCGATCATCATTCTGAACTTGTTTCAGAATCTCTATACAAAAGACAATTTTAAAAAAACATAAAACCACCAAGCTTATATGAACTTATTTGCCTTGAATGGTTGACTTTTTGAAAAGCAATTTCAGCAATTATCGGTAAAAGCAGTCCCGCTTTTCGTTGCAATCTTTTGGCTAAACTTAAGTCTCTGATCAACTCGGTCATTTAGACTTCGTAAGTTTTGGTAAGCCAAAAGTATTTTCACTGCAATCGGGTTTAAATAACTAAGGCTAACCTTAAAAAACTCAGGTTACAAATCGTAAAAAATCGTAATTCTTAACATACATCAAAAGTCACTAAAACCGAAAACAGTTAAATTTGTCTATCAAATAATTAACAATATGGAATTAGGTATCGGTATGTTTGGCGATTTGCAAGTTAATGCAAAAGGAGAAATTCAATCCGCACAACAAAGACTACAAGAAATTATCGAAGAAATTAAACTCATGGATGAAGTGGGTTTAGATTTTTATGGAATTGGTGAACACCACCGCCCGGATTATGCCGTTTCTAGCCCAGAAATTATTTTAGCAGCTGCAGCAGCAGTAACCAAAAATATTAAATTAAGCAGTGCAGTTTCTGTTTTAAGTTCATCAGATCCGGTAAAACTTTACCAAAACTTCGCTACAATAGATTTAATTTCAAACGGACGTGCAGAACTTATGGCAGGCAGAGGAAGTTTTATCGAGTCCTTTCCCCTATTCGGATATAATCTTCAAGATTACGATGAACTTTACGAAGAAAAATTAGAATTGCTTTTAAAAATCAATGCTGAACAAAAAATAAGCTGGAAAGGCAAATTCCGTCCCGAACTGGTTAACCAGGAAGTTCTGCCTCGGGCGGTAAACAATAATTTAAAAATTTGGGTAGCAGTTGGTGGCACACCAGAATCTGTAGAACGTGCCGGCAGGTTAGGTTTGCCAGTAATGTTTGCCATCATCGGCGGACAGCCAATGCAATTTAAACCACTTTTCGATTACTACAAAAAAGTTTACCAGGCTTATGGCCACGATATGAATAAGTTTGAAGTTGGTGTACACATGCATTCTTTATTTGGCGATGATAGCCAGGAAATTGCAGATTATTACTACCCGCTTTATTCAGCACAAATGAACAGAATTGGCAAAACCCGAGGTTGGGCTCCATATCAACGTAATCAATTTGATGGAGGAATAAGTGAAAGCGGAGCTTTAATTATTGGCGATGCAAATCAATCGGTAGATAAAATTTTAGCAATGGAAGAAACTTTTGGTTTAACACGTTTCTCAGCCCATATGGATGTTGGCGGACCTTCTCACACAGCTATGATGAAATCTATTGAAATTTTCGGAACTAAGATTGCTCCAAAAGTTAGAGAAGCATTGAAAAAATAAGTTTTTTCGCCATTCCGAGGTACGAAGCAATATAACCAGATAAAAGATAGCTTCGTACCTCGCAATGGCGAAAGCTTACAGATTATGTTTCAAAAAATTAAAGCTTCTCTTTTATCATTTGAATAAAACTATAAAAATAACAACCCACACAAATTGCAAAAATGCTTTCCAGAAGTGCAAAAAGTATCATTATCGAAGTTAAAGCCAATACAATTAAATCAAAATTTAATAAAAACATCGTTGTAATTAATAAACAAAATACAAAGCCCAAGGTTGCCGCAAACTTTTTAGGGGCTAAATCAACCATCACATATTTTAGCTTTAAAACCTTCGATACGTTAACCGCTAAAACCTTTAAAAAACTGAATTTGCCATTCCCAAATGCTCTTGCGGCGAAATCAAATAATAAAAATAAAACTGCCCAATAGTTAGTTGAAATCACACAGAAAATGGCAGTAACAGCCACAATAAAAGCGATAATTCTAACAACATTTTCATTAATTCTTTCAGCAGAAATTGGACAAGATAAATCCATAATTATTTTTTTTGATTCGAATTTACGAATTTTAGGTTTTACAACCATCACACATTGAGTTTATCTTAGTTTGGAAAGTCAATTAAATCTTCGAAATCTTTATACGCCAATACAACCAACGGTTAAACAGTTAGGAAGTGCAGTAAGCTATATTGAGATTTTGCCAGACTCGCACCTTCAACCTTATATTTATTGTTTTTGGGAATTAGAAACCAATCATCCGTTAACCGAGCAGTTTAACTACAGAGTTGTGGCCGATGGATGCATTGATATTTTCTTCGACTTAAATAATCCAAACGAAAGTTATGTGATGGGTTTTTGTAAAAAATATACTGAGTTTGAATTAGGAAATTTATTTCATTACGTTGGTATTAGGTTTTTGCCAACAATGTTCCCAATGCTTTTCAACATCAACGCTAAAGATTTAAGTAATCTGGCTCAAAATCTTGATGGTATCATACCTTCAATTGCTAAATTTATTTCAGATAATTTCACAAAGCATTCAACCAAATTGTACCGGGCAAATTTGTTAAATACGTTCTTTAAAAATTATATCAATCATCATCGTTTTACTTATGATAGCAGAGTACAGAATGCTATAAACATAATATTAAAAAATTTCGGCGTACTAAATATCGAAAAAGATTTAGATGTTGGGTTGAGTTCCAGACAACTCCGCAGATTATTTGAATATTACATCGGCGATAGCCAGAAAGCGTTCTGCCAAGTCGTTCGTTTTCAAAATATTCTAAAAGCAAAACCCTCTCTTCAAAGTTTAAAAGCAAACAAACTATTTTTAGATCAGGGCTACCACGATCAGGCACATTTCATTAAAAATTTCAAAAATTTCTATGGTGTAACGCCTAAACATGCATTCCGAAAATAAGTTTGTCCGTTTTTTACAATTTTAGTGCTTTCTTTTTCTTCAACTTTGATTAAACAATCGGTGAGAATGAAAAATAGATTTTTAATTATCATGTTGTTGCTCTTATGCGGGAATGTTTTTTCGCAAAGCAATTTAAATAACAAAAAACAAAATGCTATGAAACTAAATGCAGGAATTATAACAAATAAAATGGCCGAGTGCAAGGCATTTTACACGAAGATTTTAAATTTTGGGATTACTTTCGAAAACGAGTTTTATTTGCTTCTGCATACGCCAGATAAAAGTTCGGAAATAAGTTTTCTCTTACCCAATCATCCAAGTCAGCAATCATTTTTCCATAAACCTTTTCAAGGGCAAGGTGTATATTTAACCATCGAGGTTGATAATGTTGATGAGCTTTACGAGAGAATAAAGAAGAAAGGCATTGTAATTAAAATTGACATCAGAAACGAGCCTTGGGGCGATAGGCATTTTGCCATTGAAGACCCAAATGGTGTTGGAATTGATATTGTAACTTATGCTCCACAAGATTAAAAATAATATAAAGCATAGCAGTAAGAGATAATTTTTCATTAACCTTGCAAAATTCATTCCTATATTTAGTAAAGCAAATTACGCATCACGAAATATTAGAATGAATAATTCAGAACAATTAAATATACTTTTAATTAAGCTAGAAAATTTACTACTTAGGCAGCAAGGTTTCGAAGCTGAAATTGAGGCTTTGAAGCGAGAAGTAAAGATTTTGCAATCTCCGGATCCTACTTCCTACTCGCCTGTTACTCCAGCTCCTGAGCCAGCAATAACGCCGCCACCAAGAAACACACCACCGAGTCAGGTTATTCAAAGTAGTAACTTACCACCTATCGTTCCCAAACAAAACCCGACGTTTACTAATCCAACTCAATCCAATTTTTCTGAGCGATTTAAGCGTGAGAACATCATTAAATCTGATTTCGAGAAGTTTATTGGCGAAAACCTAATCAGCAAAATTGGTATTCTGATTTTAATTATTGGCGTTGCAATTGGTGCTAAATATGCAATAGACCATGATATGATTAGTCCGTTAACGAGGATAATTTTAGGTTACGCCGTTGGTGGTGGATTAATGGCCTTTGCAATTAGGTTAAAAGAAAAGTACGAAAACTTTTCGGCAGTTTTAGTGAGTGGTGCAATTGCAATTATGTATTTCATTACCTATGCAGCGTACGATTTTTATGCTTTAATCCCTCAGGCTTTAGCCTTTACCTTGATGGTTGTATTTACATCATTTACAGTAGTTGCAGCCATAAAATACAATAAGCAAGTTATTGCTCATATTGGCTTGGTTGGCGCCTACGCGGTGCCTTTCTTGCTAAGCGATGGTTCTGACAAAGTCGGTGTATTATTTACGTACATGGCAATCATTAATATCGGTATTCTGATATTAAGTTTTAAAAAATATTGGAAACCATTGTTTTATGCATCTTTTGGCTTAACCTGGCTTATATTTTTAAGTTGGAGATTAGATTTAGGAGAAAACAACAATAATTTCTTCGCAATATCAGTAGTATTTTCTGCAATTTTTTTCATTACATTTTATGTTACCAATTTGGCCTATAAAATTTCTAAGAAAGAAATATTTGGCTTGGGCGATGTTTTAATAATTTTAATAAACAGCTTTATTTATTATGCCATCGGCTACTTCATTTTATCAGAAAACAAAAATAGCATACACTTATTAGGCTTATTTACATTAGCAAATGCAGTAATTCACTTTGTGGTCAGTTTAATTATTTATAAGAAAAAACTAGCAGATAAAAATCTATTTTATTTGATTTTGGCAATGGTAATTACGTTTATTACTATGGCCGTACCTGTTCAATTAAATGGTGGTTGGGTAACTATTTTTTGGTCGGTTGAAGCAGCTGTGTTGCTTTATTTGGGTCGTATTAAAAATATATCGATATACGAGAAATTATCATTCCCATTAATATTTTTGGCGTTTTTAAGTATTGTTGAAGATTGGACAACCACCTACGATGTTAATGCTTATTATTCATCTGCAACTCCTATTCTAAATGTTGGTTTTTTAACGGCTAGTATATTTATAGCAAGCTTTATTTGGATGCTTAAGGTAAGCAGGAAAGAAACTGATAAATCTGCTGAATGGCCTTGGATGAGGGCAATTCTTACTTATGCTATTCCATCCATTTTGATTTTTGTAACTTATTTTACGTTTAGATTCGAAATTACCAAATTTTTTAACGGCCTAATCGAACAAACTAAAATTAATACAAGCCCAAACTCGAAACCTGGTTATGGCACTACAGAATACAATTATAATTACGAAACACTTAATGTAGCATGGATTTACATTTATACCTTGCTCTTCGCTTCGGCACTAACCTATTTCAATATTAATAAAATTAAAAACAAAGGGTTAGCCATTGCAAGCTTGGTTATAAATCTCCTAATCATTGTGGCATTTTTAACGCATGGATTATATACTTTAAGCGAGCTAAGAGACAATTATTTACATCCTGCTCAGCGCTTTTTTAACATTAGTGCATTCAATATAGGCATCAGGTATTTATCTTTTGGCTTCTTTGCGCTGTTGATTATTCAATGTTATCAACTGCAAAAATCTAAATTGTTGAAGAAAGATTTTACTACAATGTTCGATTATCTTCTTTACATCACCATTCTTTGGGTTTTAAGTAGTGAACTAATTAACATTTTAGAGTTATCGGGCACTCATGAAAGTTATAAATTAGGATTGAGTATTCTTTGGGGCGTATATTCTTTGGCTTTAATAAGTATTGGACTTGCGAAAAACAAAAAACATCTTCGTATTGGTGCCATGGTTTTATTTGGCATCACCTTAGTTAAGCTTTTCTTTTACGATATATATTCGTTGGGCACTATCGCTAAAACAGTCGTTTTCGTATCGCTGGGTGTACTTTTACTTATCATATCTTTCTTATACAACAAATACAAACATTTAATAATTGATGATGCTAAAGCTGAAAATTAGATTATTTGCGATAGTACTGTTTTGTGGAAACATCGCAATTGCTCAAACCAACCAGTATAAATATCAACGTAAACTTGAGGGTATTAACGGCAATTGGCATATTCTAAAAATGCCGAACGAGCTATATCAAAACATTAACAACGACCTTAGTGATTTAAGAATTTTCGGCATTAAAGGAAAAGACACGCTCGAAATGCCGTATCTATTAAAGCTACGCAGCGACGAAGTAAAAACAAATGATGTAGATTTTAAACGCATTAATCAAACATCAAACAATGGCGAATATTTCTTTACCTTTCAGCCTAACAAGTTATCTGTTATTAATAAAATTGATTTGAGTTTTAAACAACAAAACTTTGATTGGAAAGCATCTCTTGAAGGGAGTAACGATAACAATCAATGGTTTAGCATTGTTAAGGATAGTCGCATTTTAAGTATAAAAAATGCCCTTACAGATTACAACTTCACAAAAATCACCTTCCCTGATGCCAAATATGCTTACTTCAGGGTAAGCATTATAAGCAATGTAAAACCAGAATTATTAAGTGCTAAAATAACACAAAGTGATACAACAAAAGGCATTTACCACATGTATTTGCCAAATCAAATTAAAACAGTAAATGATGAAAAGAATAAGCGGTCAGAAATTACAGTTTCTGTAAAACAACCATCTTTAATATCAAATCTGGAGCTGAGAGAAGCTAGTCAGCATGATTTTTATCGCCCTATCAAAATCGAATACGCTACTGATAGTTTTAAAACTGATAACGGTATGCAGTATCAATACTCAACCCTTTTCGAAGGTACTTTTAGTTCTTTAGAGAAAGCTAGCTACAGCTTTAATAACACAATTTTGTCTAACCTAAAAATAACTATCGAAAATGGCGACAATCAGCCTTTAAATATTATTGGAATAAATCTGCAAGGCAACATCTACGAATTAATAACCCGTTTTGATGAGCCAAATATGAATTATTTTTTATTCTATGGCAACAAAAATGCCATCGCTCCTAATTACGACCTTACAAAATTTGAAAGTAAAATTCCTGAAAATTTAACTGTGATAAATATTCAAGAGGAAGAGAAAAATCCTGCATATTCAATAAAAATAGAAAACCCATTATTCGAAAATAAGATTTGGCTTTGGGCTTTAATGGCTATTATTATTGCACTTTTAGGTTGGTTTTCTTTTAAAATGCTTAAAAATTAAGCCTTTAACGCTTTGCCAAACCTATGTATCCAAATCCAACAGTAGAAAAACTGTACATTAATGCAAAACTGAAAGCCCATGAAACAAAAGCTATTTGTGATAGTTATGAGAGAGTTGAGATAAAAAAAGGCACATTTTTATTAAAAGAAGGCGAGATAGCTAATCAATACTATATTTTAGAAAGTGGCTTAATAAGGTCTTTTGTGAATGATTATCAGGGAAACGACATAACCACAAATTTCTTTGCATTAAACGAAATTGTAATTGAGGTCGCGTCTTTATTTCAAAGAGTTCCTACCAAGGAAAATATTCAGGCTGTAACCGATTGTATATGCTGGAAAATCGACTTTAAAACCTTTCAAACCTTTTTTCACAATATAGAAGGTTTTAGAGAATGGGGACGAAGTTACCTGTCTCAAAGTTTATTTTACTTTAAACAAAAATCTATATCACTAATTACCGATTCTGGAACTGAAAGATATTTAGCATTAATTAAAGAAAAGCCAGAGGTATTTAAATTTGCGCCTTTAAAACATATCGCTACATATCTGGGCATAACGGATACGTCTTTAAGTAGAATTAGAAAGGAAATTGTCAAATAAACCATTTCTTGTCCTAAGACAATTTTATTAAGAATTTGTGTAATTAATTTTGGTAAAAAACAAACTATGATTGAAAACTTACCGAATTGGATTAATTACTCTTTTCTAATTATTGTTGGATTAACAATTCTGCTATTTTATTTAGCTAATGGCCGACCATTTAAACTTGTTCTTATCATTATAGCAATATCAATTATCCATTCAATATTAGCATATAATGAATATTACCTGGGCGCTATTACACATCCGCAAAGAATGATGTTAATCTTCGCTCCAAACATCTTCCTTATTATTTTCGGGTGTTTACCGCAACAATTATCTTATAGTTACCAACACCGTAACTTGTACAAAAGTACAATTTTTCATAGCATCAGGTTTTTTATAGAAATTGTTCTTTATCAATTATTTTTAAATAAAATGATTCCTGAGTTAATGACCTTTTCTGGTCGAAATTTTGACATTTTACCAGGTATATCATCACCTATTGTTGCAGTTCTATATTCCAAAAAATGAATTCAGTATAAACTACTTTTAACCTGGAATTTTATATGTTTAGCTTTAGTTTTATTCATCGTTGCAAATGCAATATTATCTTCACCATTACCATTTCAGCAATTTGGTTTCGAGCAACCTAATGTTGCGATATTATTTTTTCCCTTTATATTATTACCTTCGACAATTGTTCCTATTGTTGTTTACACACACATCACGGATATTCTAATCATTTTCAAAAAGATAAAACATGAAGAACATTTTTCAAACCTCCGTAACTACCGAAATAATTGAAAGAATTAACCAACTAAAACCAACAACAGCTCAACTGTGGGGTAAAATGAACGCTTCGCAAATGCTTGCACATTGTAATGTGAGCTACGAATTGGTTTATGATAATACTCACCCAAAACCAAATGCGTTAATGAAATTGATTATGAAAGCATTTGTAAAAAACATTGTAGTAAGCGAAAAACCATATAAAAGAAATAGTCAAACTGCACCATCTTTTTTAATTGTGGATGAAAAGGAATTCGAGAAAGAAAAAACACGTTTAATTGATTACCTGAATAAAACCCAGCAATTAGGCGAAAGTTATTTTGATGGAAAAGAATCTCATTCGTTTGGCAAACTCAACAAGACCGAGTGGAACAATATGTTTTACAAACATTTAGATCATCATTTAAACCAATTTGGCATTTAAGTAAATAACCTCTACATGAAAAGATTAACGATACTTGTTGCGTTAATCATCCCTTTTCTACTTTGCACTTCCTGGGGTTTCTTTGCGCATCAAAGAATTAACAATCTGGCTGTATTTACACTACCAACAGGAATGATTTCCTTTTATAAAAAGAATATCAAATACATAACAGAACACGCTGTTGACCCAGATAAAAGGCGTTATGCCGATACTTTGGAGGCACCAAAACATTACCTTGATGTAGAAAATTATGAAAAGCATATTGATAGTATTCCTGAAAAATGGAACGATGCTGTAGCGAAATATGGAGAAAAAAAACTGTACACAGACGGAATAGTTCCGTGGCAAATTCAGCGAACTTATTATAGTTTAGTTAAAGCTTTCGAAAATCGGGATTCTATAAAAATTTTAAAGTATTCGGCAGATCTAGGACATTACATTGGCGATGCACATGTACCGTTACACACAACATCAAACCATAATGGCCAGCTTACAAATCAAGTTGGTATTCATGCTTTTTGGGAAAGCAGGTTACCAGAACTTTTTCATACAAATTACAATTTTATTGTAGGTAAGGCTACATATATAGAAAATCCTTTAAAAGAAGCCTGGAAAATTGTTAAACACACTAATACTTTAGTTGATACGGTTTTGAAGTTTGAAGCACTATTAGCATCATCCTTTCCTTCGGATAAAAAGTATAGTTTTTCTGAAAGAAATAATACAGTTTTAAAGCAATATTCTGTTGCATATTCAAAAGCTTATCATGATAAGATGGAAAATATGGTAGAAAAGCAAATGCGTTCTGCAATATTAAAAATAGGTTCTTATTGGTTCTCTGCATGGGTAGATGCTGGTCAACCAGAACTTAAAAATTTAATTAAAGTTGAACTTAAAGCTGATGAACAAAAAGCTGAAGCAGATACTGAAAAGAAATACCAAAAAGGAATTCCAATTGGTAGAGAAATTTAGCTAAAGTGAATTAAGTTTTTCTCTTGATGTTGAAATAAACTCAGCAAGAGCGCAGGACTAAAAAAGTAAAAGGCAAGAATTACTTCTTGCCTTTTACTTTAAATCTTTTAGGTAAAAACCTTATTTAGAATCGTCCCCTTCAATAATTTCTTCGATTTTTTTAGGTTGTAATTTGCTCTTTATGGCGGCCCAAATTGCTGGAACAAAGGTTACAACCGCAATGAAAACGATAACTAACTCAAAATTATTTTTAATTATTGGAATTTGACCCAATACAAATCCGCCTAATAATAAAGCTACAATCCATGAAACGCCACCAATAATGTTAAAATAAGTGAACCTGCCAAAAGGCATTTTAGCAATACCGGCAACAAAGGGTGCAATAGTTCTGAAAATAGGTAAGAAACGACTAAAAATTATTGCTTTACCACCATGCTTTTCGAAAAATTCGTGCGATTGATGATAATATTTTAGTTTTAAAATTTTGTTTTCTTCTTTAAAAACACCAGCACCTAATACGCTACCTAATTTAAAGTTTACCGTATTTCCTAAAATTGCAGCAACAATTAAAATGATTAGCATTACCCAAATATTTAAACCTGTCTCGTGTTCGCCTGCAATTAATGCACCCATTGCAAATAGCAAGGAATCACCGGGTAAAAAGGGCATGATAACTAAACCTGTTTCGGCAAAAATTATCAGGAATAAAATTAAATAGGTCCAGGTTTGATAATCGTTCACGATTTGAGCCAAATGAACATCAATGTGAAGTATAAAATCTAAAAGTTGTTGTAGTAAATCCAATTGTGTATGATTTTGGGCAAAAGTATGAATATGAATTTGATTTTAAGACTATTCTGAATTTATTACCAGAAATTTAATTACTGTTGACAATTACCCTTGCTTGCAATTTGCCTTTTTTGTTTCCCTTATTTAGGCCATCGATTAAGATTGTATTATTACTCCCCTTTACAAAATTTGTAAATAGTATTGTATCAATTACATTAACCGAATCTAAAAGGTTTAAATATATATCAGAAGTTTTATTTGCAGGAAGTTTTACATAACCCGAATTTTCACCAATTCCTAAAATTTTCGAGAAAGTAGATGACTGGTTTCGAATACTAACCCTTGAACCCAATGTATAACCAAGGTTTATAAAAAATAATCTTACTGATGCTGTATCTCGTATCAAATTATCTTCGAGCACTGTAAGCAAAGAATCTGTTGCGGTAGTTTTACTATAATAAACAGAGTAATTTTTACCAACGCCTAAAGAGTATTTTAAAGAATCGCTAACAACTTGTGTTGCTGTGTTTTTAGCAAAAATACTGTATTCTTTATCGCCTACTGCAGTAATATAACTGCTATTGCTGCCATAGCCTACTGCGGTAGCAACTCTAATTCCATTCAGATAAAAATCCTGCGCTCTTTCATCAACTAAATTGATAAACCTAACTTTAGTATCGTAATCATTTGTATTTTCATTTTTAACACAACTTACCAGAAACAAAGTGAGTGCAAAAAAAGCAAATAAAAGTTTGAGAAACGCTGATATCTTAATTTTCATGCGTAGTTGTAAATGTTCTTATCAAAGATAGCCTTTGAACTTGAATTGTATATGAAACTGCTTAACTAATTATCAACTATTAGATGTGCTTCCAAAGTTGCAGCCGTTAAACCACTAAGCCAAATTGTATAAATTTTGCCAGGCATTAAATCCGTGGCCGGAATTGTTTTTATATTACCAGAACCAACAACGTTATACCTTAGGGCTATTCCGCTCTCTACTGTAAAATAATTAGAAGCCTCTTTAAAGAACAAGGCATTAATAAATGGCGAACCTGTTTGAATACTTATGTTAACACCTGTATTAAAATATGGTGTTAAATTAACCACTCTAATTTTTGCAGTAGTCATGTCTGAAATACTTAAATTATCTTCATAATTTATAATTTCCTTCTTGCCTTCTCTATCTGCAATTAAGAATGTACTGTAAGTTAAAGATGGTGTAAAATTTAAATTTGTATCTGTATTTATGTTGTTTGAACCTACAAAACTTATACTCCTACTGCCCGATTGTATTTTTGCATACTCACTGGTTTCACCAAATGATAATGCGGTAGTTGTCATTTTTGAATTATCAATATAAACCTCTTGCTTAATTTCGCTTTGCACAGCATTAATAACTTTTATTTTTGCCTGACCTTGAACAACTACATTCGGATCGTGTTTTTTACAGCACACTAAAAAGACTGAACATAAAAGAAATAAAAAGGCAAATGCTTTTAAAGATTGATGAGTAGAGCTTTTCATAAGATGGGTGGTATTTGGCTTAAATAAAAAATGGCTTGGTTCAAAAACCAAGCCATTCTTATAATTTTAAGCTAAAACCTCGCTTTTAGTAACTGTTATTTAACATTACAGGCATTACAAGCATTAGCACATCTTCGTTTTCATCGTTAGTTTGAGGAATTAATAATCCTGCTCTGTTAGGTGTAGAAAGTTCTAAAGTAACTTCATCTCCACTTAAATTGTTAAGCATTTCTATTAAGAAACGAGCATTAAAACCAATTTCCAAGTCTTCACCATCGTATTGACAGCTTAAACGCTCATGCGCTTCATTAGCAAAATCTAAATCTTCTGATGAAATATTCAATTCGCTACCGTTAATTTTTAACCTAACCTGGTGTGTAGTTTTATTAGCGAAAATTACCACACGACGAAGCGTATTTAAAAATAAACTTCTATCGATCACCAATTTATTAGGATTATTCTGAGGGATAACTGCCTCATAATCAGGATATCGTTCGTCTATTAAACGACACACTAAATTGATGTTCTCAAATTTAAAGAAAGCACTTGTAGCGTTATAATCAACAGATACATTTATATCGTTTGAAGGCAATGCAGCTTTTAAAAGCGTTAGTGCCTTTTTCGGAAGAATAAATGAAGTTGCTTTATCAGCCTTGCTATCCATACGGCGATAACGCACTAATTTGTGTGCATCAGTTGCTACGAATGTAATGTGTTGAGGAGATAACTGACAAAATACACCAGTCATTGCAGGGCGCAATTCATCATTACTTACTGCAAAAATTGTTTTTGTGATGGCTTCTGTTAAAACTGAAGCTGGTAAATTAACTGAAGATGCATTTTCAACTACAGGAATTTTAGGAAAGTCATCACCATTTTCTCCGCTGAGTTTATACTTTCCATCACCTGCGCTAATTTCGATTGCAAAAGTTGAATCATCAATATTAAAAGCAATTGGTTGGTCTGGTAAAGTTTTAAGAGTATCTAATAGAATTTTAGATGGAACGGCAACTTTACCTTCCTCTTTTGATTCAACAGCCAAGGCAGTGGTCATGCTGGTTTGTAAATCGGTTGCAGAGATTGTTAAATTGCCTTCTTTAATTTCGAAAAGAAAATTTTCTAATATAGGTAAAACTGTACTGCTGCTAGAGGCACCATTTACAGTTTGTAGGTGTTTCAATAAAGTTGATGTGGATACTATAAATCTCATGATATCATTTAGTCTTCTTCAAAAATATAAAAATTATTTAGCGTACTTGTACTTGCGGTAATAATGTTGAAAAATTGCGGAGAATATTAACAATAATAACGGAAATACAATATTAATAACCTGCCATTTCGTTTTTTCGAGCTTAATTTTTGCCTTATCGAGCAAGCGAATTTTAACTTCTTTGTTTCTTAATACGATAAGGTTATCATCATCCGTAAAATAATCGGCGATGTTAAGCAACAAAGCTTTATTTCCATAAGTACGTTGTGTGTATCTATCAAAACCAAGCGGCAAGGGAGAATTATCTTTTGAAATTACCTGATTTTTAAAAATATCGCCATCGCCAATTACAACCATTTTTGAATTTTTACTTACGCTTGCATTTGTAAAAGGCTCTGTAATTTGAGCGGGTAAAGGTCTGCCGGCAAATACTGATGGAAAAGCTCCTTCTAGCAATACACCTGCACTTTGTAATGGGTTTTGGAACGATTTCGGATCTGGTTGTTCTGCAACCATTTGCAACGAAAATAATTTCGGCACATTAAAAATCTTATTAAAGGAAGAGGTTGTTAAAATATACTTCTTTTTAACGCCTTTTGAGCCAATTGTATCAACCGTGCTCGGAAATTCGGCTTTAATACCATCTAAATTTTTAACCAAACTTGCGGCAGTATCGGGCAGTAAAATTGGATAATATATCCATGGAACAAGCTGAATTTGCGATTGCCCGCCAACAACTCCTGTAGAAACCGGAATTTCAGCAGAATTTTTATCTGCAATAACGTTATAGTTTATTCTTGCACCATACATAAAAAGCATGTCATCAAGGTTAAGATTTTTGTTAAGAACCATTTGCGAACCTTTCCCGCGTAGACTATCCAACTCAGCAGAAACCTGATCGATGCTCCACAAAACCCTTCCTCCATTCATAACAAAATAGTTTATTTTGTATTTTTCAGTTTCGGTAAATGCTTGTTGAGGCTTAACAATAACCAACATTTTTAGCTTATCTAAGCCAGCTTTATCAATGGTGTTTAAATTTACTCTGCCAACTTCGTAGCTGCTCGAAAGTGTATGAATTGCATCATAAAGTTCTAAATCAGAGGGTTCGCCATTTGCTTCGGTGAAACCGATGCGAGGATTATTGCCACTTACAACCTTTTTAATACCTGATGTAAAAACATATTCCAGATTTTCTATTGAACGATTAATGTTATCTTCGTAATTACCGCTTGCATCAAGATTTTGAAAAAGTTTAACAGGTAATTCTCTACCGTCACTTTCAATCATCGCCATTGGATAAACCAATTTCTGAGTTAATCTGCTCTCTGTTTTAATACTTAAATTTGTGGCTTCGATACCATGCTGATAAAGGTTATTGATAACAGTATCTTGATCTGCAGCATTTAAGCCCGCCAAAGGATCTACAAAAGCAATCTTTAACTCGGCATTAGAGTAAGCTTTATAATCGCTTAACAGATCTTTTACTGATGTTTGCAGCCTCTTAAAAGCAGATGGCAATTCTCCATTTAAAAAAACTGTAATCAACACTGGTTTTTGTGTGTTTTTTAAAACCGCTTTCGTCTTATCGGTCAAAGTAAATCTCTTATCTGCGGTAAAATCGAACCGATGAAAGACATAATTGCCAATAATATTAACGGCAAAAACAACTACTAAAACAACTATTACCCATATCCACTTTTTATGGCTTTTCATTATTTATTCCCTCCTGCCGCTAAGTTTGTAAACAATAAAAAAATACCAGAAAAGCTTAGAAAGTAGAGCAAATCTCTGGTATCTAAAACCCCTCGACTAATGGCTTGGTAATGCTCGTTTATTCCAAGAGCAGATACTGTGGTCTCTAACGAGCTTAATGCAAAAATTTGGCTGGTATAATCGAAACCTAAAAATGTAAATGCACAAATTGTAGCAGCAATTGCGAATGCAATAATTTGATTTTTTGTGATTGATGAAGCAAAAATTCCTATGGATGTAAATGCTGTGCCGAGTAAAAATAAACCAACGTAAGAACCAATGACAGCTCCAGAATCGATGTTACCTTCAGGCAAACCTAGTTTTGAAATCGAAAAATAATAAACAGTTGTTGGTATTAATGAGAAAAGTACCAAGACTAAGGATGAAAAATATTTAGCAAAAATAATTTGCCAAAGGGTTACCGGCTTTGTAATCAACAACTCGTAAGTTCCTTCCTTTTTTTCTTCAGCGAAAGAACGCATAGTTATTGCAGGGATGAGAAACATGAAAAGATATGGTACTAGGCTAAAAAAACCACCAAGTTCGGCATAGCCATAATCAAGAATTGATGTATCAGGAAAAAACCACAACAAAAGCCCAGAAACCAACAGAAAAATGCCTATCGTAATAAAGGCAACCATTGAGCTTAGAAAACTATATAATTCGCGTTTAAAAACTGCGTACATAACAAAATTTAAATGCCGAAGTTAATAAAATATTAAAGTAAATTATAGATGATTGTGTGTTAAATAAGCTTTAAATAATGGCTCATTTCATTAATAATCGTTGCAGTAGCTCAAACTAAAGTGCAAACGAATAAGCAACTCTTAATCCAGCAAAGCCTTTTGTATTTGAAGAATTTAGCAACTGAACTTCATCATTTTTACCTGTCCAACCTTCGTATCTTAAACCAACATCGAGTAAACCCTTCCCTCTAAGCTTAAAAATATTGCCCAAACCGGGCGACCAAACAAATAATGTTTTTTGTCCTTCATTAATTGGCAAACCAGTTCCTGCTTGGGCCTCAGCATAAAAGCCATCACTTAAATAATATTTTAAACCACCTTTTATTGGAATGTAAGTAAAATCTTTAACCACAAGAACTTGATTTCTTCTTCCAAAAAAATTCATAAAACCTGCATTTACAGTTACTGCAAGTTGATTTAATACCGGAACATCTAACTTAATTGAGCCACCAGTCCCGATTGCAGATATACCCGAAAAATTACCCGAAGGAAGACCAATTTCTGCACCGAAGCTTAAATTTGTAGTGTTTTGTGCATTTGATATTAGGGAGCTAAATTGTAAATAAGCTGACAATAAAAATCCAAATTTTAACATAAACTAAGCAGTAAGTTTTCTAAAAATATCTTCTAACGAATTTTGGTTATTTGCCTTTTTAATCCCTTCAAGTGTGTCATTTGCAACAATTTTGCCTTTGTTGATAATGATGATATCATCACAAATGGCTTCTACCTCTTGCATAATATGTGTAGAAATGATAACCGTTTTATCTTTGCCCAATGTTTTGATTAGGGCTCTAATATCAACCAGTTGATTTGGGTCTAAACCCGATGTTGGCTCATCCAAAATTAAAACTTCTGGATTATGAATAATTGCCTGAGCCAAGCCAACACGTTGCCGATAACCTTTTGAAAGCATTCCTATTTTTTTATGTTGCTCTGGCGTTAGGCCAACCACTTTAATCACTTCTTCTACACGTACAGAAATGTTTTTCAACTCGTAAGTTTGTGCAACAAAGCTGAGAAACTCCTTAACATACATATCCGTATAAAGTGGTGTATTTTCAGGCAAATAGCCAATATGCCTTTTAGCTATAATGGATTGACTAACAATATCTTTATCAGAAATGTTAGCTTCACCAGATGATGGCTCCAAATATCCCGTTAACATTCGCATAGTAGTAGATTTCCCCGCACCATTCGGCCCCAAAAAACCTAATATGCGGCCTGGCTTTACTTCAAAACTTATAGAATCAACCGCTTTTTGGCTGCCATAATGTTTAGAAAGGTTTTTTACTGAAATACTCATATGGATTTTTTTAACCGCAAATAACACCAAATTCTGCGCAAAGTTTTTAAAGTTATTTTAAGTCGGTAAATGACGTAATATTTAATTGATATGTTTCGAACTAATCTTTTTATTATACCTAAACTTATCTAATTGCTCGGCAGCTTGCATAATGTTATCAGATGATAAAATATCTGCACCGTTATTAACTAAATGATAATAAACATTTTTAGCAGGATTGGCAATTGAACTTTTATCAATGTTGCCCATCGTACCTAAAATTGTAGTGATTCCCTTGTTATGTAAGAATTTATACAATTCCTTATCAGGCGCACTTACACCAACGAAAGCGACAATTCTATTATTTGGTATGCCTAAACTATTAAGTCTTTTCAAATCAGATTTCTTTTGAACAGAAGCAGAAATCATCAAATCGGGTGCTAAATGATGTACTTCCTGAGCCTGATTTGCAGTATAAGTTATAATAATAGAATTACTTTCAACTTTGTATTGTTTAACCTTTTCAATCACTTTTGCGTAAGAAACGCCACGCTTCAAATCAATAGTTAGTAATGCTTTACCTTTGCTCCAGCTTAAAACGCTATCTAATGTTGGTATTTTGAATTTGGTTTCTTGCCCATCATCATCTTTCAAATTAAATGCTTTAAGTTCTTCATAAGTATAATTTCCAATTGGTCCTTTACCCGTCGAAGTTCTATCCAATTTATCATCATGCATAATTACCAGAACAGAATCTTTGCTGTACGCAATATCAAACTCGATAATCATAGGATTATAAGTGGTTGCATTTTCAAAAGTTTCTATACAATTTTCTGGAAAACCTGGCATTGGGCCACCCCGATGTGCACTAATTAAAGGAAAACGATTTTCTGGCGACCACTTTAAAAACTGGTACAGCTCGTTTGTATTATCAAATTTTATATAATGATGAACTTTTTCTTCTTGCTTACACGATATAAGCGCTGCCAGAAATGAGCAGAAAAGTAAAAAATGAAATCTCATACTTCAAAAGTAGAAAAAATTGGAAGATGGAAAAGGTAAATGGATGATTTTTGGTCAAATGTGGTATTGGTTAAATGGCTAATTGTTTAAAACTGGTTAATCGAGCGGTGAACAGTTGACAAGATTAAATGATAAACTCGTTCATCGCGTACTACGCAACTAACAAGGTTAAATGTTAAACTGGTTAATCGAGTGCCAAGTAGTTAACCAGTTCAACGATTATACAATTAACCAACTGCACAATTTGTGCAGTTTACCAATTCTACAATTTAAACAGTTAACCAACTAAACAATTCATACCATTAACGCCAATCTATGCATAACCATTTTTAATTGCAAAAACCGCTAAGCCAACACGGGTTTTTAGTTCGAGTTTTTCGCAAAGATTATCGCGATAGCTTTCTACCGTTCTAGGACTGCAAAACATTTTATCGGCAATTTCTTTATAATTAAGTTCAGTAACGGTGTATTTCAGAAACTCCTTTTCTCTATCAGAGATTTTAATTTCGGTATCTTTTGCCTTATTCAAACTAAAAAATATAATTTTTGAAGCCCATTCGGGATAGAAAAAACCATTTGCAGCCAACTTTGTAAGTGCGTTTTCTAATTCTGTAGGGTGGGCGTTTTTTAAAAGATAGCCGGTTGCACCATTAGTAACCATTTTAATAACACTCTTGTCTTCATCTTGCATACTAAGTGCCATAACCTTTATTTCAGGATGATTAATTTTTACCCAGGTTACAGTTTCAAAGCCATCCATTACGGGCATGCTAATATCCAAAAGTAAAATATCCGGAATTTTACTTCCAGTAACAAACCTATCAATTAAATCCTTGCCGTTTTCGCATACATAAATAACCTCAAAATCTTCAAAATTATTGATAATGCCTTGTAGCGCTTTTGCTATAAGTACGTGGTCATCTACAATAACGATAGTTTTTTTCATGATTGGCTATTTAAAACAACGGTAATTGCGGTTCCAGAATTAAGATTACTGATTAAGCTAAATTTCCCGCCAATAATTTCGGCTCGTTTTTTCATGTTCTTCAAGCCAATACCATCAGCTTTACTATTTAAGTAATCAAATCCTACTCCATTATCTTCAATTTTTAGTTTTAAAAAAATAGCATTATCTGAATGCAATCCGATTTTAATTTCACTACAATTAGAATGTTTCAGACTGTTTTGAAGAAATTCTTGTGTAATTCTCAGTAAAACATTCTTCCGAACAAAATCTAAATTAAAGTCATTTCGGTTATGATTAAATAAGACATCGCATTTTTTTAAAGCATTTAAGTTATTTACTTCATCTTGTATTAAAGTTACTATTTCGTGTGTATTAATGTTATCATTAGTTAAGTTTTTTGATAATGCTCTCAAATCCTCCAACGATGAGTTTACAATCTGATAAATTTGCTCTATTTTCTCGCTCGCTTGCGGCACCTTTTTTTCATAAACAAGCTGTTGCGCATATAAACTTACTAAGGTTAACTTCTGTCCAATATTATCGTGCAGTTCTCTACCTATTTGCTGCATGGTATCTTGCTGAATTTCCAGCTGTGTGCTTAATAATTCTTTCTGGTGTATTTCATTGTTAATTTTAATTTCATTTAAATACTCTTTCTTTCTTGATTTATATTTACGGATGTAAACCATAATAGCAACCGTAAAACTGACGAAAAACAGGTTAAATAAAATGACCGTGATTAATAATTCTGCTTTCCCCATATAAACGATATTGAAAATAATAAATACATGATTATGCCAGAGATTAAGAAATAATCGTAATAAATAGCCCAAATTGTAGAATAATCTTTAAGCAAAGAATAAAATGCAAAAAAAGGCAACGTGCCAATGTAAAATAGGGAAACACCTAAGTTTATATAAAACATTTTATTTCTATTGAAATGGAGAATATCTACAGAATTAACCTGATTATAATATTCTTTAAGTACTAAAATCATCAGTAACAGACAACCCAAAGTGTAGTTAAATGAAAAGTATATTTTCTTTTCGCTAAAAAAGATTTCGCTGACTAAAAAAGATGAAATATATACCACCGAAAAACAATAAAACAACTTGTTGCTATTAAAAGATTTTACTCCATATAGCCAATAAAAAAATATGAATTGAAAAGGAATAACGAGGTAGTTGTAATACTTCGCTTTAGAAAAGCTAAAATACAAACCACCCCATTTACCAATAATTTCGCTCAAGAAAATGATAAATAAGTAATAAATAAAAAATCGCCAGTACTGATTTTTTAAAGTTTTAAAATTAAGCAAAGCGATAAAAGCAGCCAAGCCTTCTATCCAAAGAAAGCTTTCGCTTAAAAACTTCTGAAAATTACTTAATTCCATTTTTGCTAATAATCTTCAACAATAGTTACAGCCGGAGGAATGGTTTGTCCGTGGTTTTGAGCCATTACTTGTAAAGCCTGGGTTTCATTATCATTGCTAATCGACATCATGCGCATTGCTTGATTTTTTTCTCTTCGCTCAACAGAATATGTTGTTTCATCCAATGGATTAAAATCGTAATCAAGATAACTTCCATCAACAGTTTTAATTTTTAATGTAGGTATCATTATTAAAGTGTGTTTCTCTGCAAAGTCTTTAGGTATTGAAGTATCATTGCCAAAAACATCCCAATCCTGAATTTTGGGGTAAGCAGCATAGTAAAAACGCAACCCCAATCTATCATCCGTAATGTGCTGCTGCACTTTTACACTCTCTAATTCAATATCGCTTATAAATTTCTTCAAGGTTTTGAAATCAAACCAAACAGAATGTGCATCATTTATGCCCAAAGTTTTGTTTATCACCTCCAGCTGAACATTTCGATAATTATCTACCATTTTCTGAATAGCCTTTTGCGACATCGTATTTGGCTTTGTAGAACCATGTTCTTTTTTCGTACCACCGAAAAGTTTTTGAATTAAGTAAACTGCAATTGCTCCTATAAAGAATGCAATAATGTAACTAAATGTTGGGTTCGATTCCATAGTTTTTTGGTTTTTATTAAAGTTAACTTTTATTCTCAAATGTGATAAAACTTTTATGCTTAAAACATGGGGTTTTCCCCATATTTCTGTAGTTGTTTTCACCAATTAAGAATTCGGTGCTTTTCCTACTGATTTTTAGTGAATTACCTACCAATTTTAAATGTGGTTTAGAAGAATTTTGGGTGTATTAAACTTCACCAATTTTAAGGAATAAACCGAAAATCCTGAACAGAGTAGGTACTAAATCAAAAACTAAAAATCATGTCAAAAACTTTAAAAAAAGAAGAAAAGGTAGAATACACAGGTAGATATCTGGTATTATTACCTGAGGGTTCGAACACATCGGATTCTATTAACCAAATTAATTCGATTAGCGGGCTGAATTTAAAAAGCTCTTTAGAATTCGAAAATGAATTTTTTACCGATAAAGACCTCGCCAAAGCCGATGGAATTATTCTAGATAAACTGGGGATTGCAATTGTTAACGAAAAACCGAAACTTGAAAACAACATCAGCAGCTTTGGCGATAACCAAATGATTGTAGAGAAAGAAACTGTTGTTTATGCAATTGGGATGCTTGACGAAAGCACTCAAAACTATGTTGAAGGCTACAGAGATGCCATAAACCAAATTGCAAACGTTTTGGTTGGTCAGGAAATCGATGAATCGAGTTACACTGAGCAAGAATCGGAAGTTGAATCTGTTGGTGCAACCTGGGGGTTAAAAGCAACAAATGTAGTACCTACAAACTTTTTAAGATACAACCCTTACAATGGTGCAGGTATTAAAGTAGCAATTTTAGATACAGGCTTTGATTTTGCACATCCAGATTTTGCTGGTCGCCCGGTTGTACACCAAAGCTTTATTGCCGGAGAAACTACACAAGATGGGCACGGACACGGTACGCATTGTACAGGCACAGCTTGTGGACCGTTAAGTTCTCCATCAGCTGCTGAAAGATACGGTATTGCTTATGCTGCAAGTATTTACATCGGCAAAGTATTAAGCAATGGAGGTTCTGGTGGCGACGGAGGTATTTTAGCCGGTATTAACTGGGCAATTGCAAATCGTTGCGAAGTAGTGAGCATGTCGTTAAGAGGTTTTGTTAGTGGAACTGGTTATTCAGCTGTTTTTGAAACCGCAGCAGCCAGAGCTTTAGCACAAGGCACTTTAATAATTGCGGCTGCAGGTAACGATTCTGCCAGACCAGGAACAGTTAGACAGGTTATGCACCCTGCAAATTGTCCATCGATAATGGCTGTAGGCGCTGTTGATGTAAACATGAATGTTGCCAGTTTCTCAAACGGTGGCTTATATCCTACTTACGGCGCTGTTGATATTGCTGCGCCTGGTGTTGGCGTTTATTCATCAACAAAATTACCAACCAAATATGCAACCTGGAATGGTACGAGTATGGCTACGCCTCACGTTGCAGGAATTGCGGCGCTTTGGGCACAAGCATCGGGTTTGCGTGGCATAAACTTATGGAGAAAACTAACTTCAACAGCAAAAGCATTATCTTCGCCGGCAAGAGATGTTGGCGCAGGTTTAGTGCAGGCGCCAACAAAAAACAGGTTAATAAAATTTCCAATTGACAGGATTCCGATTGATAGATTTCCACTTGAAAAAGTGCCAATTTTGGTAAATCCAAGATTCCCTATCGACCCAATTGGACCAATTGAAAGAATAATAAGATGAAATCGAAATGGTTAATATCCGTTAAGGATGGTAGTTTAGGAACCGTTACAAATGAGCTAAAAAAACTGGGTGTTAAAAGCGTAGAAACACTTGAATCTATTGGCGTAATTATGGTTGTTCCAACTAACCAAAAAATGGCAGATATAAAAAAAATTAATGGCGTATTAAGTGTTGAGGAAGAAAGGGACGTTAACATTTAGCCACAACCATTCTGTTTTAATTATAAACGATGCTGCATAATCTGTAGCATCGTTTTTTGTTTTAGTCTTTAGTAAAACATAAACAGTTGCACATTTTTGGCAAGTTAAACCCGATTGCAGCGAGCATCCCGAATTTTCGGGATAAAGCGTAAAGCGGGGCTGAAGAAACCAATTAGCACTGAAATTGATTTTCAAAAAATATTTTGAACCACCTTACATACCTAAGATAGTTAGTTAGCAACTTTAAAACGCTTATCAAAAACCTTTTACCTTTTACCGCTTACCTTTTACCTTATTTATTATCTTTGCCTCCATTATGGCTCAAAAGAATAACGACGAACAATTTAAAAATGTAATATCACACGCTAAGGAATACGGTTTTGTGTTTCAAAGCAGCGAAATATATGATGGCTTAAGTGCCGTTTACGATTACGGCCAGTTGGGTGCCGAGTTAAAAAACAACATTAAAACATATTGGTGGAAAGCCATGGTTCAGATGCATGAAAATATTGTAGGGATTGATTCTGCAATTTTCATGCACCCGAAAGTTTGGAAAGCGAGCGGACACGTTGATGGTTTTAACGACCCGATGATTGATAATAAAGATTCGAAAAAACGTTATCGTGCCGACCAGTTATTGGAAAATAAAATTGATGAGTTATATTCTGAATTAGCCAATTTCTCTGGAGAAAACAAAGCTAAATTCGAGGAGTTTCAGCAAGAAATTTTAGGTTTAAGTGATGAAGGACAAGCAGCCTGGATTCCAAGTTTTAAAGATGAGGAAGGAATTTTAGATAATGCTAAGTATCCATTTGTTGATGAGGCAAGCTGGAGATTTGTGAAAAAAGGTTTGGCGCTTGAGGTTGAGATGAATTTAGCGCTCAAATCTGAAAACTTAGCACTGCTGAAAGATTTAATTGTTGATTATAAAGTTATCTGCCCAATATCTAAAACATCCAACTGGACGGATGTTCGCCAGTTTAACCTGATGTTTAGCACGCAATTTGGTGCAATGGCAGAAGGAAGCGATGAGGTTTATCTTCGTCCGGAGACGGCACAAGGTATTTTTGTAAACTTTTTAAATGTTCAAAAATCGGGAAGAATGAAAATTCCTTTCGGTATTGCGCAAATTGGTAAGGCTTTTAGAAATGAAGTGATTGCCCGCCAGTTTATTATGCGTATGCGTGAGTTTGAGCAAATGGAAATGCAATTTTTCGTTCGCCCGGGTGAAGACAAAAAATGGTTTGAATATTGGAAAGAGGCCCGTTTAAAATGGCATAAAGCTTTAGGAACATCTTCTGAAAAATACCGTTACCACGACCATGTTAAATTGGCTCATTACGCCAATGCCGCAACGGATATTGAATTTGAATTCCCGTTCGGATTTAAAGAGGTTGAAGGTATTCACAGTAGAACTGATTTCGATTTAACGCAGCACCAGGAGTTTTCGGGTAAGAAAATGCAATATTTCGACAACGATTTAAATGAAGAAGGTAAGCCTTATGGAAATTATGTTCCTTACGTTATCGAAACTTCAATTGGTTTAGACCGCATGTTCTTATTAACCATGATTAATGCCTTTGAAGAACAAGATTTAAGTATAGAAGAAAAGCAAGATAGCCGTACTTTACTGCGTTTACACCCTGCTTTAGCACCTTATAAAGTTGCAGTTTTCCCTTTAACTAAAAAAGATGGTTTGCCAGAAAAAGCCCGTGAAATTATGGATACTTTGAAATTCGATTTCAACTGTATTTATGAAGAAAAAGACGCAATCGGTAAACGTTACCGCCGTCAGGATGCAGTTGGAACACCTTTCTGTATTACTGTTGACCACCAAAGTTTAGAAGATAGTACGGTTACGATTCGTCATCGCGATAGCATGGAGCAAGAACGTGTTGCTATTGCTGATTTGGGAAATATTGTTGGAAATGCAGTAAGTTGGAAAAAACTATTGGCTTAAGTTTTTACCACCTTAGACATTTAAGGCAGATTTATAATATTTAACCGCAAGTTAACCACTTGCGGTTTTTTTATGCGAAAAACATCAATCGATTGAAATTAAGTTTTCGAGACTAATGCCAAGCTTTGATTTAGTTGTGATGTAAAAGCTTCTAACCTTTTCGCTAATTTAGATATCATAACCTAATCAAATGAACAAGAAAGTCTCTTCTCTTTTATTATTGATATTTTTTACGACGGTTGCTCTCGCTCAACCTAAAAACTCAAGGTTTAAAATCATTGCTTTTTATACTGGTAAAAGTGATTTAGCGCACATCAGTTTTGTAAAGGAGGCAAATCAATACTTTCCAAAAATAGCAGTAAAAAATAACTTCAGTTATGATTATACCTCAAATTGGGAGAATTTAAACTCAAAATTTTTATCAAAATATCAAGTAGTTTTATTTTTAGATACCAGACCAGAACAACCTGAACAACGAGAAGCTTTTCAGAAATACATGGAAAATGGTGGCGCATGGATGGGCTTTCATTTCTCGACATTTGCTTTAGAAAAATCTGCATACGATATGAACTGGAATTGGTATCATAACACCTTTTTAGGCTCTGGGAGTTATGGCAGCAACACATGGCGACCAACATCTGCAGTTTTAAAAGTAGAAGATAAAACTCATCCTGTTGTTAAAAATTTGCCAGAAACATTTAAAGTTCAGCCAAATGAATGGTATAGCTGGCAAAATGATTTAAGGAAAAATTCGGATATAAAAATTTTATTAGCAATAGATTCGACAAGTTTCCCGTTAGGAACAGGCCCTAAAACCCACGAAATTTGGCAAGACGGTTATTATCCAGTTGTATGGACAAACAAAAATTATAAAATGGTTTATGTAAATATGGGTCATAACGACATGGATTATGAACACAAATACGATAATACTAACAAAACAATTTCTTATACCTTTGATAATGAAATTCAAAATAAGATGATTTTAAACAGCGTGATTTGGTTAGGCACAGGTAAAAAAGTAAAGTAGAAATCAAATTTAATTTCTTCTGTTTTATATTTGATTTGCTAATCAAGAGATATTATGAAAATCCCTCAAAAATTCTTTGCCCGCCAACATGAAATTGCTGCCGATTATTTAATAGAATTAGATAAACATCTTGCTGATATTGTTTCGGGCCGGGCAACTGAAATGTTCGAGGTTAGGGATTTTGCTGAAATATTGCACGTTCATCCAACCCATTTTAGCAATACAATTAAAGCGGCAACTGGCCATTCTCCTTGCTTTTTTTTCGAAGAACGTTTAATGGAAATTTCTAAATCGATGTTGCAAAATGTGAGTACACCAATTTCTGAAATTGCCAGAATCTTAACTTACGATCCATCAAACTTCACAAAGTTTTTCAAACACTTTTCGGGGCAAACGCCTAAACAATACCGTGAAGCTTATTTCCAATCGCTTGCAGTAAAAAAGGAAGTTTTCACCATATAAAACTTAAGTACTCACCATTTTTCCTTAACATGTCACCATTTTTACAGTCATTTTCCATTTAACTTTGTTTATCAAATTAAAAAGAAAATGGAAAAACAAAATAAAATTGTACTTGTAACCGGTGGCAGTCGTGGTTTGGGTAAAAATGCAGCCGTTCACTTGGCTAAAAAGGGCTTAAACGTTATTGTAACTTATCAATCTAAAAAAGAAGATGCCGATAAAACTGTAGAAGAATTAGAAGAAATTGGCGTTAAGGCCGCTGCTTTGCAATTAAATGTAGCGGACAACAAAACATTCGATGCTTTTTTTGAAGAAGTGAAATCAGTATTAAAATCGGTTTTTAACGTAGAAAAGTTTGATTATTTAGTTAACAACGCTGGAATTGGAATTTACAATTCATTTGCAGAAACAACTGAAGAACAATTCGACACATTGGTAAACATTCATTTTAAAGGTGCATTCTTTTTAACTCAAAAAGCATTGGCGGTTTTAAATGATGGTGGCGGCATTGTTAATGTATCAACCGGATTGGCTCGTTTCGCATTGCCTGGTTATGCCGCTTATGCATCAATGAAAGGCGCAATGGAAACGCTTACTAAATACCAGGCAAAGGAATTAGGCGCAAGAGGAATAAATGTAAATATTGTTGCTCCTGGCGCTATAGAAACCGATTTTGGCGGCGGAACAGTCCGCGATAACGCTGATGTTAACAAACACATTGCGGCTCAAACTGCTTTAGGCAGAGTTGGTTTACCGGATGATATTGGTGGCGTAGTTGCCTTTTTATGTACTGAAGAAGCCAAATGGATAAATGCACAGCGCATAGAAGCATCAGGTGGTATGTTTTTGTAAAATCTTACTTCAAAAAACCCTCACAAATATTGAGGGTTTTTTGTTTAAAACCACACTGTTTTGCTACGCTCAAAAAATAAATAAAACTTCAAGGCGTTATCAATAAAAAACCACACATGCTTCGCCTTTGTATTTTCTCCTTAATCACATTTTTATGTATAAATATAACATTTGCACAACGGTGGACAGATGCCGAATTTAAGCGAGCAAATACTGGAGCAAATGCAGATTACTTAACCAGCGAAGAAAAAAACACACTCTTATACATGAATCTTATTCGTATTGATGGCGAAAAATTTTACTATACATTTCTCGAAGATTACATCAATAATTATAACGAAAAAGTTAAAAAATATAGAAACTACAACGAGTTAAAGATTTCCCGCAACAATTCGTACTACACATCATTGCTTAAACATGTTAGAGGTATTAAAAATCTGCCCATGTTTTATCCCGATGAGAAATTAAGTTCGATAAGCAGAAATCATGCTGTAGATTTAAACCGGAATAACATCGATACACACGAAAGTAGTAATGGTGAATCCTTTGCAAGCAGAGTTTCAAAACATTTCCCTAAGAAAGCCATGAGCGAAAACATAGATTTTGGCTACTCAAACAGCTTAGATATTGTTTGTCACCTGCTATTGGATTGTGGCGTTCCGTCTCTTGGGCACAGGCAAAACCTGCTCGATCAGAAATACAAGTTAAATACCGTAGGTATAAGTATTCAGCCGCATCCATCATATAGTTGGTGTGCAGTAATCGATTTTGTTGCGCAGCCAGCAGCAAGCATAAATAGCCGTTAGCAATCATTAATTAACAACACTGGCAAAACCAATATTTTTGCTACTTATAACTGTAATCAAATCGGTAAATAAATTACCTTTGCAAGCACAAAGCCCAACTATGCGAAAACTCATCCTTGCCATAATCGATTTTTTCTATCCACCTTTCAAGGGTTTTATTTCTCAACATAATTTTAGGTATTTAGCAACAGGCGGGAGTACATGGCTTTTAGGCATAGTAGTTTATTGGTTGGCCTTTCACTATCTCTTTTTAACAGAAGATGTAAATCTTCTTCTTTTCACGGTAAAAAGAGAAACAGCAGCGTTAATTGCAGATTTTATGGTGGTTATACCATACAGCTTTTTGCTAAACAGATATGTAATTTTTACACATAGCGAAGTAAAGGCACATATTCAGTTACTGCGTTTTCTAAATTTAAATTTTATAAACATTTTGCTAACCTACGTTATGCAGAAGTTCTTTATCGAATATTTAGGTATTTACCCAACCATATCTAAAGTGGCAGTTTCAGTATTAATTGCAGGTTTCAGTTACCTGTATCAGCATTATTTTACTTTTAGTGTAAAGAAACTGGGTGCAAAAAAAACAAAGAAATAATTTAGAAAATCAAGTTTTAGAGCAATTCGGTTAACTCAGTCCCGCCCCCGTTTCAAGTCCTCGGCTCGTGCCTCGCCTTGCGGGCTTTTTCACTTTGGTCGGGTTTAGGTGGCGCAAATGCTGCTACTATTTACGTTTACAAATAGGGCGCAAAACTGTGCGTATGCGTTAACAGCATAAGCCGAAGTAAATAAACGGGATGGAAGCGATATCCTTTTTTGCCTTTGATAAAAGTGGCAAAGTTTCTCGAGCACATAAGTAAATCGATCTAGTAATTTGAAGTTCGTGCAAAAAAGATTTAGCGAACAGCCCGACTGCTTTCTCTTAAGTATTGCTGAAAATCGTTTTCAAAAAACAATAAGCTCTTGATAAATAATAATATATAGTCTTATATTTTCTTAGATGCCTTAGATGGTCGAAAAACTCGCCAATTATTTCTGAAAGGCGTTAATTAATAGGCGCAATTCTTGATAAGGTAAAGCTAACATCATAACTTAGCCTTTGACCAACTTATTTTCAGATTACCGATGAGCCATTTTAATGATTTTAATAATGCGCAGGTAGCTAAATTGCCCAATCATTTAAAGCAATTTATTGTTGCCCAGAATTACGAAAAATATACCCCAATTGACCAAGCCGTTTGGCGTTATGTGATGCGTCAAAATTATAGTTACCTAAAAAATGTTGCTTATTATCCATATATAAAAGGGCTGCAAAGGGCTGGGTTAAGTATAGAATACATCCCCGATTTGCAAACCATGAACGATAATTTAGGCAAAATTGGTTGGGGCGCTGTAACAGTTGATGGTTTTATTCCGCCAGCTGCTTTTATGGAATATCAAGCTTACCGGGTTTTGGTTATCGCTGCCGATATTCGCCAGATTAATCATATTGAATACACACCAGCACCAGATATTATTCATGAAAGTGCCGGACATGCGCCTATTATTGCCGATACCGATTACAATAACTATTTAAGTTATTTTGGTTCTATTGGCGCTAAAGCCATGTTTTCGGCAAAAGATTTTGAACTTTATGAAGCTATTAGGAAGCTTTCTATTTTAAAGGAAGCAAATGATGCTGATGAAGCGCAAATTGTAAAAGCTGAAAAGGAATTGCGCTTTATTAGCGAAAATATGGGCGAACCTTCAGAAATGGCTTTGCTTGGTCGCTTGCACTGGTGGACCGTTGAATATGGCTTAATTGGGACTTTAGAAAACCCAAAGATTTATGGCGCAGGTTTACTTTCTTCAATCGGTGAAAGTGCATCGTGTATGCAAAACAATGTAAAAAAACTTTGGTACAATATCGATACGATTAATTACCAGTACGATATTACGAAAACACAACCGCAGCTTTTTGTTACACCTACTTTCCAAAATCTTATTGATGTTTTAGAAAGTTTTGCTGATACCATGGCTTTCAGACGTGGTGGCACAGAAAGTATTATGAAAGCGATTTCATGCAAAAGTGTTGCAACGGCGGTTTACAGTTCTGGTCTACAGGTTAGTGGGGTATTTACTGATGTTGGCATAGATGCTGCCGATGAATTGACATTTGTAAAAACCACAGGCGCAAGCGCCTTAGCTGTAAATGGGAAACAATTAGAAAATCATGGAAAAAATTATCATGCCGATGGTTTTTCATCGCCAGTGGGTAAACTTAAAAACAGCTTAAAACCATTGGAAGATTATACGGAAACAGATTTAAAATCAGCAGGAATAATACTCAACCTGCCAGCCACTTTAGTTTTTGACAGTGGAATAAAAGTAACTGGAATGGCAAAAAACATCTTAAAAGCGAAAGAAAAAATTATTTTAATAACTTTTGAAAATTGTACCGTAACCGAAGAAAAAGGCAACATATTGTTTAAACCTGAATGGGGCAATTACGATATGGCCGTTGGCAAAAAAATTGTTTCGGTATTTAATGGCGCAGCAGATAAAGATGCGTACGAAGAAGTTACACTGATTAGTCAGGAGAAAACGCATAAGGTTTATTATGATGATAAAACCATCCAATTGCACCAACTGTATGACACGGTTAGAGCGATTAGGACAACAAATACCGGTTTGGAACAACTAAGCTCAATATTTGAAACATTAAAAACGCAGCATAGGCAAGATTGGCTTTGTAGTTTAGAAATTTTGGAATTGGTTTTTCATAAAAAAATTTACCATCAACTTGAAAAGGAAATTACGATTTACCTTGAAATTAAAGCAGGTAAAGAGCCTGAGCTTACAAAACTAATTCACGATGGTTTGCATGTTATTAAAAATCCGGTTTCGCAGCTAATAGGCGATTAGTTAACTTTGCATTTTACGATAAAGAAATAAGATGAACATTATAATTACAGGTGCAAGCAGTGGTATTGGTTTCGAAACTGCATTAGAACTTAGTTTACAAAACAATAATAAAATTGTAGCTATTGCCCGTACAGCTGATAAATTGCGCAAGCTTTTAGAAATTGCAAGGAGCATTAACCCCGATTGTACTTTATTTCCCGTTGAATTTGATATTGTTAATGATGATTATGCTGCTTTAATTCCTTTTTTAAAGGAGCGTTTAGGCACAATTGATATTCTAATAAACAATGCTGGTGCATTAATAAACAAGCCATTTCTGGAAACTACCGAGGAAGATTTAGGCGAAATGTTTCAAAGTAACGTTGTTGCTCATTTCAGAATGATACAAAATACAATTCCTTTGATGCAAGCCGGTACGCATATTGTAAATATCGGTAGTATGGGTGGTTTTCAAGGTAGTGTTAAGTTTCCGGGTTTATCTGCCTATTCGGCAAGTAAGGCAGCATTGCATACTTTAACCGAATGCTTAGCGTTTGAACTTGCTGAAAGTGGCATAAAAGTGAATTGCCTGGCTTTAGGTTCAGCACAAACAGAAATGTTAGAGGCGGCTTTTCCTGGTTATGAAAGCCCGGTAATGGCATTTGAAATGGGAAAATATGTAGCTGATTTTGCAAAAACCGGACATAAATTTTTTAATGGAAAAATATTACCAGTTGCAGTAACTACTCCGTAAGTGCTTAAATATTGAAAATTATTTGTTATTTAGAGTATTGATAATCAATAAACTAAAACAAACTATATGGAAACAAATAATCCCTTTCAAACAAATCCAGTGTCAACTGATAATGGCAAAACTGCTGCTATTGTAAGCTATTTTTGGTTTATAGGTTGGTTAATTGCCTATTTTGCTATGTATAAAGATAACAAAACCGAATTGGCTCGTTATCAATTAAGGCAAACACTATTATTTCATATTGCTACAACCGTTGTAAGTTGGGGTTTGGGTATCTTATTTGGTCTTTTAATATTTACCACAGGCGGTTTTTCAATTTACTATGTATTAAGAGCGATTCAAGTTGGCTTTTTTATTTTGTGGATAATTGGTTTAATTGGCGCTATTAATGGAGAGAAGAAACCAATTCCGTTTATCGGCGAAAGAGCACAGGCGATGTTCCCAAGCATATAATTAACTTATTTCTACATTCTGAATTAAGCAAATTCAGAATGTAGTTTTTGTGCTCATTTTCAACAATTTAATTGGCTAAAAATATTTTTTCTATATTTGCGCCCAACATATGAAGAAAATATTAGTAGTAATTTCGTTTTTCATTTTGTCTGCAAGCGCAGTGAAAGCCCAAACCCAATTGCCAGTCCAATATCAGGAACTGGTTAAAAAGTTAAGCGAAAATCTCCCAAAAAATATCCAGGAAGCTCAAAAAAATCCTGCTTCAACAAATTCTACGAGTCTTATTGATTTTGCTAAAAGCATGTTAGGCATACCCTATCGTTATGCAACCAGCAATCCAAAAGTTGGTTTTGATTGCTCTGGATTTGTAAGTTATGTGTTCAGTAACTTTGGTTTTAAGGTGCCACGTTCATCAAGAGAATTTAGCACTACCGGAAAAACTACTACCCTTACCAATGCTAAAGTCGGCGATGTACTTTTATTTACCGGAAGTAATTCAAGAGTAAGGAGAATTGGCCATGTGGGTATTATTTATTCTATTGATGATGATGGCATTAAGTTTATACATTCATCATCTGGAAAAGCAAAAGGTGTAACCATTACCGAATTAGATGGCCACTACCGTACTCGGTTTATGAAAGTGGTTAGCATCCTTTAATCTTTCTTCATATATTTCCACATTCTTGGTTTGCCATCTGCAATCCATTCTAAAGCGGTTTCTAATCTTCTTTGCTTAGTTGTATCCGTTTTGGCTTCTTCCAACCACAGAACGTAATCTTTTTTGTTAGAATTACTGAAATTTTGGAATACTGCCAATGCTTTGGGGTCTTCCTGTAATGCATCAATAAAATATTGAGGAACAACTAGCTCTTTCTGAGCAGTCTTTGGCTTTGCAGGCAATTTTATCCCATCTTCATTTAACTGTACTGCTTGCTGAATGTAAGCCATTAAAACATCATCTTCAGGCAAATCATCAAACGATTTTATTTTGCCAAGTAAACCCATCGCTTCGTTTCGTTCCTTAAAAATACTGAACTCATCTTCAATTAACGAACCTTTCCAAAAGCCAAAAACACAATGGTTTTTAAAAGAAGCCATGTGGCAAACCGTTCCTTTGTATTCAAAAAACGGCATACTCCATTTCATCTTTTCTTCAATACGAGCATCTGCCATATGTACCAAATGTCGAAGATGCTCTAAAATAGGAATCGCGAAAGCAGCGGAATTAGCAATATATTGGTCTACAGCAACGATTGTTTTCATTACAATTTATTTTTAAAGTAAAACAATTTTTAAGGCTAGCGCTACCTCGTCATTATGCAAAAAGGTTTTAGCCAATTCATGCAACTCCCTTTCTCTATTTGTCGCATCGCCAATGGTTGCATCCAAAACTTCTTTAACTTCCGGCAGCTGACTTACCAAGTCAATTTCATCATCAGTTGGTAAATGCTCCACATTACCCAACATACCTAAATCATTTCCGGATAATACTTTTGATAACCTAACCGATTGCGGCAAACTATCAACGCCGATACCTAATTTAGCCAATGGTTTGGCAACTTTAAACAAGTTTTCAGCTGTAACCCTGCAATACCAATCGCCACCTAAACGGGCAACTAAATCAATTTTTTCCTGGTCAATTTTACCAGCGGCATCCAAGATATTTTCGTTAATATGAATAAGTTTTATTTCGGCCAGAATTAAATTACCAGCGCCATGATTTTCACCCAATGGAATTACTTGATTAATTACACATTCAAATTGCACAGGCGCTTCAGCAACGCGTGGTGGTTTCACCAAATCAGATTGCAGCATGGTAAAACCGGCCTTTTCAAATTCATTAACGCCTTTTGCATATTCTGTACTAGCCAAACTCATTTGTTGTACCATGCTGTAATCAACAATATTTATAACGCATTCCTTTACTTGCAAAACATTTTCCAGCGTATGCTTGGTGGTATTATCACGTACCCTCCTGGCCGGCGAAAAAATGCAAATCGGCGGCTTTGTACTGAACATATTAAAAAAGCTAAACGGGCTTAAATTAATATTTCCATCGCTATCTATTGTTGATGCAAAGCAAATTGGCCGTGGCGCAATCGCATACTGCAAATAATCTTGTAATTGAACGGCAGATAAATTTTCGGCTTGTAATGTAACCACGATTTTGTATTTATAAATAACGGTTTATTTTTTTGAAAAGCATATACAAAAGCTTTTATGATTGTTAGTCCCGCCATACGCATTATCTTTTTTGGGAATGGTATTGCTAAACTATAATTAATACCGCAAAAAAGGATAATTGCTGCTGTCGGGTTTATGATAGAAAGGTAAACCTAAGTAACCTAAACCTGATAGCAGCGGAAATACTTTTTATTGCAACAACTTAAATTAACTGTCATGTTGAGGCACGAAGCATCTGTTGACGATAAAATAGATGCTTCGTGCCTCAGCACAACAGATTTATAAAAAGATTGAAGCGAATAGCAGGACTGATGTAACCCAAAAGTTCCAATCCCTACTTTTCGAATTATATTACTTTTTAAGCGCCAAAATTGAAAAATCGGTATCGGCTTTTGTTATTGTATTTGTAAGCGCACCCAAACCTGTAATTTCCATTTCAACTACATCACCAGGTTGCAGCCATTGGGTTTTATAATTCGGATCGTTCAACAAACCTGTCCCATTTAACTCCAGGAAACAACCTGTACCAACGGTTCCGGAGCCAATTACATCGCCAGGTAAAATATCTGCGCCATAAGCGCAACGTTCTATAATTTCGGCAAATGTCCAGTCCATATCGGCGGCATTACCTTTAGAAACTTCAATTCCGTTAACGCGGCAAGTCATTTTTAAGTCGTACGCATTGCCTACATGACCATCTTTAGCCACAACTTTATATTGTTCTAATTCATCAGGCGTTACCAACCACGGACCAATAACGGTAGAAAAATCCTTGCCTTTCGCCGGACCTAAATTCAACAGCATTTCTTCCATTTGTAAAGTTCTGGCACTCATATCGTTCATCACCATGTAACCAGCAATGTATTCATCAGCCTCAGCAGCCCTTATGTTTCTACCTTTTTTGCCAATAACAATTGCAAGCTCCAACTCAAAATCTAGTTTTTCAAAATGGTCGGGCATACATTCAATTTCTCCTGTACCTTGAATGGCATTGTGGTTTGTAAAATAAAAAATTGGGTATTCATCAAACTGCGGAATCATATCCACCTTACGATTTCTACGAGCCGCAGCAACATGTTGTCTGAAAGCATAACCATCTCTGCAACTTGTTGGATGTGGAACCGGAGCTAAAATTTCGTAGAAAATCTCTTCTTTGGCCTGAATTACGCTGCTTTTTATATCAGAATCCACCTTTTTTGCTCTTTCCATTAGCACCTCGCCACCTTCCAGAAAATCTTTCATATTATCAGGAATTAGCTTATCGCAACTATTAAGATTATAAATATGTCCGTTATTGAAAATGCCAAGATGCTCACGGTCTTCGGTTTTGTAGGATACTAATTTCATATATGATTTGGTTAAAATACGTGGTAAAGCTAGTAAATTAGGGTAGTATTTGAATAAGTTAATGCATTAATTTAAGCTCGGTATATTTTTGTAAATCGCGTTTTATTAATGGAAAATCTTTGGCTTCTAATTTTTTGTAAAACCGTTTGTTTGCAAAAAGTTCGCCTGTAACCAATCCTAAGCAAACCCCAATAGGTGCACCAACAAATATTAAAACTGCAGTTTCAAGCGCATCAGGGTTATCTATGGCGAAAATTAAAAATATTGCTGCACCTGCAATAGCAAATGGCGCTACAACTCCTCGCCTGTGAATATAAAACTGATTAATATTTTCGGCCTTTAACAAACTCGTGTCTCCATTTTTCCTCACTAAAACTAATCCATTATCTTGAGCAGCATAGAAAAAACCTCGATGCTTTTTACCGCTATTTTCAACAATTTTAATTTTATATTTCCAATGTTTTTGAGCAAATAGCCCACAGGATATAGTTGAAAAGAGTAAAAGCATCATGAAAAATTTCATAGATAAATTGACTAGACTTAAATATAAAAATTTCATCTTATAAATAAAATCACTAATTTAGCGTCATCAAAACCATGATTTTAAAAGCATTACATATCAATTTGGTGAACGACGCAATTGCTGCACGTCGCTATAAAATGCTATCTAAATTAATCATGGCTCAATATTCTCTGTAATTTTCTTTTACACTTTATTTGATTAAAACGCATTGCTGTTTTGATTGTTTATTACTAAAGATTTTTTTCTAACCATAACATAATTAATATGCCTGTTTATCATAAAATGGGGCAAATTCCTGCAAAGCGACATACGGTTTTTCGTAAACCTGATGGAAATTTGTATGCTGAAGAATTGGTATCTACAGAAGGTTTTTCAAGCCTTTATTCACTTGTTTACCATTGCCATCCACCCACAATTGTAAAACACTTAGGTGAGCCTTTTAATGTTGAGCCAAAAATTGCCCGCGAAAAGCACCTTAAACATACTAGCCTAATAGGCTTTAAAATTAAGCCTGAAGATGATTTTTTGCAAAGCCGTAAACCTGTATTAGTTAACAGCGATTTACACATTGTATTAGCTGCGCCAAGAAAATCGATGACAGATTATTTCTACAAAAACAGCCAGGCTGATGAAATGATTTTTATACACGAAGGTTCGGGTAAGTTAAAAAGTGGTTTTGGAGAAATTAAGTTTGCTTATGGCGATTATTTAATCATTCCAAGAGGTACAATTTATCAAATGGAATTCGATACCGAGGAAAATCGTTTGTTTATAGTGGAAAGTTTTAGTCCGCTGAGAGCTCCAAAACGTTACTTAAACCAATATGGGCAGTTGATGGAACATGCACCATATTGCGAACGTGATTTGCGATTACCAGAAAATTTGCAAACACACGATGAATATGGTGATTTTAAAGTGCTGATTAAAAAACAAGGATTGATTTATCCTTACACTTACGGCACGCATCCATTCGACTATGTAGGTTGGGATGGTTATCATTACCCTTACGCATTTTCTATACACGATTTTGAGCCAATAACCGGCCGTTTACATCAACCACCACCAGTTCATCAAACCTTTGAAGGTCATAATTTTGTGGTTTGCTCGTTTGTTCCACGTAAATACGATTACCACCCAGATTCTATTCCTGCACCTTATAACCATAGTAATGTAGATAGCGATGAAGTTCTTTATTATGTCGATGGCGATTTTATGAGTCGGAAAAGTGTAGTTAAAGGACAAATCACTTTACATCCAGGTGGAATTCCTCATGGCCCACATCCAGGAACGGTAGAAAAATCAATAGGAAAGGAAAAAACTGATGAATTAGCTGTAATGATTGACCCTTTTAAACCTTTAATGTTAACGCAAGAAGCAATAGACATTGAAGATGAAAACTATTACAAAAGCTGGAAAGAACAATAAAAAGTCAGAAGTCTTTAGTCGGAAGACCGAAAGATAAAACACATAGATACAATATTTAATCATCCGAATTTCGGACTAATTTAAAACAAACATCATCCGACTTCGGACTTCCGACCTCGGACAAATTTCACAAAAAATGGAAACACTAACATTTGCAGAGAAAATATCTAAGGCACAAGATTTTCTGCCAATTAACGGAACAGATTATATAGAATTTTATGTTGGTAATGCTAAACAAGCAGCTCATTACTACAAAACGGCTTTTGGATTTCAAAGTTTAGCTTATGCCGGACCAGAAACTGGTGTAAGGGACAGAGCATCTTACGTTTTACAGCAAGGAAAAATCAGATTGATTTTAACTACTGCTTTAAAATCAGAACATTCAATTTCTGAGCATGTAAAAAAACATGGCGATGGCGTTAAAGTACTGGCGCTATGGGTTGATGATGCCTACAGTGCATTCGAGGAAACGACAAAACGTGGTGCAAAACCATACTTACAACCTCAAACTTTAGCAGATGAAAACGGTGAAGTAAGAATGAGCGGCATTTACACTTATGGTGAAACCGTTCATATGTTTATCGAACGCAAAAATTACAACGGCATTTTTATGCCTGGTTACCGTGCCTGGGAAAGCGATTACAAGCCTGCAGATGCAGGACTTTTATACATAGACCATTGTGTTGGAAATGTAGGCTGGAACAGAATGAATGAAGCGGTGCAATGGTATGAAGACGTAATGGGCTTTGTAAATATTTTATCCTTTGATGATAAACAAATTAATACCGAATACTCTGCTTTGATGAGTAAAGTGATGAGTAATGGAAATGGTTTTTCAAAATTCCCGATTAATGAGCCGGCAGAAGGAAAAAAGAAATCGCAAATTGAAGAATACCTAGAATATTACGAAGGCGAAGGCGTGCAGCATATCGCCGTTGCCACAAAAGATATTGTGACGACAGTTAAGGAACTAAAATCCAGAGGTGTTGAATTTTTAAGCGCCCCCCCCGAAGCTTATTATGATATGATGCCTGAAAGAGTAGGCAAAATTGATGAAGAAATTAAAATCCTTGAAGATTTAGGCATTTTGGTTGATTGTGATGAAGAAGGTTATTTACTACAAATTTTCACTAAACCAGTAGAAGACAGACCAACATTATTCTTTGAAATTATTCAGCGTAAAGGTGCACAAAGCTTTGGTGCAGGCAATTTTAAGGCACTTTTCGAATCTTTAGAGAGAGAACAGGAATTAAGAGGGAATTTGTAAAAGGGAGCAAGGAATAAAGAACAAGGATAAAAGAGCAAAGAGATAGGAATAAGAAACAATGATTAAGGATAAAAGATTAGGAACAAAGAGTAAGGAGTAAAGATGAAGGCTCACAGATTCAGCAACTAATCTTTATTCCTTGCTCCTTCATCCTTTATCCAATTTCTTCACCAAAACTTCATAATTGAAATGCACCTTTGAAATAACAAAAACATGAAGCGATTTCTATTTTGTTAAATTCTAAAAACATAATTAGTTTTTTAGTTTTCCGGTTACCCTTATCTGATACCTGATGTATTGCAAAATACATCAGGTTTTTTTATTCTGCGCTTTCTTTAAGCATTTCAAATAAATCTTCAGCACCACCATCAAATTTAGTTCCGTTTACATAAAATGACGGCGTTCCATTAACTCCACTTCTTATACCACTTTCAAAATCCGATTCCACTTTTTCAGTTAAATCACCAGAACTATAATCTTTTTTAAACTGATCGATATCCAGTCCAATCTTTTCAGCAAGTTCATTAAAAAGTTTTTCCCCTATCTGATTTTGATTTTCGTAGATTCCATCATGCATCTCCCAAAATTTACCCTGCAGTGCAGCGGCTTCTGCGGCAATCGCCGCTGGAAAAGCATACTCATGAGCTTCTTGTAATGGAAAATGTCTAAAAATGAACTTAATCTGTTCGCCAAAAACTTTCTGAATCTTTTTAATAATTGGATAAGCATGGCCACAATGCGGACATTGGTAATCGCCAAATTCGACAATTTCTACAGAAGCCGACTTGCCACCTTCAAAATGGTCATTTTCTGATATTGCAGGTTTTAATGTGCTCATACTATTACTTATTAAGTTCTTCCAAAGCGTCCAAAATACCGTCAGCACCAGGATTAACAGCCGTTGGCGATAAATAACTCCAGGCGATTTTACCTTCCTTATCGATTACAAACAATGCTCTTTTGCTTTCACCAACTTCCTCATCATAAACACCATAAGCTTTTGATACTTTTCCTTTGGGTTCGAAATCGGCAAGCAAAGGAAAATGTAATTTACGATCTTGCTCGAAAGCTAAATGACACCAAACGCTATCCACAGAAATCCCAAAAATTTGAGCATCGTGCTTAGTAAAATATTTCAACATTTCATTATAAAGTGCCATTTGGTCGCTGCAAACCGGACTCCAGTCTGCCGGATAAAATGCCAGAATTACGTTTTTACCTCTAAAGTCTTTAAGTTTAATTTTTTGGTCGGGTGTGGCATTTAATTCAAAATCGGGTGCTTTAGTTCCTTTTTCTAACATAATTTATGGTTTTTGAAATTATCGTTTTAGTTATACTTCAAAAGCCAACAGATTGTTTGTTAAAAGATTCAGCCTTTTGTAAATTTTAGCCTAACTTCTGCCTCTTGATTAAATAGGCCTGCAAAATTGGGTAAAACCCTTGATTAATATCGGCATCGATTAAATCAATTTTGTATTGCGCACACTTAGAAGCAATCTGTTGACGATAGCTCGCCACCGCATCAGTATAAGTTTTTTTAACCTGATTCGCATGAACCTTAATTGAATCACCGGTTTCCATATCTATAAACTGGTATGGTCGGTTTTCAAATTCAAAGTTCACTTCTTTCGATTTATCCACTACATTAAAAACCACAATTTCGTGCTTGCTAAACTTTAAATGTTGCAAAGCATCAAAAAATTCTTCAGTTTTTTGGTTGTTGGTTTGGCTGTGGAACAAATCGCTAAAAATGACTACCAACGAACGTTTATGTATCAAATCAGCTACTTGATGTAAAGCTTCACTCAAATTGGTTTGTGCATTTACCTTTGGTTTTTGCAACAATTCATCAAGCCTTGTAAATAGGTACTTTTGATGAACAGTTGTAGATTTTGCAGGCGTGTTCAGCAAAATTTCATCGGCAAAAAGGCTTAGGCCAAATGCATCTCTCTGTTTTTTTAATAAATACATTAAAGATGCCGTTGCCTGAATAGAAAAACTTAATTTATTGTTTTTAGGTGTTGGAAAGTACATTGATGAAGAAACATCGATTACAAACTGGCAACGAAGATTTGTTTCTTCCTCAAAACGTTTACTGTACAGTTTATCGGTTTTTGCATATAATTTCCAGTCAATATTTTTTACGTTATCGCCGTTGTTATACTGACGATGTTCTGCAAATTCTACTGAAAAACCATGGAAAGGACTTTTATGTAAACCGGTAATAAATCCCTCAACAACCTGCGTTGCTAGTAATTCAAGGTTTCCGTAGCCCGATTGGTTTTCATAGTTGACTTCCTGCATATCGTAAAACTAATAAAAGATTATGCTAATATTTACGTTTTTTGCTTGTCGTCATCGATAAGCCAGGTCTGTATGAGCTGAAGCAACCCTATTTCTATTAATCTCTTGAATGAGATTGCTTCGTGCCACGCGATGACGAAATTCCTAAAAGTCTTATTATAATTTCTATTTCTTTGCTATCTTATATAGTTTTCCGTTATCGGTAACGCTATACATTGCGCCGTCTTTGCCTTCAACCATATCTCTAAAACGTTCGCCTTTTCCTTCGAGCAAACGTTCTTCGCCAACAATTTTATTATCTTTTATAACCAACCTAATGATGTGAGAACCGCTTAAGGCACCTACAAATAAATTTCCTTTCCATTCTGGAATGGCACTGCCATTATAAAATGCGATACAACCCGGCGAAATACTTGGGTTCCAGTAATAAACTGGTTGCTCCATACCATCTTTTTGTTGAATGCCATCGCCAACTTTCTTACCACTATATTCTGTTCCATAAGTGATTATTGGCCAGCCGTAATTTTTGCCTGGCTTGATTAGATTAACCTCATCACCACCCCTTGGTCCAAATTCTGCTTCCCATAAATCGCCAGTTAGCGGATTAATCGCCAAGCCATCCGGATTACGTAAACCATATGCATATATTTCTGGTTTAGCATCGGCTTTTCCTGCAAACGGACCATTTGGAACAGCTTTACCATCTTTCGTTAAATGCAAAATTTTACCTAATGAAGAATTTAAATACTGTGCCTGTATTCTGATATCGCCACCTGAACGCTCTCCAGTGCTCACAAATAAATTACCATTTTTTTCGAAAACTATTCTCGAACCGTATTGAAGTTTTCCGCCATAGGCTGGAGTTGCACGATAAATTATTGTTTGGTTTTCGATTGAGGTCTCACTTGCAGATAATTTACCTTTTGCGATGGCTAAAAGTACACCTTTAGCTTGTGGCTCTGAATATGCCCAGTAAATCATTCTGTTTTTAGTAAAATCCGGATCTAACGTCACGTCTAACAAACCTCCCTGTCCAGAATCATCAACTTTTGGTAAACCTTCAATAGTTTTACTTAATTTTCCATCAGCGGTTAGAATAACCATGTTTCCACCTTTTTGAGTAACTAAAAAACCTCCTTTTGGAAGTTCAGAAATCGCCCAAGGGCGTTCGAGTTTATCATTGATGACAGATATATTAAGTGCTGTGCTTGTTTTAACACCTGCAATTCTGGTTTGACCAGCAAAAGCCGGTTTAAAATCTGCTGTTGCCTGCTGAGTTTCTACAGGATTTTGCGCAGAAACTGATGTAGCAATGTTTAGTGCGACAACGCAGCACGAAAGTATAATGGTTGATTTTTTGAAATTGGACAGTTTCATTAGTTATGATTTTATTTGATAAAAGAACAAAAAATATCTGTAATAAAAAACCCGAACTCTGTAACGAATTCGGGTCATATATTTTAATAAAGCGTTGTGCTTTACTTATTAAGCAATTTGCTTATTTAATTTTTCAGCCAATACTGATTTTGGAACCGCCCCAACTTGTTTATCAACAACCTGACCATCTTTAAAGTATAATAAAGCTGGGATGTTACGGATACCGAACTGCATAGAAATTTGAGGGTTGTTATCTACGTTAACTTTACCAACGATAGCTTTGCCATCATATTCTTTAGCGATTTCTTCTACTACCGGACCCACCATGCGACAAGGGCCACACCATTCTGCCCAAAAATCTACTAATACTGGTTTATCTGATTTTAATACAAGCTCCTCGAAGTTTGCATCTGTGATTTCTAATGCCATAATCTATTTTTTTATATTCAAATATATATATTCAATTCTAATGCCACCAATAGTGTAATGCCAATTTGACAATACTTAAACGCTTTATTGTTAACGTCATTCTGAACTTGATTCAGAGTCTCCCTTTTAAGATGCTGAAATAAATTCAGCATGACGAGCGCATTAGTGGACAAAATCTAATTTAACTTATAATTAACAACGTTTAAACCTGTTATTTGTTCTAAGAACTTATTGTTCGGATTAATCTTTAAATTTTTAGATGGTAAATCCAGCATAAACTCCTTTTCTCTGTCGTAAATTGCAAAATTTAGCTGACAGTTTTGCTGTTCAGAGTTTGCCTTATTGTCTGCCAGAATCTCTTCAATCTGGCGCATAAGCTCATCGTTTACCTTTTCTATTGGTACTTGTATGGTAATCGATTTAGCTAATTTATCGCGTAATTCAGACATTAAATTTATTGAAGTGATTTTGAATTCCCAATCACCCGCTTTTCCAAAACGTTCTCCCACCCGACCACGAATTTGTAAGAAATATCCTTCTGTTAAAAATGATTTAAATTTTAAGAAATCTTCGCCGAAAAGTGCCATTTCGCAAGCATCGTCATAATCTTCAAAAACAAATGTTCCGAAGGGTTTACCAGTTTTTGTAATTCTTTGCGATGCGGTTACAACTAATCCGCCTACGCATAGTTCTCTGTTTTTTAATTTTTCAAATTCAGCTAGAACGTCTTCATTTGTATCACCCATTCGTACTTTGTTAATTACACTTAATTGCTTAACGCCGTGTGTACAAAATTTATCAAGTTCTAATTTATAATTATCTAAAGGATGACCAGATAGAAAAATTCCAATTGCATCCTTTTCGTATTTTAATCTATCCATTAAGGCCCATTCTGGCGATACCGGCAATGTTGGTTCTAAAATCATATCGGCTTTTGAGCCGCCAAACAATGATGCTTGTGATGTACTTTCATTATTCTGGAAATCGTTGGCATATTTAATTATTTTCTCAATGCCATTCATTTTATCATTCGGACCGATATAAAAATACTGCGCCCTATGACCGCCAAATGCATCAAATGCGCCGCTATAAACAAAACTTTCGTAAGCTTTTTTATTCACGATACGGGTGTTTGAACGTTTTGCAAAATCGTAAATACTGCTGAAAGGGCCTTTTTCCAATCTTTCTTCGATAATACTTTCTACCGCCTTTTCTCCAACACCCTTGACCGCCGACATTCCGAAGCGAACTTCGCCATTGGTATTAACAGAGAATTTTAAATCAGATTCGTTAACATCAGGTCCTAAAACCACAACTCCCATTTGGCGACATTCTTCCATAAAGAAAGCCACTTGTTTAATGTCGCTCATGTTATTGGATAATACCGCAGCCATATATTCTGCAGGGTAATGTGCCTTTAAAAATGCCGTTTGATAAGCAATCCACGCATAACAGGTAGAGTGAGATTTGTTAAACGCGTAAGATGCGAAAGCTTCCCAATCTTTCCAGATTTTTTCCAAGGTATCAGCCGCGTGTCCTTTTTCAGAAGCCTGCTTCACAAATTTTGGCTTCATTTTATCCAAAACATCCTTTTGCTTTTTACCCATTGCCTTACGCAAAACATCGGCCTCACCTTTGGTAAAACCAGCCAGTTTTTGCGATAAAAGCATTACTTGCTCCTGATAAACCGTAATTCCGTAAGTTTCTTTTAAATATTCTTCACAGGCATCTAAATCGTATTTTATCTCTTCTTCGCCATTTTTTCTTCTTACGAAACTAGGAATATATTCCATTGGTCCCGGGCGGTATAAGGCATTCATGGCAATTAAATCATCAAAAACAGTTGGCTTTAATTCCTTCATGTACTTCTGCATACCAGGACTTTCATACTGAAAAATACCAATGGTTTCGCCACGCTGGAAAAGTTCGTAAGTTGCCACATCATCGATTGGGAAGTTATCTGGATCCAAATCGATATTATGCCTTTTCTTAACCAATTTAACAGTATCTTTTATTAGCGTTAGTGTTTTCAGACCTAAAAAGTCCATTTTTAGCAAACCCGCACTTTCTACAACAGAGTTATCGAACTGGGTAACATATAAATCTGAATCTTTTGCGGTAGCTACCGGAACGAAATTGGTAATATCGCTTGGCGTAATAATTACACCGCAAGCATGAATGCCAGTATTTCTCAATGAACCTTCCAAAACCTGCGCTTGTTGAATGGTTTCGGCACTTAAATCTTTAAGTCCGCCCATATTTTTAAGCTCTACAACACGTTCATATTCATCAGGGCGAAGCGAATCTTTTAAGGTTTNTAAATCTAAAACCCTCGCCGTATCACGGATAGAAGATTTCGCCGCCATGGTACCATAGGTGATGATTTGCGCCACCTGACTGGAACCATATTTATTAATTACGTATTCCATTACACGTCCACGACCTTCATCATCAAAATCGATATCGATATCGGGCATGGAAACACGGTCCGGGTTTAAGAAACGCTCAAAAAGGAGATCGTATTTAATTGGGTCGATGTTGGTGATCCAAAGACAATATGCAACTACCGAACCCGCCGCCGAACCACGACCAGGACCTACAGAAACATCTCTCCTTCTCGCTTCAGCAATAAAATCCTGCACAATTAAGAAGTAACCAGGATAACCTGTCTTCTCAATTGTTGCCAACTCGAAATCTAAACGCTCTGTAACATCTAAAGTTAGCTCGCCATAGCGTTTTTTAGCCCCTTCATAAGTTAAATGCCTTAAATATTTATTCTCACCGCGTTTACCACCATCAACCTCATCTTCAGGTACTAAGAATTCTTCAGGAATATCAAATTTTGGAAGTAAAACTTCGCGGGCAAGCTTGTAGGTTTCAATTTTATCTACAATTTCCTTTATGTTTAAAATCGCCTCTGGCAAATCAGCAAAAAGTGATTTCATTTCATCGGCTGATTTGAAATAATATTCCTGATTTGGCAAACCATAGCGGTAACCACGACCGCGACCAATCGGTGTAGCCTGTTTTTCGCCATCCTTTACGCAAAGTAAAATATCGTGCGCATTGGCATCTTTTTTATTGATGTAATAAGTATTATTCGTAGCAACCAGCTTAACAGAATGCTTTCTCGCCAAAGAAATTAAGGATTCGTTCACCCGATTTTCATCCTCTTGATTGTGGCGCATCACCTCAACATAAAAGTCCTCACCGAATTGTGCTTTCCACCAAACCAATGCTTCTTCGGCTTGGGTTTCACCCATGTTTAAAATCTTATTAGAAATTTCTCCCGATAAGTTTCCAGAAAGTACAATAATATCTTCTTTATACTGCTCAATTACGTTTTTATCGATACGAGGAACATAATAAAAGCCTTTGGTATAAGCAATTGAAGACATTTTGGCTAAATTATGATACCCGTTTTTGTTCTTCGCCAAAAGCACCATTTGGTAGCCATTATCTTTTGCCGTTCTATCCAAATGGTTATCGCAAACAAAAAACTCTACACCAACAATTGGCGTCATAACCATTTCAGTTGGGCGTTCACCAGCTTCAATGGCAGCAGCATTTTTAGCTTCTGCGGCTTTATTATGGTTTAAAACATTGTTCACAAAGTGAAAAGCCCCCATCATATTCGCATGGTCGGTCATGGCTACAGCTGGCATTTTTTGTGCAGCAGCAGCTTTTACCAAGTCTGGAATACTGATGGTACTTTGAAGAACAGAAAATTGAGTATGATTATGTAAATGCACAAAAGTTGCCGCAGCAAGTTCTTGTTTATTGCCTTCAAGTTCTTGTTTAGAAATTCCACCACCTTCAGCTTTTTGAATGCGTTTGCGAATTTCATCAGAAGCTGCTTTTAAATTGATGTGTTTTAAACCAACACCTTCAATCATTGCAGGATTTATTTCCCTAAAGCGTGGGAAATATTCAGCATCAACTAAAAGTTCTTCTTTTTTAAAAACTTCGCGTTTTACCAATTCTAAAAAGCAACGGGTAGTTGCTTCCACATCGGCAGTTGCGTTGTGTGCTTCATTAAATGGAACACCAAATAAGTATAAGTGTAGTTCTGTTAGGGTTGGCAATTTGAATTTCCCACCTCTACCACCCGGTAATTGCAAAAGCTGGGCTGTAACTTCGGTACAGGTATCTAAAACTGGCATTTCGGTTAAGCGGTTCGCAACACCAAAACGGTGAAATTCGCAACCCATAATGTTAACATCAAAGCCAACATTTTGCCCGACAATAAATTTAGCTTTATTTAAAACCTCATTAAATTTTGCCAGCATTTCATCAAATGAAATACCTTGTTCAATGGCTAAATCGGTAGATATACCGTGAATTCTTTCAGCATCGTAAGGAATGTTAAATCCCTCTGGTTTTACCAGATAATCCTGATGTTCAACCAATCTCCCCATCTCATCGTGCAATTGCCATGCGATTTGAATACAACGTGGCCAGTTATCGGTATCGGTAATTGGTGCATTGTAGTTACGCGGCAAACCAGTGGTTTCAGTATCAAAAATTAAGTACATAGTTAGCTTTAAAGAATTAGCCGTTCAGAATAATAACGGTTCTTCAAAAATAAGGAATTTGATAGGCTGATTTGTCAAATTTTATCAACAAAAACAGAAATAATTATGCGCAAAAAAAGCCGAAATAGAAATTATTTCGGCTTTAGTTTTAATGAAAGAACACAATTATCCTTTCAAAGTTTCTAAAAGTACATTTGCAGCTTCTTCAGATGAACCTGGATTTTGTCCAGTAATTAATAATCCGTCTTTTTTAACATAAGAACCCCAATCTGCACCTTTACTATAATGGCCACCTAACTTTTGCAATTCATCTTCTAGTAAAAATGGAACAACATCTGTCAACTTTACAGCTTCTTCTTCTGTGTTTGAGAAACCTGTAATTTGTTTATCTTTTACTAAAGGATTGCCATCTTTATCTTTTACCTTAATCAATACCCCAGGAGCGTGGCAAACAAATGCAACTGGCTTTTCTGCACTATAAAAAGATTCAATTAATGAAATTGATTTTTCGTCGTTTGCCAAATCCCAAAGTGGACCATGACCTCCCGGATAGAAAACGGCATCAAAATCAGCTTCGTTAACATCAATTAATTTAACTGTTTTGCTAAGTTTTTCTTTTAGTGCTTCATCAGCCTTAAACCTTTTAGTTGCTTCAGTTTGTGCGTCCGGAGCATCACTTTTTGGATCTATAGGTGGCTGCCCTCCTTTTGGCGACGCAAGCGTAATTTCTACACCAGCATCTGATAAAACGTAATATGGAGCAGCAAATTCTTCAATCCAAAAACCTGTTTTTTCTCCTGTATTTCCCAACTCGCTGTGGGATGTTAAAATCATTAATACTTTCATTATTTATTTTTTATTTATGCTTGGGATAACTCTATATTGATGCCAGAAACTGGATTCTTTATTAAAATGACAAATGCAATACGATTTGACTAAAAATGCTCCTGACTTACCAATTTACTTACATCATAGCCTTTTACACGGCATCTTTCGATAAGATCTACTAATAAGTCAGCTTCCATTTTTGGTTCACGAGCCATTATAAAAAGATATTTCTCATCAGGATGCCCAACAACAACATAACTGTAATCATCAGCAAGTTCGATAATCCAATAGCCGATTTTAAAAGGCCATAAAAACTGAGCTTTCATATCTCCATCAGCTTTCTCATCATAAAAAAATAGTTTTGAGGTGATAGATTTTTCCTCCGGATTTCCTTCATTATGGTAAGTTGTTAAAACATCAAAATGATCATCATCTTTTAAAGTATAAGTTTCTGTTGTTTGTTTCCAATTCTTATCCATTAAGGTTGGTATAGAATATAACGAATACCACTTTCCGGCAAAGGCATTCAAATCGATATTTGAAATTGGTCTGTTTTCCATATTTATTTACGCTTTAATATAATTATTCATGCTCTTGGCTAACTAATTTACTTGTGTCATATCCTCTGCTTTTACACCTCTCGATAATTTGCGACATTAACTTTTTGTCGAGATTTGGCTTGCGAGACATAATGAAAAGATACTTCATATCTGGGTGACCTATTACTACATAACTGTAATCTTGTGGTAGTTCAATTACCCAATAATCAACTTTTACAGGCCAAAAAAATTGCGCTTTCATCTTACCATCAGGTTCATCTGAATAAAAGAATAATTTAGATTTTATAGATTTCTCTTTAGTATTACCTTCTTTGTAATAAGTAGTAAGAACATCAAAACGATTTTCTGTTAGCGTATAGTTCTCTACAGTTTTACGCCATTTTTCATCTAAAAATGTTGGTATGCTGGTTAAGGAATACCATTTTCCCTGGAACTTATTAAAATCTATTTTCGCTATTGGCTGATTATTTAAATCCTCTTTTTGTTGATTTTTTTTGATCGAAAAAGAGAGCAATGTTGGAATTGAGATGGTTAAAAGAAGAAAAACTTTATAGGTATTTGATCTCATAATGTGTTTAAGGATTTAACAGATTAGAAGTCACAAAGTTTTGAAAAGCATTTTTAAACCTTATATTTATTTATACCTTCGATAGGTAATTAACAGCAAACCATAAAAAATATAGATATATGAAAGTAACGGTTGTAGGAGCAGGCGCTGTAGGCGCAACTTGTGCAGATAATATAGCACGCAAAGAACTGGCTAACGAGCTTGTATTATTAGATATTAAAGAAGGTTTTGCCGAAGGGAAAGCTATCGATATGATGCAAACTGCTACCCTTTTAGGCTTCGATACAAAAATTTCGGGTGTTACAAACGACTACAGTAAAACAGCTGGTTCGGATGTTGTAGTTATCACTTCAGGCTTGCCACGTAAACCAGGCATGACCCGTGAAGAATTAATCGGAATTAACGCCGGCATTGTAAAAGGTGTTGCAGAAAATATATTAAAATTCTCGCCAGAGGCAATTATTATCGTGATTAGCAACCCAATGGATACAATGACCTATTTGGCATTAAAATCTTTGGGTTTACCAAAAAATCGCATAATTGGAATGGGCGGAACTTTAGATAGTTCTCGTTTTAAATTCTATTTATCGCAAGCATTAGATTGTAACCTAAATGATTTACAAGGTTTCGTAATTGGCGGTCATGGCGATACAACCATGATTCCTTTAACACGTTTGGCAACGTACCAAAGTTTACCGGTTAGCAATTTATTAGATAAAGCTACGCTTGATAAAGTGGCCGCAGATACTATGGTTGGTGGTGCAACTTTAACTGGTTTAATCGGCACATCGGCTTGGTATGCACCTGGAGCAGCTGGAGCAGCCTTGGTTGAAGCTATTTTACGTGATGAAAAGAAACTGTTCACTTGTTGCGTTTCGCTAGAAGGCGAATACGGACAAAGCGATATTTGCTTAGGCGTACCAGTAATTATTGGTCGTAACGGTTGGGAAAAAATTATTGATTTTAAATTAACAGATGATGAGCAAGCGGCATTTAACAAAAGTGCTGATGCCGTTAGAAACATGAATAGCGTATTGGCTGATATGAAATTGGTTTAATATTTGATAATTGAAGCAACATAGGGCGAAAATAAATGTCTACTGTGTAAGCCTCAATCATTAAACTTTTATGAAATCAATTTCAATCCCATTAAAACTTATAAACTTACAAGATGACGGCTTCCACCTTTTGGTGGAAGTTGTTGTTTTTAAGGAGAAGCATTTTGCCGTTTTAGATACTGGTGCATCCAGAACCGTTTTCGATAAATCTTTAATCGAAAAGCATCTTTCGGAAACCATTAAAGTATCAGACGAAATAAATGCAGCAACCTTGTTTACAACCACAACTACTATTCAGGCTACTATTCCTGAATTAAAAATTGGTAAATTAAAAATTCCAGATTACGACACTGTTGCTTTTGATTTACAATCCGTTAGCGAAACCTACCAACAATTTGGGCATCCGGCAATTAGCTGCATAATTGGTGGCGATATTTTGATGAAACACGAAGCAGTTATCGATTACCAAAATTTGGTCCTCATCCTTAAGAAATAATGCTATCTGATAAATATCATATTTTAAAAGCAGACTTAGCTTCATATTTACGTTTATATGAAAAGTGATATTATTAACAGAGAAGATATTATACTTTTGGTCAATACTTTTTACGAAAAGGTACAAAAGGATGGTAAAATCGGAGCAATTTTTACGGATATTGCAAAAGTAAATTGGTCACATCATTTACCTAAAATGTACGATTTTTGGGAAAGTATTCTTTTTGGAAAAGCCACTTATAAGGGCAACCCTATGCTTACACATTTTGCTTTGCAACAAAAAGTCGATTTATTTCAAGAAGAATTTGATTCGTGGAAGTCGCTTTTTTACCAAACTGTTGATGAATTATTTGAGGGAGATAACGCAGAACTGATAAAACAAAAAGCACAATCAATAGCTGATTTAATGCATTTCAAATTAAATTCGCACAAGTCGAAAATTAATATCGTTTAAAAATTTGTGTCATTTGAATGTTTATTTTAAATTTAAGTGAACAAACAAATTATATATGAAATTTTTAAGAATCTTATTAGGAATTATTGTCGTGCTGGCAATAATTTTAGTGGTCGGAAGTTTTTTTCTGCCCAAAACGTATTCGGTGAGCAGAAGTACAACCATCAATGCAACCGATAGCATTGTCTATAAAAACATTGCAGACTTTAATGAATTTTACAAATGGAATCCTTGGGCTAAAATGGAGCCAACAGCCAAAACAACCTTTTCGGGTGCGCCGGGCGAACCTGGTCATGTTTATGCTTGGGTAGGAAAAGAAACTGGTTCTGGAGAAATGAAGATTTTAAAAGTTGAGCCAAATAAGCAGGTTGATATCGATTTGTTTTTTAAAGAACCATTCGAAAGCCATGCAGATACAAAATTTGATATTGTTCCTGAAGCTGGTGGTAACAAGGTAACCTGGACAATGAGTGGTGAAAATAATTTTATCAGCAAATGGATGTGCGTTGTAATGGGTGGCATGGATAAAATGATTGGAAAAGATTTTGAAAGTGGTTTAGCATCCTTAAAAGAGAAATCAGAAAAAGGAAACTAAATAAACTAGATTTTTAATAAAAAGCCTTTCGCCAGTGCGAAAGGCTTTTTTTGTAATATTTTTTTGTTGGTAAACAATAATGTTTATTTTACATGACTAAAACTAAATCTTTACAGGTTTAGTAATTCCCTACACTTTAAATTAATTGCTGAAAAGATGAATTTGTTAATTGTTGAAGATGAGCCGAACGTGGTTTCAGTAATTTCAAGAGGCTTAACTGAAGAAGGTTTTGAAGTTAGTATAGCTCCAGACGGCTTAATCGGAAAGCAAATGGCATTAAACAATGATTTTAGTTTGATTATTTTAGACATCATGTTGCCTGGAATCAACGGTCTGGAGTTATGCAAAATCATCAAAGAGCAAAAACCCAACACGCCTGTAATTATGCTTACCGCCTTGGGCACAACTGAAAATGTTGTAAATGGCTTGGATAATGGAGCTGATGATTACTTAATTAAGCCCTTTAAATTTGCAGAACTTTTCGCCAGAATTAGAACATTATTGCGCAGATATAGTGGAGCAGCAGTAAGCGACCAGATTATTCAAATTGCTGATTTAAAAATAAATGTAAGCGCTAAAACTGTTCAAAGAAATAATACAGATATTACACTTACCGCTACAGAATATAGGCTCTTAGAATTTATGGCTAAAAATAAATCCAAAATATTATCTCGGATTGATATTTTAGAAAGCGTTTGGGATATCGATTTTAACCTCGGTACAAACGTAGTTGATGTTTATGTAAATTATCTTCGAAAAAAAATTGATAAGAACTATGAACCTAAATTAATTCGTACCGCTGTTGGGTTAGGTTATGTTTTAAAGGAAAAATAATGTCTATCGCCAAAAAAATCACTTTGCTCTTTGCAATCTTATCTGCTGTGATTATTTCACTGCTAAGTGGTTTTGTTTGGTACTTCTCTAATGAATTTGCTTTCGAGGATTTTTACAAACGCCTGGAAGCAAGGGTTAATATCGCAGCACAAATAAAACTATATCAAGACGATAATAATAGCGTATATGCTAAAATGCGTAACCAATATCTAGAAAGGTTGCCATCAGAAAAAGAATACATTATCGAAGCCGGAAAAACTGAAAAAAAATTAGACAGGGAATTACCGCAAAGTTTCTATAAAAGAATTAACACGGGTTTAACCGCCAGATACAGAACTGAAAATCATTTTTATGCTGGCAAATTTTTCAAAAACAGTTCTGGTGGATACATTGTAATTGTTTCAGCAAATGATCCGGTAGGTTTTAGAGAACTGAAAGACTTGCAAAAGATTTTAATTATTGGATTTTTCTTATCCGTTCTCTTATCCTTTGTTGTAGGATGGAAATTCTCAAATTATATGTTACAGCCACTGCGAAACATTATTAAAAGTGTTAAGCATATGAAAGCAGAGAATTTACACATGCGTCTTGATGTTAAGAAAGGCAAAGATGAGATGACTCAACTTGCAGAAACTTTTAACAATATGCTTAATCGGTTAGAAACAGCATTTGAAACACAAAATAATTTCATTAGTAATGCTTCGCATGAATTACGTACACCGTTAACCATTATTAGTGGTGAACTTGAGTTGGCAATAAATACCAAACAAGACGCTGAAAAACAGCACAAAGCTTTAACCAAAATTAAAGACGAGGCAGACAGGCTGGAACATATCCTTACCAGTTTGCTTGGCTTAGCACAATCTGGCTTTAACGGTAAGAACCAACCTTGGGAACAAGTTAGAATTGATGAAGTAGTTTGGGAAGTTATTGAAGCGGTAAATCTCGTTCATCCTGAAAATAAAATTGAAGTTGATTTAAGTAAACTGCCCGAAGATGAAAATCTACTCGTTATTAGATCGATAAAGAATTTGATAAAACTCGCTATTTCGAATATTGTTAGTAATGCCTGCAAGTATTCAAATAATAATGTGGTGACTGTTCTGATAGAATCTAACCAAAACATTGTTTCTGTCGCAGTTACCGATAGAGGTATTGGTATTCCTCAATCAGATATTCAACATATTTTCGAACCTTTTTATCGTGCCTCGAATACAAATGAGTTTAAAGGCTATGGTGTAGGTTTGCCTTTATCCTTAAATATTGTTCGTTTACATCGTGGTAGCATTGGTATTAAATCTCAAGTTGGCGTTGGTACTGAAATAAAAGTTATGATACCTATAAACGCTTAACCGACAGACATTTCAATTAAATCCGCCTCCTACCGGCAATTCATTCCTTAAAGATTTAACTATCTTAAAATTCTAATCTAGTTTTAATCTCACTCTTATTCGGCTGTAATATCATTGGCTTAAAATTGTAATATAAAAATTATCAATTAAAAAGAAAAGCCATGAAAACAGTATTAGTACCAACAGATTTCAATTTAGAAAGCACTAAAATTATCGATGCGCTTATTCAGAATGAACCGAATGAGAAACTAAATATAATTTTCCTGCATGCTTTTAAGTTATCAGATTCTATCACAGATATGTTAATGCTGAGTCGCCGCAGCCGCGATTATGAAAATGTAAGTGATGAATTTTATCAAACGATAAATCAGTACCGCGAAAAATTCCCAAATCAGGTGGCTACAACTGGCGTAGAATATTTTTACGGTAGCACGGTTGCCGCATTCAAAAATTTTATCGAAGCATTTGATGTAGATTTTATTGCTTATCCAAAGGATTATAATTTTTGTCCGATAAATAAATATAGCATTAACCCAAAATTTTTAACAGAACGTTCGGGTTGCAATTTATTAGAGTTAGACATAAATAACATTCAGGTTCCGGAGAACTTAATCGAATCGAAAATACCTGAAAAAGAACTAATTGAGGCAACTGCCTGATCATTCACGAATTTAAATCAGTGCATTATGCTGTTACGAAATAATATTCCGCTCACCTATATATTTGGAAAGGTAAAAAAAGAACTGCTTTTCGTTATAACTTACTCTGTGGGTATAGTTATACTTTACCAAAATTTCCATATTACACGCATCTCAATTCCTGTAGCAGTACCCGCCCTTTTAGGTACGGTAATTTCACTTTTACTTGCATTTAGATCCAACCAGGCTTACGATAGATGGTGGGAGGCAAGAATTCTTTGGGGGGCTATTGTTAACGACTCAAGGTCCATTTCCCGTCAGATATTATCTTTTGTAGAAAATCCCTATGGTCAGGATGATATAGAAAAGTTTAAAGAACGCTTTATTAAAAGACAAATTGCCTGGTGTTATGCACTCAGCCAGTCACTAAGAGGGTTCAATCCGCGAAAAGGCTTAGAACAGTATTTATCGCCAGAAGAGATGGATTTTATAAAGAAGCGTAAAAATGTTACGGTCACTCTATTAGAATTGCACGGTATGGATTTAAAAAGAGCCTTACAAGAAGGTTGGATTAATAAATACCAGCAAATAGAGATTGATAAAACCATCACCGCATTATGTAATCATATGGGGGGCTCTGAAAGAATTAAAAACACGGTTTTCCCGGTAACTTACAGTAAATATATCAGTATGTCTATCCATTTGTTTATCGTTTTATTACCGTTTGGATTAATAGAATATTTTGGATATATGGAAGTTCCATTAGTCGTTGCAATCGCTGCTTTCTTTCTATTGGTAGAAAAAATGGCTGTTCATTTGCAAGATCCTTTCGAGAATAAACCAACAGATACACCGACCACAACAATTTGCAGAACGATTGAAAGAGATTTATCACAAATGTTGGATGATAATAAAATATATGAGGATAAACCTCAAACAGAACTTGCCCCTGTAGGCTCGTACTATATCTTGTAATTAAGATAGTTTTTAGTTTCATCTCATAATTTGGGATGGTTAGTTAAGCCGATAACTTTGGTTCTGGATAGAAGTAAGTTTAGGCAAAGTTTGATAATTGACTTTATAATTATCGATTCTAAACATAAAAACCTCTTCAAGTTTTAAACTCGAAGAGGTTTTTTTTATTGATTTCAGTTTTAGCCTTTAACACAATATTTGTGCTAAGCGGTTAAAACTTTAATTTTTTTATTATAAAATTTGATAAAGCTTCTTATATAAATGCTACTCAAAAAAAACAAAACTAAAGTGGCAATAAGTTTTAAATCATTACTTACATCGAAAATCCTTTCTTTGGATATTATATTAAATAAAAAAACATTTAAAACTATTGTTCCGAGTGTAGAGATATTGCCTACATAATTATCCACTATAGAGTATTTGGAATACTTAATTCTTTGTGTAAATATCCTAAAAAAACCAAACAGCGCAATTAATATAAGTGGAATCATCGAACCAATTATCATTGGTTTTATGTTAAACACTTGAGTTTTACTGCCATAATAAATACAGAAGCATAAACCTAAAATTGATATGTTTTTGAAAAAATCAGACCAGCCTAAAGTTTGTAGCATTTCCTTCCTAAAATCAATTATATATTTTTTATGCAGTTGTTTTTGATATGCTTCCTCTCTATTTCTGATATTAATAAAACCTCCAAAATCTTCGTTGATAATTTTTGCCACAAGTTCAATACTAAATAGCTCATCACTATCAGATAATGCATTTATTAAATGATCATATAACTCATTATAAGTTTCCCTATATTTTGGTTCATTGAAAATATAATCCCGCAAGACTTGCTTTTCCGCTACATTTAATTTCATTAAAAGCTTGGTTTAAGGTTCAATAATAATTGTAAATGGCTAATAAAGTCTTTTGCTTCCTGAAGTTTATTAATCACTTCTTTTTCTCCGTCTTTTGATAACGAATAATATTTACGTACCCTATTATCAACAATTTCGGTTGAAGTTTCCAAAAACCCCTCTGCTTCTAATTTATGTAATGCCGGATACAAGGCACCTTCTTTAAGTAATAATTCCCCTTGGGTAATATTTTTTACTTTTTGAGTAATTTCATAACCATACATTCTTTCATTTTCCGATAAAAGATTTAAAATAATGGTTTGCAAAGTACCTTTAAACAATTCGTTATTAATCGCCATAGTCAAATGTAATAAAAATTACATGCATAAGAAAATTATATATATAACATTTAACATATTCAAGCAAAAAAACCTCTTCAAGTTAATTCTCGAAGAGGTTTTTTATTGAATTTATGTTTAAGCTTTTAACTCAAATTAAGCATCAATCTTTGCATATTTTGCATTACGCTCAATAAACTCTCTACGTGGTGCAACTTCATCGCCCATTAACATAGAAAAAGTATGGTCGCATTCTGCTGCACTTTCAATTGTAGCTTGCATTAAAGTACGAGTAGCCGGGTTTAATGTAGTATCCCACAATTGCTCTGCGTTCATCTCACCCAAACCTTTATAACGCTGTATGTGTACGCTATCTTCTTTACCAGCACCTTTTAAACGTTGTACAGCAGCGTCGCGTTGTACATCATTCCAGCAGTACTCAAAATCTTTACCTTTTTTAACCTGATAAAGTGGTGGAGATGCAATGTAAACGTAACCAGCCTCAATTAAAGCACGCATATAACGGTAAAAGAATGTTAAAATCAAGGTTGTAATGTGCGAACCGTCGATATCAGCATCCGTCATGATTACGATTTTGTGGTAACGAAGTTTAGTTAAGTTTAAAGCCTTATCATCTTCCGGCGTACCGATGCTTACGCCAATTGCCGTAAACATATTCTTAATCTCGTCGTTTTCGTAAATTTTATGCTCCATCGCTTTTTCAACATTCAAAATCTTACCTTTTAAAGGTAAAATAGCTTGAATATTTCTATCACGACCTTGCTTTGCAGTTCCACCTGCGGAGTCACCCTCTACTAAGAAAATTTCACATCTTTCTGGGTCACTGTCCGAGCAATCGGCTAATTTTCCTGGCAAGCCAGAACCACCCATTACACTTTTACGTTGAACCATTTCGCGAGCCTTACGGGCCGCAGCACGAGCTGTAGCCGCTAAGATTACCTTATTGATAATCATTTTAGCCTCTTTTGGGTTTTCTTCCAAATAATAACCCAAAGCCTCACCAACCGCAACATCAACCGCTCCCATTACCTCACTGTTACCCAGTTTGGTTTTGGTTTGGCCTTCAAACTGTGGCTCTTGTACCTTTACAGAAACAACTGCAGTTAAACCTTCTCTAAAGTCATCACCTGTAATTTCCATTTTAAGGTTTTTCAATAAACCAGATTTATCAGCATAAGCCTTTAAAGTTCTGGTTAAACCTCTACGAAAACCTGCAATATGTGTACCGCCCTCATGCGTATTAATGTTATTTACATATGAGTGCACATTTTCAGAATAACTATCGTTGTATTGGAAAGCCAACTCAACCGGAATACCATTTTTAATACCTTCGATATAAATTGGTTCTGGCAAGAAAGATGCTCTTGTACCATCTAAAAAGGCAACAAATTCTTTCAAACCACCTTCAGAGTGGAAAACTTCTGAAAAGAAAGTTCCATCTTCTAAAGTTTCACGCTCATCTGTTAAGGTTAATGTAATACCTTTATTTAAGAAAGCCAATTCGCGTAAACGACCAGCTAAAGTATCGTATTTATATTCAGTAGTTTGCGTAAAAATTGTCGGGTCAGGACTAAAAGTCACAATCGTACCACGTTTATCCGTTGTACCAACTTCTTTAACATCGTACTGCGGAACACCAATTTTGTATTCCTGCATCCAGATTTTCCCTTCGCGGTGTACTTCAGCTTTTAAATCGGTAGATAGTGCGTTAACACAACTTACCCCAACACCGTGTAAACCACCAGAAACCTTATAAGTATCTTTATCGAATTTACCGCCGGCATGTAAAACCGTCATTACAATTTCTAGTGCCGATTTATTCTCTTTTGTATTAATACCGGTTGGAATACCACGACCGTTATCTTCTACCCTAATCGAGTTTCCTTCTAAAATTCTTACGTCGATTGTATCTGCATGACCAGCCAAAGCCTCATCAATAGAGTTATCTACAACCTCATAAACCAAGTGGTGCAAACCTTTTACACCAGTATCACCTATATACATCGAAGGGCGCTTACGCACCGCTTCCAAACCTTCTAAAACCTGTATATTATCTGCCGAATAATTTGACTTTAAATCTTGTTCTTCGCTCATATTTTATTTAAAACTATAATCCTCAAAAATACGGAAATTTCGGCACTTTAACTAATATGTGGATAAGTTTTAAACCGTAAAAAAAATGCCTTCTGCAAGGTTTAGACAGAGATTTTGAAAAGCAAAACCTGTAAATCAGATTAATGTTCGTCCCGCTTTTTATTACAAGCCCCGAGAAAATCGGGGGCTTTCCATTTCAATCGGGTTTAATCTTCAAAAACTGTAGTTCTTTTGGTCTATCAGCATCCTGCAACCGCCAATTGAAATGCTACTTTTGCCACCTAAACCCGATATGAGCGGAAATACTTTTTGTTGGTAAAGAAATGAAAATACTGTGCTGCTGAAGCTAAACAAAAAGATTGTAGCGATTAGCGGGCGCAAACTGTTAAATAGAATTACTGCAATTGCTTTTCAAATATTTTTTAATGCTTAACGTTTTAATATAGTTGTGCATAACTCTTAAATTGCATATAAAAACTAATTTATATAAGTTTGCTAAAATTTATTAAACAATAATGGAAAGAAGAACCTTGAAAACCTTTGGTTTATTTGCAACAGCAGCATTAATTACAGCTTTTTCTGCATGCCAAAACAAAGACACCAAAACAACTGAAACTAAAAAAACAGATAGTACAGCTACTGTAGCAACTGCAGACGAGAAAATTGTATATGTTAACTCTGATTCTTTATTAACAAAATACGATTATTTTAAAGACCTTAAAGTAAAATTTGAAGGTAAAAGCAAAAATGCCCAAGCAGATATGCAAGCTAAAGGTCAGGCTTTTCAAAGAGAGGTTACGCAATACCAACAATCGGCTCAAACTTTATCTGCCGACCAACGTAAATCTACAGAAGAACGTTTAGCTCGTAAACAACAAGAATTGCAAACTTACCAACAAAATGCTGGTGGTGCTTTACAAAATGAGCAAGCTGTAGAAAACGAAAAACTTTATGATAAAGTTGCGGCTTACTTAAAAATTTACGCAAAAGAAAAAGGTTATAAAATGGTTTTGACTTACTCTAAAGGTAACAGCGCTATTTTATTTGCCGATGAAAGCTTAGATGTAACTGCTGAAGTTATTAAAGGCTTAAATGCAGATTATTCTAAAAAATAATTTTTAAAATATTTAAATTGTAAATGCCCTGAGTTAATCGGGGCATTTTTTTTGCTTAAAATTAACGATGGAAAATTTAGAAAAACATGCCGAGTTTATGCGCTTAGCCATTACACTTTCGGCTAAAAATGTTACTGAAAATATTGGTGGCCCATTTGGCGCAGTTGTAGTTAAAGATGGAGAAGTTGTAGCGGCATCTGGTAATAAAGTTACATCTACAAACGACCCAACCGCACACGCAGAAGTTTCGGCAATTAGATTGGCCTGCACAAAATTAAACACTTTTGATTTAAGCGGTTGTGTAATTTACACGAGCTGCGAACCTTGTCCAATGTGTTTAGGTGCAATTTACTGGGCTAAAATTGATACGATTTACTATGCAAACACTAAGGTTGATGCTGAGAACATTGGCTTCAGCGATAAGTTTATTTATGAGGAACTGGAAAAAGAGATGAACAAAAGAAGTTTACCCATTTTGCAATTAATGCGTGATGAGGCAATGGAAGCTTTTAAACTTTGGGAACAGTCGCCGATGCGAATAGATTATTAATAGAAATCGACTTTTGCAACCTGTCATCCTGAGCTTGTCGAAGGACTTAAACTTAAAAATTTAAGGCGTTTCGACAAGCTCAACGTGACAAGCATTTAAAATATTGTAATTTTAACCTATACTTTTATTTGCTGGCTTCTTTAGCAGTAAGCAAACCGATCATCGAATCAATTTCTTTTACTACACCATCATCAGAGCCTGAAAAACCTACAGCTTTAAACCTGATATTCCCTTCTCCATCAATTACAAACTTTGTCGGAATTCCATCAACTTTATAAGCGCTTACGATATCAAATTTCGATGGGTCTTTGACGTTTTTAGTATCGTACAAAACGTTGAAGTTTAGTTTTTTCTCGGCAATAAAATCAGTAACAACCTTTTCTCTATTTTCTTCATTTTGCCATGTATTCACATATAAAAATACCACATTAGGATTATTAGCATACTTGGCCATAGCTTTTTGCATACCTGGAAAAGATGCCACACATGGACCACACCATGTTGCCCAATAGTCCAGAACTATAATCTTTCCTTTTAAGTTAGCGAGGCTAACTTTTTCCCCTTTTAAATTTGCCAAAGAAAATGTTGGAGCAGGAATGTTAATCATTTTCTTAGTCCATTCAGCTTTAGCTTTTGCAATTGCCTCTTTTTCTAAACCTGCCATAAATGTTTCGTAAGTACCTTCTTTTTTGAGACTAGCATACAAAGTTTTAAAATCATTCTTTAAGGAATCAGAGGCTTTTCCTTCCTTAATCAATTTCTCAGCTTCGGTAAATGCCTTTTCGTTTTGTCCGTTTTTAATTAAGTAAGTAACATAACGTGTGCTTACATCAGGAGGAATTACTTTATAAAATGAGATTGCTTTTTCTTGTGTTTCTAAAGCTTCCTTAAATTTTTTGTCGTGAAAAAGAAGTAAAGCATAAGTATCTGCATACATGCCCCAGCTTTGGTCTAATGCTTTAGTGTAATCTTCCTGAGTTTGATAGTAGCTTGGCTTTTCATCATTCTTAGCTGATTCAATTAGTTCAAGCGATTGCTTAGAGATTTTTGTAGCAAATGCAACGTTTTCATTTTTCTCTGCCAAAGGCCAGGCGAATTGATTGTACAAACCAGCACGAGTAGTTTTCGCATCAACTTTGTTAGCATATAATTCAAACTTCGCATCATTATTAGCCTTTGCGAAAGATTCTGCAACCAATCCATTAATTGAATTTAATTTGCCCGCGTCTGCCTTTTTGCTTTTATCCAGCTTAAATTTAGAAATCAAATGATTTGCTTTTTGTTCCAAAACAACCGCATCTTTTTCTGAATACAAAGCGTTCATTTCTTGGCCGTATGCATAATTTCCAACCGGAAATTTCTTTAAGATAATTGCTTTAACAGAATCGGCCTGTGCTTTTTTCTTTATTAACAAGTATGCATTTAACATAAACTCCAGGTCGTTTTCTTTCACTTCCTTTAATTTCGATGTATTTTTTATACTTTGTTCTACTAATTTGATGCCTTCTTCTTTATTTGCTTTATACTCTATCGAAAGGTAGGAATAGCGATTAGTATTAATTAAGCTGGGTTTGATCGTAAAAGCCTGTTTATATAATGCAGCACTTTTTTCATAATCCAAAGGCATACCCAAATAGAATTTCCCAGCTAAACCATATAGAAATGCCCGATTGATATAAGATTCAGCAGCAATTTTCCCATCCTTACTAAATGCCAACATATAACCTTTTGCCGATTCATCTTTTTGTTCATCAACAGAAAAAGCCAAAGCCGCTAACGTTGTACTGTCTGTGGTTTTAAACTCACCTTTGTAAACCTCTCCTTCTTTAACTAAATCAATTTTTGCACTCTTCGGATTAGTTGTTGAAAAGAAATTAAATACGACGCATTTAACATCACTCAAGTTTTGCAAACTTGTACCCTTCGGGTCATAAGTAAATTTAACCGTTGCGCCTGCTACAGGTTGTTCCTCTGAAAATTTAACGGATTGAGCGCCTGCCAATTTTACCATAAAACATAGCAGCAGAAATAATTTTAATCGTTTCATATTGAAAAGGTTAGATTTAAAAATAGACAAACTAAATATATAGTTATTGTTTTGAATATCCAAATTAATCTTTAAAATTTTAGGGTATAATTATTGTTAATATTTTATTCATGACCTACGAGCAAAAAATCTCTCACCAGCTAGAATTTTGGAAGTTTAAAACTTTACAAAAACCTTCATTACTGAATAAGGTTACAGATAAGGTACAGAAGAAAATAAATAGCTACATTCCTGATAAAGTGCACAATGCAATAACCGTGGCCATCAAGCAAATGGTAAAAACTGTACTTTTCGGTTCAACCTTTACTACTTCAAAACCTACGGTTGATTTAACTTTTATGCATCGCGAAGCACTAATAAAGCAAAAGATTGAAAACTATAAAAAAACCGGTGCCGCAGAAGGTGGAATTACCGGCGCAGGCGGTTTTCTGATGAGCCTTGCCGATTTTCCCATCCTTTTAGGTATAAAAATGAAGATGCTTTTTGATATTGCCGCTGTTTACGGTTACGATGTTAAAGATTACAGAGAACGGTTATTTATCCTCCACATTTTTCAACTGGCATTTTCTAGCAAAGAGGAAAGCCAAAACGTTTTTAATAAAATGCAGAACTGGGATAATATTGCCCATAAACTGCCAACAAATATAGATGAATTTGATTGGTTAACTTTTCAACAACAATACCGCGATTATATAGATTTAGCAAAACTCGCTCAAATGCTTCCATTTATCGGCGCTGCTGTTGGTGCGGTGGCAAATTATAAACTTATCGAAAGATTAGGCAAAACTGCGATGATGAGTTATAGAATGCGATATTTTAGTCTTCAGTCTGTAGTTCTTAGTCATGATTTGGCTAAAGACTTACAACTAAAAACTCCAGACTAATTAATTTTCCTCCTCAAACATTCCACTAATTAGGTCGTCAGTTTCGCGGCGATCTTTTTTGGTTGGTCTTCCTGTGCCCCTATCTCTCTTCAAACTCGGTGCGTGAAACGCAGATTTAAAGGCATGGGTTTCCTCAACAGGTGTTAAATCTTTATATTTGGTTAAGGCTGTAGGAGAATCTGTTCGATTATAAGAAAATTCTACAACCTCAATAATTTTCTTCTCTATACCTTTAGATACTTGATAAACATCTCCGATTTTAACAATTGCAGAAGGTTTTATGTTCTGTCCATTAATTTTCACACGCCCTGCTTTACAAGCATCGGTAGCCAAACTTCGGGTTTTGAAAAGTCTTATTGCCCACAAATATTTATCGATTCTAAGTTTTTCTGCTTCTGCCATATTTGCAAAACTACGTTTAATTGATTAATTGTTGAATTGTTAGATGGTTGAAAATTAAAATTGATAATTGAAATTTGTAATCAATATGTGTATTAACAATACAGCAATCTAACAATTTCATCAATATTTCTGTGAGGGAATCGCCAGTTATAGATAATTTTAAGTTATTTTGCGTAAAATTTAAAAACATCATGTATTCAGATTTAAAGAAATTAATTGAAGCCGCTTGGGAAGATAGAACCCTTTTAAAATATAGTAATTATTGCGAAGCCATCGAAGCCGTAATTATGGGGCTTGATAAAGGAGAAATCCGCGTTGCTGAGCCAGTTTTAAACTCTTGGGGCATTAATGAATGGGTAAAAAAAGCTGTTATTTTATATTTCCCAATCCGTGAGATGAAAGAAATTAAAAGCGGTCCGTTTGTTTACCACGATAAAATGGATTTAAAAACCGACTACAAATCTACAGGTGTACGTGTTGTGCCAATGGCTAGTGCTCGTTATGGTTCATTTTTAGCTAAAGGTGTAATCATGATGCCATCATATGTAAATATTGGCGCTTATGTTGATGAAGGTACAATGGTTGATACCTGGGCAACGGTTGGCTCTTGCGCACAAATCGGAAAACGCGTTCACTTAAGCGGTGGTGTAGGTATTGGCGGTGTTTTAGAACCTGTTCAAGCAGCGCCGGTTATTATTGAAGATGATGCATTTTTAGGTTCGAGAGTAATTGTTGTTGAAGGTGTTAAGGTTGAGAAAGAAGCTGTACTTGGTGCAAATGTTGTATTAACTGCATCAACAAAAATTATTGATGTAACAGGCCCAACTCCAGTAGAATATAAAGGAATTGTTCCTGCACGTTCGGTAGTTATTCCAGGTAGTTACACTAAAAAATTCCCTGCCGGAGATTATCAAGTTCCTTGTGCTTTAATTATTGGTAAACGTAAAGAAAGTACAGATAAAAAAACTTCGCTTAACGATGCTTTAAGAGAAAATAATGTAGCTGTTTAAAACATGGCTTAAGGTATAAGGTTTAGGGTGTAAGGCTACATCAAAAACCTTAAACCTTTTACCCTAAACCTTTCACCATTATGAAAATCGGCTTCGATGGCAAGCGTGCTGCAAATAATTTAACAGGATTAGGAAATTACAGTCGCTCGCTAATTGAAAGTTTAGCACATCAATTTCCGGAGAATGAATATTTCGTTTATTCGCAGAAGGTTAAGGAAGCCAAGCAAATCCAATCTTTTTTTAAAGTAAAAAACATCTTTCTGAAGCTTCCGCAAGGCACTAAGTTTTTATGGCGAAGCTTTAATATTTTAAAAGATTTAAAGAAGGATAAAATCCAGATTTTTCATGGTTTAAGTCATGAAATTCCTATCGGAATATCTAAAACTAAAATCAAATCAGTTGTTACCATTCACGATTTAATTTTTCTCCGTTTCCCGGAATATTACAAATTTTTCGACAGGAAACTTTATGAATGGAAGAGTAACTTGGCTTGCAAGAATGCGGATAAAATCATCGCCATTAGCGAAAAAACAAAAAGTGATATTGTTGAACTTTATAACATCAATGCTGATAAAATCGAAGTCATTTATCAAAGCTGTGATGATTCCTTTAAAACATTACTTCCTCCAGAAACCTTATCAACAATAAAAAAAACGTATAACCTACCTGATAAATACATTTTAAATGTTGGTACAATAGAACCTAGGAAAAACCTTAAGTTACTTATACAAGCTTTAAAAAATGTTAATAGCGATTATAAACTCGTAGTTATTGGTAAACCAACACCATATTTAGAATCTGTAAAGTTGGAAATTGATAGGCTTGGTTTAAATGAGAGAATAATTTTTCTTAAAAATATTCCATTTTCTGATTTGCCCGGCATTTATCAGCTTGCTGAGCTATTTGTTTATCCCTCATTTTATGAAGGATTTGGCATTCCGATTATCGAAGCTTTATACTCAAATGTACCAGTTGTGGCAGCAACAGGTTCTTGCTTAGAAGAAGCTGGTGGAGCTGGTAGCATTTATGTTAATCCGAACAATGCTAAAGAATTATCAGAAGAAATCAATAGAATTTTAAACGAACCAAACTTAAGCAGTCATATGAAAGCAAAAGGGCTGGAATTTGTTCAAAAATTCAACAGCCCTTCTATAACGCAGCAATTAATGAATTGCTATATAAATGTTTTAAAATAATTATTTAGAAGCAACAGCAGGTGGATATTGCATTAAAATTTCGCTAATTCCTTTGTTCAAACGCTCCTCTCTGTCTTTTAAGTTATCAAGGTTAAATCCGCTTCCGCGACCATGCCATACTAAAGTTTTCGATTTTGGGTCTAAAAAATCGATGATAACGGTGCCTTCCATGAACTGGTTAACGTTGGTCATGCCGCCGCCTCCCCAGCCGCCCCAACCCCAGCCCCAACCCCAACCTGGGCCGTAAAAACCTGGGCCATAATTGTAAACTTCGGTACGCTCTCTGGCCACAACAACTAAGTTAACTAACAAATCTGGTTTTGCAGATTTTGTAAAACCCTTTGCATTCAAATCTGCTTCAACGGCAGCCATCATTCTGCGTTTGTCCAAATTATTCATTCGTAACCTGGTTAAACCCTTATCGTAAAAATTATAAGTTTTGTAGTTACCGAAATTTGCGGTTTTATCGTAATCAGATGCTGTACGTAATGAAGAGCAACTGCTGAATGCTATTACAATCGCGAATAGCATTAGTAATTTAAGTGAATTTCTCATATGCGTTTAATTTGTGTGTTTCTTTATTTATAACCTACTTAAAAATACGAATATTTATGTGAAATAGATTGTATAATCGCTTAATTTTTACATTATTATTGTCATTTTAAAACGTTTTGAAAATCCCTTTGTTTTTGCTAAAATGTTAAATATTATTCGATTGAGAAATTTAACATCTTATCTTTGTACATGCTTAAAGATGAAATCAATAAAGCTTTAGAAGTTTTAAAATCTGGTGGAGTAATTCTTTATCCAACTGATACGATTTGGGGACTTGGTTGCGACGCTACAAATCCGGAAGCCGTAGAAAAGCTCTTAACGATTAAAAACAGACCAGCAGAAAAAAGCTTGATTATTTTATTAGATACAGAAAATAAAATTCAAAGCTACGTAACCGAAGTGGCTGATGTTGCTTATGATTTAATTGAGTACGCAGAAAATCCATTAACGATTGTTTTTTCTGGTGCAAAAAATTTAGCTGCAAATGTGATTAATGCCGATGGAAGTGTAGGAATTAGGGTTGCGAAGCACGATTTTTGTACGCCACTGATTCAGCGATTTAGAAAACCAATAGTGTCTACCTCTGCAAATTTAAGTGGAAATCCATCTCCAAAATATTTTGATGATATAGATTCCCAGATTATCGAAGCTGTAGATTACGTTGTAGATTTCGAACAGGAAAATCGTACCGAAAAAAAACCATCAACCATAATGAAACTTTCTTCTGGTGGCCAATTCGAATTTATTCGTAAGTAATTTTGTTACTTTTGTAGAAAATATTAGCAGGTTGTCAACCTTAATTTATATCGGATCCTTAAAAAGAAGCTGAAATGAATTTAGCAAAACAACTTCACAACTATGCAGCAACATTTACAAAATCCTATTTTTAAAACCCTATCGCTAATTGCCGATAAAAACAATACTAAAGCTTATGTTATTGGTGGTTTTGTTCGCGATTTGTTTCTAAACCGTTCTTCAAAAGATATAGATGTTGTGGTTGTAGGAAGTGGTATTGCTTATGCAGAGGCTGTTGGCAAAAAATTAAACACCAAAGTTGCTGTATTTAAAAGTTTTGGAACAGCAAACATTAAACATAACGATTTAGAGATTGAGTTTGTGGGTGCCAGAAAGGAATCCTACCGTTTAGATTCGAGAAAGCCAATTGTTGAAGATGGAACTTTAAGAGACGACCAGCTTCGTCGCGATTTTACCATAAATGCCTTGGCTATTAACTTAAATGCTCAACATTTTGGCGAATTACTTGACCCATTTGATGGAATCCAAGACATCGAACAAAAAATCATCAGAACACCACTTGATCCTGAAATTACCTTTTCTGATGACCCATTAAGAATGATGAGGGCGATTCGCTTTGCATCGCAACTTAATTTTAGTATTGATAAAAAGGCAATTGAAGCCATCAAATCTCAAAAAAATCGCATTAGCATCGTATCAAAAGAGCGCATTACAGATGAAATGAATAAGATTATTTTGTCTGCAAAACCATCAATCGGCTTTAAACTTTTATTTGATACAGGCTTATTGCATCTAATTTTCCCTCAAATGGCACAGCTTTATGGTGTCGAAATTATTAAAGGAAAAGGCCACAAAGATAATTTTTACCATACATTGGAGGTTTTAGATAACATTTGTGAAACAACTGATGATTTATGGTTGCGTTGGGCTGCAATCCTGCACGACATTGCTAAGCCTGCTACTAAAAGATTTGAAGAAGGACATGGCTGGACTTTCCACGGACATGAAGATAAGGGTGCTCGCATGGTACCAAAAATTTTCAGTCAGCTAAAGTTACCTCTAAATGAGAAGATGAAGTTTGTGCAAAAATTAGTTCAGCTGCACCTTCGTCCGATAGTTTTGGCGCAAGATACCGTTACCGATTCGGCCGTTAGAAGGTTACTTTTTGATGCAGGTGAAGAAATTGAAAGCTTAATGCTACTGTGCAATGCCGATGTTACAACTAAAAACGAATACAAAAAGACGAAATACAGAAACAACTTTGAACTGGTAAAACAAAAACTTAAGGATGTTGAAGAACGGGACCAGATAAGAAACTGGCAACCGCCTGTAACCGGAAATGATATTATGGAAACCTTTGCTTTAGAGGCAGGCAAAGAAGTTGGCATCATAAAAAATGCGATAAGAGAGGCTATTCTTGAAGGAGAAATTGCAAACGATTACCACCAGGCTTATAATTTTATGCTAAACTTAGCCAAACAAATGGGTTTAAATCCTGTTAATAAATAATTTAATTGCCTGAGCGATAAAACAAACAACCTTTTTGTTGCGTTTGTTTTTTTGTGATGAAACAAATTAACTTTATTTTTACGGCTCCAAAGAACAATAATGGCTATTTATAAATTTAAAATTACCTTCGAAGATTTTGATGATGTTGTACGTGAAATTGATATCAAATCTAATCAAACCTTTGAAGATTTGCACAAAGCGATACACAAATCAACAGGTTACAATGCAGAAAAATCTTCATCATTTTATGTGAGTACGGATAATTGGCTAAAAGGTGATGAAATTGCGTATTTACCAAATGATAGAAAAAAAGACCGCGTTGTTTTAATGGAAAATTCAAAATTAAGCGGCTTTATAGAAGATCCTCATCAGAAATTTTATTATACGTATAATTTTGATCGTCCTTATGATTTCCACGTAGAATTGGTTAAAATTGTATTGGATGCAGACCCTCATATTGAATATCCATTTTTAGCTAAAAGTACCGGAGAAGCGCCAAAAATTATGGAACAAAAAAGTGGTCAGGTTGTTGATGCCGGAACTGCGGTTGCTTCTGCAAATGAATTTGATTTCTTGAATGAAATGAATTTTGTACCTGAAGATACGGATGAACTGGAAGCGATGGGCGAAATGGGCATTAATGAAGAAGAGCGTGATGAAGAAGATGAAAGCGAAGATGATGAATTTGGCGATGAATTTTCGGATAACGACAGTTACGAAGATGATAACCAGAAAGACGATTATTAATTAAACATATTATCGAATAATATTTAACTGTCGGACAAATCATCCGGCAGTTTTTTTATATAAACAAAATGGCAAAAAGCGAAAAACCTAAAACTTTGGTTGTAATTGTTGGACCAACAGCTATTGGAAAAACGGCTTTATCCATACAGATTGCTCAACATTTTAAAACAGAAATCATTTCTGCTGATTCCCGACAATTCTTTAAAGAAATGGAAATTGGCACTGCAAAGCCTGATGCTGATGAACTGAATGCAGCTAAGCATCATTTCATAAATTCTCATTCTGTAACAGAATTATTCAGTACCGGAGATTTTGAACAAGATGCCTTAAAAGTTATCGATAATATTTTCGTAAATCATAATATCGCCATTATGGTTGGCGGCTCGGGTTTATACATCAATGCTGTTATTAATGGTTTAGATGAAATGCCTGAAATTGATATGCAGATTCGTTCGAAACTCAACCACCAATTTGAAACCGAAGGATTGGAATCGATTCAAAAACAACTGAAAGAATACGACCCTGAATATTTTGATAAAGTGGATCAGAATAATCCGCAGAGAATGATTAGAGGTTTGGAAGTTTATTTATCCACCGGAAAAAAACTTTCATCGATGTTATCGGCAACTAAAAAAGAGCGCCCGTTTAACATCATTAAAATTGGTTTAAATACTGATAGAGCCATATTATACCACCGAATTAATGAGCGAGTTGACAAAATGCTTGATGAAGGACTTTTAAAAGAAGTTGAATCTTTAATTGAATTTAGAAGTTTAAATGCATTAAATACAGTTGGCTATAGCGAAATATTCGATTATATGGATGGAAAAGTTTCTCTTGATGAAGCCATCTCAGCTATAAAACAAAATACCCGTCGCTTTGCTAAAAGACAATTAACTTGGTTTAGGCGAGATGAACAAATAAATTGGTTTGAGCCTAATCAAACAGAAGCCGTAATTGATTTAATTAACCGAAATCTAGGCTCATAAAAAAAGCTGTATCATACTTATAGATTTACGAGTTTGCAAGAATTTAATTTGGCACTTTTCGTCATGCTCAGCTTGACTGGGCATCTTAATGCTTTATTTAGAAATAACTTTAGTTTACTCCTATCGCTTTAAGATTCCCGTTTTCACGGGAATGACGAATATTCAAAATATTATCAAACAGTAAATCTCTATCAGTATAAACAGCTATCTAATTAATCCTTAATTAGGAAATTTAACGCCTCTATATTGGGTAATATCAACCACGGGTATATTTGAACCATACTTGCCGTTAATCGCATTAATAAACACATTTGCAATAACAGCATTTCCCCTTGGAGTTAAATGAACGCCATCCAAAGAGAAAGCGCCGCCTGTAATAAATGAAGAATTTATACCAACACCTTGTATAACAATGCCGGTTTTAACCTGATTTAAGTAACTGTAAGTATCAGCAATAGCTAAACTTTTGCTATCGGCTAAAGATTTAATCGTGCTGTTATAACTCAATACATAATCTTTAACTTTAGCAACTTCATCCTTATCTAATACCCAATTATTTGCAATCGGATTTAGAGGATGCAAACCATAAGGTAAACCTGAAGTGTTTGGAACACCAAATAATCCTGAAGATTGGAAGGGTAAACGAATTAAATCCTCAGCTGTTGCTGTTCTCACTGTTCCTGTGCCTGTTTGTATAAAAATTGCATTAGCAGCAGGATTTATTGCCTTTGCAGCGTTTAAAAGCGCCCCAACAGTTACTGTATTAAAATAGGGTATTGAGGTTACATCAGGTATGGTGGCAACCACACCTTTCTGACCATTTGCTGTCAATGAATTAATCAAATTCGAATATAAAAGTGCGAACGTAGATTTATCTGTTAAAACATTTGTAGCATCAGTTGTTACGCCGCCATTAGTTGCATAACCTAATGCGTCATTGTTTCCCAACCAAAGTGAGAAAAAAGTATGATTTCGAGCTTGAATAAATTGGAAATAACTTACTGTTCCAACTTGTGTATCTGTTAATAAACGCTCTAAGTATGGATTTGCAGCTCCAAAAGGTGCAGCAAAAGCCAAATCTACACGCATACCCGGAATGCCCAAATTCTGAACTTCGCCAGTATATTTTGTTAGTTTACCAGTTGCATCTCTTAAAGCTAAATTGGTTGTAACTGGGGTTAAGGTTGGTGTTCCATTTACCAATGCTGTGAGCGATAAATAACCCGAACCATTTGCCTGAGCATCTGTAAAAAATGGCGAAGTGAAACTTCCACCACCTACTGTTGCCATTTTAGCAGCAATCAAGTTAGGGTAAGCGACCTTTTGTCCTTCCAGATAAAGTCCGCCATCTGCGAAGCCAGCGGTAAGGGAATTACCAACTGAGATATACTTACTAAAATTTGCTTGGCCAGCCGAAGTGCCGACTGCAGCTTCTATCTCTGGCTTGCAAGAAACTGCCAATAATATTGCCGTAATTAATAAACTATTGAATATATATTTTTTCATGTGAAAATCTCCTACCACTTATATGTTAATGAAATACCAGGTGCATAAACCAAAGTCTTAAATGTTCCATCTAAACCTGTTTCAATATTTTTTTGCTTACGCGATTCAACATCTTCAAAAAAGAAAGATGCATTTACTTCGAATTTTGATGTAAATGAATATCCGGCTCCGGCACTTAAAATATAACGATTAGCATCTGGTGCTTCTGGTGTAACAAAACCGTCTTGAACTGGTGAAATCGCGTATCCAACACCGGCCCTTAATGCAAGTTTGTTACTCGCTTGATGGTTCACGCCTAACTTAAACGATGAACCATCACGATAATTACGTGCCGATTTAGTATCAGCCAAAGCTGTTGTATTTATAGCATAATCAAAAGCAAGTTCTTTATAAACCCTCCATTGAACCCAACTCGCGTCAAATGCTAAAGTTGTGCTTTTAGAAATAGGAATACCAATTCCTAAGGTTGTTGTAGATGGCAATGGTAATTCTGCGTTAAATGTATTTCCATCTGGGAAAGAAGGTTTTAACGAGCCCGGGACATCAAAAGTTGCATCACCATCGTTTAGTTTGGTTATTACTTTTGACCTATGAACTACAGCAAAGGTTACATTACTAAGTGTATTAATGTAAATACCTGCATTCCATCCAAATCCACTACCAGTTCCTTCAAGTGTAGCATGGCCTGAACGACCATCAGGATAATTTACTGGTAAAGCACGCTGAAGATTTACCTCACCATGATTATATACAAAACCAGCTCCAATACCGATTCTATCAGTAATTTTAACACTCAAGGTTGGCTGAATATAAATTGCTTTTAAGTTTAGGGAAGTTAAAGTGTATTTACCAGACCAATCATTGCCCCAATCTACCATGCCTCCGAAGGGTGTATAAACGCCTATGCCTAACTTCCATTTGTTAGATTTTGGACCCCAAACAGCATAAGCCTCAAATGGTGGTGCAATTTTATTTTTTACATTCTCAGAAATATTTGAACCACTTTGTTGAAAAACGGATTTGAAAAGTAATGGGTTAACGCCCGCAGAAATTGAGTTTTTCTCTAAAAAACTTACTGCACCTGGGTTAAAAAATACGGATGCTTCATCTAACGCCAAAGCTGAGCCAGCCCCCGCCATACCTATTTGCTTTTGTCCTTGTAAATTAACCTGAAAACCTTGCCCTAATACCCAAAGTGGAGCAGATAGTAATACGCTCAATAAAATTTTTTTCATACTTATAAATGGTTATAGCACAAATGCATACTATGCTAACATAGTAGCCAATAATTTGTTTAAGAATTAACAAAGAAAATTAGGCCTGCGCTGTTGGCCCGCCAAAGCCCATTGGAAACGGTGGTTCTTCCTGTGTTTTGATACGCCCGTTCGCTGCCTCAAACTTTTGGATATTATCATCCAATGCAGTTAGTAAACGTTTTGCGTGTTCTGGTGTTAAAATTATTCTAGACTTAACTTTTGCTTTTGGGATTCCAGGCATTACACGAATGAAATCTAGAACAAATTCCGTATTGGAATGTGTAATAATTGCAAGATTAGAAAAAATTCCTTCCGCAATTTCTTCAGACAATTCTATGTTTAACTGGTTTTCGTTTTGTTGCTCGTCCATAACTTGATTATAATAATCGGTAAAATGAAGTCTTAAAGGTAAGGTTTAATCATTAGCATTAAAATTATTGCGTACAAAAAAAGGGCTGTTTCTATTCGAAACAACCCTTCTTAAAATGATATGATATTTCTATGCTTCTACTTCTTCTTGTTTCGAAGCTAATAATTTATCGTATTCTTCTTGAGAACCAACGATGATTCTTTCGTAACCACGAACACCAGTTCCTGAAGGAATTAAGTGACCAACGATTACGTTTTCTTTCAAGCCTAACATATTATCGCGTTTACCTGCAATTGCCGCTTCATTTAATACTTTCGTAGTTTCCTGGAACGAAGCCGCAGAAATGAACGATTTAGTACCTAACGATGCACGAGTAATACCTTGTAAGATAGAACTTGCAGTTGCTGGTCTTGCATCTCTAACGGTAATCTGTTTCAAATCTTTACGTTTCAATTGAGAATTTTCATCTCTTAATCTACGTAATGAAACGATTTGACCTGGTTTGAAATCATTTGAATCACCTGCATCTTCAACAACTTTCTTATCGTACATTGCGTCGTTTTCATCAGCAAAATCCCAACGATCAACAGCATTGTTCTCTAAGAAAATAGTATCTCCCGGATCCTCAATGTGAACTTTTTGCATCATTTGGTGAACAATTACCTCGAAATGCTTATCGTTAATTTTCACACCTTGCAAACGGTAAACCTCTTGAATACCATTTACTAAGTATTCTTGAACCGCTGCAGGACCTTTAATTGATAAGATATCCGCAGGAGAAATTGAACCATCTGATAAAGGCATACCAGCTTTCACAAAGTCGTTATCCTGTACAAGGATGTGTTTAGACAATGGAACAAGGTATTTTTTTACTTCACCATCTTTAGATTCGATAGTAATTTCACGATTACCACGTTTAACACCACCTAAAGTTACAACACCATCAATTTCAGTTACAACTGCCGGATTAGATGGGTTACGAGCCTCGAATAACTCAGTTACACGAGGTAAACCACCCGTAATATCTCGGGTTTTACCAGTTGCACGTGGAATTTTAGCGATAATCTGACCAGTTTGGATAGCTTCACCTTCATCAACTGAAACGTGAGCACCTACTGGAATGTTATATCCTTTGATAAATTCACCTTTCTTATCAACAATTTGAACAGAGGGGTTTTTAGTTTTATCACGTGTATCAATAATTACTTTTTCACGGTGACCAGTTTGCTCATCTGATTCTTCGCGGAAAGTTACACCTTCGATAATTGCATCGAATTGCGCTTTACCTGCAAATTCAGAGATGATAACCGCGTTATACGGATCCCAAGAACAAATTTTATCTCCTTTTGAAAGTTTATCGCCTTCTTTAACGAATAAGAATGCACCGTAAGGGATGTTATTTGTAACAATAACTCTTCCGCTTCCTGGCTCAACAATTCTGAACTCACCAGAACGGCCTAATACAACTTGTACTTTACCATCTTCTGTTTGAGTATCAACTGTACGGATGTTTTCAAATTCGATAACACCATCAAATTTAGCTACGATGTTTGATTCTGCAGCAATATTTGATGCAGTACCACCCACGTGGAAAGTACGAAGTGTTAACTGTGTACCCGGCTCACCGATTGACTGTGCAGCAATTACACCAACAGCCTCACCTCTTTGAACGCGTTTACCAGAAGCTAAGTTACGTCCGTAACATAATGCACAAACACCACGCTTAGCTTCGCAAGTTAATACCGAACGAATTTCGATACCTTCTAACGGAGACTCTTCAATCGCTTTTGCAACGTCTTCGTTAATATCTTCGCCCGCACCTACTAATAATGTGTTATCCAGTGGATTATAAACATCATGTAATGAAGTACGACCTAAAATTCTTTCGTATAATGGCTCAACAATATCTTCATTATCTTTTAATGCAGTTGTGTACATACCTCTTAAAGTACCACAATCCACATCATTAACAATCATATCTTGTGCAACATCATGTAAACGACGGGTTAAGTAACCAGCATCAGCTGTTTTTAATGCCGTATCCGCCAAACCTTTACGAGCACCGTGAGTAGAGATGAAATACTCTAATACCGATAAACCTTCTTTAAAGTTTGATAAGATTGGGTTTTCAATAATATCACCACCAGAACCAGATTTTTGAGGTTTCGCCATCAAACCACGCATACCGCAAAGCTGACGAATCTGCTCTTTAGAACCACGTGCACCCGAATCAAGCATCATATACACCGAGTTAAAACCTTGGTTATCGCTAGATAATTGGTTCATTACAAAGGTAGTCAATCTGTTGTTGATACGAGTCCAGATATCGATAATTTGGTTGTAACGTTCGTTGTTTGTAATGAAACCCATGTTATAGTTGTTTCTTACTTCTTCAACTTCGTTAGCCGCTTGCTCTAATAAAGTATGTTTCTCTACAGGGATATTTACGTCTTGTAAGTTGAACGATAAACCTCCTTGGAAAGCCATTCTAAATCCTAATTCTTTGATATCATCCAAGAATTGAGAAGCACGAGCCATACCAGTCATTTTAACTACTTCACCGATAATATCTCTTAGCGATTTTTTAGTTAATAACTCATTGATATAACCAACCTCTGCAGGAACTAATTGGTTAAATAATACTCTACCAACAGTAGTTTCAGTTAACTTGTTAACGATAGAACCGTCATTTTGCTTAACATTAACCCTCACTTTGATGAAAGCATGTAAGTCTAATTCCTTTTCGTTATAAGCAATGATAACCTCCTCTGGAGAATAGAAATTTGAATCTTGTCCTTTTACAACTCTAGTTTCATCAGTTCTACGGCCTTTAGTAATGTAATAAAGACCCAAAACCATATCCTGAGATGGAACCGTAATTGGCGTACCATTTGCAGGGTTTAAGATATTGTGTGCTGCCAACATTAATACTTGGGCTTCCAAAATTGCTGCATTACCTAAAGGTAAGTGCACAGCCATCTGGTCACCATCGAAATCGGCGTTGAATGCAGTACAAACTAATGGGTGTAACTGGATAGCTTTACCTTCAACCAATTTAGGTTGGAAAGCCTGAATACCTAAACGGTGTAATGTAGGTGCACGGTTTAATAATACCGGATGTCCTTTCAGTACATTTTCTAAGATATCCCAAACTAATGGATCTTTTCTATCAACAATTTTCTTCGCTGATTTAACTGTTTTTACAACACCTCTTTCAATCATCTTGCGAATAATGAATGGTTTGTAAAGTTCAGCTGCCATATCTTTTGGTAATCCACACTCGTGTAATTTAAGGCTTGGGCCTACAACAATTACAGAACGAGCTGAATAATCCACACGTTTACCTAATAAGTTCTGACGGAAACGACCTTGTTTACCTTTCAAAATATCTGAAAGAGATTTTAGGGCACGGTTACCTTCAGTTTTTACCGCGTTAACTTTACGTGAGTTATCGAATAACGAATCTACAGCTTCCTGTAACATACGTTTCTCGTTACGTAAAATAACTTCTGGTGCTTTAATCTCAATTAAACGTTTTAAACGGTTATTACGGATAATTACACGACGGTATAAATCATTTAAATCTGAAGTAGCGAAACGACCTCCTTCTAATGGAACTAAAGGACGTAATTCTGGTGGAATAACCGGAACGATTTTAACAATCATCCACTCTGGGCGATTCTCAATACGTGTATTAGCACCACGGAAAGCTTCAACAACCTGAAGACGTTTTAAAGCCTCATTTTTACGTTGTTGAGAAGTTTCGTTAGCAGCCTGGTGACGTAAATCATAAGATAAAGTATCTAAATCAATACGTTTCAATAAATCTTCTAATGCTTCAGCACCCATTTTGGCGATGAATTTATTAGGATCTTTATCATCAAGATATTGGTTCTCTTTAGGTAATTTATCTAAGATATCTAAATATTCTTCCTCTGTTAAGAAGTCCATATAGTTGATACCTTCTTCAGCCATTAAGCCTGATTGAATAACCACGTAACGCTCGTAATAGATAATTAGATCTAGTTTTTTAGTAGGTAAACCTAATAAATAACCGATTTTGTTCGGTAACGAACGGAAATACCAGATATGCGCAACAGGAACCACCAAAGCGATGTGACCCATGCGTTCTCTACGTACTTTCTTTTCTGTTACTTCAACACCACAACGATCACAAACGATTCCCTTATAACGGATACGTTTGTATTTACCGCAATGACATTCGTAATCTTTTACCGGACCAAAAATACGCTCGCAAAACAAACCATCACGCTCAGGTTTGTAAGTACGATAGTTAATCGTTTCCGGTTTCAACACCTCACCGCTAGAGCGTTCCAAAATAATTTCCGGAGACGATAAGCTAATCGTGATTGATGTGAAATTGCTTTTTAATTTATTATCCTTTTTGTAAGACATATCTCTTTCTTAAGTTTTAAGTTTTAAGTTTTACGTGATAAGTTAACTTATAACTTACCACGTATCACCTATAACTTTTAGTCTAACGTAATATCTAAACCTAAACCGCGTAACTCATGTACCAATACGTTAAACGATTCTGGTACACCTGGAGTTGGTAGGTTTTCACCTTTAACAATGGCTTCGTAAGTTTTAGCTCTTCCGATAACATCATCCGATTTAACGGTTAATATCTCTTGAAGAATATTAGCAGCACCGAATGCTTCTAATGCCCAAACCTCCATCTCACCAAAACGCTGACCACCGAATTGAGCTTTACCACCCAATGGTTGTTGTGTAATTAATGAGTATGGTCCGATTGAACGGGCGTGCATCTTATCATCAACCATGTGACCTAATTTCAACATATAGATAATACCTACAGTTGTAGTCTGATCGAAACGCTCACCAGTTAAACCATTGTATAAGTATGTTTTTCCTGAAGCAGGAACATTAGCTTTAGCAATCCACTCTTCAACCTCATCATGCGTAGCTCCATCAAAAATTGGAGTAGCGAATTTCACACCCAACTCTTTACCAGCCCATGCTAATACGGTTTCGTAGATTTGACCAAGGTTCATACGTGAAGGTACACCTAGTGGGTTCAACACGATGTCAACCGGGCTACCATCGGCCAAGAAAGGCATGTCTTCATCACGTACAATACGTGCAACAATACCCTTATTACCGTGGCGACCAGCCATTTTATCACCTACTTTTAATTTACGTTTTTTAGCAACATAAACTTTTGCCATTTGTACAATACCCGATGGAAGTTCATCACCTACGCTAATCGCAAATTTATCGCGTTTGTAAGCTCCAAGTTCTTCGTTAACACGGATACCGTAATTATGAAGCAACATTTTAATTAGCTCGTTCTTGTCATCATCAGTAGTCCATTTGTTTGGATTGATGTGATTATAATCAAGCTCTGCTAAAATTTTCTGAGTAAACTTAGCACCTTTAGCAACTAATAATTCTTTGTAGATATTGAATACACCTTGCGATGTTTTGCCATTTACAATTGTGAATAATTTATCAACTAATTCTGCTTTTAATTTCTCAGTAATGTTGTTATATCCTTTGTCTAATTTCTCAATCGCCGATTTTTCCTCAGCTTTTGTAGTTTTCTTAGCACGGCTGAATAACTTAGTATCAATTACTACACCTTGGATTGAAGGAGGAGTTTTTAAAGACGCGTCTTTAACATCACCAGCCTTATCACCAAAAATTGCACGTAATAATTTTTCTTCAGGTGATGGGTCAGACTCACCTTTTGGTGTAATCTTACCAATTAAAATATCACCTTCTTTTACATCAGCACCGATACGGATAATACCATTTTCATCTAAGTCTTTAGTCGCTTCTTCAGAAACGTTCGGAATATCTGGAGTTAACTCCTCTTCACCACGTTTTGTATCACGAACTTCTAACTCAAATTCTTCAATATGCAATGAAGTGAAAACATCATCACGAACAATGCGCTCGTTAATAACAATCGCATCCTCAAAGTTGAAACCTTGCCAAGGCATGAAAGCCACTTTCAAGTTTCTACCTAATGCTAATTCACCATCTTGAGTTGCATAACCTTCACAAAGCACCTGACCTTTAGTAACTTTCTGACCTTTTTTAACAATAGGTTTTAAGTTGATACAAGTATTTTGGTTGGTTTTTTTGAATTTAGTTAAACGGTAAGTTTTGCTATCACCTTCAAAAGAAACTAAACGATCATCTTCGTTACGTTCGTATTTGATTGTGATTTCGTTTGCATCAACATATTCTACAACTCCATTACCTTCTGCATTGATAAGTGTTCTTGAGTCACGAGCAACGCGACCTTCTAAACCTGTACCAACAATTGGCGCTTCAGGACGTAACAATGGTACGGCCTGGCGTTGCATGTTTGAACCCATCAAAGCCCTGTTCGCATCATCATGTTCCAAGAACGGAATTAACGAAGCAGCAATTGAAGTGATCTGGTTTGGTGCAACATCCATCAAGTCTAATTTCTCAGGCTCAATAATCGGGAAGTCACCTTCATAACGTGCTTTAACACGTGGAGTTACGAAAACACCCTTATCATCATATTCTGCATTAGCCTGAGCGATGGTTTTACCATCCTCATCTTCTGCTGATAAATAAATAACATCGGAATCAACAACTACTTTACCATCTTCAACACGTTTGTATGGTGTTTCAATGAAACCTAAATTATTGATTTTTGCATGCACACAAAGTGATGAAATCAAACCAATATTTGGTCCCTCTGGAGTTTCAATTGTACATAAACGACCGTAGTGCGTGTAGTGAACGTCACGTACCTCGAAACCAGCACGCTCACGAGATAAACCACCCGGACCTAAAGCTGATAAACGGCGTTTGTGTGTAATCTCTGCTAATGGATTGGTTTGATCCATAAACTGAGATAACTGATTGGTACCAAAGAAAGAGTTAATTACTGATGATAACGTACGGGCGTTAATCAAATCAGTTGGTGTAAACACCTCGTTATCGCGAATGTTCATACGCTCACGGATTGTTCTAGCCATACGGGCTAAACCAACACCGAATTGTGCGTATAATTGTTCACCTACCGTACGTACACGACGGTTTGATAAGTGGTCAATATCATCCACCTCTTCTTTAGAGTTAATTAATTTTATTAAGTATTTAACAATAGCAATAATATCTGCTTTAGTTAAAACTTTAACATCATCCGGGGTATCCATTTTCAATTTACGGTTGATGCGGTAACGACCAACATCTCCTAAATCGTAACGTTTATCTGAGAAGAATAAACGATCAATAATGCCACGGGCAGTTTCCTCATCAGGTGGTTCTGCGTTACGCAAAGCACGATAGATGTTTTCAACAGCCTCTTTTTCTGAGTTTGATGTATCTTTTTGTAATGTATTATAAATAATGGTATAATCGGCCTGGCTAGCACCATCTTCTTTAGAAAGAATGATAGTTTTAACACCAGCTTCGATAACCATATCAATGTGTTCGTCTTCTAAAACGGTTTCTCTTTCAAGAATCACTTCATTACGGTCGATAGAAACTACCTCACCTGTATCTTCATCTACAAAATCTTCAACCCATTTCTTTAAAACTCTTGCTGCAAGTTTACGGCCGATGTATTTCTTTAAACCTGATTTACTAACTTTTACTTCGTCAGCAAGATCAAATAATTCAAGAATGTCTTTATCAGAATCGTAACCAATAGCACGTAATAAAGTGGTAACCGGGAATTTTTTCTTACGATCGATGTAAGCATACATCACGTTATTAACGTCTGTAGCAAACTCAATCCATGAACCTTTGAAAGGTATAACACGGGCAGAATACAATTTGGTTCCGTTAGTGTGACGGCTTTGGCCGAAGAACACACCTGGAGAACGGTGTAATTGCGAAACGATAACACGTTCTGCACCGTTGATAACAAATGTACCTTTTGGTGTCATATACGGGATAGTACCTAAGTACACATCCTGAATAATGGTTTCAAAATCTTCATGTTCAACATCGTTACAAGAAAGCTTCAGCTTTGCTTTTAATGGAACATTGTAGGTTAACCCACGCTCAATACACTCGTGTATATCGTAACGTGGCGGATCAACAAAATAATCAAGAAACTCTAATACGAAGATATTTCTTGAATCTGTTATTGGAAAGTTTTCAGCAAACACTTTAAACAAACCTTCGCTAGAGCGATCGTCTGATGTTGTATCTATCTGGAAAAATTCTCTGAATGATTGCAATTGCACATCCAGAAAATCCGGATAGTCTATAATGTGCTTACTAGTTGCAAAATTTACTCTTTGTTCGACTGTCTTTGCCAATGGACTAAAAGATTTTAGTTTAAGAATAAACTATTTGTTTGGTTCGGGTTTGAAACATTCTCATTAACCAAGCAAAATGAGATGTTTATAAACAGGTAAAGACACCAACATTTTCAGTCGGTGTCTAATACATTTTTAGCTTAGCTAAATTAAGTGATTACTTAATTTCAACTACTGCTCCAGCCTCTTCTAATTGTTTTTTAAGAGCTTCTGCTTCGTCTTTAGCAACACCAGCTTTTAATTCTTTTGGTGCACCATCAACTAAGTCTTTAGCTTCTTTCAAACCTAAACCAGTTAAGTCTTTAACAAGTTTTACAACTGCTAATTTCTGACCACCAGCTTCTTTTAAGATAACATCAAAAGATGTTTTTTCTGCAGCAGCAGCAGGTGCATCACCACCAGCAGCAGGACCAGCAACTACAGCAGCAGCTGCAGGCTCAATACCATACTCGTCTTTTAAGATTTGAGCTAATTCGTTAACTTCTTTAACTGTTAAGTTTACTAATTGCTCAGCAAACGATTTTAAATCTGCCATTTTATTAAGATTTTAAAAATTTACGTAAAATAATTTTATTTAATTGCGAACTTAAGGTGTTCGTTAACCTTCTCTTTCTTGAAGAGTTTTAACAATTCCTGCAATTTTGCCTCCACTTGATTTAAGCGCAGAAACAACATTTTTAGCTGGTGATTGTAATAATCCAATGATATCGCCAATAAGCTCTTCTCTTGATTTTAAGCTTACTAGGTTATTCAATTGGTCATCGCCAACGTAAACTGATGAATCTATGTATGCCGCTTTAAGTACAGGCTTATCAGATGTTTTTCTCAAAGTTTTAATCAACTTAGCCGGAGCATTAGCTGTTTTTGAGAATAATAATGATGATGAACCTTTAAGGGCTTCGTATATCTCAGAAGCATCGCCGTCTAAACCTTCAATCGCTTTGCGAATTAAAGAGTTTTTAGCAACCTTCATTACGATATCACCTTCAAAACATTTGCGGCGGATGTTATTGATCTGCTCAACAGAAAGGCTAGAAGTATCAGCAATATAAAAATTGCCAAACTCTTGCATTTGTCCTTGTAGTTCTAAAACTACTTCGTTTTTTTCTTCTCTGTTCATGATTAGATCCCCGCTACTGATTTAGTTTCAATTGCAATCCCAGGACTCATTGTAGAAGACACGTGAATGCTTTTAAAATAAGTTCCTTTTGCAGCAGATGGTTTTAATTTAGAAATAACAGAGATAATCTCCAATGCATTTTCATAAATTTTATCTGCTGGGAATGATACTTTTCCTATTGAGGCGTGTATGATACCCGTTTTGTCAACTTTAAAATCAATCTTACCTGCTTTAACCTCAGTTACAGCTTTACCAACTTCGTTAGTTACTGTACCAGATTTTGGATTTGGCATTAAGTTACGCGGTCCTAAAACACGTCCTAACTTACCTACCTTAGCCATACAAGCCGGTGTTGTGATAATAATGTCTACATCGGTCCAACCACCTTCAATTTTAGCAACATACTCGTCTAAACCAACGAAGTCTGCGCCAGCTGCTTTCGCTTCTTCTTCCTTATCAGGAGTTACTAAAGCTAAAACACGTACAGTTTTACCTGTTCCGTGTGGTAAAGTAGCAATACCACGTACCATTTGATTGGCTTTACGCGGGTCTACACCTAAAGAAACATCAATATCTACTGATGCATCAAATTTAGTTGTAGTGATTTCTTTTACCAAAGCAGCAGCATCCTTCAAAGTATAAGCTTTACCAGCTTCTATTTTAGCATGTGCCTTTTTTTGATTTTTAGTTAATTTCGCCACTGTTGTAAACTTTTTTTAATTAATTGTTCCAGGGTGCGTCACCAGAAACGGTGATTCCCATACTGCGTGCTGTTCCAGCAACCATACTCATTGCAGATTCGATTGTAAATGCATTTAAATCAGGCATTTTATCCTCAGCAATAACTTTAATCTGGTCCCAGGTCACCGACCCAACTTTTTTACGGTTAGGCTCAGCAGAACCACTCTGTAATTTAGTAGCATCTTTTAATTGGATAGCTACCGGAGGGGTTTTGATGATGAAATCGAATGACTTATCAGCATAAACAGTAATTACAACTGGCAATACTTTACCTGCTTTATCTTGGGTACGAGCGTTGTACTGTTTGCAAAACTCCATAATGTTAACACCTTTAGCACCTAATGCAGGTCCTACTGGTGGCGATGGATTTGCCGCTCCGCCTTTGATCTGTAATTTGATCATTGCACTGACTTCTTTTGCCATTTTGTGTTTTTTGTTTATTTAAAACTCAATGTTAAATATTGGAAGCATGTAACATTTATTTTCCCTTTCAATTCCTATAAAACCAAAAGGACTGCAAAGATATGAATAATCTTGCAGTCCTACAACACATTAGCAAAAATATATTTTTAAAATCCGGAAGTTATAGTTTGGCTTCTAATGGGCAATAAACAAGAACATCTAATCGATAGGATCAAAAAAATTATTGATTAAAGGTTCCAGTAATAGAATCTTCCGGGTATTATTTGGTTCAATTACAGGCCATAATGAAGAAAAATTATTTAAAAATTCTTTCAAATTAGAAATCTTATCATCTTCTGGACGTATAAAAAGTATTGGGAGAATCAATATTTGATTTTTATAATCAAATTTTTTAAAAGGTATTTCCTTAAAATCTTTAGTTAACTGAACACTTTTAATTACTACTTTCGGTTCAGTAGCCGAAAACAAAACATCATCAATATTCCCACCGGAATCAATGGAAAGACCTAAAGTGAGCAGAAATGCAGTATTTTTCTGTTTACTAAATAGTATATCATTCTTAATATATTTACTTAGTTTTTTTAGAGCTAAAATTCTCACATCCTGAATTTTTTTTGAATTATTTTCGATGGATATTTGAGAAAAAGATATACTCACAGAAGTCAGAATAAAACACATTCCAAAAAATATTATTTTCATTTTTTTCTTAATTACAATATGTACCATGTTCCAAGTTTGCTGATGTAGTTTTCCTGTGCCTATTCATTAGGTTTTGAATCACTAAACGTTCCCCTTGCTGCCGCACGCGTGTCGCGTGTGCGTTTAGAAGATCAACTATAATTGATCTTTTTACGCCTATTTTTTATTGTTAAAGGTATACGAATATAGCTTTTAGGAATTATTAAGATATAAAATTAAGATATAAAAAAAAGCTTTCCCTTTTGAGGAAAGCTTTTAAATATTCTAAAAATCGTAATTCGTAAATCTACAATCGTAAATTCGATTACTCTTTTTCTACTTGCATATAGTTAAGTTCAAGCGGCGTTTTACGACCGAAAATCTTAACCATAACTTTTAATTTTTTCTTCTCTTCGTTAACTTCTTCGATAACACCAGAGAAACCGTTGAAAGGACCATCCATAACTTTGATGTTCTCACCAACATAATAAGGAACATTCATAGTCTCACCTTGTTCGCTCATTTCATCAACCACACCTAAAATACGGTTAACTTCTGCCTGGCGCATTGGAATTGGATTACCAGCTTTATCACCTAAGAAACCAATAACGCTATTAATGCCTTTAATGATATGTTCTAACTCTCCATCTAAAGTTGCTTCGATTAAAACATAGCCAGGATAAAAGTTACGCTCTTTGGCAATTTTCTTACCATCTTTCATTTGGTAATATTTTTCCATAGGGATTAAAACCTGTGGAACCAAATGAGAAAATCCTAAACGGCTAATCTCAGCATCAATGTACTGTTTTACTTTTTTCTCTTTACCGCTTACCGCTCTTACAACATACCACTTTAATTCGCTCATTATAGATTAATTAGAAAGTGATTTGTAAAAAGTATCTAACACAAAAACAGAACCTTTATCCATTGCAAAAATAATTAATGCAATAATTAAAGAGGCTACTAAAACAAGAACTGCCGAATTTTGAAGTTCTCCCCATGTAGGCCAAGTTACCTTTTGGGTCATTTCATCGTACGATTCTTTTATAAACTGAACTACTTTAGCCATATTTCTTTTTAATGATTAAATGATTGAGTTAGTGAGTGAGAGAATGTTAAAACACTCAATCATTAAAACATTCACTAATTCAATCATTATATTTTTGGCACGGGAACAAGGATTCGAACCCTGATCAAAGGTTTTGGAGACCTCTATTCTACCGTTGAACTATTCCCGTGTGTATAAAAAAGAGCTAGCATAAACTAGCTCTTTTTGTATTATGATAGCTTAAAAATTAAGCTAAGATTTCAGTTACCTGACCAGCACCTACTGTTCTACCACCTTCACGGATAGCGAAACGTAGACCTTTTTCCATTGCAATCGCGTTGATTAATTTAACTGTGATTGTAACGTTATCACCTGGCATTACCATCTCAGTACCTTCAGCTAATGAAATTTCACCAGTTACGTCTGTAGTACGGAAATAGAATTGAGGACGATATTTGTTGAAGAATGGAGTGTGACGACCACCTTCTGCTTTTGATAATACATAGATTTCACCTTTGAAATCTGTGTGAGGAGTTACTGAACCTGGTTTACAGATTACCATACCACGACGGATATCAGTTTTCTCAATACCACGTAATAATAAACCTACGTTATCACCAGCTTCACCGTAATCTAAAATTTTACGGAACATCTCAACACCAGTTACTGTAGATTTTAAGTTCTCAGCACCCATACCTAAGATTTCAACTGGATCACCTGAGTTGATTACACCACGCTCAATACGACCTGTAGCAACAGTACCACGACCAGTGATTGAGAATACATCTTCAACAGGCATTAAGAAAGGTAAGTCAGTTAAACGTGGAGGGATTGGAATGTAGTTATCTACAGCTTCCATTAATTCCATGATTTTACCAACCCATTTAGCATCACCGTTTAATCCACCTAATGCAGAACCTTGGATTACTGGAATATCATCACCTGGGAATTCATAGAATGATAATAATTCACGAACTTCCATTTCAACTAATTCTAATAATTCAGGATCATCAACCATATCCACTTTGTTCATGAATACAACTAATGAAGGTACACCTACCTGACGAGCCAATAAGATGTGCTCTCTAGTTTGTGGCATTGGACCATCAGTAGCAGCAACAACGATAATTGCACCGTCCATTTGAGCAGCACCAGTTACCATGTTCTTCACATAATCCGCGTGACCTGGACAGTCAACGTGTGCATAGTGACGGTTAGCTGTTGAATACTCAACGTGAGCTGTATTGATTGTAATACCTCTTTCTTTTTCCTCTGGAGCAGAGTCAATAGATTCGAATGAACGTGCCTCAGATAAACCTGCATCAGCTAAACATTTTGTAATAGCTGCTGTTAAAGTTGTTTTACCGTGATCGACGTGACCGATTGTACCGATGTTTAAGTGCGGTTTACTGCGGTCAAATTTTTCTTTTGCCATTTTATTTATAACTAATTAGTAGGTTAACTTTTTATTAATTTTATTTATTGTTTTTGCAATGCAACACAAAAAACCTTGCCTCTTCTGTATTAATTAACAGATTTAACAAAGCTATTTACTTGAGCCAACTATGGGAATTGAACCCACGACCTCTTCCTTACCAAGGAAGTGCTCTACCGCTGAGCTAAGTCGGCTTATTTTAAAAGCTCACTAGTTCAATTAATATCAATTCATCTATATTCTAATGAACCAATTTGCTAATGAACTTCCAAGAGCGGAAGACGAGGTTCGAACTCGCGACCTATAGCTTGGAAGGCTATCGCTCTACCAACTGAGCTACTTCCGCTTTTTTAATGTTAGAATGATTAAATTTTGAATGATAGAATGTTTGCATTCACTCATTTTTAAATCATCTCAGTCAATTATTAAATTGTGGGGAGAGAAGGATTCGAACCTTCGAAATCTTGCGATAACAGAGTTACAGTCTGTCCCATTTGGCCGCTCTGGAATCTCCCCATCTTTTTATTTATAGCTTTCGATTAAAAACGTAGATCTTGCAATCGTCAATCTAAAATCTTCATTCTAAAATAAAAAAGAGCCTCCTATCGGAATCGAACCAATGACCTACTGATTACAAGTCAGTTGCTCTACCAGCTGAGCTAAGGAGGCTTTTAATTTTTTTGCAATGATACGAAAAATCTTCATTTTTCACATCACCAACGTATTTTTTAAAATTTTATCTTTTTAAAGAACTAACCATTTCTTTTTGGGGTAACCCCCTCTCCGAAATGGAATGCAAATATACACACTTATATTTCACTTCAAAATAAATTTTAAAAAAAAATGGCAGGCTTTTAAGCCTGCCATTTCATATTATATTTTTCAGCAAAATAGTTGCTTAATAATCAGATATTTCGCCCTCTATTAAAACATTTTTAAGCTCACTATTTTTTTTCCTCGTTTTCTCTTTATGTTTAGTTATTTGCTTTCTTAACGATTCAATCGCCAAGTCTGTGGCTTCCTCAAATGATTTACATTGTTCTTTAGCGAATAAAGTTCCACCCGGCACAATTAGCTTTATCTCGCTTATTTTATTGGCTTCGTCCTCTACATTCTCTAATTTTAAATACACTTCACCACTAATAATCTGATCGAAAAACTGATCGAGCTTATTGGCCTTTTTCTGTATAAAATCTAACAACTTACTGTCTGCACTGAAGTGGATTGATTGAACTCCGATTTTCATTTTTCCTCCTTTTTTTATGCCTTTGGATGGGCTTGTTTATAAATTGTTTTTAATCTTTCGATTGAGTTGTGTGTGTAAACCTGCGTGGCAGCCAAACTTGCATGGCCTAAAAGCTCCTTTATAGCATTCAAATCAGCTCCGGCGTTAAGCAAACTTGTAGCATAACTATGGCGCAACACATGCGGACTTTTTTTATTACTTGTAGATACCAGCTTTAAGTAAGAACTAACAATACGGTATATTAATTTTGGATAAGCCGCAGTGCCCGTATTGGTAACGATTAAGTTAAACAAAATGTTATTAAAGTTTTGCAACTTTTTTAACTGCAAATACTTATTTAATTGATTTATAAGCTGTTTATTTATTGGTATAATTCGCTCTTTGTTTCTTTTCCCTAAAACTCTTAAGGTTTCGGCGTAAAAATCTACATCAGTTTCTTTTAATTGAACTAATTCAGATAAACGCATGCCAGCTCCGAAAAGCAATTCTATTACTAAATTGTCCCTTACAGAGGCGAAGCTTTCATCAAAAACCCCATCCTTATCTAAAAGTTGATTTATCTTTTCAGTTTCTATAAAAACGGGCAAGCGCTTCGGCATTTTTGGTGCCCTGATTATTTGTATTGGGTTTCTTGTTATCTTTTCTTCGCGAAGCAAGAATTTATAAAAACTACGCAAAGCAGATATTTTACGGTTGATGGTTGTTGCTGAGGAACTATTATCCATCAGAAAAACCATGAAGCTACGTATGTGGGTAGGCTTAACTTCTAAAACATCAATTTCATAAGTTGTTTTGATGTAATTTTCAAAACTTTCAAGATCTGTTTTATATCCTGTAACGGTATGTTGCGAATAACGTTTTTCGTGTTGTAAATAAATAAGAAAACTGTTCAGCAACATAAAGTAGATGTTAGTTCTGCACTAGTTTGAAGTTACTAATTGTTTTAATATTAAGAAATTATTAAGGATTTTTTTTACAAAAAAAAATGCCTTCAGAAAATATCCTGAAGGCATAATAAATCTTATATCGCTAACAACTAGATAGTTGTATCTTGATTCATGTTTTGAATATAAACAGCATGTTTAATTTCAGTACGACGAGCTACAGATTTTTTCTCGTATGCCTGACGGCTACGTAGTTCTCTTAAAACTCCTGTTTTTTCGAATTTCTTCTTGAAACGTTTTAGGGCTTTATCTAATGATTCGCCGTCTTTAATGTTGATAATGATCATAACGCTGAAATACCTCCTCTCATTTGGGATTGCAAACATAAGGATTTTATCTGAAATGAAAAAACTTTTTCAGCAAAGTAACACAACAAAATGGCGGCCGAAGATTTTTAACCTCAGCCGCCGCAATAAATTGATTATAAAGAAATTAATTATCTGTCATTAATCGGTTGTACAAAAGTTCTGTTTGCGAGATTGGAAAGATATACCTTCTGTCTGTTGATGGTACAGACGAAACTGTTCCTTTAGCTGGTAAATCCAAACCCAATCTTAACAAATCCGGACTTCTTAAACCTTCGCCCAAAAACTCAATATTACGCTCTTTTAAGAAAGCATCAAATAATGCTTGCGGAGTTGCAAAATTCGCTGCAGTAAAAGTTGTTGTTGCATCCGATCTTTGCCTTACAGCATTCAACAAACTAATTGCTCTTGCATCAACACTGTTAGTACTTCTAGCCAAAGCCTCACCTAAACTTAATAAAACTTCCGCGTAGCGAATTACCGGCACATAATCGCTGTAAGGCGAACTGGTAAATTTACTCATCAACTGACTTGGAACATTTGCAACAGTGGCGGAAGTTACCAAAGTTCTTCTTGCATCGGTAGCTTTCCAGCCTGCATCGGCAACAATACCTGCATCATTTAATTTATACTCTCTAACCGAATGAAAATATGACCCTAATGCGGTTTGACCACCAACAATATCAGCACCAACAACCATTGGTGAGGATAAAATAGATTCACTTGTAGTATATGGAGTTTTGTAAACATTTGCCACATTTGCTTGAAGCGCATTTGCAACACCAGTGGTTGCAGTGAATGGAGCAGTTGCACTAACAATCTTATTTGCCTCAGTAACCACATCAGCATAACGTTGCATAGATAAATAAACTCTGGTTTTAAATGCAATTGCGGTATTTCTATGCCCGCGAACTGTATTATCATAAGCTGTGGTATAAGTTAAAGGCAATCCAGCTTCAGCATCATTTAAGTCTGTTATAATTTGTGCATAAACTTGCGCAACGGTACTTCTTGCTAAATCAAAATCGCCTGCACCAGAATTTCCTTTTAAGCGAAGTGGCAAACCAGGCTTGCTACCATTGCCATCCCAATACGGACGAGCATATAACTGCAGCAAACTGTAATATGCAATAGCTCGAACCATTTTTGCTTCTGCGATGTAATTGGCAGCTAAAGCAGTACCAACAGTAGCCGAACCACCTGCAGTCATTCCATCAATAAATAAATTACAACGATTTATCACTGAATAAGCTGCACCCCAAAGGCCAGTTACCTCCTGAGCATTATTCGAGGTGGTAAAATTCCAAACCTGGTAAGCTGTTACCGCATTTGTAGTAAGGTTGATGTAATTATCCGCCCTAACTTCGTTATAAACAATAAATCGGCCACCATAAAAATCCCCAGCCTTTAATCCTGAATAAATACCTAAAACCTGGGCCTTAATACGATCTGGTGTACTGAAGGAGGTATTAAAATCCACAGCATTTAACGATACTGGATTTAAATCTCCCTCCTTTCTGCAAGAAGTTGCCATAACAGCAGCTAATGCAAGTGTATATATAATTGATTTTTTCATGTTAATTATTCTTAAAATTTAAAGTTTAATCCTGCTGTGAATACTCTACCATTCGCTACTGAATTACGTTCGATACCTTGAGATGCATTTGCTCCACCATTTGATGAAACCTCTGGGTCGGTACCATTATATTTAGTTAGAATTAATAAATTTTGACCGCTAACATAAATTCTTGCACTTGTTATTTTCAATTTAGCAAGTAAGCTGCTTGGAAGTGTATAACCAAGAGAAATATCCCTCAGCTTTATAAAATCGCCTTTGTAAACATTAATATCAAGCGGAACAGCTGAACCATTGGACATATTATCACCTGCAACAACTCTTGGTACCGATGTGATTTGCCCTGGTGTTGTCCATCTGTTTAATATATCCACTGAGTTATTCCAGAAACGTTGATCCATGATAGAAGCTTGCGTTCCATTATAAATATAAAAACCTGCCTGATAGGTTAAGGTAAAGCCCATATCTATATTTTTATACCTGAAACTGTTCGTAAAACCACCAAAGAATTTTGGTTGTGAATTTCCGTAAATGCTTTGATCTTGCGAGGTGATACCAGGAGCAATTGTTCCATCTTCATACCTCCATCTGCTTGCCACTGGCGAACTGTGATCGTAAAGCATTCTTCTGCCGTTGGCAGCAACAAAAATCCTACGACCTGTTGCAGGATCTACGCCAGCTGTTCTGGCAACATAAATCATTCCCAATGATGTTCCAACTTTTGAGATACTTGCTGTTTCTAATGTTGATGTTGCAGAAGTAAATTGATCAATTGTTGGTGTTAGAGAAGTTATTAGGTTTTTATTGTAAGTAATGTTAAAAGATGGAGACCAGCTAAAATCTTTTGTATTGATAGCTTGCGCATTTACTGTAAATTCAAATCCCCTGTTATACATCGAACCAATATTGGTTTGCGGTGAATTAGGCAATCCTGCTGATGGTGCTTGCGGAACATTGTAAATTAAACCATCGATATCATTATTATAATAAGCAGTTTCAAAAGTAATTCTATCTCTTAAAATACCGAAATTAATACCAACATCAAGCTTTTTACTGGTTTCCCACCCAATCATTAGGTTACCAGCCTGACTAAAGTTTAGGGTAGGCGCACCACCGAATAAACCTGCACTATAATAAGAGTTTGGAGCGTAATTATCTAAACCGTTAAAATTACCTACTTCACCATAACTTCCTCTTAAACGGAAACTGCTAAACACTTTGCCAATAGCACCATTTTTCCAGAAATCTTCCTGCGCAATTTCGTAAGCGGCACCTACACTATAAAATGTACCCGCTTTTTTATCAGGGCCAAATGCAGAATACTCATCCTGACGGATCGTAGCGTTTAAAATATATTTTTTCTTAAAATCGTAGCTTAAACGGGCAAAAAACGATACCAGATAGTTTTCTCCGTAACCACCAGAATTTGTAAACTGAGCATAACCAGCAGTGTAATCGTTAAAGGCCTGATCAGACAAACCTGTTCTTGTGGCACCAAACGAACGTGCAGTAGTTTTTTGCTGTTCCGTCCCTAATAATAATGAAAATGAGTGTACATCATTAAAGGTTTTATCTGCTTGAGCAGTTGTGGTCCATACCCAACGCTTATTTTGGCTATAGCTTAAAGTTGCAGAACCTGCATTTGCTGGATTTGCGTTGTAACCATCACCATTAAAGGGGTTAGCAAAAGAATCGTTATTCGAAAAAAGATAATCAATACCAAAAACACTCCTTAAACTTATCCATGATACCGGTTTATATTGAGCATATGCGTTTGATTGAATTCTATTTAAATAATTATAAGATCGATCTAAATCAATTTGCACCACCGGATTGTAAAAACCAACCTGCGAAACCTTATTATTCATTAAACCAAGATTATTTCCTGTTAAATTATAACCACCAGAATTTAAATATGGCGAAACGTTTGGTGCATTTACCAAAGCAACACGTCCTAAACCCGCTGTTGAAAAAGCTTGACCAGATAAAGAACCAGAACTGATAACTGCTAAGTTATCCTCATTAGAATACTGAAGTTTAGCACCAATACTTAAAGATTTACTTATTTTATGATCAACATTAAAAATTGCACCTAATCTCTTGTAATCATTTTTTACGATTATACCTTGCTGATTGGTGTAATTCAAAGACATGTAATAATTGGTAGATTCAGAACCTCCAGAAACACTTAAAGAATTACTGTAAGATACACCTTGACGATAAGCATAATCATACCAATTTGTATTAATCGGTTGCCCATCCGGACCATTAGTTAATGCGTATGCAAGAGTTGCAGCATTGTAAGTACCCGCATTTCTTAAACCTTCATTCTTAATGTCGGTATACTGAAAAGCGTCCATCATTTTCGGCAAGCGCTGCACATTCGCAACTCCTGCCCAACCATCATAGGTTACAACAGCTTTACCTGGCTTACCTTTTTTGGTAGTAATAACTAATACGCCATTTGCCGCACGACTACCATAGATTGCTGTGGCAGAAGCATCTTTCAAAACATCCATTGATTCTATATCATTTGGATTAATACTCGCCAAAGCATTGCCCGCAGCATTTGTTCCGCTTGCATCACCGGTAAAAGTAGCCACACCATCAATTACAATTAATGGATATGAACTAAGTGAAATAGAGTTTGTACCACGGATACGTAATACCGGCGGATTATTTAAGACCCCATTCGGGATAGATACCTGCACACCTGCAGCCTTACCACCTAATGCCTGATCAAAACTTTGCACAGGTCGATTTGCTACCTGATCTCCTCGTATTGAGGTGACCGAACCAACCAAATCTCTTTTTTTCATCGTTCCATAACCTGTAACCACAACATCATTTAGTGTTGTATTATCTTCGGTTAAAGAGGCATTAACCACCCCAGATTTTACGCTCACGGTTTTAGATTCGTAACCAACAAAGCGAAAAATTAAGGAAGTGGTATTATTTGGAACTGAGATGGAATACACACCATCAGCACCAGTTTGGGCAGCAATCCTAACACCGGGTACACTAACTGAAACACCTGGAAGTGGGAGACCATCTGAATTGGAAGTTACCTTACCGGTAATCTTCTTTTGTTGCGCCTGAACCGAAAAGCTCATGAAGGCGAGAAGGAATAAAACGAGTAGTTTTTCTTTCATACTTTTAATTTTAGGTTATTGATTAATTATTTAGAGAAAATTGTATTCATTTTACAACATCAACCCTAATATAATCGATCAATAAGCCTAAAAAGCTTAAAAAACATCACATTAATCCCTTCGGATACGATTAAGAAACACAATAAATAAAAAAATACCACTATAAAATGTATAATATTTAAAATAATATACAAAATAATGTGATATCTGGTTAAAATTAGTTCGTTTTAGGTTTTGATTCCATAAAAAAACAAAAAAAATAGTAAACAAAAGAATAAATATTAATTTTTTAATGAATATTTATCAATAAATAAACAAAAAGAACACAAACAAACGGAAATAAGCATTAAATATTAAAAAATTATTAGAATATACTGAATTAAAAAACTTTTAAAGTAAAAAAAACTTATTAAAACTTACATAAATCTATAATCATTGTAAAATATACTATTCCAAATAAGTTTATTAATTTTAACTGCATAAAAATTTAAAAAATGACAACAAGCAAAAAAGTTTTCATCACCATCTCAATTGTAATTCTTCTAATTTTAGCAGGCGTTTGCTATTACAGATATTTTTTCGTTTTTGGAGAAGGTGTTAAGGCCGGGGAATTGAATTATGTTGTGAAAAAAGGATACATGTTTAAGACTTATGAAGGAAAATTAATTCAAAGTGGTATTAAATCAAGAGCAACCGGAACGTTACAAAATAATGAATTTGAATTCTCAATTGGCAATAAAGCCATTGCTGAAAAAATGATGGCAAACAGTGGAAAGTTTTATGAATTACGTTATAAAGAATATAAAAACACGTTGCCTTGGAGAGGCTTCTCTGTTTACGTTGTAGATAGTATTATTTCAGTAAAAGATTTACCGCAGTAGTTGGTTAGTTGGTTAGTTGGTTGGTTGGTTAGTGAAAACTATAAATAGCCGGTTGTGTTTAAAAACATTAAATACTTCGTTTTTTGTTACGAATTAAACGCATTAAGCTTAGCAATTAAGTCTAAAGCTTAAAATAAAAAATCCGGAGGTTATTACCATCCGGATTTACTCATAATATATTTGGTTTGTTGTTTCTAAATTAATTTTCAGATTTAACTTAAGATCTCTCTGGCAATTACAATCTTTTGAATCTCTGAGGTTCCCTCTCCTATTGTGCACAATTTGCTATCGCGATAAAACTTTTCAACCGGGAAATCTTTAGTATAACCATAGCCTCCAAAAATCTGTACAGCCTCTGTAGAAACTTTTACAGCAACTTCAGATGAAAAGTATTTAGCCATTGCCGATTCCTTTGTCATTGGCAAATGCCTGTTTTTTAAATCTGCCGCCTGGCGGATTAACAGTTCCGAAGCTTCAATTTCAGTCGCCATATCAGCCAGCTTAAAACTAATTGCCTGAAAACTGGAAATTGGCTGTCCAAATTGCTGACGCTGTTTTGAATAATTAACCGCAGCATCAAAAGCACCTTTAGCAATCCCTAAGCCCAGCGCAGCAATTGATATCCTACCGCCATCCAAAACTTTCATCGCCTGCTTAAAACCTTCACCCACGTTTCCGAGCAAATTGGCTTTCGGTACACGGCAGTTGTCAAAAATCATTTCAGTGGTTTCTGAAGCACGCATCCCCAGTTTATTTTCTTTTTTACCAGCCGTAAAACCAGGTGTACCACGCTCTACAACTAATGCAGAAATTCCTTTTGAACTACCTTGCTCTCCAGTACGAACCATTACTACAGCAATATCGCCACTTTTCCCATGCGTAATCCAATTTTTTGAACCATTTATGATATAATCATCACCATCCTCAACGGCAGTTGTCATCATTCTTAAAGCATCCGAACCAGTATTTGCTTCGGTTAAACCCCAAGCTCCAATCCATTCTGCTGTGGCTAATTTAGGCAACCATCTTAGTTTTTGCTCATCATTACCAAAGGCTAAAATATGCCCTGTACATAGTGAATTATGTGCAGCAAGCGATAATCCTATTGAACCGCAAACCCTCGCAACCTCTACAATTACATCAACATATTCCTGGTAACCCAATCCAGAACCACCGTATTCTTCTGGTACTAAAACGCCCATTAAACCCATTTCTCCTAATTGTTTAAATAATTCTATCGGAAAAATTTGTTCCTCATCCCATTCCATTATGTATGGACGAATGTGTTTTTCGGCAAATTCCCGAACCATCGCCTTTACATTTACTTGCGTTTCAGTTTCTGAAAAATTATAGCTTACGCTCATTAATTATATTTTTTATGTGGTTAGATGCGGCAATGATAATCAATTATTTTTGAGTTATTTACCACTAAATATTTGTGCAAAAGTAGAATGAAATGGTATTTAGTTCAATTAACATACCCGTTAATTTTAAACATTGATTAAACCCCAGATAAAGCCTTTAACTTTTTTTATTGAAATCTGAAAATTTTCAAAATAGCAAATCTTTAAAAGCCTTAATTGATTAAAATGTTAAGTATGGTGTAATTTTATCTATAACCTGTTGGTTAAGGATCAAGACCTTTTTTAAATCATCCACACTATTATAGTTGCCATGTTGTTTTCTATACTGAAGTATCGCATTAATTTGTTTGTATGACAAATATGGCGATGTTTTCAATTGGTTAAAATCAGCATTGTTGATATTTATAGTTCTTAAAGATTTTGGATTGATAAATATCTGATCTTTTACCTCAGCATATTTAGCAGAATCCAAGCCATAAACTTCAAGAAGTTGTTCCTTTTTATGAAAGCCTCCTAAACGCTCCCGATATTTTAAAATGCGTAAAGCAAAAGTGGGCCCAATACCTTTTATTTGATCTAGCGCAGTAGAATCAGCCTGATTTACATCTACTACAACCAATGCCTTTTTAACATAATCCTTTTTCTCAAATTGAAATTCTTTTCTGGCATACTCCTGCGGTTCAATTTCTATATACGGCAGCAACTTTTTATACATTTCAGGAGAAACGGTATACATTCTTTGTAAATCTTCAGCTTTGTAGAATTTACCGCCCTTATTTCTATAATTTACAATGGATTGTGCTTGTTTGGCAGATAAACCTAATGTTTGCCGATCTTCTACATCAATTTTATTCGGGTCAAATTTGAAGAGTCGATGTGGAACTTTTTCAGTTGAGCTTTCTACATAATCTTTTATGTAGGTAAATCTTTGCTGGTCGCTTACTTGAATAGCTTTTATAGATGCAACTAAATTTGGGTTATCCTTTTCAAGAGGTTTGAAATAATTATTGACTAATGGAAAAGATTTTAGAAGGATGATAATGATGATTAAAAGCAGCAATCCATTGAATTCGCCTTTGCTGAAACCAAAATGTTTGTTTAGCCAAATTCTCATTATACGATATGACATGTGTATTATAAATATAAATCTTATTTTTGGGATTGCAAAACACTTGATGTTTCGCATATCAACAAGCTAATTATTTTTTATGAAGATTATCACGACCTCAGAATTTGCAAAGGCGACGAAGATTGATAAATTGGGTGTACCGGGTTTGGCCGGATTGCTGATGGAGATTATGAAATTGAACGACATTAACGATGTGTTCTCTCAAAATCAGCATTTTAAAGGTTTAGAGTTTGTAGATAAAATATTAGAAACAATTGGCGTTTCGATTGATTTTGATGAAGATGAATTAAATAGTATCCCTAAAACTGGTCCATTTATAGCTATAGCAAACCATCCTTATGGTGGTGTTGAAGGTTTGGCTTTGGTTAAACTTTTATGTACGGTTCGCCCGGATGCAAAGGTTATGGTAAACTTCATTTTAAAGAAAATCCCAAATCTTGATGAATTTTTTGTAGCTGTAAACCCATTCGAAAATGTGCAGCACTCATCAAGCATCAGCGGATTAAAAACAACTTTCGATTTATTAAGAAATGGTACTCCAATCGGTATTTTTCCCGCCGGAGAAGTATCAACATTTAAGCTCGATGCACAACAGGTAACAGATAGAATGTGGCATCCGGTTGTTGGAAAATTAATCGCAAAAGCAAAAGTTCCGGTAATACCAATTTATTTCCACGGCAACAATGGGGTTTTATTTAATATTTTAAGTTTTATACACCCAACGCTTCGTACTGCAAAATTACCTTCTGAGTTTTTAAATAAGCATGGGAGAACCATTAGAGTAAGAATTGGGAAAGCCATCGGTTTGGATGAAATCTCGAACATGAACAAAAGCAATAAGTTAATGGACTTTTTACGTGCCCGTACTTATGCTTTAGGTGTTGGCTTAGATACAGAAAAGAAACTTTTCAACCCTTTAAATTTATTCAAAATTAAGAAGAAAGCTGTCGAAGTTATTGAAGAAACTTCGAGAGTTTTAATTAAGAATGAAGTAGCTACGCTAGAAGATTTTAGAGTTTGGACCGAAAAAAACTACGAAGTATATATTGTTCCAACGCTTAAAATCCCAAATGTTTTAAGAGAAATTGGGAGACTAAGAGAAATTACCTTCCGCGAAGTAGGTGAAGGCACAAATAAAAAAATCGATTTAGATAACTACGACATTTATTACAATCATTTATTTATCTGGGATAAAGATTTGGAAAATATCGTTGGTGCTTACAGAATTGGTAAGGGCGATGAAATTTTAGAAAGCATGGGTCGCCGTGGTTTTTATCTTTCAGAGCTATTTAAAATGAAAGACCAGTTTTATCCTATCTTAAGACAAGGCATAGAACTTGGCCGCTCATGGATAAGAAAGGAATACCAAGGCAAGCCGCTTCCACTTTTCTTACTATGGAAAGGGATTTTAAAATACCTGATTGATAACCCCCAGTACCGTTACATGTTCGGACCGGTGAGCATAAGCAATAGCTTTTCTAAATTCAGTAAAGCATTAATTGTAGATTACATTACCAAAAACCATTTCGATTATGAAATGGCGAAATATATAAAACCGAAAAACAAATTCAAGGCCGATTTATTGCCTATTTCTACCGATACATTGGTAGATAGTAGCGATTCGTTTAAGGATTTAGACAGTATAATTGGCGATATTGAAAATTCGCACATTAAAGTACCTGTGCTTTTACGACAATATATGAACCTTAATGCAAAAATTATCTCCTTTAATATCGATCCTAAGTTTTCAGATTGCCTTGATGGATTTTTGGTGGTAGATACACATAACATTCCGGCAGAGATTCTGGAAAAGCTTGGCAAAAATCTTTAATAAAAAAACCCGGACATCCATCCGGGTTTTTTATTATCAACTAACCTAAACTTTATAAATACTAACCAAATATTTACATGGGCAAAGGTGAAGTTTTAATGTTAAGTTAAAATCAATAAATCATTATAAAAAGACTTCTTTCTACCTTTCATTTCCTCCTACAAATCCGAATTAAAATTAAGTAGATGTTAATTTTTAACACACTAATTAACATTAAATAATTGTTGGATTAATGTTATTTAATGTTAAATTTAATGTTACCAAATATTCAAAATTGAAAAATAGAGCCAGCAGATATTTTATTGCTTACTTGATAATAATAAGCCCGATTATTTGGCTAAATAGTGTGCAGGCTCAATCTTATTCTTTTGAATTTTGTGATGGAACTTTCAATTTTAGCATTGATGAAAGCACACTCATTGCAACGCCGACAATAGCAACCACTCAATCAGTAAAAGAATTTTATCAGGATGCAGTTCACAGCAAATATCTTTCTTTAGTAACGGCTTTAAAGGATTACAAAAAGAGAAACAATTTAAACGATTGGATTTTTTATCAACTGATAAGAAGAACTGCAGAGCAAATTAGCCCAAAGACAGATAACTATAGTCGTTATACACTTTACAAGTGGTTTTTATTAACCAAATGCGGTTACGATGCCAAAATTGCTGTAGGCAATGGTCAAATTATCTTTTATGTAAAAAATGATGAAGACATAAGTGATATTCCATTTTTTGAAATTGATGGTAAAAAATACATGTGCCTAAACTACCATGATTATGGAAAACTATTTAAACAAGCCGGCGCTTACAAGGAAGTAAATATTTCAGTTCCAGAGGCAGAGCATTCATTTTCTTATAAAGTAACCAGAATGCCTGATTTTAAACCTGATAATTACAAAGAAAAAGATATTCAATTTAGTTACAACCAAAAAGTAAATCATTTTAAACTAAAGATAAATGAAGAGGTAGAAACGATTTTCAAAAACTACCCCATCGTAGATTTCGAAACCTATTTTAACATTCCATTAAGCAGAGAAACCTATAGTTCATTAATTCCGGTTTTAAAAGATAACATGAAAACGATGAACCAAAAGAAAGGTGTTGATTATTTGATGCGATTTACAAGGTATGCCTTTTTATATGAAGATGATTCTGAGAACTTTGGTAAAGAAAAACGCTGCTCTCCAGAGCAAACACTGCTAAACAATGCGAGTGATTGCGATGACAGGGCAGCCCTGTTTTTTTATTTGGTTAGAGAAATTTATAACCTACCAATGCTGGCTGTTTTATATCCATCACACCTAACAATTGCAGTTCAATTTGACCAACCCATAGGCGAATCCATCACCTACAATGGTAAAAAATATTCCTACTGTGAGCCAACACCACAAGTACAAAATTTAAAAATTGGCCAACTATCCAGTAGTTTGAGGGATAAAAAGTTTGAAATCGTTTACGCCTACGAACCAACAAAACGATAATTAATCAACAGGTTAATTTAATATTAACTCAATGTTATTTTATTGATAACTCCGTAAAGCCCTCAAGTTTTTACCTACATTTATTTCTTTAATTATCTTTTTAGATCTTATCATTATAACATGGCTGTAATTATCTATTCTGTTTTAAAAGAATTTTTTGTCGAAATTCATAACCACCAAGTTAAAGGCAGGATTCTTTCACCCATCAATGATGAAAATTTATTCACGATTCAAGTAAATCTATATTTCAAGAATAAAAGCGATGCTGATGCAAACGATCCAACATCAACCTTTACTTCTTACGCCAATGCGGAGCGGCATTTATTAGGATATCTTGAGGCTTTTCAAAACACACTTGATTTAGGCGGCATTGTTGCTGAAGGCGCTAAATTTTAGACATTTCCTTTATCATCCTTCCCTATACTACTTTCGATGTTAACTCAAAATCAAACAGTTAACATAATCATAATATGGATTTAATTTTAACATAACATATCTTTGAGCAAAATCCATTATTGTTAGATGAAAAAGAAAAAAACACCCAAGAAAAATCAAGGTACGAGCAAGACACTAAAAAAAGAAATAGCATCTAAATTAACTTTAGCGTTCAGCGAAATTGCGAAGGCGTATGGAAAAGAGAAGAAGGCACAAAAAGCAATTGAAAAACTTGCGAAGCAACTTTCAAAAAAGGTAACCATTAGTGCAAAACAAGATGATATTGCTCCTTTTTTAAAAGAAGATGAACCTTTAACAATTGTAAAAGAAGAAAAGCCTAACGTAAAGAAACCTACTAAAAGTAAAACTAAAACTGCTGAAAGCACAGAAGCAGCTTCATAAAAAAAGGAGTCAGAATTTAAAATTCTGACTCCTTTTCTATTTGATTTAATATTAATTATTTTACGGCACCTGGAGTTGTGTATGGTAAATTTTGTGGGTCGAAGTGCGCCCAACCTGCTGCCCAGTTCTCAGCACCGAAAGCACCTTTGTAAGGAACACTTGTAAATCCGGCAGTTAATTTAGAATTTGTAAATAATGCACCCGAAGCCGCTGCTGAATTAGCAACTACTGTAAAGTTAGGTACACCAACTCTTGCCGCAGCTACTAAATCTGCAGAATATTTGTAAGGGTCTGCAAAGATACTTGCCGCTAAAGCCGCTGCATCAAACGTATTACCAGCAGTTAATAATGGTGTAACAACACCTAAAGCTGTAGCGTTAGAAGCTTTGATTTGATTGCTTTTACTGTTTGAGTTGTATACTAAGTTGTTAGCAAAAACTGATCTACCGGCAACTAAGTTACCTGAAGCGTTTAACGCTCCACCAGCAGGTAATGCATCATCATAGAAAATACCTTCTGTATAACCAACAAACACAGAGTTGAAAATGCTTATTGCAGAGTTACGACGAATTTGAGCACCGTGTTGGAAGTTAGCATTGATACTAGAGCTACCAGAACCTACTGGACCTAAGATGGTCATGTTAGAGAATACAGCTGAAGTTTGTGGAGTTGCATTATCACCTGCAGCATTGTTATCTGATTCAAAACCATTTGAACCTGAAACATCAGCAGTTACTGATAAGCGTTGAGCTAAACCAAACTGAACTTTACCAGAGTAACCGTTATCAGTATCAAAATCATCATCCCAAGTATCAATAGCAATTAAGTGAGAACAGTTAACTGAACCACCAAACCATTCGAAAGCGTCATCACCAGAACGGTAAACTTCAATATAATCTACAACTGTTCCAGAACCTACTGAACCGAATGTTAAACCGTTGATTTCATTATCAGGACTTAAAGCGATACCTGCATATTCAATACGGATATATTTTAAAACACCAGAGTTATCAGCGTTATCAGTACCACCATGCTTACCCTTATCTGTAGCATCAGAAATACCTTCTATAGCAACTGAAGTACCTACATTATTTTGAGCTTTACCCAAAATAACTAAACCACCCCAATCTCCTTCTTTACGAGCACCTGCAGCAACACTTGATGTAAATACAATAGGCTTATCTACAGTACCAGCTGCATTGATTTTTGATCCTCTTGTAATAACTAAAGCACCTTTAGTTGCTTTATCACCTTTAATGATTGTTCCAGGTTCGATTGTTAAAGTAGCATTATTAGTTACAAAAACATTACCTTTTAAAAGATAAATTTTACTTGCAGACCAAGTTGTAGCAGTAGTTATATCACCAGAAATTTCAACTGTGTTTGCATCAGTCGGTGGGTTAATCTCGCCATCATCACCACTTTTAGAGCAGCCTGCTAAGAAAACCAATACGCTTAATGCGCATAGTAATAATTGTTTTTTCATTTTAATTAATTTTACTTTTTCCAAAAATATGATATGAATGTAATTTGAGTATTAAGGCTTGTTTAACAGATTGTTAATCGAACTTTAAATTTATATTAAGACTAAAAAGTGTAAGAGAATGATAATGAATAATTACTACCTGGTTTAAAACTGGTGATGGTTTCATCTGATGCTCTATCGTATTTTTTGTTAACATCAATATCATAGTACTGAGTAATACGATTACCTAAAATATCTCCGGCATTAAATTTAATCTCGCCTTTATTTTTGATTACTTTTAACGCTAGTTGTAAATCAATTACATCTCTTGGTACTTCCCAAATCTCAGGGAACAATACACCACCAGCAACAATTAGTCTACGACCAACTTTGTTATACAATGCATTGAAACTTAATTTATCTCCTAAGAAGCTATGTTGTAAACCTGCATTGATAATGTAAGGTGCCTGACCAACCATCGGACGATTTGTCTGCTTCAGGTTAATACCAGTGTTAGCCGTTTCAACTTTTGATTTTATTAAAGATACGTTTGTGTAGAAAGTAGTTTTCTTTAGGAAATCTGTTTTAGCAATGAAATCTAAACTTTTACGGAATTCAAACTCGACACCATAAACGTTCACATTGTCTGAGTTAATATAAGTCATGATTCTTGTAGAACCTGCATCCTGGTTATAAGACTCAATTGCATTATGAAATTTTTTGTAAAAACCAGATACTGATAATATTTGTCCTGCTTCAGGAAAAAATTCGAAACGTAAATCGGCATTATCAATCTTTGCCTCTTTTAGATTAGGATTACCTTGTTGAAGCGCTAATAATTCATAATCATAAATCGCTGCCGAAGATAATTCTCTAAATTCTGGTCTGGCTAATGTGCGATAATATGATGCTCTAAAGTTTACCTTTGGAGTTAAGCTATAAGTATAGTTAACAGAAGGAAGAATATCTACATAATTATCATCTACAGATGTTTGCGGAGTTGGAACTTTAGCATCTAAAACAACATTAAATTGCTCTACCCTTACACCCCAAACCAATCTCGATTTTTCGCCAAACTTATTATCAAGCATTAAGTAACCAGCATTGGTAATTGAATGCGCATTGTAACTATCCGCATCAGCTGAAATATCATCTAATGAATATGCGCCGCTATTAATTGCATCTGCACCATATAAAGTGCTTAACGGGCGTTGGCTAATTAAATCTGCATTTGGTGCACCGGTGTTTGCTCTAAAACCTACAAACCTTGCATCAAATGTTCTGTCGCGGTAAATTGAACTCAATCCTGTTTTAAATGTAGCCAACTGACCAAACATTTTTAACGGCAATGTGTAGTTTAAAGCACCACTAAAGTTATCCTCATTTAATTTAGAGAATAATCTAGAGTTTTCCTTACTTAACGTACCAGTACTTGCAGTATATACATAGTTTGCTGTTCCTGCATCTGATGGATTACGTTGATAAGAAATTTTCTTTTGGTCTGGTTGGTCGTTTAATATATTGGCATAACTTAAAGACCAGTTAATTTTTGAATTATTTTCACCTAAAGCATGGTTACCCTCTACAGTAGATTTAAATAATTGCTTTTGCATTAAATCGAAAGCAAAAAACTTAATATCACGTCCTCTATCGCTGTTAAATCCATCTCTGGTTAAATAAGCATCATCGTATGCTCTGTTATAAATATTTTTGAAAGTAATTTTACTCTTTCCGTAAGTGTAGGCGAAATTGGCAATTGCACCTAAACTAGTAGAAAACCTGTAAATGTTATCATGGTAATCGTAATTTACATAATCACGAATTACATCATTATTAATAGTCTGCGCATTTCTGTAGGTTAACGAGAATAAAGCACCAAATTTATTCGTGCGCTCTTTAAATTCTTTAACTCTACCTAAAGTGAATTGATAGTTTTGAGTAGGTAAAGCCGTATTGTTGTAAATTTTCCAATCTTGTGATAGCGACTTCATTGCAGCAATCTGTTGTGCAGAAGTTAATCCGCTACTGATTCTTGTACGTGAAGGGAAGCTTGCAGGTAATGCTTTATCACCATTATCAAATCCTAAGTAGTCAGTCGCATTTCTTTGACCGCTTTTAAAATCTTTAAAGGTTGATTCTGTATTATAACCTGTACCAACACCAAAGCTTATAAAGTTTCTGTCCGGAATGTCTTTAGTTGAAATTTGGATTGCACCACCTGTAAAATCTGCTGGTAAATCTGGTGTAGCTGTTTTGCTGATAATTAAGTTATCTACCAAATTTGAAGGTACAATATCAAAGCTAAAAGCTTTACGATTCGGCTCTGTACTTGGTAATGATGAACCATCTAATGTTGCGTTGTTGTAACGGTCGCTCAATCCTCTGATAACAACAAATTTATTATCCTGAACCGTTGCACCACTAACCCTTTTTAAAACATCCGAAGTATTTCTATCCGGAGATTTTTTAATCTGGTCGCTCGAAACACCATCAGAAATAACAGCACTGTTTTTCTGTTTTGCGTATAATGAGTTAACAGATTCTTGTCTGAAACTTGCTTTTACAACAACCTCACCTAAATTCTGACTGCTAGATTCGCTCAAGATTACGTTTAAAGTGGTCGTTGCACCGCCCTTTACCTCAACATCAGAAACTTCTTTGCCCTGATATCCGATAAAAGAAAACTCTAAAATATGCTTTCCATCAGCGATAGGAAGAATATACTTGCCATCTACATCTGTAGAAACACCTTTATTTGTACCTTTAATTCTAACAGTTGCACCAATAATGGTTTCACCTGTTTTCTTATCTGATACTGTACCTGCTATTTTTCCGGTTTGCGCATAAGAAACTATGCCCATGAATAAAATCAGCATTGTTAACGCCGATTTTCTAAAAATTGTGATTGAGTTCAATTTGCCTACGTTTAATTTTAGGCAAAGCTATTACCACAATGTTAGCTATATGTTAGATGTTAATTAAGCTTTGTTTAGCTAAATGTTAACTCAGTGTTAATCGCCAAAATATTAATACCTTAAACCAACTTTCTTGCAAATGAAGTGCAATAACCATATCGGACCAATTAACAGGAATTTAACATCATCTAAAAACGATGGTTTCTTTCCTTCAATTTTATGTCCGATGAATTGACCAATCCATGCCACTACAAAAATAATCAGGCAAACCAACCATAATGCCGGTCCGCCAATTTTCTCCCATTGTTCCAAAGCAACAATACCGTAACTCATGGCTGCAATTATCAAAAGCATAAAATATGAAAGCACCGGCGATAAACGATAATAGTAATAAACCGAAAAGGCAATTAAGAATGAAGCCCAGTTTAAATACATATTATACTGACCCAAAAAACCAATTTTTGGAAACGGAATAGACCACACTAAGCCAAGCAAACTGAAAATAATAAGCGGCACACAAATCCAGTGAATAATTTCATTAGTATGATTATTATGGCTTTCCTGATACTTATCAAAATAAACATCAACAGGACGCTTTTCAATAATGGTTTTAGTTTGCTTGCTCATCATGTAAAAATAAAAAAAATAATTAAGAAGCGATTGAAGTAATATCCGTTCAAAAAATTCAACATCAATCAACTAATTTATTGGCAAGTAATCAATAAAAAAATAAAATTCCGTGTACTTCGTGTTTCCGTGGCAAAAAATCACAATAGAAAACAAACGCAATAAAAAAGCGATGAAAACTCATCGCTTTAAACTATTCAACCACATGAATCTGTGGAATCTTTTAATCTGCGTAATCCCCTTCTCTACTTCGCAAAGGCCACAGAACGAGTTTCCCTGATTACAGTAACCTTAATCTGACCAGGATAAGTCATTTCAGTTTGAATACGGGTAGAAATATCTGCCGCAAGCAATTCAGCCTGTGCATCTGTAATTCTTTCACTTTCTACAATAACACGCAACTCTCTACCAGCCTGTATTGCAAAAGTTTTTTCTACACCTGGATAAGAAAGCGCCAGCTCTTCTAAATCTTTTAAGCGCTTGATGTAACTTTCTACAACCTCTCTACGTGCACCCGGACGAGCGCCTGAAATCGCATCACAAGCCTGAACAATTGGAGAAATCATCGAAGTCATTTCGATTTCATCGTGGTGAGCACCAATTGCATTACAAATTTCTGGATGTTCTTTATACTTTTCTGCCAGTTGCATACCCAAAATTGCGTGTGGCAATTCAGGATTATCATCAGGCACTTTACCTATGTCATGTAATAAACCGGCACGTTTAGCCATCTTCGCATTTAAACCCAACTCAGCTGCCATAGTTGCACAGAAATTTGCAACCTCGCGAGAGTGGTGTAAAAGATTCTGACCATAAGATGAACGGTAACGCATACGACCAACCATACGAATTAACTCTGGATGTAAACCATGAATGCCCAAATCGATAACCGTACGCTCGCCGATTTCTACAATTTCATCTTCAATCTGCTTTTTGGTTTTAGCAACAATTTCTTCAATACGAGCCGGGTGAATACGACCATCTGTTACCAAACGGTGAAGGGCCAAACGGGCAATCTCTCTTCTTACCGGGTCAAACCCTGATAAAATAATCGCTTCAGGTGTATCATCAACAATAATTTCGATACCTGTTGCTGCCTCAAGCGCACGAATATTCCTACCCTCTCTACCAATTACCCTACCTTTGATTTCATCACTCTCGATGTGAAAGATAGAAACTGAATTTTCGATAGCAGCCTCAGTAGCGGTACGCTGAATGGTTTGAATAACAACTTTCTTAGCTTCTTTGCTTGCAGTTAATTTTGCTTCATCAACAATATCTTTAACCTGCATCATTGCCTGTGTACGGGCTTCTTGTTTCAGGTTTTCAACCAATTGCTCTTTGGCTTCTTCAGCTGAAAGGCCTGCAATTGTTTCCAATTGTTTTAAATGTTGATTTTTAAGAACCTCAACTTCCTCTTGCTTTTTAACAGCAACTTCAGTTTGTTTCTCTAAATGAACTTTTTGCTTATCAAGCTCTTGTTCTTTTTTGTTATAATTTTCTAAACGCTGATTAACCGACTGCTCCTTTTGTTTAATCGTGTTTTCACGTTGATTAATCGTATTATTTTTAGCACTAACTTCTTGTTCATGCTCGGCTTTTAACTGCAAAAACTTCTCTTTAGCTTCTAAAAGTTTGTTCTTTTTTAAAATTTCAGCGTTATTCTCTGCGTCTTTTAAAATTTTCTTCACTTTACTCTGTGCGGCAACCTCTTGTTGTTTAAGCAAGCTGCGTAACAGGAATCTACCAACCACAACGCCGATGGCTAAACCGGCAATTAAGGCAAACACGTATCCTAATATTTCCATTTTGTTTTGTTTGTAAAAAAAAACCGCAGCTAATTTTTAAAGTCTCATCTTTTTCAAACCTCAACTAAGCATAATTAGGGTTTAAGCCATTTTCAGGTGCCAAAGCAGATGAAATACGCCCTCTTAACCCTATAGATATTGAAGTGTTAAGTTTTATAAAATTTGAAACTCAAAAACTAGCCGCGGCTATGTTTTTAATGCTATTTATCATAAGCTGTCGTCATGTTGAAATAAACAGAATCTGAAACAAGTTCAGAGTGACGGCAACTATTAAAGAACGTACCTTATTTTGAAAAGAAATCGTTTAATAAAACATCCAATTCTTCAACTTTATCAGCAACAGCAGTATCCTGGTTTTGAACTTTGTTCTCCGTTCTTAATACAGCAGTTGCATAATGCAATACCGCCATAGAAAGTAAATCCTGCTTATCTCTAACCGCATAATTTTCCTGATAGTCTTTTATGCGCTCATTAATCATTTTTGCTGCTCGTCTCACAATCTCTTCCTCTTCCATATTAACCTTTAAAGGGTAAATACGGTCGGAAATGGTTATTTTAATAGAGATTTCTCCCATTGTTTAGCTTAGTTTCGATTTTTTTTGCCTCACTTATTTTTTAAGCAATGCAATACTTTTGTCTATCTCCCGCACAAAATCGTTAATTTTTTGTTTAATATCAAGCGACTTCTCACTTGTACCTTCGATACTTTTAGCAAGTTTTGTAACCCTCAATTTTTCTTCAAGGTCTACATGTTTTACTTTAGAAGTATCAAGTGCAACTTTTAACGATTGATTCTCAAGCTTTAATAAATCATTTTCTTCCTGTAAGGCATTACACAACTCGATAATTCGTGTTGTTTTTTGTATTACTTTACTTAATTGTTCTGCAACAGAAGTCATGAATTTATTTTTAAAAATACAAAATAATATTTTATTTCCTAATTTCTGCGCCAGCTTGAGCAGTTAAATTGCTAATTAATTTCTGCATGGTTTGCTCAATCTGCTTATCTGTAAGCGTTTGTTCTTCATCTTGCAAAATGAAATTTAATGCATACGATTTTTTCCCTTCAGGTAATTTATCGCCTTCGTAAACATCAAAAACGCCAACTTCTTTAATCAGCTTTTTATCGGTTTTAAATGCAATCCCCTTTAAGGTTTCAAATGTAATTTGCTTATCAATTAGTAGTGATAAATCTCTTCTCACCTGCGGGTATTTTGAAACCTCTTTATTTACAATCTTATTTTTACGAACGATATCCAATAAAACCGACCAGTCGAAATCTGCATAGAAGACCTCAGCATTTACATCAGCCACTTTTCTATCGGTTTTGGTAGCAGCACCAAAGTTCACAATAACTTTATCTCCTCTGAAATATTTTATGCCATAAGCAAAGTTTTCATCAGTTAACACATCAGATTGATAAGTGGTAATGCCTAAACGAGTTACAACAGCATCAACAGCAGCCTTAAGATTATAAAAACTTGATGACTTTGCTTTTTGGTTCCATTGCTCACTTTCTGTAGCGCCAGAAATTAACAATAACAAACGCGGACGCTCAACATATTGCTCGTTAATTAAATGATAGGTTTTGCCAAATTCATAGAATTTAACATCAGCATTTTTACGGTTTTGGTTATATGCAACACTTTCCAAGGCAGGCATTAACAAACTCTGGCGCATTACATTCAAATCGCTACTTAGCGGATTTAATATAAAAACAGCCTCATCTGTCTTTTTAGAATAAGCCGACTTAGTTAACGAATTACACCAGATTTCGGCATAACCATTTGCAGTAAGCATATCTGCAATCGCATTTTGCGTGTTTTCTTTATCTGGCTTTGAAGTGTAAGAAAGCGAAGCATTAATTTTTGAAGGAATTTCGATGTTGTTATAACCGTAAATTCTTAAAACTTCTTCTGTAATGTCACATTCGCGGGTTACATCAACCTTAAATGATGGCACTCGAAGCGCCAAAGTATCATCGGATGTATTTGTAGCCGAAATACCTAATGCCGTAATAATATGTTTAATTTCTGCTGCAGGAATATTTGCGCCAATTAATTTATTAATGCTTGAGTAGCTAACCTCAAATTCAAATGGCTTAATATGATTTGGATAAATATCAGAAACTGATGATGAAATGGTACCTCCGGCAAGCTCTTTAATTAAAAGTGCTGCGTATTTTAATGCAGTAACCGTCATTTCAGGATCAGTACCTCTTTCAAAACGGAAAGAAGCATCAGTTTTTAATCCATGTCTTTTAGCCGTTTTACGTACAGAAACCGAATTGAAGTAAGCACTTTCTAAGAAAATGTTTTTGGTAGCAGTATCTACACCAGATGTTTTACCGCCAAATACACCAGCAATACACATTGGCGAATCCGCATTGCAAATCATTAAATCATCTGCACTTAACTTACGCTCAACATCATCAAGCGTTACAAAAGGCGAACCTTCTGCAACCTTCTTTACAATTACTTTTCCACCTGCAATTTTATCCGCATCAAAAGCATGCAAAGGCTGACCAAAGCCATGCAAAACATAGTTTGTAATATCAACAACATTATTTATCGGTCTTAAACCAATTACCTTTAATTTGTCTTTTAACCAATCCGGAGAGTCGGTTACTGTAACACCAGAAATCGTAACACTGCTGTAACGCGGACAAGCCTCTAGATCTTCAATCTCTACCGGAATAACTAAATCTTCGTTGTCAGTTTTAAAAGATGATAAATCAGGCATTTCAAATTCAGTTCTGAAGTAAGCGGCTAAATCTCTTGCCACACCTAAATGCGAAGCAGCATCAGCACGGTTTGGCGTTAAACCTATTTCAAAAACAAAATCATCATCCATTTGGAAATGTTCTTTGGCTAAAATTCCAATTTGAGTTTCAGCTGGAAGAATCATAATTCCATCGTGAGATTTACCTAAACCAATTTCATCTTCAGCACAAATCATCCCTTGAGATACTTCACCCCTGATTTTCGATTCCTTAATTTTAAAAGGTTCTCCTTCTAACGGATAAACAGTTGTACCAACTGTAGCCACAACAACTTTTTGCCCTGCGCCAACATTTGGTGCACCACAAACAATTTGTAAGTTCTCTTTACCACCAACATTTACGGTTGTAACACGTAAACGATCGGCATTAGGATGCTGTATGCAAGTTAAAACTTCACCGATTACCAAACCTTCTAAGCCACCAACAACTGGCTGCACCTTATCTACGCTTTCAACTTCTAAACCAATGTTAGTTAAAATCAGCGAAAGTTCTTGCGGGGTTTTATCTATTTTAATGAATTGCTTTAACCAGTTGTATGATATTTTCATTTTTAAGAATCAAGTAATTGTATCAAGTATCAAAGCGTATGCCTTCACTAAATACAGTAATTTTATAAAACGCAAAGATATTATTTAAAGGTTAAAGCAGAAAGCTAATCGAGAAATCTTGATGTAATAAAATTTAGCCCTCCGTCATCTCGACAGAGCGCAGCGAAATGGAGAGATCTTTGAACCCTGAATTTTTTCTACTTTAAAAGATTTAGCTTCGCTGAGCACTTCGTGGTTCTCCACTGCCATCGACACGAAGACTTCTAAAGCCGTCATCTCGATTGGAGCGCAGCGGAACGGCGAGATCTTTGAACCCTAAACACTTCTTGGCGCTTTACTTCGCTCGAAATGACGACAATAACTGAATAATTAAAACAGGCCAAGCTAGAACCAAAGGCGCACAAAAACAGGTAAATGATCAGAAGGATACCTTTTATCCTTACTATCGCTCAACACAGCAAATTTTTGAACTTTAAAACCCTTGTTCACAAAAACATAATCGATTCTATTTTTCAGCTCGCTGTTAAAATCGAAAGCATTAAATGTTCCATTTGGGCCATAGGGTGGCTCTTGTGTAATTTCCTTAGCATCCAGAAGAAAAGATTTTATAGTAGATATCGCTTCGGTTTCTGGCGTAACATTTAAATCACCAGTATAAATAACAGGTAATTTTGGTGCAATTTCTTGTATTTTTTGTTTAATCAGCTTTGCTGATTCAATACGGGCTTTAACACCTACATGGTCGTAATGTGTGTTAAAAACTAAAAATTCTTTCTTATTTAACTTATCATATAATCTCACCCAACTGCATACCCTTGGCAACACAGCATCCCATCCTTTTGATGGTACATCCGGTGTTTCAGATAACCAAAAAGTACCTCCGTCCTTTTTAGTAAACCTGGTTTTATCGAAATATACAGCAGAAAATTCACCTTTGCGTTTACCATCATCTCTACCAACTCCAACAAAATCGAAATTTGAGTTCGCTAATAAATCATCAAATTGATCTGCCAAAGCTTCCTGCACACATAAAATATCTGCATCATAAAACTTAACTAAGGCCTTAACATTTTCCTTGCGATTAGGCCAGGCATTAACGCCATCGCCAGGATTATTATATCTGATGTTATAAGTTATAACATTTAAAGGCTTTTCGCCTTTTTGGGCAAAAACATGTATCGATAAACACAAACAAATTGCAATGGTTACTAAGTTTTTCATGCAGCTAAAATACAAAATTGTTTATGCTCAATGTTGATTTCATGTTAAGTAACAATTGTTTTATGCTTAAATAAGTCCCTCATCTCTATAACTGTAATAAGCATTATCTGTAAAAATTAAATGGTCGATAACAGGCATACTAAGTAAATTACCGGATGAAACCATATTAGACGTTAATTTATTATCACTATCACTTGGTTTTAAATTTCCGGAGGGATGGTTATGAGCCAAAACAATATAGGCTGCATTGTTTTCCAGCCCAACTTTGAAAATAATTTTCGGGTCCGCAACAGTACCAGCCTGGCCGCCCTTGCTTATTAAATGCTTACCGATGATTTTGTTAGATCGATTGAGCAACAAAATCCAGAATTCTTCATGGTTTAAATGCGCAAAAGTTTGATAAAGATATTTGTATACATCGCTTGATGCCGTTACTTTAACAACATCATCCACGGCAGTTTCCTTTCGGCGTAAGCCCAATTCAAGTGCAGCAACAATAGAAATTGCTTTAGCCTCTCCTATACCTTTGAACTTTGAAAGCTCTGCTGTAGAGGCCATACCAAGCTTTGTTAAATTATTTTGAAAAGCACTTAATATGCGTTTACTTAAATCAACGGCACTTTCATTTTTATTACCCAAGCCAATTAAAATCGCAATGAGTTCGGCATCGGTTAAGTGCCTCCTTCCATTCAATAATAATTTTTCCCTTGGTCGGTCTTCCTCTGCCCAAAGTTTAATTCCTAATTTCTGTTCGTAGTTTTCCATAATTTTTTACGCAAAAAAAAGGCATCCCAACTTGCGGTTGGGATGCCTTTTACTAATATCGTAAAAAATTAGCTTATTTTAAACCGTTAACGAATTTCGTTAATTTTGATTTATTGTTAGCTGCTTTGTTTTTGTGAATAACGTTTTTCTTAGCTAAACGATCTAACATAGAAATTACTTTAGGCAATAAATCTGATGCAGATTTTTTATCTTCAGCCGCACGTAATCTTTTGATAAATGTACGTGTAGTTTTTGCCTGATATCTGTTACGTAAACGTTTTGTAGCGTTTGCTCTAATTCTTTTTAATGAAGATTTATGATTTGCCATTGCTTAGCCTTTATTTTTTTCTTTAATCGTTTCCTTTAATTCGGGATGCAAATATAGAATTAATGTTTTTAAATAACAAAACACTTTTAACTTTTTTATTATATTTTTTTCTCCCTTAATAATCGATGCAAAAATACTGTTATTTTTCTGCTTTGTATAAGCTATTATAGATTATTAAAATGTTTTCTATTAAACCTGCCTAAAAATGCTATTTTTGAGCAAAACGAATTTTTAGTGAAAAAACGAATAGCCATATTTGCTTCAGGTTCGGGCTCAAATGCCCAAAAACTAATGGAGCATTTTAAGAGAAGCACCGATACGGAAATTTCATTAGTATTAACCAACAATGCAGATGCTTACGTTTTGCAACGAGCAGATAATTTCGAAATTCCGAGTCACGTTTTTGATAAACACGAATTTTATAAAACTGAAGAAGTAATCGATTTATTAAAAAATCTCGACATAGATCTTATCGTTTTAGCCGGATTTCTTTGGCTCGTGCCTAAAAATTTAATTGCTGCTTACCCGGGTAGAATCATAAATATACACCCTGCAATATTACCTAAGTTTGGTGGCAAGGGCATGTATGGCGACAATGTGCATAATGCTGTTATAGCCGCAGGCGAAGCCGAGGGTGGCATTACCATTCATTATGTAAATGAGCATTACGACGAGGGCGAGTATATTTACCAGGCCAGATATAAGGTAGATAAAAATGACAACCTTGAAATGATTAAATTTAAAGGTCAGCAACTTGAGCATTTACATTACCCAAGAATTGTAGAAAGCATTATAAAGAAGATTAAGAAGTAGTTAATTCTTAAACTTATAAAAAGCATTCAAACTATCTTTAGAGCACCAAACTGCGGCAAAAAGTCACTTCTTTTATTTACGTAGACTTCAACATTTTTTACTTCAAAATAAGTAGCGTGGATGATAATTGAAGGCATTATCAATTGCCCGATATTTCTTTGATGAAATAATCCACTTTTTACAGCTTTATCATACAAAAAAAACATTCTGTTTTACTACCTTTGCGGCTCAAAATTTACAGTAAAATGAGTCAACCCATTAAAATCAAAAACGCTTTAATTTCAGTATATTATAAAGATGGTTTAGCACCATTGGTAGAATTACTTGCCAAGCATGGAGTACAATTATTTTCTACAGGTGGAACTGAACAATTTATTAAAGACTTAAACCTGCCGGTTACAGCGGTCGAAGATTTAACGGGTTATCCTTCAATTTTAGGCGGACGTGTTAAAACTTTACACCCAAAAGTATTTGGTGGTATCTTAAACCGCAGAGGTTTAGAAGGTGATAAACAACAAATTGCCGAATATGAAATCCCTGAAATTGACTTGGTTATTGTTGATTTATACCCATTCGAAGAAACTGTTAAAGGTGGTGGTACTGCCGAAGAAATTATTGAGAAAATCGATATTGGTGGTATCTCTTTAATTCGTGCTGCAGCTAAAAACTTTAATGATGTTGTAATTATAGCATCAAAGAACGACTACCCTACTCTACAGGCTCAATTAGAAGCTCAGAATGGGGAAACTACTTTAGCGCAACGTAAAGCTTTTGCTAAAACAGCTTTCCATACTTCTTCTCATTATGATACTGCAATTTTTAATTACTTTAATCAGGAAGAACCGCTTGATGTTTTTAAACAAAGTGTTACTGAAGCTAAAACTTTACGTTACGGAGAAAACCCTCATCAAGGTGGTGTTTTTTATGGTGATTTAGATGCAATGTTTACCAAATTGAACGGTAAAGAACTTTCATATAATAACTTAGTAGATGTTGATGCTGCCGTTGCATTAATTGATGAATTTGAAGAACCAACATTTGCGATTTTAAAACACACGAATGCTTGCGGTATTGCATCTCGCCCAACGGTTAAACAAGCTTGGGTTGATGCTTTAGCTTGCGACCCTGTTTCTGCTTTTGGTGGCGTATTAATTACAAACCGTGAGGTTGATTTGGCTACAGCCGAAGAAATTAACAACTTATTTTTTGAGGTTTTAATTGCACCATCTTACCAGCCAGAAGCAATTGAATTATTCAGCAAAAAGAAAAACCGTGTTATTTTGCAACGTAATGAAGTTGAATTGAGCAAAAAACAATTCAAAACTTTATTAAATGGTGTAATTGAACAAGATAAAGATTTAATTATCGAAGGTCCGGAGCAAATGACTACCGTTACCGATAAAGCGCCAACAGCACAAGAATTAAAAGATTTATTCTTCGCTAATAAAATCGTAAAACATACTAAATCAAATACCATTGTGTTGGTTAAAGATGATGTTTTAATTGCAAGCGGTGTTGGTCAAACATCACGCGTTGATGCGTTAAGACAAGCGATTGAAAAGGCAGAATCATTTGGCTTTAGTGTTAAAGGTGCTTCGATGGCATCTGATGCATTTTTCCCTTTCCCTGATTGTGTGGAGATTGCTGCTGATGCAGGTATTGCTGCTGTTTTACAACCTGGCGGATCTATTAAAGATGCAGATTCGGTAGCGAAAGCCAACGAAAAAGGCATTGCAATGGTAACTACCGGCGTTAGGCATTTCAAACATTAAAAGGAGTTGAGAGATTAAGATTAAAGGGTTAGAGAATTTGTCATCCTAAGCTTGTCGAAGGATAATAGCCAGTCATTGCGAAGTACGAAGCAATCTTAAAGCGCTAGAAACCTTAGAAGTTAGATTGCTTCGTACCTCGCAATAATGATAGTCTATATGATATGCTTGGTTTAAAGCTTTGAGGGGAAATTCCCTCTTGATGGATGCCCGCAGGGCGGGGTGGTATACGCAATTTGCACATATGTAGCAGCAATTACTAATAAATTAAACCTATTGACTGGGAAAGAGCATGCACAATATTAAACTTTGAGGGGCATCCCCCTTTGGAGGAGCAGGGGGAGGATTTTTCACAATCCAAAGTAAATTATGCCCATTTGAAGTGGATCCCCATTTTTCATCGGGTGAAAAAAAAGTGGGACTGATTTAACCGAAGAATGACCGTTCATGATTTTCAAAAGATTTTAATTGCAACAAAATCAATTAAATGAGTAATGAAAATCAAACATAAAACAATAAAAATCCTATTTTTACATTAGGAATAGTATAGATTTAAACAAATTAAAATAAAGACACCTTTTACATGGGATTATTTAACTGGTTTACGCAAGAAGTTGCCATTGATTTAGGCACTGCGAACACCCTGATTATACATAACGACAAAGTTGTTGTAGATGAACCATCTATCGTAGCTTTTGACCGCACTACAAATAAAGTTATCGCAATTGGCCGTCAGGCGATGCAAATGGAGGGTAAAACCCACGATAATATTAAAACCGTTCGCCCACTAAAAGATGGTGTTATTGCCGATTTTAACGCCGCTGAAGCGATGATTAAAGGCATGATTAGAATGCTTAATGGCGGTAAAGGCTGGATGTTCCCATCATTACGTATGGTAATTTGTATTCCTTCTGGAATTACTGAAGTTGAGAAACGTGCAGTACGTGATTCAGCTGAAATTGCAGGTGCGAAAGAAGTTTATTTAATACACGAGCCAATGGCAGCTGCCGTTGGTATTGGTATTGATGTTGAGGAACCGATGGGTAATATGATTATCGATATTGGTGGTGGTACTACTGAAATTGCTGTTATTGCATTATCTGGTATTGTTTGCGACCAATCTATCCGCGTTGCGGGAGATAATTTTGACTCGGATATTGTAAATTACATTCGCCGTCAGCACAATATCATGATTGGCGACCGTACGGCAGAGAAGATTAAAATTGAAGTTGGTGCGGCTTTACCTGAATTACAGGATGCACCGTCTGATTTTGCAGTTCAAGGTCGTGACTTAATGACTGGAGTACCGAAACAAATCACAGTATCTTATACTGAAATTGCACACTGTTTAGATAAATCAATTTCTAAAATTGAGGAAGCAATCTTAAAGGCATTAGAGATTACACCCCCAGAATTATCTGCAGATATTTACCAAACCGGTATTTATTTAACAGGTGGTGGTGCATTATTAAGAGGCTTAGATAAACGTGTTGCCGCTAAAACAAAATTACCTGTACACGTTGCAGAAGATCCACTTCGTGCGGTAGTACGTGGAACAGGCATTGCCCTTAAAAATATTGGTAATTATAAATTTTTAATGCAGTAATCGAGTTTTACGTTGTAAGTTATACGTTTTACGTTTTTGACTTACAACGTATCACATATAACTTAGAACCTAAATGCGTAACCTTTGGATTTTTATAAGCAGATATAACGCATTCTTTTTATTTATAATTTTTTTTATCATTGGGATTTACCTTACGATAAAAAATAATGCCTATCCGCGTAGTGTAACATTAAATTCATCAAACGAAATTGTTGGTAACGCGTACGAGAATTTAAATGTTCTTAAAAGATATCTGAATCTGGGAATGGTTAATGATAGTTTGGCAGCAGAAAATGCAAAGCTTAAGTCTAAGTTGTTAGCCATTACTACAGTAGATTCTGCTAAAGATATTAAGGTAAGTGATACCGTAACCAACCAGCAATATACTTACCTCGCTGCAAAGGTTGTTAAAAACTCAATTACTTTGCGGAATAATGTAATGACTATAAATAAAGGTTCAGTTGATGGAATTGAAACCGGAATGGCTGTTATTTCACCACAGAAAGGTGTTGTTGGTTTTATAAGAGATGTTTCTGCGCATCTTGCTACCATACAATCGCTATTGCATAAAGACACAAAAATTAGTGTAACACTAAAGAAAACAAATGCCTTAGGCTCGCTAGTTTGGGGAGAAAACAACTTTGACATAAGAAGGGCATTTATAAAAGAAGTGCCCAATCATATTAAAATGAATGTTGGTGATACTGTAATAACTTCTGGTTTTGGGAAATTTCCTGCTGGTATCCCGGTAGGTAGATTAATTAAAACCGGTGTTGCAACAAACGATAATTTCCTATCCGGTGAACTAAATTTATTTAACGATTTTGGTACACTACAGTATGTTTATGTTATAAAAGATAAATTAGCAAAAGAACAAGATCTTTTAGAAAACCCTGTTATTCCGAAATGAACAGTAGATTAATAATAGTTAACATAATCAGATGGTTCATCCTTTTGTTTGTTCAGATATTCCTGCTCAAAAACATGGGCTTTTATGATTTATCTACGCCATTTATATACGTTTTATTTATCCTGCTACTTCCTTTTAGCATTCCAAACATTTTACTATATGGTTTAGCTTTTGCAACTGGTTTAATATTAGATGCATTTTACGATACAATGGGTGTACATGCAACAGCTTGTACAGTTATGGCTTTTGTAAGAATTTCCTTTATCTCAATAAGTTTAAATCGCGATTCGATTGATGATCCGGAGCCATCTTTAAGTTATATGGGCTTCCAATGGTTTTCATTATATGCACTGCTTTGCGTGATTTCGCATCATTTAGTTCTGTTCTTTTTAGAAACATTTAGGCTTACAGAAATTAATTATACGTTAATGAGATGCGGCTTAAGTTGTATATTTACACTACTTATTATCTTACTTGTAGAGTTTATCTTCTATAAAAGAACATCCCGCTAATGGATCAATTATTTAACAGAAAGTATATTATTCAAGGATTGTTTATTGTAGTTGCCTTAATTCTTTTGGCAAAGCTTTTCTATATACAAATCATTAGCGATAAAGCCTTTGTTTCTGCTGAAAGCAATGTATTAAAAAAGAAATTTAAATACCCCGCCCGTGGCGCAATTTTGGATAGAACAGGAAAAGTAATTGTTCAAAACGAGCCTGTATATGATTTAATGGTGATTCCGAATGAGGTTAAACCTTTCGACACCGTTGCTTTAGCAAATGCCTTGGAAATTACGATGGTTGATGCCCGTAAATTTATGCGTAAAGCCCGAGCAAAATCCCCTTATCAGGCAACACCGTTTGTTAAGCAAATTTCTGTTCAAAGTTATGCTCGGTTACAAGAAATTATGTACCGTTTTCCAGGATTTTCTACTCAGGATAGAACCATACGCCATTATCCGGATAGCTTGGCAGGTCTTCTTTTTGGTTATGTTAAAGAAGTTAGTCAACAGGATATTGATAAATCTGAGGGTTATTATAAATCTGGAGATTACAAAGGGCAGAGCGGACTTGAAAGGGCTTATGAAGAAGTTTTAAGGGGAGAACGTGGTGTCGTCAACACCGTTTATGATGCTAAAAACACTCCACAAGGCAGTTATGCTAATGGTAAATATGACATTAATGCAGTTGCTGGCGAACGCCTAATTTCTGGTATAGATATTCAGGTACAAAGATTAGGCGAGGAATTAATGCAGAATAAGGTTGGTGCAATTGTTGCAATTGAGCCTGCTACAGGAGAAGTTATTGCAATGGTAAGTAGTCCTGGTTACGACCCAAATTTACTAGTGGGTAAAGATCAAGGTAACCACTACATGAATTTAATCGGAAATCCATATCGTCCTTCGTACCCAAGAGCCATTCAAGGTTATTATCCTCCTGGCTCTGCTTTTAAGCCCATCGATGCATTAATTGGTTTACAGGAAGGTGTTATCGATCCGAATACAACATTTTTTTGCCCGCACTATTATCAAGCCGGAAATCGCAGAATTAAATGTGAACACTTCGATGGACCAATAAGTTTAAGAAAAGGCATTGCCCGTTCTTGCAACACGTATTTTTGTTATGTTTTTCAAAAATTAATAACAAAAAATGGGATGAAAAAACAGCGTCCAACTTATCAAGAATGGCGTGATAAAGTTGCAAAATTCGGGTTTGGAACCAAGTTGGATATCGATTTACCTTTCGAAAAGAAAGGCTATTTTTATAATTCAGACCATTACGATAAAATTTACAATAACAGATGGGGTTATACAAATGTAATTTCTCAGGCAATTGGTCAGGGCGAAATTACGGCTACACCTCTGCAAATCGCCAATGCTATGGCCGTTATTGCCAATCGTGGTTATTATATTAAACCACATTTAATTAAAGCCATAGGCGATAGAATTAAAAAAGAATATGTTGAGAAAAATTACGTGGGCGTTGATGCGAAGCATTTTGAACCAGTAATTGATGGAATGCAAGATGCAGTAAACACCGCTTGGGGTACGGCAACACTATCTCGAATCCCAAATATTTTAATGTGTGGTAAAACCGGAACGGTACAAAACTCGAGAGGAAAAAATCACTCTGTGTTTATTGGATTTGCCCCTCGCGATAATCCTAAAATTGCCATTGCAGTAATTGTAGAAAATGCAGGTTATGGAAGTACCTATGCTGCACCAATTGCCAGTTATATGGTTGAGAAATATATAACCAGACAAGTATCGGGCGCAAGGGCAAATCAGGTAGAGTGGATGAAAAGCCAGAATCTTTTACCATTAATTATCGATAAAACGAAGAAACCAAAACTAACAAAAGCAGATAGTGCTGCAATTAAAAAAGCTGATTCTTCCAAAAGAATTCAAGACAGCATTAGAATAAAATCCGCGACTTTGAAAAATACAATTTCTGCAAAGTTAACAACCAAACCTAAGTAAATACAAATCAATAATGCAACAGCAGGGCAACCGATTTTTCTTTAATGTTGATTGGATTACGGTACTAATCTATATTTGTTTATGTGCCATTGGTTTTGTTAACATTTATGCTTCAATTCCTCATCCAGAGAATTCTTCTGCTTTTGATTTTGGAAGTAGCTATGGAAAACAACTTATCTATATCATCTCAGGATTGATTTTGGGCTTATCGATATTATTATTTGATGGTAGACTGTTCAATGTGTTCTCCCCTTTTATTTACGGTGGAACATTAATACTATTGGTTGTTGTTTTATTTGTTGGTCGAAATGTGGGCGGAAACCAAGCCTGGATACCTATAGGCTCATTCCGATTACAACCTTCTGAGTTTGCAAAATTCGGAACAGCACTTTTTTTAGCCAGGTATGTAAGCTCATTTAATCCAAAGTTCAGGGATTTTAAATCTATATTTTTTGCTGCAATTATCGTTTTAGCACCTTTAGCTTTAATTATGCTTCAGCCCGATACAGGTTCTGCTCTTGTATTTTTAGCTTTTATGTTCCCATTATACCGAGAAGGTTTATCAGGCTATTTTCTATTGATATTTTTGGGAATGATTGTATTGTTTGTAGCCGATTTCCTTGTTCCAAGTGCAGTTCTTATTGGAATTATTATAACCATAGCTGGTTTATTTATTTATGCAAACAAAAGAAAACAGACCATAATTATCACGACTGTTTTGGTTACTATAATTGCAATCGCATATTTATTTTTAGTGAAAGTTGCTTTCAATAATATACTTGCTCCACATCAACGCAGCCGAATTGAGCTAATGCTTGGTTTAAAAACAGATCCTAAGGGTGCAGGTTATAATGTAATTCAATCGCAAATTGCAATTGGTTCCGGACAAGCAACCGGACGAGGATTTTTGCAAGGCACACAAACAAAATATGGCTATGTTCCTGCTCAAAGTACAGATTTTATATTCTCGACTGTAGGTGAAGAATGGGGGTTTGTTGGATGCTCTATAATAATAGGCTTGTTTATTTTCCTATTGTTAAGATTAGTTAACCTTGCAGAACGGCAACGTTCAACATTTTCCAGAGTTTATGGTTATAGTGTAGCTTGTATACTGTTTTTTCACGTATTTATAAATATCGGTATGACGATCGGAATTATTCCGGTTATCGGTATTCCATTACCATTTATAAGTTACGGTGGTTCTTCATTATGGAGTTTTACAATTTTGCTTTTTATATTCTTAAAACTGGATTCCAATAGAATGGGATTTATTTAGCAAGAAGAAAAGATTAAGGATAAATAAATAGAGATTAAAGATAATTGCGCAAAGAATAAAGACTTAATTGCCTGATAAGGCTTACGCGTAATTCTTTGCGTATTTTCCTTTGTTCCTTACTCCTTGTTCTTTCATCTTTACTCTTTGTTTCTTACTCCTTGTTCTTTGATCTTTGCTCCTTATTTCTTAGTCTTATGCTCCAAATCTCCTGTTCAACAATTCGTAAAACTGATCTACAGTAGCTTGTTTTGCTGCCCAGTTATTTTTACCAGCGTAATTATTTTGTAAAAAACTATCAGCTGATTCAAAATTTGGCATTTTGTTAACGATATCAATTGCTTCCGAATACGCTAAATTATAACCACCAAACAAATCTTTTATAAATAAAAGTTTCTCGTTTAAATTAATTACCTGTTTCAAATCTGCAACTGGCGCTTTAGAAGGCTCTTGAGGTTGTTGGTTAGTTTTAGCCAATAGATCATTCAATGTTGGTGCTTTTGCATCTTCAACAGGTGGCGTTGGTTTAACAGGCACGGCTTGTGGAATAAAAGCAGGTCTATCTTCAACTGCAGGAGCGATAATGGGCTCATCATATTCAACAGGTTTCACAATTTCTACAGGTGTTTCTTCTACTTGATTAAAAAGTGTTTCAACCATTGGTCTCGTTTCAACTTGTTCCTCGTGAGGCAATAAAAATGGCTCAGGCCCCATTTCATCATCATCAGCCGCTAGAGGTTCATTTTCCTGTTGTTCATCTTTTTCCTGAATCCTTTTTTTCTGAGCCAGAATTTCTTCTTCAGCTTTGCTTAATGGTCTATCAAAAATCTCATCAACAGATTTTTGCTCATAGTCAAACTTATCATCCACATTATGATTTCCTAAAACGAATTCAAAAGTATTCTCTTCTTGGTCGGGTTTAAAAAAATCCTTGTGTAAAATATCATCAGCAGTTTCTTGCTGAATTTTTTCCTCATCAAATACTTCCTGTTCAGGCTGAATATCTACCCTGGCTTCTTCTTCTTCGGCCGTAATAACTTCGGGTAATTCTACTGGGTCGAAGCATTCTTCGGCTTCCTTATAACTTTTTACTTCAGGTAAAATTATGGTATTTTGCTGATTTAAAAGATGTGCTGAATCAGTCTCGATGTGTTTATCAGCAGTTTCATCGGGGTTGAGTTTTTTTACAACACGTACATGATCTGCCAAGAAATCAGCATTAGCTAAAAAAAGTTCAACTTCCAAGTGGTTAAGTTTTTCAGGATTTCGAGCTAGAAACTCATACTGCTCATTTAATTCTGTTAAAATGCTACCTACTTTTCTGAAAATATCTCGTTGATTCATCATAAACTATAAACGTTTTTTTTGCTGATTTATGTTTGTAACTAAACATTCAAAAATAACACTTAATTAGTGATATTGAAGTCTTTTGTTCAAAAATCAGCCATCAATAAGAAACACAATCAGAAGTTATGATTTGTTTTAATTACTGGGATTAAGAATTATCATGTGCCGCGGAAATTGCATGCTCAACCCTATCCTTTAATGCCTTTTTGCCATTACTCCATGTTTGTGGTGCAGCTAAATCTTTAATAATATTATCTATTTTTTCTGGCGATTCTGGTAAAACTTCGTAAAGCTCCTTTAATTCATTTACAAGGTTAAATGAGTTCATATCGCCATACCCGCGAAGTTGCTTTACCCGAAAGAGAAAGTTATCCAATGTTTTTAATTTATCTTGATTCTCCATAACTGGGCTAAAAGTAAGTTAGATTCATGCCTTTCAGTATTTGGTTTACACTTACGAAAAAATAAATGGCTTAGATTTTTTAGGAATATTTATCATCAGTATTGGTAATCGTCCATAAGCACAACCATCTAGAACGGTTATCAATCCATACTCTACTGGATGCATATGCCTAGATCATTGCACTTTTAAATAAGCCATAGTCAGGGTATAACTTGCTACCCTCTGCAATTAGTCCGCATTTTCATAGCAAAAGGCGGACTAACTGCGGACTCACTGTGGACATACCCTAAAGAAAACGTAAAGAAGACTACTTACGTATTAGAATAAAGATTGGTGGTAAATTGAATTTCAATCATCCAAGAATCGGGAGATAAAATTAAATCTGCTTCCTCATGAAATCAGATATTTTAATAACTTTGAAACTCATTTAAATTTCTACAGCATAAACTAAACCATGTTATTCAGCGAGCAAAATTTTAGAAGAAGGGGCGAATTTTCGGGCAGTATTGAAGTTGTTTGCGGTTCGATGTTTTCAGGAAAAACTGAGGAATTAATAAGAAGGTTAAAAAGAGCACAGATAGCAAAATTAAATGTAGAAATTTTTAAGCCACGTACAGATACACGTTATCACGATTCTGCTGTCGTTTCTCACGATTTAAATTCAATCAATTCCACACCTGTTGATAGCGCTTCGGCCATTTTGTTGCTTGGAACAAACACACAAGTGGTTGGCATTGATGAGGCTCAGTTTTTTGACAATGAATTACCGGATGTTTGCAATAAACTGGCGATGCGGGGTATAAGGGTAATTGTTGCGGGTTTGGATATGGATTTTACCGGCAAACCATTCGGGCCAATGCCAGGATTAATGGCAATTGCCGAACATGTTACCAAAGTAAACGCTGTGTGTGTTTGCTGTGGCAATCCCGCACTTTACAGCTACAGAACTGTTGAAGACGAATCTACTGTTTTATTGGGCGAGAAAGAAAGTTATGAGCCGCGATGCCGGGCTTGCTACAATATTAATAAGTCCTAAAATATCCTCCAAAAATTATGCAGACTATTCCGATGAAAACTGTTTCTGTTTTAGGTTGCGGCTGGTTTGGTCTTGCCTTCGCAAAGAAACTGATAGAATTGGGTTACGCGGTTAAAGGCTCTACAACAACCGCAGAAAAGTTGCCTCTTTTATCAGAAGCAAATATCCAACCTTATCTGGTAAACTTTACGGCAAATAAAATTGCCGCAGATGTAGCTTTTTTTGATGCTGATGTTTTATTTATTTGCATTCCGCCCAAGCGTAATTCAACTGAATTAAATGACTACCCAATTAAAATTCAAGCCATTATTGATGCTGCAAAAAACAAGAGCAAAAACGTTGTGCTCATCAGCTCTACCAGTATTTACGGCGATGATAATAAAACTGTAAACGAAAATAGTGCAACACAACCCGATACGGCATCTGGAAAAGTTATTCTAAAGGCTGAGGAAATTATTCAGAACCTTTTACCAAAATCTTTTACTATACTTCGCTTCGCGGGATTATTTGGTCCGGAACGAAACCCAGGCAGGTTTTTCGCCGGAAAAACATCAGTTTCAAATGGATTGGCACCAGTAAATCTTATCCACCAGATGGATGCGATTGGCATTGCCCTTTCCATTATCGAAAAGCAGGCTTTCGGTCGGGTTTACAATGCTTGTGCACCGCAGCATCCAACAAAAAAGGAATTTTATACCGATGCTGCCGCAAAAACTGGATTAGAAAAACCTGAATTTATAGCCGAAAAAACGAGTTGGAAAGTTATTGAGAGTGAAAATGTTTTAGCCTTTTTAGATTACAAATTTGAGGTGAACATTTAAGCAATCGCTAAAAGGAACTTACGAAGTTTATTGGGCGCTTAAAGAAAACTTTGTAAGTCTATTTTCAGCCTTAAAAACCTTTTTGAGGGGATTGTTATGCACTAAACGTTGTAACTAAACCCGATATAAATGGAAATACTTTTAAAAATTGCAGCAACTTTTTAAAACACGACTACCTTAGGTTTTTAAAAGATTGTAGTGTTTAGCGGGCCGGAAAGCCGATAGTAATTCTGCCCTTTAATTTTCTAGCAATAACCAAACTGAATAATAAGAGAAAGAAATTAACTTAACAAACCCAACAATTCTTTCTTGGTTAAGCCTTTTAAGAAACTTCCATCACTCTGAATTAAATTTTTAACCAAATCCTTTTTAACCGACTGCAGTTTCATAATCTTTTCTTCAATCGTATCCGGACAAATCAACCGAACGGCCATTACATTTTTATGCTGACCAATGCGATAAGCCCTATCAATCGCCTGGTTTTCTACAGCTGGATTCCACCACGGGTCGACCAGGTAAACATAATCTGCCTGGGTTAAATTTAAGCCAGTTCCACCGGCCTTTAAACTAATTAGGAAAACCGGAATGGAGGTGTTCGACTGAAAATCTCGCACTACTTCTTCCCTGTTTTTGGTTTGCCCGGTTAAATATTGAAAGTTAACTTCCTTTTCTATTAACCTCTTTTTAATTAAATCTAACATGCCCACAAATTGAGAGAAAATCAGAATCTTGTGTTTTTGTGCCTTACTTTCAATTTGCTCAATCAACACTTCAATTTTGGAGGAAGCCTGCACATAAGATTTTCCATCAGCAAGTAAGGCTGCCGAATTACAAATTTGCCTTAAGCGAGTGATGCTCCTTAATACGTGCATCGAACTTTTTGGTAGTTCATCTTCAGTTTTACCTAAAATATAATCCTGAATTTCCTTTTTATTGGCTTCATAAACATCCCTTTGTTCCGTTCCCATCTCACAATACAAGGTAATTTCTGTTTTGTCGGGCAGCTCTTTGGCAACCTGTTCTTTTGTTCGCCTTAAAATAAAAGGTCGGATTTTACTTTGAAGTTCCTTCGCTCGTTTACTATCCTTAAACTGATCAATGGGTGTAGAATATAAATCGGCAAACTGCTGTTTGCTTCCAAATAAACCCGGACAAGCGAAAGAGAGTTGTCCGTACAAATCGAAGGTATTATTTTCTATCGGTGTTCCGGTTATGGCCACTTTATTTCTGGATTGAAGCATCCTAACCGTTTTGTAACGTTGCGATTCGGGGTTTTTAATGTTCTGTGATTCATCCAGGAAAATATAATTAAAACGGAAATCTTTGAGGAAACGTATATCAGAAAGCAGCGTTCCGTATGAAGTTAAAATCACCTCGAAATGATTAAAATCTGTTGTAACCTTTACCCGTTCGCTGCCATAAATGGTTTTAACCTGAACGGATGGCGCAAACCTTTCAATCTCCGCTTTCCAGTTGAAAATTAAAGAAGCCGGAACTACGATTAGATTTGTATTATGCTCAACTTTTTCCCTTTGCGATAAAATAAAAGCGATTACCTGAATGGTTTTCCCCAAACCCATATCATCGGCCAAAACAGAGCCGAAGTTAAAATCATCGAGGAAATTTAACCAGTTTAACCCTTCGTGTTGGTATGGCCGGAGTTTAGTTTTAAGTGCTTTCGGTACATTCGAAACCTGAATATGCTCCGGACTGTTAAACTTTTTCTTTAGTAAACTGATTTCATTTTTAACATCGCCATCAAGCAAAGCATCCTCATACAAATCATTTATAGAAGCAAATTTTATCTTCGGTGTAAGTAGAGTTTCCTCAGCAATTTCAGCTGCATTGAAATAATTGGTAAACTTTTCAATCCACTCTTCCGGCAAGATGCCTAGAGTTCCATCATCTAGTGTTACAAATTTACTCTTGTTGCGTATTGATTTATGCAGGTACTTTAAAGCTACTTTCTGCTTGCCAAACTTTACCTTAACCTTTGTTTCAAACCAATCTGTTCCGCTTAAAACCTCAATATTAATTTCGGGTTTATGTTCGTTAAGCTTATTGTTTTTAAGTTGATTGAAGCCTAAAATATGAATGTCTTTTTTTCTCCATGCATCAAATGCATTTAAAAACCAAAGTTCTTCCAGAAACCTTTTTCTGTGGAGATAATAAGATTCGTTTGTTTCCTGATCGTAGAAATATGGGTGTTGCCTTATTACATCTGCCGCAAACTGGAGTTCGGCGTCCTCATCACGATGAAGGGTAAACACATTGCCAAACTTATCCTGAGCCTGAATTTTCTTTTTTGATAAAACCGGAATTTCCAGGTTACCGTATTTCATTACAGGTGTAATCAATATATAATCTTCAGATTCTGAAAGATAAACCAACTTTTCATTCTCCAAATCGAAACCTTTCTCTTCAATTTGTTTTGGCGTTGCAGGTTTCAGGTACGAATAATCAACATGAATATTACCTTCTAACGGAATAAGAATAGTTCGCTGAAATTCTTCATATTTATTTTTATGGATAACGATTCGGTTGCTTTGCCTGATGAAAAAACCAATAACCCGAACAAAATCAGGCTTTCCAATTAAATACAATTGATTGTTTAGCTGTACAAAATATTGATATTTTATGGCCAGATTATCCAGTTGATAATCATTTCCGTTGATGAACAAACGACCGGTAATCTCAAAGAAATCATCTTTCTGATTAACCTGTAACCTTAAATCCATATCAAGCAAATGGATATTAATGGGGATTACAGAAGATGCCTGAATATTTACAGAACGCTTTTCATCATGCAAATAAACAGGAATAGCCAATGGATTTTTAGCTATCGCGATAAGGGCTTCCAACTCTACATCGATTGCTTCGGTAGCATAATTTTGATGAAAGCGACTCACACCACTAAAGTATTTCAGTGCTTCACTTTGCTCGGTTTTAAAAACTAAATCTGCGGGGTTTATTGCCTTGAACGGATTTTTAACTTTGCCACTTTTCGTAATCTCGGCCTCAAATAAATTTAAAGTTAAATTGCCATAATAACGATGCGGACCAAGTACCAGAATCAGTTTAGCATTATCGGGATGTAGATGCTGTGCTGCAAATTTATTTTTTTTAACAGGAAGTAAGGCTGTTTGTAAATTCTGCTGCATCTCTGCATTAAAACCCTGTAAGGATTTATTTTTGGGTTTAATCTGTAAGCTTTGCTGCTCAATAGTCAGGTCGAAAAATTGGTCGAGGTCTGATTCCTTTTCCAAACCATAATCGGCTGCTACTTTTACTAATTTCTGTCGACGCAGATTTTCATCAAAAAAAACCAGCAACTCATCACGCTTTAAAATATTATATAAAGTTTGCGCCTGATGAAGGCAAAGTTTGGTTTTTGGTGTTTCACATCTGCATGTGAGCTTTACAGAAGACTCATTTTGTTGAACCAATACAACCGGAAAATAATCATCGGCGTTTGGAAAGCTAAAAGCTGCAAAATTTATTTCGATTTGCGTTGCTTCTAAATTGTAAAAACTTTTTGTATCGGTGAATACCTGTTGATTTAAATGCTTTAAAATAAAGGTTTGATTAAGGCTTTTTAAATTGAAATCTGGTAAAATATAATCATACAGATTTGCTTCTCCTTCATCATTACCGATATTATTTTCCTGCATTTAATAGTTAACTATAAGGAAATAAAAGTAAGACATTTTAATCCGTATTTAAAGCTTTAGCGTGCTAAAGAAATTTTTCTTCGTATTAACCTTAGGCAAAATTGACTGTATTGCTTCGCCAACCTCAACAGGCAAATCAGATTCAAGAACATCTGCACCCTGCAAAAACGTTGTTCTGTATTGCTCGGCTCTATCCTTTTTGTCTGCAAGCTTATCAAAGCTCGGGGCGGCAGAAATCATACACATTACCCCTTTGCTGTGAAGCATTTTAAATAATTCTGCGTTTTCAGGTTTATTCACAGAACCAATGTAGGCAATCATATTTTTCCAGGGAATGCCTGCTGCTTCATATTCATCAAAGGCAGCCTTTGTTTTTACGAAGGCAGAAAACATAGTTTCCGGATTTTTATCAAAGTAAAATTTAGCATGTTTAGCATCATGCACAGTAATCATTATTACTTTATTTGGATGCTCGGCCATTATTTTCTGTTGTAAGGCAAAAGGTACATCCTTTTTATCGAGGTTTAAAATGGTTTTACCCTTGCTCCAATCTATGGCTTCTTTTAAGGTTGGAATTTTAAAATCCGTAACATTACCATCAATATCTTTTAACCTGAGCTTTTGCAATTCGGCATAAGTGTAATCTGCAACCTTCCCGGTACCATTTGTTGTTCTGTTTAAGGTTGCATCATGCATCAAAACCACAACACTGTCTTTGGTTAATCTCGGGTCTACCTCAAAAAAAGCGGGCGTGTAACTTAAAGTATGCTCAAAAGCTTCAATACTATTTTCTGGGAAGCCTTTAACCGTTCCGCCGCGATGCCCGCTAATGATGGGAATATTTTTACCAGTATATTTAAAAAATGCCTGAAGTTGCTTAGCATTATCAATTTTAAGCACGTTAATATTTTGCTGCGCCTTTAAATTAAACGGTAAGAGAAAAATAAACGCATAAAAAAAACCAGAATTGAATTTCATATTTAAAAATAGTAAAATCCAATTCTAGTTAAATATTGTAACCAGAATATTAAGCTGGTATTAAATCGTTTTCTAAACTAATAATCCTTTTAAATCGGCTGGCGAATAATTAATTGATTTTAGGGTTTTATCATCGGCCTTTCTAAAAACCAAAAACAATCCGTCAATTTCTTTATAGTATGATTCTGTATTATCCTTATCTAAATAAAACTGAATGGTTTGTTCGGCTTCTTCAACCGTTTTACAAGCTTTGCTCATATTTGAACGGTGAACCTCATCAAAAAGGGTCTTAAACTTGCCACCTAAACCAAATTCGTGAATGGCACCTGCCAATACGTATTGCAAATCGCAAAGCGCATCTGCAACTTCAATTAAATCATCGTTATCAACCGCTTCCTGTAATTCTTTCAATTCTTCAGCTAAAAGCGATATTCTCAAATTAGCCCTTTGTTTAGAAGGAATAACCGGAGTTTCTAAAATTGGATGTTTAAAGGTAGTGTGAAATTCTGCAACCTGATTTAATGAATTCGTTTCTTGCATGGCAATGTTTGGTTTTTAAAGCAACAAAGTTAAAAATATTGTTTACTTATTTTCCCTAACAATTTTAAAAAACCCTTCTCTATAGGTATCTCCTATCGGGATAGACTGTTCGCCAATATAAAGCGCATTACCATCAATCATTTTAATCTTTTCGAGCGAAATAATATACGATTTATGTACCCTGTAAAATGGTGGTTGCGGCAATTGGGTTTCCAATTCGCGAAGTGACTGGTAAGTGATTATTCTTTGATTAGCCGTGTAAACCGATATGTAATTTTTCAAGCCTTCTATGTAAAGAATTTCGTTATAATTTACCTTTATAAATTTATTCTTGGTATCGCCTTTAATAAAAATATAATCGCTTGTGGCTGCAGGCGCATTTACAATTTCAACCTTTGCAGGCGAAATTATTTGCTGTGCCTTTTGTGCTGCTTTATAAAACCGCTCGTAAGAAATCGGCTTTAATAAATAATCAACAACATCAAATTCAAAACCGTCAAGGGCATATTCCGGATAGGCGGTAGTTAAGATCACCTTACACTTATCGCCACAAATTTTCATAAACTGAATACCAGTTAATTCGGGCATTTGTATATCAAGGAAAACTAAATCAACCATACCATTCTGAACCATGTTCAGCGCTTCAAAAGCATTAGTTGTTGTACCTACAAGTTCTAAAAATTGGGTTTTTGAAATAAAAGAGGCGATAATATCTGATGCGTAAGATTCATCATCAACAGCAAGGCAGCGAATCATAGTTAAAGGTTTATTGTTAGAGTTGTTTTATAAGTATTTCCATTGTTTGATATGAGCAAATCGTGTTGTTCCGGATAAATTAAATCCAATCTGCGGTGGATATTGACCAGTCCGATACCACTCGAATGGTCTTTTTGCGCATGACTGATTTTATTGCTCACTTCAAAGCTTAATCTTTTTTGCTGTACCTTTAACCGAATACGTACCGGATGTTTCTCATCATTTACAACGCCATGCTTAAAAGCATTCTCTAAGAAAGGAATCAGCACCAAGGCTGCAATCTTTTGTTCTTCAATACCCTCTGATTTAAAATCGACATAAAATTTTGGCTCAAAACGCATTCTAAAAAGTTCTATATAACTTTCCAGGTAATCAACTTCCTTATTCAGGCTAACTTTTCCATCCGGACTTTCATTCAGTGTGTACCGCATCAAATCTGACAATCGAAGCACCGCATTTGCCAATTTATCTGAAACAGGAATCGCTAGCGAGTATACATAATTTAAGGTATTATACAAAAAATGAGGATTAATTTGCGACTTCAAAAAGGCTAGTTCCGATTTAACCACCTCATCTTTCAGTTTACGGTTGGCAATTTCAGTTTTGAAATTTTGCTGCACCGCATAAACCGCAGCTGGAATAACCAGATATGATGTACCGTAATATATATTATCTAAAATATAACTTATTGCTGTAGTTTGATCAGAATAATTATGAAAGCCGAACCATTTTAAATACAAAATCTCTTCAATAAGATATCGCAAAGCGATGAAAATAAATAATGTAAAAATAAGCCCCAAAATTAACTGCGGTATTTTACCCTTTTTTAAAAAGCGTGGATAAACCCACAAATAGCAGATATAAAATTCTATGATTTGGATAATTGTCATGGATATGCCTAAAGCAATACTGCCGAAGCTAGCCGACTCCACCAGATAACCACTATACTGATAGCCAAGAATTAGCAACCAACAAGCAATGTGTATTAAAATAACTTTTGTTTGTTTCATGCTATAAAACTATATAAACCTTTTCAAAGGTTAAATCTTCTTATCCAAAAGCCGAAAAACTTTATCCCAACGGGCTGATTTCATAGATAAAATGGCTAAAGTAATAAATCCCGTTTGGGATAAAAATTTGACCTGTTGGGATTATTTTATTCTCCCGACAAAGCTTATTCAACAACTTTGAACCATCAAATAAACGAATAGATATGAAGACCACATTTAAAACCTTAGCTTTATTAATTGCTTTTACAGCCAATTACTATACTTCCTTTGGCCAGAAGCAAGAAGTGTTATTGATAGGCACTTTCCATTATAACAATCCAAATTTTGATGCCGTTAAAACAGATGCCTTTGATGTTTTGGGAGACAAATCACAGAGAGAATTAGAGCAGATAAGCGATAAAATTAAACAATACAATCCCGATAAGATTTTTGTAGAATGGAACTTTGATAAGCAAGCAAAATTAGATTCCTTATACCAATTATATCTCGATGGGAAGTATGATAAATTTATCAAAGAAAAATATAAAAATGCGGATGATTTAGCTTTTTACAAAGAAAACGAAATCTTTCAATTGGCTTTCAGGGCTGCAAAGAAAAGCAATTTAGCAAAGGTAAATGGAATAGATTATTACATCGATTTGCCTTTTGACACGGTAATGAATTCGATTAAATCTGCAAAGCAAAAAGAGTTGATGAATGAAATTAATGCTTTTGTGAAAAAATCTGGTGAGGAAGCAAACCTTAAACGAAAAACTATGAGTTTAACAGAACTGATGCTCGATTTAAATACTCCTGCTGCAAGAAAAGCTAATGCAGGTTTTTATCTTAAAGCGATTAACAAAGCAGGTAGCAATGAAAGTTTTGCTGGTGCTTATTCCGTTTCGGAGTGGTATCGTCGTAATTTATACATGTATTCTTTGGTGCAGAAGTTAACACAATCAACCGATAAAAAAATTGTAATTCTTTTAGGCTCTGGACATATATCGATGATTAAAGAGTTTATTAACTTGGAAGATAAATTTAAAATTGTAGAACTTAAGGATGTGCTAAAGTAAATCAGAAAGTTTACTGGTGTTGTAATTTACAGCACCAGTAACATCCATACATTACAGGCAAAATGACCAGAATTACCTAAAGGACCGCTTAAGTTTTTAAACCCAGCCTTTTCATACATTCCAATTGCTGTATTGAGTTCTGGAAATGATTCCAGATAAACTTCGTTATAGCCGAACTGTTGGGCAGATTCGATACTTTTCTGCATTAATAATTTCCCAACACCTCTACCACGGGCCTCAGCTGAAACATAGAACTTTACCAATTCTACACAGCCATCAGGCAAACCATCAGTTGGATAAATGCCGCAACCACCTAAAATTATCCCATTTTCTTCTGCAAGCCAATATACGGCACCGTCCTTCTGAAACAATTCGTAAAGTGAATCCGTCGTCGGGTCTGTATAAACTGTACCAGGTTTATCAATTTTAAATTCTCTGAAAATAACCCTTATTAATTCTGCAATTACGGGATTATCTAGCTGTTCTATTTGTCTGGTTTGAATGGGCATAAGTTTTTAACGGATATAATGCTTTGGCAACATTGTGTTAACATAACAAAGGTACATTTACTTATAATTTATTTTTATTTATGAATCAGATTTTCAGCTTATTTATACCGAAAGACCGAACCTTCCAGCCACTTTTTGAAACAGGGGCAAAAAATCTGACCAATATTTCAGAAGCACTTGTACTTTATTTGCGTTCTAAAGAGCAATCTGAAAAAAGCAGATTATCAAAAGAAATAAAAAATATGGAACTGCTTGGAGATAAAGCAACCGATACCATTTACGAAGAACTTAACAATAATTTTATTGTTCCATTTGATAGGCAAGATGTGCATTTACTGGCTACGAATATTGATGATATTGCTGATGAAATTCTTTCCATATTAACAAAGATTGAACTTTATCAACTGGTTGATTTTAAAGAGCCTATTGTAAAATTTGCGGAGATTATTTTTAAAATGTGCTCAATGCTTGAATTTGCTATTATTGAAATCAAAAACTTCAAAAACAAGCAAACCATTATTGATATCTGCAAGGATGTAAGCCAATTAGAAAGCAAAGCCGATAGACTTTATGAGCAATCTGTTTCAATATTATTCGAAAGTGAATTTGATGCCATAATTTTAATCAGGCAATCGGAAGTGTTGGCTTTACTAGAAAACACAACAGATAAATGCGGCGATTTAGCTACAACCATTGAAACTATCTTTTTAAAAAATGCCTAAATCAAAGCATTAGCAGATGCGCTGAGCTTAAAAGATTGCATAATATCAAAACAAAAGGCAGATAAAATTTCTTTGTTATATAAAAGATATTATGGAAAATCAAGACAATAAACTTAGCCCAAAGCCGTCTGATGATGCGCAGTCTTTAGTAGAAACAATTATCCCATCTACAGAAACCGAAGAAAGCAAAACCACTGAAGTAAAACATAAAATTTCTTTAGAAACACCTCAAAAACCAGTTGATAAAAAGGAGGAGGCCACGGATCAAAAAGATGGTTCTGAAAAAGAGGAAAGCGTAGATGAAGCTGAAACTGTAGAAAATAAAACAGAAGAAACTACTGATAAGGATTCAGAAGTAAAAACTGAAAGCCCGGAAGATGAATCGGAGGAAATAAAAGATAAAGAACCGAAAAAGGAAACGGAAACTTCATCAAAAGATAAAAAAGAAGGTACAGATGAAGGCGATAAAATAGAAACTGTTGCACCATAATGTATTTGGCGAGATAATTGTTATACCGCTGAAATAGTTTACTAATTTGGCATTATGACACACATGAAAAAAACACTATTATTTTGCTTTTTAACCATCTCGATATTTGGTTGCGGCATAAATAAGCAAGCACAGCAGATAAAAGCTTTAGAAGCCTGTACCTACAAAATTAAGAATGTTAATTCGATTACTCTAGCGGGAACAGATTTAACCAGGCTGATTAATCAGCAAGACTTTAATATTAGTAGTTTGCCAGGCGTTGCTTTAGGTTTATTAAGGAAAGATATACCCTTAAGGGCAAACTTGAATCTGGAGATTACAAATCCATCTGCGAATCTGGCTGCGATAAACCAGTTTGAATATAAAATATTGGTAAATAATACAGATTTAGCGGAGGGTATTGTTAATCAGGCCGTGAGTATACCTCAAGGACAAACGGTAACCGTGCCTGTGCAAATGGGAAGTAACATTTATGGCTTAATCTCTAATGTAAACGTATTGAACGACATTATTAAAGCCGCACAAAAAGGCACTAAAAGCGATGAAAAACTAGGTTTGTTAACAATTAAGATTAAGCCGACCATTATGTTAGGCAATATGCCTGTTAAATATCCAGGGTATATTACCATTAATAAAGATATAAGCAGCAAAATTTTATTGTAAAACTTCGTAAGTGAAGTTTTTTTTACAAAAACCTTCAACGCAGATTCAAAATGACAAAATCATCATGCTGAATCTGCGTTTTTTTACATCTCTTTAAATTGGTGGGAAACTAGGTATTAAAACTTTTTAGCAGGCTCTTTAACCATTCCTTTAAAGCTATTTTGGTCTAGTTGTTCTGAAACCAATTTTATTTCGGTACTTGAAAGCCTTTGAGGCATCGTAGTAGAGTTTGCACTTAAGCTTGCGGTTTTGGCTGCCGAGGTTACAAAAGTTCCATTTTTGGCATAGTTTAAGGCATAGCCGAGTAACGTTTCAGTTTCGTCACCCCAGGCTTTGGTTAAATCTTCGTAAGCTTCCTTATCAACCATTAAGCCAGAATAATAACCACCAACACCCAGTTGGTTTTTCGTTTCAAACTCAGGAATATACATTTCAAGTTTATCAATTTTAACAGGAAAAAAACCAACTGGCTTACCATAAGTTTTGGTTCCGATTAACTTTACATCCATTACAGGCTTTAAGCTGTTAACGGTTAATTCACTCGCCGAAGCTGTGGCATCTGTAACTATAAAATATACTCTACTTAAATTTAATGCACCAGATTTAGCAAAGCGCTCAATATTATCTGCAGAGGTTGATGAATAATCTAAATCTGCATAGGTAGCGTATTTACCGTTAACACCGCCTGTGTAATTTTGCAACTTCCCTTGTCCATCTAGTATAGGTTGGTGAGCCAATACAGAAGCTTTTCTTTGAGCCGTTGTTAATCCCTGCAGATAAGAATTATAATGCGTTACATACATTACATTTCCATTCTGAGCTGCAGGTGCTAAAATATCTATAATTTGTGCAGCTGTACTTACATAACCACCACCATTGTAACGAAGATCTACAATAACTTCACTAACACCTTGAGTGGCAAAATTCGCGAACGTTGAGCTTATTGCTGCTGAGGCGTTATTTGTAAAACTATTAAATACAATATACCCTACTTTCTTTGTTCCCGCCGTATAAACATTTGTGAACAAAATTGGGTTAAGCGTATAAGTTGCTTTAGTAACGGTAACGCCTTTTGTATTTCCTGCCAAATCTGTAAAGGTTAAACTTATCGAGCTATTCGAACCGAAAAGCGCATCATTTAAAAATGAAACAGTAGCAGAACTATATAATAAATTGGTTCGTCCGTTAATAGCAGTTAACCTACTGCCTCTTGATAATCCTTGCTGGCTTGCCGGAGAATTAGGGTATACATATTTCACCCTTAAATCTGAAGTCGTATTATATAAAATAGAAAAACCGAAATCAGTTTCTGTACCATTTAAATCTGCTTTGAGCGCAGCTGTTTTGCCTGTAGCGCCGTAATCAAAAAAAGAGTATTTTGGAGATGTACTATTGTTAACATATTCGTAAGGTAAACCAGTTTCCGGATTCTTAGAATACTGTGTTAATGCATATAATTCTGTTTCGTTGCTGCTAAAACTACGCGGTTTAAAAACATCATAGGTTGGAAGGGATGTATTCCAGAAATATAGTTCTTTAGAATACAAGAAGATAGAATCTTTAGTCAATTCATCTCTAGTGCCAGTAGCCACTACGGGAGGTGTTGGCGTTACTTCGGGAGGCGTACTTGTTTTTTTACAAGCGAACAAAACAGATATGCCGAATGTTAAAAGAAATAATATTAATCTTGAGTTATTACTTTTCATAAATTATTGATTGTCAAATCAGTATAATACATATACGTAAAACACCAGCTAAAAGTTTGTTGCAGTGATATTACAACAATTTTATGACTTAAATATAATCATAACTAACGGTTAAAACTATAATGTATCAATGTACGAGAGAAAGAGTATCGGCGAAGTTTGAAAAACAAAAAAGCCTTTCAATCGCTGAAAGGCCTTCTGTTGTAACAATAGGATGAGATGTTACGTATCATTTCAGTCCTTCTACCAACTGAAATATTTTAAAACGGTCGCTAAAATAGCAAACAACCAAAACAACTAATTGATAAAAAAGAAACACTAATCCAATTAATAATCTATTCAATTCTCCCCTGATTAGGGTTTAAATTGCCTAGATTGTTTAGAGCGTGTTCTTTATATAATGCTGTAAACTTATTAAAGATATTGCTGCCAAAATACTAAAGTAGATGAAGTATCCCATTTAGTAGATGTGCAGTATTTTAAATTAGATTGTAAGCGAATATCAAAAATCAAATATAACAAAAATATGCATTTTTAATGCTAGTCAAACGTTTGTTTAAATTTTTATCCTGAATGTGATTTTGAACCCCCAACCCCTTTATTTGTCGCATTTACACCCTACATCTTTTTTTTATTTATCCGATATTTACTTAAAAACATTAAATACCTAAACCCATGGAAACATTAGAATTTGCTAAAAATATTAAGGCTACTCCTGAAAAAGTCTGGAGTATTTTATTTGGGGAGAAAACTTACGAGCAATGGACATCGGCATTTGCCGAAAACTCAACTGTAGAAACCGACTGGAAAAAGGGGAGCAAAGCCGTATTTGGTGATGGTACCGGAAATGGTATGATTGCCAGAATTAAAGAAAATATCCAAAATGAGTATTTATCAATAGAGCATCTTGGTGAAATTAAAGATGGCAAAGAAAACTATGATAATGATTGGGCCGGAACATTGGAGAATTATACACTTGAGCCAACAAATGATGGTACACTTTTAAAAATAGATATTGGCGTTCAGCATGAATGGAAGGACTATTTTAACCAAGCCTGGCCAAAAGCATTGGATAAGGTTGCTGAATTGGCGGAAGGGTAGCTTTTCACAGGCAAAAAATGTGCCTGTGAAAAGGAATTATCTTTTCTTGGAGAAAATATACTGGATAGAAAAATTCAATGAACTTTTATTGATTTCAAATTTTGGCGAATCTGTAATGCCTGCAACATTATAAGTATAACCAATTCCGAATTGAAAGTTTTTAACCGAAATTCCGGTTTTAACAGGGAGAAGAAATCCAATGCCTTGAAATCCTGCCAAATCATTAGTAACCACCGTAGAGGCATTAGGTATTTCCGTTGATTTCCATGTTACAACATCATCTTTGTAAGATGGTACATTTAAGCCTAAACCTGCTGAAAAAAATGCAGCTAAGTGTTTACTATTATAAAAATTATATAAATACATTGAGGCAAAACTGATATTTGTTTGGGTAAACTTTTTGGTTTCTTCCGAACGCCTATCTATACCACTGAAAAACGCTTTATCTCTTGAAGCGGAAATTAAAAACTGAATCATCGACTTTTGATTATAATCCAACATATAATTTAGACCGATTACTGGAAAAGGTGATGTTGAGCTATAAGATGGAGATTGACCTAAAACCTCATTACTGCTAAGCTTAAATTTAGAAATACTTATACCCACCCCTAAAATAAAAGAGAATGGTGATGCATCAGCTTTGCTGCTAATTGTTCCTTTACTTCCATCGAGCAATTTAACAATTGCAAGAATATCATTAGTATTATATTTTGAAGATTGAATTTTTTGAGCAACTATAGGATCCGATATCGCGAGTGCTGAACGTAGGTTACTTAACTGATCTTTGTATAAATGCTGGGTTTCTATCTTGAAATCGATATTTGCTGAATAGAACACTCGATATTTTAATTCTTCTATATTTCCATTAATACTTTTAATATAGAATCTGTTTTTAATTTCATCATTATAAGCGTAAAGAGATAGCTTTTCGCCTTGATAAATGACTTTTAAAAATACTTTTTCTTTTACACTTGATGAATCTTCGAACTTAGGAATATCGGGATAGTTAACCTTATTAATACTCTTTTGAATTTCCGCACGCTCAAATTTTAATTCGTTTTCAATTTCAACAATAGACGTATTTGTTACTGAAAGTTGTTTAAGAGCGGCATCATTTACAGTTTTATAATTAAAAATTTTAGGATTAAATTTCCAGTTTTCCATTTTTAACTCGACCTGCAGCTTGTTTCCTGATGAAGTTGTAATGGTTGCAGGCTTATAATTTTGAGAAAAAACAAAAAAAGGTATTAAGCTTAGTAGTGCTGAGATTATTTTAGATTGCATATTAATTTGTTTGAACCGCAAAACTAAAAATAAAGTTGATAACAGAAATAAATTTGAGCCTGATAGCCTTGAATAATCATAAATTAAATTGACTGGAAACCAAAAAAGCCTCTCATTTCTGAAAGGCTTTTAGGAAGTGGTGCCACCTGGATTCGAACCAGGGACACAAGGATTTTCAGTCCTTTGCTCTACCGACTGAGCTATGGCACCTCCCGTTTGGGATTGCAAATGTAATATTCTTTTTTTCAAATCCAAGAATGCTTTTAAAAAATAAAACATTCTCTTCAATTTCAAACAACAAAGCCTTTCATTTCTGAAAGGCTTTTGAAGTGGTGCCACCTGGATTCGAACCAGGGACACAAGGATTTTCAGTCCTTTGCTCTACCGACTGAGCTATGGCACCTCCCGTTTGGGATTGCAAATGTAGTGTTCTTTTTCCAAAAGCAAAACTTTTTTTCAAAAAAGAACCTCTCTGTCTGATTATCAATAAATTAATTTTTATAGATATAGTGAATCCACGTAATGTTGTAATTTAGAATAAGTACAAACTATCATTTTTTTATGCATGCATAGCAATTTATTTAAATTAAATATCCTAATTTAGCGCAACAATCCTAATTACATGGTGAGCCAAATCCTTTTTCTTGTACTTATTATTGCCGCAATTGCACTTTTTACGGTTAATCTGCGCAAAATTATACGCAATATCCGTTTGGGTAGAGCTGTCGATCGCAATGATCAACCTCAAAAAAGATTAATGACGATGTTGCGGGTTGCTTTTGGTCAATCGAAAATGGTGGTAAAACCCATTCCGGCGTTTTTGCATTTCTTCGTTTATATCGGTTTTGTTATCATCAACATCGAAGTTCTGGAAATCATGATTGATGGCCTATTCGGTACACACAGAATTTTTAACGGATTAGGGGGTTTATATAATTTCCTGATTGGTTCTTTTGAAATACTTGCTTTTACGGTTTGGTTGTCTTGTATTATCTTTTTAATCAGAAGAAACATTTTAAATCTGAAACGTTTTAGAGGCGTAGAAATGACGAAATGGCCAAAATCAGATGCTAATTATATTTTGATAACAGAGGTTTTGTTGATGACAGCATTTCTATTGATGAATGCTGCAGATGCTAAATTGCAAATGCTTGGTGCAGAGCATTACGTGAGTGCAGGCGCTTTTCCTGTTAGTCAGTTTTTGGTAGATTTATTACCAAATTCTACGCAATCCTTAATTGCAATTGAAAGAAGTACCTGGTGGTTTCACATCATCGGAATTCTGGCATTTTTAAATTATTTGCCATATTCTAAGCACTTCCATATTTTGTTTGCGTTTCCAAATACTTACTATTCAAACCTTAACCCAAAAGGTGAGTTTACAAATATGGCTTCTGTTACAAATGAAGTAAAAGCCATGCTTGACCCTTCTTTTGTGCCGACTGAAACTGAAGCCGGAAAGTTTGGCGCTAAGGACGCAACGGATTTAAACTGGGTAAATTTAATGAATGCCTATACTTGCACAGAGTGTGGTCGTTGTACCTCGGTTTGCCCGGCTAATATTACCGGAAAGTTATTATCTCCACGTAAAATTATGATGGATACCCGTGACAGGATTACCGAAATCGGGAAAAATATTGATAAGCATGGTGCTGAACATCAGGATGGAAAATCTCTATTGGATGATTACATCACCAGAGAAGAAATTTGGGCTTGTACAAGTTGTAATGCCTGCGTTCAGGCTTGCCCGGTAAATATTGACCCATTGCAAATTATTACAGAATTGAGGCGTTTTGCTGTTATGGAAGAATCTCAGGCACCGGGAAGCATTAATGCCATGATGGGAAATATTGAAAACAATCAGGCGCCATGGAAATATTCGCCAGCCGACCGTTTTAATTGGGCGGAAGATAATAATGGTTGAGGCTGAGGTTAAGATTGAGGTTTTGAACTAACGATTTAATCTGCTCAAAACTCAATACTTGATACTATATATTTGATACTAAAACAATATTTGATAAAGAGAAATGGAATTTAAAATACCAACGATGGCCGAATTAATGGCTGCAGGAGAGGAACCAGAAATATTATTTTGGGTAGGTTGTGCTGGAAGTTACGATGAGCGAGCACAAAAAATCACGCGTGATATCTGCAAAATCCTTCATCACGTTGGTATAAAGTATGCCGTTTTAGGTACCGAAGAAAGTTGCACCGGAGACCCGGCAAAGCGAGCGGGAAATGAGTTTTTATTCCAGATGCAGGCAATGACCAACATTGAGGTTTTGAATGCTTATAACATTAAAAAAATTGTTACAGGTTGCCCACATTGCTTTAATACCATTAAAAATGAATATCCGGGTTTGGGTGGCACATATGAAGTAATACATCATACTCAGTTAATACAGGACTTAATAAATGAAGGAAAACTAAAGGCCGAAGGTGGCGAAAGCTTTAAGGGCAAAAAAATAACCTATCACGACCCATGTTACCTTGGGCGTGGAAATGGCATTTATGAGGCCCCGAGAAAAGCACTTGAAGTTTTAGATGCACAACTGGTAGAAATGAAACGTTGCAAAAGCAATGGTTTATGTTGCGGTGCAGGCGGCGCTCAAATGTTTAAAGAACCTGAAAAAGGAAAAAAAGACATTAACGTAGAACGTATTGATGAAGCATTAGAAACCAACCCACAATTTATCGCTGCAGGTTGCCCGTTTTGTATGACCATGTTAAGCGATGGCATTAAATTGAAAGATAAAGAACAAGAAGTTAAGGTTTTAGATATTGCAGAAATTACAGCTAGAGCTAACGGCTTATAGTTTACTTTCTTTAAGCTGAATGGTATTGTTTGGCCCAATTCGGGTTAAACTTTCCTTGATCTGATTTAAATCTTCGGCTTCAATGTTTTTTAATGGAATAACAATACAGGTTCCCATCGAATCTACATCTCCTGCCCTATCGTTGTAAGTTTGAACAATCACATCATCGCTTTTAGTGCGCAGGAATAATTTGCCCGCGGTGGTGGTACCGTAATAATCTAAATCCTTAAACTTAGCAAGTTTAAAGGCAAAATACTCTATTTTTCCATTTGCAAAATAACGCTTGTACCTGCAAAATCCATTGTTGGTAACATTAAGTTCATACTTCTTTACCGCACTACTTTCCTGTGCAAAATCGTAATGTTCAGTGAAGCTTTTTTGTAAATAATTTACATACTCATCAACATTATCAGCTGTTGAAAAAGAATATAAAAGCATACATATAGCCGAAATACTTAACAATCTCAAGCAGAATGTAAACTTTTTCATAGCGTTAGGGTTTTGACAACACCAAGTTAATTAAAATGATAAATTTGTAATATGATTTTTTCTCCACAATCAAGAGTTTGGATATACCAAAGCAACCGTAAATTTAGTGCAATTGAAGAAACAGAAATTCTTCAAAAACTCGAAGTTTTTACCAGCCAATGGAAAGCTCATGGCAACGAATTGATGGCAAAAGCAGAAATTAGATATGGTTATTTTATTATTCTAACTGTTGATGAAAGTCAGGCAGGTGTAACCGGTTGCTCAATCGATAGTTCTGTAAGGATTATCAAAGATATTGAGCAAACTTATAATGTAGATTTATTCAACCGTTTTAATATTGCTTATAAACTTGATGGAGAAGTGCATGTTCAGGGCAAGGAAGATTTTGAAACACTGGTAAATATTAAAAATGTAACGCCAGAAACCATTGTTTTTAACAATATGGTTCAAAACCTGCAAGAGCTTGAAACCAAATGGGAAGTTGCATTTAAGGATAGCTGGCATGCCCAGGTTTTCGCCCACCTGCTTTAACCCAAGGAAACCCACAATCAATAAACTCGAAAAAAACACAATACTGTGGAATAAAGCGATTTATTAGCTCCATGCCCAAACAATTTAACCGGTTAAATCATTATATTGGTTAAATCAAACATTCTCTATGGCACGCTGGTTAAAAATCTCTCTAAAAATTGTTGGGGCACTATTTATTCTGATAATTCTAACCTGGCTTGCTGGCGCATTTTACATCAGCAGAAATAAGAAAGAAATTTTAAGCTCTATTTTATCACAACTAAATAAGAACTTAAATGGTGAAATTACAGCCACAGGAATGGAACCAACTTTGTTAAAAAGTTTTCCTGGCGTAGCTGTTTCTTTAAATGGTGTATTATTAAGAGATAGTTTATGGAGCCAGCATAAACACGATTTACTAAAAGCACAAAATATTGATGTTTCATTAAACGTACTTTCATTAATTGTTGGCAACGTTAACATTAATCAAATTTCCATCAACAACGCATCAATATATCTTTTTACAGATTCTACGGGATATAGCAACACCAGCATTTTCAAAAGCAAAACTGCCAAAACGGAACCATCTGACTCAAAAGCCCCAGATTTCGCAGTTAAAAAAATCGATTTAAACAAAGTAGAACTTACTGTCAACAATCAAAAAAGATTTAAGCTTTTCAATTTTAATATCGATCAGGTTCAAGGCAGATTGAAATATCCAGATAGTGGCTGGACCGGCAAAATCAGACTGAAAACAATGGTTAACAGCTTTGCTTTTAACACCAGAAAAGGAAGCTTCTTAAAAGATAAAATTTTAGATGGAACGCTTTCTGCACACTACAGTCGAAAGGAAGAAGCTGTAATTTTAGCCCCTGAAGTTTTAAAAATTGGAGAACATCCATTTAAAATAGGGGCTAAAATAGATTTAGCAAATTCTGGGTTTAACATCAGTATTGCAGTTGATAAAATTCTGTTTAGAGATGTTGCGCTACTACTTTCACCAAATATTTCTTCTAAACTCCTTAAATTCGGCATTGAAAAACCGATAGACATCAGAGGAAATATTATTGATGATGGTTCGGGAAAATATGGCGACCCACTAATTAAGGTTGGAATTAAGGTTCGTGATAATATCGTGAGCATTCCTGCTGGCAAGCTAACAGCTGCTAATTTTGATGGTTCATTTACGAATCAGGATACGGTTGGTGGCATTATTGGCGATGAAAACTCTTCCATTAAATTCCACAATTTAACTGCGAAATACTTTAATGCACCGTTGAAGATAGATACCTTTACGGTTAATAACTTAGCGCAACCCATTGCTACTGGACTCGTTACTTCGCAGTTTCCGCTATCAAATTTGAATAATTCTTTAGGCACAAACGATTTTGAATTTAAAAACGGAACCGCAGATTTAAAACTTTATTGCAAGGCAGATATAGATAATTTCCGTTTCACTAAACCTGTGGTTTCTGGTGCGATTAAAATTGCTAATGCGGATATTCTATATATTCCACGTAAACTGCATTTGGTAAAAAGCGCTTTGAATATCAATTTTAATCAAAACGACTTATCTATAAAAGATGGTCATTTCCAACTTGGCAAAAGTGAGCTGAATGTGAATTGCAGCATCGCCAATTTTGCAAATTTGTATTATACCGACCCTGATAAAATTATTGTGAATCTTAATATGTACAGTCCGCAGCTGTATTTGAATGAGTTTTTACCCTTTTTAGGACCACGAACCGTTAAGAAAAAAAGCAGATCTACCGGTGGAATGAAATCTGCTTCGAAAGAGTTAAGCAATGTATTAGAAGTTTCAAAAATGAACATGCAGCTTAAAGTTGATAAAGCCATTTACGATAAGTTTACAGCCAAGAACCTAAACGCAGATATTTCACTTAGAGGTTCTGGAATTTATTTTAATAAAATTAGCGTAGCGCATGCGGGTGGTTTATTGGCCTTAGATGGAAATATCATACAGGAAACAGGTTCAAATCTTTTTAAAATCAATTCTAAAATTAGCCATGTAAGTGTTAAGGATTTTTTCTATTCTTTCGATAATTTTGGGCAACAAACCATCACGAATAAAAATATCAAGGGTTATTTATCTTCTTTAGTAAACATTTCAGGTAGGATTTCACATTCAGGAAAAATCTTACCTCGCTCCATCAACGGAAAGGTTGCATTCAATCTTAAGAATGCTGCTTTGGTTAACTTCGATCCAATGGTTAAGGTTGGAAAATTTGCCTTTGCAAACAGAAACCTGTCTGATGTTAAAATCAATAACCTCGACGGAACCTTAATTGTTAGAGGTGATAAGGTTGAAATAAAGCCTATGCAGGTAAATTCGAGCGCATTAAATTTTAATGTTAAAGGTATTTATGCCCTAAATACAGGTACAAATGTGCAAATGGATATTCCACTTAGAAACCCCAAAGGGGATGAAAACCTAACTGCTAAAGAAAAACGTGAAGCCAGAATGAAAGGTATCGTTTTACATTTGAAAGCAATTGACGATGAAAAGGGCGGGATAAAAATCAGGTGGAACAAAGACCATGATTAGCATTTGAACGGCTTTAGGTAAAATTGTTACAATAAAAAACGAAAAACTATACACTAAAAACGAGCAACGAACTAAGCAACTAAAAATCCAAAGGCCCTAATCTTTTCATGTTTCTTAATATAAGATACTGGCGATGCCTGATATATGAAGTAGCATTTTTTGGTGTCCAACGGCGGGGATTTGGAAAGCAAGAAGCAATTAATGCAGCCTGATTGCGACTAAGCTTACGACATGATTTATTGTAATATTCTTGCGCTGCAGCTTCGGCACCATAAATACCATCGCCCATTTCTATAACGTTTAAGTAAACTTCTAAAATTCGCTCCTTACTCCAGAAAATCTCAATTAACAAAGTAAAATAAGCTTCAAAACCCTTTCTTATCCATGAGCGACCAGGCCAGAGAAATACATTTTTTGCAGTTTGCTGAGAAATGGTACTCCCACCTTTTATTTTTTTGCCTTTAGCATTGCTGGCGAAAGCCTTTTCTATCGATTTAAAATCAAAACCAATGTGCTTTAGGAAAAGCTGGTCTTCTGCAGAAACTGCGGCCCGTTTCATATTATCAGATATATCATCAAATTTCACCCACTCTTTCTCCAATTTAAAAGCTTTTCCATCTGCTTTGCGTTCAATGTTGCGCAAAACCATCAATAAGGTTATAGGTGGATTGATAAAGCGTAGCGCAATAACCCAAATAACAGAAACCAACAAAAAATAAATAAAAACCTTGGTCGCAATGTTAATCGTTTTTTTTAACCAGGGTCTTTTCGCTGTTGATTTCGATTTGGAGCTTCGTCTTTTCGCCATGCTGCAAAGTTAATAAAATCTTAATCCCGATATAATTTGAATCTCTCCATTCCTGACAGTTTGAATACCTAATTTTAAATATGCTTAAACATATTTGCATTTAATTGGTTAATTTATAAACAAAATTATGAGTCAGAAAACAGTTTTAATAACAGGCGGAAGCAAAGGAATAGGTTACGGTATTGCAGAATCACTTCTAAAAAATGGTTATAAAGTTGCCATTACCAGTCGTTCGATAAACAGCGCAAATGAAGCCGCATCAAAATTAGTTGCCCATGGTGATGTATTGGCAATAGAAGCTGATGTTAAGGATTTCGCCTCGCAGCAAGATGCCGTAAATTTAATTATCGAAAAATGGGGTCAGCTGGATGTTTTAATCGCAAATGCGGGTGTTGGGCATTTTGCTCCAATTGATGAAATAAGAGTTGAAGACTGGAATGAGATTATTGATACCAATTTAACTGGTGTATTTTACAGTATTAAGGCTACCGTTGCGGAAATTAAGAAAACTCAAGGATATATATTTACCATTTCGAGTTTAGCAGGAACAAACTTTTTTGCCGGTGGCTCTGCTTATAATGCCAGTAAATTTGGCTTAACAGGTTTTACGCAATCTGTAATGTTAGATTTAAGAAAGTATGGCGTTAAAGTAAGTACGATTATGCCGGGTTCTGTGGCTAGCCATTTTAATGATCATAATCCTAATGAACAGGATGATGCATGGAAAATCCAACCGGAAGATATGGGTAAGTTAATTGTTGATTTATTAGCTATGCCAGCCAGAACCTTACCAAGTAAAATAGAAATAAGACCAACAACGCCTAAGGGATAGGAAAGATGTAAGATGGTGAGATGTAAAATGGAAGATGCGAAATGGAAAATGGATGATGGAATGGAGAACGAAAATCGACAGACGAAAAACGAACATCGAACAACGATAAACATAATCCATCTTACATCACAAATCAAAAAAAAAGTCCTTTCAAATTAATGAAAGGACTTTTTTTATGTTTTAAAGAAATGCTTATTCAGCAATAACTTCGAAAGGAACTTGAACTTTCACTTCTTTATGTAAGTTTAAGTTAGCAACATACTCGCCAACAAATTTTGGTTCAGTTTCGAAAGTAATACGACGGCGGTCAACATCAAAACCTTGAGCTTTTAATGCTTCAGCGATTTGGATAGTGTTAACAGCACCAAAGATTTTACCGCTTTCGCCAGCTTTAGCACCGATAGAAAGTTTAACATCAGTTAAACGCTCAGCAATACCTTCAGCATCTTTCTTAATTTTATCTTGTTTAAAAGCAGCTTGCTTTAAGTTTTCAGCTAAAACTTTCTTTGCAGAAACAGTAGCTAAAGTTGCAAATCCTTGCGGAATTAAATAGTTACGGCCAAAACCTGGCTTTACTGTAACGATATCATCTTTCTCGCCTAATGATTTAATATCTTGTTTTAAAATAATTTCCATATCAAATCCTCCTATTTTAATTGGTCAGCAACGAAAGGTAACAAACCGATGTGGCGAGCACGCTTTACAGCTTGAGCCACTTTACGTTGAAATTTTAACGAAGTACCAGTTAAACGGCGTGGTAATAATTTACCTTGATCGTTAATAAATTTTAACAAAAAGTTTGCGTCTTTGTAATCAATGTATTTAATACCATTTTTTCTGAAACGGCAATATTTTTTACGGTTATCCTCTACTTTAGGGGCAGTAACGTATTGAATTTGTTCTCTTGCCATTACGCTGCAACCTCCTTAGTTTTTTTGTTGAACGCACCGCTGCGTTTTTTTGCGTTGTAAGCAACTGCATGTTTATCTAACCTGATGGTTAAGAAACGTAACACACGCTCATCACGCTTTAATTGTAACTCTAATTTAGCAATCAAATCACCTGGAGCATTATACTCAGTTAAGTTGAAAAATCCGTTTGATTTTTTAGCGATCGGATACGCTAATTTTCTTAAACCCCAATTATCTTCGTGGATAATTTCGGCTCCGCCATCAGTAAGAACAGCTTTGAATTTAGCCATAGCCTCTTTCGCAACTTCTTCTGATAACAACGGGGTTAGAACGATAACAGTTTCGTACTGATTCATTGTTATAAAATTTTTTAATTTTTTAATCCCGAGGTATATTACGGGGTTGCAAAAGTAACAATATAATTTTAAAACCCAAAGCATTAACTAAAAATAAACCACAATAATTAGTTGTTGCTGAATTAATTAAATCGCTTGAAATCAAAAAGTTTAAATCAGGTTAGCAATAGTTTTTATAACGGAATAGAACTGGCTTGGTATTTAGTATCCGTTGGTTTATGCAAATAGTATTTACTTATACTTTAGAAAAATATAACAGTAAATCATTTTTTAGTTGAAATTGATTGAAATACAAACAATAGCCATATTAGAAACCACCCCTGCCCCTCATTAAAAAAAGGGGATTTGGTTTATGAAGGTAAAACTTCATTGCTTTTGAGTTTTGGATTAAACGATAAAACTTAAATCTAAGCTACAACGTTAAATAGCTTTCTGACAGCTCCCCTCCTAAATTTAGGAGGGGCAAGGGGTGGTTTAAAACTTTCGGAAGGGCTAACAATATAACTTAAAATAGCCCTCGATTGAAGTGGATATACTTTATGTAGTAACCTTTAACACGTCCTAACCGGACGGGCTTTTTTCTTTTGACAGCAAAAGAAACAAAACTGTCGGCTTAAAATTTTTGTATTAATGCTACTGCTTTGGCTTGGTTTAGCTATCCCCAAAAATTTGTTAGGCCGATTTAAGCTTAACGGAGATTTTCTACTTAGGCTTAGTTATGCGCAATACTAACGCCAATAATAGTTTAACGAAGATTTGTTTTTAGCCACGATTGTAGTGGAAATACTTTTTGTTATCTGTCACGCTGAGCTTGTCGAAGCGTCTAATATTGTCCTTCGACAAGCTCAGGATGACAATTATTAAAGGGCAGTAACGGAAGCAAAAAGATTGAAACGGAAAGCGGGAACTGTCCCAACCTAAAAGCACCGAAAACTGCGCTTCAAAAAAAAAAAATTGCTAAAAGAATAACATAAAAAAAAGGGCTACCGAATAGATAGCCCTTTGATTAATTTATAAATCTAATTAGCGAGATTCTATTGTTTTACTAAACTGCTGTTTGTTTGTTTTAACAATGAAAGTTAATTCTTTAGATGGCGTGCTGCCGATATTGAATTTTTTAGTCAACTTAGATTTATCGGTAAAAGTTGCTTTGTAAAGCTGGTCGTTATATTCGTTAACGATTTCAACTTCAATTGGCCCTTTATCGGCATTATCTAAACTTAAAGTTACCATTGAACTATCTCTCTTTAAAACTGGCTTAAAGAGTTCGGTAATTTTTGCTGAAGAAACTTCTGCTTTATTATCTGCAATAACAATTTGGTATTGAGCCAACTGAGAACCTGAAGTTACGTTTAATACATACTCGCCGTTTGGTAACGCATTCAAATCGTAAGTTTTTGTAGATGCTCCAGAAGCATGAATGCTTTCTTCGTAAATCAGTCTATTATCTGCAACATCATTTATAGTTAATTCTAAATCTTTTGCTTCATCAATAAAAAAACGGATTGATTTATTGTTCTCTGCTTTCACTTTTAAAGTAGATACTTCATCATTTGCTTTTACACCTGGAGCGGCTAACATTGCTGCTACAACAAGGCTAATTTTTATAAAGTTTTTCATATCTGTATACTGTTAAGGATGAACATTTTTTTAACACCACTAAATTACTACAGATTATAGCACGAAGTTGATTGTATATTTTCAAATAACTATGCTATTTTACCCGTAAATTATAGATTCACATACAAACAAATCAATTTACTATATTTTAATTGTTATTTTTGTTAGATAAATGAAAAAATTAAAGCCGAGTTACGAGATTGTTGAACCATCATTTGGTAGTTCTTTTTATTATTCGAAATATGTAGAGAATGAGAATAACAAAGCAGACTTATGGCATTACCACCCGGAAATTGAAATGGTTTTTGTAAATGGTGGCTCTGGTAAACGACAAATTGGTAGTCATGTTTCTTATTATGCTGATGGAGATTTGATTTTAATTGGTAGTAATTTGCCTCATTGCGGCTTTACTGATGTAAATACCGGTAATAAGACAGAAGTTGTGGTACAAATGAAACCTGATTTTTTAGGTGCTGATTTTTTAACACTTAAAGAGACCAGGGGGATTGCCAACTTATTTGAAAAGGCAAAGTATGGCATTGCTTTCGGTAAGGATACGATGAAACTTGTTGGCCCGACATTAGAAAAAATGCATAACGCCTGGCCACTTGAAAAATTATTAGCATTGCTTGGTGTATTGCGGGAATTAGAGCAGGCATCTGATTATAAACTCCTGAATGCTCAAAGTTTCTCACTCGAAATGCAAGTTCAGGATAATGATAGGATAAATATGGTTTTTAACTATGTTAAAGACCATTTTCTGGAAGAAATTAGTTTAGAATATATTGCAGATATGTGCAGCATGACGGTTCCCTCCTTTTGCCGTTATTTTAAAAAGATAACTAAAAAAACATTTACCCGATTTGTTAATGAGTACAGAATTGTACACGCATCGAAATTATTAGCCGAAAAACCAACCAGCATTGCAAATATTTGTTTCGAAAGTGGTTTTAATAATTTTAGTCATTTTAATAAATTGTTTAAGGAATTTACAGGGAAAAGTGCTTCGCAATACAGGCAGGAGTTGAGATCGGTAGTGAGGTAACGTTTTTCGTTTTTCGTTTAAGGAAAATTGCTAAATTGTTTCATTGTTGATTGAAAATTGTTGAATTGTTAATTGTTAATTGTTAATTGTTAAGTTTTAATTTGGCAATTGAAACGAAAGACGAGCAACGGTTAACGAACATCCAACTTTACAACATTCCAAACTCAACAAAAGTTAATTGTTAAATTTTAATTTGGCAATCGAAACGAAAGACGAGCAACCGTCAACGAACAACGCATAACCGACTTTTCAACATTCCAACTTTACAACATTCCAACTCAACAAAAATTCCTATTTTCGTGGCGATGGAAAATTTTATTGTTTCTGCCCGTAAATATCGCCCCGCTACGTTCGAAACTGTAGTTGGACAATTGCATATTACAGGAACTTTAAAAAATGCAATCAAGAATAACCAATTAGCACAGGCCTTTTTATTTTGCGGTCCGCGTGGTGTTGGTAAAACCACCTGTGCACGTATTTTAGCAAAAACCATAAACTGTACCAATCCTACAGCAGAAATGGAAGCTTGCGGCGAATGCGATAATTGCCAGTCTTTCCAGAACGGACATTCTTTTAACGTACATGAATTAGATGCGGCATCAAACAACTCTGTTGATGACATTCGTAGTTTAATTGAGCAGGTTAGAATACCGCCACAAGCCGGAAAATATAAAATTTATATTATTGATGAGGTTCATATGTTATCTCAAAGTGCATTTAATGCATTTTTGAAAACTTTAGAAGAACCGCCTTCTTATGCGATATTTATTTTAGCAACAACTGAAAAGCATAAAATATTACCAACAATTTTATCCCGCTGTCAGATTTTTGATTTTAACCGCATACAGGTTGAAGACATTTCTGCACACCTTGCTAAAATTGCCGAAAGGGAAAACATTGCTTTTGAAACGGATGGTTTACACATTATTGCGCAAAAAGCCGATGGTGGTTTGCGTGATGCGTTATCCATGTTTGACCAGATTGCCAGTTATGCAAACAAGAACATTACTTATAAAGCAGTAATTGATAACCTGAATATTTTAGATTACGATTACTTTTTTAAGTTAACATCTTATTTAACTAATGCACAGGTAAGCCAAACCTTACTTTTATTTGATGAGATATTAAATAATGGTTTTGACGGAAATAATTTCATTAACGGATTGGCTACGCATTTCCGTAATTTATTGGTGGGTAAAGATGCCGCAACAATTAAATTATTGGAGGTAAGTGAAAACATCAGACAGAAATACTTAGAACAATGCAAGCAGACTGAGCTTTCATTTTTGTTAACTGCACTGAATTTAGCAAATGCCTGTGATTTAAACTACAAAAACTCTAAGAACCAGCGATTACAAGTAGAACTTGCACTGATAAAAATGTGCCATGTCCGGTCGGTGGTTCAACTCGCTCAACAGCCTTTAAGCAATAATAACACAGCAACTGACGTAGATCAGGATAAAAAAAAAACTAATGTCGTAGCTGGGGAAGCGGAAAGCCAAAAGCTGAAAACAGAAAGCGAAAAGCCGAAAGCTGAAAGTGAAACTTCAAAACCAGTTAGTCAAGTTCCTGTTTCTTCAATTGCAGAAGATAAGCCTAAAGAAACACCAAAAGTTGCTCCAATACCTTCAGCAACATCCATCAGCATAAAAATCCCGAAAACAAATTCTGTTAGCACTTTAATTCCATCTTTAAATGATCTAGAGCGTGTTGCAAATGGCGAAGAGCAAAGCGGACCAAAAGCTGCAGTGGGAGAATCAAGAGAACCTTTTACTTACGAAAGACTTTTGGAAGTATGGAATGCTTACATACAAATTCTAAAAAATTCTGATAAAATTAACTTGTTTACCATTTTAAATAACTTTGCTCCTACGCTTGTAAGTCCGGTTTTGATAGAAATTTCGGTTGAAAGTAAAACGCAGGAACAGTTTGTTGTACAGGAATCGGTTGAGTTAATGAATTTCTTACGAAACGAGTTGCAAAATTTTGCTGTTGATATCACTTTTAAACAAATGGAACGTAAGCTTGAAAACAGGCTTTATGGAAACCGAGAAAAATATGATTATTTGCTTAATAAAAATCCGAAGCTTGAAGAATTAAGAAGACGATTTAATTTAGATGTTAATCCATAAAAAAGCAGAATTAAGATTATTAATTCTGCTTTTTTCATTACTTCTTTTATGTTGTTAGCGCCTTATTTCTCCGGGGCATCGTTTATCGGATAACCCTCTTCATCTAAATCATCACGATTATCCTCAGGTGTACGAGCTAAAATTTCATCTTCAGGATTTAGTTTTACGCTTTCACCATTGTCTACATGCATACCCAATTCTTCTAAATTATCATCAGCAATTTCTTCGTTTCTTGCGTATTCATCTCCAACGTATGGGTTTGCTTCATCATAAGTAGAATCATCATCAACTGCACCAGCGGCAACGGTTTCATAGCCCATCGGATGGTCGTAGTCTTTATCTTCTCCTTTTACATCAAGCTCATAGCTTTGCTTGTGTTTATCGTAAGATAAGTTTTCCTTATTGATTTCGCTATTTGTAGTGGTGCTGTGGATTTTATCCTGCGAGCCTTTATTTTCGTTATATGCCATGATGGTATCTCCTATTTTATTTTAAGTATAACAACTGGTTTTGTAGATGGTTTTTGATGGCGCTGAAAAATTATTCCTTAAAGCTATATTTTACCACTCATAAACATTTACAAAATTGTTTGTGATGACGTCCCCGAGGGATATTACGCAAAAACCCCGATAAAAAATTATCGGGGTCCTTTATTCAAAAGTAAATTTAACTTACAAACTTGCTAATGCATTGTTTAAAGTTTCACTCGGACGCATTGCCTTACTTGCCAATTCATCATTTGGATTATAGTAACCACCAATTTCTTGTGGTTTACCTTGAGCACCAATTAATTCCTCATTAATCTGAGTTTCTTTTTCAGTCAACGCTTTTGCCAAAGGTGCAAATCTTGCCTGCAATTCAGCATCCTTAGATTGAGCAGCCAAAGCTTCAGCCCAATACAAAGCTAAATAGAAGTGAGAACCACGGTTATCAATTGTACCTAATTTACGTCCCGGAGATTTATCTGTGGCTAAGAATTTAGCATTAGCTTCATCTAACGCATCAGCTAAAACCTGTGCTTTTGTATTGTTTTGAGTTTGCGATAAATGCTCTAAAGAAGCTTGAAGCGCTAAAAACTCACCAAGTGAATCCCAACGTAAATAACCTTCTTCAATAAATTGCTCAATATGTTTAGGTGCAGAACCACCAGCGCCAGTTTCAAATAAACCACCACCATTCATCAGCGGAACAATAGATAACATTTTAGCAGAAGTTCCTAATTCTAAAATCGGGAATAAATCTGTTAAGTAATCACGAAGTACGTTACCAGTAACCGATATCGTATCTTCACCTTTGCGAATACGCTCTAAAGTAAATTTGGTTGCTTCAACAGGTGCCAGAATACGAATATCCAAACCATTTGTATCATGATCTGCTAAATATTTTTTCACTTTAGCAATGATTTGACTATCATGTGCTCTGTTCTCGTCCAACCAGAAAACTGCAGGCGTTTCAGATAAACGAGATCTGTTAACGGCTAATTTAACCCAATCCTGAATTGGTGCATCTTTAGTTTGGCACATACGGAAAATATCGCCTTGCTCTACCTTTTGGTCGAAGAAAACCTTACCATCCGCATCCGTAACGCGGATAACACCTGCTCCAGTTGCCTGGAAAGTTTTATCGTGAGAACCATATTCTTCAGCTTTTTGTGCCATTAAACCAACATTTGGTACAGAACCTATAGTAGTCACATCGAAAGCACCATGAGCTTTACAATCATCAATAGTAGCAGTATAAACTCCGGCATAAGAACGATCTGGAATTAATGCGATAGTATCTTGTGGCTTACCATCTTTATTCCACATTTGGCCCGAAGTACGAATCATTGCAGGCATCGAAGCATCAACAATTACATCACTTGGAACGTGTAGGTTCGTAATGCCCTTATCAGAATTTACCATTGCTAAGGCTGGTCCTTTTTCAATTGCCGCAGCTAAATCTGCTTCAACTTCTGCCTGTTGCGCATTACCTGCAATTTTCGAATAAACATCTCCTAAACCATTACGGGTATCAATGTTTAATTGTTTAAATAAATCAGCATATTTAGCAAAAACATCAGCAAAATAAACTTCTACAATTGCACCAAAAATAATTGGGTCAGAAACCTTCATCATCGTTGCTTTTAAGTGCGCCGATAATAAAACACCAGCAGCTTTTGCCTCTTCAATTTCTTTAGCAACAAAAGTTTTTAATGCTGATAAACTTAAGGCAGAGCTATCAATAACTTCTCCTGCCTTTAATGGCGCTAAACCTTTTAATTCGGTTACCGCTCCATCAGCTGCAACAAATTCAATTTTAAATTGAGATGCACTTTCGATTGTGGTAGATTTCTCCGAACCGTAAAAATCGCCTTCGCTCATGCTGGCAACTCTTGTTTTAGAATCTGCCGACCATTTACCCATTGAATGTGGATTAGCCTTTGCATAATTTTTAACCGCTTTCGGCGCTCTTCTATCCGAGTTGCCTTCACGTAAAACAGGGTTTACTGCCGAGCCTAAAACTTTTGCATATTTAGCTTTTATTGCCTTTTCCTCTTCACTTTGTGCGTTATCCGGATAATTTGGAATAGCAAAACCTTGCGATTGTAATTCTGTAATTGCACCAACCAATTGCGGAATGGATGCAGAAATATTTGGTAATTTAATGATGTTAGCTTCTGGTGTTGTAGCCAAGCCACCAAGTTCACTTAACGCATCACCAATTTTTTGGTCGTCTTTTAAATACTCAGGAAAGTTTGCCAAAATTCTTCCTGCTAAAGAAATATCTCTGGTTTCTACATCAATACCTGCTGACGCGGTAAAAGCTTGTACAATAGGTAAAAGTGAATAGGTTGCCAACATTGGCGCCTCATCGGTTTTGGTGTAGATAATTTTTGATGTATTTGACATGTTTTAATTTGATTTTTACTAATTATTAACAAGAAATTGGACTTTCAATAAAATCCAAAATTTTTAAATCGCCTAAAGATAAAATAAACAGATGAATTAAGGAACATTGTAACGTTAATTCTCGGTTTGGATAAAACTGAATGTGTAAAATTCATAGGCATCACAGATTAAATAAATTATAGAGCAAATTGTTTAATCGATCTACAAAAACTTCTAACTAATATCTGTGTTATTCTTATTCAAGAAATAAATCTTTTCTCATAATACGCAATATGAAAAAACAATTTTTATACGCCACGCTCCTATCATCAGCTGTGCTGGCAAGCTGCCAATCGGGCTCAAAATCAAATTCGCAAAGCGATAGTTTAGGAAGCGATACAACTGCTCAAACCGCTGTTACAGATTTGAACCTTCCTGCTCCGGATACTACTGCATCTAAAAATAAATTTAGTAAAGTTATCGGTTGGCCAGAGGGAAAAACTCCAATTGCTCCCGAAGGCTTTGTGGTTACCAAATTTGCATCGGGCATTAAAAGTCCACGAAATATGATTGTAACGCCAAATGGCGATGTGCTGGTGGTTTTAACCAACTCAGAAAGAAGTACGGCCGAAAAGATTGCTGCTGCAGTTACTGGAAAGTCAAAATCGGAAGTTCCAGGTAAAAGTGCAAACACAATCATATTATATCGTGATGAAAATAAAGATGGAAAACCGGAAACTACGACCACATTTTTGGAGGGCTTAAATCAGCCTTACGGGATGGCAATAATTGGCAATAACTTTTATGTTGCGAATACAGATGGCTTATGGCAATATCCGTATAAAGCTGGCGATACAAAAATTACGGGCCAGGGTAAAAAGATTTTAAGTTTGCCTGCTGGTGGCTACAACAACCACTGGACAAGAAATCTAATAACCAATGCCGATAAAAGCAAAATCTACATAACCGTTGGTTCTGGAAGTAATGTTGGCGAAAACGGAATGGAACATGAGGTTAGAAGAGCGAATATTTTAGAGGTTAACCCTGATGGCACTGGCGAAAAAGTTTACGCAAGTGGATTGAGAAATCCGGTTGGTGTAGATTGGGCACCTGGAACAAATATGTTATGGACAGCTGTTAACGAAAGAGATGGTTTAGGTGATGATTTAGTACCTGATTATATTACAAGTGTTAAACCTGGTGCATTTTATGGATGGCCTTATGCTTATTTTGGTCAGAATGAAGACCCACGTTTAAAAGGTCAGAAACCAGATTTAGTTAAAAAAACCATTGTACCTGATGTTCCAGTTGGTTCACACACAGCATCTTTAGGTTTAGCTTTTTATAAAGACTCAAAATTCCCAGATAAATATCAAGGCGGTGCATTTATTGGTCAGCATGGTTCATGGAACCGTTCTAAAATTTCTGGTTATAAAGTTGCCTTTGTTCCATTTAAAAATGGTAAACCAACAGGCAAACCAGAAGATTTTTTAACCGGATTTATTGCTAATCAAGAAAAAGCAGAAGTTTATGGCCGACCAGTTGGCGTAACCCTTACACCTGATGGTGCTTTATTAGTGGCCGATGATGTGAGTGGCGTAGTCTGGAGAGTAGCGGCTAAGTAATAATAATTTTCAAACTTCTCTAAGCAGATTAAAATTGTAATTTTAGTCTGCTTTTTATTTTAACAACACCATAAATATTTCCCTTTTGAAATCAATTTTTACAATAGTTATTCTCTTCATTTCATTATCAGCCGCTGCCCAGATTTCTAAACCAGATACTGCAGCAAAAAAACTGAATGAGGTTGTAGTTAAAGGATATTACAATAATGAACAAATTATCCGTTCAGTTTCGGCAGTAAGTTTAATAGATAGTAATCTGCTTAAATATCAACCAAAAAACTCAATGGTTAGTGCTTTAAATACTGTGGCTGGAATTAGAATGGAAGAGCGCTCACCAGGAAGTTATCGTTTATCACTTCGTGGAAGTTTATTACGCTCTCCTTTTGGCATTAGAAATATTAAAATTTATGTTGATGATTTTCCACTAACAGATGCGGGTGGAAATACCTACTTAAATCTTATTGATGCAACCGCGATTCAGCAAATCGAAATATATAAAGGTCCTGAAGCCAGCATTTTTGGCGCAAATACTGGTGGTGCAGTTTTAATAAATAACCCAGAATTTACAAATAATATTCAGGCATCAATCACTGGTGGTTCTTTTGGCCTTTTACACCAAACGGCAAGTTTTTCTCATCAGTTTAAAAATTATGGTTTTAGTTTTAATCAAGGGTATCAAAAAAGCGATGGCTATCGAGAAAACAGCGGCATGGAACGGAAGTATTTCCAAACTAATCATCAATGGAATTATAACCAATCTGGTATTTTAAAGGCTTTTATTTTTTACAGTGATTTAGCTTATGAAACACCTGGTGGATTAACGCAACTTCAAATGGATTTAAATCCGCAACAGGCAAGACCCGCTACACCAACAATCCCTGGAGCAGTAACACAACAGGCAGCAATATATAATAAAACCATTTTTGGAGGTTTATCAAACGTTTATCAATTCAATGATAATTTTAAACACGTTGTTTCGGTGTTCACTTCTTATACTGATTTTAAAAATCCATTTATAACCAACTTTGAAAACCGATATGAAAGTACGCTAGGTCTAAGAACGTTTTTAGAGTATAGAAAATCCTTCAACAATTTAGTTTGGAACACCCAATTAGGCTTAGAAAGTTCTGCAACAAGAACACAAATCAAAAATTTTAATAATAACGCTGGTATTGCAGGTTCAATGCAAGCATATGATGATTTAAAAGCTTATCAGGATTTTGGCTTTTTTAGAACAACCATCGATATAGATAAAAATTTACTGGTTGAACTTGCGACCAGCTTAAATTTTTTCAAATATAAATATCAGAGCTTTTTCCCGGCTTTAGTAAATGTGAAGGAAAGAAAATTTTCCGAACAGTTTATGCCTAAGTTGGCAATTTCCTATTTAATTAATCAAAATATAGCTGCAAGAGGCTCTATAAGCAAAGGTTATTCGCCACCTACAATTGCCGAAGTTCGATCATCAGATAACAACATAAACAATAATCTTCAGGCAGAAAATGGCTGGAATTATGAATTTGGGTTGCGATATAAATCTTTAGATAATAGATTTTACATTAACACCAATGTTTATCAATTTCAATTAAAAGATGCTATTGTTAGACGTTTAAATGCAAACGATACAGAATTTTTCATAAATGCTGGCAGAACGAACCAAAAAGGAATTGAACTGGAAACAGCATTTTGGATATTAAAAAATGAAACTGGTTTTCTAAATGCATTAGAAATTCGTAGCAATTATACTTTGAGTAAATATTCTTTTGAAGAGTTTAGTAATGCGACTACTGACTTTTCGGGCAATAAATTGACAGGTGTTCCGACTAATGTTGTAGTAAGTAGCTTGAATATTCAGTTAAAAGGTGGGTTCTATATTTTTGGGCAACATAATTATACATCATCAATACCTTTAAATGATGCTAATACGGTTTTCGCAAAAAAGTATAACTTAATCGAAGCTAAAGCTGGCGTAAATGCTTTAAAGGTTGGCAAGGTAAATCTTAATATTTTTATTGGAATCAATAACCTACTCAACGAAATGTACAGCTTAGGAAATGATTTAAATGCGGTAAACAACAGATATTTCAATCCGGCTGCAACTCGAAATTATTATCTCGGCACTACTGTTAAATTATAGTGCCTTATATGAAAAATTCAGATAAGGCACTGTAATTAAAACTGTCGACATTTTTCATGGGATGTAGAGTCAACAGGTTAGACGACTTATTTAGTTTGTTTGGTTTATTAATTTTTGTTCTTTTAAATTGATTTCGTTTACTACAATTTCTATTGAGTACCTTTTACTTCCATCTTTTGCTTCGTAAAAATTATTGAGTAGGCGTCCTTCGATACTTATATAAGTTCCTTTTTTAATTACCCTTTCTGCCAATTCGGCCTTTGCCCCCCAAAAAGTTAAGGTAAACCATTGTGTTTTTTTTAATTTCTTGCCCCGAGGAAGTTTTGTAAGAATCGTTAACTGCTAATTGAACTTTAGCTAACTTTTGTTTACCTGAAAGGTTTTTAATTTCTGCATCTGCACCAGCAAATCCGCTTAATTCTACTTTGTTTGTGATAGTATCCATTATATAAAAATTTAGTTTCTGAATGTTTAACGAACAGTAGCCTTAATTGACTACCGACAGAACAAAGTTGCAATTACTCTCATTACTTATTCGGTTTATAAACACTTATAGTCGTTTATAAGCGTTTATATTCGGCTACAAGGCTGATCATAATGTATTTAATTTCATAGTTTTATATATTTTACTAATTTTATCCATCATCCCATAATTTAAAGTTTTAAAAAATTATGGACCGTTTATGTCTTGACTGTGGCAAGCCTGTTAAAGGGCGTGCCGATAAGAAATTTTGTGACGACCTCTGTCGTAATAACTATAATAACCATATTAAAGCGGAAGACAATACAATTGTTAAAGCTGTAAATTTGATTTTAAAAAAAAATCGCTCCATTCTATGTACCTTTAGCCCTGATGGTAAGACTAAAGTAAGCCGGAACAAGCTATTAAGTGCCGGCTTTAATTTGGATTATCACACTTCTATACATCAAACCCAAAGCGGAAATACTTATATTTTTTGCTACGAATACGGGTATTTAGCAATAAATGATAATGACATTTTAATTGTAAAAAAAGAAAATTAGCCAGTCATTATGTTTTTTTTATTTGATTTATATTGTCTTGAATGGCAATTAAATATTTCGTTTTATACCCTATGGTTGGTCAAATTAGAAGATTAATTTTGATTAGACATAATAAGCGTAATGGAACAATCTTTTAACTCAATCAGAAGTGAGCAAGTTTCTGCATACGTAAAAACTTTAGAAGCACAGTTAGCTGAAGTTACTGAGGCAATAAGAAGCATTATGCTTTCCATTGATGATGATATTTCAGAACACATAAAATGGAATAGTCCAAGTTTTTACTATACAGGAAAAATGAAAGACTTTGATGCTAAAGAATATAAAAGGGATATTGCCGTACTAAACCTTAACAGGAATCGAATTATGCTTGTATTACCAACAGGTGCAAGAATTACTGAGGGTTTAGATATATTGGAAGGTAAATATGCAGATGGACGGCGACTAATCATTTTTAAAGACTTAGATGATGTTTTAGCCAAGGCAGAGAAAATCAAATTAATTGTCAAAAACTGGCTACAAGGCATCGAAAAACATTAGCGGTCAAGTTTAGGCTTGACCGCTAATGTTTTAATCAATTTTATTATTTGAATTCACTTAAGTCTACAATTTTATCAGGGTCGCTTTCTTTTAAAAAAGATGTACCGTTTGCATTTTTATACCAGGTAAAATTATTATTAAAGTTTGCCATATTCTCTGGAGCGAGTAATTTCTCATTCACCTTTAAATCTACAGATTCACCAGTTTTGTAATTGGTTTGGTAAAGCGTAGTTTTTGTGGCAAAAACAAGTGTGGTTTTATCTTCCGAATATAAAATGAACCTTCCTTGAATACGCTCTGCATCATTTTGTCTTTTTACCGGATAAACCCTTCCGTTTATAATGGTTACCACATAATCATTATTCAAAAGAAAAATGCTCAAACTAAGTTCTTCCAAACCTTTGGTAATTTTACTATCATTAGCTCCGCTCGATGGTCTATCTAATTTAGTTACTTCGATTTGTCCATTTCTTGAAGAAATAATGTAATACGGAGCTACTAACCCAGAGCTATCAGCCACCTGAACAATTGCTGCAGTTTTCTGAGTATTCAAAAATCTCGGCTGCTTAAATATACTCACAATCGGCTTCGGATCGTTTTGAATCACAATTACTGTATCCCTATATTTTACGTTGTAGGTTATTGCCTGAACATTTGATGAATCAACTTTAGAAAAAGTTAAAATATCCTTTTTACCATTTGGTGTCGTATTAAAATTTTCGTCGCCGGTAAAAGCTTTTGCTTTAACAGTTTTTTCTAATTTCGATTCGCTACAAGAGAAAAGAATTACAGATAATAAGAGTAGATAGGTTGCTTTCATAAAATAGATACTTTTTCGCTAATTTATATTTTTATTGTCAATTCGATAGCCGTTCTAAACATTTAATAAAATAGAATCAGTCCGCCGCAAAAATATTGACGAAATTTTCAATCAGTTTTTTTTTTATTTTTAGTGAGAGAATTATAAAATGCCATCAGTTTCAAACTTCATAAATACTAACAAGAAACCTATTTATTATGGGTTTATTTTGGCTGCATCCCTACTTTTATTAAAATGGATGGAGTTGCGTTTTCATATTATTAGTAACGCTTTTGAAATTTACGTTGGCTTAATCGCTATAGTTTTTACAGCATTGGGCATTTGGTTGGCAAAAAAATTAACCAAACCAAAAATTCAAACAGTTATCATCGAGAGAGAAAACACTGTCGAAAAAGACCTTAATTTCATTATCAACCAAAAAGCCATTGAAGTTTTTAATTTAAGCAAACGAGAATTGGAGGTTTTAAATTTGATGGCAGAAGGTTTAAGCAATCAGGAAATTGCCGATAGGTTATTTGTATCACTTAACACCATTAAAACACACAACTCAAAACTATTTGAAAAAATGGAAGTTAAACGCCGAACCCAGGCAGTAGAAATTGCAAAAAGGGTTCAAATCATAAAGTAAATAAATAATGGCAATTAAGTATTAAATGTCAGTACATTTTTCAAAATCATCCTAAAGTATGACTGATAAAAATTCAATTTGAGACAAATTTGTATCAAAAATAAGAAGATGAAAAAAATTGTATTAGTATTTGGATTAATTTCTGGCGTGATTGTAAGCAGCTTAATGCTTGTGAACATGATTAACCATGACAAGAATTTTGAAAGTAGCATGATTATTGGCTATGCCTCTATGTTGCTTGCATTCTCTTTTATATTTGTTGGTGTAAAAAGTTTTAGAGATAAGCATAATGAAGGGATTATCACATTTGGAAAGGCATTCAGAATCGGACTTTTTATTACACTAATTGCCTCAACCATGTATGTAGTTGTTTGGATGTTTTATTATTATCTATTTATTCCTGATTTTATGGATAAGTACACTGCTCAAATGTTATTGGAAGCTAAAAAAAATGGCGCTACAGCCGCCGAGCTAGCAGTAAAAAGCTCTGAAATGGCAGGCTACAAAGAAATGTACAAGAATCCTCTTTATGTAGTGCTTTTAACCTATTCAGAAATTTTGCCAATAGGATTAATTATTTCTTTGATTAGTGCTTTGTTTTTGAAAAAGGCAATTGGCTAAGTAACTGAAAGTGGTTGATTAAAAATTATTTATAATTAACTAATTATTTAGTTTATTTTTTTATATTTAATTAGCCAATCTTGTTATTATGAGAACTTATCTAACTTTTCTATTTTTCCTTTGCTCTTTAGCAGCAACTGCACAAACTGTAAATTTTAACATTGAAGGAAATGTTGAAAATACCGAAAGTGCAAATTTTGCATATCTAACAACTAAGACTCAGCGACGCCCTATAGCGAGTGACAAAATTTTTATGTCAACCCCTATTGTAGATGGTAAGTTTAGCTTTAAAGGAGCGTTTGATTTGGGCGACAAAAAATTTCAACATGCTACAATATTTATTCATAAACGGGGAGATGTAAGTAAGGAAGAAGCTGCTTCAAGGTTTGCAAATATGATATGGACTTCTTATAAACCTAATATGAGGAACATAATATTAGAGTCTTTAAAAATAAACATAAAAGATATTCAATCTGTAAAAAATGCTGTTATTGTCGAAAAAGGTATTTTAACAAATCATTTAGATAGTCTGGAAGAAGCATCAAGAAAAGGTAATAGAAAATTGATTTCTGCAATCAAGAAATATCCAAATTCTCCTATAAGTTTTAGTATAGTTCAGGGCATAGCGGCGGATTTGCAGACTGATAATCTAGATGTCATTGAAAGTGATAAAGGTTTACCCCTAGAGTTATTTAGCCAACTTTCTCCTGCACTTAAAATGAGTAAGGAAGGCTTAGTCCTAAAGAAAAAAATTGATACCAAAAGTAAGTCAAATCTTAAAAAATTAGCAGTTAATGATAATGTAAAAACTGAATCAATATTAAATAATAGTGGCGATAGGAGTTTAAGGTTATATGCGGATACAAAGAACATAAAAGATTTACCATTTAAAGTCTTGGTAGTTAAAACTGATTTAGCAGGTTACAAACTGGCCAAAGATACCCTCTTCATTAAAGATAAAGGCTTAGATTTTAAAATAGAACTTAATGAACCACAAGTTTTTCAGCTAAGTTTTTATTGGAAGAATAAAAAAATTACTTCGACTCGATTTACAGCGGCTTCGAAAGAATATAAAATCACTTTTGATAGCGATCTAAAGCCAACAGTAAAAGGCGAAGACCCTAACTATGTAAAACTCATTAATGAAATTCAAGTTGCAGAATCTGACGCATATAAAGGTGGAAATGAATTGTTAGAGGACCTGAATTACGTAGGACAGCCAATTAGCCTCGTTGAAGAAAGGATTTCCAAGGTGACAGATTCAGTGAGCTTACAAGTTGATGACCAGGTTTATCTTGCTTCTGTTCTAAACTACAGAAATTCTCCAGCGGCAATTTTTGCGCTATGGAGGTATGCAGACAAACCCTATTCAAACCCAAGACTAAAATCACAGCCGAACTTAATCGATTCTCTTTTCAACTTGTTGAGTCCAGAAATTAAACAGCTGCCAGTTGCTCAAAAATTGAAACAACGTATTTCCTCCGACAAAAATTTTGAAGTGGGTAAAATGCTTGCCGATGTTGAGTTGCCGGATGCTAACGGGAAAAAGTTTAAAATAAGTGATTTTAAAGGAAAATATGTTCTTGTTGATTTTTGGGCGAGCTGGTGTACGCCTTGCAGAGCAGAAAATCCGGCGTTAATTAAAGCTTATAATAAGTATAATGCTTCAGGCTTTCAGATTTTTGCGGTAAGCAGAGATAAAGCATCAGCGAAATTAGAATGGCAGGAAGCCATTAAAGCCGATAAAGTAAATTTGTGGCCGCAATTAAGTGATTTTGAAAATATCGCCCAAAAAATTTATAATGTTGAGACAATACCGATGAATTTCCTGATTGATACAAAAGGTGTAATTATTGCCAAAAATTTAAGAGGTGAGAATCTTGAAAAAGAATTGAAAAGGATTTTTGAAAGTAAATAAAATAATGGTTTGGTTTTTGTGCTTTTCAGAGAAATCAACTATTATGAAAAAAATAATCATCCTTGGCGTTGTATTATGTCTTTTTAGCGCCTGCCTAGAAAAAATTAATTTAGATACATTGAAAAACACAAAGTGGGAGCTTAGCAGTATAACGGGGATAACTTTACCTGAGCATGCAAAAGCAACCTTAAATTTTGGAGATAGCTTAAATGTTAGCGGAAAATCTTTTTGTAATAATTATGGTGGCCAAGCTGAAATTATCGAAAACAAAGTTGCTCTAAAAAATTTATTCAGCACCAAAATGTTATGCCAAGATATAGATTCTTCTGAACGTGCTTATTTGAATGCATTGAATGAAATTAATAATGTGAAAATTTCCGATGGTAAACTACAATTATTAAAAGATGAAAAAATATTACTGATTTTTACTAAAGTAAATTAACATTTAACATCTTAAAAAAAGCCCGAATAAAAATTTTTAGTACTTTCGGGCTTTTGCTTAATCTCCATAAATGCCATTATTATTAATTAAAGAAGATTTAAAGTTCTTTTTCTCAACCCTGAGAAAGGCATTCAACTTGTTCCAAAAAAACGATCCTTTGCGATTAGCCGGAGCTACTGCATTTTTTACAAACTTTGCTTTACCACCAATTTTAATTATCCTGATAAGACTTTTTGGTTTGTTTACCGATAGAAGGATGTTAGTTACCAATATTTTCGATAGGCTGGCAAATATTTTAGACGAAGATAGCATCAAGCAAATCAGGTTAACCCTAAGAAATATTCGCGGCATAGACCAGGAATGGTATGTTACTTTATTAAGTTTTGTATTCTTTTTATTTGTTGCAACAACCCTTTTTAATGTAATAAAAAATTCTCTTGAGCAAATTTGGAATATTGGCATGAATGGCAAAAAGGGAATTGTGAACACTTTAAAATCACGGGCAATTTCAGTTACAATTATCTTATTAGCCGGTATATTATTTTTGTTGGGATTACTTGCAGATAGCATTCAAGCTGTAATCGGTTCTTATTTAAAAACTAATTCGCCATCATTCGAGCTTGTGGCAACATCAATTATAAACCAAATAGTTTTTGTAATTATTGTAACTGCATGGTTTACCATTTTGTTTAGGTTTTTAACTAATGGCCGACCAACGTGGCGTGCGGCAATTTCAGGCGGTTTATTAACAGGTTGTTTATTTACAGCAGGTAAGTATATTTTGAGAATTTTGCTACCGTTAAGTAACATCAGTAATATTTATGGTTCGGCAGGTTCTATAATTGTAATTATGCTGTTTGTTTTTTATTCTTCATTGATATTTTATTTTGGAGCTTCGTTTATTAAAGCATTAAGTGTTGGCAGAGAAACGCCAATTATACCAAAAAATGGTGCCTTTGCGTATGAGTTGACAGAAATTGAAGACGAAATGGTTGGGCATAAAAAAAGGATAGATCTTTAAATCTATCCTTTTTTTTAATAACTTGTTTTCTAATTTACGGTAGGAACTTTTTCATATCCTTCCATTTCAAAAACTGCAAGCTTATTGAGTAAATTGTAATGTAATGTTCCGAACAGATTTACCAATCCATCGTTACTTTTACCTTCCATCCATACGGATTCTTTAACTACTTCGGTATTTTTGTTAACCTGATTATTAAAAATGTTATTTTCATCTTTAATTATCAAATCGTTAACATCAATCCTAAATTCGTTTAACAATGAGATGAAATTTTGGCCTTTAAGTAATAGTTCCTTTAAATTCATAGTTAAATATTTAAGGTTTGTTATTACTGATAACCGCCGCGATATTAATTTAGTTTTAAGTTTTTGTAAAAAAATTACAAAATCCTATAACCGATTCCAACTGTAAACAAATTCAGTTTCGTATCCGGATAACCAGTTTTGGCAATATTAGATAAACCAAGTTCATAACGGGCATCAAAGGTTAATTTTCTAATATCTAAACCGGCTCCAAATTGCCATGCAATTGCCTGATTCTTGAAATTTGCTTTAAAAACATTTCCAGCTGCTTGTCCGAAACTTTGGTTTTCATCCAAAATTAATGAAAATGCAGGCCCGGTATTTAATCTTAAACCCACACCCGCAGCACCAAATTTAGTTCCAATCAATAAAGGCACATCTAAACTTGTAAAACTAACCTGGTTAACATCGCCTGTGGCATTGCTTACCAGATTTGTTTTTTTACCAGAAATATACGCCTCTGGTTGAAAATGAAGACCGCCTGCTCCTACTCTTGCCCACAATCCCCCATAAAATCCAGTTCTATTTTTACTGCTAAAAGTATTTTCACTATCAAATTTAGAGAAATTTGCTCCTGCCTTAAGCCCAAGTTGAAAGGTTGGCAAAACCTGTGCACTGGCGAAAAAGCCTGTTAAAACACAGGCAAGGGTTAAATAAACGGTCTTCATAGTTTAAGGGATGATTAAGTTATAAATTAATTGGTAGCATTATTAATCGCTTCTTGCTCTTTCAATGCATCTACATTGTTTTTATCTCCAAAATTTTGTGTTTTATTAGCAAAATAGTCTAAAATACCCGAAATGGTATCCAAGTTATCGGCAAGGTTTTGATGAATATCTGGTAAATCCTTTTCAAGTCTGCTATCGCTAAGCTCGATATTATCTACTTCGATTTTACCAATTTTCTGAATAAGTGCCTGTTGAGAATTTTGTAAATCTTCTAATTCACGCACTATCTTTTCCATTAATTCAAACTTTTTTAAAGTATTCATAGGTTCTTATTTTTAATTATTAACTATATCATTAATAAACCAATACCCATCATTTTTGTTTTTAATTGATTAAAGTTTGGAATTTCAAAAAACAACTAATAAATTAGTTTAAATTTCCAAATCTATGAAAAAGCTGTCTTTAATTTTATTATCTGCTCTGGTTTCGGTGTGGGTATTGGCACAGAATCAAACATCAATTGATAAAGAAAAACTTTTCGATTTATACCAAACACAGAAATATGCTGAAGCAGCTGATTATTTGCGCAATGTTTACGGAGAAAACAACAGAGATTTAAAAGCTTTAACTCAAATTGGGTATTGCTATATGATGGCCGGTAAAACAGCAGATGCAGAAAAATTTTACACTAGTGCTTATCAACTACAGCCTCAAAATTTATCGATATTATTTAACCTGGCGAGTATTGCAGGCAAAAGAGGAAATAATAACAAGTCGAAAAGCCTATACGAAGAAATCATCAAAATTGACAGCAATAATTTTTCGCCTTATAAACAACTTGCCAATCTGGAAACAGACCTGATAAGTGTTAAAAAAATTATTTACCTGAAAAAAGCCAATAAGTTAAACCCAGTTGATGCTGATGTAGTTTTCGATTTGGCTGAACTCTATATGAAATCCAATTTGCACGGGATGGCGAGCAATATTTTAGCACCTGCTCTTAAAGCTGATTCAACTAATATTCAACTACTAAAAATAAAATTACCGCTTTGTTTAGTGCAAGCTAAATTTGATGAAGCCATTAATACTGGCGAGAAATTATTTGCGCAAGGTGATAGCTCATCATTTGTATTAAATAACTTAGGCAAGGTTTATTATATGAAAAAAGATTTTCAAAAAGGATTAAATTACTTTAAAAAAGTAAGCGCACAAGCCGCTGAAGATACAAACGAGGGGCTTTTTTACAACATAGCGCTTTGCTATCGAGGTTTAAAGGATTATAATAGTGCGGCTCAATATTTTACTAAGGCTATAAACGCAGGGATTTCGAAAAAAACTTTATTATACTATACTAAACTTGGAGAAAGTTTTGAGCAAGATGAGAAATTTGAAAGTGCCGCAGCGGCTTATAGAAAAGGTGCTTTTTTTGATAATGAAGGTAATATGCTTTACATCCTCGCACAAATTTACGATACAAAACTAAATCAAAAAACGAATGCGATAAATACCTATGCACAAGTTTTGAAGGTTTTGCCCAATACGGATGGAAACAAAGAAGTGTTTGAATTTATTAATAAAAGGATGGCGATTTTGAAAAAGTAACTAACTCAAATCTTCAAAAACAGGTTTTACATTATCCCAAAACTCATCAAGTGCAATTATTCTTGGTTTAAAAAACGAAATTAATTCTGGCCAATGAGACTGATTAAAAATACTGAAACCATTAAGGCTTATAGAAATTTGGCTGACAGTTTTTCCATATTCATCCGTGTAATCTTGTATCCAATCCCACTCCTCACCAACAATATTGACAAACATTGTTTTAAATTCTTCAAACTGATTAAATATTAAATGTCTGATGCCAGTGTCGGAATGGGAAAGCTGTATGGAAATTATTGCTGTTTTTTTATCCACATCCATTTTAAAAAAGATGTTCTTAACACCTGTTTTATAGTTAGTCCAATGTACTGTAGAACCGCTCGCTGATGGAACTGGTTTCATGTATTGCCCAAAGCTTATCCAAAACTGCTGACGTAAACGTACCGCTTCTTCCTTACTATACAAATTAATTTACGATTTTAGATTTTCAAGGCCCATTATTTGAACTTCCTTAATTGTCGCTTTATACTTTCTACTTTTAACTTTCTTATTACGGCCTACCTATTAAACGGGCAACGTATTTACCGATTATATCAAATTCCAGATTTACAGTATCACCAACTTCAACTTCATGTAAATTGGTATGCTCGAAGGTATAAGGAATAATGAACACAGAAAATTGATCGCTTTGCGAATTTACAACCGTTAAACTAATGCCATTAACACAAACAGAACCTTTTTCTACCGTTACATTTCCGTTGCTTGCATCATATTTAAAACGATATTCCCAACTTCCATCCAATTCTTCTCGTTTTACGCAAATTGCAGTTTGGTCTACGTGACCCTGAACAATGTGCCCATCCAAACGGCCGTTCATTTGCATACAACGCTCCAGGTTAATTTTGCTACCAACTTTAAGGTTTCCTAAGCTCGTTTTACTTAAAGTTTCACCAATTGCGGTTACAGTATGGGTATTATCGCTCAAAGCAACTACAGTTAGGCATACACCATTGTGCGATACACTTTGATCGATTTTTAACTCATTACTAATTGCCGATGAAATGGTAAAATGTATATTAGTATTCTCAGTTTTGATGGCTTTTATTTCGCCAAGGGTTTCAATAATTCCGGTAAACATGCTTTTGGATTAGTATTTTAATCTGTTTTTTCTCCAGTTTGATGAGGATTTAACCACTGATGCATCAGTTAAATTTTCACCTTTCTGATTAAAAATTTTTGTTGCAACCAACGCCGCAATTAATGCTTCCGTTTCATCGAGACTTTTCAAACTATCGGCATTAAAATATTTACCGACAAAATGAGTGTCAAACTGACCTGTTTTAAAAGCTTCATGTTGCATTACAAATTTACCAAAACCAAGCGTGGTTTCTATCCCAGTAATCTCATATTCTTCAATTGCCCTTACCATCCGCTCAATTGCCTCTTCCCTATCTTTACCATAGGTGATGAGTTTAGCAATCATCGGATCGTAGTAAATAGGAATTTCCATACCTTGCTCAAAACCATCATCTACCCTTACGCCATTGCCTTTTGGTGTTTTGTAGGTTTGCAAGGTGCCAATGTCCGGCAGGAAATTATTATTCGGATCTTCTGCGTAAACCCTAAGTTCTACTGCATGACCGTTAATTTTTAAATCTTCTTGGGTAAATGATAAGACTTCGCCCTGTGCAATTTTTATTTGTTCTTTAACTAAATCTATTCCGGTAATTAATTCGGTAACCGGATGCTCAACCTGCAAGCGGGTATTCATTTCGAGGAAGAAAAAATCAAGGTTTTCATCTAAAATAAACTCAACCGTACCTGCTCCGGTATAACTTACAGAACGAGCAACATCAACCGCACATTTACCCATTTTAGCCCGTATTTCAGGCGTTAAAACAGATGAAGGTGCTTCTTCTACCACTTTCTGGTGACGACGTTGCACAGAACATTCGCGTTCAAATAAATGAACGATATTACCATGCGTATCGCCCAAAACCTGAATTTCGATGTGGCGTGGAGAGGTAACATATCGCTCTATAAAAACAGAGCCATCACCAAAGGCAGAAGTAGCCTCGCTTACAGCAAGTTTCATTTGCTCCTCAAAATCTTCTACTTTTTCAACAATTCGCATTCCCTTTCCACCACCACCGGCAGCAGCTTTAATCAAAATCGGAAAACCAACTTCAACGGCTCTATCCTTAGCTTCGGCAACATTTTTTATAGCTTCTTCCGTTCCTGGAACCATGGGGATATTGTACTTTAAAGCCGCTGCTTTAGCCGAAAGTTTGTTTCCCATTGTTTCCATTGCATGTGGCGAAGGACCAACTAATATCAAACCAGCATCGGCAACCATTTGAGCAAAACCTGCATTTTCAGATAAAAAACCATAGCCAGGGTGAATTGCTGCTGCACCTGTTTTTCTGCAAGCATCGAGAATATTTTCGCCTAATAAATAACTTTGATTAGATGGCGCCGGACCAATGCAAATGGCTTCATCAGCATAGCGAACATGCAGTGCATTTCTGTCTGCTTCAGAAAACACAGCAACGGTTTTAATACCCATTTCTCTTGCCGAACGCATTATTCGCAACGCAATCTCACCCCTGTTAGCAACCAACAATTTTGAAATCGGCTTTATATCTATTCTTTTGTCGAACATTTGGTTAATAATTAAAATACATTTCGCTTAAGACAAATGTAATATAATTTCGATTGCCCTGTCCATCATCTCAGGGGTAACATCTAAATGCGTTACCAGCCTTATTGTACTTGCACTGGTGGTTGCACATAGTAAACCTTTGTTTTTAAATTGTTCTACAACTTTGTTGGCAGTACCATTTTCTACTTCAAAAATTACAATGTTGGTTTCAACAGGCACGATTGATTTTACATAAGATGTTCTGGCAAGTGCTACAGCTAAATCTTTAGCATGTTGATGATCGTTTTTTAAACGCTCTACATGATTATCCAAAGCATAAATACCTGCGGCTGCAAGAAATCCCGCTTGTCGCATTCCGCCGCCAAATGCTTTGCGAATTTTTCTGGCTTTTTTAATAGTTTCCTTGCTTGCTAATAAAACTGAACCAACAGGGGCACCCAAACCTTTTGATAAGCAAACAGAAATCCCATCGAAATACTTTCCGTAGTCATGAGCTTTATCTCCTGTTGCGGCTAAAGCATTAAAAATTCTTGCACCATCAAGGTGAAGTTTTAGTCCTTTAATATTGCATAAATGATGTATTGGTGCAATTTGAGAAAGTTTGTAACATTTTCCGCCACCTTTATTTACGGTGTTTTCCAAAACAACCAAAGAAGAATTTGGATAGTGAATGTTATCTTCATTAATTTCAGCTTCGATAAGTTCAGGCGTTAAAATCCCTCTTTCGCCATGCAATAATCTTACCGATGCAGCCGAATGAAAGGCAATACCGCCAATTTCATAACGATAAACATGGGCAGTTTGGTCGCAAATTACCTCATCCATTGGCTGGGTGAAACATTTAATTGCAATTTGATTTGTCATTGTCCCTGACGGACAAAACAGTCCGGCTTCCATATTAAACATTGCGGCAAGTTTGGTTTCCAGATGATGTACCGTCTCATCCTCACCAAAAACGTCATCACCAACTTTTGCCTGCATCATGGCCTCTAACATTCCGGCCGTTGGTTTGGTTACCGTATCACTTCTGAAATCAATAAGTTTATTAATCATTCTGCTAAAAATTTGTAAAATAATTCTGACGCTTTTAAAAAAGACCAATGCCTTTTCGGGTATAATTTTAAGGTTTTGATGCGATTAAACAACATCTATAGTGTATTTTTTACACACTTAGTTTTTGACAACAACAAATTGTTAAAAAATTATTAAAAAAAAAGATACAAAATATAAGACTTTTTATACTTTTATCGTGCTAAAACCAAAAATAAATAAAATGATAGTAATTGCAGACGGTGGATCAACCAAAACAAATTGGTGCTTGATTAACGAGGCCGGCAGAAAAATTTACTTTAATACCGAAGGTTACAACCCATATTTTTCAAAGGGAGAATATATTGTAAAATCATTAAACGAAACTCTTCCGGACCACTTAGAAAGAGGAAAGTTAACTGCGGTATATTATTACGGAGCCGGTTGTTCTACACCTGGCAACAAGAAAATTGTTGCTGATGCAATGAAACAGGTTTTTACAAATGCCGAAATATTTGTTGGACACGATTTACTTGCATCTTGCAGAGCATTATTAGGAAACGAGCCAGGTTTTGCTGCAATTTTAGGTACAGGTACAAATTCTTGCCTTTACGATGGTAACGACATCACTTTAAACATCGACTCTTTAGGTTACTTTCTAGGCGATGAAGGAAGCGGTTCGTACATCGGTAAAAGAATTTTAAGCGATTATATGAAAGGTTACATGCCGAAAGGTTTAAGAGAGGCTTTTTATGATAATTATGCTCTAACTAACGAAGATATTTTCGATAACATTTACAACAAACCTTTGCCAAATCGTTTTTGTGCAAGTTTTAGTAAATTTTTATACGATTTTAAGGATAGTTACGAAGATTACACCTACAAAACCATCGATTATGCATTTACAGCATTTTTCGAAGCTTTAGTTATCCATTACCCTAACTACAAAGACCACAAATTAAACTGTGTGGGCTCTGTAGGTTACAGCTTCCGCGACATATTAAGTATCGTTGCCGACCGTTATGAAATGGGCGTTGGTAAAATCATTCGTTCTCCTATAGATGATTTAGTACACTATCATTTAGAACTGGCGCCTAAAGGCTAGTTTTAAGTTTGGAGTTTAAGGTTTAGAGTTTAAAGACTCTCATAAAAAAGGTCTGGTTTGAAATACAAACCAGACCTTTTTACTTTTAACTTTTAACTTTTAACTTTTAACTTAAAAAGATATTTCCTTACCGAAAAGTTTAGCGTATTTTCGTTTATCAAATCGATATAAAGTTGCTGCTCTGTAAGAAACACCTTTCTGCTTCTCATCTAATTCTTTTAGAACGCCAAAGCTTACAATTTTCTTTCTGAAATTTCTCTTATCGAGTTTCTTACCCAAAACCAATTCGTAAACGTGTTGTAATTGTGTAAGTGTAAATTTTTCTGGCAATAATTCGAAAGCTATAGGTTGGTGTTTAATTCTACGCTTAATTTTCTCTAAGCCTTTATCATAAATTTTTTGATGATCGAAAGCTAACTTAGGTAACGCAGTAATCGGTAACCAGTTTGCCTGCTTAGCATAATTACTAACTGGACGTAAATCTTTATCGCCACCTAAACGAATAAGCGCATAATATGCAAGCGTAATTACTCTACCTTGCGGATGTCGGCCGGGATCGCCAAAAGCATAATATTGCTCCATGTAAATACCACGTAAGCCAGTTAATTCGTATAAAATTCTAGAAGCCGATTGATCCAAACTTTCATCGGGGCCAACAATATTTCCTGGTAGCGCCCACCAATCTTTAAAAGGCTCTTCATTCCTTTCGATAAGTAAGATTTTTAATTCCTTACCATCGAATCCAAACAGCACACAGTCGATGGAAAAAACGGAATCTAAATGAGGTAAAATTTGTTCCAAGGTAAAATTTAGTTAATTTAAGCGTTAAAGGTATGACTTTCAATATTAAGTAAAAAAAATAAAATAAATTACTTAGTGTAGAAAATACACACTATATTCGTAACACAAAGATGAAACCAAATATTAAAAATATAGCTGTACTTACTTCTGGGGGCGATGCTCCTGGCATGAATGCTGCAATTAGAGCGGTCGTACGTACAGGAATTTACCATGGCATCAACATGTTTGGTGTTATGCAAGGATATCAAGGCTTAATTAGTAATAACATTAAACCAATGGATGCCCGCTCTGTAAGTAATATTTTACATTTAGGCGGAACTATTTTAAAAACAGCTCGCTGTTTAGAGTTTAAAACCGACGAAGGTCAGCAACTTGCTTACGATAATTTAAAAGCTAATGACATTGATGGCTTAGTTGTAATTGGCGGCGATGGTACTTTTACTGGTGCTAAACGTTTCGGCGAAAAATTTGGGGTTAAAGTTATTGGTATACCCGGCACAATTGATAACGATTTGAGTGGATCGGATTTTACTTTAGGTTACGATACTGCAATAAATACTGTTATTGAAGCTATCGATAAAATCAGAGATACAGCAGATGCGCACGATAGATTATTTTTTATAGAGGTAATGGGTAGAGATTCTGGTTGTATCGCATTGCGAAGTTCTATAGCTAGCGGAGCAGAAGCGGTTTTATTACCTGAAATCGAAACCAGCGTTGATGAACTGATCCAAAAACTTGCTTTAGGTGCAGCGACAAAAAAATCATCAAGTATTGTAATTGTTGCCGAAGGCCATAAACAAGGTGGTGCTTACGATATCGCAAAGCGTGTTAAGGAAACTTTTGATCATTACGATACAAAGGTTACCATTTTAGGTCATTTGCAAAGAGGTGGTAGCCCAAATAGTTTCGACAGGATTTTAGGTAGCAGATTGGGCTATGCAGCTGTAAATGCACTCATTGCAGGAGAAAGTGCACAAATGGTTGGTTTACATGGAAACCTAGTAAAGTTAACCAGTATTGAAGATGCGTTAAGCGCTCATTCTTATAAACTCGAAAATGATTTAATGGAAATGACAGAAGTCCTATCCATATAATAAAAGATGATAGCAGTTGTTTATAGTGGTTCGAGAACGGCATTTTGGAAGTTAACCCAAAACGGAGAAGTTGTAGCACATTGCAATACTACTGGTATAAATCCTTGCTTTGTTGATAAAAAAACAATTCTTCAAATTTTAAATAAGAAGGTTGCTTTAGTAAACAATGCTGAAAACATAAAGAAGATATATTTCTTTGCCGCTGGCGCATCTTCTACAGATAGAAAAGAAGAACTTGCAAAAACTTTGTCATCTTTTTTTAGATATAGCAAAGTTGTGGTAGAAAATGACTTATTTGGCGCCGCCAAGGCAGTTTGTTATAATAAAACTGGCATTGTTAGTATGTTGGGCAGTGGCGCAAATTGCGCTTATTTTGACGGAAAGAAACCGGTTACCAATAACTTTGGCTTAGGCTATGTTTTAGGTGATGAAGGTTCTGCAAATTATTTAGGTAAAATGCTTTTAAGAAGTTTTTTGACCAATAAGCTCCCTAAAGAGTTAGAAATGAAATTTATCAGAACTTACAATTTAGATAGAAGTCAGATATTCGAAAGAATTTACAGAAAATCTCAGGCAAATATTTTTCTGAGTTCATTTCTCGATTTTTTTATACAAAATAGTAAGCACGGCCATATTTTAAAAATGATTGATGAGGGTTTCGAGAAACACTTTCAAACCTACATTTTACCGATGAAAAATAAGTACCCAAAAGAAGATTTACATTTTGTAGGAACGGTTGCAGCAGAATTTAAAGACAGATTAATATATACAGCCGAAAAACATGATTTAACTATTAAAACCATTATAAAAGAACCAATACTAAATTTATTAAAACATTACACTAATTAACAAAAACAATGAGCAAAATTGGAATAAACGGCTTTGGCCGTATCGGCAGACTGGTTTTCAGAGCTGCATTAAAAAGAGGATTAGATATTGTAGCCATTAACGATTTAATTGAGCCAGATTACATGGCTTATATGTTAAAATATGATACTACCCACGGTAAATTCGATGGTACAATTGAAGTTGTGGATGGTAACCTAGTTGTTAATGGTAAAACAATTCGTGTTACTGCAGAAAAAAATCCTGCTGATTTAAAATGGGATGCCGTAGGTGTTGAAGTTGTTATCGAATCTACAGGTTTATTTTTGACACGTGCTGATGCTGAGAAACACATTGCTGCAGGTGCTAAAAAAGTAGTTTTCTCTGCTCCTGCTAAAGATAGCGACATCCCTACTTATGTAATGGGTGTTAACCACGATAAATTAACTGCAGACCAAACTATTGTTTCGAATGCATCTTGTACTACTAACTGTTTAGCTCCTATTGCTAAAGTATTAAATGATAATTTCGGAATCGTTGAAGGTTTAATGAGTACAATTCACGCTGTTACTGCAACTCAAAAAACAGTTGATGGTCCATCTGCAAAAGATTGGAGAGGTGGCCGTGGTGGTTTCTCAAACATTATCCCTTCTTCTACTGGTGCTGCAAAAGCAGTTGGTATGGTATTACCAGAATTAAAGGGTAAACTTACTGGTATGTCTTTCCGCGTTCCTGTAGCTGATGTTTCAGTTGTTGATTTAACAGCACGTTTAGAAAAACCAGCTACTTACGAGCAAATTAAAGCAGCTATGAAAGCAGCTTCTGAAGGCGAACTAAAAGGTGTTTTAGCTTATACAGAAGATGAAGTTGTTTCATCTGACTTTATTGGTGATGACCATGCTTCAATTTTTGATGCTAAAGCAGGTATTTCATTAAACGATAACTTCGTAAAAGTTGTTTCTTGGTATGATAACGAGTGGGGATATTCTTCAGCATTAGCTAAATTTGTAGAATACTACGCAAGTTTATAATATTTGATTTTAAGTTAAATTAAAATTATTAAGGGTTAACATTTAAAAATGTTAACCTCTTTTTTTTATTTACTAATAAATTAGATATTTAAAATAGAAATTATTACTACATCTTCCTAAAAATCTTAAAAAATTAGACTAATATTTTATAAGTAGTCAAAAAATCGAAATAATATGTTTAGTTAATTTCAATTTTTTGGGATAGTTGATACAATTCCACAATAAATTAATATGATTTTACATTATTTAACAATTTATTAATGAATTTTCTTGTTAAATTTGAAAAATCAATTGAATATTAACTGAGACTAAAATAATAATTGGCAGTTATAAAAAAATGACAAAAAAAATACTTAATTTTTTCTTAGTGTATTTTTTACACTAACATTTTTTTTACTATATTTGTAGAGTAATAATCAGAACGAGGTTTTTACTCAATAAAAAGATAAATCATTTTCTTGAAAACAATTTGTTCGAATAGAAAATTTAAGACAAAGCCTGGCTCATAACAGGTTTATATTTGGTTAGAAAAAAGAGATACGTCTGGATGGAGTATCTCTTTTCTTATTTAACGGAGTTTGTCACTCTGAATCAACTTGATACGTAACATTTAACTCTAATCATAAATCTAACATTTTTACAACGCTCGGAACGCTGGTGATAACAAAGTGATATACTGTTTATTTACATCAACTTGAAATAATAGCAGTAGTTATAAACTTTAAAACTATTAAATAGATGTTGAATTAGCATGTTTTCCATTTTAAACATTAACTAAAATTTTGATTTACATTCATCTATTGCAGGGCGGTACAACAACCGATATCAAGCATTATCTACAATATGCAAACCATATGTTTTTTACGTAAAATCTCTCAAATTCAATTTGCGTATATTTAATTCCGACTGGTTGTGCATATTTAAACCTTTATAACATAAAAGTCACAATTGAGGCACAATAAATACACATTCTTTATATATCATTGCATATAGTCGCAGCTTAAATGTTCTACGCCTCTACCAAAAAAGCTGTCCTATTGGTCAACAAGAGTTGATCATAGCCTTATACAATTTATTATTTTGAGAAGAATATTTACACTTTTGCTCCTGCTTATTAGTGCGGTAACATCAAGGGCTCAGTATCAACTAACAGAAGGTAATTTACCAGAAGAAACATCAATTTTAAATTATGCATCTATCTTAAACACAGGTAATGAAAAAATTAGTTTTGATAACATTCTACAAAATTCACATAAGCTAAAGTTTACGCCATTAAATGGCAAACTTGGCAATTTGGGTTTTACGGCGGATAACTACTGGTTAAAGTTTCAAATTGAAAACACTTTAGACAGGCCCATACTATACTATTTACAGACAGCAGAACCCGTTACAGATAATGTAAATCTTTATTTAATTGGGAAAAATTCGTTACTTGAGGTACAAAAAAATGGAGATAATTTAGCTTTTAGTGAAAAAAGTGTTGCCAATAGAAAAACCATTTTTAAGATTGAATTAGCGCCTGGGGAAGCTAAAAGCGCTTTTATACAATTGAAAAATGACGGTGAGAAAAACTCACTTCCATTAACACTGCTAAGTCAGGAGAGGATGCTTAAGTACACCTATCTTGATCAACTTATTATGGGTGTTTTTTACGGTATTCTTATCGTTATTGCAATAACATATTTCTTCTTTTATTTTGCATTAAAAGATATTTCCTTTCTCTACTACACTTTATATGTAGTTTTTATGGGGCTTTGTCAATTTGCTTTAGATGGCTTTTACCATCAGTATATTGGTACTGGTAATTCCTGGCTAAGCTTGCGTGCTGTTATTATCAGTGCAGTTTTAAGTTGTTTCTTTTTTGGCAAGTACAGCGAAATCATTCTTGAGATTAAACAAAAAAATAATCGCATACATAAGTTATTTAAACCACTATATATTGCCTTAGGGTTAGTTTTAATTGCAATTGTAATATTCCCTAATTTCCTGAAATATTCATATCCAATTATTAATATCCTAACTGTTTTCGGTTTAGTACTAATCTTTTCATCTATAGCTATAATTATTTTTAAAAAACAATCCATAGATATATTTTACACTATTGGAATCTCAATTTTAGCATTAAGTATCATTTTAGCCATACTAATGAATTTTGGTATTTTTCCAGAAGATTTTTCTACAGATAACATTACAAAACCAGGAATTGGATTAGAAATTATTGCACTATCTCTAAGTATGGCCAGCAGAATTGGCATATTAAGAAACAAAAAAGAAGAACTTCAAAGTGTGGCCCTCCAAAAATCGGAAGAAATGAATGATATTAAATCTTACTTTCTCTCCAACATGAGCCACGAACTAAGAACGCCTTTAACTGCAATTTTAGGATTGGCTGCAATTATGGAAAAAGAGACAACTGATGCTAAACTGAAATCGAATTATGAGAAAATAAGATTGGTTTCTAATGGTCTAATTTCATCCGTTAACGATATTCTTGATTTCTCCCAAATTGAAAAGGGTTTACTTCAGTTAAACAATAATGATTTTAGTGCACATGAAGTATTAGGAAAATTAGCGGATGTTGCACAAAGGCAAACTAAAGAAAAAGGTTTGGCTTTTAATTACGAATCAACTTTAGAGCAAAATATTATTCTACTTGGCGATTCAGTAAGGCTCGAACAGATTATCCATAATGTTTTGGGCAATGCAATCAAGTTTACATCAACAGGCGAAGTAAGGTTAAAGGCAAAATCTACTATAGAAGATAATATTTTAAGCTTAAACATCACTGTTAGCGATACCGGAATTGGCATCCCTAAAGAAAAGCTAGATAAAATATTCGAACTGTTTGCTCAAACAAATTCCGATAATAAAAGAAAGTATGGAGGTTTCGGTATTGGTTTAACAATTGCAAAAGCCTTGACTGATTTGCATGAGGGATCAATAAATATTATAAGCAGTATTGACTGTGGTACAAGTTGCGAAATTTCGATTAAATATCCTGTTCAAAAAGTAATTACTAAACCTGCAAATACTTACCCAAATGATGAGCATGATTTACTGGGCAAACATATTTTAATTGTTGAAGATAACCCTATGAATCAAATGATTATTCAAATGATGCTTGAGGATTGGAAAAACACAAGAGTATCTTTAGTGGGTGATGGTGCTCAATCTTTAGAAATACTAAAAACTGATAAAAGCATAGATTTAATTTTAATGGATTTACAGATGCCGGTTATGGATGGTTATGAAGCCATTTCGGCAATAAGAAGTGGCTTGACAGGACCATTAAATAGCGAAAAACCAATAATTGTTATAACTGCAGACGTTACTAGCATAACGAAAGAGAGGGTTTACAATATTGGCGCTAACGGCTATTTGAATAAACCTGTAGATGAAGAATTAATGTACCAGAAAATAACCGAAGTATTATCTAAACAACCTAATTTGGCCGACAGTTTGACTCAAAGTGCTTAAAATATTATCTACGTTTATTAGTCATTTCTTTTCCTGCTTTCAAAAGCCATATTAAAATCTTCGATTTAGATTCATCGAAAGATGAAATATTTTGCCATGCATAAATAAATGTATTTTCTAAAATCTCGCAGCTTTTTTTCTTGTCCTTTACATCCCGAATAATCGAGCCATACAGAGCAGAAGAGTATAATTTGTAAAGGATTTTAAAAGTCTCTTTATCGCCGGCCTTTAATTTTTCCAGGCATATTTCATCTTGAGGATGCCACACTTTTAACAAGGGTTTGATAGCTGGTGATGAATTATTAATGATTGGCATTTGCATAAATTTATAGCAATTAGATCATCAACACATGGTTTCTTCAATTGTTCGTTTTATGAGAATAAAACAAACAACTCAATGGAATAAAGCTTTTATATTTTGTGTATCTTTGAACATCTTATGAAGTTATTTGCTATCATCTTATGCATCTCTATCCTCGCTTTATCTTGCATCTCATGCGAAGATTTTGAGCTTGCAGATAACTCAGAAATCGCTATTGAACAGATTATCACCAAAGATAATAGCCATCAAGATAACGATAACTGTTCTCCATTATGTAATTGCAATTGCTGCGGGCAATTAATTATCATCAATTTAAAAGTTGCACAGCTAACCAATCCAAAACCTGTACATAACAGAGAAAAGATAGCTAGTTACCGTAATTGCTTCCCAACAAACTATGCCAAAAACATCTGGCAGCCTCCAAAATTGATAACTGAATTTTTAAGTTAATTCTAATTTAATCGGCACCAATTGCCGATTTTATTTATTCAATCATCAATTAAATACAAATGCAAAAAATATTTTTGTTGCTATGCACATTTGTGTGCGTAGCAAGTGCGCATGCACAGAACAGTTTCAAGCTTACAGTAAAGGCAGAAAACGACAAGGCAATTTTACCAGGTGTTACAATTAGTGTAATCAATTCAAATCTTAAAGCAATTACAAACGATGCTGGCCTTGCCATTTTAAATAACATCCCAAATGGTAAACAAACATTGAGCATTATTTATGTTGGTTACGAGAAAAAAACAATTACATTAAACTTTCCTCAAAATCAACAGATTCCAATGGAAATATTTCTCGAATCATCAGAAGATGAACTTGAGGAGGTAATCATATCATCAACCAGAACAAGTAGAAGCATTCAAAATACACCTACACGTGTGGAAACAATTGAGTTGGAAGAAATTGATGAAAAAAGCAATATGCGACCAGCAAACGTTTCGATGATTTTGCATGAAAGTACTGGTATTGCCGTACAACAAACATCTGCAACAAGTGGAAATGCCAGCATTAGAATTCAGGGATTAGATGGGCGATATACGCAACTTTTAAAAGATGGATACGCCAGTTTCGGTAATTTTGCCAGTGGTTTAAGTATTCTTGAAATTCCTCCATTGGATTTGGCTCAGGTGGAAATTATTAAAGGTCCTGCTTCTACTTTATATGGAGCCGGAGCAATTGCCGGGGTTGTAAATTTTATCTCGAGAACACCACGCGAAAAAGCTGATTATAATTTCATCGTTAATCAATCTAACGTTGGCCAAACAAATCTTGGCGGCTTTGCAATGAAACGAAATGGCAAAATTGGCTATAGTTTTCTAGCTATTGCTAATTTTCAAAAGCCTTATGATGTTGATGAAGACGATTTTACAGAGCTTCCAAAATCTAAAGATTTTACCATCCACCCTAAAGTGTTTATTTATCCAAATGATAAAACTACGCTGATAATTGGAAATGCATTTACAAAAAGTGACAGAACTGGCGGCGATATAGAACTGATAAAAAATGGGGTGAGCAACAGCCACACTTATTTTGAAAACAACGCAACAATGCGAAATACCTCAACGTTAGATTTGAGTGTAAAATATGCAGAGAAGGATTTACTAAGTGTAAAAACGAGTTTCAATTATTTTAAACGCGACATTAGTATTCCCAACTACAGTTTTAATGGTGATAATTACAATGTTTATGCAGATGTTAGTTATTTAAAAAACATAAAAAATCAAAGTTTAATATTTGGTGCGAACTTAGTGTACGATGATTTTAGAGAAAAAAATCAAACTTTGCTTGCTAAAAATTTTATAACAAAAACTGCCGGCTTGTATTTTCAACAAACTTGGGATGTGACAGAAAAACTAAAACTTGAAAGTGGTATAAGAACAGATTTAACTAAATATTATAACGACTTATACAGCAATACTGATTTTTTTATTTTACCGAGAGTATCGGCTTTATATAAATTTAACGATAAATGGAGCTCGAGAATTGGTGGTGGCTTAGGCTATAAAACACCTACCCTTTTTACAGAACAAACTGAAACTTTCCAATATCAAAATTTACGACCATTAAATAATGTAGAAGCAGAAAAGAGTTATGGTGGCACAGCCGATATTAATTACAAAACCAATATTGGTGATGATTGGATGATTAGCTTAAATCAAATGTTTTTCTACACCAGAATTAGCAATTCAACAATCCTATTGCAAGATGCATTAAATTTTTATTTTGCTAATACTAGCCAAGCCGTGAACAGCAAAGGTTTTGAAACAAATGCAAAAATTATTTTTAAAGATAATTTTAAACTTTTTACCGGATATACTTTTACCAACGCAAAGGCAAATTATTTTCCCGTAATTCAGGACATCAGACTTCTTCCTAAAAATAAATTAAACTTAGCACTGCTTTACGAAAAAGAAAGAAATATAAAATTAGGTTTGGAGGGTTACTTTACAGATAGGCAATACCTTTACAACAATTTCCAAACACCTTCATATTGGGAATTCGGTTTAATGGCAGAAAAATATTTTGGTAAAATTTCAGTATTTATAAATGCAGAGAATTTTACCGATACACGCCAAAGCCGTTACAAGAGTGTTGTAAATGGTTCGCACGTAAACCCAACCTTTGACGATATTTGGACGCATACAGAAGGTAGAACATTTAATGCCGGTATAAAATTAAAGCTGTAAATGAACAGTTTACACACCACAAGCACAAATAATTATACATATATACATTTTACTTGTATATTTGTCCTTTCGGATGCTTCCACTCCGAAAAAAAGAAAAGCTTTCCGGCAACGGAAGGCTTTTTCTTTTACAACTAATTTCGCTTTTGTGAATGACTATAACCTAATAAAATACTAAACAAAACTTATAATTTATTTTTGAAAATCGTCATTCCTAAAGGAGGTAAGGAAACACTAATAGAATACTTTTGATTGTTGTAACCAGTTTCATCGGGTATTATATCTCCTTTATTATTTATTCCACCACCATAAAACTCAATAGCATCTGTATTAAACAATTCTTTCCATTTAGTTTTAAACGGAACTCCAATTCTGTAATGCTCTCTCACCACCGGTGTAAAATTTAAAGCTACAATTAAGGTATCCTTTGCCTTAGGCCCTTTCCGCATGTAAACAAAAATAGATTCATCATTATTATCTGCATCTATCCATTCAAAACCCTCGTAACTAAAATTAAAATGATACAAAGCTGGTTCGCTTCGATAAAGAAAGTTTAAAGCTTTAACGGTTTCCTGCATTCCTTTGTGTGGGGCATATTGAAGCAAATGCCAATCAAGAGATTGTGTAAAATTCCATTCATTGGTATCCGCAAACTCGTTGCCCATAAATAAAAGTTTTGCACCAGGATGTGTAAACATATAACCATAAAGTGCCCTTAAATTGGCAAATTTCTGCCATTCATCTCCAGGCATTTTATAAAGCATTGGCGATTTTCCGTGCACTACTTCATCATGCGAAAATGGCAACATGAAATTTTCAGTAAATGCATAAGTCATGCTAAAGCTAAGCCGATTATGATGATGTTTCCTACCTAAAGTATCAACTTTGAAATATTTAAGCGTATCATTCATCCAACCCATCATCCATTTCATACCAAAGCCTAAACCACCTGCATGTACCGGATGCGTAACGCCAGGGTAAGTGCTACTTTCTTCGGCAATGGTTTGAACGCCCTCAAAATTACCGTAAACTGCAACATTTAAATCTTGCAAAAATTGTATGGCACCAAGGTTCTCACTTCCACCGTATTCATTAGTTGCTGCATCACCATCTTCTCTAGAAAAATTAAAATAAAGCATAGAGGCTACAGCATCTACCCTAAGTCCGTCGGCGTGGTATTTATCTAGCCAGAATAAGGCATTGCTTATTAAAAATGAACGGACTTCATTTCTATCGTAATTAAATATATAGGATTTCCAATCTGGATGAAATCCCTTACGCATATCTGCATGTTCGTATAAATGTGTTCCATCAAATTCGTATAGACCATGTCTATCGCCAGGAAAATGAGATGGCACCCAATCTAGAATTACAGCGATATCTGCTTTATGTAACTCTTCAATTAAATACATTAAATCTTGCGGACTGCCATATCTCGAACTTGCTCCAAAGTAACCGGTTATTTGATAACCCCAACTTGGAAAAAATGGAAATTCCATTATCGGCATAAGTTCTACATGTGTAAAACCCATTTCTTTAACATACGGAATTAATGCTGTTGCAACCTCACGGCAGTTTAAAACTCTTTCTGGCTCGTTCGGATCTCTTTGCCAAGAACCTAGATGTAATTCGTAAACTGATATAGGCTGGTTTAAGGCATTTAATTTCGGTCTTTTCTTTAACCAGGCTTTATCTTTCCAACTGTAATCCGTATCCCAAATTACGCTAGCAGTTTGCGGTGGGTGTTCCCATTTTGTGGCATAAGGGTCGCCTTTTAAATGTTCAGATTCATCAAATCCTTTAACAAAGTATTTGTAAACCTCTCCTTTTCCAATATTTGGGATAAAACCCTCCCAAATCCCAGATTTATCCCAACGCTTATTTAATGGATGTGAATTATTATCCCAAGAATTAAAATCGCCAACAACCCCAACTTTAATGGCATTTGGTGCCCAAACTGCAAAATATGTTCCAGCTGTTTTGTTAAGCGTTGTTATGTGAGCTCCAAATTTTTCGTACAGACGAAAATGCTTACCTACAGAAAACAAATCAATATCATAATCCGTAAACAAACTATGAGACCAAACATTTAAAGTAAAATCTACAGGTAAAGCTGCTTTTTTAACAATTTCTTTTTTTGCTGCTGACATAGAGGTTTTTCAGTTAGGTAGGTATAACCCCGAAACTGGTTTAAAGTTTCGGGGTTTGGAAGGTTACAGACTTAAAATCTGAATTTCAGAAAAAGTTTTAAGGCATCTGAAGTGAAGAATATTTTTATCATCAGTATAAAAATCATTCACCTCTTTATTATCTACAATAATCTTATTTACTTGGAAGTTTACACCCATTACATTACAAGCATAAAACTCATAATTTGGAGTATACAAACCTTCAATTCTTTGATTTACTTTTAAAAATTGGTTATCACCCTTAACGGTAAATTTTTTCTCTAAATATATGTCCTGCTCAAAAGCAAATGTATCGCCATGATCTTCATACATGTAAGAATTTACTTCGTAATCGCTGTTATAGATATTTAAAACAACTTCTGTGATTGATTTTTCATCAACATATTGCATTACCGGATATTCTGGAATTACAGAACCTGCACGTACGAACATTGGCATACTATCAATTTTTGCTTCAATGAGGTGCTCACTTTCTCCTTCGAGAATTTCGTTGGTCCAGAAATTATACCATTTTCCTTTTGGAAGATAAACTTTTCTTGAAATTGCACCTTGCTCCAAAACCGGACAAATCAATAATTTATCGCCATAACAAAACTCATCCTGACGGAAATGGTTACTGATATTTTCTTGCTCGAGCATTACAAGCGGACGTAAAATTGGAAAACCGTAACGATGATGCTCCCAGAAAACAGAATATAGATATGGTAATAAACGATACCTTAATTCAATAAACTTCCTGTTAATATCTTCGAAAAACACCCCAAAACTCCAAGGTTCACGTTCTGCTGTATCACCGGCCGAGTGTGCCCGCATAAATGGCGAAAATGTTCCAAGCTGAATCCATCTTGTAAATAATTCTCCATCGGGTTCACCACTAAAGCCGCCAATATCAGTACCACAAAAAGGTACGCCAGAAACGGACAAACGTTGACATTGTATGTTTCCAATTTTTAAGTGCTCCCAGGTTGCGATGTTGTCTCCTGTCCAAACGCTTGCGTAACGCTGCATGCCTGAATAACCTGCCCTTGTGATGGTAAAAGGTCTTTTATTACGCATAAGTTTTTTCAAACCTTCGTAAGTAGAGCGCACCATTTGCATACCATAAACATTGTGCGCTTTACGGTGTGAACCACGATAACCATCATAATTATGACGAACATCATTAGGGAAAGTACCTGAACCAAATACTGCCGGCTCATTCATATCATTCCAAAAACCTGCTACACCCATATCTACCATCTCTTCGTATAGTTTACCCCACCATTTTCTAACTTTTGGATTTGTAAAATCAGGAAACTGACAACGACCCGGCCAAACATGCCCCTCCATAAAATAATCATCGCTTCTACGACAGAAGTATTTATTGTCTTTACCTTCTTTGAAAACCCAGTAATCATCGTCAACTTTTATTCCGGGGTCAATCATCACAACAGTTTTAAAACCATCATCAGAAAGTTCCTTTATCATTCTTCTCGGATCTGGAAAGTATTTTTTATTCCAGGTAAAGCAACGGTATCCATCCATGTAATCAATATCCAGATAAATGGCATCGCAAGGAATTTTACGATCTCTGAATTGTTTAGCTATTTCTTTTACTTTACTTTCAGGATAGTAACTCCAACGGCATTGCTGATAGCCTAAAGTCCATTTTGGAGGCATTGGATGCGTCCCTGTTAAAGTTGCATAGCGCTTAACAACATCCATCATGTGCGGACCATGAATGTAGTAGTACTGTAATTCGCCACCATCAGCCCAAAAACTGGTTTTAGATACGTCTTCACCACCAAAATCGAAATAAGATTTGAAAGTGTTATCGAAGAAAATGCCGTAAGCTGCCTGGTTATGTACACCTATGTAAAATGGAATGGTTCGATACAAAGGATCTTGATTCCAACCGAAAGAATAAGCATCGGTATTCCAGTTTTCAAACCTTCTTCCTCTTAAATTAAAATTTCCTGATTTATCTCCAAGTCCGAAAAAATTTTCTTCCGGATGGCATTTTTTGGTTGCATAAATATAATATCCACCGAAATCAACATTTTCCTCCCAATGCATAGAATTGGCTTCATCAACCATTACAGTATTCGTAATATTATCAGAAAAGGAAATATGGAAGTTTTTCTTTTCAATTTTACAGGTTACAACACTTGTAGAAACCGTGTAAAAATCATCATGTTCCTGCATTTTGAAAACAGAAACTTTCTGATCAACTTCAGGCACTGCATAAGAAAAATCATCTAAGAAAACACCGTGTGGCGCAAGTCGAACACGAATGATATTATCGCTAACTACTCTAATTTCTACTCTGGCATCTCCATCCGAAAAATAAAATCGATTGCCTTCTTTTTTTACCCTTTTAACTTCTCCTAAATATTGTTTAACAATTGGTTTTACCGAAATATCAACGGGATTATTTAAATGTTGAATTTCCTGTTCTTTTTCGATTAAATTATTAACCTCGTTTTGCTTATCGTTTGTTTCTTCCATCCTTACAATTCAAAAAATTTATTTAAAGTTCTTAAACCGGGATACGTTTAAGAAAGTACTATAATACAAATATTTTGCAAAAGGAAACTCAATTGTGTATAAAAAAGCCCGCAAAGTTTAAAACTATGCAGGCTCTTGTAATTACTGTAATTTGTATCTAACTACGGATTAAATGTAAACGCCAGATAATAAATGGCTCCGGCAGCCGGGTTGCCATAAGAAGTAATATAATATTTATTCATGATGTTTGAACCACCAAGTTTAATTGAAGAATTAACTGATGGAATTTTCAGGCTAACCTGAGCATCCAAAGTGCTGTACGATGGTACCTCGCCTGATGCAAATGATGAATTCCAATAGAATCTATCTTGCCAGCGATAAGAAACGTTAAAACCGAAGTTTTTGATAATTTCTTTATTTCCTAAACCTAAATTGAATCGAACTTTTGGCGTATTGAAATCATTGATATAATTAACTGGTAGATCGCCGATTTGATTGTACGAAACGTTACCGCTTACTGTCCATTTATTCATTAAATAATCCAAACCTAAAGCGCCACCATAAGAATTTACCTCTCCTTGTGCATTAACCGGAACACCGAATTTTACAAAAGTTGGACTAGCTAACGTACCGACATTCTGATAAACATCAACCGCTGTGATAAAATCTTTATAAGTGTTATAGTAACCGTAAGCATCAATTAAAAGGTTTGGCGTTATTAATCCTTTATAACCCAACTCGAAAGATTGAACACTTTCCGGACGAACGCCACCAGCATCAAAGGTATATTGCTGCAATAAAGCAGGATTTGGTGTGCCAGTTGCAGCAGATGCCACAAACGCCCTGTAACTCACATCGGTAAATGCCTTGTTTCCATTAAGATTATATTTACCAAACATGATTTCTGGCAAACCACCTATTAAACGCTGCGAGCCTCCGCCAACGGATAAATCGATATACTGATTTTGAGTTGTTGGGTTACGATAACCTGTTTGATAAGATGCTCTGATGTTATTGTTTTTGGCAACTGTAAAAACTCCGGTAATACGTGGCGTAAAACGGCCTTCGAAGTTCATACTTTTATCGTATCTACCTGCAAAAGTAAATTTCACTTTATCGTTAAAGAACTTTTTACCAACCTGTGCAAATGCACCATATTCGCTAATGTCAATCGATTCATTTAAATCGTTAAAAATTGTTCCTGCTGAATTTAAATCGTAAAGACGATATGAAGCACCAACCTGAAACTCTAACACATTGTTAAAAGCATTAGTAAAGTTGTACATACCTTCATAGTGGTACAAATTAGTTTTATCGTCAAATTTAGCACCATACACACTTTGAGATGGATTAGCTGAATTTATAGAAGTTGCACTAATTGTGGTATTCATGATGGTATTCATCGCATTTGCAAACTGAGTTGAACCAGGTTCGAATCGACCTTGATTTGCAACGCCTCTGGCAAATGTGTGTGCAGCTACATCACTTTGTCCCGCAGCTCTTGCACCAACATAATTACCAATATACTGAGGAAACCACGTTGTTGATGGTTTTGAAACCTCATTAATGTAACTACCTAAAATAGATGAGATATAAGAATCTCGGGAGCGCTCTTGCGTTGTATATCCTTTAACATAAAAATCTTGACCTTTTATCTCCAATTTATACTGACCAATATTGAAGTTACGTAAAGAATAACGATCTGAACCTGTGTAAACAGATGTACCAGTGCCCCAGTTTGCTTGCGCCACAGCCTGAACTGTATTCGTAATATTATAATACATTGCTCCTGAAGCCTTTAATGATTTTGTATCATAATCAACCAGATTTTCTTCATTATAACCAGTTCTCGATACACTTTGATCAGGAATTAAATTTGCTTTTAAACCAACATAAAATGGGAAATAGTTTTGAACTGCCGGCCGTAGTGCAGCAGGTAAACTTGATAAAAACCCAGCCTGTTGCGCTGCATTAGGAATAGCTGCCCCAAAAGCACCATCAATTAAGTTTTTAATATTTGGTATCGCACCACCCGAGCCAGCATTTATACCCGAAATTGTTGCATTCTGAACACTAAGAGCAACATTTCTCATATTCTGACTTACTTCATCTCCGTAAACATTAATACCATCATAGTTGGTATCACTGTTTCTATCTCCAGATTTTGCTGTTCTCGAATTTCTGTCAAAGTTTGAATAGTTATTACCAAACCAATCTTTTGCTTGCAAGAATGAAAATGCTGCCTTTACACCAAATTTATTATTCCATGATTTCGCCAAACGAACATCTAATTGATTAAAAGGCTGAACCGTGCTGTTATTATCATTTACATGGTTAACACCGGTTTTATATTGAAAACTTGCCCCTTGATATTTAAACGGGTCTTTAGATGTCATCAACAAGGTTCCATTAATACCACCAGCACCGTATAAAGCTGAAGATGCACCAGGTAAAAGCTCCACATTATCTATATCAAGCTCGGTAATACCAACGATATTACCCACAGAGAAATTCAAACCCGGAGCCTGATTATCCATTCCATCAATATACTGATTAAAACGGGTGTTACCGTTAGAGTTGAAACCACGTGTATTGATAGATTTAAAAGTTAAACTTTGCATACTGCTCTCCACGCCTTTCATATTATTTAAGGCATCGTAAAATGATGGTGCTGCAATTTCGCGTATAGATGCCGCACTCATTCTTTCTATTGATACAGGAGACTCTAAAATACGTTCTGGTGTTCTGGATGCAGAAATTACTACATCGTTACCCAAAACAGTACCACCGTCCATTTCTATAAATATTCCAGTTGCACTACCAGTTATTTGCTGTTCTACTGTGCCGTAGCCAATGTAACTTGCTACTAAAGTAAATGGCGCTTTTGCCGCTGTTGTAAAACTAAAACTGCCATTGGCGCCAGTTGCAGTACCTCCAGTTTGTCCTTTAATAATTACGGTTACACCTATTAATGGTTCTTTAGTTTGTTTATCTTTAACGGTTCCACTTACCGTTACGTTTTGGGCTTGCACTGCAAAATGACTTGCACATACAAGCATAAACACATAAAAGATTTGCGTAGAGAATTTGCTCATAAAATGATTTACTATTTGGTTAGTTGTTCTTTAGTTAATATAAACTTAAATGCTTTTTTTGAATTAAACAAATTATGTTAGCATAATAATTTTTTAATAAAATTTATAATTTTGTTTCACATAGAGATTGTTGTATTTTGCAATAATATCACTCAACAAAACTTACAAGCCTACATCATCTAACCATTATGAATAAACTAAAAGCGCTTTTTTGTATCGTTATACCCATAGCATTAGCTTTTCTGTTCAATACAAAAATCGGTAGCACACCTCCTATTTTAAAGTTCCTAAATCCTTTTATGGGTTTTTGGCAAAACGCAGAAAATAATCATTTTATGTTTAACCATAACGCAAAAATAAAAGGTGCCATAGATGAAATTCAAATCGTTTTTGACGATAGAATGATCCCACACATTTTTGCCAAGAATGATCATGATCTTTACCTTGCCCAAGGTTACGTTACGGCTATGCATCGCCTTTGGCAAATGGATTTTCAAACTCGTTATGCTGCCGGAAGATTATGTGAAGTAGTTGGAGAAAAAGCCATTGAAGTTGACCGTTACCAGCGTAGAATGGGTATGGTTTATGGTGCTGAAAATTCGCTGAAAGGAATGATGGCAGATCCAAAAGCTAAGGAAATGATTTTAGCTTATACGGATGGAATTAACGCGTACATCAAAACATTATCCAAAGCCAATTATCCGATAGAATATAAAATACTCGATTTTAAACCAGAGAATTGGTCGCCAGTAAAATGCGCATTGCTTTTAAAGCAAATGTCGGCAGTTTTAGCAATGGGTTCTGATGAATTTTATATGACTAACATTTTAAAGAAGTTTGGCACCGATGTAACCAAAGACCTTTTTCCGGATTACCCATTTCGTGAAGATCCGATTATCCCAGTAGGAACAAAATGGGATTTTACACCATTAAGCATTCCAAAAACTCCAGAATCTTTTACAAAAGCAATAACAGGAGAAATTAAAACTACCGAAAAAATAGAAGGCATAGGAAGCAATAATTGGGCACTTTCTGGCAATAAAACAGTATCAGGCTTTCCTATTTTAGCAAACGACCCACATTTGGATTTAACCCTGCCATCCATTTGGTATCAAATACAACTTCATGCTCCGGGCGTAAATACTTATGGCGTTTCTTTGCCAGGTGCACCAGGCGTAATTATTGGATTTAATCAAAAAATTGCATGGGGTGTAACCAATGTAGCTGCAGATGTACTGGATTTTTATCAGATTAAATTTAAGGATAACACTCACAAAGAATATTGGTACAACAATCAATGGAAAGCGACCAAAACAAGGCTCGAAACAATAAAAATTCGTGGCAGTAAGGCTGAAGTTGATACGGTTTATTATACGCATCACGGACCGGTTGTGTATTTCCAGAAACCAGAATACTCAAAGGCAAATAATGTTCCCGTTGGCGATGCTTTAAGATGGATTGCACATGATGAATCGAATGAGTTAATGACCTTTTATTATTTAAACAGAGGTAATAACTATAATGATTATCGTAAAGCGTTAACTTTTTATACGGCTCCTGCTCAAAATTTCGTTTTCGCAAGTATTGATAATGATATTGCAATCACACCCAATGGAAAATTCCCATTAAAGTGGAAAGAACAGGGGAAATTTATTTTAGATGGAACTGACCCCGCTTATGACTGGCAAGGATGGATTCCGGCAGAACAGAATCCAATGGTAAAAAACCCACCTCGCGGTTTTGTAAGTTCAGCAAATCAATCTTCTACCAACCCAAGTTATCCTTATTACATTAACTGGGAGTTTGCTCCTTACGAAAGAGGAAAGCGAATTAATGATAGGTTAACGGCAATGACTAAAGCAAATCTCGATAGTATAAGATTGATGCAAACAGACAATTACAGCATTATGGCTCAAAATATTTTGCCAGCATTATTGCCTTTAGTAAACAACGAGCAATTAAACGCTACCCAAAAAGAAGCACTTAGTTATGTACATAAATGGAATAAGCGCTATGATGCAAATGAAATTGCTGCAAGTGTTTTCGAAATCTGGACTAAACGCCTTTCTTTTAATATTTGGGATGATGATTTTAAAGTTGACGGCATACCAATGCGTTATCCATCAAGAGATAGAACAATAGAATTAATTTTGAAGCAACCTGAGTCAAAATGGTTTGATAACATTAAAACACCCCAAAAGGAAACACTTGCCGATTTGGTTAATGAGGCTTTTAAATACAGTTGCGATAGTTTAGAGCGTAGATTTGGACCAATTAATAAAGATTGGAATTGGGCAAATGTAAAACAAACTAATGTTCCGCATTTAGCTAAAATTCCGGGATTTGGATCCAAAGTTTTATTAATTGGTGGTGCAAAAAGCACCATAAATGCAATGAGCGAGGCTAATGGACCATCATGGAGAATGGTTATCGAATTAGGCAAAACACCAAAAGGTCACGGCGTTTACCCGGGTGGCCAATCAGGTAATCCGGGCAGTAAGTTTTATGATAACATGGTTGATAAATGGGCAAATGGCGAACTCTACGATTTATTTTACATGCAAAGTCCTGAGGATAAATCTGGCAAAATAATTTCTCGATTAAAAATATCTAAATAATACAAAATGGTTTTTCTAGTTATATTAATAATTTGTTTTTTTCTTCAAATGGTTGCGCCTTGGTGGGTAATCATTGTAATTGCATTTGCAACCTGTGGTATTATTGGCAAAACCGGAAAAATTGCTTTCTGGCAATCTTTTCTTGCTATATTTTTATTATGGATTGGTTATTCGCTTTTTAAAAGCTTGCCAAATGATAACATGTTAGCTGGCCGGGTTGCGGTTATGACCGGGATAAAAATCTGGTGGATTTTATTATTATTGACAGGATTGATTAGTGGTTTAGTTGCAGGAATAAGTGGCTTTTGTGGCTATCATTTTCGCAAAGCGATGCTAGTTAAAAAAACTGACGAAAAAATAGCATAAGGCTTTGTACTTTTGCAACTGTGAATTTCTCTGCTAGTAAAATATTTTCCTTAAAAGAAAAAAACGAATTTGATGCTACTGCATTGGATATTTTCAAATATCAATCTAAAAATTGCGCTGTTTATCAGAATTATATCCGCAATTTACGCATTACAACAGATGGTGTTAGAAGCATTGAAGACATTCCTTTTTTACCCATTAGTTTTTTCAAAACGCATACGATTTTAAGCTCCAAAAATCCTGTCGAAATTACATTTAGCAGTTCTGGTACAACCGGAATGAGCCAAAGCAGCCACCATGTAACTGATGTAAGTTTATACGAGCAAAGTTACCTGCAGGCTTTTAATCAGTTTTACGGAAAAATAGACGATTACTGCATTTTAGCATTACTTCCATCCTATCAACAACGTTCTGGTTCATCATTAATCTATATGGTAAATGATTTGATTGAAAAAAGCAACAATACACAAAGTGGATATTTTTTATACAACCACGATGAACTTTTTGAAACGTTAAAATCGCTAAAATATAATCGCCAGAAAACCATTTTAATTGGTGTAACTTATGCCCTGCTTGATTTTATAGCGAAATATGAAATAGATTTCCCCGAACTTATCATCATGGAAACCGGAGGAATGAAAGGAAAGCGTAAAGAAATGGTTCGCGAAGAACTTCATGAGCAACTTACCAATGGTTTTGGCGTAAAATCCATTCACAGCGAATATGGGATGACAGAATTGCTTTCTCAAGCTTACTCTTTAGGTGATGGTGTTTTCAACTGTCCCGGCTGGATGAAAATTCTGATACGAGATACTAATGACCCGCTTTCTCTAATTCCTCAAGGCAAAACTGGTGGAATAAATGTTATCGATTTAGCAAATGTAAATTCTTGTTCTTTTATTGCTACGCAAGATTTAGGAAGAATAAACCAAGATGATACTTTCGAAGTTTTAGGGCGATTCGATAATGCTGATATTAGAGGATGTAATTTATTGGTGCAGTGATTTAAGTCAATCGTTCATCAAACATAAACGGTTTTACTTCAATAATTTTAACTTTATCAACTTCCGGATGATTTACATTCATTAAATAATTAAATTCATCTTCAATTAAAACTGAGGGTACTTTCAGTAATAAAAATTCATTTTGCTTTGCAAAAGCATCACCTAGTTTAGCTAATTGTGGTATAGCGGGATAATCTTTCCAGTTTTTAGGTAAATCTTTCAATTCAATTTGTTTTACCAGTTCGCCTGGAACTTCAAACACAGTCAGGCATAAATTTACAGAATGAAGGATTGTATTTTTATTAGCTAAAATTTCTAATGCTGCTAAAGCCCTATTGGAGGCCATATAGTGTAATGGAACACCAACAGAATTCCATCGACCGCCAAATAGTTTAGCGCCTGTTCCACTATAATCTTTTGCATAAGTGCAATTAGAAATTCTATATAGAATCATTAGCTGAAGACTCCGTGCTCTATCCTACCTAAAATATTTAGCACCATTATAAATCCAATTCTGGTATCTAATAAGTTAAAAGGAATTTCATTACCTAATGCAATATTTGGAGATTTTATCCAAGTACTAAAAGCCTTTTCACTACCTAAAACCTCTATACCTCGCTCGTATAATAAGGCCAGTTCGATTGCTCTATCGGCATGTTCAGTTTTAACAAGCGTGGTTGGCGTATATCTTTGCAAAGTGCGTTCAGAAATATGCAATACTGTAGCAACTTCTTCAATTGTTAATGAAATTTGCTTTGCCAAAGCCAATAGCGATTTTTTTGAAATACCTTTTCTTGCCAACTGTATTAAGTCAAAATCAGAAGGATTAGTATACTCATTACCCATCATTGCAACCATAGGCGTATGGTTTTGCATACCATATGCTGCAACTGGTTCTTCAACTTTTGAGATATCTTCAGATTTTCTTTTCATATCAGACAATTATACCCAAATATATGCATTTTGTCTGATAAAAAAGCATCATCCAAAAAAAATCCCAAACTTCATAGTTTGAGATTTAAAACCTATTAATGTTTTATATTATTCCGCAATTAAAAGAAAATAGTTTTTCTTTCCCTTTTGGACAACAATAAATTTATTATTAATTAAATTTTCCGAGTTGAATATCTGATTTGCATCCACCACTTTTTCCTTATTTACAGAAACTCCACCGCCTTGTACCAACTTTTTAGTTTCCCCTTTAGACGGAAAAATTGAAGATTTTTCTGCAAACAAAGTAGCAGCATCAAATCCAGCTGCAAGTTCAGCTTTTGAAATTGTGAATTGAGGAATGCCTTCAAACATTTCTAAAACCTGATTTTCTGATAAAGTTTTCAAAAATTCTAAAGAACCATTTCCAAACAAAAACTCAGAGGTTTTAATCGCTGTTTCTAGCGCCTCTACAGAGTGCGTTTTGACTGTAATATCCTCAGCTAATGCTTTTTGCAATATTCTTAAATGAGGTGCAGCATCATGTTCTTTTTCTAATGCTTGAATTTCATCTTTAGTTTTCAACGTAAAAATTCTAATCCATTTTTTCACATCATCATCCGAAGCATTAAGCCAGAATTGATAAAATTTGTATGGAGAAGTCTTTTCAGGATCTAACCAAACTGCACCACTTTCAGTTTTACCGAATTTAGTGCCATCTGCCTTTTTTATCAATTGAGTGGTAATAGCGTAAGCTGTACCTTGGTCTTTTCTTCTGATTAATTCTGTTCCCGTAACGATGTTACCCCATTGGTCAGAACCTCCCATTTGTACTAAACAGTTGTTGTTCTTCCATAAGTAATAGAAATCGTAACCTTGAATTAACTGGTAGCAAAACTCAGTGAAAGATAAGCCAGAATCTCCTTCTAAACGTCTTTTAACGCTATCTTTGGCCATCATATAGTTAACGGTAATGTGCTTACCAACATCGCGGATAAAAGTGAAAAGATTCATATCCTTAAACCAATCCGCATTATTTACCATTACTGCACCATTTCCAGCATCTTCAAACTTTAAAAATTTAGCCAACTGAGTTTTCATCCCTTTCAGATTGTGCTCAATCATTTCGGGGGTCTGTAAATTACGCTCATCAGATTTTCCTGACGGATCGCCAACCATTCCTGTTGCACCACCAACCAAGGCAAAAGGCTTATGACCCGCATTTTGAAAGTGTATAAGCGTCATAATCTGCGTAAGGTGACCAACGTGTAACGAATCAGCAGTTGGGTCGAAACCAATATAGCCAGAAGTCATGCCTTCATTTAACTTTTCTTCAGTATTAGGCATAATATCGTGCAACATGCCTCTCCAACGTAACTCTTCAACAAAATTTGTCATGGTATAAAATTAATTGCGCAAAGATAGTTTTTTGATGCTAAAGCCGAAACCAAATGAAAAGCTAAAATCTTTTATAAATGAATTGTTATATTGCTGTTAAGATAATATGATGTATTAGAACGCGTATTTTAAAAAACTATATTTACTGAATGAACTTCCTTTCTCATTTTTATTTTGACAGAAACACTACTGATGCAAATATTGTAATCGGAACGGTATTGCCTGATTTGATAAAAAACGCATCAAAGGAAGCCAACTTATATCCTCAAAAAAATGAGTTTTTATTTACCGGAAACCCTGATGAAGAAAATTTGTTAAAAGGATGGAAACGACACCTGGCTGTGGACTTACATTTCCATTCCTCAACATTTTTCCTTGAAAAAACTGCAGAATTAAAACACCTGATTATCCCGGTTTTAGAAAACTCCGTTGTGCGACCATCATTCTTGGCACACATCGGTTTAGAACTTCTGTTGGATCATCTGCTTATAGAACATAATTTAGTTCAAGTAAATAATTTTTATGATAATTTAAGTGCTGTCAAAAAAGATTCACTAAGCGATTTTCTTGAACATTGCCAGCTGAAGAATCCTGAAGTTTTCTTCAAATTTTTAGAACAGTTTATCAGCAGCAAATATCTGTTGAGTTATCAAAAACTCGAAAACATCAGCTATGCCTTAAATAGAATTTGTATGCGTTTGTGGCCAGAAACATTAAAAGATTATCAACTTAACCAATTAACTTTTCAATTGGGTATCTTTAAAGATGTTCTGCAAAAAGATTTTATGGATATTTTTGAAGAAATAGAATTAAAACTGGCTTAAGCATTATTAAACACTTTTAAGCATCCTAGCTTTTTTTATCTTTGCTACATGTCGCTATTTACAATAAAAGAAGAAATGGATGCCCTTGTGGCAGAATTAAACCAGCATAATTACAACTATTATGTATTGGCGATGCCAACAATTGGCGATTTTGAATTTGACAAAAAACTTAAACATCTTGCAGAACTGGAACTTTCAAATCCTGATTTTGCTGATCCGAATTCTCCTACGCAACGTGTTGGAGGCGATATAACAAAAAATTTCACAACTGTACAACATAAATACCCAATGCTATCATTGGGTAATACGTATAACGAACAGGATTTACGTGATTTTGACGAGCGTATTAAGAAAGCAATTGGTGATAATTTCGAATACGTTTGCGAATTAAAATTTGATGGCTTATCCATCAGCCTTACATATGAAAACGGTAAACTTTTAAGCGCCGTAACCCGCGGCGATGGAACAAAAGGCGATGATGTAACCAGTAATGTAAAAACCATTCACACCATTCCTCACCAAATCAAAACAAATAATGCTCCAGCGCATTTCGAAATTAGAGGAGAAATATTTATGCATAAAGCTGCTTTCTTAAGGCTAAATGCGGCTCGTGAAGAATTGGGGGAGATTGCGTACGCTAATCCGCGTAATTTTGCATCGGGAACTATAAAAATGCAAGATAGTAAAGAAGTTGCTAAACGCCCTTTAGATGGGTTTATCTACTTCTTATATACTGATAAAAATGAATTCAAAAATCATTGGGACAGCTTAAACGCTGTAAAAAATTGGGGGTTCCATGTTTGCGAGCATAATAAACTGGTAAAAAACATCGATGATGTTTTGGATTTTATTCACCACTGGGAAAACGAACGCTTTAAACTGAGTTACGATATTGATGGAATTGTAATTAAAGTAAATAGTTATGCGCAACAGCAGGAACTTGGCTTCACTGCCAAATCACCACGTTGGGCAATATCATATAAATATAAGGCCGCAGAAGTTGAAACCATTCTAGAAAAGGTTACCTATCAGGTTGGCAGAACAGGCGCCGTAACACCTGTCGCAAATTTAAAACCTGTTTTACTCGCCGGAACAACTGTAAAAAGAGCGACATTACATAATGCTAATGAAATTGAGAGATTAAATTTGCACGAAGGAGATACCGTTTTTGTAGAAAAAGGCGGCGAAATTATTCCTAAAATAATTAAAGTTAATTTAGAAAAGCGCAAACCAAATTCGGTCAAAGTTAATTACCTGCATAGCTGCCCGGAGTGCGGAACGGAACTTATCAGAAAAGAAGGAGAAGCTGTGCATTACTGTCCTAATGATGAAGGTTGTCCACCGCAAATTGTCGGGAAAATTCAGCATTTTATTTCTCGCAAAGCGATGAATATTGATGGATTGGGTGATGAAACCATAGAAACATTTTACAAAAATGGACTGGTTAGCCACATCAGTGATTTGTACACCTTAAACGAAAAAGCAGCGCAATTAAAATCACTTGATAGATTTGGAGAACGTTCCATTGAAAACATGCTAAATGGAATCGAAAAGTCTAAACAGATGCCTTTCGAGAAAGTATTATTTGGTTTGGGAATCCGTTATGTTGGCGAAACAGTTGCTAAAAAAATTGTTGCAGGTGTTAAAAACATCGACAAGTTAGCGAGTGCAACATTAGAAGAATTAATTGCGATAGATGAAATAGGACAACGTATTGCAGAAAGTATTGTTGAATATTTTGCAAATCAAGCGCATTTGAAGCAAATAGAATTATTAAAAATTGCCGGATTAGCCTTCGAAATTGAGGAAAAAGTAATAACGCTTGATAGCGATACACTTATTGGAAAAACATTCGTAATTTCGGGCGTTTTCGAAAATTTCAGTCGCGATGAGCTTAAAGACTTAATTGAAGCCAACGGCGGAAAGATTTTAAGTGGTATTTCAGGCAAACTTGATTATTTAGTTGCCGGCGATAACATGGGACCATCAAAGCTTGAAAAAGCAACTAAATTAAAAGTTCCAATCATCAGTGATAAAGAATTGATTGAAATGCTAGCAAAATAGACGGTAACGTTAAAATATTAATTATTATGAGACATATCCTAAACGGGGATTTATAGAAAAAAACACATAGGCAAAAAACGCCTGTGATATTAAAAAACAATTATTTACATAATGAACAAATTTCAGGGTACTGGTGTGGCTTTAGTTACACCTTTTAACACAGATGGACAAGTTGATTACAATGGTTTAAAAAACCTGATTAATCATTTGGTAGATGGAGGGGTTGATTACCTCGTTTCTTTAGGCACAACCGGCGAAACTGCCACAATGACTAAGGATGAAAAGAAGAAGGTGTGGTCTTTTACCGCTGAAATTAACAATAACAGATTACCATTAGTTGCCGGTATTGGCGGCAACAACACACTTGAGGTTGCTGATGATATAAAATCTTTCGATACAACCGGATATTCGGCAATTTTATCTGTTAGTCCTTATTATAATAAACCCACTCAGGAAGGTATTTATCAGCATTATAAACATTTAGCTGAAATTTCTCCATTGGATCTAATTTTATACAATGTTCCTGGCCGTACCATGAGCAATATGAGCCCGGAAACCACTTGCAGATTAGCACATGATTTTAAAAATATTATCGCAACTAAAGAAGCATCGGGAAGTTTTGACCAGTTTAACCAGATAATGAGAGATAAACCCGAAGATTTTTTATTGATTTCTGGCGATGATCCCATTACCTTACCAATGATAGCTTTAGGTGCCAGTGGAATTATTTCTGTTATTGCAAACGCTGTACCTAAACCATTCACTGATATGGTTAATTTATGTCTGAATGCTGATTTTAAGGCCGCTAGACCAGCGCATCTAAACCTTGTAGAATTTACCCGACTTGCTTTTGCAGAAGGAAATCCGGCAGGTATTAAAGCTGCATTAAAACATTTGAATATTTGCGGCGATGCTGTGAGATTGCCTTTAGTAAACGCATCTGCTGGGTTAGAAAAACTAATTATTGCCGAGCTTGAAAAAATAAATCAAGTGGCTTAAGTTTAATATATCAAAGGCTTCCATAATACAATGGAAGCCTTTGTAATTTTGGCTAACAGCTTTTCTTAAAAGACCTACTTAAATAACATTGGCGTAAATTCAGATAAATAGTCACGCCAATTTGCCCAAGTATGGCCACCCTCACTTTCTTTGTATTGATATTGAAATCCCATTACATCGAGCTTATTACGATAATCGGTTACATTTTTATATAAAAAATCGGTTTTACCAATTGCAACCCAATAAAGCTTAAAGCCATTTTTCTTCTGAGCCTGAAGTTTTGAATCTAAATCTTTATAGATTGAACTATTTGCACTTGCTGGAGGCAATATTGCTGGAGAAAATAATCCTACATAACCAAACGTTTTAGCGTAATTTGCCGAAATCCAAAGCGAATGGAAGCCGCCCATCGATAAACCTGCTATCGCTCTATCATTCTGAGTTTTTCCTGTACGGTAATTTTTCTCTGTAAAATCAATTATTTCTTTAAAATAAGATTCCATATCGCCGTTAAATACATCCGGAGTCATCATTATTGGTTTATAAAGTCCTTTTGATGATTCGCCTGGAGCAGCTGTATTACTGGTATGGCCATTAGTCATAACAACAATCATCGGCTTTGCCTTTCCAGCGGCAATAAGGTTATCCAAAATCTGTGATGCCCTGCCAAGTTGCATCCAAGCTTCTTCGTCGCCCCCAACACCATGCAATAAATATAAAACAGGGTAATTTCCTTTCGAAGATTCATAACCTGGTGGCGTATAAACTGTAAGTCTTCTGTTCGTTTTTAATCCAGCTGATTCATACCAACGTTTAGCAACCGTTCCATGAGGTACATCTTTAACCATATATAAATCTGCCTTGCCGCCACCAACTAAAAATACATTTACAACAGAAGATACATCTCGGATAAGGTAAACATTATTCGGATCTCGTATTTTCAATCCATCAACAATAAAACTATAGCTGTAAAGCTCTGAAGGTAAAATGGAAGAAGTGAAAGACCAGATGCTATTTGCTCCAAGTTTCATAGCTTCTACAGCTGGCGCATTTCCCTTAGCGACCAGAAAATCACCTTGTATCTCAACTTTTTTAGCATTTGGAGCCTTAAGCCTGAAAGTAAATGAACCATCATTATTGGTTTGTGGCGATATAATTTCCTTCTGACGGCCAAAATTTAGATTCTCCTGAGCGTAAATTACTCGGGTGCTAAACAGCATTATAAGTAAAGCTATTTTTTTCATAATTGGAATATTGACTTTGCTTAAAGTTATGAATTTATAAACTTAAAAAACCGTACATATTAAAAGGACAATACTCATCAATTAAAGCATTAAAATAGAGAAATAACTAAACTCATTGACGTGTAAATAAAAATCACCAAGTATTTAAAACTGATAATCAGATACTTAATTTAAAGTTTAGCCTGTAATTGTCCCCAATGCATTATCAAAGTATTAAAGCATAAATTAGGCATTATTATTGATTTGCGCTTGATACACACAAATTAAACACACATGAAAAAACTACTATTTATCTGCCTAATGGCAGTTGTGGCTTGGGGCTGCAAATCAGTTTCGTATTATGAGCCCAGGTTTACAATCGGGATGTCTGAAACCGATTTCAAACAAGAAAATCCAAAATCATTGTTAGTATCATCTGCTGATGATAATACCAAAATTTACAGAACAACTTATAATGGCTGGAGACCAGTTCCTGAGCCTTACTCTTTCTTTTACTTCCACAACGGTAAATTAACGAAATTTGTAAAGTCTGATAGGCTCGACGATTACAAGTTTATGCAATAATAAATAGGCCTCACAATTTTTATTGTGAGGCCTATTTATTATATTATTAGTTCGCTTAAGCTTTGTTTTTAGTATCCTGTACTTCTAAACGGATAGCTTGTGCTAAGTTTTTTAAATCCTGCATACCTTTACGTACACGTGTACCTGCTGCGCTGTTACCTTTGTTATAGAACTTGTCTGCGTCAGCTTCTAAAGCTGCAACTAAACTCTTTACTTCTTCAAATTTTTTCATTTTTAAATGCTCCTGTAATTTTAGGTTTTTAGTTTTAATTTAATTTGTATGTCTAATTTAACGTGTTTAATTAAATAAAAAAATTTTTATCTAAAGAAAAAAAGTGCTCTGAAGCCCTTTTTTTCCACATTTTGAGCATTTATACACAAAAACATGTAACATATTTAATATAATCGTCTAAATATCAGAATATTACAAAATACCTGAAATAAAAAATGCCCTTTAAACTAAATTAAAGGGCATAAAATATTCTAAATTTGTTTAAGCAATAGCGAATTGATTTTCCTTATAATAGCCGTTTTCCAATTTCTCAGAAACTTCGCTAAAAGCATCTAATGTACGTTGCACATCTTCAAGTGTATGTACTGCCGTTGGAATTAAGCGCAGTTCTATCATACCTTTAGGAATAACCGGATAAACCACAATAGAGCAGAAGATACTATAATTCTGACGTAAATCGAAAGTAATTGCAGTTGCATCACTTAACTCTCCTTTTAAGAAAACCGGTGTTACTACAGAATCTGTTACACCTAAATCAAAACCACGCTCACGCAAACCTTTTTGCAAGGTCATTGCAATTTCCCAAAGTTTATCTTTTAACTCTGGTTTGCTTTTAAGTAATTCTAAGCGTTTTAATAATCCAATTACCATCGGCATTGGCAATGCTTTGGCAAAAGTTTGAGAACGCATATTGTATCTCAAAAAGTTTGTAATTTCTTCTGTTGATGCAACGAAAGCACCAATACCAGCCATCGATTTCGCAAAAGTACCGAAATAAACATCAATGCCTTCAATACAATCTTGCGCTTCGTGTGTACCTGCTCCGGTTTTTCCCATGGTACCAAAACCATGTGCATCATCAACCAGGATTCTGAAATCGAAATCTTTCTTTAAATCAACAATCTCCTTTAATTTACCCTGTGCACCACTCATTCCAAAAACACCTTCGGTAATTAAAAGAATACCGCCACCCGATTCGTTGGTTAATTTGGTCGCACGCTCTAATTGTTTTCTTGCACTCTCGATATCATTATGCTTGTACACAAATCTTTTACCCATGTGCAAACGTAAACCGTCAATAATACAAGCATGAGATTCTGCATCGTAAACAATAACATCGTTTCTATCTACCAAAGTATCGATAATAGAAACCATACCCTGATAGCCATAATTTAATAAAAAGGCATCAGGTTTGCCCACAAATGCAGCAAGTTCTTGCTCTAATTGTTCATGATATTTTGAGTTACCACTCATCATACGTGCACCCATAGGGTAAGCCATTCCAAATTGTGCCGCAGCTTCTTCATCTGCTTTTCTAACTTCAGGATGATTGGCTAAACCTAAATAATTGTTTAGGCTCCAAACCAAATGTTCTTTTCCTTTAAATTGCATGTGTGGTGCAATTTCTCCCTCCAATTTTGGGAAAGAGAAATACCCATGAGACCATTTTTGGTGCTGACCAAGAGGCCCCATGTGTTTTGCTATCTTCTCAAATATATCCAATGTATTATGTATTATTATAGTATTAAAATTTTGCGAATTTACGGTTTATTCGGCTTAAAATCAACTCATTTCATCCGCAGGATGTCAATTATCAATTTAACATTTTTATCTTACGCCAAAAAGGCCCCGATATATCGGAGCCTTAAATTATATTTTGATTAGATTAATCAACGTTATCGTGCAAGAATGAGTTGTTAGGTCTGATTTCTGTACCGCCATCCTGGTCGTTGCTTAATGTAAAGCGACTAACCTGAGATTCTGATGAATGTTGAACTTGCTGCAATTGCATTTGTTTGCGTTTGTAAGCAGGTTCATTTTCCAATTCCTGTAAACCATTTGTGGTACGAAGTTTCATGCTTAAATCTTTTAAACGCATAATGCGCTCTTTCGATTTTTTAAGTTGCTCTTCAACTGATTCATCATTTTGATTATCATCCAAACCAACAACCGGCAACTCTGGCTCTGGTTCGGGCATTTGCGGCACTTCAGCAACAGGCGTTTCGAAAACGTATTCTGTTTCAGCCAATTTTATTTCAAACTCGAAACCTTGCTCTGCAGGTGCTTCAGCTTGTGGTTCTTCTTCAATTAAAGTATGACGAACAATTTCGTTTTCAGGCTCCTGATATTTCGGTACCTCAGCTTTATTAAACATTCCCCCAAACAAATCAGCTTGTGGAGCTTCTTCTTTTAATTTCATTACAGGCTCAGCTACCGGGGCAGCTTTAGGCTGAATAAATGAATTAACCGGTTCAACAGGACGAACCAATGGCGCTTCTTCCGGTGTTAATAAAGAGATTTTCTTTTTGTTCTTCTCTTCATAAACACGCTCCTCTGATGTTTGGAAACCTGTAGCTATAATCGTTACCGATAACTTTTCTTCTAAAGTTTCATCGGTACAATTACCCCAAATTAAATCTGCTGATAAACCAGCTTTTTCCTGAATGTAATCTGTAATTATTGAAACTTCATCCATTGTTACCTCACGTGCACCAGAACTGATATTCAATAAAATATATCGGGCACCTTCAATTTCATTATCTTTTAAAAGAGGTGATGCTAAAGCACCTTCAACAGCTTGTAAAGCTCTGTCTTCCCCTTCTGATGCATGGCTACCCATGATTGCTACACCGCTTTCTTTCATAACGGTACGCACATCTTTAAAATCGACGTTTATATAACCCGGAACAGTAATAATCTCAGCAATACCTTTAGCGGCAGTTGTTAAGATATCATCTGCCTGACCAAAGGCTGAACCTAAGGTAAGGTTTCCGAAAATTTCACGTAACCTGTCATTCGAAATTACAAGGTAAGAATCAACGTACTTTTTAAGTTCTTCCAAACCTTCATCAGCCTGTAATCTTCTACGTTTGCCTTCGAAAGAAAATGGAGTAGTAATTATAGCAACTGTTAAAATATCAAGTTCTTTTGCTGCTTTCGCAATTATCGGACTTGCACCAGTACCTGTACCACCGCCCATTCCTGCTGTTATAAACAACATTTTGGTTGTGCTGCCAAGCATAGCCTTAATATCATCAATATTCTCAATTGCTGAGTTTTTACCAACTTCAGGAATTGATCCTGCACCCATCCCTTCGGTTAAGCTAGCACCTAATTGTACCTTGTTAGGTATAGGGCTAGACTCCAAAGCCTGGGCATCCGTATTACAAATAATAAAGTCTACACCTGTTATTCCCGACAGGTACATATGGTTTACTGCGTTGCCGCCACCGCCACCAACACCAATTACTTTGATGATTGACGACTTATCTTTTAACATTTCGAACTGCATAATATTATGAATCAGTTGTTTAAAATTTTTTAAATTCTGTTCATTACTCCATGTAATATTAACACTTTTTCAACAGACGTTTTCCACAACTGTTCATAATGTGGAAAACTCTTTATTTGTTGAAAAGATTAACCTTTCAAGTAATCTTCATCGCTAACATCCATATCATCCTGGATGAAAATTTTAGTTTTTGCAAGTAACTTATCAAATAAACCTGGTCCACGCTTTTCTTTTTCTTTAACAGGTTTTGATTTATCTACGATAACAGTACCTTTTCTGATTTCTATCTCTTGCTCTTCCGCTCTTTGAATACCTTTTATCAATAAACCAACACTGGTTGCATACATCGGGCTTTTTAAATCATCATAAATGGTTTTCGGCATATCTTCGTATTTAGATAAATGCTCGTTAGGATAACCAATGCGGCAATCTAAACCGGTAACATATTCTACAGCCTGAGATAAATGCTTAAGCAAAGCCCCACCACCAGTAATTACAATACCACCAATTAATTTTTTCTCATAGCCTGATGATTTGATTTCGTAATAAACGTGCTCGATGATTTCTTCCATCCTAGCCTGAATTACATAAGCAAGGTTTTTAACAGAAATTTCTTTTGGCTCTCTACCTCTTAAACCCGGAACGCAAATAATTTCGTTTTCCTTGTTTTCTTCTGCCAATGCAGATCCAAAGCGAGTTTTTAAAAGCTCAGCCTGGTTACGCATTACTGAACATCCTTCTCTAATATCTTCTGTAACGCTATTACCTCCGAAAGGTATAACAGCAGTATGACGAATAATCCCCTCGTGAAAAATCGCAATATCTGTTGTACCACCACCAATATCTACAAGTGCAATTCCAGCTTCCTTTTCTTCATCGCTCAACACCGATTCTGAAGAAGCCAATGGCTCAAGAATTAAATCCTGAGTTTGCAAGGCTGCATTATTTACACATTTTATAATGTTTTTAACCGCCGTTACCTGACCCGAAATAATGTGGAAGTTAGCCTCGAGGCGTACTCCGGCCATCCCGATCGGGTCTTTAATCCCAGGCTCATTATCAATTGTAAATTCTTGTGGTAAAACATGAATAATTTCTTCGCCCGGAGGCATAACCAGCTTAAACATGTCATCAATTAACTTGTCGATATCTTTTTTACCGATTTCGTTATTTAATTCCCTTCTGGTTAAGATACCACGGTGCTGCAAACTTTTAATGTGCTGCCCTGCAATACCAACGTTTACAACCTGAATTTCTACATTCGATTGCCCGCTGGCGATTTCAACTGCCTGCATAATACCCTGCACGGTTTTCTGAATATTAGAAACCACACCCCTTGTTACACCTGCTGATTCGGCCTTGCCGATTCCTAATACTTCAATTTTACCATGCTGTGTTCTGCGGCCTACAATAACACAAATTTTTGTAGTACCGATATCCAGGCCAACTACAATTGGAGACTGACTAGTAAGTTTTGCCTTGTCCATATTCGTTAATTTTGTTGAGTTATATATAATGTTCTTCTTAGGGATCTATTTGTTCTTTTTATCTTTTTTCTGATTTGCATCAGTTTTTGGTTTTGTGCTCGTAATTGCTTTTGCATCTGCAGGCTTTTTAGGTTCTGCTTTTTTCACCTCGGGCTTAGTAACAGCTTTTGGCTTCTCTTTTTCAGGCTCTTTTTTGGCTACCGTTTTTGCCGGCTCAGGTTTTGCAACTTTCGGCTTCGAGGCGTTCACAGTTTGTTTCTGATCATCGGTCCGTTCGTCAGCTTCACCTGCCAGTGATTTACCAATTGCCACTCTCACTAAAGAATCCGTTACCTTTCTACTTAAGCTTAAACTATCTACAGCTGTTAGCTTTTTAGGTTGTTTTGCAATTAATGACGAATCTCGCTTCTCGCATACAATTTGATTCGTATATTTTATATTAATGGTGCGGTAAGTTTCCCAACCCACCTGTGGCATTGCCTTTTTGTAAAAAACCAATAGGTTCTTCATTTTTTTATCAAGCGAATCTGCATTTCCAAGTATTATTCGTTGGTTACCAACTCTTGGAATTAACTCAATATCATTTTTAGAATCAACCGTAATTTGTTCAATTTGATTATCCCAAAGTGTATCTCTTTTAAAATATTGAGCAGTTTTGTACAAATCTCTCGCCATTTGGGTTCTCAAAGTATCAACTCTTGTTCCAAATACTTCCTGGATATTGCCTGTAGCAACAAGCACATTGGCTGTAAAGTTTGGAGAAATTGGCATTTTTAACCCATCATTATCAATATAAAAATCTTGCCCGCTAGAATTTAAAATCCTCAAGATTGGCTGACGCTGTTTTATCTCTATATTCAGTACACCATCCATATCTACAAAAACCTTGGCAAAGCCGATATAAGGATTAGCCTGAAGTTTCTTTTCTATTTGATGGATATTTATCTGTTCCAAATTCCGGCCAACCAACACGCCTTGGTCTTCTCTCAAAATTTGGTCAACTTCTTCCCTTTCTATAAAATTATCTGCACCGGGAATTAAAATTTTAACATTTGTACACTTAACCGATTGCTTTTTAACGTTGATAAAACTTAAAAGCACAACCACACCTGCCAGACTAACAAGCCAGGCAAACCCAGTAAAAATTGCGCTCCAGTTTATTCTTTTAAACATTGGTTAAAGTATTTCTTAATGGTTCAATTAGGGTATCAATATCTCCTGCGCCAACAGTTAAAATCATCTCTGGCTTTGATTTTTTAATATATTCAACAACTAATTCCTTGTTAATTATCTTTTTGTTGCCTAGGTTTATTTTATCCAACAAAAAGTTTGAATTAATGCCTTCGATCGGTAATTCTCTTGCCGGATAAATATCCAGCAATAAAAGTTCATCGGCTGTGCCCAAAACTTCTGCAAATTCATTAGCAAAATCTCTTGTTCTTGTAAATAAGTGTGGCTGAAAAATAACGGTAAGTTTTTTCTCAGGATATAATTGTCTAACCGCATCAAAACAAGCTTTTAATTCTTCCGGATGGTGTGCGTAATCATCAATATAAATCTGATTACCATCATTTACGATATATTCAAAACGACGTTTCACGCCCTTAAAGTTTGCAACAGCTGCTTTAATCTTTTCAGCATCTATACCAAGCTTTAACGCAATAGCAATGGCAACAGTTGTGTTGGCAACATTGTGCTTTCCAGGAAGCATTAAGCTCAAATCTTTAATGCTGCAAGAATCGTCCGAATAATTAAAAACAAATTTTGAACCTTCCACCCTTAAATTTTCAGCTTTCGCTGAAGCTGTATTACTTACCGCATAGCTGATGCTTTTTTCTAAAGGCAGACCCTCATGGGCAAATAAAACGCCGTTTTCTTTAAGCTGCCCTGCAAATAAATGGAAGGACTCTTCTAAATGACTTTTATCGCCATAAATATCTAAGTGGTCGGCATCCATGGAAGTAATAACCGCAACATCAGGATGCAACGTAAGAAAAGATCTATCGTATTCATCAGCCTCCACAACAACCACATTGTTTTCGCCGAACAATACATTACTATTGTAATTACTAGTGATGCCGCCTAAGAAGGCTGTACAATCGTAACCAGTATCTTTTAAAATATGTGCAACTATTGATGAGGTAGTGGTTTTGCCATGCGTGCCCGCAACGGCAATACAAAACATGCCTTTGCTGATAATGCCTAATACTTCTGAACGTTTTTTCAGACTAAAACCCTTATCAATAAAATGGTTTAAAATTTTGGAGCTTTTAGGAATTGCTGGTGTGTAAACCACTAAGCTATCATCGTGCTTATCCAGAAATACACAAGGCAAAGCCGATGCCTCATCCAAATAAGAAATCAGAATACCTTCTCGCTCTAGTGTTTCGGTAAGCTTGGTTCTGGTTTTATCGTAACCGCAAACCACCAAGCCACGTTTAGCAAAATAGCGGGCAAGCGCACTCATACCGATACCACCGATACCCACGAAATAAACCCTAGTTATTTTACTTAGTTCCATATTTTGATTTACGATTTTAGAATTACGATTTACGATCTGCTATTCCCTTTAAATTTTTACTCCTTAATCCTTGTTCTTTGCTCCTTTATGCTTATTCTTATCTAATCAATTTCAACACCTCATTAGCAATAATTTCATCTGCCATTGGAAGCGCCATTTTACCTATATTTTCTGCAAGCGTTTCGCTGTGCGATTTATCATCAAGCAACTTTAACGCTTCTGTTACTAAAATGTCTTCAGCAGCGCGATCGTTAATGAGCATTGCTGCATTATTTTTAACTAGCGCTAAAGCATTTTTAGTTTGATGATCTTCTGCCACATTAGGAGAAGGCACCAGAATAACTGGTTTTCTTATCATACAAAGCTCTGCAATTGTGCCTGCACCTGCCCTGCTAATAATTACATCAGCGGCAGCGTAAGCCAAATCCATTTTATTTAAAAATTCTAATATTCTCACGTTCGGATGGTAATCTATCCCTAAACGTTCGATAATGCCTTTATAATAAAATTTACCTGTTTGCCAGATAATTTGAACATCCTGCTTTAAGATTTCTGGCAGATGTTTTTCTATTGCCTTATTTAATGTTCCGGCACCCAAACTTCCGCCGGTTACTAGTATTGTTTTTTTCTGAGGATCAAGCTTTAAAAGCTCTGCACCTGAGAAATGTTTCCCTTTAATATCAACAACTTCTCCCCTTACCGGATTACCGGTTTTCAAAATTCTGTTAGCCGGGAAGAAAGCGTCCATATCATCAAAAGCCACACAAATCTTTGAAGCTTTTTTTCCCAGCCATTTGTTTGTTATGCCTGCGTACGAGTTTTGCTCTTGTATCAAATAAGGAATGCCCTTTAATGATGCGGCATATAATAAAGGTCCGGATGCGTAACCTCCAACACCTACTACCGCATCTGGCTTAAAATCGTTAATCAATTGCATCGCTTTGCGAACACTTCCCATCACTTTAAATGGTAATGCAAGGTTTTTTACAATTGAACCGCGTTGAATACCACTGATGTTTAAGCCAATAATTTTATATCCGGCAGCAGGAACTTTTTCCATTTCCATCCGACCGATTGCACCCACAAATAAAATTTCACAAGCAGGCATAATGCGTTTTAGTGCATTGGCAATGGCGACGGCGGGAAAAATATGCCCGCCTGTGCCACCTCCTGATATGATAATTTTTGGGGAATTATTCATCTTAATTAATTTGATAATTTATTCATTAGCTAATTGGCTAATGCATGTTGTTATATTCTGATTCATTATCTAATTAGCTCATCCTCACATCAGCTAATTCCTTTAAGCCATCGCAGGTATCTCTCCAACAATAACCTTATTACTCACTTTTGCTTTTTCGCCGGTAGTTTTGCCGGCTACATTTTCCTCAACATCACGACTCACACTTAAAATAATTCCAAAAGCCACACTGGTAAATATCATCGATGTACCACCCATGCTAACCAATGGAAGCGGAACTCCGGTCACCGGACCTAAGCCAACTGCAACCGCCATATTTGCAAAAGCCTGAATGGTTAAACTAAAACTCAGCCCTGCGGCCAGCAATGCACCAAATGCCTTGGGCGCCCGGGTTACAATTTTTATACACCGGTACAAAAGCACCAGGTAAAGCATCATAATCACAATTCCCCCTAACGTTCCCCATTCTTCAATAATAATGGCAAAAATAAAATCGGAATAAGGGTGTGGAAGGAAATTACGCTGTGTGCTATTACCTGGTCCTTTACCAAAAACGCCGCCGGTTGCCAAGGCAATCTTTGCCTGGTCGGCTTGAAAACTTTTATCAGAATGTACAAGTTCAGGGTGCAAAAAGGTTCTGATACGTGATTTATAGGTTTCACTTCTCGGGCCTAAAAACCCTACCAATAGCAGCAATACTAAACCGCCTGCACAAACAATTGAAATTTGTTTAATGCTAATTCTTCCAATAATCAACAGCAAAATACTTACGCCAAACAGCATCAAAGCCGTAGACATATTTGCCAATGCAATTAATACAAACACCGAACAAACAGAAGCCATAATCGGGATAAAGGATTCTCTCAAATCTTTAATATTTTCCTGCTTCTTGGTTAACATCCTCGCCAAAAAAGTTATCAACGCCAGTTTAGCCAAATCGGATGTTTGAAAGGTTAAACCAATTACCGGGATTTTAACCCAGCGGGATGCATCATTTAAGTTTGTTCCAAATATTAGAGTATAAAGCAATAATGGTATGGTAACAATCATTAAAATTTTAGATATTCCTGCATAATACCTGTAATCAAGCAAGTGGGAAATGTAAATCATCCCGATACCCATCATTACAAAAATAAAGTGCTTAAATAGGAACAGTTTTTCCACTGCCTCACCTCTTTTATAGGCCAAAGTTCCGGTAGCGCTGTAAACAGCCATTACCGATATAAGCGATAGCAAGATGATGATTAACCAAATCCATCTATCTCCTTTTGTTTTATTAAGTAGAGTTTGCAACATTTTGTTAACCTCCTTCTATAATTCTTTTACTGCCGCTTTAAACTGATTTCCGCGGTCTTCATAATTTTTAAACAAATCGAAACTTGCACAAGCAGGCGATAGCAAAACTGCATCGCCACGTTTTGCTAAATGAAAAGCAATTTGTGTTGCTTCTTCAGCAGAAAAAGTATTTACAATTACTTCTACATCATCTTCAAAAGCATCATGAATACGTTTGTTATCTTTCCCTAAACACACAATTGCTTTAACCTTGCTTTTAACCAAATCCTTAAGCATGCCATAATCATTGCCTTTATCAACACCACCCATTATTAAAACCACATCAGTAGTCATGCTTTCTAAAGCATACCATGTTGAATTCACATTGGTCGCTTTACTATCGTTGATAAAATCAATTCCAGAAATTTTGGCTACATGCTCGAGCCTATGTTCAATATTTTTGAAATTACCCATACTCTCACGAATAGAATCATTTCTTAACTCTAAAACTTTAGCAACAATGCCCGAAGCCATAGAGTTGTAAATGTTGTGCTTGCCTTGTAAGGCTAATTCTGTAATAGACATGATAAGTTCGTTATTTGGTTCAATGTGTATGTGTATTGTATCGTTCTCTAAATCTGCTCCCTCTTCTACTTTTCTAACTATTGAGAAGGGATATGTTTTTGCCTGTGGCTTTATATTTTGCAATGCTTTCAAGCTTTCTTCATCATCCGCACAATAGATAAATGTATCGTTAACGGTTTGATTCTGAATGATGCGCATTTTTGATGCAGCATAGTTTTCAAGCTTATAATCGTATCTATCTAAATGGTCTGGTGTGATGTTTAGTAGAACTGCCACATCTGCTTTGAAAGCAAACATATCATCAAGCATAAAGCTTGATATCTCCAGAACGAACCAATCGAAGTTTTCATCAGCCACTTGCGCAGCAAAACTCTGACCGATGTTACCTGCAAGACCAACGTTTAATCCGGCCTTTTTTAAAATATGAAAGGTGAGTAAACTGGTTGTTGATTTCCCATTCGAACCAGTAATACAAACCGTTTTAGCACTTGTATAGCGTTTAGCAAATTCAATTTCAGAAATTACAGGAATACCCAATTCAACCAATTTTTTAATAATAGGCGCTGTTGATGGAATACCTGGGCTTTTAATTACTTCAGTTGCATTTAAGATAAGTTCTTCTGTGTGTTTTTCAGATTCAAACGCTACAGACAGCTTTTCCAGCGCCAATTTATATTTATCAGCAATCACACCGAAATCGGAAACAAAAACATCAAAACCTTTTTGCTGCGCCAATTTTGCTGCGCCAACACCACTCTCGCCTGCACCCAAAATTACAACACGGCCCTGCCCTGCCATTTCTGACTGACTATTGGAAGTTGTATTTTGATTTGTATTCATTTTGTTTCTTTATTCGATTATCGTTGTTCTTTCTGCGTTTATTGTTCTTTTGCTAACCTATTAACCAATAATACTTTAGCTTTTAAGAATCTTTACGCTTTGTTGCTTATCCTTATTCTATCTATCTTAATTTCAAGGTTACAATCGTCATAATGGCGAGCATAATTCCTATAATCCAAAATCGGGTAACAATTTTGGCTTCGTGATAACCTTTCTTTTGGTAGTGATGATGCAGTGGCGACATCAGGAAAATCCTTCGCCCTTCGCCAAATTTCTTTTTGGTGTATTTGAAATAGGAAACCTGCATAATCACCGATACCAATTCAATCAAAAACACACCGCATAAAATCGGAATCAATAATTCTTTACGAATCATAATGGCGAACGAAGCAATAATTCCACCGATGGCTAAACTTCCGGTATCGCCCATAAAAACCTGCGCCGGATAGGAATTATACCACAGAAAACCTACACAGGCACCTACAAAAGCACCGGCAAAAATCATCAATTCACCAGAATTCGGGATGTACATGATGTTCAGATAATCCGCAAAGCCCGTATTACCAGAAACATAAGCCAAAATGCCAAGTGTTGTCCCAATTACCGCTGATGTTCCCGTTGCAAGCCCATCAATACCATCCGTGATATTTGCGCCATTTGAAACGGCCGTAATAATGAATACCGTAAAGACAAGAAATACCAAAAACGCATATTTTTCATAACCAGTACCTAAAAACTTAAGTACTTTTGCGTAATCAAATTCATTATTTTTGTAAAATGGAATATTGGTTTTGGTTGATTTAACATCCTGTGTATAATAGAAAGTTTCTCCTTTTTGACGTAAAACCATTGGGACCGATGAAGTATTTTTTACATCATCTTTAACTGTTTGGCGAACTACAATATTTGGGTGAAAATACATGGTACAACCCACTATAATACCTAGACCTACTTGTCCAACAACTTTAAATCTTCCCGCTAAACCTTCTTTATTCTTTTTAAAAACCTTGATATAATCGTCTAAAAAGCCAATTGCGCCCATCCAAACGGTGGTGATAATCATTAGGATTACATATACGTTAGCGATGTTTGCAAACAAAAGTGTCGGAATTAAAATACCAAGCAAAATGATGATACCACCCATTGTCGGCGTACCTTGTTTTTGCATTTGTCCTTCTAATCCTAAATTCCTAACAGTTTCGCCAACTTGTTTTTTATGCAGGTAATCAATTAATCTACGTCCGTAAACTGTTGTGATGATTAGAGATAAAATGATAGAAACAGATGCACGGAAAGTGATGTACTGGAACAACCTTAATCCAGGTATGTCGTAATGCTTATGCAGGTATTCGAATAATAAATATAACATTAGCTGCGAGGGTTTAATTGTTCAAGTAAAATTTCCTTATCATCAAAATGGTTGCGTACACCATTTATTTCCTGATACTTTTCGTGTCCTTTTCCAGCGATTAAGATAATATCTCCCCTCCCGGCCAAGTGGCAAGCTGTTTTTATGGCTTCTCTTCTATCCAAGATGGATAAAGTTTTACGTTTATTGCTTGGCGAAACACCAGCTTCCATATCATCAATAATGCTTTGCGGGTTTTCGGTGCGTGGATTATCAGAGGTAAGAATAACCTTATCGCTCCAATCGCAAGCAACCTGAGCCATTATCGGGCGCTTGGTTTTATCTCTATCGCCACCACAACCTAAAACGGTAATCACTTGCTCATTTCCTTTTCGGATATCGGCAATCGTGTTCAATACATTTTGTACTGCATCTGGTGTATGGGCATAATCTACAATGCCAATAATCTTATCATCAGAAACGATGTAATCAAAACGACCTTCAGCACCTGTTAAACGGCTTAATAAAGTAAGTACCTTCAATTTATCCTGCTCTAGCAAAATTGCCGTTCCATAAACGGCCAGCAGATTATAGGCGTTAAAAGAGCCAATTAATTTGAAATAAACATCCTCATTATCGATATCTAAATGCAAACCCGCGAAGCCGTTCTCTATAATTTTCGCCTTGAAATCTGCAAGTTGCTTTAAGGCATAGGTTTTCTTGTAGGCCTTTGTATTTTGCAACATCACCATGCCGTTTTTATCATCGGTGTTGGTTAATGCAAAAGCCGATTTCGGCAGTAAGTCAAAGAATGTTTTCTTCGCTTTTAAATAAGCATCGAATGTTTTATGAAAATCTAAATGATCGTGTGTAAGGTTAGAAAACACACCACCTGAAAAAGTTAAGCCTTCAATTCTGTGTTGAGAAACGGCATGCGAACTTACTTCCATAAAACAGTAATCGCAGCCTGCAACTACCATATCCTTAAGCAACGCATTTAATGCAATCGGATTTGGTGTAGTGTGCGTCGCAGCTATAGCGGTATCGTTTACAAAATTTTCTACGGTAGATATCAATCCGGTTTTATAACCTAAATCTTTAAAAAGTTTATATAAGATGGTGGCAATAGTTGTTTTACCATTCGTTCCGGTAATACCAACAAGCTTAAGTTCTTTTGATGGATTACCATAAAAATTGCCGGCCATGATACCCAATGCAACTGATGTATTATCAACCTTAATATAGGTTACATTATAATCTTCGATTTCTGGTAAGTTTTCGCAAATAATTACAGCAGCACCTTGTTCTACCGTTTGGTTTATATATAAATGACCATCTGCTGCTGTCCCTACAACTGCAAAAAACACGTCGTCTTTACTTACTTTACGCGAATCAAAATTAAGTGCATTGATTTCCCTATCGGTTTTACCAACCAATTCTTTAATCGTTACACCATACAATAAATCCTGTAATTGCATATATTTTTTAATTTTGAATGCGTGAATTTTGATTCAGAGAATGTTTACTAGTCGCCAAATCACTCTCTAATTATATAATTCAGCCATTCTCTAATCTATTTTCAATCTAACTGTATATCTACCAATAAACCTTTACCTACCTTAACTCCGGCCTGAACAGATTGTCTGATAACTTTTCCAGAACCTGATACTCTTGTTTTCAATCCAGCATTGCCTAAAAGATAAAGGGCATCTTTTAAGCCCATCCCTGATACATTCGGCATTACACCTTTTCGTTCATTATTTTCCTGAAAAATCGTTCCTGCGCTGGTATCAATCGTATTGTAATATTCAGATTTGGAAGCAAAAAGTGGTTTGAATCCAAATGCTTTGTAAACTTTCTGTGTGGCTTTACTTTGTCCGGATTTTGTTGGCGGATTGCCAGTATTGCCCACTAAAGTGGTAGGCACATCATTATACATCTGCATATCGCTTGCATAAATTCTGTCAGCAATTTCTCTGAAAACCGGACCTGAAACCAATGCACCATAGTAAGCACCTTTTGGATCATTAATTACTACAATCATAGAATATTTCGGTTTATCAGCGGGAAAATAACCTACAAATGAAGCTTGATATTGTCTGTTTGCCTTATAACCTTTGTTTGCATCAGCAACCTGTGCAGTACCCGTTTTACCTGCAATTTTATAAAGTGGGTTGTAAACGATTTGCTTTCCGCTACCTTCAGTTACTACACCTTCAAGCATTTTTCTCATTTTACTTAAGGTAACATCAGAACAAATTTTCTCGTTAATAACCCGGGCTTTAAATTGCTCAACTGGATTTCCTAATCTTCTAATCTCCTTTACAAAAATTGGCGCAATATATTTACCGTTGTTCGCTACCGCATTGTAGAATGTGAGCATCTTTAATGGCGTAAGTTGCATTTCATAACCGTAAGCCATTTGTGGCAAAGTCATTTTTCCCCAACTTTTGTTTGATGGGTTTTTAACCACCGGCTTTGCTTCACCTGGAATTTGAAGTTGCAACATCTCATTCAAATGCCAATCATATAAATGATCGGTAAATTTCTTAGGATTTTCCCGATATGCATTGTTCACCATCGATGCAATTGCAGCATTTGAAGATTGTTCAAAAGCTTTCTTAACCGTAACCACACCAATACTTCCATGCGAATCCTTTATCATGTGACCGGGAATTTGGTAATTACCAGTTGCAACCATCGTATTGGTGTCAACCTTTTCATCTTCAAGCAAAGCCATATAAGAGGCTAACTTAAAAGTTGAACCAGGATCTTGATTACCTGCAATTGCGTAATTAAATTTCTCTTTGTAAACACCTTCTTCAACTTTAGAAAAATTTGCTACAGCCCTGATTTCTCCGGTTTCAACCTCCATAACAATTACCGCTCCGTGGTCTGCTTTACTTTTAATCAATTGTTTTTCTAAAGCACTTTGCGCCAAATCCTGCATGTTAATGTCGATGGTAGAAATGATATCTGCACCATCTTTAGGCGCAACTTCTTCCTCATCGTTCACTGGTACATAAACCCCACCAGCAATTCTCTGCATTAATCTTCTACCGGTTTCTCCGTTAATATATTGATTATACGCACCTTCTAAACCGACACCATTTTTAACATTTGCATTTTTATAACCAATTGTACGAGCAGCAAGTGCTTTGAAAGGTAAAATGCGCTTGTTCTGTTGTACAGCAATTAAACCACCACTAAATTTTCCAATGTTATAAAGTGGAAATGTTCTTATCATTTTTAAATCTGAATAACCAACTTTACGATGGATAAGCAAATAACGGGCACTGTCAGCACGGCCCTTGCGAAGTATTCTTGAATACTCCTTTGGTGTTTTGTCCTGAAAAATTCCAGCAAGTTTCATCCCTAAAGAATCAACCTTCTCATTAAAAATTTTGTCATCAGCAATACCACCAGCAAACATATCCATGCGCAATTCGTATTCTGGAACCGAAGTGGCCAATAAACTGCCATCGTTAGAATAGATGTTACCACGAGTAGCCTCAACGGGTAAATATTTTGTAGAAAGGCTATCTGCCATAGCTTTCCACTTATGCCCCTGTACAAATTGCACCTGACCAAGGCGTAAAACTACCGCCAAAGCAAAAAGCACAATTAAGCCAAATGCCAGATATACACGAAGCAGTATGTTTGCTCTAATATTCATCGCTTTTAACAATTATTTTTTTTGGAGGTTCTATTAATTCTTTTATCCCAAGCGTATCAACCTTTTTGGCCACTTCAGTTAGTTTGCTTTTAAACATTAACTCGGCTTTCATCGATTTATACTCCCATCTCAATTCTTTTACTTCTTTATTTAACTTATCTATTTTTCGAACGTTATTTACCGCAAAATGGCTGTTAGCGATATATACCATCCCTAAAAATGCCAGAAAACACAGAAACGGCAATGCATCTGTAGCCGCTTCTTTTGATATTACACCCTCTATAAAAAACTTACCGATAAAGGTATCTGCAAACTTTTTCTCATCCTCAGATTTTACCCTTTCAGATTTAACCTTTTCCGATTTAAGTTTTAATTCGGGTACAGGTCCTAATTCTTCGTCTTCTAAATCTTCCCTGAACCTGTTCATATTTTTTCTGCTATTCTTAACTTTGCACTTCTTGCCCGATTATTTAAGGCAATTTCTTCGTCAGTTGCAACGATTGCTTTTCTTGTAATTACATTAAAAGGCTTCTGCTGGTTACCGAAAAAATCCTTTTCTACCTCGCCCTGAAATTTACCTTTTGCCATAAAATTTTTAACCGGCCTGTCTTCAAGCGAATGATAAGACATCACCACCAAATGACCGCCTGGTTTTAAAACTTCTGCAGCTTGTTGAAGGAAGCTTTCAAGCACCTGGATTTCGGCGTTTACTTCAATTCTTAAAGCCTGGAATACCTGCGCTAAATATTTATTTTCTTTTCCCTTGGGGATGTAAGCGGAAATTGCAGATTTAAAACTATCAATATCTGTAAAAGGCGCATCTAAGCGGGAAGTTACAATTGCTCTAGCCAGCGACTTTGCATTTTTTACCTCGCCATATATTCCGAAAATCTTATGTAGCTTATCTTCAGAATAGGTATTTAAAACTTCAGCCGCTGTTAACTGCCCATGTTTATCCATACGCATGTCTAAATCAGCATTAAAGCGGATAGAAAAACCACGTTCAGGAATATCAAACTGATGAGAAGAAACCCCCAAATCAGCCAGAATACCATCAACCTGTTTAAAACCTTTTAAGCGAAGGTTATTTTTAAGGAAGCCAAAATTTTGGTCGATAAAAATTAAACGATCATCGGCAGGAATATTTGCCTGAGCATCAACATCTTGATCAAAAGCAATCAGTCTTCCATTTTTACCCAGATGTTTTAAAATTTCTTTAGAGTGACCACCTCCACCAAAAGTAACATCTACATAAACGCCATCGGGCTTGATATTTAAACCATCGATACAAGGCTGCAACATAACAGGCACATGGTAATTATGCTCCATCAGCACCTCCTGTCTTTGGAACCATCACTTTTTGCGCTAATGCAGCAAAATTTTCAGGAATATTATCAAAACTATCTTCGTAAGATTTTTTATCCCAAACCTCAACTTTGTCAAGTTGACAAGCCAGAACGATATCATTACCTAAACCAGCATATTCTGCAAGAGATTTCGGAATTAATACTCGGCCAGCAGCATCAAGGGTAATTTCAGTCGCACCACGGGTAAGGGCTCGAACAAACAACCTGTTTTCAGCATCGTAAGGGTTTAATTTACTTACTTCAGCCACAACATCATTCCAAACAGATTTTGGATAGATAACCAGGTTTTTTTCAAAACCACGGTTAATAATAAAACCTTCCTTTTCACTTTCAGGCAATTGTTTCTTAAGCGCAGCAGGTACCATAAGGCGTCCCTTTGCGTCAAGTTTACAATCAAATTCTCCTAAAAGTTGGGGCATAATGGTATTTACACTTTTTATGTAGTGTAAAAGTAAAGAGTTCTACCACTTTTTACCACTTTTTACCACAAAAAAGTTTTCCACATCATTTTTCTCCCACCGGAGTGTTAATATGAATACCTCAAAAATCACCACAGCTTTGCTAAAGCAGCTTAAGCATTGATAAAAAGCATGTTAGCTTCACCCCATTTTCTAATAATAAATTTACAACCGGTGGGAACTAATCCACTGATTAACTGAAAAAGGAGTCAAATATAGCTAGAAAGGAATCAAATATGAGCTAATTTAAAATTCAACTGTCCATTACTTTGGGTAGATAGCTCGCAAACAATAAAATTTGTGATTAATGACCAACTACATTTAAATATCTGTAAAATTTGAATATGGACATTCAAAATGCAAATATTGTTCACAAACTAATAGGCAATCAACAAAGGTTGACTCCTGTGGACTTGAAAGGCTAGTTGTATATGGGGATTATAAGCTTAAGCGATGTAAGTAAATCTATCCCTGCTCTTTCATCAGCTAATCCATCTGATTATAAAGGCAAAAAGATTTTGAATAGCAGTGTCACCTGAATAAACGAATTGATTTGACCCCTTTACACCCGTTCGCTAAAATGCAGACAAGCAAACTTTACAGCAAATCATTTCCGGTGAAACGGAGTCAACAACCTCTGGTTCATCCATACTGGAACTAAGTATTTGGTTACCCTCATTTTATTACTGCGGTTTTTAACTTAAAATAAGCAACATTTCCTTCGTGAAGATTAATTCAAGACTGGCTGAAATCGAACTGTATTAGTTTTTTCGTATCATTTCGAGCCTGAAGTCGACTTAAAGTATACCCTTTGAAGCCAATATAACCTGAGACCTGGAAGATGAATGGTGGTTTTTTCTTGCCTCGAGAATTTAATTTAATGTGCGTAAGCCAAGTTTCATTGACCACGTTTTCCAAAAGTTAAAACTTACACTCAATTAATCACCAAACACTCGATGGGACCTTTATAATTCACAAAAGAGGTCGAACCTACTAGATCATCCCATACTCAACTAATCCATTTTATATTGGTTTTTATTTTGCACGAAAAATTCTTTTAAGCTACCTTGGTTACAAAATTACTCTTTGCATTTACCTAGTTATATAAGATGGTGAAATCATCCTCAAAGCACTCAGATTCCGAAATAATAACAATGCTTGCTAGGCAAAATATCGATAGTGATGCAGTTCGTGCTTTATATCTAGAGAACTTTGCAACCTTAAAGGCTTACATTATTCAGAACCAAGGGTCTGGGCAGGACGCAGAAGATATTTTTCAGGAGGTGATTGTAAATTTTATCGAAATTGTTCGAGCTGGTAAATTCCGCGGCGAGTCAAGTATTAAAACTTTTTTATATGCTTTAAACCGCTTTACATGGCTTAATGAATTAAGAAAAAGAAATAAAACAATGCTGAGAGAAGATAAGTACAGTATGGAAATAGATAATATCGAACCCGAAGTTAGCCGGTACATCACAAATAGAGAAGACCGGGCTTTAATCGGCAATACCATCAGCTCACTGGGAGAAGTTTGCAAAAAGATTCTGGTTGCTTATTACTATGAAAACCAATCGATGAAAAGCATACTCCATTTGGTAAATTTTGAAAGCGAGCAGGTGCTGAGAAATAAAAAATACAAATGCATGAAAAGTTTGCAACAGCTCCTATCTAAGGATCCCTTATTAGCAAAAAAGTTTAAAGCAGCATTAACCTATGAATAATCCTGAAGAAAATAGTTTTTTACTCATAAAATATATTGATGGCGAATTAAGTGAAAGTGAGCGCCTTGCATTCGAGACAGAGTTGCAAAATAATCCTTCATTGGAGGAAAAATTGGAAGAGGTTAAATTAGCCGAATTAGCCTTAAAACATTATGGACTAAAAACTGATGTAGCCCTAATCCATCAAGAAATAATGAATGAGCAAAAAATGCCAGCGTTTAAATTCAGCAGAAATACCCTTCTACCTGCCCTGTTAAAGATAGCCGCCTCAATTGGCATTGTGGTGTTCCTTGGACTTTTATATAAATTTATTTCTGTAAGTGCAGAAAGTACCTACCATCAACAATATCTTGCTTTCACCATCAGCACTGATAGGGGAAGTGCAGCAACCTCAGCAATCGAAAACGCTTATCAAAAACAAGACTACAATCAGCTAATTACATTATTTAAAAAAACAGGTAAACATACAAGTAATGAAAGGTTTATTGCTGGAATGGCCTACCTCCAGCTAAACATGGTAAAAAATGCAATAGATATTTTTAATGACATCCTAAAAACTGAAGGAGAAAACGGTAACCTGCATGATGATGCAGAATATTATCTCGGTTTGGCCTATATTAAAAACCATAATTTTGCTGAAGCGCTTAACCTATTTGAAAGAATACATAAGGACAAAAGCCACATCTACAACGAAAAAGTTTCGTTTGCAGTGCTACTGGACCTGAAAATACTGAATTTGAAAAAATAATTTCAAATCCTGATTACATTTCATTTGCCTGTAGTTACCAATCAATAAAATACAGACATTATGAAAATTTTAAAACAACAGATCAGAATTGGATACGCCGTATTATCTTCGGCATTATTAATCTTGAACGGCTGCAAAAAGGATGATAACCTAAGCCTGGATCAAGACGCACAGATCGCATTTAGTGTAAAGGCAGATTTGACGGCAAGCAGCAATACTGGTAACAGCGTTAGTGCAGCAAGTACCACTACATCCGTTACGCCTGCCATAACCTGGACAGAAGGAATTGCCAATGTGACCAAATTCGAATTTGAGGCAAAAAAAGGCAACGTTAAGAAAGAGATTGAAGTTAAGGGATTAACAAATATTAACCTTTTCGCCATTGACCCGGCGGTTGTTAAATCTGTAATCGACACAGGTAGCTACAGGGAAATAGAGCTTAAACTCATCTTAAGCAAAACAACAAGCACTGCTATTCCATTAACCCTTAAGGGAAATTTTACTGCTGCAGATGGTACATTAACACCTATAGAAATTAATGTGAACGAGGATTTATTGATAAAGGTCGAAATAAACAATGTTAAAATTGATGCATCAACTGATCTTAATGCCACATTCGTTCTTGGTTTAAATAAAATCCTGCAAGGGTTAAGTCTATCGGATTTAAGCACAGCCACCAAAGCTTCCGGAAAAATTCTAATTAGCAGTACTTCAAATGCAATTTTATTTAACAAAATTAAGCTTAACCTACAAAATATTGCCGCCGCTAAATTAGAAAGCAAACATAAAAGCGGTAAAGCAGAAGATGGTCCCGGACACGGATAGTACCGATCGAATCTTACTTCTTCCGGAACTTTGAAAAAATTTTCCGGGAGATTAAGGCTAGGATAACACATATTGGAATCATAATCGCATAAATCCATATGGCTCTGGCTTTAGGCTCTTGCTCAAATCCTCCTATAAACCTTATGTGTGCCCAATATGCTGCTCTTTTTTTTGCAGGTGATATTTGGCTTTCCTGAAGATAATCCTGTTTTGCTTTATTCAGTGCATTTGTAAAAGAAATCCCTTGGTTAATATTCTGATGAAACAAATCTAAGATTGCAGCCGTTGAAGCATCGTCAGCATTCCACATTGAAGTAATGATATTATTGCAACCCGCATAAGAAAAAGCGCGGGCCAGGCTCATCAAACCTTCTCCGTTTATCAAAGTCCCGTTACCACTCTCACAAGCACTTAAAATAACCAATTTGGCCGTCTGAAGATTCAGGTTATAAATTTCCGGTAAATAGAGCCTTGTCTTTAAACCAGAATCAGCCGCTTGCGGATAAAATGCAATAAATGACTTTGCGGGGTTTTCATTGTCTGCAAATGCGTGGGTAGCCAGATGAAGCAGACTGTATTTGTCCGAAAGCTTTAAAAATTGATCCTTTTTCGCTTTCTCATCCAATAATCTAGCACCACCCGCATGGTCAAATTCTTTTGCTGATGCACTTAGCACAGCCCATTTAGTGCTATTTGGGGTAGTAAAGGGTGCAAAACCAAGTGTTTTTAAGTGACTGGTTGAAACTTCAGATTTTGTGTTTTGAAGTATTTTACAGGAGTAGTTATAAGTAACCGCAAACCTGTTAATTATGACACCATCCACCCTATCGCCTAATACTTCAAAAGGAACTGTACTAAGCTTATCATCCGGAATTATGTATAATTGTTTTTTACCAGAGATAAAGGACATTGCCGGGCTTAGCAAATGATTATAAATCTGCCCACTCAAGTTATCAACAGCCTTGTTATTATTCCCGTCTTTTAAACGGATTAGTTTATCCAGCTTGATCAGTTTTGTATTAAAACCCTGATCAATTGGACTGGTAAAAAAATCGAATCCCGATCTGGTTATTACAAAACACAAGATTTTATCCGTACCCACATGATAAGACAACACAGCCGCAGCAGCGGGTATCTGGCGCTGGAAATCGGAAAGGTTGATTTTTTTCGAATCCGAGTAGTTCAATCCTTTCTCGTCTGCTTCCTTGATTTTTTGCAGCACGTTGCCGAGTTTGATGATATCATCATTCAAAAGTTGTTTATAACCCTTAAGTTTTTGATGATCTACCTCTGCAGAAGCCATTAGGGAAATCCGGGTGATACTATTCTTTAACTGTTTTTCTTGTGATAGAAGTTGTTTCGGAGCCACTGATTTTATCCTTAAGGTAAGCTCATCCCTGGATATGCTTAAATTCGATGCCTTGTTTTCTTCATCCAGATAAAAGGCATCCTGCATGTACCGTGATTCCTTTGTTAATTTAAAAAGCTGCAGGCAAACATCAATTACATCATTATGTACGGTATATTTCAGCTCTCCAATCAGCAACCTGGCTTCATCATTATCATAAAAACGACTGATGTGATCGGCAAGTTTATAAAATGACCTAAAAGTATTAAGGCAGCCCTCAAGGTAACGGATTTGATTATTCTGATGGCATAAAAGCTTTTGAGCATTCGCTTTGGCAATGAGTGCTTCCAGCAGATCTATCGTATTAAACACCTGGGTAAATTTAACCGGGTTTTGGTTCAGTAAATTCGGGTCAAAATCCGGCGAAAAACTACTGATTGCGTATTGGTAGTAAGATGCGCCTTTTTTATACTGCCTCTTCAAAACCCAGGCATCACCGGTTAACTTTAAGGCATTCCCATATATACTATTCGCATTTGCCTTTTTTGACAGCGCCCTGGCTGGATTAAGGTAAAAAAGGGCTTTATCCGCATCTTTTTTCCGCAAGTATGCCTTGGCTAGGTCATTGAGTAGTTTTGTACTTTTGAAGTTCACCCGGTTAAAGTATAAAATAGCGCTATCCGCTTTTCCCATTGCCAGATAAACCGAACCGATATTGTGGTTTATATTTTCGGTTTCCAGTTTATAGCTTAAAAGGCTTCTGTAAATATCAAGGGATTCCTGATAACGCTTTAACTTTCTGAATGCAGATGCCAGGTTGTTCTGATAAGTTAAATGCAAACTCTTATCCGGGTTGCCCTTCTTCCTTAGTACCGAAATTGCCTTCTCGTAGTAAGGGATACTTTTATTGTAGTTTCCGGTTGAATAGGCCATAACGCCAAGGGTATTAAACAAGCGTTCTTGTTGATCCACATCAGGAAACCTGTCTGCAATTTCCTTTGCCTTGAGGTAAAAAATATTGGCAGAATCAGGTTTATCTTGCCTGAAATAACTGTTACCGCAATAAACATACGGCGCAAAGAGAACAGAATCAGACAAACCTGCTACATTTTTTTTCAAATCAAAGGATTTTCTGAAAAGCGATATGGCCTCCTGCTGCCGGTCAAGTACCTGCATAAAAGCCCCGGTAGTGATGTATGCCCTGAGCAAAAATTTATTATCCTGATTGCCAGATGACAAGGTATGAATTACATCTAAATAGTGTTTAAGAGCAAGGGCATCAGTGACTTCAGATGGCTTTAGAGCATTTGCATAGTGTTCAGCCAGGTCAAAATGCTTTTTATAAGCTATTGCATCCTGCGCCCTGCCAATTAATGAATGGATTAGCAGTATAAATATTATACTTAATTTTTTTACCATTTAATTTCCAACAACAATAATGCACGGCGGTCTTGGCCTTGCTAAACTTACAGATTTCGAAGCTAAATCCAGTAGGTTTTGCGTACTTGTTGTGATGGTTTGATTATCCGTACCAGCTGCAAGTACTGTTGTTTTCCTCACAGCCAAAAGTTCAGTTAAATATTTTGGAATTTCCTTCGCATTCCGGTAAAAATAGATTTTAACATTTAATCCATTTACAGTCCTGTTACTGCCATCATTTATCCTGTAGGCAAGTTTAACCTGCTCTGTGGCACCAGTGTCTATGGCTTGATTCCTTATCGACTGAGCAAGGTTTATTCGGGCATTCTCAGCGTTGATAACAATTCCGGCTTTCTTACAGCCACCGTTTTCATCAAACAAGTTATTCTTTCCGGGATTTGGAAAAAGGAGCTTTGGATTTGCATTATATATCGGTTCGGCAATAGAATCGCCCTGCGCAAGATTAAAGATTTTATCAGGGTAATTAATACCTGAAATGGTTACGTAGCTTTTTATGGTTTCTGAGGAACCAGCTGGCGTAAACAAAACCAGGTACTTCAGACCAGTTTCACTTTGGTTTACATCGATATAACCCGTTTTTTTATCAATTTTTAAACCTTCTGGTAAAGATGTATAACTTCCGTTCAGGGTAATAACAGGTTTTGCCGTTACATCCGAGGCCTGGATGTATAAAACGGAATCTGAATAAATCTTCTGACTTTTAGCTGAAGGTATTCCTGCCTCACCTCCCGGTTTCTTACAAGCCCCGAATAAAAACACTAGCAATAAAGTGTATACCGCTATCTTATAATTCCTGCCCAACATATTAGCTTTCCAAAGTAAAATTAATATTGATTTTTTTCCCTTCAAAATTAAGCAAAAAGGGTTAATATTTTTCAAGCACATACCTCGTCTTTTTAATGATTAGTAGATCCTGAAGTTTAAAAGGTAACCTAACTGGATAAACCAATTTATTAGACCCATCTTAGCTACTTCTCTAAAATATAGATGAGCAGAACTTTATGGCAAATTTATTTCCGGTGACAAGAGGTCAATACACTCTGGTTTATCCACCTAATGACAAAAAGCGAACAGATGAAAACGCAAACATTTCAGAAGGATGAGTATAATTATCAGTTTGTCTGACTTGAAGAAATAAGCCCTTTGCATTAATCATGGGGATTCTTTGATTGGTGAGATTGAGTTTTTAGATGGTTTTTGGCAACAAACTTCAGGTGCTAAACTGCCTGAAGAAATCATCAATTGAATTTGAACAATGGTTGATTATACAAAAACTCAATAAAGTTAAAACCTCAAAGGCACATTGAGCATAGATGATTACTTTCTTCAATAGCTATTTTGCCCATAGACACACATAATGCCTTAAGCCACGGGTTGCTTGGTGCTTTGTGGTGGATTCAGTTTAAAGCTAAACTTCTCTGAACCATTATAAGTGCTAACTTCAAGATTTAGTAAAATATCCTGATTAAAAAGCCTGCTAACGTGCTTACAAAAAATCGGACGAAAGACATTCAGATTGACCTGAGGTTTACAAATGATGAACACCTCGCTATCCGACCTTTTTTCTGTCCTTGAAATAATGCCTGGCCATCTGTCCTGTATTTTAAGGGCTGCAGATTCATAGTAATAACGCTGTATGTGCGCACCTGCACCTCTGATAAACTCCTTAGGAAGCGCATCACCAGATAATTGTTTCCAGCTTTGTTGAATTTGGGAAAACCTCGCCAACAGCAAATTTTCTTCGTGAATACACCACAGTGATTCTGGTGATTCTTGCGATAACTGATAGGTGCGGTAGGTGCCGGAAATGTCTTTAAATCGATATTGGAAAGAGATCATAATTTGAATTGGGTTGCGAAAATAGTCATGCAGACACAAAATTCAAAAGAATTTCTTTACACAGGTTATCAACAATTCTCCCAAAATAAAAGGGATTGAATCTGGCAATATTTATTAAAAACGTGCGTCCTTGCTGCTACTACTTTTTAAAAAAAACAAACAATATCAAAGCAAACGAGTTCATTTATCAGGGCATCAGGTGTTACCACTGTCCGAAATCCTACTTTCCGTTTAGCGAAATCAATTGATATGAAAGAAAATCCTACTCTACTTAACCGATTTTTAAATAACCTGAAAAGTAATTTCGAGCTCAGGCGGGCACGCTTAGAACTTCAGGTTTTAGACAAGCTGGCCAGAATTGGTGCCGACTTAATCACCAATACATTTATGTTAATTTGTCTTTGCCTTGCCTTTTTCTTTGCATCCCTCACACTCGGATTTTTTGTTTCCGAACAAACTTCTAGTTATGCAATTGGCTTTGGTAGCTTAACCGCCTTTTACATTTTAGTAGCGGTGCTGGTTACTGGGCTAAAAGGGACATTCATCGAGCCTCAATTAGTTAATTTTACCATCCGCAAAATTTTAATGAAATACAATGGAAGCCCTGAAAAGTAAAAAAACGATTAGGGATGTTAATGCATTGGAAGCCGAGATTATTGCCCTAGATAATGAAATTAATCAAAGCAATCAGAAAATAAGTGTGGAGGCAAAATTACTACTAATTGGCCTGCCAGCAGAATTTATTGGCAGATTAACCAAAACGTCTTTCGAAAGCAAACTCGAGGCAACTATGGATTTGAGGGGCCGATTTTTACCAAAAATATTTTCTGAGATACTAGGTAAAACCATCTTTAAAAAAGCAGGATTCTTGAATCGTTTCCTATTGACCAAAGCTTCAGACTTTACCTTGGCCAAATGGCTAAAATCAAAATCAAACTTGAAAAATACTGGGTTGGATGGATCTCGAATCATTTCAACGCCCACCCCTTCAGATACCCGGGAACAATGGGTTGGCGATATGGAAACAACTTTGGAGTTGGCAGAAACTGCAACCAAGGAGGTGAAGAAGTTAAATTTTTCCGGAATATTCGCAGTACTTAAAAATGCATTCTCAGGATTTTCAGATCATAAGGTAACCAAACTTAGCGGCTCACTTGCTTACTATACTGTTTTTTCAATGGCACCATTGATGATTGTAGTCATTGCACTCATGAGTATTTTTCTAAGCCGTGAGGCAGCGGAAGGACAGATTTACCTTCAACTAAAAGACTTTCTGGGCGCAGTGCCGGCTAAACAAATACAGGATCTAATCAAAAATGCTGCTATTTCAGGGAAAGGAACCATTGCATTTGTAATCGGTGTGATTACCTTACTCTTGGGCGCCACCTCAGTTTTCGCTGATATACAAGATTCAATCAATTCCATCTGGGGAATAAAGCCAAAACCCAAACGTGGCTGGCTCAAATTACTGAAGAATAGATTTCTTTCTTTTTCAGTCATCATCAGTTTAGGTTTTCTATTATTGGTCTCTTTGGGTATTTCCTCCCTATTGGATGCTTTCAGCACAAGGTTACAACTGCGTTTTTCTGAAGTGTCTGTTATTATTTTCTACATCCTGAACCTGGCCCTCAATCTTGTAGTGATCTCAGCAATTTTTGGTGTCATTTTTAAAGTTCTGCCTGATGCAGATATCCGTTGGCGTGATGTTGCCTGGGGCGCATTGGTTACCGCCATATTATTTATGCTGGGCAAAGTCGGCATTTCAATATACATTTCCAAAACAGATGTTGGTGGCACTTTCGGTGCTACTGGTTCACTAGTTGTACTTTTACTATGGACCTATTATTCTTCGATTATTCTCTACTTTGGTGCTGAATTTACCCGGGCTTATGCTCTCGCCTACGGTGCGGAAATCCATCCTGATAGTCATGCCGTATCAATAAAGGAAGTCGAAGTTGAGCGAGGAAACGAATCACTGCAAGCTATTCAAAAACAAGACCATGATTTTTCAAAGGAGGAAAGTTAATGCGATTCAAAATAATAATACAGCTGATTATCTTTGGAGCTACAATTTCATTTCAGATTCAGGCACAGGAACCCACAGTAACAAATGTTAGGACAGATTCGGTAAAAGCTATACCCGACACCCTCCTGTTTCGGATTCAATCTGCTCAATCCGCCATAACCGAAATTAATGCAGCCAACAAAAAAGGCTACAGCCTTCAAAGTTTTCAGCGCAGAATCAATTCGATAACAGAGGATATAACGCCACTTAAAAAAGCTTTTGGTATAAAAGGTGAACAGATCGATACTAAAAGCCTGATGAGTTATGACCTAATCCTGAAAGATGCAGACATCAGGTTGAAGGCCATAAGTGCAACTTTGGTTAAAAACAGTAATGAATTGCAGGGAATGTCTGACCAGATACTGCGTTTAAGTCAGGATTCACTTTTAAAATCAGATAGTGGTGACCAAGCGAATAAATCACTTTATTCCAGCCAGATTGCCGACATCCGTAAGCGACTTCAGGAATCCGGCAAGCTTACCGGACGCAATCTTGATTCAGTAAACAGGATGCTCGCTGCCAGTTCTGCCCTTGGCATCGTGGTAAATGATCTTCGCAATCAGGCAGATGAAAGCCTTAAACAATCTGGCAAAATGGCCTGGAGCAAACAGGAACTTTATCTCTGGGAAGCCCCATTGTTTAACCCGCAAACTGCACCCACCGGAAATCTCATTGTCGCTGCTTATCAGGGTCAGCAGCAGATATTAAAATATTTCATCAACAGCACCTGGGATAACAGGTTTTTGGCAATATTAATCGCATTAAGCTTTTTTATCTGGGTGCACCGCAATTTCCGCAGTTCCAAACGGGCTGCAATAAAACGACAAATTGGTGAATTACATTACGATTATCTTCGGCCATACCCTATCCTTTCCACTTTAATTGTGCTGTTGAGCATTACACCCTTATTTGAACCTGAATCACCCTCTCTATACATGGAGTTGATCTCTTTGCTACTTTTGTTATCCATCACGGTTCACCTTTGGCGAACGCTCGAAAAAAAGCAGTTAAGATTATGGCTACTCATCATTGCAACTTATATGATGCTCATCTTAGGTAATGCCGCTGTTGATGGAGCATGGCCACTTCGGCTGGTCATGGTAGCGATCAATGTATTTTTTATATGGATTGGATTACGTTTGAAAAAAACAGTTCGTTTCCGTGAATTTTCAAAGAGACATGTACGGTTTGCATTGTGGACGTTAATTGTCCTGAATTCATTCTCCCTGCTTGCAAATGTTTTTGGAAGGGTTGATATGGCCAAGGTTATGAGTGTTACTGGCGTCATTGGGCTTATCCAACTCATTGGCTTAGCTGTTTTTCTGCAGATTATCCTTGATGCTTTTGACTTACAAATGAAGATAAGTGCTTGCAACAAAGGCCTTTTCTCAAGGGTTAATCCCGAGAAATCAAAAGCTAAAATCAAAAAACTCTTTTCTTTTTTGTGTTTGGCTTTGTGGATAATCGTGCTGTTCATCAATATGAGCATCTTTGGGAACCTATGGGATTGGTCATCGATCATCTTGTCAAAACAAAGGACATTCGGAAGTATTCACTTCACTTTTGGCAACATTTTATTTTTTATAGCCATCGTATATGGCGCGGCGAAACTTCAAAAATCTGTACCACTGCTTTTTGGAGAAGAAAAAATTACCTTTGATGAATCCAGCGGACATAAGAGTTCAAAAGTAGCATTGGTCCGTCTCATCATCATCATTATAGGGGTTCTTCTTGCCGTTACCGCTTCAGGTTTACCAATGGACAAACTTACGGTAGTTTTGGGTGCCTTTGGCGTTGGAATCGGACTCGGTATGCAGAATATCGTAAACAATTTTGTTTCGGGTATTATCCTGATTTTTGAAAAACCCTTCAGGATTGGGGATTATGTAGAGTTAGCAGATAAAAAAGGAAAGGTCAGGGACATAGGGATTAGGTCGAGTAAACTGCTAACCCCACAAGGGTCCGAAGTGATCATCCCAAATGGCGATTTACTTTCGGGGCGGCTGGTTAATTGGACACTGAGCAATGATTACATAAAAACCGAATTAATATTTAAGGTTTCTGCGGATGCTGATTTGCAAGTGCTAAAAAAACTTGTTGAAGAGGTTTTGTCGCAAAATGATGCAGCGGTAAAGAAACTGACTCCAGAAGTGTTGCTCAATTCGGTAGCGGCTGAAAGTATGGAAATCAAAATACTCGCATGGATCAACAGTATTTATGCAGAAGCTGAATTTAAAAGTGTATTCCTGCAACAACTCCTTGCGAAAATGCAGGATGAAGGAATAAAAATAGCTTAATTTTCTTGGTTTTAGTTGTCCTATTAAAACCAAACCATATTTCTTAAAAAATTGTTTTACCTTAAATGATAACCATGGCCAAGAGTAGCAAAACACCCTCGAAACAACGTAATACCCCCGGAATTGAATCTAAAATGAATCCCCGTCCGCAAGTCATCAAAAAAAATTATAAATCTTCCGGGAAGCTTGAAGGTAAGATAGCGCTGATTACCGGTGGGGATAGTGGCATTGGACGAGCCATTGCTGTTCATTTCGCAAGGGAAGGCGCGAACGTTGCCATAGTTTACTTAAGCGAAGATGGTGACGCAAAAGAAACCAAAGCAATGGTGGAAGATGAAGGGCAAAATTGCCTGTTAATAAAAGGTGACGTGAAAAAACCAGCATTTTGTGCCGAGACAGTAGAAAAGGTCCTGAAACAATTTGGCACAATTAACATTCTGGTCAATAACGCAGGCATGCAAGTACCACAGCAAGACCCGGAAAATATTGATAATAAACAGCTCGAAGATACTTTTAGAACAAACATCTTTGCTTATTTCTACTTTGCCCACGAAGTACTAAAATACTTCAAAAGTGGTGATGTTATCATCAATACGACTTCTGTAACAGCATACCGATCTTCACCTCATTTGATAGATTATTCTTCCACGAAAGGCGCCATTACTTCTTTCACACGCTCGCTTGCCACCAACCTTGCAAAAAGCGGTATCCGGGTAAATGCGGTAGCACCTGGACCAGTATGGACACCCCTAATCGTATCTACTTTTGATTCTAAAAAAATAAAGTCGTTTGGTTCAGAAACAGCCATGGAAAGGGCAGGGCAACCCTCAGAACTGGCTCCTGCTTATGTATTTCTTGCATCGGAAGATTCATCTTTTATCACCGGGCAAGTAATACATGTCAATGGCGGTGAGGTGGTTAATGGCTAATTTACAATCCTTTAAAACAATATTTCCCGATTCAATAAAAAAATGGCAAAACTTCAACGAGGCGTATATGCAATGCTTTTCATCAGTCTGATTTTTTCAGGACTATATTTTGCAGCACCTTTCCTGATTCCACTGACGCTTGCAGGCATTTTTTCGATGGTATTCATCCGCTTATGTAACTGGCTGGAACGTAAAGGCCTTCAGCGAGGCTGGGCAAGTTTGGTTTGCATACTTGTGTTTGTCCTGGCAGTATCTCTGATCATTTCCCTTTTGTACTGGCAATTGGGCAACCTTACCGAAAATCTGGAAGAAATGAAATCGAGATTAACTTCGATGGTCTCAAGTTTCAGGAACTGGATCAACCAAAAACTCAATATTGACAGTAAACAGCAGGAAGATTTGATTAAGGCTGGGAGCAGCAATACGGGTAATCTGCTGGCAAGTTTTGCAAGTGGTCTAATGGGTATAGCCGTAAATACTATACTGGTTTTGGTATATATGTATTTATCGCTTTATTATCGTACCCATATTAAAAATTTCATTTTGAAACTTGTTCCTGACCGTGAGGAACACAAAGCATCAGTTATCGTTCATGAGTCTGGGAAGGTTGCACAGCATTATCTGAGTGGGCTTGGGGCAATGATTGGGGTATTATGGATATTGTATGGTATCGGCTTTAGTATTCTAGGAGTAGAAAGTGCCATATTTTTTGCCGTGCTCTGCGGTCTTCTGGAAATTGTCCCTTTCGTTGGAAATCTTACTGGCACGTGTTTAACTTTGCTGGCAGTAATGGCGCAAGGAGGAGATTCAAAGATGTTGCTAGGCGTACTGATTGTGTATGGATTAGTCCAGTTCCTGCAAACTTATATTTTAGAACCGCTGATTGTAGGTGAACAGGTAAACATCAATCCACTGTTTACAATTCTGTCAATTGTGTTAGGGGAATTTATATGGGGTGTTGCGGGGATGATTCTGGCAATTCCAATTTTGGGCATCATAAAGATTATTTGTGACAGGATACCAGAATTAAAGCCCTTTGGTTTTTTGATTGGCCCCGCAAATCCTAAAACCAATTCAGAAAACTGGTTCTCAAAACTCTTTAAGCAGAAAAAGTAACTAAACTCCAGGTAGCTGGTCATATCAAATCAGCTGTATTAATTATTGTATGATTGGTAAAAGCATAATTTGAGTAAGAAAACTATTCAAGAAACCTTAATCTTTGCCAAAATGGGCAATATGTAAAATTTGGATGTAATTTAAAGGATTAAAAACATTAGCATGGGGCTGAGGGTTGGCTTTAGTAACATTTGCTGTTGGTACTATCTATGATATGAAAAAAACGATTATTCTTTTCCTTTCTGCAATTTCCTTACTTATACACACCGCTTCGGCACAATTTAATTTTGAACAGTTGATCCAATCGGGGCCTCAGGATGCTGAAAAACTAGTTGACGCTTACACCCGGCCACTTTTTTATGGATTTGGCCTTGGCATGAACAGTGGCTGGACAAATACAGCACAAACGCTCGGCCCTTTGCATTTTGATCTGCGTGTGGTCGGTACAGGATCATTGGTGCCTTCATCAAGACAATCCTTTGATATAACCGGAATCGGGCTCTCAAACAACCTGCGTCCAAGTGATCCTTTAAAAACGGTCTCCCCAACTTTTACAGGGGACACCAGAATGAGGGGGCCCATGGTTGATCTTTTTGATGGTAATAATAACAAACTGGTTTCTTTCGAGCTCCCCGCCGCTGTTATCGGTGACATCGTACCCACCCCACAACTTCAATTGACTGCCGGTTTTTTTGGCAATACCGAGATTATGGTTCGTGCTGCCCCGAAAGTACGACTCGGTGAATACTTTGGTTCGGTTTCCCTTTTGGGCCTGGGGGCAAAGCATAACATCGCCCGGGATTTCGTTGGTAATGAAGTAGTGAAAACTCCATTTGATTTCTCTATTTTAGCAGGCTTTACAAGGCTGCAATACAGCATGGCCTTGGATTTGCAGCCATTAAATGGCATGATACCGGAAACGCCAGACCAGGCAAAGGACTTTTCGGGTCAGGAAATTTATGCTTCATTTGATAATTATATATTGCAAGCTACACTCTCCAAACAAATTTCTTTCTTCACCCCATTTGTATCTGCCGGTTATAGCATATCAGGGGCTAAGCTCGGTTTGAAAGGAAATTTCCCGATAGTCAACAGTATTCGTGATAACCAGCTCGCCTACATTACCTACACTAATCCCTTTGAACTTAAAAGAACATATCTGAAAACTTTTCGGGGAGATGTTGGGTTGCAGTTAAAATTTCCAATATTAAGGGTTTACGCTGCGTATGGTTTCTCGGGCGGTTATGGTATGTTGAGCGGCGGACTCGGTATTGGTTTTTAATTTATCTACATCCTTACGTATGCATATTAAGAATGGATGATATTCCATAAATATAGTTCTAGGGTATTCAGATTGCAATAAGCATTGACCATGGTATTGTTGAAATTTACAAAAACCTGGTTATTTTTATGGAGCCATTCAGTATCACCGACAAATTCCGATAATACATCATCACTGTAAATACCCCGATAATTATCATCGGGGCCATGAAATCTGAGGTATCTGAAATCGCTCTGAATAACGTCAAAAGCGCTAGGCACCATCGCTTTATCATGAATAATCCTTACAAATTTATACGCCATCAACGGTTCATATATCGCCTCTGTATATATAATGAAGAATGTCTGAATTTGAAGGTGATAAACCAGTTACATTCAGACTTATGCTTTTCAAGACATTCCATAAGCGGTACAACAGAGGAGCTATCTGCAGATGTGATGCTCGGTGGCAATTTAACAAGAATGCAACCTTTGCAACGTTAACGAGATTTACAGCATCAAAAACTGGCAAGCTCCTCATTGCTGAATCCTAGCCCAGGCGCATGGCTAATCCCCTTAAAAAAGTTAAAGTAAACCAGAAATCCTAAGGTAATTCTTCACCCCATACCTCTAATGTTGAACCCTGCGGGATTTTATAAAACGAACCGTTAACCTCAATGCTATTCGTGAGAGAAGCATAAAGCAGCGTCTCGATTTTTGCCGGAAAGCCTCTGGATAGATTAGCTCAAATACTTAACTTTTTGCAGGCCTTAGAAATAACATGATTTATCGCCCTCAGAAAAACGTCGTAAGCAACTGGTTTAACCAGGTATGCATCGCCATGCTCAAAGGCTTCGAGCGCAAAACTGGTATAAGCGGTCACAAATACGATGAATCTAACCTTATTCCTTAACATCCTCGCCATATCCAATCCGGAAACTTCCATCCCGATATCCAGAAAAAGAAAGTCAACCATTTCATAATCCACAAATGCAGCAGCCGCTTCTACAGGTTCGGTGAAAGATGAATACAAGGAAAGCTTGCCGGTTTCATCAATATAATGCTTTAAAATTTCAACACTCTGAATATCGTCATCGAGTATGACGCAGGTATACTTTGGGAGATTTTGGTTTTGCATGAGCGGTTCCTTAAGCTTTCAACAAACATAACATTTACGCAATATGCAACCTACCAGCTAGGCATAATGAACAAAATGGCAGATAATAACCTGTAAACGATCCTGAGGGTTGACAGCCGGGTTACCTGACAAGAGATATTTTAAATGCCCGCCTAACACCCCATCCTAAAAAGGTGTTTGATGATATTTTTAGTTCGGTATTAACAATTGTAATATAGCATTGGGTAGCGATACTGTCCTATTATATAGCAAGAACTGCAGCGAAGCCTCTGCCAACTTATGGCGCATAAACGTCGAAATATCTTTTTTCAGTTGCGGATTAACCCAAAACCGCAACCACGTCCATCCTTATAAACGTAGTTAATCTAATTAGGGCATTGGTCCGCCAGAACTGTAAATCTATTTCATTAACCTTTTTTACGATTTCATGCACATCAGCATCATCATGCAGGATGACGAAGTGTTACATCTCCCAGGATCATGGAAGACACGGTAGAACCAAGTGTAACGGTCACGACAAAATCATAAGCATTTAGTTTAGTCAATGTAGGTTTTCCAGAAATCCGAATAAATATAAACAAGGTGATATAACCAATAATCGCACATAGTACGATATTCAGTAGACCTTGCCCATCTTTGAAGAAAAGTTTTTTTTATCAAGTGTCTGTGGTAGAGATAAATATGCAGGCAGTTGACTTAGCATACTGCCTGCTAAAATGAAATCTGCACTTTGACGCTTAACCTGGTGCCTTTATAGAACCCTGATTAAGCCGGTCAGTTTTTGAATTCTTACAACCTGAAGCACTATTAGCTGTTAAATCACTAGTCGTCATTGCTTGAGGTGAGCATGACCGCATTTTATTCCCTCATGCTTTGAATTCATTAAAACCATACGAGATTTTGCGGGTTGAATGACTATAAATCAGTGGTCATGAAAGCGATAGTCAACGGATTAAAAAGTTTATTGGGGACAGAAGTCAAGGACTTGTTTCAATATTCAAAAACTGAAATTAACATCATGATATTTAGCTTAGAGGATTTGGATTGGATATATACCAAAACCACCCAACATATCCTTGGTATGGCTGAACCCTACACCTTGGTTCGCATCAACTTTATTAATGATAAAGAGGAGGTGCTTAAGTCTTTTGATTTATTACAATGATCAGCTTTGGTTGCTTCACCGCACAAATTTCCTTGATAAATTTCCGGGCTCAATCGGGTAATAAGCTAAATTCTATTTTTTCAACACAGGAATAGTTAATCTCCTTTCTACAGCACTATTATCTACCGGGCAGGTCTTCGAAAATGCCTTTGCTTTAAAGAAAAAATGCGGTAAAGCTTGCGAAACTACCAAAGGAAAGCTGGTCAAGAAATCAACTTTATTTTCAACGGAGCTATCGCACTAGAAGTAAAAGAGACACTAATAAAGTAGTACAGCTGTACGCTCCAAGAACGGGCAGCTGGAAATGAGATAATCACAATTTCATTATCAGAAGAAACCGATCTGATTTGCAGTTTGCTATTTATCCGGAGTTGAAATTTACAAGCCGAGCACTACAAAATTAAGACAGAAAAGATGTCTAACAAATAAATACATTTATTATCAAAATCATTAGCAAACTCAGAAAATTTCTATTTCGGCAACTAATAAGATCTTTGGCATTCTTGAATAAAGCTCGCTCAGATTTTATAATAAAAACTTTAGATAGCCTTTGTAAACCGACCGAACATATCTAGCTTATCTATTTTATAATTAAATAATTATACCACTATGAAAGTAAACTTAAGATATGCTGCAAAGATTTTGTTGGAGACGGCGCTAGTATTTGCCGGATTAGACACATAATTTTTGTAAGAGAGGCTTTTCAGGCGCGAGTGCCAGATTGGATACCGCTCAAAATAGACGATACCGTAATTTATTCAGGAATTGAAGAGATAGCCATAGGTAATGCGCTAATCTTAATACCAAAGCAATACGAAAAACGGTTGGGCATTATTACAGCCTTGATGTTTGTAGCCATTTTCCTTGGCAATATTACATAATACGTAAATAAGCGTGGTGCTCCCGGTTTGGATACAGACGGTAAAAGGTTGTTCCGTTTATCTTTTCAGCCATTGCTTATATACTGGTGATTAAAAAGCTGCAATATTAAAAAATAAGAGCAAATAGGAATATTAATTTTCTATAAACATTAGATTATTATTTTTGAACTCCTTTAACTAAAATATTCGCTTGCATCCCTTTTTTCTGACCGTCATCGGCGCAATTTTTATTTTGTCTCTCGTGGTTATCCTCCTATGGATTTACGGACGAGAAAAGAGATATCTCAACGCCCTGCTCGCTGTCGCCATCATCAGTACTGCTTGGTATGCGTTGATATTTTTGTTGACTAATTCTGGTCAAATCAAGTATTACCCGATGCTTTTTAATAAAGGCTTGCCCCTTTATTACTTCATCGGGCCATGCTTTTATTTATACCTCAGGGGCGCGTTAAATCCGAAATTTGCGAAGTTTAAAAAAAGTCATTTGCTACACTTTTTAATTACAATACCGGCCTTTATATCTGTAGCGCCATATAATCTATTAAATCTAGCGCAACAGCAGGCTGTTGTAAATCGGGTCGCTGTAGACCTTCATTACACCTTTTCAGGAGACAAATATATTGTAGAACCATGGCACTGGTTCACCTTTCCGCTCTCAGGACTTATATATTCGGTCCTTCAACTTCGATTTACCTATATTTTCTCCAGGCATAGAAAGAAAGTTAGTATAATAAGGTGGGCTTACTTATTCTCGGGCTTGCTGACTATAATCTTCATTGGTATGTTACTACTAAATTTGGCGATACTTCAAAATGCTAACAGCGCATATTTTATGCTGCACAAAAGTCCGCTCATTTTAGCTTTGTCTCTTACCTTACTACTACTTAGCCTATCTTTCTTTCTGAATCCTGAACTCATTTTTGGCATTTCAATTAAACCTGATGAACTCAGCGAGCCTAGGCCAGTGGTGTCCTTTCAACAAGGAGTAAGCCAAGCTGAGAAGCGAAAAAATAAACCGGTTGATGACAAACTCAGAAAACAAGTAGAACAGCATATTGTCGAAAATCAAGCTTTCAAACAAGTTGGCTTAACATTAAGTGTACTTGCTTCCCAAATAGATGTTCCAAATCATAAGCTATCAGAATTATTCAATAATTACTACGAATCAAACTTTAATACCTACATCAACAATCTACGCATCCAATACATAAAGCAAAGACTCGATATGGGTGATTGGAAACAATTTAAGCTGGAAGCAATTGCCCTAGAGGCTGGATTTTCTTCAAGAAATACCTTCTTTGTCGCCTTCAAAAAAGTTATGGGTATGAGTCCTTCAACCTACCTTTCAGCGCTCAAAAATGGTTAATTTGTATTGATTTTGAATATCATTACATAATCAAAAGGAAAGATTTACTAATTTATAAATATTAGGCAGATTTTTGTAGCACTACTGCCCCACTGATAAGTAAGGCGGATGTGTATGGAAAACTAAACTAACAAACGTCAATGCCTTATTCAAAGAGCAAATCCTTAATGGTTTTTAAAATCAGACCAGAAAAATTTTTAGAACTTAGCACATTTGTTGATTGTGACAAGAAGTCCTTGACTATTCTTTCCACAGCTAATAACGTTTTTAGCGGTGCGGTTTTTCAGGACAACAGCTCCCTGGAGGCAATGTTCGAGGAATTCGAAAATGCTTCATAATAAGCGCTCTAAAATGCAGCTAACACTGCCAGCTTAATAAGGGGTGATGATAGGGCTAGTACCCCTATCTACCTCACGCTGTCAAAAAGCCAAACTGCTAATCTCTCACCAGCTTGTTTACTTACAAGAACTCCAAACTGCTTTGGCACAGCTGCACATCAACTAATCAGCAACGAAAGCATCTAGCCTAACTCAGGTGTTATGAATAGTCTTGTTTGCTGATCTTCATGAACATATGGAGATATCTACAAGCATCCTTTTGATATGATGGAGATGCAATAAAGGTGACTATATACGACTGGTCTGTGCTAGGTTTGTCAGGCGCGAATGTATTTGATGATTAAGCACTCGCCATGGCTTGGAACGGATACCTGTAATATTAAAAAAAACCACGCCGAGATGGTTGGCAATACTTGGTAGAATCAATGAAAATAAGCTGGCTATTTTTGCATGATTCCTTTAGCCGCTGCAAATAGCAGCCACGCTGACTTTTTAAAGTAAAATTAAAACCTTGATTAACACAAAGGACAACTTACAGTAATTTTCATATTAATTACGTAGACTGTCTTTATTAACATTGGCCATATCTCGATAAGGTGATTGCTCATTAATCAAACTAAATTTTTATCAATTTAATCAGCCAAGGCAGATTTAATCTGAATATATTGAGATAAAATGAATTAAATTTTTCACAAGGAATACGGCCGGTCTTAGGTATAACACATTTTGAAAGGATACCTAACCTACTTGTGCCCCTACAACCAAGTCGATACATTTAAAGCTTACCTTTACTAAAAGTCTGTGGTAAGCGATAAACGAAAAACAGAAATAACTGACCTATGCACTTTACCCTGATCGCTCATCAAACCATAATCAATGGATGTTTCCACTTTTTTATTGAACCGGTAACCCAGCGAAAGATATGGTCTATTTTGATCAAAAAAATAATTGTTAACGTATTGCTTATTTAGCACATTTACAAAAAGTTCATTTTGTAGGCCAGCAAATAGGCCCGATGAAAAGTCCTTATCTGCAATTATTGGAATCTGGGCGGATACAAAGCCCCTAGCCCTTAAGGCAAAATTGGTAACCGAGTCACTCAAAAATCGCTCCTCGAATCGGCCTCTAATTTCAACCTCTATTTTGTTTATCTTAAAATTATAGGCATACTGCTGGTACAGGCGATTTTCATAGCCGCTATTTTTTTTGCCTTCAAAATCTGCTTTATGAGCATAACCAAGAGCTATACTGCTTTGCTCAGAAAGTTTATAGGCCAGCGCTCCACGAAGCAACAACGTATTTACCTCCCTTAAGTTAACGCTCGCCCGCCCTTGTGCATCTATGAGTAAATTAATCTTTTCGCTTAACTTTTGAGTATGGGTCCAGAAAAGCCAGAATTGGCTTTGCTGAGCGAACAAATCTTGCTGCTGAACGCAAAACCCAATAAAAATCAATAACATGCTCTTAAACTTCATACGCTCAAGGCCAACAACGTGTTGGTTGAAAAAGTTTCATATACTATTGAATTAATTGCATTGCAATGTAGTTTAGGGTTGTGAATGTGTATCTAAGCTATAGATAACCAGGATCTTGTTCATGAGCACAATTTCAATTATAAATTATAACCAAAACTATCGCGGAAAAAAAAGTGTTAAAAAAGAAAACACCGGAATATGAAAAACAAAAATTTACGCTTAACAGCTTTGGGCTTAATGATGTCTGCTACCCTGGCTGCGCATGCCCAACGCGGTCTCCCACCTCAAGAGGTGACCAAATCTTTATCAGTGACTAAATACGCTCAGGTGCTAGAGTTCAAACCAGAAATGGTCAGCTTGCTAAAAGTTCCCGAGGGCTGGCAAGTCAGTCTTGCTGCGTCAGGTCTTGGAAAACCACGCATGCTTTATACAAGTCCTCAAGGAAATGTATATGTAACCAGGAGAGATGGAGGCGATGTGCTTTTGCTTGAGGATAAAAACAAAGATGGAAAATTCGACAACTTAATTACAGCCGTCTCTGACTTTAAAGGGGTGCATGGAATTACCATGAAGGACAATTGGATGTACTTGTGCAACAGCAATGAAGTTCGCAGATACCCGGTCAAACCAGACGGAACCCTAAATACATATGGGAAAGAAACCTTAATTAAAGACTTGCCCGATGGCGGGCAGCATCCAAACCGCACGATGGACTTCGGTCCTGATGGAATGCTATACATCTCCGTTGGTTCTTTGTGTAACGACTGTAAGGAAAGTGACAAGGAAACTGCAGTTATGCTTCAGGTTGACCCGAAAAATTGGACCAGAAAGCTTTATGCCAGCGGTCTGCGGAACACCATAGGCTTCGACTGGCATCCCCAAACTAAGGAAATGTGGGGAATAGATAATGGAGGTGATGCAAAGGGAAGTGAATGGCCACCTGAGGAAGTCAATCAAATTAAACAAGGCGCTGATTATGGCTTCCCATATGCTTATGGGAAAAGAGAAGTAGACAAGAGCCGGGAAGATCCCGCTGGAAATACAAAAGAAGCAGTGGTTAAGGGAACTGAGCCATCGGTAATGGAGCTTACAGCACATATGGCGCCAATAGGGTTTAGCTTCTTCAGGGGCGCATTAAATATTCCCAAGGAATGGGCTGGCGATGGACTGGTTGCTTGGCATGGATCATGGAATGCAGAAAAACCCGTTGGCTTTAAAGTTCAACGAATTCATTTCGAAAATGGCAAAGCGGTTAAAGCAGAGGATTTCTTAAGCGGCTTCCTTCAGGGAGATTCCAGATTCGGAAGACCGGCCGGGATAACAGTCACCAAAGATGGTATGATTTACATATCAGATGATGCCTCAGGAAATATTTACCTTGTAAAAAGAACGAAATAAGATGAAAAAGATAATATACATCGCGATAAGCATTGCCAGCCTGGCGGGTATTGCTGCAATGAAAGCCGAACCAACACCACGAATTAATTTTGATGCCCTGGAAAGTTATCCTGAAGGGATTGCTTATGACAAAGCAGCAAACCTTTACTATGTTTCTTCAGCGAGACTGGGCAATATTGGAAAAGTAACTCCACAGGGTGCCTATAGCATTCTTCATGGCGACACCACATTAAAATCAACTTACGGCATCAAAATTCATCCAGATGGCAAAAGGTTATTTGCCTGCGTGGCGGATGCGAATTACAGTAAATTTACAAGTCCTGTTACCAGGATGAAAATGGCAAGAATCATCTCTATTGACCTCTCTTCGGGCAAGAAGCTTTCGGACATTGATCTCTCTGGCCTGATTCCGGGGAAACATTTCGCAAATGATATCGCCTTTGACGGACAGAACAACGCCTACATCACTGACAGCTTCGCTGGCGCGATATATAAGGTTACAGCCGCTGGTAAGCCAACTGTGTTTGCAAAAGATGATGTTTTTAAAACGGAAGGCGTTGGTCTGAATGGAATTGTTTTTCATCCCGATGGGTTTCTCATTGTCGACAACAGCTCTAAAGGCCAGCTTTTTAAAATAGACATTAAGAATCCTAAAAGTATAACAAAAATTGACATAGAACAATTTTTTATGGGTGCAGACGGACTTTTACTAAGCGATAACAACACACTGAACATGGTCGTAAATGGTGGCAGCGACAAAATCTATCAACTTACTACGACTGATAATTGGAAAACTGCCAAGGTCAGCGCATCCACACTTTCAACCGATCGTTTTACTTATCCATCCACAGCAACACAAAACGGAAAGGACATTTGGATAATGAACGCTCAGTTCAACCAGTTAATCGATAGCAATCAGGTCCCGGTGAAAACTTTTGCCATACAGAAAGCAGTTTATAAACCTGTTAAGTAATCTACACTACTAATATCAAAAGAGCAACTATCGAAAAATAGTTGTTCTTTTTTTATAAAACTTAATAGCGCTTTTCAATGTCTATGCTAATATAACTTACTTATGAAAATTGGAATTATCGCCCACCTCAAACATCCTATCATTGCGCCGTTTGCAGGGGGGCTTGAAGTATTTACTCACCAGATAACTTCACTGCTAGGCTCAAGGGGTCATCAAGTTACCCTCTTCGCCAGTTCATCCTCCGACAGTAATTTACCACTTGACCCGATACTAAGTGATGACTATTATGATAAAAGTTCGGGCTTGAGAATTAAAAGGAAGGACCTTCCTTCTGAATATATAGCAGAACACCATGCTTATTTCGAATTGATGATGAAACTCGACAGCTACGGGCTGGACGTGGTATTTAATAATTCGCTACATTACATTCCCATAACAATGGCTTCGTTAATTGATACGCCGATGCTGACTGTTTTGCATACGCCCCCATTTTATGAACTTTCACTTGCTATAAAAGCTGAACGCGTAAATCCCGTTGTAAACTATGCCACTGTTTCACAGTTTAATGCAAAAAATTGGTCAGCGCTCATTCAGGATTGCGAGGTGATACCAAACGGAATCGATTTAAGTGAGTGGTCAGCAATACCCCATTCAACTCATCAGGAGCCCTATGCGGTATGGTTTGGAAGAATCCATCCAGATAAGGGACTTCAATATGCCATCAATGCCTGCAAAAAAGCAGGTATAAAACTAAAAATTGCCGGCGGGATTGCAGATCAGAAATACTTTAAAAATGAAATTGAACCTTTATTGCACGAAAAAATTGAACTACTAGGGTTGCTCGAGCGAAAGGCACTTCAGAAATTGATTGCTAACGCTCAGGTATGTGTTGTGACCCCAACCTGGCAGGAGCCGTTCGGACTGGTAATTGCAGAGGCCATGGCTACAGGTACACCAGTAGCAGGGTTTAGAATGGGAGCACTCTCTGAGCTGATTAATCCCTCTTGCGGGATTTTGGTTGACTTTGCAGACACGGATGCCTTAGCTAAAGCAATCCTCGAGGCTCAACAACTTAACCGGGAAACAATAGGCAGGTACGCCAGCGAACAGTTTGATATTGAGACAATGATAACCCATTATGAACATTTACTTAATGTTGTGGCTGATAAGTCCCGCACTAAAATATTTACTATTTAATGAAAGAAATTTATAAACCATCCTCTAAATTTAACCAAGATGAACTACATCAACAGGCGCTCAATGAAATTGCTAAGCAAGCTGAGATTTGCGAAGCGCACCCTGAAGAAATCAGAGAAAGCATTAAAACACTGGCTAAGGCCGGTCTATTAAGCATTGTGTTGCCTGGCGCCCCGCTTGATTTTAATTTGGGCAATACCAAAGCACTATTACAAATATTAAAGGATGTTGGAAAGGCAAACCTTTCTGTAGGCAGAATATTTGAAGGCCATATCAATGCACTTCATTTGATTCACCTTTATGCAAACCAGGATCAGAAAAGAATTTGGTTTGAAGAGGTTAGAACAAAAAACTTTTTATTTGCCGTCTGGAATACGCAGGAATCTGACGGAATCCATTTCATCCCTACCGGGCAGGGTTTTGAGCTTCGTGGTTCAAAGAGTTTTTGTTCTGGCGCGGGTGTGGTCAATAGGGCTATTGTAACGGGGAACATTGATACCCAAGAGCGAAATGGCTGGCAGATGGCGGTGCTACCGATGGCGAATTTGAATCAGCATAAAATAGATAAAAATAGCTGGCAGCCACTTGGAATGAAAGCCTCCTGTAGTTACAAAGTTGACTTTTCAGCATACCCGGTGTCTGCCGAAGATTTGCTTTCCTCTCCAGGCATTTACCTCAAACAACCTTATTTTAGCGCTGGCGCCATTCGCTTTGCTGCAGTACAACTCGGAGGAGCAGAAGCGATTGCTGCCGACACCCTTTCCTTCTTAAAAAACTTATCCAGAACAGCAGACCCCATACAACGCCTTCGGTTATCATCGATAAGCACTCAATTAATCTCCGGAAGACTATGGATAAGCCGTGCTGGGGAAGAATTTGACAAATTGCACGGCCAATCCGAGCATGGGGCCGCCTTAGTGACACTGGCTAATATGGCCAGGGTTATGGTGGAAGAAATTTGCCTGCTAATCATTCAGGATAGTAATAAATGTGTCGGCGCAAGGGGACTGATGCGGCCTGGTAGCCTGGAAAGATTACACCGTGATTTGACATTTTATCTTCGCCAGCCAGCTCCTGATCTGACGCGGTTAAACATTAGTGATTTTTTTATAAATAATGAAGATGAATTTGAGCGATTCGGGATTTAATAAACCTGCATTTTGGTCTCAGGCCATACCAGCCACTGATGAAGTATTCAATCAGGTGAATAAATGTATGCTCATCATTCCTCATCCCGATGATGAATCTTTAGCCTGTGCAGGCTTGGTATCGATACTAAAGGCTAAAGGCGTAGTTTTTAAGTTTATCCTGACAACTGATGGAAGTCAATCTCATACTCATTCAGTAAAATTTCCCCAAGCGCGCCTTACACAGGTTCGTCATGATGAGCTTTTAAATGCACTGAATATTTTGGGATTCGATAACGCTGATCTCTTGAGTTATAGGGCTAAAGATTCTGCTATGCCCTCAAGGGGTGAAAATGGTTTTAGCGAGCTGGCAGAAAAACTAACAGCAGATCTTTTATCATTTAATCCTGACTTGATCCTAGTACCCTATGAGCTCGATCCTCACAGGGACCACAGAGCCAGCTGGCAGCTATTGATGGCGGCGCTTGAGAAAGCAAAGATCAATCGGCCAAGAATATGGGAATATCCCATTTGGTTATACCAGAATGCGAGCCCGGAAGATATTCCTAAAATAAATCCTGGAGAGCTGAAGTTGGTGAACATCAGCAGGTATCTTGAATTAAAAAAAGCCTGCATATACGCACATGCTTCTCAAACTACAGCGCTCATTGATGATGACCCTATGGGATTTAGACTGAGTGAGGAAATGATTTCTAATTTTACAATCGAGGATGAATTCTTTTTAGAAAGACAAAAGCTTAACCCTGAGCAGTCACTATCGGCGGATTATTTCGACGCGTTATATCTGAGCAGTGATGATCCGTGGAGCTTTACCACGAGTAATTATGAAAAGGACAAATACGATCATACACTATCCTCTATACCTGATAGGATTTATGAGCGGGCGCTTGAAATAGGTTGTTCAATTGGCGTTTTTACCGCGCAGCTTGCTAAAATATGTAAACATCTAACCGCTATCGACCTAAGCGAAAATGCTCTAAAGATAGCAAAGGGAAATATGGCGCATCAAAAGCACGTTGACTTTTATAGGGCTGCAATACCACAAGAATTTCCGGCTGGCCAATACGACCTTATCATCTTAAGCGAAGTTGGCTATTATTTACTAAAAAAAGATTTGTTAAAAGCAATTGAAAAAATTGATGATGCTTTGCTTAGCGGTGGGGTTTTAGTTCTTGTACACTGGACGCATTTTGTGGTCGATTACCCATTAACCGGGGATGATGTTCATGATTGTTTTAAGCAGCTGAATTATATCAGCCTGAAGGCAGATAGAACACAAGATTACCGACTAGATGTTTACCAAAAAAGATAATCTTATGGCTGTTAATATTGCTTTTTATATTCATCATCACGGCTCGGGTCATTTAATGAGGACCCTGCAAATCTTAAAACACTTAAAGAATAATAAGGTTATTCTCTTTGGCAGTGGGCTTAACGCAGTGGCTAACCTGCCTGCAAATGTCGAGGTGGTGCATTTACCATTGGATGTTGCCGTTCAAACTCAACCATCCTTGGTGGATCAGCGAGCTTTAAGCATGCTACACTACGCGCCCTTGCTTATCTCAGGCATCACCGAACGTGTTGCCATTTTGACCGCAGCGTTTAAAAAATTTTACCCGATTATTTTAGTGGTGGATGTATCTGTTGAGGTCACCCTGCTTGCCCGGTTAAGCGGCATACCGACCATCGTTGTCAGACAACATGGTCAAAGGACGGATGATGCGCATTTGATGGGTTATGAAAGTGCTCAAAGACTGATAGCACCTTTTTCAAAGTCGCTTCACGTCGGAAAAGAGGACTGGATTTTTGAAAAAACAATTTTCACAGGTGGATTTTCAAGATTTGACGGCCGAAAATCCAACGCTGCTGTTGTAAAAAACAGAATAGTGATATTAATTGGTAGTGGTGGCAGTTCCATAAACCCCGAATTTATTAGCTACCTGGCAAGCCAGTGTAAAAGTTTTGATTTTCATATCCTAGGTCAGATTACCTCAGGGGAACATTGCTCAAATGTTCGCTACCTTCAACACTGTAGCGATCCTTTCGAAGAACTCTCCCAGGCCGCAATCGTTATTGGCAATACCGGACATAATACGGTCATGGAAGTTGCAAGCCTGAACAAAAACTTCGTTGGTATTCCAGAACCCAGGCCTTTTTTTGAACAGGAAGAGAAAGCGGCTTCGATAGAATTACGCAGTGGCGTTGAAATCATTCATCCCTCAAAAATTTACCAGGTCAATTGGCCGCAGATTTTATCAAATTTATGCCAAACAGCGGTGGACTGGGATGAGGTAATTACAGAAGACGCGGTAGAAAAGTTCGCTGCTGCGATTTCTGATACTGCGCAGGAGCTAGGTATTGCTTAAGGTTTTCTGGCCATTTTCAATTCCTCCAAGGACGGACTTCGAAGTTTATTGATATTTCCTTCTTTTATAGAGATAAGACCAGCCTGCTGGAATTTTTCCAGCCAGCCGCTCATTGGCCAGCTGCCCCACTTTTTAAAAAAATACTGCGCATTTCTAATGATATCATCAAGATGATTTAGGGGTGGGGAGTAGCTCTGGTGATGTTGGTGGAAGGCAAGGGCCTCAACTAGCTTTATAGGGATTTGTTTTTCTTTTGCCGAGAACGCGAAGTCTGTGTCTTCCCCTCCATAGCCTTCGAAAAGTTCATCAAATCCGCCGATGTTCTGATAGGTTGTTTTTAAACAGGCAAAGTTCAATGACCAGAATAATTCATAGCTTATTTCTTTTAAGTGCTTTCGGATGGGATCTACTTTACTAAAAGCAATTAAATCATTTAATGATGGCAAAGGCTGCCCATTCATATTTTTTAAATACCTGACTTTACCACTCAAAAGGCAATCCGCTGAACAGGCAGCTCGATAATTCGCAATGAGATCATTGGATGGTATGCAGTCCACATCTAAGAAGATAAGTAAATCTCCGCTAGCTTTTAAACAGGCCAGATTTCTTGCACCTGACAGCGGGAGATGTCCGTCCGCATTTATTTCAAAACAAAACACCGGAAAAGCCATTTCAGGAAGGGGCTTAGGCTGCTCGTTCATGAAAACTACAATAAGCTCATCTGGCGCGAGGGTACTAATGTTCAATCCCTTTAAAAGATTTAGCAGCGCTGTCGTTCTTCCGCTAACCAGGGTAAGTACAGATATTTTAGTCATATCAAACGGCAATAATTTTTGATACTGACGGCTCAGAAACTGCCTTTAATACGGACTTTTGGCGATCACAGAAGTAATTTCTTAACGAAAATATGGCCTCAGATATGGGCTGCATATTAATAAGTTCACCTCCACCCTCATCTAGCCAAGCTTCAAGGGATTCCCAAAAAGATTCAAAATAAGTGTGTTTTTCCCAGAGATTGCTCAATACCTGCTCATCCAGATTAGATTGAGTAAATATTATCCCAGGCAAAACTTTGGGTTGTCTTTGCCAACAGGCTCTTAAACGGTGTTTGAGCTGGTATTTGTAAATTAATGTCATTAAGGATTCCACCTGCTCCTCATCCCATTTATCCATTTCTCCCCAGCGTTGTAACTGCACTGAAAAGCCGAAAGCTACTCTTCCATCCAAACGGGAAGAAGTCTGCACCTTTACATTAGGCGAATTACGTATTTTAGCGTCAACCCGTTTCAAAGCCTTACGAAATTCTTCATCTTCCAGATAAGGAATAGCAGGAATTCTTCCAGCAATTTCATACATTCTGCAGGTAACCGCCAGACTTGGCCCGTAACATTGGAAGTGACGAGGCCATGGATTTTCTGTACAGGGGTCAATTTCCGATTCAAGACGTGCTTTGAGGTATCGGTAGGCAACGTTTCTGAGATGATGGAGCCTCGCCCCTTGTGGAACATCAAAGGAAAGGATCCTGCCGCCCACAACGTCCGCTCCGCTTTCAACTTCGCGTAAAGTATGATAAAGCCAAAGTGAGTCTACTTCACTATCCCCATCGGTAGAAATAATAATCCCCTTCTCTCCTCTTACAGCCATCAGCCGCCTGCAGGCGGCATCCATAAGCAATCTTCTGGCTGAACCCACATGAGCTTGCTCGGTGGGAAAGTCGATACACTCGATAAATAAGTTGAATTCAGGATGGTTTTGCTTAAAGGATTCGCAGACCAGCAGGGTATTATCTGTGCAATTATTGATAAGTACGAGCACCTCATAGGAATTTTGATTCATCCGGCAGCCTTCATCATTAAACTGGTTATACAGTGCAAGCAAGGTTCGGTAAATGGCCTCAGATTCATTCCTTACAGGAACAATAACACTGGCCTTAAGTGCTGAATGAATATCCTGAGTAAAAAGATAACTCGTTTCTGGAGTTAAAGACATTTGAAAATATGCTAAAGTTAATTAATTCGTAAAGCTGGCCTATTATCATGATTGCCTGCAACCTATAGAGAACTCTGAGAATTGGCAATAGTTTTGATTTCTTTTTCTAATTTGCAACGGCCTGTTGGGCGAAGCTGTGCTTTCCGGCGATGATAGCATTTTCTCTTAAGTGCCCTCAGGATAGACAAAGCGATTTATACCTAAGCTTTGGGTATTTATCCTCTAAAATCTTTCTCAAACCTTTTTTTAAAACTTTGTGAGATGGGATTTGTATTTGTGAGTGCAAAATACCCACGAGCGGTCGAGTAGCTTATCTCGAGGCACCATATCAATTAGCTAAAACAGTTAAACAAATTAAATATGAATGTTAATAATGATTTACCGTATCGCTTCAGCCTTAATCCTGATTTAAGTGGAATTGATTGGCAAAGGGTGGTCATCCTATTCGAGCAAATCAATTGGAGAATTAGGCTACCACATGAAATACGTGAAGCGTTTAGTTTAAGCAGCAATACCTTATTTGTGTATGAAGATGAAATCCTCATAGGATTTGGAAGAACCATTTCTGATGGAAGGTATTATGCATTGCTTGCAGACATTGTGGTCTGCCCAGCTTACCAAGGTCGAGGCATCGGAAAAAGGTTGGTGAACGAGCTCAATGCTCAATTAGCAGGATATCATTTTGTAACCCTTAGTGCTGCGCCAGGGGCAGACAAGTTTTATCAGAGCCTGGGCTGGAAAAAACAGAAAACAGCATTCATCTTCCCGCAGGGCCCTAAGCAACTTCGCCAGCATTGTGAACGCGATTAATATTTGCAGTAAACGCCACGTTGATTATCTAAACGACTGGAAACCCCGGAAACAGAATGAGCTGGAAATCTATAACAGAATAGGCAAAACAAAACTTGAATATTATGAAAATGCAAGAATTGAATTTAAACGAAATGTAAAGGTTGTGGTATCTTAAGCAGCAACACTTCCGCAAGTTCTGGTGGTTTGAACGGTGCGCTGAATAATGGCAATCTTTTATCATTCTCCAATACTAGGCTCCATGGAAATGAGTCTGGCAGTGCCTCGCTCTGATTAAGTAATAACATTAGTGGCAGCTTAGCTGGCACCTTTGATAGCCTTAGATCGTAAGTTAAGTAGTTTATGATTTAAAAAGGCGATGCATCGCCTTTTTTTCGATTAATTAATTTTTTTAATTACCAGCACAAGCCCTTAAAGACATAAGCTTTTAAACACGGCGACCGGCAATTAATCTCCAGAGTACTGCAATCACTGCAAGTACCAAAAGTGCATGAATAATTCCTCCGGTATAAAAGCCTCCCAGAAAACTAATTAGCCAGATTACAACCAAAACAACTGCAATTAAATAAAGTATATTTCCCATGATATAAGTTTTATTACACAAACCATGCATTTAACAAATTGTTTGGATTGCCACCTAGCTAAATTATCCATCTTACTCGGGTTAACCGTTATCGTAAAGGGAGCAATCTAGCAACTAATCCATTTCGCATTATACCTAACGATATTCAAAATCAATGCTATCAGGAACAATACATTGATTCTTTCAGCAACCAAATAAAATTAAAAGTTTCTACTTATTTTCTAAATACTGGAAAAACACTTTCGGCCGTTAAAGAAAGTGTTTTCGAAACCAAAACAATAAAATCATAAATAAATCTGGTTCCAGATTATTTAGAATAGAAACGAATTTAAATATTCAAGCTCAGAAGTCCATTTTATCTCACCATAATTTTGATTATCTAGCTTTGGATGTTGCGTAGTGAACATCGAGTACATGTATTGTGCTTGCTGCCATTTGGCATATAACTCCTGCTCACCGGATGGATTTTCTGACCGCTGTTTTTTTATGTTTCCTGAAAATTCATTCAAGTCCGACAGCTTTTGCAAGTTAAAATCCTGTCCACTTATCGCCTTAACACTATCTTTCAACATTTTCGGACTGATTTGAAAACTGGCTATGTGCAAATCTCTTGGACTTTCATCCTTTAGGGCTACAGCAGCAGTAAAGGCTGCGGTGTTTTCCATTGTTGTGAAATCAAGTCTCCACTCCGCTTTATCACCCCAATAAGCTATCGTTCTATTTTTAAGGTTTAAAATCGGAGTGTTGTATTTTAGAATATCAGCAAAGGCGCCGTTAAAAATGGAAGTGACCTGGATGTCCTTTTCATCGATACAATCTTTAAAATTTCTCCGAAGATCAAAGTTTCTGTTCTCTCCCGGTATTAATGGCCGATAATCCGTACAAAAATCAGAGGGAATAAATCTTTTAACTCCAGCGGCTATGGCGCCATCCAAAAATGCCTTTTGAGTATCAATTATCACCTCGGCAAGTCCTGCGAGTGCAGAAACCGCGCAGTCTATTCCCTCACAGGCTTTTGCGATTTCAGAATTCTTATTAAAATCTACTTTAATCACCGTGGCACCATTCTGAGCAAGCGATTCTATTCTCCCTGCATCACTTTCTTTTCTTACCAGGGCAACCACGTTAGCGCCCTGACCAATCAAAGCTTTACAAATCATTGATCCCAGATGACCAGTAGCGCCTGCTACCAAAATATTTTTCTTCATTGTTTTATTTATGATTTTAAAAAATTATAAATGGCATCGACCACCTGCTCCGGGGTTTCTTCAAACATATAATGACCGCCGTTAGCAAGCGCGACTAAATAGCTGTTTTGGCAAACATAAGGCATCGCCATCTCCATAAACCGCGAGCTTACATTGCTGCCGATTCCTAAAACAGGCATTTGAAGTTGCGGATAGTTTTTAGAATCCTCTATATCCTGGCCAAATGCCTGATACCAGGCATTGGAAGCTCTGATACTCTCAGCCTCATCATAAGCTTCCGCATAGATCATGCGCTCCTTTTCACTCATCTTGGTTTCATCAATCATTACATAATCAAAAACGTAATCTATCAGAAACCGGAAGCGACCTTCAAGAATTTTTTCAGGTAAACCTTTCACTTGATTAAATCCCATCCACCAAGCATATGGCATATTGGCATCCATTTTTTCACCAAAACTTCCTGGTGCAGGTAATAGCGGCATCTGCAATATGCCCTCGGTAGGATGCAACCCGTCGGCTATAATCAATTTTCCAACAACTTCAGGGTGATTGAAAGCCAGGCTCATCGCGACCATTCCGCCAATATCGTGACCAATTATGGTTACTTTTTTTAAATCTAGCAAACGTATTAATTGGTTGATGTCTTCTGCCATCGTCTTTTTATCATAACCTCTTTCGGGTTTACCAGAAGTGCCCATTCCCCTAATATCTACAACAATAACGCGATGCGTTTTCGAAAATTCAATTGCAATATTTCGGTAAGAATACCAGGTCTGTGGCCATCCCGGCAGGCAGATTATGACTTCACCAAAACCTCCATCTATGTAATGTAAACGGACGCCATTAACCTGGACATAATGATTGCTAAATCCCAGGAAATCCTGAATAAGCTCGTTGTCTGAAAATTTTTGTTGCGCTGTTCCAATGGATGTTGTCATTTGATTTGTTTTTAATTGATACAATCAAATCTACAGCAATGAACCTCATGTAAAACTACCAAAAGGTAGAAAATGAATCACTTGATATTTTTCCTGATTCGGCTCAATGCATTGGGTGTAATACCCAATATAGCGGCAAGTTGTTTTACCGGAATTTTCCTTACCAGCTCACCGCTTTTAAGAAATTGCAGATAACGCTCTTCTGCATTCAACGTCTGGAAATTCAATAATTGATCAACCATTCTGGCAGTTGTAGCCTCCCAGATTTTGCGCCCGAATTCTTCCCAACTGCTTAAGTGCGCATAAAGAAAATCCATATCTTTTTTATCAATAACAATTAACTCAGTCTCCTCTATGGCCTCGATATTGAAACGGGTAGGTTTTTGAGGGTGAAGGCTGGATATTTCAGTAAAAAACTCATCTTTAAAACAAACCCAAGTTGTATTTTCCTGCTCACCCGATGCATCGTAAAACCGCAGTCCGCCAGATACGATAAAGTAATACTGATTTGCAACCTGACCGCATTTTAATAATAGCTTACCCTTTGGAATCAATTTTTGCCTGCACTTTGATTGAACCAATTGCAAGTCCAAATCATCGATGGACACTATACCCTTAACAAATCTCACGAACTGTTCAATTCCCATTTATATCTTTTTTTCCGCTGTATAATCAATACCGAGCCGCACAAATTTAATTAAATAAAAACAAGCTATCCGTTCGAAAGAACATAAATGCATTCAAAAGCTAGTACTATCTGAAGGCTTTAGTATCCTAGAAGCAGCCAATCTGTTGGGGAATCTTTGAAAAGATAGCGGTTTTAACATGAAGGCAAAAAATAAGGGCTTAATACAACCAATGGAGCTGAAAGAATTTATAAAAAGTAGTATGCTGGAACTTCACCTAATCGGGGCACTCTCCGCTGAGGAAGTTTTATTTGTTGGAAGCGTGCAAAAGTTATACCCGTCTGTTCATTCGGAACTGGTATTATAATCTCCGGTCGTGTCTTCGGCCACAGCAAATTTGACGGAATTTCCAAAATCAATAGTTGCTAATTTCTATTTATCAAAAACACACTTACGGTCGAATGACTGGCCTGCTTATTGAGTGAGGTTACAAAATTCTCAACTCATAAACCTAATTGATTGGATAATATGAAAAAATTGAAGGTGATTGACTGGTTAATGATTATTTTTATAATGCTTGTTTTAAGCTTTGCAGTTGTGCTAAAAGATATACATAAATCCAATGGCGAAAACGGGACCCTTAATGGATATCCGATGTGATATACCTTTTTTGGAAAATAAAAGGCCCGAAATTAATTCGAGCCTTCCATTTATACAGTTCTGATTTTTTATTCATTAATTGCTTTTACGCCTGGCAATTCCTTGCCTTCCATATATTCAAGCAATGCACCGCCACCTGTTGAAACGTAGCTTACTTCATCTTCCAAGCCAAATTTAGCGATTGCCGCCGCAGAATCCCCACCGCCAATCAATGAAAATGCTCCATTATCGTTGGTTGCCGAAACCACTGCATCTGCTACAGCTTTAGTACCAACCTGAAAGCTTTCCATCTCAAAAACACCCATCGGACCGTTCCAAAGCAAAGTTTTAGAGTTTTTAATTACGTCTTGGAATAAGGTTACGGATTTTGGACCAATATCAAGTCCCATCCAATCTGCAGGAATCTGGCCAGAATCTACATCTTTTTTATCGGCGTCATTTGCAAACTTATCCGCAATCACTGTATCAAGGGGAAGTATTAAATTCACACCCTTTGCTTTAGCTTTTTCAATTAACTCTAAAGAGAGTTCCTGTTTATCCGCTTCAAGTAGAGATGTTCCGATTTCACCACCCTGCGCTTTTGCGAAAGTATAAGCCATACCACCGCCAATAATCAGGTTGTCTACTTTATCCAGTAATTTTTCAATTAAAAGAATTTTATCAGATACTTTAGCGCCGCCCATAATTGCAGTGAATGGTCTTTCGGGATGATTTAACACTTTCTCCACATTTTCTAATTCAGAGGCCATCAAGTAACCAAAGTATTTGGCATCTGGAAAAAACTCAGCAACAATTGCAGTTGAAGCATGTGCACGGTGTGCAGTACCAAAAGCATCATTTACATAAACATCGCCTAAAGCAGCAAGTTTTTCTGCAAAAGCTTTATCACCCTTCTCTTCTTCTTTGTAAAAACGAAGGTTTTCTAATAACAATACTTCACCAGCAGCTAAATCTTGAGCCTGGTTTACGGCACTTTCGCCAATACAATCATCAGCAAATTTCACTTCTAAATCCAGCATTGAAGATAAATCGTCCAAGATGTGCTTTAAAGAATATTTATCTGTCGGGCCATCTTTAGGGCGACCCAAATGCGACATTAAGATTATTGATCCGCCATCTTTTAATATTTTTTGAATAGTTGGAAGCGCAGCACGCATTCTTTTATCATCAGTAATTTTAAAGTTATCATCCAAAGGCACGTTAAAGTCTACCCTTATCAATGCTTTTTTATCTTTAAAGTTAAACTGGTCTATTGTTCTCATGTTTTATATATTTTGATTTAAGTTTAATTTCATTTCATAATGGAAACCAATTCCCGGTATATCAAATTCTGGTGATTCGTTTGTGAAACCAATTTTTTCGTAGAACGGTGCAGCCGTCGAACGTGCATTGCACCACAGATAATTGGTTTTGTATTCTTTCAAGTATTCGATTGCGAAATCAATCAGTGCCTTGCCATAACCTTTCCCGCTATAATCACTATGCGTAGCCATACCTCTCAACTGATAACCCTCACCCTGGTTTTCAAAAAAATCGTTACGCATAAAGCTAGCAATAGACCTGATTTCTCCATCAAGCTCATAGCCAAGGTGAAAAGTATCATAAGCTTCATCACCATCAAAAATGCAATGCTCAAATGATTTTCCATTTCTAAGCATCATGCTTCGAAGCGGAAGTACTTCTTGGGCTGATATGAATTTTACCATAAATTATTAATTTCAGAGCTTTTCAAATTTATGCAATCGTTCCCGTTAATTTTGCCTTAGATGAATTTTTTCTCACTCTGGTTTGTTTCAAGTAGCAAAATTGTTAGCCTTCTGTCGCTTTTAAAACTTCGATTTTCTTTATCAAATCGACAATCCGGCTGCTGTACCCAAATTCATTATCGTACCAGCCTACCACCTTAACCAGGTCTCCAACAATTGAAGTCAGCTGGGCATCAAAAACACAGGAATGCGGATTATCGATAACATCAACAGACACAATAGGATCTTCTGTGTATTCTAGTAAGTTTGATAATTCATTGCTAGCTGCCATTTTAAAAGCATTATTAATCTCTTCGACTGTTGTTTTTTGCTTCAATATACAGGTGAAATCGGTTAATGAGCCGTTCAAGACTGGTACGCGTATACCTGCACCGCCTAACCTTCCTTCCAGTTCTGGAAAAATGTGGGTGATGGCTTTCGCCGCCCCTGTGGTTGTTGGTATAATCGAAGAAGAGGCTGCCCTGGCTCTACGCAAATCTTTATGGTTACTATCATGCAGATTTTGATCGCCCGTCATAGAATGAACGGTTGTAATATAACCTTCCTCCACTCCCCAATTATCATTTAAGATTTTTATCATTGGAGCGATATTATTAGTAGTACAACTTGCATTAGATAAAACCGGACTCATCAAGTCAATATTTTTATCATTTACTCCAAGTACAACCATTGGAATATCATCAGCCGCTGGAGCGGAGATAATGACCTGCTTAGCCCCTGAATGAATATGACCTTCCGCATCTTCCTTTGTCAGGTTTTTTCCTGTACAATCCACTACGATGTCGACTTTAAGTGCTGCCCAGGGAAGCTGAATGCAGTGCTTCATTGAAAAAAATGGAATGGAAATTCCGTTAATTGCTATTGCATCTGTTTGAGCTTCAACGTTTCCCTTAAATAAGCCATGTACAGAGTCATATTTAAAAAGATGTGCCATGGTTTTCGGCTCGGATAAATCATTAATCGCCACCACTTCAAATCCTTCTTCCAAAGCTAAACGTAAAAAGGTCCTGCCAATTCTACCAAAGCCATTTATTGCTATTCTCATTACCTCAAATTAGAGCGCAAAATTAATGTTTATTTTCAGATTGTACAGGAATAAATATGCCCGATTCTACTAGCATTATTTGACAGACTACGAATTCTCCGATAACTCTTTACGGCGGTTTGCATTATCCATTTTACGCAGGCGGTAAAAGAGCACAAAATCAAAAATCATACAAAGACCGATTATAAAGAAAATCAAAAAGAAATTCCCCAAGTCTTGCATGAGAAGGGCCATTGTGATTACCGAAATATTTAGTCCTGCTGTCAATAGAATAATTTGGGGAGGTTTATATCCTAGTCTTTCGAGCCGATGATGAATATGATTTCTGTCTCCAGTAAAAGGTGATTTTCCTTTAATGGTTCGTACCGAAAAAATTCTAAGTGAATCATATATTGGCACAATCAGAATGGAAACTGCAATCGCTGGAGCTGAAAAAACAAAAGGTGTTGAATCACCGGTAAACTTACTGAGTTCAATAAATTTTATCGACAATGCTGCTGTTACCAGGCCAATGATGAGTGCTCCTGTATCACCCATGAAAATTTTTGCAGGATACCAGTTGTATTTAATAAAACCTGCTATAGCCCCAGCAAGCGCGAAGGCAATAAAAGCATAAGGCACTTGATTCATTAAGGCAAAGAACACACCGAAAAATAAATTCGCGATTATGCCTATCGACCCTGCAAGTCCATCTATACCATCAATCAGGTTAAATGCATTATTTAAAAAAATAATCAAGATAACTGAAAACACCCCACCCCGAAGCATATTCATATCCGCAATACCCAATACTCCATATAAACTACTTAACCTGAAACCTCCAAAGAAAACCAGGATAACTGCAACAATTAATTGCAATAAAAATTTAGTGCTGGTATTGCTGCCATAGACATCATCTTTTAAACCCAGAGCAGCAAGTATAATGCAGGACGTAATCAAGAAGTTAGCTTCTTTAAACTGTACAATTGCAGAAAACAATAAAACGCTAATTGTAAAACTTCCAAAGATAGCGAGTCCACCTAGCCTGGATATATTTCGATTGTGGTTTTTTCGATGCATATCATTGGTATCGAAAAGACTATACTTAATGGAAGAATATATCACCGAGGGTATGCTGAAAATGACCATACAGGCTGCTAAAATAGCAATAGAGATGTAGAAGAGTTCGGGATTGGATTCCAGCAGTATCTTTAACAAAATGATTGTTTGTTTTTACAAATATAGGAAAAGCATCATCATCGTCGTGAGCATTTCTGCCCAGCATGATAAATATCAAAAAATTTAAGCTCTTTTCTAAAAGAAAAAAGGTTCAAAGTTGTTCAATTCCTTTTAAGCAAAAGAAATATAAAACTAGGGAATTTTATATCCGGTTTATCTCTCTAATAGCAAAATTTAAATCCGGCAATTTTTGAGTTATAATATCCCATACAATGTCATAATCCACTCCAAAATAATCATGAATTAGCCGATTCCTCGTATCGGACATTTTTCTCCATTCAATATTTGGATGAATAATCTTAAAATCAGGATCTACCTTCCTGCATGCTTCGCCAATAATTTCCAGGCTTCTTATAATTGCACGAGACAATATAGGATCATAGATAACCTCATTCTTAACTTTATTTTTAGTTGCTTCTTCGATAAATGATATTTCGTCTATTATATGATTTAGTAATTCAATATTAGATAGCAACATATTCTGTTTGATTTAAAATATAGGGCCCAATATGTTTACTTAGGGATTGCGGTGTAACTAGTTCCACCTTTCTTCCGAGTAGTCCCTCAAGATAGTATGAAAGATTCAAGTAATTATCGTAACTCTTTTCTTCTGGAAGAAATTCGACAAGAAAATCTACATCACTATTCGTTTTTAGATTTCCAGTTATGAAAGAGCCAAAAACACCAAGTTTAGACACACCAAAAGATTTAATCATTTTGCGGTTGACTAATAGAGTAGAAAAAAGGGCTTGTTTATTGGAAACCATATTTGTCATAAAACAAATTTACCTTATTATTTTAACTGTAACAACAAGAAAAGCAGACTTACAGAAACTGGGTAATTTTTGCAAATTTCTTTTTTAATAATGCCAGCAATGGAAAAGGCAGATTATTTCTTTTAAGCGCAGTTAAATCATTCTTAGCCGCCATTAAAATTCCTTTCAAACTTCCATTGCTCAATCCACCAATGCGCATATTTACCATAAGTATTGGCAGGTATTGAGCTTTTATACTATGTACATATAATAACCTAAGCATTAAATCGTAATCGGCTGCTGTGCCTAAATCTAAAGCATAGTTTCCATACTTTTTAAAGATGCTTTTTTTTACATATAATGTTGGATGGGCAGGCATCCAACCATTTATTAAATCTCTTTTATCAGCCTGTTTAGATTTCCATTTTCTTATAATTTTTAAAGTATTTGGATGAATGTAATTTAAATCACCATAAGCCGCTTCTAGTTCTGAATCTTCTTTAAATAAGTTTACAATTTGAGTGATTACGGTATTATCTGCAAGCATATCATCAGCATTTAACAAACCAATGATTTCGCCAGAAGCTAAATTTATTCCTTTATTAACGGCGTGATATAGACCGTTGTCGGGTTCTGAAATCAATTTACTGATTTTCTTTCTATATTTATTTATTATACTAATTGTAGTATCGGTAGAAGCACCGTCAATCAGTATATATTCTATATCAGCATAACTTTGATTTATTACTGATTCTATGCATTTATCTAAAAACGCTTCGCCATTAAATACAACAGTTATGATAGATATCTTCATTTAAACTTATATTTGTTTAATTTTTTCTCTGCTTACAAAATTTGCCGTAAAGATAAAAAATACAGGCATATCAATCACCAATAGGGAGATAGTAATAATAACAGCTCAACATCCATAATTCACAGTTTAGATTGAGGTCGAGTAATTGAAGTTGAATGTAAATCGGTATCTTTAATGAACCATGCAATTATTACATATTTCGGTATCAATGATCAGTTGGCCAATCAAAGATAATTCATTGCAATATACTGCTTAAGCATAATTTAGCATTTTGCCATTGCAATCATCATCATCTCGGATTTAAAATACCAATTATTGTTGTTTCTGAATCCATTTTCTAATAACATTATATCTGGATGGATGCGACTAATCAGATTACTATAAAGCCCATCAACTCTGAATTAGCTAGGAAAATTCTTACTACAAAAAAAAGCAACATACAGTTATTAGCAAATGCAATGAAAGTATTCAGGATTCCTGAAATATTTCCGATGTCTATTGAACATCTTTGCTAATAATTCCCAGAGCCATTGTCTTTGCAAATAATAAAAAAAAGGTGTTAGGTGATGCTGGATATTAATGCTCTCAATGTTGCGTATTCACTTGCATCGATTACAATTACAGTCTACATCAAGGCGAGTTTATTGAGTTACCAAGGAAATAATTTCATCAAATTTATGAGTTGCCAGTATAAAAAGCCATTCTAAGGCTTATTTCACGGCTTGAACCTTTAAAACGCACTGTAGTGTTTATAACTGACAGAAAGGAATTATAGTAAGTACAACAGATTAAAATTAATCTACCTATTCTTGTGATTTAAGATTGCTAATGTTGTCCTCCCTCTGATTCCGAATATTCCAGTTAGGCCTAATGCGGCACCAAAGGTCCATAAGTAATCGTCCAGTCCGCATTCGACCATGGTGTAAATTGCTCTTTGACCGCTAACAACTGGTCCATCAACACATAATAGTGCGAGAACGTTGATACTGCCAAAACACACATTGCATGAAGATGATGACGAAGCGCTCCATGAACAGTAATTTGGAGTAAGTGAAGTAAATTCAGCGCCAGAATATAATCTTGCACCAAGTAGTGAACTATAGCTTGTGTAAACCCTATTATCTGGAAGTAGACATCCGTCAGCCGTACCTTGAGCGTTGGAATAAGTAGAAGTTAAACACATTAAAATAATTAAGCACACCCGTCTCATCTTTCATATATTTTGATAACCGAAGTTACTATGGTTGTGAACTATAATCTACGTTCGTTTTGTTCAATATCGATGTTTAAGCAGGATTAATAGCCCAAGGACTTTGAATTAAATGTCTTCAGATTTGTATGCAATTTTCTGAAATTCGAGAGTGTATGTTATAAGAAACATTTAGATGATGCTTCGCTTCCATAAACTACTAGTAGCGAGATTGTGTGGATATGCCGGATTATTCGCTAATCTGGATCAGAGATTTAAAAAATAAAGATAGCATAAACGCAAAGTAATTCGCATCTATCCTCTATCTTGAGTTTAGAGAGAGAGCATAAATAATGCTTAACCATTGTAACTTATAGATAAGTTTTAAAACTTTTGGGTGCGATTTTGATTGGCATGCATCAAATAAATCCTATAGTAAACAAAGCGTGCATTCAGATCAGTTTTAGTGTAAGAATCAACGAATGAGTCGACAATTTTCATGAACAAAATGAATAAGCTGGAGTACATACAGTATCAATTTTCGCTATCATTATACTGAAAGCACTAATTATTGGGAGTAATTTCAATAGAGCAAGGATAGCACCGCAAAAAAGAGATTATCCATAAGTTATTTTCCATAACTAAAATGATAATAAACATTATTTTGACAAAGAATCTGATTTACTCATCTTAATAGAATAAAGTTCTAAGTAAGGATGATCTCCCTATCGAAAGTTAACTCGATCGATTAAACTTTTTAAGATTTTGTTTCTAAAGCATTATAAAATTCTATATTTGCTCCTATCGTTATTTATTTTAGAAGATGCGTAAATTTAACTCTGTATCCAGAGCTGCTTCGATAATGTGCATGAGTCTGTTGTGCAGCTTAAACTGTTTGGCTTCAATTCCTAAGAGCAGTGTTCCTCCACCCCCAAGTGGGTGCCTTGTCGGTGGCAGAATGTATACCCGGTGGATTAGAAACGTTTATATTGATGATCCAAATAACGCTAATAATGCAAATGAATATCGCTATATATTTAGCGATGATACATCTGCACCAGAGGCTTGTGTGAGTGGTGGCAGTGACTTTTATGGACCGAGTCCGGATGGATCTGGCGGCACAGTTGCGATTGGTTGTGACATTAACAAGCTTGATTACGCGTCAACAGTACATAACCCATCAAAAAGTGGATTTACAATTGTATGCCCTTTAGATACAAATACATATTTTTTACTTTTTTTTTCCTCTATTATGGTTTATTTTCATTTTAAAAGAAAAAACCATTATATTAATATCAACTCTTCAGAGTAATGAAATGGCATTAAATTATGTTAATAGAGAGAAAAATTTGAACTATGGGGTTTAAGTACAGTAGTCATTTAAATAGCTTAAGTACTGGCAACAGGTTTACTTTCTTTAATCAAGATTATACTCTCCTAATAATTTTACAGATAATTACTTTAAGTGTGGCTCTTTTCCACTTTAATTTTTTTAAGCATCTTTGAGCAATATTTTTTGTTTTTGAAATTTACATTCATTGTGCAATCCGATTCTTGATTATGATTCCAACAAAAGCAATTATAAAATTCCTTTTCGTCTCATCTATTTGCGCAATATTTCTAGGCTGCGCTTCGCGCAAAGAACATAGTCTATTTAACGCGCCCAGTGATATTGTTACTGATACAATCAAACAGGTATATGTTGTAAATGATCAGGGCATCAGTGATGCTTACTATAAAATAAAGGTGAATGATCAGTTGGCTATAAGAAATTTGCAAAATAAAGAATTTGGAGCTAGTACCACTTCGAATGGTAGTTCAAATGGTAGCCAAGTAGGTGGTAACATCAATAATACTTTTTCATATTTAGTCGATATTGATGGGACGGTAAACCTCCCCGCCATCGGAAAGGTGGATGTAGTAGGACTGAGCAGAAGAGAAACAGCTATAAAAATACAAGACCTTTATGCCAAGCAACTACTGCGGGATCCGATTATAGAATTAAGCGTGGTAAATTTAAAGGTTACCTTATTAGGTGAATTTAGCAAGCAGGGAAATTTTTTATTAGAAAGGGAAAATACCACCCTCATTGATGTTATTGGTGAAGCAGGTGGCATAAACAAAACAGGTGATCCTAAAACACTTAAAATTATCCGTGGTGATAGAAGCCGCCCGGAAATCATATATGTTAACCTAAATGACATCAATAGTTTAGCCAGTAAGAAATTGGTGCTTCAAAATAATGATATTATTGTCCTTCAGCAAACTAAAAATGCTGCACTTAGTGAAAAGCTAACGAGCCTAAACAATATCGTACAGCCCATTCTTGTGGTAGTTAATTTAGCTGTATTAATCTTTACCCTCACCCGCTAATGGATAATACTACCTCAATCGAAAAAAATAAATTAGCCAGCCAAAATATTAATTATTGGAAAATTGCTTTAATCTTCCTGAGCAGATGGTATTGGGTTGCAGGAACGGTACTAATTAGCTTTATTCTGGCTTGGTTATATGTACGTAGCATTACCCCTATTTACATTACCTCCGCTTCACTAAAGCTAGATGGCGACCATCAGCAACAAATGGCTTCACTTCCTGGCTCGCCAGTAAATTACCGCCCTTTCAACCAGAACCAGATACAGACTGAGGGAATTATTATGCGTTCGGAGGATGTAATTTTAAATGCCTTGAAAAACCTTGACTATAAAATTAGTTACTATTTAGAAGGAAGAGTTCGAGTAACCGAACTTTACCCTAAACAACCTTTTCAGGTAGATATTTTAACCCAAGATTCAGTTAATTTTAGTAGGGCTACCTATTCTGTCAAGCCAATTGATAACAAAACTTTTGAATTATCAAGTAGCGACGATAACAATAAGATTTTCAAGAAGTATCGGTACGGCCAAGCTATTAATGCTGGAAACATGGTATTTACGGTTAAAACCGAAGTCCCAGCCGCCGGTAATTACAGCTTCAGATTCAATGGCCTCAGAGATTTGTATGGTAGGGCTGCAGGCGGATTAAACATATTTGAACAGGAAAAAAATACCTTTATTATGGGCGTTACCCATACGGATAGTAATCCGGTTTTCTCTGCCAATGTGCTCAATGAAATCATTAAACAATATGTAAAAAATGATGCTCAGCTTAAGAAAAGATCAGCCAGACAAACCATTGATTATTTAGACAGCCAGATAGCATTTCTGGATGACCAAGTCAATAAATCAGGAAACAAACTTTCTAGCTTTCAAAGTTCCAATAAATTGATTGATCCTAATAGTGATAGGCAGATCGGAAGTTCAAAACTTAGCAACTTACAAAACCAGATTGCTGAGCTTCAATTGCAGGAACTTGGCATTCAACAATTAGAAATTCAGGTAAAAAACAATAAAGATCGAATACAACTAAACCTTAACCTGGAAGGTACAAATAGTACTCTTTTGACAGGTTTAATTACGCAATTAAATGATCTTATTCTGACTCGGGAAAATAAATTGCAAAACTTCAATGCTGATGCTCCTCCCATTCAAGATATTAATCGGCAAATTAATGAAGTAAAACAGGCCATTGTTACCAATATCCGGTTATTGCATGAGCGCAACCAGAAAACCATTAATTATATTAATGGACAGATCGGTCAGACAAATCACGAACTCGGCAGCATACCTGCTAAACAAAATGATTTCGCCAAATTGCAGAGTAACTTTGATATTAACCAAAGAATGTTCTCGATGCTGTTCGAAAGAAAACTTTCAGCACAAATCAGTTCCGCAGCGGTGATAGCCGGTGCTACCATTATTAGCGGCGCTCAACCTTCTTTCTACCCTATTTCTCCGGTACCTAAAAAGATTTACTCCTCTTACTTATTTATGGGTTTATTTTCGGGATTGGGCTTAATTTTATTAGTTAGAATTTTAAATCCATACCTCTACGATATTGAGACCATCGAAGGCTTAACAGCAACACCGATTATTGGCGTAATTTTAAAATATCCGAAAAAAGTTAAACTAGGTGAAACCATTTTATCGATCGAGCGGCCAAAATCAATATTTGCTGAATCCGTTAGATCGGTTAGAACTAACCTAAGCTTTATGGCAAGTGACAGGGATACGAAAGTTATTTGCATCACTTCTGAAGTCTCAGGTGAAGGGAAATCGTTTGTCAGCATAAATCTTGCCGGTACACTCTCTATTATTGAGAAAAAAGTGATCATAATAGCTGCTGATTTACGTAAATCGAAACTTCACTATGCTTTTGGGTCTGATAACCAGATTGGTCTTAGCAACTATTTATCAAAGCAAGCCAGTCTGTCTGAAATTATATTTACAGACGAAAGGCACCATATTGATTACATCACTTCTGGACCTGTACCGCCAAACCCATCAGAACTTTTGCACCATAAAGCAATGGAAACACTTATCGAAAACCTTAGGGAAACATATGAATATATCATTATAGATACAGCACCCGTTGGACTGGTATCAGACTCAATTCCCTTAATCAGAAAAGCTGATGTTAATCTTTTTATAATCCGTTCGGGTGTTTCGAAGTTCAGGGCCGCAACCATTCCAGACCGTTTGTCAAAAGAATATGGGCTTAACAATATCGCCATTATCTTAAATTCGTTTGGCGATGAAAAACTACATGCCAATATCTACACCACCAATTATGCCCATAGCAATACAGGAACTTATTACTACTCAAATTATACCGGTTATGGGAAAAGTGGCTATTACGATGATGAGAAAAGCTGGTGGGAATTTTGGAAGAAAAAAGGATAAAACTTAAGCTTAATGATTGAGCAAAATTACAGGTGGTATCCAGTTTATACGCATTCGAGGGCAGAAAAAAAAGCCCATGAAGAATTAAACAGAAAAGGTATTTTAAGCTATTTACCCCTAAAAAAGACAGTTAAACAATGGAGCGACCGTAAAAAAATCGTGGAAGAGCCCTTGATAAAGTCGTATCTGTTTGCGTATATTTCGGCTAAAGAATATGCAGAAGTTTTAATGACCAATGGTGTAGCCAGGTTTATTTATTTCTCTAGCCAAATCGCCTCTATCCCTGACCAACAAATCAATGATCTTAAACTCTTACTCGCTACGGATGCAGATCTTGAGCTAATTGATTTTGATATTAAACCAGGACAAAGGGTATTAATTAAGGCTGGGCCTTTTAAGGGAATAATTGCCGAACTGGTATCTCTACAAAACAAACAGCGTATTATTTTACGTTTACAAAATATGGGCTACTCGATTAATATCAATACATCGATAGCTTTTGTAGAACCGTTGTAGAAATGTTAAAACTGAGTGTGGAGAATGTGGAGGTGGGAGAATAAACGTTAAATTAATAAATACTGATGCTTAGGCACAGGTTCTAATTATAGAAACAATCGGTTCATTTTGAAAAACAAGATGTGACTGAAAGGGCGAAGCTGTATCCAGGGTGATCCTAACCATTGAAAATTCATTAAGAACAAAATACTAATGTGCCGTATAGCAGGTATTATAAATAGTAAAAATTCTTTAGAAAAAGTTGACCAACAGGTAAAATCCATGTGCGATAGTATGCAGCATGGAGGACCTGATGACTATGGTATCTATATGGACGGTAGCGAATCTGTTTGTTTGGGAAATCGAAGACTAGCTATTTTAGACCTCAGCAGTAATGGTCATCAGCCAATGGTTAGCCATAAAGAAGATATTGCGATTACCTACAACGGCGAAATTTACAACTATCAAAAAATAAGGACTGAATTAAATAGTTTAGGATATATCTTCAAGACCCAAACAGATACAGAAGTAATACTTTACGCCTACCAACACTGGGGAGAAAGTGCTTTCGAAAAATTAGATGGGATTTTTGCTTTCTGTATTTATGATAAACGGGAGCAATTTGTTTATTTGGTCCGCGATCAGAATGGGATAAAGCCATTGTACTATAATTTCGATAGTGGAACCTTAACTTTTGGTTCCGAAGTAAAGGCCTTTCAATATGCCAATATCTCACAAGAAAATGAAAATTGGAAGATTTACTATCTGGCATTTGGCCATATTCCCGAACCCTACACCACTTTAAAAAACGTATATAGTTTAGGCAAAGGTTGTTTTCTAAAATATCATATCAGGAGCGCCGAACACTTTATAAAATCCTATCACGAATTTGAAAACACTTCTTACATTAGAAACGAAACTTACGCCATCGAGCTCATCCGCGAACAGTTAAGAAATTCTATTAAACAACAGATGATTTCGGATGTTAATGTTGGTGTACTTTTTAGCGGAGGTCTTGATTCGAGCATTATTACTATTTTAGCCAATGAGCATAATGGTAGAAAACTTTCATGCATTTCGGCCAATTTTGATGAAATAGATTTTTCGGAAAAAAAACAACGAAATAGCCTGCTTCAAAAAATTGAAGTACAAAATATAGAAAAACTCATCACCTACCGCGATTTTGTACAGAATTTTGAGACGGTTTTAAGTAATATGGATCAGCCCACTAATGATGGGATTAACACCTGGTTTGTATGTAAAACAGCAAAAGAACAGGGAATTAAAGTTGTATTGTCAGGCTTAGGCGCAGATGAACTTTTCGGCGGATACCCCTCTTTTGACCGGATCCATAAGATACAGAACTTAAATTGGTTAAGTAAAAGTGTCTTACGGAGCATGCGTTTCTCCAACGATACCAAGTTTAAAAGGTTATATTACCTCAGCCTAAATTCTCCCATTGGTGAGTATTTATGTTTAAGGGGCGTGTATTCTCCAGATGTAATAGCGGAATTACTGGATATTGAAATGCAAACCGTTATCGATTGCCTGGAAGAAATCCCATTGCAGCCTGATATCAAAAAAACCAGTAACGAAACCCGGGCAAGCTGGTTCGAGTTTAACATGTACATGCAAAACCAGTTATTAAAAGATACTGATTTTATGAGCATGAGCCACGGCGTTGAAGTGAGGGTCCCATTCCTCGACCGCAAGTTTGTCGACCTCGTTCTTTCCATCTCCACGGAGATCAAATATAGCTATGAACAAAAAAAGAAACTCCTGGTAGAGGCATATAAGGAGGATTTACCGATAGAAACCTGGAAAAGATCAAAAATGGGTTTCACTTTCCCTTTTCAGGAGTGGATGAGAAAAAACAATGAAATTGCAGATCCATCAAGATATCACAATAAACGGGCAAGATCGCTGATAAAAAGTTTTGGAAAAAACAAATTACATTGGAGTTCAGCCTTAGCATTGTACCGAATTTACCATGCCAGTTAAAGTATTATTTTTAACACTCAAAACTTTTAGTTTAACTGGCGGAATTGAAAAAGTATGCCGGTGTTTATCACGTGTGTTATATGATTTGAGCGAAGAGAAAATTGTTAAATCTACTGTATATTCTATGTACGATAAAAATACGGACCGTGATTCCAGATACTTAAGCAAACAACAGTTTCGGGGTTTTGGCGGTAAAAAAGAGCAATTTGTGGTTCATTCCTTTTTAAACGGACTACGAGCCGACGTTATTCTACTCAGCCATATCCATTTGATCAGTACCGCCTATCTGATCAAAAAGGTATACCCTCGCAAAAAGGTTTACCTTCTCGCCCACGGGATAGAAATTTGGAAAAAATTATCAGTTTCGAAACTCCGTATTTTAAACCAATTGGATAAAATTATTTGCGTCAGTGATTTTACTGCACAAAAAATAATGGTTATGCATCATATCCCTATCGAGAAAATTGAGATATTAAACAATTGCCTAGACCCATTTTATTATCTCTCTACAGAGTTTGAAAAACCTAAGAATCTACTAGATAGGTACCTGTTAACTAATGAAAATATAATTATGTTTTCATTATCACGTCTATCTTCTTCTGAAAAATACAAAGGATACGACCACACCATTGAAATTCTACCAAAACTTTTGGAAAAATACCCAACTTTGATTTATTTATTGGGTGGTAAGTGGGATACAATCGAAAAAAAAAGACTGGACGAACTGATCATCAACAATAACCTTCAGGATCACATTAGAATGGTCGGTTTTATTGATGAAACAGAAATTACGGAACACTTTTTACTGTCTGACATGTTTATCCTACCAAGTAAAAAAGAAGGTTTCGGGATTGTATTTATTGAGGCACTGGCTAGCGGTCTTAGGGTTATTGCAGGTAATAAAGATGGAAGCGTTGATGCATTAAAAGGAGGTACTCTTGGTGCTCTGGTCGATCCTGATGATCAAGAAAGCCTTCTGACCAATATTTGTAATTTGCTAAGGCATGTTCAAACAGAAAAAGAAAAAAAAATCCTTCAAGAAAAATGCCTAGAGGCATTTGGATATGCGTCTTATCGTGAATCTATAAAAAGCTTGATTGTGACTGGGATGATAAACCTATCCACTAATCAAGTAGAACTAATATAAAGAAGTGGATGATTAAGATTTATGGTTAAAGAAGAGCAACAGTGGGTCATTGAGGCAAACTCTTCTTTGTTCGACTTAAAACTGAATGAAGTTTGGGCATACCGGGATTTGTTAGCACTCTTGGTAAGAAGGGATTTCGTTTCCTTTTATAAACAGACTATTCTAGGGCCACTCTGGTTTTTTATACAACCATTGTTTACCACAATCATCTTCACCTTTATATTTGGTAATTTAGCTGGCATATCAACCGATGGATTACCTAAACCCTTATTTTATATGGCAGGCATCACCGCCTGGAACTATTTTGCTGACTGTTTGACCAAAACCTCGTCTGTTTTTAGAGATAATGCGGGCATTTTTGGCAAGGTTTATTTTCCTAGGCTAATTATGCCTTTGAGTATAGTGGTGAGTAATCTGGTGCGTTTTGGAGTACAAATGCTTCTCTTTCTCATCCTAATGGCTTATTATTATTTCGCTGGTGCTAACTTTAACATAAGCTGGGCAATTTGCCTATTTCCAGTCATCGTAGTATTAATGGCTTTATTGGGTTTAGGTGGAGGAATGATTATTTCTGCTATGACCACAAAGTACAGGGATCTGGCTTTTCTCATCGGTTTTGGTGTGCAGTTATTAATGTACGCCACCACGGTAATTTACCCTTTATCTGAGGCGATAAAAAAATACGCTGCTTATGCCTGGATAATAGAATACAATCCCGTGACTCCCATCATTGAAACATTTAGGTATGGTTTTCTTAGCGAAGGCAGCTTTAGCTGGTTTCGTTTAGGTTATGCTACAATTGTTACGATTTTTTTATTGTTGATTGGTACGGTAGTTTTCAATAAAGTAGAGCGCAATTTTGTTGATACGGTATAAATGGGAAATCGAAGATGTAATATGGATGATGGAAAGCATGACTTTAAGCATATTTTAAATGTCTAACATCGTTATAAAAGTAGAGAATCTTAGTAAGGCTTATCAACTGGGCCAAATAGGTACAGGGACGATCAGCCGCGATTTAGAGCGTTGGTATGCACGAATTCGAGATAAGGAGGATCCTTTTCTAAGGATCGGTGAAAGCAACGATCAAAACATCAAAAGCGCAAGTGATGTAGTATGGAGTTTAAAGGATATTAATTTTGAAATTGAGCAAGGAGACGCAGTTGGCATTATTGGCAGAAACGGTGCAGGAAAAAGTACTTTGCTTAAAATTTTAAGTAGAGTAACTGCCCCAACCACTGGGAAAATCTCTGGTCAAGGTCGTATAGCGAGTTTACTTGAAGTTGGAACAGGTTTTCATCCAGAACTCAGTGGCCGTGAAAACATATTTCTGAATGGTGCTATTTTAGGCATGCGTAAAAAAGAAATTCAGCGGAAACTGGACGAGATTGTAGATTTTGCGGGGATAGAGCGTTATTTAGATACGCCGGTAAAAAGATATAGCTCCGGGATGTATATTCGCCTGGCTTTTGCTGTTGCAGCACATTTAGAAAGCGAAATTTTAATTGTTGATGAGGTATTAGCTGTTGGCGATTCAGAATTTCAAAAGAAATGTTTGGGCAAAATGGGGGAAGTGAGTAAAGGAGAAGGCAGGACTGTGCTGTTTGTGAGCCATAATATGGGCGCCGTAAAGCAACTTTGCAACAGTGGAATAGTACTTAAAAATGGCCTTGTGAGTTACAAGTCGGATGTTATATCTGAAGTTATTAATAAATACCTGACTACAGAAGATAGAGAACTGTCAAACAGCCTTAATATTGATGGCGAAAAATACAAAAATCAATATTTCAGACCCATGATGATAAATACTAAAAAAGCTTCATATAGCCTGAATGAAGAAGTTGAAATTTCTATTTTGGGGGAAGTTTTGGAACCTAATAGCTCGTTGCAAATAGGATTTTCCTTATCTGATGCTGATGGCAATAACCTATTATGGTCATTTCACACAGACACAATTACTCAAAATAGCTTTCCAAAAGGCAAAATCAAACTGACAACTTCCATTACTCCTTACTTGTTGAACGAGGGAAAATACTACATTTCCCTAGGTGTTGCAATATTCAACCAGTTTTGGATTATAGATCCTGATAATAACAATGATAGAATATATTTTGAAATTAATGGCGGTTTTGATTTTTCAAGCTTTTGGACGGAAAAGAGACCAGGGATTCTCGCAAAAAAATTTAACTGGAAATTAGAAAAATGAAATGGGATCGATAACAATGGGGCCTGATAAAAGGCTTGTTGAATTTATAAAAGAAAAATATCAAATTACCAACTTTATAGAAACCGGCACCTACCAAGGCGGTACTACCGAATGGTCAGCTAATGTTTTCAAAAATGTATATTCAATTGAATTTTCTGAACATTGGTATAACTATACTAAAGAAAGACTAAAATCAAGGGAAAATGTCCATCTTTTATTTGGCGATACAAAAAGTATACTTCCAGATCTCCTTCCAAAAGTAAATAACGCCATTTTATGGCTCGATGCACATTGGTGCGGTGACCATTCTTTTGGAGAAAAAGATCAATGCCCCTTATTAGTTGAGTTGGAAATCATTAACAAGTTTAAACATCTGTTCAACAGATTGTTTATCATGATTGATGATGCTCGTTTGTTTTTATCCCCACCTCATCATCCGCATTCGTTAACAGATTATCCTGATCTCGCTGAAATCGTGCAAGCACTCACCCCCGAACGTCAAATTTATGTATTTAACGATATTATACTGGCCGTTCCGAAATCCTACAAGCACGAATTTAGTATTCTGCTTCAAAACCTGGCTACAGAAGATTTAAAAGTTGATATAGTGCCAATACCTTCAATCAAAAAACAAATTGTTAGAAAAATCAGCCATAAAATATCAACAATAATAACCCGGAAAAGATAAATTTTTCCTTAAAAAATCATCAAAGAAAAAATTGCTAAGAAAAATTAAAAATAAACTTCGTTATACTGCAGTAGGAAAGCTGTATGGTTATTTCACTTTAAGAAAATTGTTTAGAAAAAAGGTTGAAACTTTTAATGCTGACTTAGCTAATTTCCGACTGAGTGAAGGAAATACTAATCTCAGATTCAATCAAAATTACGACCATTACCCATTATTAGATGACCGAACATCTATCACCGAAATAGAACCTCACTATACTTATCATCCTGCATGGGCAGCGAGAATTTTAGCGAAAACCCAACCAAAAAAACACGTCGATATTTCTTCAATCTTACACTTTAGCACCATAGTATCTGCATTTATACCCGTAGAATTTTATGATTACAGGCCTGCGGAAATTAAGCTGGAGGGACTAGATACCAAACATGCCGATTTAACACAATTGCCATTCAGAAGTAATACGATCGACTCTTTATCATGTATGCATACACTTGAGCATATTGGACTTGGAAGATATGGAGATGAAATTGATTATGATGGCGACCTCAAGGCAATTAACGAATTGGTTAGGGTATTGGCTGTTAATGGAAATTTACTTATAGTTACTCCGATTGGCAAAGCCAAAATAGCATTTAACGCACACCGGATTTACGCATATGATCAGATCATCTCTTACTTTTCAAAACTCGAACTTATTGAGTTTTCCTTGATTCCTGATAAGTTCGAAAATATTGGTATAATTAGAAATGCCAGCAAAAAACAAGCAGATGAGCAAAGCTGGGGCTGTGGCTGTTTTTGGTTTAAAAAACGTTTAAATGATTAGTGTTGAATTACAAGGCAGATTGGGAAATCAGTTATTCCAGTATGCCTTTGCTTACGCTACCGCTAAAAAGCTAAATTCTAGTTTTTATTTTGACAGGAGCCTACAATCTTTATTTATTCCTCAATATTTTGACCAAACAAAAGATATCTTCTATTACTTAGATCAAACAATATTTTCTTTAAAAGGGTTTGATGATTTTTTTTCGGTTTATCTAAAAAGAAAATTTTATGCTCTGTTAAGAAAAATCCTAAATTTTGAAGAAGTACATATATCTGATCAATTGGAGCCACACCTAGAAAGCTTGAAACTCAAGGATCAGAAATTATATACAGGCTTTTTCCAATCGGAGTATTATTTCGCTGCCTGTAAAGATGAAATAAAAGCCAAATTTGTTATTAAAGAAAAATATCAGACAGATTTTAGAAATATATTTAACGATCTGCCCCCGGGATACAAATATGTGGTTGTGCATGTTAGACGATCGGACTATTTTAACTATGATATACAATTACCAGCAGAATATTATCACAATGCGATTTCGGCCACTGAGAGCGAAAACAATTACTACATATTAATTAGTGATGATACAGATTTTTTAGAGTCCGAATTTGGATACCTGAATAAAAAATATATTTCCCGATCAACGGAAATTATCGATCTTCAGTTTTTAATGCAGGCAGACATTTGTATCATTTCCAATAGTACTTTTAGTTGGTGGGGTGCTTATTTAAATGTTAAAAATGCACCTGTGTATGCACCAAACAAATGGTTTCCTGATTTTGGAAAAATAGAATCTCCTTGCAACATTTTATTAGAGAATTGGAATCTCATCCCGGTCTAATGGTTTGCATATTTACACAAATTAAAAAATGAAAACTGTTTCAGTTATTATTCCGACCTATAACAGAGATTTTTTCATAAAATTAACCCTGGAAAGCTTTGTAACACAAAACTATGCTAATATGCTCGAAATTATTGTAATCGATAATAACTCAACAGACAATACATTAGCGGTAGTAAAAGAATTGTCTGAAAAATACCCGATAATAAAGTATTTTGAGGAACCAAGGCAAGGCGTTCACTATGCACGCAATTCTGCAATAAAGTACGCAAAAGGTGAAGTATTATATTATACAGATGACGATATGATTGCCGAACCAGATTTGTTAACGAACCTGGTTCCAACTTTCGAACTGAACGATAAAATTGCAGTAGTAAGTGGGCGGATACTGCCAAAATGGGATATTCATCCTCCTGACTGGATATTAAAATACTGCTTAAATGCTCACTTAAGCCTTAATCTAGATGAAACTCCGTTAATCATTTCCGATCAGATGATTAATATTTTTAGCTGTCATGAAGCAATTTTAAAAGAAGCAATAATAAATGCCGGGGGCTTTAACCCAGAAAACACCAAAGGCGAATGGATAGGAAATGGAGAAACAGGGCTATCCATAAAAATTCTTGATCTGGGTTATCTGCAGGCCTACAATGGTTTATCTGTCATTAACCATATTATTCCAAAAAGTAGGATGACGCAAAGTTATTTAAATAAAAGATTTGCAAACCAGGCTAATTGCGATAGTTTTACAATTTACAGGGCTGCCAATGGGTTAAACAATTCAAAACTGTTCACCAACATTGTTAATAATTTTATTGCTGTTTTATATAAATCCTTAGCTACACCTTGGCACTTCATAAGAGCCAAAGATAATTGGAGAATTACAATGGCCCAGGCTTTTTATCATAGCAATCGCATTGCTTACGACATCAAGTTGATGACCAGACATCATATGAGAGATCTTGTATTGAGAGATAACTGGATTGAACAAACCAACTAAATGAAAGATAGCATAACGCGAAAGTCTATTACGTTTTTTATGTTGGTAACCAACCGGGACTGCATGTTTGGAGATTATGGTGTTAAAAGTTTTAAAAAAATATACGACAGGCTTAATCATTCTGAAAAACAACATTTTAAATTATTCATTTATCTGAATGCCCTCACCACAGAAAATCTTAATGAATATGCAGTAAAATGGGCGGCATATCCTTATGTTCAGATCTTTGACAATACAGAAAAAATAAGGACTAAAAATTTTGTTGCTGGTGAAACGATTACTTCTCCTGAAGGAATTGATCGTGTGAGGGATGATATTAACGAAAATTATGATGAACTCTGGACCTCAGAACTTCCCAAATTTAACACAGATTACATTGCAACTGTTGATGCAGATTTTGAAGTATTAGATGCAGAATTTTACTTTCATCTGCTGCTCGCTTTACAAAATCCTGATTGTCTATTCGCCAGTACCTGTTACAATGAAACCGCATATTGTTTTGATAGTTATTCTAATAGAAACATGCATCTATACGAACGAAACCATACCTGGTTTTGTATTTATAAGAAGGAAGCATTTGAGCTATCCAAAAGATCTCACTTTTATTACGAGGAAATCCGTGATGGCGAGGTACATGCATTTGATTCCGCCGCATATTTTCAAAATGAATTAAGAAAAATACCAGGCAAAAAATTTTACCATCTCCCATTAAATACCAGGCAAATTTTATTCATTACGGGGCCGGGTCAAAAAATATATCTATAAATAAGTCTAACATTTCCTTTTACCGTAAGTTAATGATCACTTGCAAAATTGGTCCGATACGTAAATGGACAAACATAAAAGTTGTTAATCTAATTAATAGAATTGCGCGAAAATTGATCTCAAAAATCTTCAAAAAAAAAATCAATTCATTAAGTACTGAAAGAAGTAAATTTATTTTTAATCAAGCTTAACTATGATAGAAAGCATCACCATAAATGGACTGTTACTCGCACTAATCATAAGGTCAAATTTCCATAAAGAAGGGATAACTTTCTTCACCCCAGAAGATTATTCGCAACAGTTGGGGTACATGAACCGACCTAAAGGTTACATTATACCGCCGCATGTGCACAAGCTTGTGGAACGAAAAGTAACCCTTACACAAGAAGTTCTATATGTTAAAGCAGGTAAAGTACGTGTAGATTTTTACAATGATGACCAGGTTTATGTCGAGAGCAGGACTGTACAAACAGGAGATGTAATTTTACTTGCTGCAGGTGGGCACGGCTTTGAAATGTTAGAGACATCAGAGCTCATAGAAATTAAACAAGGTCCGTACTGCGGCGACGAAGACAAAGTGCATTTCGATCCCATTCTTAAAAACATCAAATAATGATCGAAAACTTCAAACTTTACAGTCAGTATTATAACCTACTGTATTACGATAAAGATTATCCTGCGGAAGCAGCTTATATAATCGATCTCATTCAAGAATACTTTCCTAATGCTCAAAATATTATTGAATTAGGATGTGGTACAGGAAAACATGCATCAGTCTTTGCAGAAAAGGGGTTTTCAGTATTTGGAATCGAACTAAGTGAAGATATGCTCAATATTGCAAGGCAAAATGAAAATACCAGACTGAGGTTCCAAAAAGCTAACATCTCTAATTTTAAAGTCGATCAGAAGTTTGAAATTGCACTATCGCTTTTTCATGTAATTAGTTATCTAACTGACAATTCAAGTTTGATCAGAACTTTTCAACTTGTTCATGAGTCACTCTGTGATGGCGGACTGTTTATTTTCGATGTTTGGCATACACCAGCAGTTGTATCTCAGGTACCAGAAGAGCGGATTAAAAAATTAAGCAATGATCAAATTCAAATTATCCGAAGAGCAACACCATCTATCTTTAGTGAAGAAAATATTGTTGAAGTAAACTACGATATAGAAGTAAGTTCATTAAAAGATCCGACACAACTTTCTTTTCAGGAAATTCATCCGATGCGACACTTTTGCAAAAATGAAATCTACCTATTAGCTTACAGTACAGGTTTTGAAATTTTAAACAGTGAAGAATTCTTAACAAAGAATGTACCCTCAAATTTGACTTGGGGGGTTGCCTACGTCCTTAAAAAAATTAATTCATGAAACCAATTCCGGTAAATACTCCATTATTAAAAGGAAATGAGTTAAAGTACCTTTCAGAATGTATCAGTACTGGGTGGATAAGCAGTGAAGGTCCGTTTATCGGTGCATTCGAAGAGAATTTCAGCACCTACAACAATCGTAAGTTTGGAACAGCAGTATGCAATGGTTCGGCAGCATTAGATATCGCCGTAAAGGCTTTGGGTATTGGTGTCGGGGATGAGGTTATTATGCCCACTTTTACAATTATTTCGCCAGCTCAATCTGTGGTTACGGCAGGTGCAATTCCAGTTTTGGTTGATAGTGATCCACTCACCTGGAATATGGATGTAACGCAAATTGAAACCAAGATTACCGCTAAAACTAAGGCAATTTTAGTCGTGCATATTTACGGTCTTCCGGTTGATATGGATCCCGTATTAGCTTTAGCAAAAAAATACAAACTTAAAATAATTGAAGATGCGGCCGAAATGCACGGGCAAAACTATAACAGTAAAATGTGTGGCAGTTTTGGCGATATCAGTATTTTTAGCTTTTACCCCAATAAACATATTACGACGGGTGAGGGTGGTATGTTGCTAACTGATGACGAACATCTGGCCGCCAGATGCAAAAAATTGCGCAATCTTTGCTTTGAACCCGATGGGCCAAGATTCGTCCATAATGAATTGGGTTGGAATTATCGGATGACCAATATGCAGGCTGCAGTTGGTTTAGCACAACTGGAACAACTAGAAGAATTTATCAGCATCAAGCGCAATATTGGGTCAAACTATCATAGCGCCCTTTCTTATTTGAAACAGAAAGGATATCAGCTACCACTTACCAGCACATCATATGCAGAAAATATTTATTGGGTTTTCGGAATAGTAGCACCAACTGAAAGTGAAAAAGAAGATTTGGTTGATTACTTAACAAAACATAAAATTGGCACCAGACCATTTTTCTGGTGTATGCATGAACAACCTGTATTTAAAAAAATGAAATTATTTGCTGATGAAAGTTACCCGGTGGCTGAAAAATTGGCCAGAAATGGTTTTTATCTACCCAGTGGATTAGGTTTAACGATTGATGAGCTTACAGCAATAACAACATGCATTCATGAAAAAATTTTTTAAAATAGGTATCTGGCATTACCATGGCGGAAGCTATGCAAATGGTGGTGCATTTGCATATACGGAAGCATTGCAAGAAATCCTAACCAAAACCTCGTTTTCAGGTACAGAAATTGTCCATGTTGGATACAATATTGATCAAATCTTTAAATCCGGGTCAAATGCATTGTCGCTCACCCCTATTTACAGAACCAAATGGCCAAAACTACTCAACTCTATATGTATTCGGATACCATTTTTCGGAATTAAATTAAGCAATAGGATCAAAAAAAAATACAATAATAAGTTAATTGACAATTTAAAGCAGGCTGGAATTGAAGTAATTTACTACATCAATCCGGGAATTGAGATTGACAATTTTCCACACATATCAACCCTTTGGGATCTTGGCCATATTTCTATGTTTGCTTTCCCTGAAGTAAGTATGCATGGAAAGCTGGGAAGCAGAATCGAAAATCTAAACCGGGATATCAATAAAGCACTAATTATTTGTGCAGAATCTGAGTCGGGAAAAAAAGAACTGATCCGGTATTGCCCAGTTAATCCCGACAGAATCCACGTGATACCGATGATTCCAGGCCTGATCGTCAAAGATCAGATTGCTACCGAGCAGGTAGATATCTTAGCGAAGGACAAGTTTTTCATTTACCCTGCCAGGTATTGGCCACATAAAAACCATTACAATCTGCTACTTGCATTCCAGCAATTTATATTTTATTTTCCAAAAGTAAAACTTGTATTTACAGGAGCAAATCAAAATAATATTGATTACATTAGTAGTGTCATCCAAAGCTTAGGCCTCGAAAACAATGTTATCCAACTCGGTGTGGTCAGCCTGCCGCAACTGAAATGGTTATACAAAAATGCCATTTCACTGGTAATGCCAACTTTTCTTGGGCCAACCAATATGCCACTACTTGAAGCCTACTACCTGGGCTGTAAAGTAATTTGTAGCCAATTAGACGGACATGTTGAACAACTGGGCGAAGCAGCCCGATATTTTGACCCGTTAAATCCGAACGAAATTTTTCTTCAAATGAAAAGCCTCTACGAAGAGTCGATTGGAGATCAAAAAAAGGCTATCGAAATCTACTATGACGAAACAATAACAATCGCTGCGCTAAATTCTCTTTTTAAGAAGGTAAAACATATTAAAAGAACCTGGGGTGCAGTAGACGAAATTTCATAATTTTTGGAAAAAAGGATTTTTTTTATTTCAAGTTCACTTTATCCGTTAAATAACGCTGCTGGCGGAAGTATTGTGCTGTATCGGCATTTAAAACTGTTTGAACAGGAAGGTTATCAGGTTACCTTTATTAATTGCAGCCCGGTTAACAAGGGAAATACCAGCTTCAGGCAAATTAACCTCGAAAAAAAAATCTGGCACCCGCCTCTAAGAAAAGCGACACCGATTTTAACCAACATGAGAACGCGGTTACAAGCAAGATCTCTTGCCAAGGCACTTCGTTTTACCAAAGGAGATATTTTAATCGGGTTATTGGAAGATTATGTAAGTTACTTGGTCTATTTCCTTGCAAAACAAGCTAATATCCCATTTTATCTCTTTTTTCACGATGATAATATTTTCAACAGATATTTTAAAGAAAACATTCTCTCTAAAAAACAAATCACCAGAATAATTGAAAATTGCGGGCATTTTTTTGTGGTTTCGGAACCCATGAAAGAGATTATTTCTCTGAATGGCGGGAAAAATGTATCTGTTGTTTATCCAATACCCGATGGTTCTTTTATAGCTCAGGGCAAAAGAATAAAATCCGAAAAATTCAATTTTGTTATTTCAGGCATGCTTTTACCCTGTTTTTTTGAAAAAACAGTGGAAAAAATTAATGATGCTGTTGAAGAAACTGATACAAACATAATCCTGATTGGTTCTTTTAATCAGGATTACAAAGATTCTTTACAGAATGCGAGCAAAATTTCTTTTTACAAAAAATTTGAAGAACTCTATGAGCTTTTCAACTTCATGGTTGAAGAAACGGATGTAATCATTGTTTTTTATTCTTCAGATACAAATGAAGAAATCAGATCGAGATACAGCTTTCCAAGTAGATTTGTCGAATTCTGTCACTTAGGTATACCAATACTCATAATAGCTCCCCAATCTGCAGCGATAGGCAAATGGGCCATTAAAAACTCTTGGTTAAGCTATGTTAGCAGTGAGACAAAAACAGATTTGGTAACTATCATAAACAAGCTCAAAAATCCAGATTTCAGATCGGCATGTGTTAAGCAATGCCGGTATTTTGCAGAAGAGGATTTTAACCCTGTAATAATCCATAACAGGCTAAAATTATTAATAGAAAATTAACTGAGCCCATTGAGATGTACATTAAAGCTAATTTACAATTAAAATGACAACCGATGTTTTCAAATCTTTAATCCCACTTTTTGAGCAAAAATCTAATCTTGATTCGATAAAAGATTTTCATGAAAAGGTTAATCTTACCTTCCATAATATTGAAGCAAAATATTATGATAAGATCCATGCCGAAATGTGGATTAATCTTCCCGAACAGATTGACCGCATTATTAACCATCTTTGTGCCTGGCTAGACAAGCAAAAAATACAAAAAATTAAAGTTTTGGATCTGGGTTGCGGAACAGGTTTGGCCGCTCAGCTTTTAATAGACTCTTTGGTTGGCAGAAAAATAGCATCCGTGTTTCTGTTAGATCCATCTCATGCTATGTTAGAGCGAGCAAACAAACGCTCATTGAAATGGAATATACCTATAATTTCAAAATGTGGATATATTGAAGATGTAAACGAAAAATTCGATCTAATTATTACTTCTTCCGTTTTGCATCATATTCCAAATATTCCACAATTCATCTCGGAAATAGAAAATAGGTTAAATGCAAATGGGATCTTTATAAGCCTGCATGATCCTCTTGCAGAAGCAATCGACTCCAAAACATACCAAAACAGAACAGCACGCTTTATTCAAACTACGAGGGTTAATTTTAAGAACAGGACGCTTAAACAAAGGATTACTGGAAAAATTATACGCATGCTAAAGGGGAATATTAAACTAGAAACCTATATCGCAGAGGTAAATCAAGAATTGATACACTTAAATGTTATCAATAGCCACCTTACTCCGGCAGAAATATGGAGTATTACAGATATCCATGTAGAAGGGCTACCCTATTCAGCCAGCAATGGCATTTCTTTAAAAAATATAGAGAAATCGGTAGAGGGACTTTCCCTAGCATATTTTAATACCTATTGTTTTTTTGGCACGCTAAAATCTGATCTACCAGAAGAATATAAAATGGAGGAAGATAACCTGAGTTTAACCGATGATAAATTCGGCAGAAATTTTAACAGCATGTGGATCAGGAAATAAAAAAATTAAATATTCTCTTTATCCTGCCTGAATATTACCCTCATTCAGGAGGAGGAATTTCGACATATTACCTGCAACACATTGATTTTATGAGATCTCATGTTGCAAAAATAAAAGTTGTAGTAGGTAGTGCTTATACCCAATCATTAGATCGCTTTCTGCATCATGATATTGAAGTCGAATACCTCAAACCAGACCTTTTCCATAAATACCTCGACAGATTCAAAAAATTCGATTTTATACCACAATATAAGAAAGCTATTGCCTCTGCATGGGCCATGTGGGAACAGGTTAACGCAGGTGCAGGGTTTGATCTGGTAGAATGTACCGATTTTGGACTTGGCTTCATTCCCTGGCTAATTCACCACAACATCCCAGTTGTAACCCGTTTGCACGGAAGTTCGGGCCAAATTGAATTACATGAACGGGAACTTCAGGAAATTTTATTTGGAGACCAGTGTAGACAGACAGAACTTTCCTTACTGGAAAAATCAGATGCGCTTGTTACTCACAGTCAATCTAATTATACATTTTGGCGAGATATTTTTCCTCATAAACAGATTAATGTTATCTCACCGTTATTTAAAACGAACGTTACTCCTGCTAAATTTATTCAAAAGGAGAATTTCGCTATCGTATGCAGCCGAATCCAGGAATGGAAAGGGCCGGATATTTTATGCCGGGCAGTTAAAACAATAGCTAAACCAGTATTAATCAAATGGTATGGGCGCAACACCATGTTTACCGAGAGTCTATCCAAATCAGATCAACTTCTCCAAATATTCCCAGAAGTCTGGAACCACACAGTAATACCTCAAGGACAACTTTCTCACCGTCAATTGGAAGCGGTTCAAAAAACAGCAAAATTTGCCATCATTCCATCCACATGGGATATGTACAATTTCACCTGCTTAGAATACATGAGCATTGGCACGCCAGTAATTTGTTCAGATGGCGCAGGTGTTTCATCACTCATTAAAAATGGAGTAAATGGCTTTAAGTATGCATCCAATGATCATATTGCGCTTGCCTCGTGTATAGATGCGGTAAATAACATGGATCAAAGTGCTTTTGAAAAGATGACAAGCGAAGCATTAAAAACGGTTAAAAGTTTGATGTCTACCAATATTATTAATGATAACATTAAATTAATGATTCAGGCTATTCAAAAATTTGAGTTGATTGCTCCCAATCTATTTAACCAGGCATTATATCTCCCATCAGATAAAAAATACGCCATTGATATCGTTCTAAACCAACAGCCATTGAATAAGCTTTTAAAATATATTACCAAAAGATTGAAGAAAAAGATTTTTGGCGGATAGACCAATGAAAAACTTAGTTTACAACAATTTGCATCAATGAAATCTCTAGCACTTTGTATACCTGCCTACAATGCAGCATGGTGTTTGCCAAGATTGTTAACATCCGCGCAAAACCAATACATAAAGTTTGATGAAATTTTGGTATATAATGATTGCAGTTCAGACAATACCCATGAGATAGCCCTAAAATATGGTGCTGTTGTTATCGATGGCGATGTTAACCGCGGTTGCTCTTTCGGAAAAAATAAACTTGCAGAAATGGTAAAGTCTGAATGGATTCATTTTCATGATGCAGACGATGAATTACTCCCAAATTTTACAAACCTGGCGCACAAATGGATGGCTAGCGAAGAATGTCCGGAAGTTGTTCTTTTCAATTATGAATATCGGGATCATATCACAAACGAATTCATAAGTTTAAGAAAGTTCGATAAGCATATGCTTGAAACCGATCCAATTAAATACTCAATTGCAGAACAGATCAATCCTTTTTGCGGTCTTTATAATAGAACTGCATTTCTAAATGCCGGAGGTTATGATCTGGATCCCAAAGTTTTATATAATGAAGATTGTGCCTTGCATATTTCTCTTGCGCTTCATCACCTTCGCTTTTCAAGTGAAGATGAAATAAGCATTATCAATTACAGGATAGCTAATTCTATGTCGCAAAACAACAAAGACAAATGTTTTCAGGCGCAGTTCTATGTAATGGAGAAAACGGCCAGTGCCGCGGCTCCCAAATATTATATCGATATTGCGCAAAGATTTATAGAAATTGCAACCAACCTGGCCTCGATAAATAATTGGGAGAAAACCAAAGTTTCATTAATGTTTGCAAAAAAATTAGGCCAAAATTCTATAAGTGCAGACAGTAATATTCTGTTTAATGTTGTTAGCAAATTTAGTCCTTTCGCCGCCTTTTGGATCAGGGAAAAAATGATTAGGTTATTAAAACCCAGGTTGAGAAGATGAAAAAACCATTGGTTTCGATTATTATTCCTGCTTTTAATGCAGCAAAACATATTGCAGAAACTATACAATCGGTAATTAGCCAAAGCTGGGCTAACAAAGAAGTTATTGTAATTGATGATGGCTCTACAGATGAAACGATCGACATTATAAAGTTATTCGATAACCCGGTGATAAAGGTTTTTCAGCAGGCTAATAAAGGTGCTGCCGCCACTAGAAACAAAGGACTATTAGAAGCAAAAGGCGATTTTATACAATTTTTAGATGCAGACGACATTCTTTCAACAGATAAAATAGAAAAACAGGTGTTAGCCATTGCAAATCATGCTAATACTTTGGCTGTCTGCAGTACCGTTCATTTCGATGAACACCAGGCACATGCTTTATTTAAACCTTCACTTTACGAAGAGGAATTTCTGAAAACAAGTGATGAGCCTGTTAAGTTTCTAATCAAACTTTGGGGGGGATTTGATGGAAAAGGTTCGATGATCCAACCGAATGCATGGCTGATACCTATGCCGCTGATTAGAAAATCAGGACTATGGAACGAAGAGTTAAGCTTAGATGACGATGGCGAATTCTTTGCAAGAATTATTTTGAATTCAACAAAAATTGTAAAAGTAAGCGACGTCTTTAATTACTATCGAAAATATAAGAAAGAAGGAAACTTGTCTAGTCAAAAGACCTATAAAGATCTATCAAGTCTTTTGGCATCAATCTTATCTAAAAAAAAAGAACTTTTATCAAAAGACGATTCATTAGCAGCCCGTTTTGCGATTTACCGCCTCCTATATGATGTGGCCGTTAGAAGCTACCCCCAGTTTAAAGATATTTCAAAAAAAGCAATACACGAATTGCCATTGATAACTCCCTTAACCTATAAATTAGATTTTGGTAGAAAGGTTTTAAGCAAGTTGGCTTCAGTTTTAGGATGGAAATCCATACGTTTAATACAATATAGTTATCAAAACTTGGCGAATAGAATAAGATGATAAAGAAAGCAGTAGTAACAATTGCGGTTGGAAGAATTTATTATCTTCAGCTAGCGAAAAACCTAATAAAATCTTTCCTTATTTGGAATGGAGAATTGGCAATCAAATTCCTAGTGCTAACGGATAACACTACATATTTTGAAGAGTTCAGGAACAACCCAAAGGTTATTGTCAAATTACTGAAATTGAAAGAATCTCAAAAATCATTCACTTCAAAATTCTTATTAATTGACCATATTATTGCTGAAGAAAATCTTTTTATAGATTGTGATTGTCTGATCTATAAACCTTTAGATTCTATTTTCGATACCATGTCTGCCTATGATTTTACAGCGATTGGCGAGGAACAAACGTCTGGTGATTTTTTTTGCGACATAAAGGAGATGATTAATAAATTTAACGTTATGTCCATGCCGGTTTTTGTAGGATCTGTTTACTACTTTAAGAACAATCACATTAGCAAATCGGTTTTTGCAAAAGCATTAGAGCTCAAGGAGAAATATGATGAACTAGATTTTATTCGGCTTAGAGGAAAGGAGAACGAAGAGCCTCTATTTGCACTATCAATGGCTTTATATAATCAACACCCTATTCCAGATAATGAAACTATAAAAGCTGATAGAATGTTCTACAATAACTCTAATACCAATGTTTTAAAAGGTAAAACTAAACTGAAAAGAGTAAATCAAGCTGATCGATCGACGATAGTGTGTGAACCCGCAATAGTGCATTTTAATGATAGTTATAGCGAAGGTGCAAATTATTTGATGGAAGAAGCACGATTAAAAATTGCAGGCAAAAACAGCACTTTAACTGAGATTGACATTATGTTTAGGTATTACTTTAAAGAAAGGGCAACTTCGATATTCAAATTTGTATTTAGGCCCATTTATCATTTCTTTCTTGGACCTTCAAAGGTTCATGGCAATAAAAGAGTCAAATGAAAATATTTCTTTCGTTTTTACAATCTACCACTAAACATCCTATAGCTGCTTATAGCTTTTGGGAACACTACATCAAAAATGGCATTGAAGAGGCAAAATGTAACTGGACAGAGTGTAAGGAAGTAGATTGGGCAACAGGTTTAATACCGCAATCAAAAAATCAGCTGGATGAGTGGAAGAGTTTTACCTGGGAGAAAACTGTAAAATTTATTAAACAAAATAAACCCGACTTATTTTTAAGCTATTTATATCCCGAACAAATAGACATACAGGCAATTTCCGAAATAAAAAAAATGGGTATTCCGTGTGTTAACTTCTTTTGCGATAACATCAGGATGTTTAAACAGGCACCAAAAGAATATGCAATATTTGATTTAAATTGGGTACCTGAATACATGGCAACAACGCTTTATCAAAATGCAGGGTATCCATATATTAATCTCCCAATGCCAATGTGGGTCGATTATCAATACCGTGGGCAACCTGTTATAGAAAAAAAAGAAATTTCATTTATTGGTTCAAAAGATGTTCAAAGACATTTATTGTTCGAAAAACTATTAGAGGAATATCCAAATCTTGATTTGAATATACGTGGTACAAGCTGGCTGGAGGAGAATGACAACGCTAAAAAACTATATAACCCTATCTGGAAAAAAGCAAAAAATCAAATTGATTTTATTTCCAGATTCGGGATTAAGTCCTATTTAAACAAAATTAAAGATGGCAGAATTAGTCAAGTATCGTCCAGTGCAATTAAAAGCAAGCTAAAAGCAAAGCCAGATTTTAATGACTACATTAAAATAACGCGAGAAAGCCTGATCACCCTTGGCATAAATCGTTACCAAAGCTTTGATTATCCAATCAATACCCCAAATACTTACTCGCGGTTAAGAGATATTGAAGCCCCCATGTATGGTGCATGTTATTTAACCGAATTAGCACCAGGCTTAGATCAAATTTATGAAATCGGAAATGACATCGAAGTATTTTCAAATCATACAGAACTTTACGAAAAAATTAAAGAATTAGAGGGGAACACTAAAAAGAGAAAAATGATGAGAATAAACGGCCAGCAGAAGGCTTTGCAAACCTTATCTATACCTAATTCAATAGCAAAAATAAACAATTATTTCATATCAAATCAATTCCATACCAAATGATCTGGCTTAACCATTTAGTAGAGTAATTACTAAAAATTTCAGAAAATAAATCACTAAAAATTGAAAGGTAGGCTCATCATATATTTTAAAAAACAACATCTAAAAGACCGATGGTTTTGGGGAGACCGTTATCTGCGGCCGTTAGTTCATTTTTTCAGAAAAAAAAACATCAGCAGTTTAGAGCGGGTTTTCATAAATCTTTGCAAAGCACTTGAAGCAAAAAAAATATCATTCGTTAAAAACCTACCCTTTGACAAAATTAAAGATGAAGATAAAATTTTAGTACTTGGAATAGGAAAAAATGTGTTAAGAGGTTACCATAAAAAAAACAAGATTATAGCTGGAATAGGTTTAATGACTCACCCAAATGAGTGGCCAACTTTATTTGAGGATTACCCAATAACAACATATCTGCAGCATTCTACATGGACAGCAAGAATATATAATAAATGGTACGGAGAAAATACCTGTAAAATATGGCCAGTTGGCATTGACACTTATTATTGGCAAGTCAAAAAAACATCTGCCAGAAAAGACATTTTAGTTTATGTTAAATTTTTATGGGATAAGGAAAGGAATACAACCGAAATTTTAAAACCAATTCTTAATATCCTTGACAACCACCAAGTAAATTATAAATTGATAATTTATGGATCTTACACCATTAAGCAATACAAAAAAATATTAAAGAGCAGTATTGGGATGATCTTCCTTTGCGAGCATGAAAGCCAAGGACTTGCATATCAGGAAGCAATGGCTATGGATGTTCCTATATTTGCCTGGGATCAAGGATTTTGGTTAGATGCCAATCGTTTTACCTGGGAAGAAAAAGAACCTGTACCAGCTAGTTCTGTTCCTTATTTTGATGAAACTTGTGGAGAAAAATTTAAGGACTTAGAAGAATTCAATACTAAACTACCAAAATTTATAGAATTCTCAATAAAAGGAAAATATGAACCTAGAGACTACATATTGAAAAACCTATCATTGGAAAAAAGCGCTGAAAGAATACTAGCGATTTTAAACAAAGCTTAAGGATGAAGATTTTATTAATCATGGATCCAGGCATCCCTATTCCACCACCTCAATATGGTGGCCATGAACGTTTGGTTTATATGTTTGCAGAAGAATATACCCGTTTAGGTCATGAGGTGAGCTTATTGGCGGGGCCTGAATCTCATATCTCCGGACAGGTGTATCCTTTCGGAAAAAACAATCTGAAAAGGTCAAAATGGCAAAAAGCAAAAGAGCTATTATTGGTTTGGGAGTTTTTATTAATAAAAAAAGGAGATTTCGACCTGATCCATAATTTTGGGCGTTTAGCCTACCTTCTTCCGGTACTCAAAAGCCATGTAAAAAAGGTAATGACCTATGGAAGACCTGTGGCGCAGGAAGGAATAAAAGTCGTTACCGCCTGTCCACATAAGAACCTAATTTTTACCGCATGCAGCGACTATTGCGTTTCAACGGGTAACGTATCGGGCCGTTGGGAAACTGTTTATAACGCTATCGATTTTTCAAAGTATGATCCTGCCGATCAGGTGAAGCCTGATGCTCCATTAATGTTCTTGGGCAGGATGGATCAGATCAAAGGCTTGCATACCGCCATAGAAGTCGCACTTGAAACGGGGAACAGGCTTTTAATTGGTGGAAACATTCCAGATACCGCTGACAATTTGAGCTACTTTAAAGAGCAAATTGAACCAAAATTTGATGATAAGCAGATCATTTATCTTGGTCCTCTAGACGACAGGCAGAAAAGTCATTATCTGAGCCAGGCTAAAGCTTTACTATTCCCAATAGAGTGGAACGAACCTTTTGGAATGGTGATGGTCGAGGCCATGGCATGCGGCACGCCTGTAATTGGATTTAGAAGAGGTTCAGTACCAGAGGTAATTACCGAAGGCAAAAATGGATTTATTGTCGAAAACAAAGAAGCTATGATCCGGGCCCTTCAAAAAATTATAACAATTAACCGAGCTGCTTGCAGAGCATTTGCCTTTAGCAAATTCGATGTCTCAATTATTGCTAAACACTATCTAAATCTATAAGATGTTTACAAAACTTATATCCAAATTGATCCCTGCTAAATTTGTCCAAAAGTTAAGAAATGATTTAGGTGTGCCATCGCAACGGAAAAGTTTAGAGGCCCTCAAAAAGCTGGGGTTTTCTCCCAATTATGTACTAGACATCGGTGCTTACGACGGTAACTGGGCGATAGAATTTAATCAAATATTTCCCGAGTCAAAAATCATGATGATTGAAGGCCAGCGACAAAAACGTGAAATACTATTACAAAAGAAAAAACAGCTACCAAATTCAGAAGTCAAAATTGCATTGTTAGGTGCTGAAAATAAGACGGTCAACTTTAATATTTATGATACGGCCAGTTCGATTTATAAAGAAGATAATGAAACGGGAGCTTTGATTGAAGAAATGGAACTACAACTCTTAGATGATATCTTATTAACCACTGCTTTTTGCAAACCAGATTTCATCAAGATAGATACCCAGGGGTATGAACTTGAAATATTAAAAGGTGCGGCAAAAACTCTCCAATCTGCCAAGGCCGTTCTGTTAGAAGTATCATTCCTCAATATTTATAAAGGGGCACCTTTAGCTTCTGAAGTGATTGCATTTATGGAAAAAAACAGTTTCGTGGTTTATGATATTTGTTCTTTGATGAGGCGTCCATATGACCGTGCACTATTTCAATCAGACTTTCTCTTTCTACAGAAGGATTTTAACTTGAGATCATCAACAAGGTGGGCATAAGGGGGAAAATAGTACTTGTTACATCCGGTCAGCCGTCACTAAATCCGCGTTTGGTGAAAGAAGCAGACAGCTTATTTGAAGCAGGGTACGATGTTACGGTTGTATATCTATATTGGAACAATTGGGGAACTGATTTAGATAAACTATTGCTAGCGGAGAAAAAGTGGAAGTCAATTCGGGTTGGCGGCAATCCAGAAAATAATAAATGGATATATTTGCTGAGCAGAGCAAGGCATAAACTTGCCAATATATTGATCTCTAAATTTAGTAATCGTCTTAATGTAGCTGAACATGGTATTGCAAGAGGCAGCCAAAATCTTATACGTAAAGCCAAAAGTTTGAAAGCAGATTTATATATAGCACATAATTTAGGTGCATTGCCTGCAGCTGTTTTAGCCGCTAAAACTCATCAGGTTAAATGTGGATTTGATGCAGAGGATTTCCACAGGCAAGAAGTTACCAACGATTACAATTCAATAGATTTTAAGCTTAAAAGAATTATTGAGGACAGATATCTGCCCAAGATAGATTACTTAACTACTGCCAGTCCTTTAATTAGTGAAGCTTATAAAAAACTATACCCAGCAATCAATCCAATAACGATTCTAAACGTTTTTCCATCTGAAAGAGAAATCTTAAAAAAGACGAAAGAAAGACTCAAATTATTTTGGTTCTCTCAAAATATTGGAAAAAACAGAGGTTTAGAAGGTGTAATAAATTCTTTAGCCTATCAGGAAAATGTAGAATTGCACTTACTTGGCTGCAGCACAGCACCAATCAGGAACCATTTCAAGAAACTGGCAGAACAAAGTTCATTCCGACCTGAAAATATCTATTACTATTCCCCTATTCCTTCAACCGAAATCATAAAATTTGCTTCTCAATTTGATGTCGGTTTGGCTACAGAAACTGGCTTCCCGTTAAATCGGGATATCTGCTTAACAAACAAAATATTTACTTATATACAAGCGGGCCAGGCTATAGTTGCATCTGATACTTCTGCACAAACAAAATTCCTTAAACGCTATTCCGAAATGGGCTTCATTTATAATAAGTCTAAGGTTTGTCAGCTAACCTGTATTATTCAGAATTATCTATCAAATCCAGAATTACTGGAAGAGCACCAGGCAAAAGCTTTAAAATATGCCCAGAGTAAATTAAACTGGGAACACGAAGAAAAAAAATTCCTTAAGAACATTATAGATACAATTGGCAAATAAAAAGCTTTTAATAATTTCTCCATATTTCCCTCCTTCTAATGCTGCAGATATGCAACGCATAAGAATGAGTTTACCATATTTTAAGGAGTTTGGCTGGGAACCAGAAGTAATTGTTGCCGAAGAAAGCTATAGCGATATGATTAAGGATTTTCTACTTTTGGATTCTGTGCCAAAAGATATACAAGTACATCCAGTAAAAGCTTTCTCTAAAAAATGGACCAGCAAATTTGGATTAGGAAGCATTGCTTTAAGATCTTTATTTTTTTATAGAAGAAAAGTAAACGAACTTTTAAAATATAAACATTTTGATTTAATCTACTTTTCAACAACTCAATTTCCTATCTGCATTTTAGGGCCAGTTTGGAAAAAAAAATTCGGTATCCCTTATGTTATTGATATTCAAGATCAATGGCATTCTGATTATTATCATGACAAACCAAAATCTGAACGTCCTAAAAAATATTGGTTCTCTTATCGGTTAAATAAATACTTAGAACCAATAGCCATGCGATATGTGGATGGCTTAATTACTGTGTCTGAAGCATATATTCAAACACTCAAAAATAGATATCCTAGTTTGCTACACAAACCTTACGATATTATAACATTTGGTGCGCATGAACCGGATTTCGATATTGCAGAACAAAATTCATTTTTATCTGAGTCTATTTACAATAAAGATAACGGTAAAATTAATCTGGTTTATATTGGCCGGGGAGGCTTCGATATGCAACAATCAGTGAGTTTATTACTAAAAGCCTTTAAAAGAGGAATAGATCAGAATGTAGATAGATTCAAAGATATCCATTTACATTTTATTGGAACCAGTTATGCACCAAAGGGAAGTGGTATAGCAACACTTATGCCTATTGCAAACAATTTGGAGCTTGCAAATTATGTTACTGAATATACAGATCGAATCGGCTATTATCAGAGCATAAATCATTTACAATGTGCTAATGGTTTAATTGTTTTAGGATCCAATGACCCGGCTTACTCGGCTTCTAAAATCTATCCTTACATTTTTGCAAAAAAAAATCTTTTGGCTATCCTACACCCTAAAAGTAGTGCAGCTCAAATAATTGAGGATTGTAATGCTGGCTTTTTAATCACTTTAGATAGCGATATAGACCAAGCATTTGATATGTTCAGGTCCTATCTAAACAATGTAAAACTGGAAGTCACCCCATCAACTAATTGGAAGGAGTTTGAGAGATACAGATCAGATTATCTAACGAAAAAACAAGTTGACCTTTTTAACAGAGTCATATCAAATAACTAGCTTGAAGAAACTGGCGATCATTAGTACCCATCCTATCCAATATTACGCACCGGTTTTTAAACTGTTGGCAAAAAAAATCCAACTGAAAGTATTTTATACCTGGGGTGAGCAATCATTGACTATATACGATTATGGTTTTGGTCAATCAATTAAGTGGGATATTCCTTTATTAGATGGATACGATTATCAGTTTTTAGAAAATGTTTCAAAAGAACCGGGAACTCATCACTTCAGCGGCATCATCAATCCAACTTTGCTCAGAGAAGTGCGGGATTTTGAACCAAACGCTATCCTGATTTATGGTTGGGCATGGAAAAGCCATCTAAAGACTTTGCGGTTTTTCAAAGGCAAAATCCCAATTTACTTTAGAGGCGATTCTACCTTGCTTGATCAACAAAAAGACTTTAGGGGCTTACTACGGAAATTGTTTCTTAAATGGGTTTACAGCCATGTAGATAAAGCATTTTACGTAGGAAATGCAAATAAAAAGTATTACAATCACCTTGGTTTAACTGAAGAGCAGTTGGTTTTTGCACCGCATGCAATAGACAATCACAGATTTGGAAAAATTGAGCAGCAGAAGACAAACAAAATAAGAGAAAAACTGTACATTAGCTCAAGTAGCATTATTGTTCTTTTTGCAGGCAAGCTAGAGCCGAAAAAGGCTCCGTTTTTGCTCTTAAAAGCCTTTAAACAACTTGCAAACCTTGATGTTCACCTTTTATTTGTAGGTAATGGAGAGTTGGAAAAAGAATTAAAAACAATGGCTGGTAATCTTTCCAATGTCCATTTTATTGATTTTCAAAATCAAAGCGAAATGCCTGCAATTTACCAAACATGCGATTTATTTTGCTTACCATCGAAAGGACCGAAAGAAACATGGGGCTTAGCTGTAAATGAGGCAATGGCAGCAGGAAAGGCAGTTTTGGTTTCGACCAAAACTGGCTGTGCTTCAGATTTGGTTAAGCCGGGTGTGAACGGAGAAATATTTAAATCAGATGATGTAAATGATCTCACGCAAAAGTTAAAAGAATTGACAAGTAGTAAAAGAAAATTAGTAGAATTGGGCATTCAATCCCTAAAGATTATTAAAGACTGGACATTTGACAGGCAGGTCAAAGCAATGGTAGATACTGTTTACAACGACGATGCAAAATAATAACCCTACAAGACTTATTTTAACGCTTTACTTTCCTGTTCTAATTTCATACCTATTAATTAATAGCCCGATTATCTCTTATTTTGTAGCTTGGTCTGGCTCACTATTTATATTCTATACCACCATATTATCACCAGCTTCGATTATCAAGCAAGATTTGCCCATCCATAAGCAGATAATGCGACCAATGTTTCTTACTCAACTCGTTTTTGCAGGTTTTATGTGTACTACTTCCATTTTTTATTTTATGGATCATTTGGGATATCGGTATTTAACAGAAGTAAATTATGGGGCGCAATTTAAAGAAAGTGAACAGACGGAACTAATTGCCAGTTGCCAACGAATGAGTTTACTGGCTCATGCGGCCTTGGTCACAGGTATGCTCATGGTTCAAAAGAATCGTATCATAATTAAAAGTGTAAAAACCTTCGAAGGTGACGATTATTTGATCTGGCTGAGCATTATCGTATTCGCGATTGGTTCATTAGCTCAAAATTTCTCTGGGCTCAGCCAAATTGCCCTGCCGCTTACATTAGTAGGTATTTCCTGTGCAGCTGTATTATTTGTTAAAGGCTTTAAAGCAAAAAACGTAAAATACCTTAGTATAGGTGCCACAATCTTCATCCTCAACTTTATTCACGCATCGTTATCTGGCTATAAGGAACCAATTATCATCAACATTATCGTTATTGCCTGTGTATTTTTTCCTTATTACAAAAAGTTAATCCTCTACCTTGCCATACCTGTAGCTTATGTATTGCTTTATTTCTTGCCAACCTATAATAATACAGTTCGTCAAAGCTGGAATGGTGAGGTAAGTGCAGAAGAGGCCCGAAGCCAGGCATTTAAGGATTTTGACTCAAATAATGAAGAGCAGATTAAGGATACAAATTGGGGTTTCTTGACTAGGAGATTAAGTGAGATAGAAATGTTTACCCAGTTTATAGACTTCGTACCCCAGCATCATCCATACTACGACTGGGAGATAGTAGGAAATTCTTTGGAAGGACTTATTCCCAGGATCTTTTGGTCAGGGAAGCCCAATATGGAGACCGTTTCAATGCAGAGAGTATATGAGGCAGGAGTGGCGAATCAATTGTCGCCAGTGTCTGCAAAAACCCGCCCGGTTGTAGATGCTTATTTAAGTTGGGGAATTGCTGGAGTATTTTTTTTCATGCTATTATACGGCTTAATCGTACAACAATTTTCCGATCTAGCGGAAAGCTTATTCGGTGGTTACGAACTTGGATGTGTTATCATGTTCAACAGTATTTTCCAAGGACTTTGGAGAGGTAACAATTTTGAATTTATGTTCAATAATATTTTTTGGGGATACATAATTATGTGGACGCTGTTCTACCTGCTTAGGACGATAAAGGTTTTAAGGCCAAAATTTAACTAAACATATCAATAATTGAAAATCTTACAGATAACTGCCTCTTATAAACCGGCCTACATTTACGGGGGTCCAATTTTCAGTGTAGCAAAGCTATGCGAGGAACTAGTGAGAGTCGTCGATGTCGAAGATATACAGGTATTCACGACAAGTGCCAATGGACACCATGAATTGGAATTAAAAACAGGTCCAGTCAATTTAATCGATGGTGTATCAGTTAGCTATTTTAAACGCTGGACGAAAGATCACAGTCATTTTTCTCCTGGGCTTTTGCTACGATTGAGGAGAGAGATACATTCTACGCCAATCAATAATACTATTGTCCATATCCACGGTTGGTGGAATCTTGTGTCCGTACTGAGCTGCTTAATCGCGAGATGGTATAAAGTGCCTGTTGTGCTCTCTCCACGAGGTATGCTTACCTCATACACCTTCGATAACAGGAATTCATTTTCGAAAAAATTAATTCAAAAGTTTCTCGGTGAAAATTTACTGAAATATTGCCACATCCATGCGACCAGCGAAAAAGAAAAAGAGGATATTTTAAAAATCGTGACCCCAAAAAGTCTAACTATAATTCCAAACCTAGTGAGCTTATTAAGCAAAGATTCTAATAAGAATCGTTTGAAATTATCGACTAGTTCAGACAAACCTGAGACACTATTGAAACTGATTTTTCTTTCGAGAATTGAGGAGAAAAAAGGGTTAGAATTATTGTTTGAAGCCTTGTCAGACATCGAGATAAAATATAAACTTACAATCGCAGGATCAGGAACAAGCCAATACATTGAAAGCCTAAAGGAAAAAGCTAAGATTCTTCAAATTGAACAGCACATAAACTGGATAGGACAAGTGAATAATGATGATAAATTTAGTCTACTTGCTCAACACGACTTAATGGCGCTTATCTCCTATAATGAAAATTTTGCAAATACAGTAATAGAAAGTTTAAGTGTAGGCACTCCTGTTCTACTTAGTCGGGAGGTAGGGTTAGCATCCTATGTGGAGAAAAATAGCTTAGGCTGGATCTGTGATCTTGATCATGGAAACATTAAACATGCCCTTTTGACGGCAAAATTTGAAGCCAAAAAAAGAGTCAAAATTCGGCAAACCGCTGCCGAAATCATTCGCAAGGATTTCGATGATGAAAGTCTGATAAAAAAATATTTAAATCTTTATAATGATGTTAATCAAATCCAAACATGCTCTTCAACAGTTAAATGAATAAGAATTTCAGTTTCATTATTTTGACCTATAATGAAGAAGTCCACCTGCCAAGACTACTTAATTCCATTAAGGGTTTAAAGGCGGAAACATTCATTCTTGATAGTGGAAGTACTGATAATACCATCTCCGTTGCGGAGAGTTTTGGCGCAACTGTCAGACAACATCAGTTTGAAAATCATCCTAAGCAATGGCACTATGCCCTGAAAACCTTCAAAATCACAACGCCATGGACGATTGGCTTAGATGCTGACCAAATTGTCAGCCAGGAATTATTTGACAAACTGCGGTATTTTGAGGATGGAAAATATGAATCTATTAATGCAATATATTTCAATAGAAAAAACTATTTTCAAGGACGTTGGATTAGATTTGGTGGATATTTCCCAATGTACTTGCTCAAAATGTTTCGCACTGGTTCCGGTTATTCAGATTTAAATGAAAACATGGACCACCGTTTCATTACTGCTGGAAAATCCATTGTTTGGAAAGATGGTTATCTAATTGAAGAAAACTTGAAGGAAAACAATATTGACTTCTGGATTGAGAAACATGAGAGATACAGCGATTTGGTAGCGATAGAGGAAATTGAACGCTCAAAACATTTAAGAGTGCAAACAATAAAACCCGATATTTTTGGTAATCCAGACGAGAAAAAAGCTTTTCTAAAAAAGATATGGCGGAAACTGCCTCTAGGCTTACGCCCTCATTTATACTTTAGTTACCGAATTTTATTTAAACTAGGTATATTAGATGGATTGAAAGGAATTAGATTTCATTATTTACAAGGATTTTGGTTCCGAAGGCTGGTGGACAGGAAAATCAAAGCAATTAGAAAAAAAACTTGAAATAGGATATAATCATTATGAACGAAGCAGACGCTAAAAAACAGGCTAACATTCAGGCTCTCAAGTTTATTGTCAGTTTACTGATTCTTTATCTAATTTTTAGCCAAGGGAACCTTTTTATGAATAGCGTAATGAGTCCAGGCAGTCGATTTTATAATGGCTATATTGCTGATAATCTTAACTACATTCAAGCGCTTAAAACGGCCCTTATAAAACCTTCGGTATGGTTGATCAAACTATCTGGTTTTTATGCAATTCATAATCAACAAGATGTGATGGTCATTTCCGGCCCATTGCTCCGGATAAACTATTCTTGCTTAGGTCTGGGGGTAATGAGCTTTCTTGCCGCTTTCGTGTTGTCATTCCCTGCAAATTGGAAAGAAACTTTGAAAATGTTGGTTGTTGGGGTAGTTGTGATTTATGTTCTGAACATTTGCCGAATATCAGGCCTAGGTATTCTGTTTGGCACATTTAGTTCAAGTCGTTCTTACTTTGATTACCATCATGAAATTTTTAACATAATTGTTTACATAATTATATTCATCATGCTCTATATTTGGATTCAGAAGAATACTAAATTTTCGGCTAAATAAACAATATCTCCCCCGCATTTTCACAGCAATTAACTAGATATCGATTGTTAAAAACCCAATTACGAAAAGACTTTAATACTGGCAGCTTCAAGGTTGGTGCGAGCTTATTTAAGCAAATCTTGTGGTACCTTACTCGTTTAATCTTTTTTAAAAGCGAATTGGTTCCCTCAAGTGCCTTGTTAGTATTCTTGCTTCGCATATTTGGTTCAAAAATCGGAAAAGAGGTGAGGATAAAGCCTGGTGTTCATATTAAATATCCTTGGAAACTAGAGATTGATGATTACTGCTGGATTGCTGACTGTTATATCGAGAATTTGGAAACCGTTAAGCTTGGTAGAAATTGCTGTATTTCGCAGCAAGCGATGCTTATGACTGGAAGTCATGATTACAAAAAGACGTCTTTCGACTTGATCACTGCACCGATCATTCTTAAAGAGGGAGTCTGGATTGGCGCAGGAGCGAAAGTAGCTCCAGGAGTTGTGTGCGAAAGTCATAGCGTTTTAACAATGTCCAGCTTAGCAAGCCATGACTTGGAATCGCACGGAATCTACCAAGGCAATCCTGCTGTCAAAATAAGGGAAAGGCATATCTCCTAGGTTCGAGAAGGTTTGCAATGGATATATCGACTAATTCATTGACAAATATCATTAAATTAACACGCATCGTAGCATTAAAACCACAATAAATTTGATTTTTAATTCTTTTAACTGATATTTGAGTTTCCTTCTACCTCTAAATTTTTTTCGGCTGATAATGAATTTTATATTCAAAAGAAATAGGTATTCGATATCCTCAAATCTCATATTCGGGACTTTCGTTCTAGGAATTGCGAATCTTTTTTTAGATGACCCTGGTAGCTTGATAGACTTTGCTATTATGGCAGGAATTCTTGTATTAAGATATCTTGCTTATGTGCTGATAAAAAGACGATTCCAGTTGAGTTCTTATCTTTTAATCATCTTGGCTTTTCGAAGCATTTATCGCCTGTTGTACATTACTGATAATACCAGTATAAATTCTATTGCAAAAATTAATATCGTGATTCAAGCAATTTTTTCTTTTGCCGCGTTCTTTATTTTAATTGTCGGACCAAAACTACTCAAGCGATATTCCGATAGAAAAATTGAAAAATTAAATATGCATTCTGCAGCAAAATAGTTTTATTACTATAATAACGCGGTGAGATTTCCCAACAGACTAATCCAGAACATTATACTACCCCTGTGATCCATACTTTAAGTTTGCGACTTATAAGGATTTCAGCGAAGTCCTGAAGTTTTAGGATATATTTCACTATCAAACCTCCCTTTCTATCCCACCCTTCTTATTCTTAATGGAAAAAGTCTTTCCAATTTTGTCTAGAATGACATAGTACCCTTATTCAATTTATCAGCCTTTTATTGATGTTCGTAAACCATGGTTCTACATCAATATTTTACACAATGCTGAAGACAGATATTCAGGCCTCTTTCATCTGTCCCAAGCCTTCTTTTTCCGAAAGCGAAAGACCGGAGATTTTAATTGCTAGATCGTCTATCAACCTTTCCTTACATCATTCGCCATGGGTAGGGAAATAAAAAATTTAGAGCCTGTATTTAAAATACTTTCAAATCCGATTTTACCGCCCATACGCTCTATAAACTCCTTACATAACACTAAGCCCAGTCCAACTCCCTTTTCATTATTTGTACCGTAAGTGGGTGCTGCTTTGATCGAAAAAATAGATTCCTGATCGCCGGGTGCGATCCCTCTCCCATTATCGATTATTGAAATCTCACAATCATCGTTGACGATATGAGCATTAATACGGATCATACCACCGTTTGCAGTAAATTTTATCGAATTGTTGGTCAGGTTGCGCATAACGATTTGCAGCATATTTACATCGGCCAAGACCATTAAATGAAAAGGGATAGAATTAATAAGTGTAATGTCTTTATTTTGTGCATAGTCACGTGCCATTTCTATGGTACTTTCAAGCACTTGCAGCACATTTACTTTCTCAAGCTGCACAACAGACCCGCCCATCTGAGATTTGGACCAGTTCAACAAATTGGAAAGCATAGTGATGGTATGGCTGGTGGCATTTTCCAAAGATTTCTCAATCGCACGTTTCTCTTCAGCTCCCAGTCTGTTTTTATTTAACAGACTAAGGTAATTTTGAATATTGACTAAAGGTGCCCTCAAATCATGGGATATAATGGACATCAAATTGTCTTTCTCCAAACTGCGCTGTTCCAGCTCGTCTTTCTGCCGCAAAATCTGCGCTTTGCTATTTTCTATTGCAATTGTCTTTTGCTGGGCGTCCATGCGTTCAAAATCATAACTGCGTCTGATAAACCTGACAACGATATAAATAACGAACACTGGCAATGGAAAAGCAGTCATTCGGTCAATAAATTCACCCTCAACCGTAGTAAAGGGATATTTTATAAATTCAGGATAATAGTATCCAACGGTATGCAAAGCAAAAAACCACAACAGATAAATAACCAGCCACTTCAGGTGCTGCTGATAAGGCGAAATAACCAGCAAAACCAGCAAATATGCTGGCCAGATGATGTCGGTGGATCCATTAGTACCAGCAATTGCAAAATAATTAATTCCAAAAACTAACAATCCCGTAAGTCCGAAAAGTGTACTATTGTGTGGTTTATTTTGGAATCGGGAATAATAATACTGATAAACGAAGAATAGGCATATCAATACCGCAGAAACAGACCCGACATATAGGCCTGCAATCAAGTTGTAGGGCGCATAAATCATCGATGCGGCAATCAGGCCGATACTAACGGAATGAAATACCCTCCTTTCCAAAGAAAACTGGGCTGGGCTGCCAACGAGTGCTAACCAAAAGCTGGCTTTTCCATTTTTTGCTCGAGAAAAAAGAAAATTAAAATTAATAAGTTTCGCCATGGTATAGTTTCAAAGACTGAGTAGCTCTAGTTCCATGTTTAGATAGGAGAAGAAACGTATTTTCTTCTCCTATTTTATTACGCGTATGCTGAATGCTATCCAAAAGGTGTTAAGCTGAATAAAAGCTGAAATTAATTATTTAACTGTTATTTGGAACAATAATTTATAACAAATCTATTTCTATTGGATGATATCAATCTTTCCTAATTTATCCATTATCCAAAATTTACTGATTATCAAACTATTAATGGAAGATGAAATTTAAACTGGATTATAAAAGAAATATTTGAAAATAAATTGCCAAAGAAAGATGAAAAGCCCTAAGAAACTTAGTGAAAGGCTTTATAAAATATAGCAGCAGCCTTTTCCCTCTAGCATTAATATAAAAATAAAATTTATTAATTTTGATAAAGGATATTTTAAATAAGTCAAATTAGCATAAATGAAGGGAATGTTGAAGAGGGCGGATTCGGCCCCTACCCGATTTCCTACCGGGCGATTATTCCAAAAGAACAACAGGCTGCGAACCTTTTAGTTCCATTGTGCCTTTCTGCAAGCCACATCGCTTATGGCTCGATACGTATGGAGCCTGTATTTATGGTACTTGGCCAATCTGCAGCAGTGGAAGCAATCAATAATAAACTGGCAGTGCAGCGCGTGGAGGTAAGCAAAGTTCAGTCTGCGTTGAAAGCCAATCCGCTATTAGATGATAGTCCGCTGGAAATCATTGTAGATAATGATGATACGCACCAGGTTACTAAAACGGGTGCATGGCAGAGCCAGACATACGGCGGATATGGTCCTGATTACTATATTTCACCTGCAACTGGCGAGCCCTCAAGTATTCGTTATCAGCCTAACATCATTAAAAAAGGGAGCTATCAGCTATTCATTTACTACCCGAAGCAGAAAAAGGCTTCCACACAAACTACCGTTAAAGTATTTGATGGATTAAAAGAAAAACAGGTAGTCATTGAAGATGCAAAAATCAATATTGTTGGCCAGACCTCGGGTGAATGGGTGTCACTTGGCCACTATGAATTAAGTGCTGGAAAGGTTGCCTTTGTTGAGCTCAATAATAAAGGTGCAGATGCAATCATAACTGCTGATGCGATTCTATTCGTGCCTGATAAAAAGTAGAATTCAGACAACTCCATGGTTACATCTGCTTATGAAAAACAATCAATGGCCTGATATAATCAGGCCATTGATACCCTATAGGGTATAATTAATCCTTCAATACATCAATTTGTACCCTTAAGGGTATAATCTAATTGAGAAATCCAGACGTTCATGATACCTCAACAGACAAAAAAATGAACATTGCATTTTCTAATAGCCAAACATGGTTATTGATATAAATAACTTTCGGGTTTAGAAATATCGACATCTTAACGGCATTCTATTGATACCTAGACTGCAGGCTATGCTTTTGATGGAATCGCCTGTCGGTGAAGGCGTAATAATTGTTTTGTCTGACTAATTGATTCCGGTTTTCCAGCCATTTCACACTCCTTTAGGTAAAAGATTATTTACCTAAGTAAGCCAAAAATTGAAGAAGGGGGTCAACATGGTCCATTCTTAGATCTTTAATACACAAGGGTGGGTTCAGCATCCGCTTTCTTCGTCACTTTTGGTGAAGAATACGAAATCTGGCTTCTAAGAATATTTTCAAGACAATGAATGTCATTTATGAGTTAGAAATCTAATCACATTGTTTTCATCAAAAGTGATAGAAAACCAAATTTGACGAAATATCCACTAAGTGCGCACACTCAGACGATGTTCTAAAATCCAGTTTACTGAAATTGCCCTATACATTCTTTAGTCTTGCCAATCGATCCGCCCACATATTTTTATAATCGGACTTATGGGAATCGCTAAGAAAAGATTTCTCTATTATTAGGTTAACTGATGGAGTTGCAGAGCTGAATCTTTTTATAACTCTAATCACTACATTTTCTCTAATACCAAGTGAGGCTGATAGCTTTTCAAAATCTTTAAGACTAATTTTCTTCTTTCTCCCATTCAGTAAAAGGGCTGTGTCTTCCTGATCCTTGGGATTTATTAATTTTGCGTTTATAAGATCATAGGCCGGTGACAAACTAATCTTGTTATCATTACCCGAATGAAGAAGGGAAAAGTTTTTCATATGCATATCATTATTACCACTTAAGAATGAAAATACCAAGAGCTCAAAATAGTTTATAACCTCTAGCTGCGCGTTGGTTGCATAAGTGGCTATCAGTTTACCACACCGTTCATATGAGCTGTCATATTTTTGTTCTGTTTGGAAACCACCTACCTGGCAAAGGTCCTCAACATGAACTTTCTTGCCATTAACCCGATCAAATCTTTTGGCAAGGTAAGCCATCTCTCCGCTGGTGGTTGGAATAAGCGCATGATCGCAAGTATTGATCTTAAAATGCTGAGCAAGATGCATGGTCAAGTCCTCAACTTCGGGCATAGCAGGCCGCTCTGGGCTTTGGGGCTTAAGAATATAATTACCCCATAGTCCAACAATGGTTAACCGGTTTTTATTCTTGATGGTTTCCAAATTTACAGAGAGTTTAGGTTGAACACCCGTAATAGCAATTCGGTTATGAACAGTTTCCCTTGCAAGTTCGGATAGAATTTCTTCATCTAAATCAAGTTCAGGAAGCTGGACTGTACCAAAGAATCTTTTACAGCATCTGGTATGGTAGCTTAAATCTGAGTTGGTCGGCTCATAGCAAAAATAACACTTACTCATAATCTTCCTCCTCTGATGGAAATACCGTTACCGCTCCAATAGTATCCCTGCATAGTGCATTGAGCAGCTCAAAGCGATCACTTCCTTTAATATGCCATTCCTCTCTTGCAAATTTAAGTAGCCAACCCTCTGGAATCAGGCCATCGAAAAATGAAAATAGGATTCTGCTTTGATAGGGATATGGTGATAAGGGAAGGCTTAGACTTATAGGCCTAGCGCTTTCATTGCTTAGGTATTTTGAGTCATAAGTAAACCTATAACCATTATCATATTTCTCCAGATATCCCGCAAGATTATTCCCAAATAATACTTTTGACCTAATCGACATGTCTGTTCTCGATATTTGTTACACCAACCTGTTTACCAAACAATTCAAGTACTTGATTTATCTTATCTAGCCTAAGCGTCTCTTTTCCCTGTTCTAATTCCCGAAGAAAACGAAGTCCCACGCCAGCTTTGAATGCCAATTCCTCCTGTGAGAGTTTAACCAGCTTGCGTTGAGTTTTTACAAATGTTGATAATGGATTACTCATATTATACCCTTATGGGTATAAATATACAATAAATTAAATTTAATATACCTTATAGGGTATAAAATATTTATTCACAACGCAAATTTTAGCTAATTGGGTAGTATATTGTTTTATACTTATTAAAGATGTGCTCTAGGGTGTAATAGATTGGAGGATTTAATATAACTCTTCATGATAAATCAGCAAACAAATAAAAAAACATATAATGGCTATGAAAAAGATTTGATCATAGAGATTTAGTTTAAAATGCGGCTATCGCATTGCTATTCTGAAATATTAGAGGCTTAATAATAATTAGTATTCATCAAGCTGCTCTTAAAATTCAATTCGCGATCGCGAATATTCCTATTGCCGGAAGTTTTAAAAATATCCTTGACTTGGAGAGCAATCAGGATCGCCGGCTACTTTGCATGGATACACTGAACACTACGTTTAAATCCTTCAAATAAATAGCTATTGATGGCACAGAAGTGTAATTAAAAAATCTTCAAGAAGACTTTGAGAGATATCGCGCTCATTAACGTATAACTTCTTATAGACTATCTTTCAGATCGAAACCCGAGAACTGAGCATAGTACCTAAAATCAAACATCTGAAATATCACCTTTAAAATATTTTGTGTAAAATTTTCGGCTAGAGGCTAATTTAAAAAGCCAACACTAAAAGTTTTATAGCCAATTGTTTTACTTATTGAATTTCAAATACTTACAAATGTTAAGTTAATCGAATGTCGTCAAAATATGTAATATTTATAATACAAAAATTTTAATAAAAATGGTGAGGTCATAGTTTAATACTCAGACCTTATCACAAATTTATTAAACGTGCTTCTCAGCTAATTATTATGTAACTATCTTTATTTTCTATCATTGTGAATTGACTATAGAGTTGAAACATATCACTGGTAGCACGGAAAAAGTTATTTGGCCGAAAAAATTAATTTTTATGTTGGGCTATTCTTCAATTCAGCGAATAGCATTGAAGAAATATAATTGAGGTTGATGATTAAGGGGATAAGATTAAGAGTTTTTACGTTAACTTTAATGATGTCATGTTTGCTGGTAGCGGGCGTTTCATCTGCAGTCGGATTTAATTCTTCCTTTGGCGAGGCTAGAAAGCTCAAAACAAGTGATTTTCCTGAAAAATTTTCTCTGCTAAATCTCGACACCTACATCAATTTCAAAAGGTTGTTTCTAAACGCTCCAGCAGCAGCACCAATCTATTCTAAACATTACATCGCACCGGCTCCATGGCAATATTGGAGTAAAGCTAATCAGATTGTTGTTACCACTGAAAGTACTGGTCCAGTTCGCGGCACAATCACAAAAAGTGACGGAACCTTTTTGTTTAGCTTTACCTGCAGCGCAGGCACTCCTTTTGTACAAAGATTTAGTGGGCTTCCAAAAGACCTTCCAATACACAACCTTAATACCGTAATTAATGCTGCGGGTCTTGTTGTTACTGCAGACGCATCAATCTCCGTAAATCTTCGAAATATAGCCTCAGATGAACTTGGGGGCGATGGTAACGATACCAATATTAAAGGTAATGCTTCTCTATTTAGTTTTGGAGATGCTGGCATAGGCACCTCTTTTAGGGTCGGTTATTATCGCAGCGGAGATTTGGCGGGAACCGAAAGGCCAATCTATAGTATTATGGCGATTGGGGACAATACCACAATAAAAATTGGCGGGGCGGTTGTTGCCACATTGAATGCAGGACAAAGTTATCTGTTTCAAAGACCGATTGGAACCTTGGTGGAATCTTCCGGTCCATCTGTGATGAATACTTCCGCGAGACTCGATGCACCTGGAGGCTGTGGTGATGGCGCATATAATCCAATTCCCCCGGTAAGCTCACTTGGCTCGGAATATGTTATCGTTAGAGGGGAAGGAAACTTAATTGCAGAGCAAACGACGATTGTCGCTACCGAACCCAATACTAAGGTTCATATAGAGTTTTTTGATGAAAATGGTATTCAGCGAAGCCTGCAAGATATTATTATTCCAACCGCCGGCGATTTCCAAACTTTCAATCATGGCTGGATAAATGGGGCATACAATTCCTCAAACAATACAGGTAGATTTTCTTCTTCCAGGATAGTGGCCGACAAAAATATCCTTGTGTTTTCAGGTACCGGTGGGGTCTCCTCAGGTGGTGGCTGCGAAGTAGATATAGCAACTCTTGTTCCAATCGCACAGTGTGCTGGCTCTCGAAAGGTAGAGACCTTCAAGTTCACCTCTTACCGGGATGTTTCTTATAACACTAATCTCCCTTATTTCGGATATATTCTGACCAAAAGTGAAGACAAAATATTCCTAACGACCCAGGGCGGGACAGTAAATTATAATGGTGCTGATATCGAACAGATTGCTGGGGTAGGTACACGAAAACCGCTTGGTTCGAGTGGGCTATTTTTGGTTAAATTTACAGATATAAGCATAGGAAAGCCTAATATCCTCTCCATATATAGTTCTAGCAGATTGACTATTTCCATGGTACAGCAAAGCAGCGATTTCTCAATGTCAAATTTCATTTCCAGATTTCCCGATAAGGCGCTGCAACCTACCGTAAAACAAACGGATTGCTCTAGCGCGAAACTAACTGCCGATCCATCCAATCCTGGACCCTACATATGGTATTTTAATGGAAACGAAATCAAGGACGCACATGAAAATACCTACACTGCTACAAAATCAGGGAATTATACGGTGAGTTCTAATCTGGAATGCGGAACAAGCGCGCAATCTCTGCCACTAATCATTTCTCTATGTAACATAGATAGGGGGATTGAAAAAACAGTAGATATAGCTCTTCCAGAAATAGACCAGGTTATTACCTTTTCTTTAAAAGCCAAAAACCTGGGTACTAGCGAAGCAATAGGCGTATCTGTTAGTGATTTACTTCCATCTGATTATGGCTTCGTTTCCAGTAGCGCTCAGGTCGGAAGCTATAATGCGCAAACAGGGGTTTGGTCAATTGGATCAATGGCCGCTGGGAGTGAATCAACACTTTTAATTAAAGCTAAAGTGCTGACTGAAGGTACACACACGAATACTGCGAAAATAACTGGCCAGCAGTTTGACAGTAATCCTGATAATGACATTAGCTCGGCATCCACTTCGACAGTTCCTGGAGAAATTGAACTAATTTCTATAGGCCCACCAGACCGGACTATATGCATCAATGCTCCAATGGATGATATTGTTTACAGAATTGGCGGTGGGGCATCCGGAGCAGTAGTAACCGGACTGCCAGAAGGCATCTCATATAGTTATGATTCAGACAGTAAAACAGTGACAATTAAAGGGGTACCGACCGCTACAACAACCACTTCGGGTTTAGCGTATACCATTACTACAACTGGGGGTATTCGGGTATCCAAGCATGGGGTAATTGTCGTAAAGGGCTTGGTTGAGATGCCAATATTTTCCCCTGGTTTAACACTTTCCAGATGTTCTGGATTAGGTGATGATACCTATACAGCAACCGCAAAGAATAGTGAAACAATCACTTATAGTTTAAGTCCGGGTACAGCAGGCTCTGTAGAAAGATCAACTGGAACGGTAACCTGGGCTGGAGACTTCGCAGGCAATGCGATTATAACTGCAACTGCATCGGGATGTAATGAAATTTCTGCTTCTGTTACTGTAACTGTTAATAGTAGACCAGCAGCTTTACCAGGTTTAACATTGGCATTATGTCAAAATCAAGTTGCCACTCCCATTGCAAAACTCTATAATGAATCAGGACTGATATGGTATGATAATAAGGGCGCTGTAGTATCAGAAAATTATATCCCGAAAACTTTAGAAGCTGGGCAAATTGATTTTTATGTGTCCCGCAAGAATTCGAATGATTGTGAAAGTGAAAAAGCTAAAGTTACGATAGAAATTATCGCCCTTCCAGCAGCGCCTGAAATTAAGAATTTAAACTACTGTCAGGGGCAGCAAAACATCCAGCCCTTAACCGCAAAAGGAGTCGTTAATGCGATTTTCACCTGGTATGATGCTTCAGGCAACCAGTTAGATAATGCGCCAATGCCGTCCACAAGCAAGGCAGGGGAACAAGTGTATTTTGTCAGCCAGAAATTCTCCCCAGATGGATGCGAAAGTGATAAGGCCAAAATTACAATAGAAATTATTGCCCTTCCAGCAGCGCCTATCGTTAAGAACCTTAGCTACTGCCAGGGGCAGCAAAACATCCAGCCCTTAACCGCAAAAGGAGTCGTTAATGCGATTTTCAGCTGGTATGACGCTTCAGGCAACCAGTTAGATAATCCGCCAACGCCGTCAACAAGCCAGGCAGGGGAACAGGTATATTTTGTTAGCCAGAAATCCTCCCCAGATGGATGTGAGAGTGAAAAGGCCAAAATTACAATAGAAATTATTGCCCTTCCAGCAGCGCCTATCGTTAAGAACCTTAGCTACTGTCAGGCGCAACAGAACATTCAGCCCTTAACTGCAAAAGGAGTCGTTAATGCGCTTTTCACTTGGTATGATGCTTCAGGCAACCAGTTAGATAATGCGCCAATGCCGTCCACAAGCAAGGCAGGGGAACAAGTGTATTTTGTCAGTCAGAAATCCTCCCCAGATGGATGTGAAAGTGAAAAAGCCAAAATTACAATAGAAATTATTGCTCTTCCAGCTGCGCCTATCGTTAAGAACCTTAGCTACTGCCAGGGGCAGCAAAACATCCAGCCCTTAACCGCAAAAGGAGTCGTTAATGCGATTTTCAGCTGGTATGATGCTTCGGGCAACCGGTTAGATAATCCGCCAACGCCGTCAACAAGCCAGGCAGGGGAACAGGTATATTTTGTCAGCCAGAAATCCTCCCTAAATGGATGTGAAAGTGAAAAAGCTAAAATTACAATAGAAATTATTGATCTTCCAGCAGCGCCTATCGTTAAGAACCTTAGCTACTGCCAGGGGCAGCAAAACATCCAGCCCTTAACCGCAAAAGGAGTCGTTAATGCGATTTTCAGCTGGTATGATCCTTCGGGCAACCAGTTAGATAATCCGCCAACGCCGTCCACAAGCCAGGCAGGGGAACAAGTATATTTTGTTAGCCAGAAATCCTCCCCAGATGGATGTGAGAGTGAAAAGGCTAAAATTACAATAGAAATTATTGCCCTTCCAGCAGCGCCTATCGTTAAGAACCTTAGCTACTGTCAGGGACAGCAAAATATCCAGCCCTTAACTGCAAAAGGAGTCGTTAATGCGCTTTTCACCTGGTATGATGCTTCGGGCAACCGTTTAGATAATGCGCCAACACCGTCAACAACCCAGGCAGGGGAACAAATATATTTTGTTAGCCAGAAATCCTCAACAGATGGATGTGAAAGTGAAAAAGCTAAAATTACAATAGAAATTATTGCTCTTCCAGCAGCGCCTATCGTTAAGAACCTTAGCTACTGTCAGGGGCAACAAAACATTCAGCCCTTAACTGCAAAAGGAGTCGTTAATGCGATTTTCATCTGGTATGACGCTTCAGGCAACCAGTTAGATAATGCGCCAACACCGTCAACAAGCCAGGCAGGGGAACAAGCGTATTTTGTCAGCCAGAAATCCTCCCCAGATGGATGCGAAAGTGAAAAGGCTAAAGTTACAGTAGAAATTACTGCCCTTCCAGTAGCGCCTATTGTTAAGAACCTTAGTTACTGTCAGGGGCAGCAAAACATCCAGCCCTTGACTGCAAAAGGAGTCGTTAATGCGATTTTCATCTGGTATGACGCTTCAGGCAACCAGTTAGATAATGCGCCAACACCGTCAACAACCCAGGCAGGGGAACAAGCGTATTTTGTCAGCCAGAAATCCTCCCCAGATGGATGCGAAAGTGAAAAGGCTAAAGTTACAGTAGAAATTATTGCTCTTCCAGCAGCGCCTATCGTTAAGAACCTTAGCTACTGTCAAAATGAGAAAAATGTTGAGCCTTTAAGTTCAGAAAGTGCTAATGGTTCGATGTTAGCATGGTACGACGCTTCAGGTAATCGGTTGGATGCTGCGCCAACGCCCTCAACTGCTATAGCGGGCATTATTATATACTATGTTTCTTCAACATCTGCTTCTGGTTGTGAAGGTATTAAAACCCAGGTGAGGATAAATATAAATCCATTGCCTGAACCGCCTGTTGTTAAAAATATCAAATATTGCCAATATGAAATAGCGCAGGCGCTTACTGCAACAGGAGCAAATTTGAAGTGGTACGATGAATTCGGAAATTTCCTGCCAAAACCTCCGACTCCTTCTACATCTTCGACTGGCAGTAAAAATTATTTTGTTACACAAACAGCTTCGTCGGGCTGCGAGAGCGCTAGGTCTAAAATTGTTGTAACAATACTTGCAAAACCTGAAAAGCCGATAATTACCGTGTCAGGTCCTACGGAAGTCTGTGAGGGCAGCTCGATAATGCTTTCAGCGAGCTCCGCTACTTCTTATCAGTGGTTCAACAATGGGAATGCATTAGCTGGTGAAAATAGACAAACGCTACGCGTCAACAAGACAGGTAAATACAGTGTCCAAACGATGAACCTTTCAGACTGTTCGAGCGAATCCTCAGACTTTATCTCTATTAACGTAGTCTCAAATTCCTACAAACCCTCGATTACCGCTCAAGGTAAATTGGAATTATGCGAGGGTGAGGCGGTATTACTGAAGTCATCAAGTGTAGTAGATAATCTATGGTACAAAGATGGAGAAGCTATTGCAGGAGCAACCGGGCAAACTTATCTAGCAAAAGTTGCTGGCCAGTATTCAGTTGCAACCAAAAGCAATGCAAGCTGTGTAATTCCCGTTTCTGATCAAGTCAGGGTAATAGTAAATCCAATCTTGCCAGCCCCCGTTATCAATAGTGAAGCAAACCTGGTTATATGTAAAGGCGGTAGCATAACCTTAACATCCTCTGCTTCTGAAAATAACCAATGGTTTAAGGATGGAATAATGATTTCGGGTGCAAATAGTTCAACTTTAATAGCGAGCTCATCGGGCAAGTATACAGTCAGAAATAAAAACGCCTCAGGCTGCGAAGGTCCTAGTTCAAACGCGATAAATGTAGTGGAGCAAGCATTCGCAATAACTTTGGATGCCAACACAAAATCAATCCCCTATGGATCAAAAGTGTTAGTCAATGTGAATTCAAATTTAAAATATAAAATTTTAAGCTGGTCGCCATCAAATTTATTTGAGAATGCTAGTGCGACTACTCAGACATTCATTATGCAAAAGGATTTGAAAATTGTTGTAAATGCAATTTCGGAAAATGGATGTTTAGCATCTGCCACATTAGATCTTCGAGCAGATACCAAAAAGGATTTATTCATACCTAATACCTTTACACCGAACGGCGATGGTAAAAATGATGTCTTTAAGGTTTTTGGAACGGGAATAGAAATGGTAGAATTACTTATATACTCTCAATGGGGCGAGCTAATTTATAAAGGCAGGCAACAGGATCCAGTATGGGACGGAACATTTAGAGGGGTTATGCAACCAGTGGGTGTTTACGTATATAAATGCGTGATTCGGTTTAAAGATGGTGAGGAGATGACTAAGAATGGTGCAATTAATTTGCTTAGGTAGTATGAGGGCATTTTCAATTTTGTTATGCATAATGGGTATTTGCTGCGCTAAACTTTTAGCCCAAGTAGATCCCCACTTTTCACAGTATTATGCATATCCATTATGGATGAATCCAGCATTAACCGGAGCGACTGACATAGATTATAAAGCTACTTTGATTCATCGAAACCAAAATTTTGGCAACGCAAACACATTTAGCACTTCAGGCTTATCTGCAGAAGTTTCCACCAACCAAAATATTAATATTGGTTTTAATATTCTCAATCAACGGGCAACAAGTGGAGGATATGGATATTTAAATGGTGCCCTGTCGCTTGCTTACACAGGTGTCAAATTAGGGTTCAATGAGGATTACCACATTACCTTTGGTTTAAATGTTGGATTTTTAAATCGGCGTTTCGACTCCTCAACATTTCAGCTTGGCGACCAATACCAGGAAGGAACTGGTTTTAGCCCGTTTTTGCCGAGCGCAGACAATTTTAACAATAAGGCATCCACGGCTTTGGATGCCGGTGCCGGTATCGCTTTTTTCGATACCAATCCTCTAAAAATGGTCAATTTATATGCCGCCTTTTCTATTAATCATCTCACCCAGCCAGTTGACCCATTTGTGGATTCGGAAGGGAAAATGAAACTACCAATGAGATATTTATTCAACCTTGGCGCTAGCATAAAGCTTGAAAATAATATATCTGTAATACCTCATCTCTTGTATGCGAGGCAAGGGAATGCACAAGAAAGAATGGCGGGGCTTTATGTATCTATTCCTTATGGAGAGAGCGCTGCGCTTCTGGCAGGAGCAAATCTGCGAGTAAAAGATGCCGTTGTCCCTTATGCGGGCGTTACGTTAGATAACTTCACCCTGGGGTTAAGCTATGATATAAATCCTGCTCTGGCAAACAATGGAATTCGAAGCAACACATTTGAAATTTCTCTAACTTTCTTTAAAAGACGGTCAGCCAATTATCGCGGTATTAGATGCCCAGTTTTTTAACTTGAATTTGCTGTACTAATATCAATTATGATAATTAGGGTATTAGATGAGAAAATATATCTTTAGTTTACTGCCCTTCCCCTTGTATCCGTCCTGCAAGTCTGCAGAGGAATACTATATTATCAAAGGTTTCCAGCAAATCAGGTTGCGGCAACAATGCTAAGTGGAGAAATAACTACAATAAGCGCAATATTAAATTATGCTGTCTTGTGCAATGCAGTATCAGCGCTCACAGAGGCAATCAGGCCACCTCGAGCCTAAACCTAAATTTGATCATTGGATAAGATAGCTCAGTACTACACCACACCAATTATATCCACGTTATTAATTAATTGATATCAAATCCCCTAACCACCGATAGTGTAGAAATATTTCTAATGGATATCATTAAATACAACTTTGCCAGGTGTTTGATGCGTTCGAGACAATTTGTTTCAGGGGCAGGGCTCTCCAATACGCTATGAAAATATTTTGCCCCAAAATAGTTTGAAGTAGAAGTAGATGAGTTTAAATGGGTCATCTTGCATTAAATGCTTTTTAATAGTAGTATGTAGGTTATACCCAATGTTTGTATTTGATGTTTTATTAGCGCCATCCGAGTGAAAAACCCCCAAGGTTTTTTCTATTTTGATAATTTTACTGTTTTTATAGGCCTTCAATAAAAACCATATATCCATCACAAAATGGTCATCAATAGGGAATTTGCCAGTATTCAGCTGTACTTGTCTTTTATAAAAATAGCTAACAGGATTATTAGGAAAAAGATTTAACCAATAAAGTAAGATGTCATTATATCTATGTGAGGGAATTCTTAATAGTGATCCAGTTTCTGATTTGAATATTAAATTACCAACCACCATGTCCGCGCTCATATTGGCTTTAAAAGCCTGTTCAATAGCATTAAATGCATTTGGTAAAAACTCATCGTCAGCATTTAAATAAACAATAATCTCACCATCACTCATTTCAAAAGCTTTATTCATTGCGTCTGATTGACCATCGTCCTTTTCTGAAATGTAGATTAAATGCGGAAATTCATCTAAGATCAACAAGGTATTATCAGATGAAGCGCCATCAACAATTATGTGTTCGAAATTGACATAATTTTGCTTTAAAACACTCTCGATAGCACGCCTGATATATTTTCCAGAGTTGAAAGATGGCGTTAATACACTTATTTTCATGAAAGCTAAATTAATTTTCTTTTAATGCAAAGTACGCCATTTTAATATTGTGCAATAACTAATAACTTTCTCACACTAGTCCCAATTTTTGGACATATCAATTGTTGTAATCTCTTGAGTGTATGAAGCTATACATAGCCTAAATTTGGTATGTCTATAGCCTCTGCAAAAATAGTCCATCAAGTATGCTAAGTTCACCGTTGATAATTAATGAGGGTTTTTAATGTCCCCGAGACGACCAAAGAATTCGTTATGCAGTATTACGCGCTTTTCAATGCGAAGTTAATGCTGTCCAGAATATGGTGGATGTCAAACGGCTTTGCCATAAACGCTTTTGCCTTACAATTAATGCCAATTTGATTTGCATCAACGTCTGCACTCATCATCAAGACAGGAATATGCGCAGTATCGGCATTCTTATTTAACATCCTACATACATCAACACCATTTCCATCGGGAAGCCTTACATCTAATAGAAATAAATCAGGTCTATAATTTCGTTTTGCACGCAATAGGTCTTTTATGCAGCAAAAAGTACTAATCTCATAATCCGCCTCACTAAGAAGAAAATCTAAGATATCGCGAATACCATTGTCATCTTCCAAAACAAAAATTTTCCTTTTCATTGACTCCATTTTAATTACTTTATGCCTACAATAGGTAAGTTTTTACCTCATGATAACAACAGCAATCTCCTGATTGTTTAGGCTTTGTATAATCAATATTTATAGTTCCCTATACATTACCAGGGGTGCAAGGGGGGGTATATTATTGATCCTTTCCAAGAGCAGTCACAATTGGTAGCAATTTGAAATAAATCCAAACCATAAAGACCATAAACTGTTATTATCAAATCAAAATGATTTTGTAAATATAATTATACAGAAATTCAGACTTTATGATAAGAACAGGAACTATATTATCCTTCAATAAATTGGCTGGTGTGGGAATTTTAAAGGACTTAAATAATCAGACAATAAAATATCATGCACAAAACGATAAATTGCTTCCGCTTAAAGGTGATGTTGTAAGTTTTGATATTGGATTTCATAATAATAGGCTTATTGCTACAAACCTAAAACTTTTAAATCGAGCAGTTGTCAGCAACATCTAATGGAGTCTTCTTTGCCGCTTAGGAAAGATTTGGATTGCACTATGCATAAAACTGCAGTTTCAGTATAAATAAGATACGTTATTGCAAGCGTCAATTATTCTTCCAATCTAATAAGTTCAGGTATTTTTTTTATTAATTGTTGCTGTAACCTGCCGAATTAAAATATACAGTCAAAAGTCCTGATAATTAAACGTTGACATTATAATACCTTTGGCTTTTATACATTTAATTATTCCGATAGTAGGAATACAATAACATGCAAAATCATAAAGGGGGGACCAGTGATACATCTCACAAAGACGATTGACTAAGGATATACTACCTTTTTATTTTGGCATTGGTTTCTTCACTTCTTTCATTTTTATTTATACCGGCCGTAAAACTTTGCGGTAAGTTTTGATTAAAGTCAACCGTTGAAAATATTTGTTCCTTTCTCACAGGAATCATGTGCTCATCGTATACTTTTAAGGCTTTGAATTCTGGATCAGCTGAAAGGTAAACAGAGGTCACTTTTCCTTCCAACTCCATATTGAGTGAAATCAGATTTCCAAATAGAAGCGCTTTTATTGCGGCTTCCCGTTTTTCCATATCCTGCATTTCTGCAATTGGATATCTATCAAATGTTTTTGCCAAATCAAAACCATATTCGGGAAAAAACAATTTCATAGGATGCTGGCCATCTTTATCGGTGACCTTAAGATCCAGCTTATGCCAGACCGATATCCGCTTATTTTTGTTCTCTTCCACATCGTTCAGATCTAGAACAAAAATATCTTTCTGAAAACTCTGTCCGCAAAGAAGTTTATAAGCCTGAAGTGCGGAAATACGGTTCCTGCTATCCAATTCAAATCGCTTCTGAACTGGCTCAACACTATTATAGCGGGTGAGTTTGGCTTCCATGGCATTCAAAAAATAAGCCTCCCCCATTTTAGACCTGTTGAACCGAAGTTCGAAATGCATCTGGTCAATTCCCCTTTTTGGATCTGACTTGAATTCAGCGGGAATGTAACGCTGATTAAAACCAATAGAAAAGGAGACATCCTGTCTATTTATTGCCTCGGCTAATACCTGGTTTAAATGTGTACCAAAACCGAGGTAGTCAAGCGATTTTTTTAAATATTCATAATTATTTTCATCCATGACTTTTAATTTATAGTTAACGTTCATTACCTGCCTACCTTTCGGGCAGTTGAGTCTTGTATTAATTCGGGCACCCCAAATTCGCGTTGTCTTGCCGCTTTCGCACCCTCCATCTCTGCAAGTGCTGAATTAAAAGCAGGACTGCGGTGGTCTTTCTGCTCTGTATTTTCATAAAGTGACCGGATGCCGCGAACCAGCAGATAACTTATCCCGCCATCCAGTAAAACAGAAAGCACCAGCGCCTTTCGGTCAGAAAGAATGCCCTTGGGTTCACTGGCGCGGTGCTGGATTTTTGTTCCGTCAGCGAGCTCGAGTATTTCTCCGCGCTGAAAAGCTGATTTTTCTTCTTCATCAAGCAACATCCCGTTCACTCTTTCAGGCGCCTGGACTTTAGATACATCATAACCCACAAAATCTTTTGTTAACTTATCATATTCAATGTTATACATAGTTGCCCATCCCTCTTCCCGTTCGATAGCTCTGGCGACAAACGACTTATCTCCTGAAATCAATTCCTGCATCTCATCGTCGCTAAGCAAAGGATGAGCCCTGGGATTTTTATAAATTGGATGAAGCAGTAACTCTACCTGCCCTGATGGGGCACGCTGAAGGGAAAGCCTGGCATCCAGCCTTTCAATCGTAAAATCTTTTCCTTTAAGCTCATGCAGGGAAACCAGTGTGGTTCTTCTGCCGGAAAGCAGACAGGCAATTTCTTCTGGTTCTAACAGCAGTTGCCTGTCCTGATATATCCCTAAAGCCTCAAACTGGCTTAAAGGGAGTTCACTGATATTAAACTGGGTTTTCATAGTTCATCGTTTTAAGTTTTGAAAAATGTTGTAGTCTGCTGCATTTTGGGATGGGGGCAATATCAAAGCCACATGCGCAGATTGGCTAAGCTTTTCAGCCAACAAGGCGGCATAGAGCGGGTCAGCGCTGGAAAGCGAAAAATGGATACCCGATGGCATTTGCGACATTCGAAGTCTGCCTTGCTTTAAATGCCCCTCGACCTTGTAGATATTGTCCTTATAAAGGACCTCATCCCCTGTCGATAAAAATTTTAGCTGTTTTTCCCCTACCTGCGGGATGTCCTGGGCAACAGCAGTTTCAAGTATTCTTTTGCGCTCAATGTCCATTAAAAAATCAAAGATTTTTTCGGCATCTGCCGCGGCTGCGTGAATTTCCAATGGCGTATCTTTCAGTATCGACACCCAGCTGTCCACATAAGATGCATGCTGAGCTGGGTCGTGGCCAATGCCGAGCTCTGCGCCAATAATCATCGAGGCTATCTCGGCGCGAAGTTCTTCTTTACTATAAGCTATCATCCCATTTGTTAATAGCGAGGCGCGGTCTAATCTGGAAGGATGCCCGGTCCAATGTGAGAGCTCGTGTAGCGCAGTAGCATAGTAATTATCGGCAGAAGAAAACTGGGAGCGTTCGGGAAGGGTAATGGTATCATACCGGACATCATAATATGCTGCGTCCAGATAGCGGTGTTGAATTTCTGCACCGGAAGATTTGAGTAGGTTTTCCGCCCTGGTGAGCGGATCCCAGGAAGTTTCTGCAGATTGATTGGTTTTTAAATCCGGAAGCCCGCTCACCTGTTCTGCATTGAATACCCATGCTGAGGAAATAACTGGCCTCTGGAGCGGAAGCTTTTGGATAAGCGGATTCCCTAAATCATCGAAAAGCAGCTTACCGCTATCATCACGAAGCGATTTTTGCTGATGGGTTTTAACGTATTGGATGAGGGTACCCCTTTCTCCACGGTTTATGGTAGCATCAATTGATTCGGCCTGCTTAAAGGTTAGCCACCTGGGATCTTCATATCCCTTTAAAAGCAAATTCATTACATTTATCCCTCTGTATCGGTTAGATGAGATGAGGTTGTAGGGCAATTCAAACTTAGCGCCTCCGCTCCAGGGTTTGAGCCAGGGGGCGGTTCCTTTTTGCAACTGCTCAATTAGCAAAATTGCAACCTGCTCGTGAAGGGGAATATTTTTAGTAAGCATCTTCTCCTCCCTCCTGCTCAATTGGTAAATGGTCTGCAACATCCACCCCGTATTCTTCCGCCTGCTTGGCAGAAAGCGAAATGCTTCCATTTTCTGCTAGCAGCAGCATCATAACGCTAAGCGCGTATTTGTCGGTTTCTGCGAAATTTTGTTCCATACGATTATTAATGTTTAAAGCCAATAGCGCTTTTATCACCACCAGCGGGTTTACGAATTTTTCAAAAATTTTTATTGACAGGTGCAGATGAGGCCCTGTAGAGCGGCCGGAGTTTCCTGAAATCCCTACCGCTTCGCCTGCAAAAACCAACTCGCCTTTTTCCACTACCACAGCTGATAAATGTCCGTAGATGCTTTGCAGATCACCTTGAGAGATTTTGACATATTTGCCGATAATTTTATCTTCACCTACCTGAGTCACTACTCCTGAAAAAATACTGTAAACCGGCTCATATCTTGCAGAAAGGTCTATGCCTGAATGAAATCTGTAGTCTTTCAGTAGCGGGTGAAAGCGCATGCCATATGCGCTGTTGAGTTTAAAACCGGCAAGCGGCAGCGCAAACTGTGGAAAGCTGTGCAGCGCATAAAGAGAAGAAAGCAGTAGAAGTAAAAAGCCTTTAATGCGGCTTTTCATCTTGAATGCGAGCTTTGTTGCTGGGAGGAAAGATTCATCTCCAGGCGGGTGCTGAGCTTATCAGTTGCTAAAAAAATAGACGTTGGGGAAGATTTTAAAAGCTGGCAAGCCTGGATCAATGAAGATGCATCTCCCCTGTCTTGGAGCATGTTCACCTGAAAAAGAAGTTTAAAGTCTGTTAAGGAAACTTTTGCTGCACCCGAAAGCAGCTGGGTGTAAAGTTCAGCTTTATCTTTTAAAACATATATTTCTTTGCTTGCAAATCTTGCCTGACTAAGGTCAGAAAAGGTAAGCTGGGCAAAGAGCGAATTGTCATCTACCGAACTTACAACACCAATTCTCATGAGCGAAAGGTATTCATCGATACGGTCCCTGACCATAGCGACACTGCCAATAATATTTTCCATAGGATTTAATTTTTTTAAGATTTAACTACAGCGGCGATGATACCCGAGACTTCTTGGTTTATCTTGTTAAAGTTTTCTGAAAGTACGGTCTGCTTATTGCCTTTAAAGTCATAAAAGACCGGCATCGAGGGATAGCTGGCCTCTTCTTTTGCAATTGATTTTAAGTCTAGGTTGATTTTACAGTTTACTGCAGATGGAGAAAAGTTTCCACTAAACTCCTGCTCTGCATCTCTCGCCAGTATGCCAACAATTTCTCCGGTATTCAGCGCTGCGATTTTGCCTGAGGGTATCAAGTTTTCTAATCGCTCAGAAAGCGAAACCGAGGTTTTCGAGCGGTCAATCGACAGGCTTTGGGATTCCTGCTTAACTTTTCCGAACAGCTTTTCTAACCAGTCCAGCGTTTCCTTGCTTCTTACTGAGCCCGACAAAACATTTCCAATGACCGCGCAGATGGTATTGGCGACTTCCTTACCATAATGCTGGTGAAATTGGGGGAGTTCCTGAAGCCCCATTAACACCGCTACCTTATTCGATCTGGCGGTTGCGATGAGATTTTCAATCCGGTGAACAAATACCGTCGGCAGCTCATCCAAGATAATCGCGCTTGGCAGGTTGCCTTTTGAGTTAATGAGCCTGGTTAGCCGGTTTAAGACCACTGAGTAACAGGCTGAATTTATGTTCTGGGTAGAGGGGTCATTGGCCAGTACTAATATGGAGGGATTTTCTGGGTCACTGATTTTAAGCGAAAAATCATCTCCGGAGAACACCCAAAATGTTTCCAAAGTTGCCAGGCGGGAGATGAATATTTTCAGTGTTCCTACCTGACCTTCGAGTTGATCGAAGGCCCTAGCCTGATAAGCGCTTTTAAATGGAGAAAGCAAAGAAGAAAGCTCCACGTTACTCATCAGGCAGTCAAAAATTTCCTGGTAAGAGTGATTCAAAAATGCCAGTACATGCGGGAGACTTGAATACCTTCCATCTTGGTATCGGGCAAAAAAATAAATGCAGGCAGATAAAAAGTTTACCGCACTTTGGGTAAAAAACTGGTCACTACCTCCGGACTTATCTCCTTTCTTGAGTGCCTCCACCAAAGCTTCAGCGGTTTCTGAGGCATCAGCGAGTGAACAAATATGTTCGCTTTTAAATACATTTATGCGCCTGCTGAGCTCTACCTGATTTAGATTAATAACATGAAAATTCAGCTTTCCTTTACCAAGTCTTTTCCCGCGCAAATGACGGCTGTAAGCTAAGCTGGCAAGGTCCGGAAACTTAAAATCATAAAGGCAGACACAAAACCCCTTATCGATGAGCTGCCCTAAAAAGGGCATTACCACACCAAATGACTTTCCAGATCCCGGGGTACCAATGAGCAGGGTTCCTCGAAATATATTTTCAATATTGATAAATCCTTTTCTAACCCGCCGCCCGTAATAAAACAGCATCGGAATGCTGACTGAATTTGGCGCCATTGAAGGCGCGCAAGGCTGCTCGAAGGATTCTGATTCCACGTTCCACTTATCCGCTCCAAATTTCGAGCTGATAATTTTTGAGATGTTATCCATCGAGATGTGCAGCAAAACGGCTCCGGATATCAGCAGCAGACTATAAGGGAGTAAAGGCTGCAAAGTAAGAGCAAAAATACGAATCGGCTGAATTGAGAAAAAGAGCAGACCAGAAAAGAAAAGTATCAGCCCTGAAACCAGCGGAAAAAGTATCTGCCTTTTGACCTTGATATCGCGCTGCTTTTTAGCTAAGGTACCAATGGAAGCTAAACAGATGAGTAGTAAAATAAAAAGCCTGCTGGCTAGCGGAGAATTGTAGATAATCATCCGGCTCATCCCCTGATGTAAACTCACCAGAATTTTCATCATCCTCTCTGAGTTAAGCAAAAATGAGGGCACTATTATGAAATAGGCAACATCCAGCGAGACAAATAAATACACGCAGAACTGCAACAATCGGTGCAGTCCCTGCAGTTCCGAGCGTTCTTCCATGAATAATTTTTAAGTACTTAAAAAAGACAACATTTTTATCAGGGGGTCAATTTGAATTGGCGGGCAGTATTTTACTGGCGACACATTTATCCTCGAGTAAATTCAGAAAGGCTCCGCCCTTAGCAGCTCTCCATAACTAAGCGCTAAGGAAACCACTCTGGGAGAGGGCTGCTTTTCAATTAAGGTTATCTTAAGCCGCTTCGCTGGTGAAAAGCTCGCTTTTGGCAGTACATAAATATTTCTGGCCTGAGTGGTAAAACCCCTTAGATTAGAGAGGATAAATTTTGGGCTTAAGTTAAAAGCTTGAAAATTGCTAGCCTTATAGATTTTTTTATCAGCTACAACAAAGCTTAAATCCTCAATATCATAACCCAGTGCTGTGCTATTTTTAAATCCAATATCTAAAAAGATAAGTTCTCCTACTGTTTTGATCTGATTGACCTTTAAAGTAATGCCCTGACTTTTAACTATTCCCAGTGGCCTGGCTTCCCTAGTAGAGATAAGGGCAATGGATTTAGCATGCATCTGAGGGGTGGAAAGCGAGGGCAGTGCTGGAATTAATGGCAGCATATGAGTGGGCAGAATTTCTATTTCACTATCCGCTTGCCTGTCTTTGCTTGCTGCCAACGCTATTTTGTACTGTGCGAAAAAGTGTTCTCCGGTAATGGTGATGACCCCTAATATGTCATCAGAGATGAGCTCACCTTTAGAAATAAAGGCATCTGTCAGGCAGACCCGCAACAGATTTTTTAGTGGTAAATCCCCAGTTAGTTTGGATTTTGGCAAGTCAACATAAATGATAGGTTCGGGTGAGCGGAAGTGGAGTGTATTATCGCTACCTATGTAAACGACCGGAAGCTCGGCAGAATGACTTTTAGGCAAGCTAGTGAAAACTAGCAGCATAAAAAGCTGAAAAATTAAGTGCGGTTTCATAATGAATTTTGGGTTTGGTTACTGGATTTATCTAGCAGAAATATTCTTGAAGGATAACTAATTTTGGCCTTGTTCGAGCGGATAAGCTTATTTAATGCCCCTTGAGTGGACTGAAAAACCCTGCCCAATAAGCTAATAAGCTGCTGGTGCTGCTGGGCGGAAGATTCCATGGAAAGTCCCCCAACGCTTGATGAGGCTAACTCACGGCTAAATTCGCGGTAAAGCGAGCCTGGGATATATAATCCTTTTATCCCATCAAGGTCGTATACCTCTAAAGCTACCGGCAAAATTTCTCCTCTCAGGGCAATAGAGGAAATATTGAGCAGCACACGTTGCGAGGAAAATCCGCTGATGAGCGCATATAAAATAGTGCCCTTTGACAGGATATTGCCCGCAAGGCTAACCTCACTTAACAATCTTATCCTCACCCTGAAGCCGGCATACCCCGTCAGGGGCTCGTCAACTATGGCCTGTATGAATCCGCTTTCTGAGCCTTGCGCGATGATGGTTGAAGAATCGCTCTGCGGCTTATCTAAATTCATCACTTTTAGCGGATTTTGCTTAAGTGGTTCTGATGGCCCATGCACCGCGTTTTGGCGCTGCTTGGCAGGCGCAGCCTGAATCGCAGCTTTATTCATGCTGTCTACTATAGCCATCTGCGCCCGGAATATTGCCATTGGGTCAGCTTGGTTAACGCTCCTGGTTTTAGGCGAAGCGTTATATTTAGCAAGGAGTTCTTTTACCGATTCCTCTTCTTCACTATAGCGCCTGGAAGCGGAATTTCCAACAAATGAATTTTGCTTTGCGGCTGTGCTTTTTTCTGAACTATTATTCGAAGCTTTTTTTAGCGCCTGAGTTAACGAATCGAGCATAAGCTTTTCTTTGGCGTTATATGCGGAAGCAATCTCTTCAGGCGAGGGTGTACCCATTTCAAGAGAAGACATCGCGGTATAGCCGTCAGATTTTTTATAGCGTTGCTTAAAAGCTTCTAACTTATCTTCAATAGCCTTGCTGCTGACCTGGGCAGAGGCAGGAGATATTTCGCTTTTGAGCTGGGTTTGCCCAGTACCTTCTGGCAGAGATTTAGCAAAGCTTATGCGGTAAACATAAAACAAAAGCAAAATAAAAGGCAGACAAATCAGCGGCAAGACATATCTCGGGTTTTTAAAGTCAATGTTTTTCATGATTTTTTAAAGTTTGATTGAGCGCCTGGATTCTAAGGAGTAGCTGTTCCATCCTGATGCTATCGTTTTTGCTGGGCGTTTTTTTATCCAAAAATGTCTTGAGCTCTGATTGCAGAGATAAAATCTCAATTAATGCAGCGCTATAAGCTCCGGGTCCCTGGGGTAGTCCTGAGCTAATCCTTTCCAAGGCAAACATTGATGCTGGCTTGGGATAGCGGTTTATCGTGAAACATAAAATTGCAGAAATCACCAGCAAAACACCCATAAGGGCAAGGCTAGCCTTAGGTGAATCAATAAAAAAGTGGATGATGCTCCGCTTTAACTTTATCAGCAGGCTTTCCAGCCTACCGCTGGGCCAGGAATGTTGTTGGATTTTCATGATTTAAAGAATTAGAATTGATTTTTTTCTACGCTTGAGCGTTCCGAATTGTCCAGGGTTTTCCAGGAAGTTATCAGCACCGCATGCGGGTTATGCTCCGAGCGGGATGGTAGATCCCGAAGGTGTCCTTCTGTGATAAGGGCGCGAATGGTTACCACACTTTTGCGGTCTATGCGCTGGGTACCATAGTATTTAAAGTAACCTTTTTTTTCATCAACCAATATAGAATCCATTTGCAACGTTAGAACCGCCGAAGAAGACAGTACGGAACTGAAAAAGCTGCGTTCTTTTAAGTTATTATACTCAGCAGCGCCACTTTCATCTATCAGATACATCGCCTGACGCATCTGCGATTCTATAAAATGTTCATCTGGAATCAATGAAAAGAAAAGGGAATGAAACCTGGAAATATGCGCGCGGTATTCCGCCCCGCGGTTGAGTTCGATATCGGTTCTTACTGCCCTGAAAGGATTCACCCCATCTTGCAAAACGTAGATAGACTTTCTTGAATCCGATACCTGTTTGTATGCAAAATAGCTTGCGCCTACAGATATCACCAGCGCAAGGATAAAGCTGCAAAGGGATAGAAAGGTGGCCAGACGAATCTTGGCTTCTATGTTTTTTACTATCATCGCTATATCCCCCCAACCGCGGCCGTTGCCATACTGGTCATTTTAGTCGCCCCGCTTCCCATCGCGCTGGCCGCAGAAGATACCCCTGATGTACTTACTATCCAGGTCGATATGCTCGGAACGGTAAACATGGTGAGTGCACCGATAATAAAAACAATTATCACCATACCAAAAGAGAGTACACCATTGGCTGCAAACCAGCTTAATTTCTGAATGCTCTCCCCATCATTACTCAGTAGCTGAGCATAACGTGATATTTCGGCCTCAAGGGCGAAATGCTGAAAAAGGGAAGCAACAAACATCACTAGATAGCCAATGCCAGAATATAGGCTCACCGAAATAAATCTGGCAATCCATTCGGTGAATGAACGTTGAAACCAGGGCAGAATACTTGCTGCTACTGAAAAAGGCCCCAGGATAATAAGGATGGTAGAGAAGATAATCTGAACGATAAATATCACGTAAACGCTTATTCTTAAAAGCCAAATCGCAAGGGTTTCTAAAATGGAACTGGCCAGTAACTGAAGGCCGACCTGAAGCCGGTTTCGCATTTCGACAACAGGATTCCAAACCTCTGCAAAGCCTTCCTTAACTGAACTTTTTACCGATTCCCAGGCGTTTTCATACCAGGTGTCTGCTTCAGTCTTGGCAACTTCGGTGCTCGCCTGGAGCTTAAAGAGTTCATCGGCTACATCAACCATTAGCTTTGCGCGCTGCATGCGTAAATTATTTATCTCGGTTTGGCTCTCATCAAAAAGCGCCTCGGTCCTGTTTTCCACCAGTTCCCCTGGAAAGGCCAGTACCTTAGTGAATGCTGGCCACCAGAGAATGACCATCACCAGGCCAAAGGGGCGAAGCAGCGGCATGACCTCGAGTTTTTTATCGCCTGAAATCATGCCATAACTTTTCACAGCAAAAAAAATGAGCATAAAAATCGCACAAAGCGCCTGCGCATCTGCTAAAAACACATCATAATGTGTCCAGATGGTAGCCTTCATATTTTTTAAAAAATGCATCGTACCCTCTTCATAAACGCCATCTCCCTGAAGAAAGTTAAAGGTGTCCTTAAAGGAATCCGGGACTTTGCCAGGCTGCAAAACAGGTTGCAGCAAACCAAAAGTAGTCTGAGCTTTCATAATCTGGAATTTTTAAGTATTCTGTCCACAATTTCTATATCTTTCTGTGCCCACTTATTGGTGGACTTTTCACGTTTCAATATGTTCTCCTTTTTATCTCTGTTATCCAGCCAGCGTCCGCTGAGCCGTTTTTTTTCTTCCCAGTTTGCCTGGAGTTTTCGGTAATCAAGCAGTAGCCGATGATAATAAATAATCCTTGAGCCTTTTTCCATGTCACTGTTTCGGGCTATAGTCAATCTTTCTCGTAAAGTCTTATGTTCATTTTGGTACCAGCTAACGAAACCCGACCGGTTAAGGGCAATTATAACGTCCGGTCTAAGACCGGAGAATAAATCCAGTGGGGAAGATTTTAACGGCTCAAGGACAGAGGAATAATAAAGATTCCACAGCGGGTCAAAATCAGAAAGCAGCCCTGAATGCTGGGCAAAGTTAAACTCAGCGGTTTGCCGGATGCTGTCAGACTGCATTTTATACCGGTTTTCAGCAGCGCTCAATGCTACTGCAAGGGCCAGCCGGTTACTTTGCGGCCCTAACGGTCCAAGCGGGCGAAGGTCTGTATCGGGATAATTGGGATGCAGGCCCCAGGTGAGCCAGTATAGGGGATTTAAGCCTAAGAATCCTGGCTTAGGGGTAAAGCTATCCTTATCCCATGATTTAAAAACCATGCGTTCCTGCTGGTTTGTAATGTGTTCATCGCGGATATTCGTCTGCGCGTGAGCGCCTGAGAAAAACGCCAGGCAGCTAACAAAAAAGATTGTCGTTTTCATTTTTTTAAGGATTTATAACTGGTCAGGATTTGCGAGGCTATCCTCTTATCGGTATTGATGAAATTTTGAAAGGGGTTTGCCATCGAGAATATCGAGCGCTGGGATGCCCAGAACATGCTTTTTCTAATTGAAAAAACAAGTGCCCTGATTATGCGAAGCTCGAGCGCAATTTTTCGCAGCAGCCCGTCTCGCTTCTGGGCATCCAGGAGTAAATCTGATCTTTCTGCCAAAATTCGCTGCGAGACTTCTCCCACCAGATTGATTCCCCGCGTGCTAAGCTGGCGGGAAAACTCCTCTGCAAAAATTAAAAGATGAGGATGAGCCGAAGCGAAGGAAATGAGCTGCTGACTTTCCTGGAAAATCTCAGCTAAAATATCAGCGATTTGGCTAACCATGAGCGCACTTTTTAACCCCTGATCGACCTGCGTTAATGAGTTATAGATAAGCTGCTGAGTGAATACCAGCGCGGAGATGTTAACTTTAATATCACTAAGGCTTGAAAGGGTCCGTTCATAGTGTTGATGCAAGGCAAGTTCAGCGGACAGGCGGGCAAGCCCGTTTTGATTGACAATAGAAAAATGCTCCCTGTCAAAGACGATCTGCTGGCTCAGGGAGGTAAAGGCGCATGCGAAGAATAGCAATACAAATAGTAATTTTTTCATATCAGTTTTTCTTGAGCGGTTTCACTTTTAAAAGAATTTTGGAAGAAAGCTGCTTATCTAACGGCGACATATTAAAAAATCCTGTTCCGTAGGACCTACTATAGGTATACGCGCTCAGCGTTTTACTGAGTCCGGAAAGAATCAATGAAATTTGACGCAGCTCATCAATGCCAAAACTGATAAGCATTAGTCTATCTGATCTGGACATCGCGCCCAGTTCGCCCGCAGATAAGGAAAGGCCGTAAAGATACCTCAGCAGTAAGCTTGCCCGGTCAACCAGATCAAGTTGAGTTTCTATTGCCAAAAAGCTGAGGGCCGGATTTTTCTGACAGGCTAAAATAATTTGGGTCTGGTCGGCTGAAATCTGGCTCAGTATCACTGGCGCATCACTGCTGACCTGCATCAGCTCGATAAGCATGCCTAGGGTAGAAAACTTTTTCTTTAGCTGCTGATAGGTGCTTTGAAGCTGCAAGCTCTGGGCTGCATTTGCGCTTTCACTAGCAGTGGATAAAGCGTGCTTGTCTCGCAGGCTGCTTTGCCGGGAATGTTCAGATTTACTGTTATCAATTAACTGGTGCAGCAGGGTTATGTTTATCTGCGCCGAGCAAATAAGGCTATAAAGCAACAAGCTTAGCATTATCATCACCGCTTTCATCGCTTAAAGAGTTTACTTTTAAAAATGACTTCTTCTGCAATGCGTTTATCTAAATTAATAAAGCGCGAATAAGGATTAACCGAATTCCAGAAACCCCGCATTTTTGCCCAATACATGGCCCGATATATCCCGTATATCACGCCCCTGAGAATGGAAAGCTCAGTGACGATATGATTTAAAAGCTTGGCACGCTCCCCTGCATCCATCAGGTTTTCTTTAGCTGAATGCAGCACAAAAGCGCCAACCTGAGCTGATAAACGAATGGATCTGGAGTAAAATTCCTCGGCGCCGGATTGCGCAAAAACCAGTAAAGCAGGATTCCCTGAAGCAACTTCCACAGCTCTCTTCCCGTCGTGCAAGATATCCTGAGTAATTTCTGAGATGTCTTTAACGGCAAGTAAATCGCTTACCGCTGAGGAAACTTCAGTAAGCCCCCTAAAAATCCTGCTTTGAAGTTCATTTGCAATGGCAAGTTCAGCGCCTACCGCTAGCTGTGCACGCTGCAGCAGCGTAAGCTTTTCACTAGAAGTATTAAGCTGTGCATTTATGAGAACAGATTGAGATGCCATAGCAGCAGAAGTACTTGGATCGATATAAATCTGAGCAGCGCTATCCCGGTAAATCAATGCCAGCGGTAGGAAAAAGAAAATTAAGGTTTTCATGATGTTTGGTTTAGATTAATGATTTTGATAAATTCTGCAAGGCTACCCCTGGAGCTTTCAAAGTCTGCGAAAAAAGCATCAAGAGATGCCCTAAAGTCCCCATGGAGATTCAGGTAATGTTCCAAAGCCAGCTTTTCAGGCTTTTCAGTAGTGAAAGTCATGTACTGCTTTAGGGAAACCTCCACCCCGTAAACCTCTCCGGTACTGCCCCGCTTAATATATACTTCTTTAAAGCGGCCACGCCCGGATTTATTATCGAGCTGATTGATGGTAAAAATTTTCTTTTGCTCCTGCTCAGAAAGCGATAGCAGTGAAGAGATCTTTGCGTAATCATCGCGGAATTTACGTTGATCTAAAAGGCAGATGGTGTCTGAATTTGCAATAATGCTGTTTTTGACCGTTGGACTGGAAATAATATCTTCTAATTCCTGGGTGACTACGATTGCCTCTCCGTAAAATTTCCGCACGGTTTTATACATGTATACTAGGTAAGAGGCCATGAGCTCTGAGGCGATTGCTTTCCAGGCCTCTTCTAAAATCAGTGCCTTTCGCTGGGAATGCCTAAGCCTCATTTTCTGCAGGAAAACATCCATAATAATGAGCGTCACAATGGGAAAAAGAACCTTATGCTCGCGAATGGAGTCAATTTCGAATACCACCAGCCGCTCACTCAGCAATGAAGAATCAGTAGGCAGGTTCAGTAAATCGCCGAACTCTTCGCCTTTGCAAAATTTGCGCAGGACAAAACGGTAAGCATCGATTTCAAAACTGATACCATCTTGCTCACATATCTGTTTTATCCTTTCAACAGAATAATGGTAAAAAGCATCGAAATTCAGTGCCGAAAAGGTTTCTGTAGCAAAGTGATGGGCATAGAAGGAGGCTATCACACTAGAGATAACCGTATCCTCAACGGCGTCAACACTGCCATGAACGCCCTTAAAAAGTAAAAAGATGAGCGTTTTTAAAAAGTCACGTTTTTCAATCGTATATTCTGCCTTTGAAAAAGCAAAGGGATTCATCGTAATAGGATGCTCCTCAGAGTAGGTAATGTAGCGGCCAGCATAGTATCTGCAGAGTCCGCTATAGGAATGCCCGGTGTCAACGATAACCACATCCATATTATAAAGCAAATACTGTTCAACCAGGCTGTTCATAAAAAAAGATTTTCCTGAACCGGACCCGCCTAGCACAAACTTTGAACGGTTGGATATTCTTCCGGATTGCATGGGTAAATCCGCCAGGTCGATTGAGATTGGCAGGCCATGCCTGTCGGTAAACCGAAGCAGAAAATCTGACTGCTCATTTTTGGCAAATCTTTCCTTAAACATCAGGCAAGCCGCTGCCCGAACCGGGAGCAGCACCAAATCATAATTTTTAAGCGCTGCAGCATTACCAGGCAAACAGGCGCTGAAAAGCTCCAGCTGGTTATAAGCGTTTCGCGATGGAATGATGCCAAGGGAAAAAAGCGCCGATTCAATAAAGTTGGAAGCTTCCTGGATTTTATCCCGCCCAGTGCACAGCATAATGTTAAAATGAACATGAACGAGCAACTGGTTATCCCGGGCAACTTCAGTAAGCAAAGCCGAAATATCTTCCATGCATAACCGGTTGGCTGCATCGGGAATCCCGGCATGCCGCTTTTGTTTTAAGTTTAAGGAGGAAAGGGTGCTGCTTTGAGGGGGAACGGAAATTACCTGATTGTAAATCATACACTCAAATTCAGGAACCTGGTGCAGAAAGGATAGGTTATCGACGGCGAAGGCTCTCATGCCCTTCCCATCATTTTTGAGCTGATGGGCACTAAAATGAGCAGGCAGTTCCATTCTATCACTGTCGATGAGCGAAATGCATCTAATGCAGGAGCTGCCCATATCAATCTGGTTTTCGCGGGCAAAAAAGTTATTCCTAAGAATGTGCGCTGAGGAAAAATCCATTGAAAGGCAGCGGCCTATGTAGCGGTCCATCGAAGCCTTGTCTAAAAGCACAGGCTGCAGCCCCGCTTCATTTAAAGTTCCCATAACTTTACTGGTAACGCTTTTAAAATTGTGCAGGGATTTGTCACTATAGAGGTAAAACCTCGAACGTTCAACCTTTTTAGTGATGATTAAATAACTGTAAAGCTCAATCTGCCTTCGGCCACAAAAATGGGAATCAAAGGCTTTTTGCAAATATTCTTCACTTTTTCCTTGTTTAAACCGTCCTGCGACAAAAACGTCCTGCTTAGTGAGTATATAGCCTTCCCCAAGAGTTTTAATGAGCTGAAGCAGCAGATCATGAAAAGCTACATATCCCCGCTCATCAGCGCTAAGCTCAGTAACGACATTTTCAATCTGTATGATAACAGAAAAATCCCCACTAGCGGTATAAAGCAATTCCAGCCCCTGAAAATTATCATAGCCGATATACGGTAGATCAAAGATTTTTGTACCCATAACGAAAGGCATTTTTATGAACAAACAATCCCCTATCTCTTTTTTTATTGTAAAGCCCTCTTTTTTGCTGATAAAGGGTATAGCTAAAGCCGCCGCCAGAGAATAGCGCAGTTAAAAAAACGCCCAGGTACATATTGGATACTGCGCCTATAATCCCGCCGGCAAACAGTCCGCAGACGAGCGAACCAATCCCCCATCCGATATACTTTCCTTTGAGTCCACGGTAGCTTAAAGGCTGCTCTAATCCTTTATAAATTGGGTGGCGTTCCATAAGCTTGGCCCCCCTATACACCAAAAAAGGCTTTGATCACTACAGATACCAGCACTAAAAAAATGCAGGATCCTCCCCAACTCATCACCTCTTTACTGATGTCCCTATCGCCGGAATTCCATTTGATATACACCATAATTCCGCCAATTATACCCACTACTGCGCCAATGGCCAGAGTTAATGTTGACACTGGGTCGATGTAACTCGTCAGGGTTGAAGTTGCAGCATTTATTCCGGTTGTCCCTCCGCCAGCCTGAGCAAATGCAAGGGAAGAAGAAAAGCTCATAAGTGACATGAGCAGCAGGTTTTTTGTTAGATTTTTCATATTGTTTATTGATTTTAAAGTCCGAATAAGCCGCGGAGAAATACCCCGCAGACGTTTAAAAAGATGCAGGAAAACAGCCAGCCCATAACCTGCCTATCGATGTGATGACGGCCGGCTTGCCAGTTGGCATAAACGCGCAAGCCCCCTAAAAGACCTGAGACTGCGCCGATAACCATAGCAAAATCAGAAAATGAAAAGTATTGCTGCCTAATCTGGGCGCTGGCCTGATTAAATTCACTCAGGCCAGGTACCTGGCAGTATAGGCTAGAGGTCTTGCTGAAAACCAAAGCCAGTAGTATTGAAAATTGGAAGCTAAACTTTTTCATTTTCTTTAGAGCATTCTTTTGGTGCACTCAATTAATTCCTGGGAAGCGGCTTGCATGATTTGCTCAAAGCGCAGCGCGCCGGAGCTTTCCAGCTCACCTGAGCTTAAGAAGCTATCACCAGAAGATTCCGGGTTATCGATTTGAGAAAATGCCGACACTTCAACAGGCTGCTGAATATCTTCAATTTGATAATGCTCCTCAACTTCGTCTCCTTCGATGAGAGAATGCCGGCCGGCCTTAGAGAAATCCATCAGAAAATTTAAAGCGTAGTATACCGCGTAGGCGAAGGCGAGATAAAGGGTAAAATTTGTCCAGCTCATAGATTTAAGAATTTAAGTTTATAATAGTAGGTATTGCCCGCAAAGCAGATTGAGGCTTGGCGAGAGCTGAAAAAGACAGGCCGGCGCCAGGTGCATACTTCTTAAGGTTATCAGTGGAAAAACTACTGGTATGGATGAGGAGAGTTGACCGAGTGCTCGTAGCGACTGCTGCTGTTCCCACAATTCATCCGGAATATCTTCAGGTGGATTATTGTTGGGCAAGAAAATGGACTTAGAACGCTCAGCAAACCCTCTGATAAGTAGCGAAAAGGCGGATGCAGAATGCACACTTAATAAACCATATTGAAAAGGAATGATAAAGTAATTGACTTTTGCAAATACTTCCTGCACCTTTTTACTGGAGAGGGTTTTTGGAATATCAATTAATATTATCCCCTGGTCCCCTTCCAGTCTAGCTAATAAACTGTTGACCTTGTGCTCATCGGTCCTGAAGAACTCAAAAGGTAAACATTCGAGTAATAATAATGATCGGTGATAGAGCAAATTTAAAGCGCCCTCGATGCTCAAGTCAATCAAGTAGACTTTCTTACCGCTATAGGATAAATGGTGGGCTAAAAGTAAAAGCACAGTTGTACAGCCGCAGCCACCCTTGAGATTGCCTGTTGATATAATCATAAGTGTTGGTATTAATGAAGCAGGATATATTGTTATTTAGAATATCGAGAGCGCGTTATTTTGAGCGTCTATAATCCGAATGATTAACACGGTCTTTTTTCTAGAATGTTAAGAAAGCGGCGGAGTTAAACCCTATATTAAATTCATGGTTAAGCTCCTGCAGCCTTTAAAATTAACTGAAATGAAGCAATCTTATTTATGTCCTTAGACAGCTCGCTAGTTTTTTTGCTGTGATTAACTGCTTTACAGTCAGCCCTTTGCAGTGTAGACATATCGGGCAAATTTCTCTTTTGTCTATCTGCTCAATTGCTCTCCAGGCTGTGGTCTATCTAGAATAGCTTTTCACTTGTAAGCGTTGAGGATTTTCTCCGATCAACCTGGAGAGTTCCATAACAACACCACCATCAAAAACATCCCGCGCCTTATGATCGATAACAGAAAAGCCAGTAATAATCCTATTTTTAAAATGGTATAAGATTTCTAAGGAATACTGACGAAGGAGGTAATCTGAAAGCGCTGAATGAAACCCTGTTAACCTACCGGCAAAATTGTGAGCCAGCTGCTGATACATCGGGATACATCTATTATCAACGGTAATTAGACTATTATTTATCAATAACCTGATCCGTTCCGATCCACTAGAATTGACTTCTGGGCGTAAAATCATCTTTGTGAGCTGTTCTTGGCTAATTTTTAAAAAAATTCGCCCATATTTTCTAATGATAAATTGATTACCACCTGTATAAGCCTGATAACCTATTCGTTTTAACAAAACTGTAAATTGGTGGAAAGAGGAAAAATTATACTCCAATAAAGGTATGATTTCATTCTTGAAGGCCACTTCTAAATCGATTCCAAGTAACTTATTTATGGCCTCAACCGCTCGTCTTCTCTCAAAGCTTGCAGAAATCTTCCGACCGGAAAAAAGTATTGAGGAAGAGACAATATGCACATGATTATTTTTTGTATCAGAATGGAAGAATATCATAAATGGTTGGGCGCCGTAGCCCATTTCACCTAACCACTGCTCAGCAAATCTTTTTAGATTATCAGCAGGAATAGCTTTTCCTTTAACAGATAATACCGCATGAAACTGAGCATACCAACTTTGCCTGCTCAGCGAGGAAACTGCTCCAAAATAGTGCTCAAAATCAGCCGCTAATGGATTTGAAAATGCGTGAAGAATTCCAAAATTTTTATAAACCAGTAGTTCTGCGTCCCCACGCCTAACTTTATCCATATTATAACTTACAGCAGGAAATCCTCTGCGAGTAGTAAATAGTCTGGCAATAATAATCATGTGCTATTCCCTCCATTCAATCCTCATTAATAGTTTTCTTATCTGTACTTCTAATTTGTGCTGCTGAATAAGATAGTCTTTAATGCTGTCTTCCATATTAATAGCATCTTTCAAGTTCGCTTCATCAGGAAGCTCAAAATATCTCTGCATGGCCAAATTGATGGATGCCATCTCAGATCCAATTTCACTAAAAATTAAAAGCAATTTAGCGGGATTTACTATTAGCATATCAGGATGCAGTAACCTGCTTCTTATCAGATCAGACATCGTAGCGCCCAATTCAAGACGAAGCGAATTAACTTTCTGCATTTCCTCAGGACTTAAAAAGCACTTTACTATAACATTACGCTTTTGTTTCTTCGTTGACTTCATAGATCACTAAAGGATGAGTTAACGAATTGGACCAGTCCTGACTTGTTTTAAAGGAAAATCCTTGATGTGTTCTGTAGCTATCCATACTTGTAATTTCTCATTAAAATCATTGTAGCCTGCATATAGTCCTGACTTATCTATCGCGTTTGGGATCGCCCGCAGCAATAAATCCGTTGCTTTCCTGCCAGCGGTATCGTGATCAAAAAAAGCATCAACAGATGAATATTCCTTTGCCCTTTCTATGGCCGGCTCGATAAAAGAAAGCGAGTTGAGGATTAATATACTTGAATTCTCCTCTGGAAAAAGTTTTTTCCAGCTTAGAAAATCCATCATGCCTTCAAAAAGCTTAATACTGGAATTATCGCCAAGGATATAGTTCATCGCTTTTTTATCGAGACACCCTTTGAATTTAGGACTTCTGATTTCCCAGCCGCCAAGTTCATTTTGCCAGGCAGCAGCAAATAATTCCTTCCTGGATTTATCCGGCATCTTTATGCTGTATTGAAGCTCTTTTAAAAAAGGGACTGCTACATCAAAAATCCCCCTTGATTTTAGGTAAGCAGTAATTGAAGGATTATTTCCAAGAGACTGGCTTCCTCTTATAATATAGCTTGGTTCACGCATAGACATGGAAGTTTGTTTATAACTGTGGGAGCGCTGCGCTAACTCGCCATACATCTGTCCGCTAAGTTTTAAAAGCTCAGTAATGGCTTCTTTAAAGGATAGATTGAACCAATAGGCAAGCGCAAATTCTATTACGGAGCCGCCTTTACCCATGCCGTGATCATACCAAAGTCCAGACCGTTCATTAACGCAAAAAGAAGGAGCAGAATCATTATCCCTTAATGGCGACAAATAAAAAAGTTCAGCACCACTTTTCTTAATAGGCTCATGTCCAAGCTTGCTTAGAACTCCAACCAGGTCAGTTGATTCGCGAATTTGGTTAAGTTCAAATCTAGTTTCCATAGAATTGGCTTTGTTTAGATACTTATTGTTATATACAGCACTTGATAAACCTTAAGGTATTATGGGGATTGAAGCCTGCAATAAAACGTAAACCTTCTTATATAATGACTTTGAAAACCTTCTCCACACCCGTGGGATAGATATTGCTTTTTCAATAAAAAAAGGGTATAACCATAGCTCAGGTAATTATGAAAATGCTGTGCGGGTTGAACAATCGGCTCAAGTGATTTGCAAGCTCGACATGTTTTTTTAACAGGTCTTTCAACTTAAACTTTCAGAGATTTGCTATAGCAGACAAATTCAGGTATTCCCTTAAAGACAAGCCGGTTAATCGATACTGTATAACTTTTATACTCAAATATTGATTAACCTATCATTCCAATCTATTGAATTAGTCCTTTGCCGAACAATTTCCAAAATCCTGTTGTGAACGAGCAGGTTAGATTTAATTTTTAGATCTCAATTTGCACGCTATTAATGCAAAAAAAATACTGCACTTATATGATGCAAAAATCCTCCAATACTGCGTTTAAAAGGTACATAATTCAGATTATGCTTCTATGGTAGCCAATTAACGGTGCACCAAGTTAGACTATGTTTTTTTTTATCAATGAACTTTACCAAAAATTATATCCAATCCTTCCTTGTCTTTTAGTATCCTTAAATTCTTGGAGCAGATCTCTTTTATAAAAATCTGTCCCCATTAGGCAATTTTAATGGCCGCAACTTTGCATCCCTTACCTTTCTCTTATAAGTAATTTTACTTATTGCCAGATAATTTTTCACTTCTTATTGGTCGGTCTGAGGACTTTCCTCACAAATCAGATTTCCATTGTATTTATTAATAAACCAGTATCGAACAAGATATCCAAAAGCGGGTCCATCTTAGTCATGGGCAATGCCTTTAAATTTTTCCCTAAGTTGAGCAATTTCAGCATATTAAGAACGTCTTTTTTAACCATTGGGATTTATTACTGGAAGCGATAGCTAGTATAAAAAAAAAGGGGCATGAAGCCCCCTCAACCTAAACCATACTGATAAATAAAGTTTTCGGTATTTTCCGGAATTACTCACGTCAGTCTATACAGACCGGGCACTTTGCCTGCCCCTGCGCGTTCGTTCTATTGATATTATCTCAACTTCGCAGGATTTTCCGCTATTCGCAGAATAATGCTTCATTCCTATATGTCAAAGAGCTCAGGATGGTTATCCATCCAAGCCAAGGGCCGGTTGTAATTATCCTGTATTGCTGCTGGCTGAGCCAGCAAAAGTTTTTATCAATTCTTTTTTTGTTCACTTTTTGTATTTAAGTCTAGTCTTCCTTTTGCGCATTTATATTATTTTAGATGCTTATCACACGCGACTAATCCAAAGGCCTCGTAAAAATGTTATGCTTAAAGATTAGCTAAAAATGGCAAGCCTTCATGCGCTTTGAGCGCGACTTTAGTCCAAAGGATAAAGGCTTTAAGAGCATGAATCAAACTTAAGATGGAAATTCTACAGCGACGAAAAATGAGCTGAATTGGGCTCAAATGAACTGAAATGAGCCAATTTGGACTATTTTTTCAACATTTAACAGGCAGTTTGAGACGAATAAAACATCAGTATTGAAAACTGAAAAACTACAGAATCTTTATTTCAGCCGAGCCCAAAAAAAGAGATAGAGGACGCTTTTAGGAATATTGCAATCCAATCCGAATTTATAATTCAAAAAGAGAAAAGGATGGCCTAAATATCCATTTAGGCCGCGACAATAAAATCAGAGTAATCATAGGTAATTAGCTATAAATCAAGCTATTTAAGAAATAAAAAAACGAAACCTGTTGACATTCATCTTTTTTATCATTACAAATTCCAATAACCTTCCCCCCGCTGTTAAGCATTTGTTAAGATAGCGTTAATCTGCTATTTTAGCGTCCAATGCGCCAACGAAACGGTGATATCCCCTAGGTTATTATCGAAAATAATACATGGAATATGTGACGAAAGCGATTTTGATTTTATTCCTTTGCATAAAAGTGTGTCACAAAACAATTAATCATGCAAGATGAGCAAAATAGGCATAATTGAGGGCATGTAACTATTCATAGACAAGTTCGAATCTGCCAAATATAAGGTGATGGAGTATGAAATAGAGGTATGGGGGATGAAAGATATTCACCGAAGTCTGGCAGAGGCAAGAGCAATCATTGAACGCCTTGAATTAAAGGTCAGTATAAGCCACGATGCCGGATGCTATCTTATGGCGCTTTCGAGTTTAGGAACAATTAAAAATTTCTGTAAATTATCCCAAAAAGTATAGTTAAAATGTACAGTTCGGTTAGAAGACATCTGACGGTCCGGAGTTTAATTGCTGCTGCCTTATTAATAATATTGATCAGTTCGAAGTTAAGTGCCCTGGGCCAGCAAATGGGTGCAAAAACCAAAATCTCTGTGGGTGGGGCTTTGGCCTTTCCAACTGGAATATCGGCTAAAACCTACCGGCGGGGTTACGGCGGCTCTGTCGTCGGCGAATACAACCTAAAAGGAAATCTCAATGCTGTGGGTTATCTGGGATACATGCATTTTCAATATAGGAAAGATGTGCGGGCCCGTCTGGAAAACTATGGCGAAGATACCCACATAAACGGCGTTATACCAGTAAAGGTTGGTTTCAGGTATTATTTTGGAGGAATCTATTATGCTGAGGCTTTAGGTGGATCCGCTTTCACGCTTGGCGAAAATCCCTATCAAGCCTTCACCTATTCCCCTGCCTTGGGCGCCTGCATACCTATAAATGATCGCTTTAGCGCCGACCTGGGCCTGCGTTATGAAAGCTGGGTAAGAAAGGGAGAATCCACATCGTTCTATGGTGCAAGAATAGGACTTGCAATGGCATTGTAGGTATTTTAAGTTCGGAAAAAACCCTGAGATCCCATTAAAGAAATCCCAGGGCAATGTAGTTTGTTTTAAAGCGAATAGTTTTTATCCTCCCAGCGCCCTGAAAAGGTTGATCAGTGAAGAGTAAGACTTCTGCTTTAAATCAACCTGTTGCATTTCTGCATCAAGCACGCTACGCTGGGCAACAATGACTTCCAGGTAACTGGCATATCCGGAAAGGTACAAGTCGTTGGCCGTTGAAACTGCTTTCTTTAGTTCCTCTACCTCATTTGATTTAAAACGGTATGCCTGTTTATAGTTTTCAATAGCCGAAAGCTGCACAGAGACTTCCTGGTAGGCTTTGATGATCCGACCCTGATAGTTGTAAAAGGCAGAAAGCTGTGCGGAGTTTGCCACCTCGCTACTGTTTTTGAGCGCTGCCCTGTTGAGCAATGGGGCACTCAGTCCGCCAAGGAAACCCGCAGCCATTGAAGCAGGCGAGAAAAGCAATGGAAGCTTAAAGGAGTTATAGCCAGCGTAGGCATCAAGGGTCAGCGTGGGTAGAAATGCCTTTCTTGCGGCATTCACATCTGCCTTCGAGGCAGCGAGTTGAAGTTCCGCTTCCCTGACGTCCGGCCTCGAAAGAATAACTTTTGCAGGAATCCCGGCATAAACCTCCCTGGGTAAAACTTTAGTAATTGCACTGGTATCACGACCGGGTTTTCCCCTGTATCTGCCCATAAGCATGTTGAGCTCGTTCTCGATCCTATTGATTGCCTGCCGGATTTCAAACTGCCTGCCTTGCGTGGCCATGCGCTGGGCCTTGAATTGACTGACCGCAAGCGCGGTTGCCCGGCCGCCAGCCATCTGGGCCTCTACAATTTCCAGGCCCTTATTTTGCAGGAGTATGTTTCGCTGGAGAATTTCTAAGCGTTTATCAAGAGCAGTAAGTTCATAATAAAGTTCTGCAACCTGGCTGATGATTTGTGTTTTATACCATTGCAGACCAGCCTGGCTTGAAAGGTAGCGGTTATATGCGGCCCTTTTCTTCTCAGATAGCTTTCCCCAGATGTCAATTTCCCATGAACTCCTGAAACCCGCAAAATAATCCGGCGTCGGGCTGGGGATCCGCTGCTTGTCATTCAGGTTATCTGAAAAATTGGTATCATAATTCCCTACCCCGTTCATTGTATAGTCTCCATAGTGATCTATCCCGGCAGATATGCCAGCGCTAAGTGAGGGATAGAGCTTTGAGCGGCTAAGGCGAAGATTAAGTCCTGCAACTAACACCCGCTGTACGCCGGATTGTATGCTAAGGTTGTTTTTAAGTGTGGTATCAATAAGACTCCTGAGATCGGGCTGGGTAAAGACGGCCTTCCAGCTTAAAGCCTCAGCAGGCGCAGAAGAGAGCCGGCTAAAGGAGTCAGGAAGCTTTTTGAGTTCAGGAAGATTTGCCTGCCTGACTGAGCTGCATGAGGTTATGAAAGCGATCAAGCAGGACATAATAAAAAATGGGATAATTATTTTAATATTTAATTTCATTTTAATTTGTTTTAAGCGTAGAACTTTTACCTGCCTGCTTTTTTTTGCGAGCTGCAAATACCCCATATAAACCTGGAATCAGTATTACGCCAAAGAGCGTTCCGATGAGCATTCCTCCTACTGCAGTCATACCAATCGAACGGTTCCCAACCGCGCCCGCACCTGAGGCAATACAGAGCGGAATGAGGCCTGCAATAAAAGCGAAGGAAGTCATCAGTATCGGGCGTAAGCGCGATACGGCGCCAAGGGCTGCTGCCCTGGCAACAGAAAAGCCTGCTTTGCGTTTTTGTTCGGCAAACTCAATAATTAAAATCGCATTCTTTCCAAGTAGTCCGATTAGCATGACCAGTGCCACCTGAGCGTAGATATTGTTCTCCAGGCCTGCCAGTTTTAGGGTAAAAAATGCTCCGGCAATTCCGGCAGGAAGCGAGAGCAGGACAGGCAGGGGCAAGAGAAAGCTCTCATATTGCGCGGCTAAAATGAGGTAGACGAATATCAGACAGATGATGAAGATGTAAATCGCCTGGTTTCCCGAAAGGATTTGCTCCCTTGTCATTCCAGACCATTCAATACTAAAACCACGTGGAAGCTTTTCCCGGGCAGTTTTTTCAACGGTCGCAATCGCATCGCTACTGCTAAAACCTGCAGCGGCATCACCGTTAATCATCGCTGAGGGATACATATTATACCGGTTAATCTGTTCTGGTCCATACACCCGCTCCATTGTGATAAATGCCGAGTAAGGTATCATCTCTCCACGGTCATTCTTGACATAGAGTTTTAAAAGGTCAGTAGGCTTGCCCCGGTATTGGGGATAGGACTGGAGCATCACTTTATACATCTGTCCGAAACGGATGAAGTTGGTTGCATAATAACTTCCAACTAAGGTCTGCAGGGTACCCATTGCATTTTCAATCGTCACCCCTTTTTGCGCCGCCATATCCTGATCGACATGGATCATATATTGCGGAAAATTTGGGTCAAAACTGGTAAAGGCACCGGAAATAGCGCTGCTTTTACGGAGTTCGGCAAGGAAGTCATTGGTTACCTTCGCCGTTTTTCCCATATCCTCGCTCTTGTTTTTATCCAGCAGCCTGAGTTCAAAACCGCTGGCGTTTCCAAAGCCGGGAACGGTGGGCGGGGAAAAAAATTCAATAGAAGCATCACTGATCCCCCTGGTCCTGGCTTTAAGGTCCGAGATCAACTCAGCTACACTTTCCTTTCGTGCTTCCCATGGGGAAAGGTTAATCATAGCCATACCGTAAGAAGCTCCTGTAATATCGCTCATAAGAGAATAACCTGCCAGGGTGCTCACATTTTCAATCGAATTAATGCTACTGGTTACCTTTTCGATCTGATCGAGCACCTGTTCTGTCCGCTCCACAGTAGAGCCAGGAGGCGTGGTCACGTTCACGTAAATCATTCCCTGGTCCTCAGTTGGAATAAATCCGGAAGGAAGAATGCTCGAGCCCAGCCAGCTCAGGAATATAAAAAGCAGCAATAGCCCAATAGTGACCACCCTTCGAGAAATGATAAATTTGACCAACCGGCCGAATTTTTTTTCGGTTTTATCATAGCCTTTATTAAAAAGACTAAAAAACCGCTGGAGCAAACCCTTTTTGCCAGTCTCGACATTATGCCGTAGCATCAATGCACAGAGCGCCGGGGTTAACGTTAATGCATTTATTCCCGATATTACAATGGAAATGGCCAATGTAAGTGAAAACTGACGGTAAAACACTCCAACAGGACCGGAAAGAAAAGCTACGGGGATAAACACTGCTGACATGACCAGGGTAATGGCCACAATTGCCCCGCTGATTTCTTTCATCGCCGCAATCGTTGCTTCCATCGGCGGAAGATGTTCTTCGCTCATTTTCACATGTACCGCCTCGACTACGACAATCGCATTATCAACCACAATCCCAATGGCCAGTACGAGTGCAAATAGCGTTAAAATATTAATGGAGAAACCCATGATCTGGAGAAAGGCAAGGGTACTAATCAGCGCTACTGGGACCGCAAGAGCGGGAATCAGCGTACTCCTGAAATCCTGTAGAAAAATAAATACCACGATGAATACCAGTATGAAAGCCTCCAAAAGTGTCTTTAAAACTTCATGGATACTTGCATCAAGGAATCGCGAAACATCATAGGCATAATTATATTCCATCCCGGGCGGGAAACTGGTGGCTTTAAGTTCAGCCATTTTTGACTTGATGTTATCGATTACCTCACTAGCATTTGAACCGGGCCTTTGCTTGATCATAATTGAGGCTGAAGGTTTGCCGTCAGTTTTGGAAACCATATCATAGCTGACGGTCCCGAATTCCAGATCGGCGATATCCTTTAACCTCACAAGGGCCCCGTCCCGTTCGGCACGGAGCACCAAATTCTCATAGTCCTCCTTATTGTTGAACTTACCGGTATATCTCAGCACATACTGCTTTACTTCTTTGCCTTTGCCGGAATTCTCACCTGCCACACCAGGCGCTGCCTCGATATTCTGCTTACGCATCTTATCGATGACCTCTTCTGCAGAAATATTGTAAGAACGCATCCGGTCAGGCTTAAGCCATACCCGCATGGAATAATCCCTGGCACCCATTATTTCTACAAAACCAACACCGTCTATCCTTTTGAGTTCCTGTAGCACATTGATGTCCGCAAAGTTATAAATGAACTCCTCGTTCATTTCCTTGTCGCTACTGGTAATATTTAAGTAAAGAAGCATACTGTTCACCTCTTTTTCAGTGGTTACACCAGCCTTTATCACCTCCTCGGGAAGCTCATCGAGAACAGTGGTTACCCGGTTCTGTACATTTACCGCAGCCTGATCAGGGTCGGTGCCGACATTGAAAAATACCTGAACTAATGTTACCCCATTATTGCTGCTGACCGTATTCATATAGGTCATTCCAGGAACGCCGTTAATCGCACGTTCAAGAGGGGTTGCCACAGCCTTGGCACAAACTTCCGCATTGGCACCATTGTAGTTTGCCGTTACCACCACAGAGGGCGGAACAATGTCCGGGAACTGTGTAATTGGGAGCTTAAAAAGGGCAAGGACGCCCAATAAAATCAATATAAGTGAAATAACCAGTGAAAGTACCGGTCTTCTTATGAAGGTCTCAACCATTTATTTTGGGTTATACCAATCCTATTCCGCTGGGAAATTTTCAGCAGAAGGAATGGAAATGAAAAAAAGAATTACTTTTTGGCCAGCAAAGATTTACCCGAGGTATACACCGGTTTAATGACGGCGCCATCCCGGATATTCTGTATGCCTTCGTACACAATGGTCTCTCCCGCATCAAGACCACTCGCGCAGACATAAAAACCAGGCAGACGCAATTTGGGCACGAAACTTTTCATTTTAACCATATTACCCTTACCCACTACAAAAACGTAATTTTTGTCCTGGATTTCAAATACGGACTTCTGGGGAATGAGAATACTACCTGCGAGTTTAGATTCCAGCTCAACTTTTCCGGATGCGCCATGCTTTAAAATATTTTTCGGGTTGGCAAAAACTGCCCTGAAGGCAATTGATCCGGTATTTCCCGAGAATGCATTTTCGTGTGTTTGTATCTTTCCTTTTACCGGATAGGCTGACCCATCCGATAGGATGAGCTTTACAGCTTTGTTCTGCTCGAAACGCCCTTTTCCATTACGCGTAAACTGCAGGTACTCATTTTCCGAAATGTCAAAATAAGCATACATCTCTTTGGTATCAGATATAGTTGTGAGCAGTGCACCCTCATCAATCAGACTCCCTGCTTTCAAGGGGATACGGTCTATAGTTCCATCGAAAGGGGACCGGATACGGGAATAGGAAAGCTTCTGATTGGCATCATCGATCATCGCCTTAGCCGTTTTGATCTTCGCTTCAGCTTCCGAAAACCTGGCATTTCCAAGCGAGAGTTCAGAAGGAGAAATTACTTTTTTATCCACTAGCGTAGTAATCCTTTCCAGTTCAACCTGGGCGATGCTGGCTGCAGAGAGTGCACTTGCCAGGTTCGCCTTAGCTTTATTAAGTGCGATTACATGTTCGCGGTCGTTCAGCTGAAAGAGCAGCTGTCCTTTATGAACCTTTTCTCCTTCATCTACCAAGACCTTTTCGATAAAACCATGTATTCTGGATCTGATGTCAACATTCTTATAGGCCTGAATATCGGCTACATAGTCGAAAGACAGTGAGGTATCCTGCTGGGCTAGCTTTAATACCGGTATCTCAGCAATCTCATTATCTTTTTTCTGGGCTGTCCCTCCTGTACATGCCTGCATTGCAGCAGCAAGGATCGGGATCGCCATCCATTTAATTTTCATTTGTGTGTTTTCCTTATTTCTTTTTGTAAAGCAGTGGCTATAACCAAAAGGTTATCACACAGCAGCTTATTTGATATTTAATTTTTATTCCGGCAAATCATAGGTAATCCTATTAGAAATGGACTACATAGCTGGGAAAAATTAGAAATAAGTCAACCTGTAGAGGAAGGCGTGTTGCCCGCTATAAAAATGTGGTGTTTCATAACCTAGCGGAGTTGAAACAGGAAGATGATAGCGAATCTCCAGGCGCTTTTGAAAGGGCTGAAGATCACTGGTGGCATCGTTGAGGTGCTGGAATTTCTTACGGAATTTTGGCTGTTTCTGATCTACCGCGGCCAGCGAAGCATGCTCGCGGTCCTCCCCTGAGATGGGGCCCATAATATTGGTAGACTTTATAGAAATAGAGGAAATCCTCTGTGCCAGATCCCCGGTTAGTTGGGATGGACGTAAAAAAAAGGAAGACAGCAAGAGCAATAGCAGTAACGGAAAATGTTCCGGAACAGCAGATCGGATTTTAAAAAACGAATCTTCTCTTGTTCTAACCATTGATGCACACTGATTTGAATGCAAAAGTACAAATCAAGGCACAAAATTCACTTGTATTACTGTAACAGATATGAAACTTAAAACTTTATTTTAGGAAAAACTGCTTTGATACGAAATTAAAAATGCGGTCTAGCAAGTGAGATGCACATCCAATTAAACTCCGATATTACTGCTAAAAAAATATATTTTTAAACTTTTTAGCTTCCCATTGGTCTATTTTATATGATAGAAACACAGGAAACCTTTAATTTTACCACAATGCCCTTGATCAGCGGTATTCTAGCGCTGATTTTCGGATCCTTTATTTTCATCTTCGCAATCTGGCGAAGAAACAAACGGAGAAAATTAATTGGAATCAATGAGTTCACCTGCTCAGACAGGATGGTAAACACCAAAAGCACAGAAAGAATATTGCGTTTTTTAGCGTTGGTGCTTCTAATATCAGGTTTTATACTCATCACCTATGAAGCGCTGAGAATTGAAGATAAGGTTATGAACGAAGTTAACGCAAGCTAATAAAAAACAGATCAGACTCAGGTTTATTGAAACGGTTCGTCGAAATCTAATTCGAAAACAGAATAGCTAAACGTACTTATAGAGTCATGATTTTGCATTCGGTTTGGATTTTTGCTCACAAAAAGCTATATTATTACTATCATCAAAAATTACCGCTTCAGGTAACAGAATTTTTCATTAAAACTTTTCAATTTGGCATTAAAAAAAGCAGGATTTTACAGGGGGCCACGCTTACCCTTCAGAAAGAAAGAAGCAGAACATAAAATAAATGAGTTTATAATCTCTCCGGAGGTTCGCTTGACGGGAGAGAATGTTGAGACTAATATTTATCCGCTCACGGAAGCACTCAAAATGGCAAAAGAACTAGATCTAGATCTGGTTGAAATCTCTCCGAACGCCACCCCACCCGTTTGCCGGATCATCGACTATAGCAAATTTCTTTACGAACAGAAAAAAAAGCAAAAGGAGATTAAAAGTAAAGCCAAGCAGACCATTACCAAAGATATTCGTTTCGGCCCAAATACCGATGATCACGATTTTCAGTTTAAACTTAAACATGCAGTCTCATTTTTGGAGAGTGGTGAAAAGGTCCGCGCCTTTGTTCACTTCAAGGGCCGCTCTATAGTATATAAAGACCAGGGCGAAATTCTGCTTTTGAAATTTGCACAAAGTCTGGAAGAGGTAGGTAAAGTTGAATTACTACCAAAACTCGAAGGCAAGAGAATGTTTTTGACCCTGGCACCAAAAGTCGTTAGAAAATAAAGAAGGGCAATACACCTTTTCTAAATGAAAAAGATGTTCTCCCAGTCATCAGAACCTATTTTGAAATCAGGAGCCATGTTACTGATAAGCATTTTACTAGGATCGGAACATTTCATATATAGTTTGGGAAGGCAAAGAGTTTCAACATCATCGATAGTATACTCTATAGAAACACCTCGCTATGCCCTAAATACCGGCATATCACTCTGTTTAGCAAAGGAATATTTTCATTTATAAACATCATCTTTAATCCTTTAGTCAATGGCAGTTTCTGATTAACAGACGGATGCTACCCGCATCTAACCATATCTTAACCAATTGGTCACAAGCTATCAAAGAAATCCCATTAAATATTTGTAAAGGCTTTTAATTATTAATCAATTTAGTACATTTTTTTGAATACATGGCTTCTGGTTTTAATTTTTCCAAAGCCAAGGTCTAGACCTTAATTCGGTCTATTGATTTTTAGTTTTGCACTCAGATCGTGGAAATAACTTGGGGACCATATTTCAAGTACCTTTGGATTCTTTATAAATCTAGAGATGTCAGCTTTGACAAAGTCCATTTTAACACTTTCGATCTTTTCGCTCAATAATTTCCTGAACTCTTCTTCGTTGATGGTCTCTTTTTTCCAGTCACTGCTATCTATCGCCCTTAGCAGGAAATGATTGAGATTGAGAGTATATCCTTTTTTGATGTACCATTCCATATCATACCAGTCCCGCCCCTTTACATTCGTGCCCCACTTTCGAAAAAGCAGTGCATGCATCTTTCCGGCAAAAAGGTCGGGGATCGACAGGCACTTTACGTAAAACGAAAAAGGCTTAAGCAATAACTTGTCCTCAGTATAAAACCCCAATGGCGGCTCTTTATCCACTTCTATCTTGATTTTAATGCTAGCTACTTCCTTAAGTCCGTTCTGTGGGATGACACCCTCCAACACAAGTTCCTTCCAAATGGTTTCCGATTTTAGAAAGGCTGAGTTGATGTTGCTCTTCACTGTCTTCTGTTTTTCCGAAATCGATACATGCATCCCTAGCGCGGCAAACTCATTTATGATAGCATCTTGGTATTTTTCCAGTGAAAAATCCGGATCAACAGCAAGAAGTGAAAAATCCAGATCTTCTGAAAATCGGTCTAGCCCGTAGAATATCCTGAGCGCAGTTCCGCCATAAAATGCCGCCTTTTCAAAAAAGCCGGCGCGGTTAAGTCCTGCCAGTGTAATCTCCTGCATGATTTCCCTCAATGCATCTTTAGCTTCTTCCCTGTTTGAGGGATGATAATCTTCGAGCCATTCCTTTATCATATTTTTTCGATCATTTTGATTAACATCTCCAGACTTTCCCTTTTGGGTGCATTTTCCAACCAGCTTAAGATTGCATCTAAATCAAACTTAGCTAGATCTTCTTCTTCCATTCTCAGGTTTCCAAAAACATAGTCCCTTGCAGAAGACTGGCTTCTTAAGGTTATGCCTGCTGTTGTAGCTATTTTATCGCATAGTGCCTTTTCAGGGGTTGCCATTATGGCTTTCTGATCTTTAGATAGGCTTACAGTAGCAAGGCCGAAAGCATAATAAGGCAATGGCAGGTTGGTATAGGTGTATAGTCCAATGTTGGTCTGAAATTTCCTCGAAGCTTTTGTAGTCATTGAAGTCACCGCAAAAACCTTCTCTGGAATTAGCCCGTAATGGGCGAGTGCACTTTCCATTGACAGGTAGCTTGGTCCTAGTATATGGTTGGCAAGCAATGCGCTTTCAGGTCGTTCAGCGCCAAGAGTTCTACCTGCTATATAAAGTCCCTTTTTGATCGGTTCGATCAGACCATCTGCTTTTAAAGATAGTATCTTATCATTTGGCCGTTTATAGTCTTTCAAAAGGCCAGCCAGTAGCTGATGGGTCAGCGGTTGGTTCGATAACTCTCTTAGTGCTGTCTGAATATCCATTGTAAAATATTAATAGGATAAACGGCTTATTTTCGTTTATCTTATGCCAAAAATACAGAAAATATTTAGATATGCGAAATATCAATAAGATAAACGGCTTTAAGCAGTTTATCTTATGTTATTTCAACAGAAAGATTGAGTTAAATAGCAGAAGTTACTAATGTATACTCAAAAGAAGGTTTCAAGATACATCCTGATTAGCGTGCTTGTGACCATCATTCCGAGCATATATCTTGCCTAAGGTATGGTGCAGAAAGTATTTTTGAAAACAATGCTCAGGCCTTTATTCGTGAGGAGTTCAACTTTGCAACCACGAAGGCTATCAATCGAAACCTTCGCCTCTCCAAAGGGGAGAAAGAGATTGACCTACTCCTGATTGGATCCGAGCTACCGCAGACCGGTATAAAAGCGCTTGAAGGTAGCTTAAAAAATATAAGCTGGAAGGCATCACTCTTAGAATCAGGCAGGGACTTAATGCCAGGCTTTATTGACTTTTCTCAAATCAAAACCAGTATCATGAAAGATGTTTTCAAAAAGGAAAATCAGTCCGCGAGCACCAAAAAGATCGATAAAATGTCGCAACCACTGCCTAACATCAGCGCTGAGTTGATCGCCCTTTTTCATCAAATCAGCAGCTATTCTCTCTCCCATACAATAATTAACAGTCTGGATACCTAGAAAAGGGATGCCCTTACCCTATTCACTGCAGAGGTCTCAAAGACGCCCTTGGGCTGCAAATCAGTTAAGAATTCGCTCTTGGCTAAAAAGCAGATTGAAAGTGGATTCCTTAAGAGTCGCTTACATTGAAAAAGAAATAAATCTTCATGCCAACTGCTCCAGGAAAAAATGGAACTGCTTAATGACTATAAAATCCAATAAACTTCATCAAGAAGCTAAAGATTGGTTAAATTTTCTATTTTGCAGGGTAGCACAGCAAAAACCGCAAGTAATTATTGAAAGCGCTATAGCGACACGGAAATACAGCTACTTCTATGCAACATCAAGCTACATAAATCCAAAGCAAAATGCAAAGGGGTAAGCGTATTTGCAAATATGCCACCAAGTCAGAAGTTTTTGTAACTTCAACTAAAATCATAAACGATGAGCCAATACATACTACTAATGTTAATCGCGGGATTTGCCAGTATTGGGATGGCTTTTATTCCGTCTATGGCAAAGAAAATTGGCATATCATATTCTATTGTTTATGTCGGTGTCGGCGTATTGATTTACCTTTTGTGGCCAGAAGCGCTGCCCTCTCCTTTACCGCAAAAAGACAATAGCCTGGTGGTTCACCTCACAGAGCTGATTGTCATCATTTCACTAATGGGCACAGGCATCAAAATTGATAGGAGTTTCTCTTTTAGTAAATGGTCTACGCCATTGAGACTGATTCTTATCGCGATGCCCTTGGCTATAGTAATTTCTGCCTTGCTAGGTATTGTTGTTTTGGGACTGAGCCTTTCGGCCGCTTTGCTGCTCGCTGCAGTTCTTTCGCCTACAGACCCTGTCCTTGCCGCAGATGTACAGGTTGGCCCACCTAATGAGCACGGTAAATCTGAACCCCGTTTTGCACTAACCTCGGAGGCAGGACTAAATGATGGACTGGCATTTCCCTTTACCTGGCTGTCCATTGTGGTGGCATCCCAAGGCATTACTTCATCTTCGATATGGCACTGGGGCTGGTTTTACCTGATTTATAAGGTTATTGGGGGACTGGTTATAGGCTGGTTATGTGGCAAACTAGTAGGATACCTGGTGTTCTCCATTTCGGAAAAATATCGTTTATTAAAAGCTTCAGATGGTTTCCTTGCAATTTCCCTTACTCTTTTTACCTATGCTGTTACTGAATCAGCTCAGGCATATGGATTTATCGCTGTATTTGTTGCGGGTCTGACCTTAAGGCATTATGAGAAAGGCCATGATTACCACCAGCAATTACATTCTTTTACAGACCAGATGGAACGCATGCTTCTTGCGGTTTTGCTGATTTTCTTTGGCGGGGCTTTGGTGGGCGGCATTCTTACCCCCCTAACCATTAGAATGGCACTTGTATCATTTGGATTTGTGGTGTTGGTTAGACCAATTGCATCCTACCTGGCACTCTTGGGAACTTCAACCCCGTTAAAGGAAAAGCTTGCCATCAGTTTTTTCGGTATCCGGGGAATGGGATCGATATATTATCTGGCCTTCGCTTTCGGGGAAGTAGAATTCGAGCAGCAGGATGCCCTTTGGGCTATTGTAGCTTTTACTATTTTAATTTCGGTCGTTCTGCATGGTCTCACGGCTACACCTGTAATGGATAGGCTTAGAAGCAAAAAAGATAGATGAAAGCTAGATAGTGATTTAAAAGGTGACTAGCTGAGCCTTCATGCCTGGGGGTTAACTAAATTACGGATGTGGAAATCCGATGTCTCTTTCAATCAAAGAGAGGCAAATTATTATCCTGAAAGTATAAATATGCGGAATCTAGCATGGTTAGTATGTAGACCGGGGTAGAGTGCACATGCCTTGGTCATGCGGGAAGCACATACACTTTAGCTTACTAATGTGGTAACAGCAAATCAATCTTTTGTTTTGTTTACCCCTTTTTCATCCCGAAAAACCCTCTGCAAAGCACCCACTTACCTATTGGTTCCTTTATCTGGTATTGCCCGATGCTGTGTTTTCGAAAGTGAGTTTTAGCGATAGAGAACGGCTGTCTTGTTCGCCTGAAATGGTCTGCGACCAATCTTTCTTCCTATTTTCAGTCATGAATAAGATGGGTTTCGCTACCACCTTATCATATCCGGCCCTTTCTTTTACTCTCTTCGAGGGCTTCTACAAGCTGATGTCTGTAAAACCTGTCCCCCCCTGGCATCTTTAGCGGCCGGAGCGTACCGTCTTTTACTTTACGTTTATAGGTGCTCTCACTTATCCCGAGGTAATCTTTTACCTCCTGCCTGGTCATAGGCTCTTCATCGCTGTCCTTAGGGAACATTGTTGAAAGTTGCTGTTCACTCAAGATTAAATAAATTTTATGAAGGAGTTCTAGTAGTCTGTCGAACTTAGTCATATGCAATAATTTAAGTGGAGAAAATCCATTAAAAAACAGCGTTACGCTTTAGAGCATTAAGGTCCCGGATATGGGAGTACTGCATTAACGGAATGAATTATACCAGGAAAGGCATGATCGACTCACGAATTTAATTATCTGCTTCAAAAAAAACAAGATAAAAGTGTTAATTTGACTATGATGAACTTCTAAACAGGTATTTTATGTGCTAGACAGCACATAATGAACTAAAGAAACGAGCTAGGCTTGCATTCGGGCTTCGAATGCAGCCTTAAAGTCCCGAAATCGTTCCCTGCTTACAATTTTGGAAACCTCGGGATTAATCTCTTCTTTTAATATTAAAAGCCCCTCTTTTTTATCTCTTCTGTAACTTTCTATCACATCGAGTGAAAAAATTATTCCCCTGTTGGTTTGGTAGAATCGCTTGGGATCCAGCACTTCCACTAAATCCTGAGCGCGGTAATCGATATTAAATACAGCATTGTTTTTCAGGTAGACATAGCCAGAGCGTGATTCGCATTTAATGCAAGCAATTTCATCCAAACTAATGCGCCTGGATTTATTGCCGAGCTTACCAATAATGCCATCCAAGGTGGCGGTGTTGGAAGTTTCATTTTCTTTTTGTTCAGGCGTGAGTTCAAAAGCAGGTTGCCCACTTAGCTTAAAGTGTTTCCAGCTTAGCAGTCCGGGCGCCATTGCTTTAATCCAGTATATAAAATTCAATGTACCGAGCATCCATTTTATCTTTGGGAATTCCACAAGCATATATCCGCTTTTTTCAAAATCGGCATCCAGCATATGGTAGAGGCCTTTGGCCAAAAGCAAATCCAGGTATAGTGCGAAAAAGAACCCAAAGCCAAGCTGAAGCATTAGCCTGATAACAGGTTTTTTATTCCAATCCCAGCGCTTGTCAAGGTAGAGGGATAAATAGTGAATATATTTGAGCACCAACATGGCGATAATAAAACTAAAGATCAAAGAGTAATAGAAGTTTTTTTGCTGAATTACCACCAATGCGGGTTTGTGCTGTCCTTCAATTATAAGGTAAATCGAGGCCAAAAAGGCCAGAAGAAATCGCACATATACTGAAAAATATCTCTCGTGCGCAGGAATGTTTAGGTAATTTTTTTCCATAAGCAGGTAGATTGCTAACTCAAATTAGGAATATTTTCTAAAAATCCCAAGAATACTAGTGTGCTTGTTAAATAAACACATTTATGTTACGTAATGAAATGCATGCCCTTACAAAAATACCGTCTAAAAACTACGGCCTAAAAACTGCCTTGAAGACTGCTCAAATCAATTGATGGTCCCCTTAGCGCGCAAAGTGGTCTACTGGGACGCATTGAGTGGCCCCAGCTATTTTAATTTGGAATTATCGGTTTTAGTTTTGGCTAAGCCTGCCAAACCTCAGGCATTCATTTAACCTAATTTATCATGCAAAAAGTCCCATTTACCCCAGCGGGTGTAAGTGATTTGCTGACGCAAATCTATGCCCTTCCCGACCCACAGTTGCAGCAGGAAGCTGCAGCCTGTGCAGCAAATTTCCGTTCATGGATAGAAAACAATTTCCTCCTTGATGTTTCCCAACTTGCCTTTCTGGAGAACATTGATGACCAGTTTATCGCAGCTGCAGCATCCGAAGTTCAGTATTTTATTTTGGGCAGGCTACCCATCTCGCTAATAAAAGCTGAAGAACATTCGAATTCGCCCGATAACCAGGGCGATGATAGAGGAAAGCTCATCGACCTCGGCAAAAGCAAGCAAAGCAGATTCGATAGTGAGGCGGGTTTTAGTGAAATCCAAAGCCTCATTTTTACTATCAGCTACTACAAGAATTAAAGCTTAATTCAAATCCTGCCGGCAGGTCATGATCGACAAACCAGGAAACCGGCAGGATTTTAATATCCCATCTTGATAGCACAATGGATATGAGCCCCTCATTTGAAAACTTTATAAAATACCTCACCCAATTTCATGATGTCTCTGACCAGCTCTCTGATTACTTGCAGGCGAGCATAAAAGAAACGGTGTATCCAAAAAACCATACTATCCTCCAGGCCGGGAAATATCCCAATGAGCTAAACTACATCGTAAGTGGATGTGCAAGGGCTTATCGTTATGATGAAGTAACCGCCGAGGAACTCACGATATGGTTTTTTAACAGCACCCAGCTTATCCTGCCCTTAGGCAGACCAGATGCACTATCAAAATGGTTTGTGAAGATGGAAAAGAAAACAACGGTTATCAGCATATCTTATATTCATCTAAAATATCTGCATGTGCTCTTCCCGGAATATCATTTTATCAACATGGGATATCTCGAGCTGATGATTAGCCACCTGAGTGACCAGTTAGACATCGTTCAGCATGAAAGATATGCTGGGCGTTACCTGCAAACCATGCGGGATAATCCTGAAATATTTCAATCTGGAAGGTTAAGGGATATCGCCTCATTTCTGGGAATGTCTGAAAGTACGTTAAAACACCTAAGGTATACTAGGTAGTAAAATACAGGGTAATTACCTCTTATTATCGAATCAGTTCGTTTTAGCTGCGTTATCTAATGTTTTTAAAAACCAATCATTGGGCACCAATCGTCCTTGCAAGTGTTAGTGAGATGACAAAAAATACTACAGCAGTATTTGTCAGTTCACTTAAATTCGTATCTGAGCTTTAGACTTTTTTCTATAACTACTCTCCACACACAGATTCATTCCCAGGTTGACCTATTTGCGTTTTGAAAATCAAACTGAAAACCTAGCCTAGTTCTTATCTTGAAAATTCAATAATTTATTTAACCTCGTTGCCACAATTTGAATTTTTGCAAGTTAGCTGTGTAGCAATGAGTAATTCTTGAGTATTTTTGTGCTCCCCAATTAGAATTGATTTATCCCTACCGATCCTAGTTATTGCCGTCATCTCTCCAAAACCTGCTGCATTAAAGTTGCATCGTATATTGGCATAATTGAGGATTGTATCAGCCTTTGGGAAAAAACCACTCAGTACTCAAATCAAATATTTTCCGAAGAGCATAGAATTATTAGGTTACAGGCCATTTGAAATTGATGAGTCAACATTTCGTGGTCGGCTAAACTGCAAGACAAACTGGGAAAATGGCAAAAACAAACCTTTAATAGGTTATTACCCAAGAATAATTTCTTTATCGGGATATAATCCATTTAAGACTGCTCAAGATAAGTTTGGCGATAGGGTGTGTGCCTATAGATGTACAAATGAGATGAGTGCTAAGAAGTTTTGGAAACCTTATTGGAGTTGGGAAATATGACCTGCTTGCCCTCGAAGCAAAGAGGGGTGTTCCGAGAGACGAAACACTTCTCAAAATATTCCAGATTGTTAAATAACAAATGAAAGGAAGGATGCCGATAGAATCATAATTTAGAACAATTGCAGCAAATAGCCTACACAAATTTAGGTTCTGATTCCCGCCGGATTAACGAAAGTAACCAGAACCTAATGTATTTAGTTCAATCATTTAACCACCAGCAGGTCAACCTTTTCGATTACAGGTGGTCCAGTTAGCAGTTCATCCGCGTTAGCCATCAAGGCTTTAGCAATCTCGCCGGCTAAGTGGGCATCACGACCAGCTTCATCGTCAAAGGTATCGAATATGCCAAAGGTAGATGGCCCTAGCTGCAGTCCGTACCACCGAATGGTACCTGGTTCTGCTTCGGCCAATGGCAAAGCGCTTTTGATAAAGTCAGCAACTTGTTGCTCTTTACCAGGTTTGGCCTCTAAACGGGCCAACAATGCTAATTTTTCCATTTTAGTTGTTTTTAAGTAAGAATTTCGGCGGCAAACTTACCGTCAACACTATTGCCACACGAATAGTGCCACGATAAATTTGACAAATCGCTAGAGATATAAACTGTAATTAACTGATAACGATATTATTGTTTAACGAATGAAATTCTGAATTGGAATTGTAAGCCAGCTAACAAAATAGGTAATATAGCTATAGAGCAAAAATCTAGAAGCGGAAACAATTTTTCAATCAGCAATTCGGCTAAGAAAAAGCGTATTTTAGCTAAATGCCGATAGCAATCATTATTGACCTTTGTTTTATAAAACAAATTAAACAATTAAACACTATGAAAGCAGTAAGGATCAATCGATATGGTGGACCTGAGGTCATGAAAGTCGAAGATGTCGCACGTCCGGTTCCGGGGTCTGACGAAATTTTGGTAGAAGTGTATGCGAGTGGCGTAAACCCTGTCGATGGGGCCATTAGAAGTGGTGAAAATGTAACGCTGCGCTCCTTCCTTAGCCTTCCCATGACCTTAGGATGGGATGCGGCAGGTATTGTAGTGGAAACAGGTAATGAGGTAACTTCATTCAAGGCGGGGGATCAAGTTTACGGCGTTCCTAATTTCCCCGGGGATGGTAGTTACGCAGAATATTGTGTCGGGAAGGCAAAACAATTTGCCTTAAAGCCTCAAAGCCTCGACTTTACACAGGCAGCCAGTTTGCCCTTAGCAGCCCTGACCGGTTGGACAGGTCTGTTTGCCCATGGCGATGTGAAATCGGGTCAGCGGGTTTTTATCCAGGGCGCTTCAGGTAGTGTGGGCGGCTTTGCTATTCAATTTGCAAAAGCCAAAGGAGCATATATTATCGGCATGGCTTCTACGGATAATGTGGAATACGTAAAACAACTGGGCGCTGATGAGGTTATTGATTATAAAACTCAAAATTTTGAAGAGTTACTTCACGATATGGATGTAGTGCTAGAAGCTTCACCAACCCGTAACAACAGCGAGCGCATGAAAGCGATTGGCGTTTTAAAAAATGGCGGAATCTTCGTCAGTGTAAATACAGACTTTGCATTCAATGATAAATTGATGGAAGCAGCGGAGGCCAAAAAGGTTAAAGCAATGTTATCAGCAAACCAACCTAAGGGAACAGGAATGGCTTACAGAAATAGCTGAACTCATTGATGCTGGTAAAGTACAGTTTTTAATCAATAAAGTATTTCCGTTTGAAGAGGCTGCTGAAGCGCACCGCCAGATCACTTCATGGCATGTACGCGGTAAAGTGGTTTTGGATATTAAGAAATAAGCATTCATCCCTATGAGGCATTTTAAAACGATAGCAGAGTTTCACCATTTTTTAGGCATGCCTGCGCCGATGCATCCACTCATCAGCGTGGTGGATGTCGCGAGCGTACCAACTCGCGATGTCTCAGAACCCATGAATATGGCAATGGACTTCTATTCCATTTCCGTAAAGCGGATGATTAACTTTAAAGTGCAGTACGGACAGCGTTCTTTCGACTTTAACGATGGCATCATGTCATTTATATCACCCAACCAGGTGCTGAACATTGAGGTGGACGACAAAGGTAAAAAGGCAGAAAAATCTGGATGGGCCATCTACATCCATCCCGATTTTATTTGGAATACAGCGCTAGCGAAAACGATCAGGCAGTATGACTTTTGGGACTATGCATTAAACGAAGCATTGTTCCTTTCCGAAAAAGAAGAGGCAATGATCGATAGCATCGTTCAAAGTATTTTTGCAGAATACGAGGCCAATATAGACCGGTTCAGCAAACGCATTATTGTTTCCCACATTGAAGCCCTGCTCAATTATGCCGACCGTTATTACCATCGGCAGTTCATTACCCGCGAAAAGTCAAACCATCAAGCACTGGTACGGATAGAAACCTAACTGAGGGAATACTTCAACAGCGACGACTTGTTATCAAAGGGCTTGCCCACTGTAGCATATCTGGCAGATGCAATGAACCTTTCGCCAAAATATTTAAGCAGCTTACTCAAGGTACTCACTGGGCAAAATACGCAGCAGCATATCCACGAAAAGCTGATCGAAAAGGCCAAGGAAAAATTGTCATCAACAGATCTATCAGTTAGCGAGATCGCTTACGGGTTGGGCTTTGAGCATTTGCCGTCGTTCAGTAAATTGTTGAAGGCTAAAACCAGCCTGTCACCATTGGAGTTTAGAGCATCTTTTAATTGAAATGGTGGATACTTTAATTATCTGTAATATCTCAGGACCTAATAGCTAAAAACTTCAATACTATAAACGCGGGCATAACCGAATACAATAGTAGCTAAAAAGAACGGCGGTAGCCTCATCACTGCCGTTCTCAAAATTCGCTTCGGCTTACAATAACTCACCCATACCAAAAACGCTCAAGCCTTTGGCAAACTCTTCAGCTACAGCTTTATTAGCGGCTTCAATGTATTGGCCTGTTATCGGGTCAACTACTGTTCGTAATGGACGCTTGCCTGCAGGGGTACCAATTAATTTTACAATTGCATCGGCGACATCCTGTGGGTCTGGGTTTTTGGCCTGCATCTCTGCAGTCAAGGCCGCCACCATTTTACCAGGTATATCGGCAATTGAGCTATAGCCCTCAAATACATGCTGATCAGATGCGGGATTGTTCTTTTGCTGCATTTCGGTAGGGAAAGCGCCAGGCTCTATGATAGCCACGTCAATACCTAAACGTTTCACCTCATAATGCAGGCCCTCGCTGATTCCTTCCAGCGCAAACTTGGAGGCTGCATAAATGGTTGCAAATGGGAATGATACGCATCCGAAACCACTGGTCACGTTAATAATTAACCCATCAGCTTGTTTGCGCATAGCAGGCAACACTAGTTTAATCATTCGCCAGGGAGCATAAACGTTGATATCAAAAGTGGTATGCACATCGGCCGTGGTAAAGCTCTCGGCCACCCCAGTCATGCTGTAACCAGCGTTATTCACCAGCACATCAATAGTTCCCTCTTTTTCTAAAATGGTTTCAATAGCTTGCCTTACGCTCTCATCATCAGTTAGGGTAACGTCCAAAACAGTTACGTTCCCTAAAGCAGCGAGTGCTGCCGCTTTATCCGCATTACGGCCCTTGGTATCTCGCATTGTTGCATATACCTGATGCCCTAAGGCCGCCACGCTCTGTGCAGTAAGCCAGCCAAAACCACTATTTGTTCCGGTTATTAATACGATTTTCTTGCTCATCTTCTTTTTGTTTAAATGAATAAGCAAATGTTGAAAATCGTAACAACAAAACATTTACCATTTGGTAAAAAGCAGAGTTATCGGATATGACGGCGTATTCGGCTAAGCGATTGCTGGGTGATGCCAAGATAGGAGGCCACATGTGAAAGCGGAATACGGTTTGTAAGATTAGGAAAGCCCTCAATAAAAGACAGGTAGCGTGTAGTGGCATCTTCTGAAACCAGCGGACTTCGCCGCTCCATAGCAAGTGTCAGGCACTTTTTTACCATATTCGCCTTCATCATTTCCCATCCAACTATGGTGGCGGAAATATCATCCCAATTTTTTTTGGTAAACACAAGCACCTTGCAGTCAGTAACAGCCTGTACATACTCGGATGCGACAATTTGCGATTCAAATTTTTCATTATCAACCACAAAATTGCCTTCTTCTACAAAATAGTTGGTTACTTCCTCTCCTTTGTTATTATAATAACAGAAGCGGAAAACGCCATGAAGCACAAATGCTACGTACCGGGGAACCTTTCCCGCTTCAGAGAGGTAATCATCTTTCTTGAGTTCCAGCATTTCAGCCTTGCTCAGCAAAAACTCAATCTGCTGTTTATTCAAATCACCAAACTGCAGGATAAGATTTATCATCGCTTCCATAATGCAAAGATAGGACACATCATAAAAACAATCATTTACCATATGGTAAAAAAATAGACTAGCCGCATCGAGTAAATGTTTAGACCAGGTTTTCCTGCAGCGCCTGATAAACAGTTCGAATGGAGGGTAGAAAGCCTAAACTGCGGGCCAGCGAAGTATCGGCATGCAGATACCAGGGATTGACCAGTGGTTCTGCGGATGGGCTCATGTTTTCACCAACAAGATGCAATAACTCGTAAAGTGTTGTTGGCGCCTCATCTGCTATATTGACCACACGGCCATCCATCACTCCTTGCAAAGCCATCATAATCGCCGTGTATATATCGCGATGGTGGATGGTGCTCATACGCATCGCCGGATGAAATTTAGCTGCAAGCACATGTTTAGGAAGTTCTTCTAAGTGTCCATCACCATCCCCATAAACAAACGGAAAGCGAAGAACCGACCATTTCAGTCCGCTTTCACCTAACTGCTTTTCCGCAGCAACTTTGCTGGCAGGATAGGCGTGCTGCGGGTTAAGTGCATCTTCTTCCTGACCGGGATGAGGACTGCTGATATCGTAAACATGGCTAGTACTTGCAAAGATGAACCGGGCATCCGGGGCACTGCGTTTTACCGCTTCAATGAGGTTACGCGTACCCTCCAGATTCGTTTTCCAGATTAGTTCCATATCCGGTGAACGGAATACGGCTGCCAGGTGAATGATGGCCACCGCACCTTTTACTGCCTTTTCCAGCGACATAGGGTCGAACAAGTCTCCGTCAATAGCGGTTACGTTAGCCGCGACCTCTTTTCCACGTACCAGTGCGACACACTCATACCCTGCTTTGGCAAGGCGGGGCAAAAGCCTTGAACCCACCAAACCGGTAGCACCTGTTATCAATATTTTACCAAATTGTCTGTCCATAATCAAATTATTTTAGGCAAAAGTGGGATTAATATAGTCCTCAGGCCCGGACAAAAACCGCTTTTAAAGGGACAAATCCTGATAAAAGCCGGCTACGGTTTTACCGGTTACTTTTTTGAACAGGCGCGAGAAATAGCCCGGGTCATTGAAGCCAAGCTCAAATGCCAGTTCCTTCACAGATGTTTTTTGATTGTGATAAATTCTACGCCTTGCCTCAACTATCAACCGGTCTGTAATGAATTCCTTTGGTGAAAGGCCAGAATGCTGTTTTACAATCCTATACAAAGAATCTGTGCTCAAGGCCAGCTTTTCGGCAATCTCAGTTATGGCCGGTTGTTGAGTAAGATTATCTTCCACAAATAGCTTAAAGCCTAAAAACTTATCGATATTTCCTGCTGTGTGCTTTTTATTCATAAGAAAATAAGCAGCGTTTATTTCTGTAAGCAAGCTGTTAAGATATGCCAGAAGCAGTTCCGAATCAGTATCGGCGCTACGCAGCAAGTCATTTAAGATCTTAAATGTAGCACGAAGCCTAAGCGAAGCACTGGGCGAAAAACTTATTCGCTGCTGGTTCAGGGGTTTGAGCAGGAATGGAAACTTTCCTGGCAATCGTGAAAGACACTCCTCATCAAAACCAAGTTTGTAATAGTCTGCGCTATGGCGGGCGGTAGAGAGTTGCCTGATCTGGTGAGGCAACGCAAGAAAAAGCTCATCTTTGCCAATCTCAAAAGTTTCCCCATCGATAAACTCCTGACTGCTGCCATCTAGCACAAAAAGAAGGAAATAATAAGGCAATCGGTAGGCAGAACCGTACTGAGCGGCAGATCCTAGAGATACATGCCCGAACTCGGGAGAAACGATACGTATAGAAAGCCCTTTATTTTGACTTAGGTTTTCGGGAAAAGTGTGAATGCCCATATCTTCTAAAGATTAACATTAGAGCGAAGTTAACAAATCCTAACTATTCTCTCTTAAGCTGATTGTTAGATAATGGAAAATACCGAACGATAGGCAGTAAGCTTTTGTCTCACGGACTATACGAGTTAGCATAATTTAAGGATTTCGGGCAATCCATAGCAGACCGGAAAAGTCCTTTTTTGATATTTTAGAGTAAAAAGAAATTTCGATATTTTTTTCTTTTGGTTTACGGTTCTCCCAGTAAGACCCATCAAAAAATTTAATTTCAAGAAGAATGGTCAAACCTGCACTTTTTTTGTCCCAATCGACAACATTTGATCTAATTATGACCAGATCTGATGTTTGCTTAAAGCTTATCTTAATTTCTTAAAATAATAGTTAAGAAAATATGCAAAGGCTCACTTATAAATTACAAAGCCTTCGGACTGCTGAAAAGCGGCTGGTCGATTTGTTGCTTGATATGTTTGTGCCAGTAGTATTCCATAAAGGCGCTATTTTGGTTACGCCAATTTATTCTACACCTATACTCTATTTTATGGAGGAGGGACTGGTCAGAGGTTACTTCGATTCAGATGGAGAGCAGCAAACCTCATGGATTATGGAAAGCGGGTTCTTGTTACCCACAAAGGGAATTTTTTCCTCTAACCCTAGCATTGAATACATTAGCTTTTTGAAAGATAGTCATTGTTATGCGTTAAATTTAGCCAGCCTAGAAGAACTTGCGATAAAAGAGCCAAGGCTTTACCGGATGCTTTTAGAAATATATGAAGAGGGTTTGCAGGATGGAAAAGAAAGAGAGCTGCTGTTAAGAATTAAAAACGCAGGAGAGCGGTTTCTTTATTTCAAAAGCAAGCATCCCAGACTCATCTACATTCCCATTCACGACATCCTAGCCTCGATACTAAACGTCGAATCGAAATACCTTTACAGGATTAAAAAAATATACCGTTAAAAACCTAAAGTATCTTTTCCTACTAAAGTGTACCGCAAAAAGGCAACAAGTATCCTTCTCCCAAAAGAGTAAAGATTACCAAAGCCGGGTAGTCTCCGGCATTTTCATTCGTCCGAACTTTAATCTGTATTCAGATAATCGTTATGGAAATTTTGAAAAATATTAATAAAAGCCCAGCTGGTTCAACACCAAAAAGCAACCACTCCCCGTCCTATTATATTCATTCAGCTGGACTATTTTTGCTTATTCTGCTTTGGTCATATGCGGTATTTATTAAGCTTGAAGACTGGCCGCTATATACCAGACAGATGCAAGAGCAACCTTTCTCGCCTGCAATTAAAAGTACGCTAATCTTCGCCATACCAATATTAGAGGGAATCGCTGCATTGCTGCTGATCCTCAAATTTCGGCTTTTAGGCTTATGGATTTCCATGCTGTTATTACTAGGATTTACGGTATACGTTGTTTTAGTTTTAGCCCGCTTTTTCCCTTCAGTTCCCTGTAGCTGTGGGGGAATGATTTCCCGGATGGGCTGGAAGAGTCATCTATGGTTCAACCTTGTTTTCATTTTTTTAATTGTTCATAGTTTTTGGTTTGAGGTAAAAAAGAAAGGGGGAAGCCTGGCAGAAAAAAGATAAGCAATGCCCGGCAGATAAACCCGGGAATGAAATATGTGCTTTGCCGTTTATCCAGCGGAGGCAGAGGCGCAACCTTAAATTTTAACGAAACTTTTTCATCTGCTTTTTCAAAAGCAATAAAGCAGAATACATTATGTTAAAAAAAATAAATTTAGGCCTTGTAGCCCTTGTTTTAGGGTTCGGTCTTGTATTTACACAAAGTGCTTTTAAATCAGCAAAATCTAGCAGGGACCAGTTTACTTTCCGCTATACCGGTCCAGCAGAAATGACTGAATTTCAGGTGGAGGACGTGGCGAACTGGACTTATGATGCGGATAACCTTTCTTGTCCTGCAGGACTTGATGAGGCTTGTTCAATTTTAATTGATGATAGTCATGTCGATAACCCAGGAACTGATCCAACGCTAAACAGCAGTGCATCAATTGATGCTGCGCCAGGTTTAGGAGCTAAATACAGGGTAAATTCCGTTGCTGACGGCACCCCTCAAAATAAAGCTGAATAATAATTCATTAAGCCGCAGAAGTGACTATTCTGCGGCTTAATTTATTAGTTCTGCGGCATGCCGGTTTGCTCAATCACTCCATATGGCAACGGCAATGCGTAATACCGGGCATCTGGTAATAACCTGTACACTTCACCATCAACATTTCTGGTTGGAATAATATTCTCCCCTTCCCTATTGTACCTTTTAATATCTATCCACCTCATTCCTCGCATTAGTAGCTCTTTTCTGCGCTCTAACCTCACCTTTGCTAAAACCTCAGCTTTAGAGGTACCACTTAAAGGAATAAAAGCTTTTGATTTATCCCAGCGTTTGGCAAGAAGCAAATTCACATCCTTTAGCGCTTCATCTAAAGCACCAAGATGAGCATTTGATTCCGAGCGGATGAGATACAGCTCATCTGTTGCAAGGCCACTGAAATAGATAGAATTGCTTGAGGCATAACTACCTTTAAATTGCTGGTAGCCGCCAATGTTATTGAAGAAAGCTGTTCTACGGAGGTCTCCCGGCTGATAGCTTGCCACTAGCGCTGTATCTATTCTTGAGCGTGTAGTGGTATGAACTAAATTACCAACGCTCATCTCCGTATAGAAAATAGTCTCGGAATTAAACTTTTTGAATGGTACAGCGGAGCTCAAACCGCTTATTGATGGGTCGCCATTATAATCCATTAGGTAACTGTTTAGTTTTAGTGCCGCTGTTGCCCAGTCCCCTGCCTGTTCATACCTGCCCATATATAGGTATGCCCTTGCTAAAAGCCCATAAGCCGCACCTTTTGAAGGGCGCAGCGCGTGCTGGGGATAGGTTGGCAATAGATCAATGCTCTGCATTGCATCAGAAATTACCTGCGTATAAGATTCCTTAACGCTGGAGCGTACCGAGGGGACGTTAAAATCAGAATTTAGCCTTAACACCACACCTAAATCACTTGCTGCGGTCGATTCATTATATACCTTAGCATAATCGGTAGAAAGGCATAACAAATAAAAAGCCCTATAGAAGAGTGCAGACCCCTTTACATTATCCCAGGCTGCAGCGTTACTACTATTCCTTTCTATCCCTCCAATTAAATCCAAGCAAAGATTAGCGTTGTAAATGGCATGGTAGGCAATATCCCAGTCGTTACCAAACCTAATTTCCACCGGCAGCCACCGGTATAAATTTTTGTAAGGTATGGAATATGAGGTATAGGATGCGGGAAGCAGAAAATAATCATCTGCTGAACCCTCCCCTAAAGATGGCGTCGTCCAAATATTCATCTGTTCATGGTCATCGAGTATCCCCTGCAAATCCCTTAAGGTTTGTGGGGTAACTAGTCTCGAATCGGATTTCTTATCCAGATACTTTTCGCAGGAAGCGAAAAGCATCATTAGCGAGAGATAAGCGAGCAATAAAAGATTTCTTTTCATAATATTTATTTTAAATTAAAAACCTGTTCTAATGCCTATAAGCACTGACTTTAAGGGCGGAATAGCACTCATATATTCCGGATCGATTCCAAGCTTGTTTGCCCGCCAGATGATGCCTACATTTTGCAGACCTGCGTAGCATTCTACTGATTTGAACAGGCCCGCAGAGCCTTTTAGCTGGAACCTGTAATTCAGGTTGAGGTAATCCAGTCTTATGTGGTCGGCTTTTATCACATTAGCTTCGGAAAGTTGATAAAATCCGTCACTTTGCGAATTGGCCGGATACCTGAATGCTGGAACACTTGTAATTAACTCATCACCCGGTTTTTGCCAGCGCAGCGCGTAATCACTATGCCCTCTCCCGTTATCGATAAGCTGGGAAGAAGTAAAGCTTTCTTTCATCGCATAATACCCTAGCCTGTAGGAAAAGTTGAAAGAAAGAGACAACTGCTGAAATCGAAGCGTATTAATTAGAGAGCCGTAAAAGAGTGGGACTGAAGAACCCTTATAAACCAGATTATCTCCCGTGGTTCGCGATTCAGTAACAATAGCAGCGTAATCCGTGCTTTTTTCGCCTTTCAGGTAGCCAATGGGACTGCCTTGATTATCCAGTCCTGCATATTTGTAGGCAACCATAGAATATAGCGGTTTGCCTTCCACAGGCGCGATAGTGTTACTCCCGCCTAAGAATCCTGCAACCCCAATACCTGAACGGTCATAATATTTCAGGGTTCGTGAATCATTATAGTTGAAATAAAGGTCACTGCTCCAGCTAAATAAATTCCCGCGACGGTTAATTGAATGCAAATCAAGCTCTACCCCCCGGCCGCTCATGTCCGCAACGTTTCGCACCAGTGTAGCCGCTCCTCCCCATGTGGTAGGGTCGTATAATGCTGCCCCATAGAGATCAGTCCCTCTTTTTCTGAAAAAAGAAAGGGTACCGGAAAGCCTGTTATCTGGAATCGAAAACTCAGCACTCAAGTTCAGCTGCGAGAGTTGTTCCCAGCGCAATGATGGGTTATTGATAGAGGTGATGCGGGTGTAAGGCAGCCCGGTGAGTGAAGCTGTTGCTGTTGTGCCAACAGAAAGCGCTGTTTTGGTCATATCCACATTCCCACTGTACCCATAGGTAGCTTTAAACTTCAGCCTGGGCATCCAGGCAATTTTGTAAAACGGTTCATCTGATAGGGACCATCCCAGCCCCGCTGACCATAGTGGCTTAAACTTATCATTGGTGGAGGCGCCAAATATGTTAGACCCGTCTACCCTTGCGCTGCCCGATAAGGTATACTTACCCTTAAAGGTATAGGCTGCGTTGGCATAACTGCTTAAAAAACGGTAGGTTTTGGAAGTTGGCAAGCCTGACGAAGAAAGCCTGGAATTGCTACCTGTCAATATATTTCTATAAAGGTTCACCGGATCGATATCGACTGAGGTGAGCGGATCTTCCTTGTAGCCAAACCTTCTAAGACTAAAGCTATTTGAAGATACCTCGCGGATTTCAGCACCAGCAAATGCATTAATCCGGTGATCGCCAAAAGCTTTATCGCCACTTAGCTGCCCCCGAATTGTATAACTCGACTGTATGCTTTCGGTAAGGTAGCTGATGCCGCCCCTCGGTATTGGGTAGGTTACTACGCCGGTTGCACGGTTGTATTGACTATAACTATTGATCTGGTTTCGTGATGCGTAACTGTTTTCATCGGTTAATGCATCGGAAGAGCTACGCTGGCGCTGATATTGATAGCTAAGTGAGGCATTTAAGAAATCCAGCACGCGGTAATTCAAGCCTGCATTAGCAAAAAGTTCCCTGGCGTCAATTGTCGTCCTTTGATGTTCATACTCCTGCGCTGGATAATATTTCCAGTCTAGCAGCCGTGAATTGGCAAGCGTATCTGTATAGGCCCATCGGTAGTTCATTGCCACTGGCAAGGCTTCGCCTTGCGCGTCCCTGAAAGAGAGATAAGGCAATACGCGTCCGCCAACCAAAATGGAGTTAAATGCCGGCCGGCCAGAAAGGGCTTTGCTGCTCGTTAAGTAAATCTTTGAAGAAAAACTAAGTTTAGAAGATACTTTTACTTCCTGCGAAAAGTTAAGGTTTAATTTTTTGGAACTGGCATAAGTTTCTCCAAGAACATCCTCAAAAGCGCCACCAATTAGATAGGAATAACGCTCCGCGCCACCCTTAATATTCACATTGTATTGCTGAATAAGACCCCTGGTGTAAAATTCATTTAAGTATGCAGACTTACTATCATTTAGTTTTAAAGCATCCAGTGCTGCCTCTGTTTCCGCGCTCCCGGCTAGCCCACGACGCTGTTTTAATAAAAGCTCCACCGCTGGGCTTAAGGCTAAATAAGGAGTTGAGGAAATCCGGTTATTAAAATAGCCACCGTTGAACATAACCCGCTCACTCTCGATATAATCCGCAGCGCTCATTTCTTTGTAGGCGTTTAGATTAGGGAGTGATTTCACCATTGCGCTTGCTGATGCATCAATACTAAAAGTCTGATTAAATTTTCCTTTCTTACTGGTCAATACGATAACGCCATTTCCTGCCCTTGCTCCCCAGATAGAAGCGGCGGATGCATCTTTTAAAATCGACACCTGCTCGATATCATTAGGATTCAGGTTAGCAATATTGCCTTCATAAATAAAACCATCTAGCACAATCAGCGGGTCTAGCGGACCGTTGATGGTACCCAAACCACGCACGCTTAAGCCTGTTTTGTTCATTACATTGCCTGTGCTTTTGCCCACATTCATCACTAAGCCTGAACTCTGACCTAAAAGGCGATCCAGGATATTTGAGCCGCCCCTAACATTTAACTGCGCGGAGGAAATAACCGCAATGCTTCCGTTGATTTCATTCGCTTTACTCACTTGGTATCCTGTACTTACAACAACACTATCGAGCTCCATAGCACTTGATTTCATGTTGACTAAAAATTCTTCCCGGCCAGTTAAAATCGCAAACTGCTGTTTCTCATACCCTAAAGCCTGAACAGTTAAGGTATCGGGAAGCTGGCGAATGTTCATCGAGAAATCTCCATTTTCATTAGATTGTGAGCGTCCATTATGAAGCGTTGATATGGTCGCTCTAACATTGAGATCAGAAAAGCGGATTTTACCCTTGACAGTTAACACGTGAGTTTGTTGCGCTGAGCTGCCTAAAGCTGAAAGCAAAATCAAGAGTAATGCTAAAGCTATAAGTAAAACGTTCCATTTCCTTGCATGTACATCTATATTTCTTTTATTCATCATCGTTTACTTCCTCCATATTTAATTCTGCGCCGGACAAGAATTTGTTAATGTTTTGATCGGTTAATTTTTCGTGACTAGTGATGGCCTTAATGTTTCCATCGGCTCCTATCCAGACGTACTGCGGAACAGTTTTTAGGCTAAAAGGAATTTGCAGGGTGTCATTGCGAAGGACAATGGGTGTTGAAAACTCCGGATGCCTGGTCAAAAAATCCCTGATAAACTGCTTCTCTTTTGTAAAGCCTATCTTGCTCGAACTTGCGTTCATCATCAATACCTGTAGCTGCGGCTTTCTTGCACTATGGATGCTATCGAGCAAAGGCATATTTTTAAGGCAGACTGAACACCATGAGGCCCAGAAGTCGATAATAATTGCTTTGCCTTTATAATCCTGTAAGGAAATTAATTTTTCTGTTTCCGCGGAAACAGAAACTAATGAAGCGTTCCAAAGTTCGTCTGGTATCTGCTGACCTACATTTAACCGAGTGGAGACAACTTTTTGTTGTTGTTGTTGTTGTGCTAAGCTACTGCTTGCAGTTAACAGTAAAGTCAGTAGTATCGTTAAGAACATGCAGATAAGAAAACTCTTCACTATAAGGCATAGTAATGCCCTTACGACATTTATCGTTAATTTTTTCATTTCAAAAAGCTGGTTTAGTTGGTTTAAAGAATAAGGTGATAATATATCCGGGCAGGTGCATTATAATAAGAACCTATTTTTCATTTAACCTGTATGCTAGGCCTGCCCGGATATATTATCACTCTGGATTTTTCGGCTTCAATGCGTAAAGCCTGTCAAATAGATAAAAGTGTATCAGGCACATACGGATTGGGATTATGGTAATTAATTATTGAAAGTATAAGGCAATAACCAGCCCTCCCACATAAAAAATATGCGGATACGGTAAACCATATTTGTTATTCGGAAAAAGATACTTACCTTGGGATTGCGAAAAACCATTGTACTGCACCTTTGCCTAAACAGCAATAAAGGGCTGGTACCAAGCTAAATTAACCCGCCGGGACTTTGTGTGCTTTCTTCACACTAGCCTGTGCTATTTTAGGCTATATCTTTACTTGGAATTCTGGCTCATATTACGATGGAGAACAAATAACGTTCTTTAATAGTAGTTGTAGGGAATAATTACGAATCATTTCCTTGAGGTGAATCGTTTTGATGGCGCTTAATTTTTTCGTTTTCATAAACGGTTAATTTTTATGTAAACGATGTGGACTCAATAAAAGAGAAGAAAAGCCGAATCAGTGAAAAACCAATAGGGCGGACTTCAAAGCTTTTGATAGTGGTACCGTCAAGAACCGCTCAAATCGAAATCTGAGTTTCGCAAAAGACTAACATGAAGCCCGCCCTATTGAATATAAGATATCGCGAAGATAACAAAACTCAATAGTAATGGCGAACTCACGTTCAGCTCATGCGAAAGTTTGACGGTTTTCTATCATGAGTGACATCGTAAAAAGCAGGATATACCCTACTCTATTTGTCGCTATAATTAACTAATAACAAATATAATAAAGTTGATTAAAAAAAGCAACTTTTTATCTAATTATTTATGATTAATAGAATTGGTGAGGTTTTGAAAGAAAAAAATGCAGGGAATAAAGATTTAGTCAAATTCTTAGAGGTTAGAAAGTCTACTGTGTCAAGATGGGTAAATAACAAACAGCAACCACCACTTGGAACTCTAAATAAAATAGCTGAATTTTTGAGAGTCGACATTAGAAGTCTTCTGAATCCAAGTGATTGGAGCAAAAGTAACATTAAAGAATTTACTAAAGATTAAGATACTGAGCGCCAATATTATTTAGATAAGATTTTATAAATAAATAGCGAACCGCTAAGTACTATGGCATATCATTATAAATGATTAGATTCTCATAACTTGTGGTTTATATGTGAAATTAAGTTACCTAATTTCACATACTAAGATATGGGTTCAAGTCCCATCGGGATCACAAAATCAATGTCAAAAACGCTAAAAACCTGCAAATCAAACATTTGCAGGTTTTTGTTTTTTACGGAAATTCCATTCTATGTGGAGATAACAATGTATTTGACCCCTTCTCGCCAATTTAAAAATATGCAGACAATCAAAAACTTACAACAAATCCACTGTTGGTAAGACGGGGTCAATCTACTCCGGTTTATCCAGTTGAGGCACCATCAAGTAAAAAAATAAAAGAAAGAAAATCACTGTAATCCACTCGGCAAAAGCAATCGAGGCTGTTTCGGGCAAAGCACAGTTAGAACTTCACTGATAAAAACCAAGTTCGTAGCTATATGACCCAAATGCCTATCTTTAAAGCTGAAAATTAATTATCATGAAAGCGCTCTGGAACATCTTCGTTAAAAACCTTTCAAACATCATGAGTTTGATCGGGATCATCCTGTCCATCTACTTTGGGGTTTACTACGTCCCCGCGTGGTTGGAAGATGCAGAAAAACAGAAATTTTACAATGCCCAGGCGAACCTGGAGCAATCGATCAAAGAACTGATCTTCAGCGATTCCATCTGCACCTACCCAGAGATACAGTCGCTGGTCAAATCAAAGGAAATCATTCTCAATAAAAGCTATCCCCTCACCGATGAGCAGATCATGATCAAGGTGGAGGCATCTTTCATGGACGATAAATTTTTACCGCTAGAAAAAAGAAGGCAACTGATCGCCGAATCCCAGCTGATCAGAAAGACCATCCCACCGAATTTACATAAAGTAGAAGAAAAGAAAAGTTCCGTTCCCCTGCTAGGCTGGTTATCGGCGATCTTTACCCTGGCTGCAACAGGCGCTGCCGTTTACGGCTATTACCTCAGATACCTCAAGGAAAAGGAAACCCAGGAAGAAATCAGCAATCAGGTCAGCCAGGTCGAGGCTGAATTTATTGGCCAACGCAACGGGTATACTTTTGAAAGCGAAATCGTTAAGGCCCTGCAAAACTATCCCGGTATTGAAATGGTCTGGCAAAATGATCCAAGGGGCTGGGGCTTTGACATCGAATTCACTTACAAGCAAAGAACCATATACGTAGAGGTCAAATACCTCACCAGTAGCAAGGTCGGTCTGTCTTCGATACAAAAGTTCTTCCACAAACAAAAAGGACAACAGGGTGAATTCTGGTTCGTACACAACAATGAACTGACAAAGATGTCTCAGCATAGGTTCGAGGAACTTAACGAACTTTCCGGTTCATCAAGACCCTGTAAGCTCATCCAGGTGGGTTCTGCGGCAGATTTCACTGAAAAACTAAAGGCATTATTAAATTAAACGTTCCTCGGTCCTCATTACAGGGCAGTTAGTGACTTGAAGTAGATATTTTCCCGCTAGCCAGGATGTTCCGTTAAGATTTTAAATGCATTAAAATGAATACCTTATCTCTCAAAACATGAATGAAAAGCGAGAAATAAAGGGAATATGGTTTCTCCCAAGTTCACCAGAGATTGAAGTTGGCGGAATTCTGACCTATGAGCCCGGAAAGGTGATCAAGCTGGAATTGATCGGCGATTTGATGCAGTGCACCGATTTCACTGCATATTTTGATGGCCGCAAGCATGAAGTAATTTACGGGATCACAAGTACCGGTAAAAAAATCTCCCTTCATGAATGTTACGGCTCCAGTACCGTTACGACATATGCCGTGCCGCTAACGAGTTATAGCGCGAGTGCTTTCATAGAGGGCAAGCATCAGCAGAATCCCCTGGAGGCTGTTTTCGATCAGATCGAGGTAGACTTCCCACAACTTGAGCGCTGGCTTGGAAAAGATGCCTACAAGATGGAGCACGTTATGGTAAAACCAAAATTTTACCACACAACGATTGAATATAACCCGGACTAGTCTTTCAGCAGAAAGTACCCGATTGAGGATGATTTCGCACTGGAGCTTAACCTTCAGGCACTTGCCTGGCGTAGCAACGGAGTTTGTACCATCACAAACCTGTCCACGGCTAGCATTTCCACCAAGGATCAACTGCTTTCGATATGGGATCTGTTGCGAAGAATGGAAGTGTTCAGGAGTTTCATTTCTCTGGGGTTATTGCAGGCAGTTCCCTATGACTTTATAAAGGTCAGGGAAAAATCGAGCGGAGAATTTATCAACTATGTATTTTTGGAACGCGGAGCGCGGTATGAGATAAAAAACAAGGCTTTTTTATATAACTTTGGCAGATTTGAGGCCAACCTGGGTAATGTCCTTAAATCCTGGTATGACACCAACGGAGACATGTTCCCAATACGTGTACATCTAATGGAAGCCATTTTGGACAGGCCTAATTTTCGAAGCACCGATTTTATGATCCTGGCCTTTGCAATCGAAGGATTTTACCACCGCTTTTTAAAAAACAACGGGGCTAAAACCGGCAACCTGATCGCTGCCATTTCCAATGTTCAGCGGATATTCAAGGATCTTTCGTTCATTTCTAGGATCAAGGTAGATGCCCAGGAAGTAAATGATTCGAGAAATTATTATGCCCATCTCTATCAAAAAGATTCCGGCAAAAAGATCCTGAGCGGGATAGCGCTCCTAAAGATGAGCGAAAAAATAAAAGTCTTGCTGATTTTGTCCATGTTAAAGCAAATGGGACTGGAAAACCCGGAAATTGAAATACATGTCGCCAATTCAGATCTATTGAAAACGGTAAATTCATTTTAAGACCAGGGATATGGAAAAAACGTTCCACAAGACAATCGTATTCACTAAAGTCCCCCTGAAGGGGTTCTTTCGGTATGAGGATCTGTTCCAGATTTACCCTTTGGACTTACCGAACATGCCTTTTTCAAAGCTGCAATCGCACTTTCCCCTTGTGCTGGAATACTGGACCTCACCTGAGGACAAGATCGAAGTAGAAACCGCATTCGAGGAGCTCAAAGAATCCTTTTCCCGAAACGCCACCTCTTCTACCAAACAGGACCGGATACTTTCCCTGCTCTCCCTGTTCACCAACCACCTGTTTTTTAGGTATACGGATTTTGAAGGCGTCTGGGGCATGCCGATCTTGGATGATAACCCAGGGGATGAAGCCGACCTTTGGGCGACAAAATGGATAATGACCGGAGGATTTACCTGGCCGGAAATGGCCGGACATTTCCAGATCTCGGAATTTACCGTACCGCTTGTCGATGAGGTGCAATACCTTCCCCATAAGGCATATTATGCAGATAATCCCAACTGCGACACCGACCACCTGAAAGAAATAATGTTCCCTGAAATCATCTTTTTTGGTCTGGCAGTCTATTTTTCCTTACCTAATGAGCTGAAATCAGTTGTAGATTCTGTGATCTACTACTCGGTCTCAGCCATGGAGATGTATGCCAAAAAGAAAACACTTTCACTGTTGGCCTCCTTCACCGCAATGGAAACGATGGTCAATCTGGAGTTCAGGGATGTAAAACCAGAGAAATGCGAACATTGCGGCCAGTTGGTATATGGCGTGGACAGAAAATACCGGGAGTACATGTTAAAATACATCGGCGACACGCCCAGCAACAAGAAGAAGTTCAATGCCTATTATTAATTACGGTCCAAAATCGTCCATACCGGCGAGAAGCTAAGGACAGAACATTTATACCATAACCTGCCTGAACAGGAACGCCAAAAGGAATACCTGACGCGAATTGAGATTTTACAGATCGGCAAGCTCGCCCTTATCAATTGGCTTCTCAAAAACGCAATCCTAATTCCGATCGATGAGGCTTAGACCCACAACCCAAGAGGAACATGATGCAATCATGCACGGCATTTTCGACAAACTGGAACAGGGCGAACAGCCCGATCCATTCGAAGTCGAGATTTTCTGCACCAGCATTACAAGGGACATCAGGCACCAGTTTACCTTTTGCGACGAATACAGGTTTCGCGATTACTATTTCAGGAACCTGGATTACCGCCCTGTACCGGAGCACTTGAAAATGTCAGAGTCTGACCATCAGCAACTGGATGAGTTTGCTCAAGATTGGTATGAACGGGTTGTCCTGGTCACCAACCATTCCTCACAGACCTTGCAGCACATTGCCAAGGAAGCCATAGGGGAAATCAAACGAATGCTTCCCGAATTCTCGCGGAACGGATTTCTGGTCAAAAACAGGCTGTACCAGCATAAACTTAAAAAGATCATGCTGATGTCCAGGTACATCCATTTCAAAATTGTCTATGATTATTTTCTCGGAATGAAGCGCCCGGAGATTATCATACCCTCAAAATTTGGGGAGGTCATATTCAACGACGTATCGCTTTCCCATATCTATACCCGGCACTACGCGGCGGGTGAAAAACAGTACCAGCCAGATCAATCCTTTTTTGGCCCCGACATCCATTTCAATTCTGTCCACAGGATCATTCTCCTGGTCTTGGGATGGATCACCAAAAACAACATCGACATCACCCAGCCTGTCAACAAGGCCATATCCTTCAGGTTTAAAAACGAATATTATCAACTATACCTTGACCGGACCTATATCCAGCGTAAAGGCCATAAAGGGAATATCCACATCTTAAGGGTCGCCTCACTATTCCCAGTCAATGACCAGACCATCTTAGATCACATTGCTACGCTCGTTCCACATGTAGTGTCCAAGGACCTAACCCTATTTGAGCAAAACGAGAAGCCGGTATAATGGCCGGCTCATGGGGATCATTAGCGAGTAGCCTTAAAACAGGACCAACAAGCAGATCACACCAACACAATATTAATTCATCATAGCATTTACATAAAATACTATAAACACCTAAAAATAGCTTCCACCTTAGTGGCGTAAAGCTGTGCCGTGGGCTTATCAATACTCCCGCTATAGGTGTGTCCGGCACAATTTCTCAAATCCAATATGTTCCGGCTGGTGTAAAACAATCCTTCTGCCGCATCATAATCCCTCCAGATTCCCTTTAGGTAATCTGAAAAGGCTACCATTAAGGGAACCGAACTATAATTGTAAGCCGCATTTTTTGCCGGAGAGATATCATGGAATAACTCAAAGATTTGGGTTAAATCTCCAAATTTGTAATCTGTTGAGACATTGTTGGTAAAAGTCTTTAAGTGATAAAAATTGATTATTCTTTCACTAACTATTCCCAAATCAAATCCAATCGTATCGGGACTTGGTTTGGCAATACCCAAATTGTTGAAGATATCATTTAGTTTATCGCGGTAATTAGCATTTCCGCTCCAAGCGTTTTTATCCGCAAGACTAATGGAATTTTTGAAACCATTCACCCATTTGATCATCTCAAATTCAACTGCCCGGCCATATTGTAAAACAACAGGTGCAAAATCAGCAGCATCATCCAGGTTCGCCAACAGCAGCTTACCGGTTGACAGGTATTTAAGGGTTTTTGAATGGTCAATTTTACTGCTATCAATGATCGCTTCAATTTTAGCCACATAATTCAAGTAGTCAGCATTGGCCGTATATGCGTTAATGATCTCGTCCTGCTGTGCGATCAGTTCCTGAAATGCCAATTCATCTTGCGCTTTCTTTCTCTGAGCTTCATGGAGCTGCGCTTCCAGTTCAGTTATTCCCGAAGTCGCCGTTGAAAGCTCTTGATCAAGTTCCGCTATCCTGGCGTCATGACCAGCAATGGCCTGGTCAGCGCTTTTCAGTTTTTCTTCTACGGCCTGGTAATCCTCAACAAACCTGTCCCTCTGAATGTTCAGCAAGCTCATTTTCATATTATTCTGTTCATCAAAAAATCCCTTCCCGAAATACCTTTCATAATCAATACTTCCATCACTGGCGATCTCGACATGGTTGATGTACCGATCCTTCAATCCATCCCTGACATCACCGGGACTATTGAAATAATACATCTTGACCGCACCCGGATCAACTATCTTCCGGCCGATATATTCCTGGCACTTATAGATCAGGTACTCGCTATGGGTTTCCATAAGGAACTGGATATTGAATCTGGAGGCCGCATCGATAACCAGTTCTGCCATTTTTGACTGTAAAGAGGGATGAAGGTTAGCCTCCGGTTCCTCTATCAGCAAGGTTGACGCGCTGAAATAAATGGCCTCACTTTCAGGATATCCTTCCTGGTCATTCCAATCATATTGATGTGTCATTTGATGTTCCCGGGCGATGATCGCAATTTTCATGATGATCGGGAGCAGCTGGGACACCCCATACCCCAAGTCGACCAGCGGAGTTTTTGTATCGTCGTAATTGACCAAGAAAATTTTGGTCAGACCAATCGCCTCATCCCTAAAGACCGAAAGCTCTTTTCCAATGTTGAAGCCCTTGAGTTTCTTTTCCCCCTTTTCATCCGTGATCTCTCCCTTACCGATCCAAAAGTTGACGAATTTCTGGATTTGCTCGTGATGGTCAAGATAGATGGCAGAGAAATCCCTTGCGATCTGGGTATCCTCGGTATTCTGTTCGTCAATGAACCATTCCCGGTTTCTGCCCCTTGTGGTCGGCAGGAAATAAACGTGATTTAAGCTATCCATTTTTTGCTGAACGGTAGCTAAAAGATCCTTTTCTAATGCGCCCAGCAGACTTTCAAAAAGTTTGCTATTGGGCGTGGAGGGGAACAGGGTTGGTTTAAAACGCTCACGCAAGGTTTTTTCCACACCGGTTTCCTGTGCTTGCTGTTCTTCATCAGGCACCTTATCCTTTAGTTCTGCAATCACAATGTCTTTTTCCATCCCGTCCATGGGATTGGAAAAATTATGCCTGAAACACTCCAAGATCTTGTACTGGCTATTGTCCTTCCCCTGAAAAAGTTCGGTCAGGACCGTTTGTTCTATTTCCGATAGTTTTGATTTTTCATCCGCTGTCAGTCCTGAATAATCGGAGAACAAACTTTTTCCTTCGATAAATTCTTCTGTAAAGCTCTCGTAGCCATCATTTTTGGTTTTAAAGAACGGAAGGTCAAAAAAGGCTTTCTTATATTTTTTAATTCTGCTAAACAGGTCAACGGTAAAATAGTCATCAGTTTTTTCATTTGGTTCAAACTTATTTTCGGCCTCCAGTGGAGTCTCCCTGATCAGTTGGATGATTTTCTTCAGGTCCAGGCTGGTAAACATTTCCCAGTCATCCGCTTCCTCATGATTCGGTCTAAGCCCGATAATATTCGTCCAGTGCAGGTATTCCCCATCCTTTACAACAGCAACACTTTTTATGTCATGGGAAACCGATACCTCCCCCTGAACCCCACTACTATGTACCGAGCGGATCAATCCGTACCTGACCTCCAGGCTCGCACTGATCTCCCGGCTATTTCCGAATTTGATCGGAAAGGCAAACACCAGATCCTCCTCCGCTTCAAAAATTGGCAGTCCGATGGGATTTCCGTCATTTTTTTTATGAAGGTCAGAAAGCCTAGACCGCATGCTCTGGTTTGGGGTATCCGAATTTTTAAAAGCAGTCATGGAAACGCGGTTCACGATACGCTCGAGGTTTCCGAGCTCATGGCGCATCGTTTTGAAATCCAGGGACTCTGAAACAATCCCGTCCTTAAAATTATGGACCAGGAACTGGATCGCCCTGAAAACAGTGCTTTTCCCTGCATTATTCGTACCCGTGATCAATGTAATGGGCGCAAATTCAAGCTCTTCCTTGCTAGTGAAAGTCCTGAAATTCTGTAAACCTAATCCCTCTAAGTTTGGCATTGTGATAGCTTATTTTTTTACGTCTATAACCTTTAGTGAAGAATGGCATAAATATAGAAAAAAATGATGGGGCAGAAGTACTGGAATTGATGTATTTTTTAGCTAAATTGATTGTCGATCAAAACTTTAAGAGATGAAAATAGCCGATTTATACATACGGGTGAGCACCGATGAACAGGCCGACAAGGGCTACTCTCAACGTGACCAGGAGGAACGATTACAGAAATACTGCCTAGCCGCACACATCACCGTAAGGAAGGTAATTTACGAAGACCACTCAGCAAAAACGTTCCAAAGACCCGCATGGCAAAAGCACCTTACCATGCTCCGTAAACAAAAGAACAAAACCGGCTTGGTGCTATTCACCAAATCGGACAGGTTCAGCCGTAACGCTCCTGATGCCTACAATATGATCAGTAAGCTTAAATCATTTAGCGTTGAATCTCAAGCCATCGAACAGCCTCTCGACATGTCTGTGCCTGAAAATAAAATGATGCTTGCTATTTACCTAACTGCTCCCAAAATCGAGAACGACAGAAGAGGGCTCAACACTTTTTACGGCATGCGAAGGGCAAGAAAGGAAGGTAGTTGACCTGGACTCGCTCCTGTAGGCTATGTCAATCTCACCTCGGAAAACGGCAGAAAGTATATCGCCCCCGATGGTGAGCAGGCTCAATTGATGGAATGGGCATTCAAAGAAATCGCCAAGGGGAAATACTCTAGCGAACAGATATTCAATAAGGCAGTGGAGAATGGCCTGGTCTGTAGTAAAAATAATTTTCTCAGGTGCATCAGAAACCCGATTTACTGCGGGGACATCTTTGTGCCAAAATATAAAGACGAGGAGGCTCGGTTGGTAAAAGGTCTGCACGAACCCATTATTTCTAGCTCTTTATTTTTCAATTTACAGGATATACTTGACGGCAAGAAAAGAACAATAAAAACGAAGATTTTTTCTGACGAAAAACTTCCTTTGAAAGGCTTTATGCTTTCTAGTAGGTGCGAACGCACGCTTTGCGGTAGCGCTTCAAAAGGAAGGACTGAGTATTATTATTATCACTGCTCTTCTAAATGTGGTTGCAGGCACAAAGCCGAAGTGGTCAATAAAGAGTTTACGCATTTTTTAAATGATCATAGCCTGAATGTAAAGACTGAGGAGCTATTCAAAATGGTCATCTTGGATGAATATGCAAGTGATACCTTTGAGAACAAGGAGTATAAGTCACAATTGGTCAAACAGCTTACCGAGAGCAACAATAAGCTAACCTGGGCAAGAGAATTACTGTTGCTTGGAGACATTGATGGCAACGATTATAAAACATTGAAGTTGGAGTGTGAAGAGAATATCGTCAGGACAGAAGCAAAACTAGATGAAATTAGCAAAAAGAAATACACCATTGCACAGCTAGAACCAATCCTTGATGATGCCATTTTTACGCTTACCAGATTGTTCCCGATTTTCAAGGAATCTGCGATTAATGATAAGAGAAGGCTGATTGGTTCGATGTTCCCTGAAAAATTCGATTTTGAAACCCTAAAACATCGAACCGCTTTATTGAGCGAGACGTTCGAGCGTATTTACCTGATAAACAAGAAATTAGAAGACAAAAAAAAGGGGCAAAAGATTATTAAAAATCTCTTGCCCCGTTACGGGTCAAATGACATACTTATTTCTGAAAACTTTTTAACCGATTTGACGCGGTTAGGCCTGCTAAGAGACAAAATGATCACTTTCGATCGCAGCATTCCAAAATCGAATCAGTCGCCTGACCTGGCTGATCAGGTATACTATTGATTTTATCTATAATCACTACTGGGGAAGTTCATTTACTCTAGTAGTGATTTAGTTCTTCTTACTTAGTAGTTAAACTTTAAATCGAATGAAATTTATTTAAATGTTGTGTTTCTCTTTTTAAATTTTTCAGCAATGCCTGCAATCCGAAATAACTTCTTGCTCGCTATCGAATCTGAAACTGATAGGTGGTTGGATTTTCAAGCCATTTTTTGACCTCGCTTTCCGGATCTGCACTGTCCAGCCAGTAATCGGGCTCAAACCCGCGTTCCATTTTATTGTCCGGATTGATCAGCAGTACGCTTGGCAGCCATAATTTGATTTTGGAATTTTTGAGCGCATAGTACTTCACGTTCGCGAAGGTATAAGCAGAGCCCGTATTGTCTCCGATTATGATGCCGTTTTTCAGGGTTTTGACCATCGCCACCGCGTTGTTGGCCGCCGAGTTGGTGAGGTGGTTAACCAGCAGGATCGTCTGACCGGGATAGCTGTTGGTTTCCATGGGCTGCTCAGCCTCAACCTCCCAGGTTTTTAAGGGCGCCGTGCGGACCTTGGTCTTGTCTTCGCGTATGCGCTTGATCTTTGCACGCTTGCTCTGGGGAATGCTGTCGAGCGGGTAAGCATCGTCCCTTAATCCCTTCATGGATTTTTCGTCCCATTTGATCCAGCCGTTCCGCTGCGGCCAGTAGCACTGGTTGATCACCGGGGAATAAAGGGTGAGGGTAGTCGCCCGCTCGTGCGAACTTCCGTTAAAGCCCTTAATGAAGCTGGAAGGAAAGTACCCGTCCCCACCCCTGTTGTCCATGATATTCCAGATAAATGCCGGCTTGTCCCGGACAAGCGCCGCGCTGGAAATGAACCGTCTGAGCTGATCCTGATCGCTTGAATAGGAAAACGAGGAACTCCGGACGACTGGCACCTTGCCGGAAGTATCCAGGGAAAATACGCCCTGCTGGGAGCGGTAACGGATCTCCCCGATCCTTGAAGGATGCAGGGGAAGCGCTTTTATGCCGGTGTTGAACCTGAAGGATAAGGACTTCAGGGGGCTGTGGACTGCCGCCCAAGCAGGTACTGGGCGGTGCTGTTTTTGGAAAGTGTCCTAAAAAGCTGGTTTTCCGGGCCCAGATACCAGCTTCCCACCCTGAGCGATGGTGATGCAGACTGCACCACTAGATACCTTTTACCCTTTTTTTCCAATAGTACCTGAGCATAGTAAGGCCTTAGGTTTTCGACCATTTCCCGGTCTTTAAATCCAACGATATGGGTGTGGGCGTCATTCACCAGCGAAAAACAGCGGTAGATGGTCTCTTCCATCTCTGCGGTTGGTACCTGATGGTTCCCTGTGCCCAATTTTCACAGTGAGGCGTATAGCGCATCAAACTTTACTCCCCTGCTCTGCCAATAGTCTTTTCCGGCGAAGGCATTATCGATGATGTATTTCAGCATGGCAATGTCTTCGGCCGCCTCTGAATGCGTAATACTTCCGCGAGGTCTTTCGTTCGTATAAGGCGGCAGGATCTTAAAGCTGGCGGTATCCCTTAGGGCGCTGATGAAAGGTGCATATTGCTGGCAGTTTGCGCTTAGACCGCTGAAGAACATCACTGACAGGAAAAAGAAAATACAGGCAGGTTTTAACATGTTCTTAATTATTTTATCAATAGACAACTATTTTCGCTCGGCGTTGCTTTTTTCTCAATTCTTGCCAAAACTGGCCATAGCAGTCTGATGAAGTGGGTGCCTCCGCTCCCCTGAAGACTAACAAACCTGGTTGCTTAAAAACACCAATATCCGGGATATTTTTGGAAATGGCTATGCCTATGATGTAAATTATATCCAGGTGGTTTAAAGCTGATAAGTGCAGGGCGCTGGGCTCGACGCTTCATGATAGGTGACTGAGCTTATTTTTGCTTAATGCTTTTTTTGGATAGGCTTGAAGAAGTGGATGTTTAAATATAAATAATAAATGTATGAGAAAAATCACGGCATTGATTGCAGCAACGGAGAAGGACACAAAGAACTTTCCAGTGACTAAATTTACGCAAACGAATCTGTTTTCTTTACGTATCGATTTAGCAATGAAGAAACACAGTGGCATTAACCCTTGATCGATACTGGAGCGGAAGCTCAAAGAACAGATTTGGAAAAAAAGAATTCACTAGAATGAACAAGGGATTTGCATATTTCGGCAAAATATGAAAATAAGCAACTCAAGAATATCAGAGTCTATTTTGGTAAAAGCGATTCTTGGAAGCCCACTATTCGAAAAGGGAACTAGAAATCCTTCAACTAATGCTTAAGGATTAAACAGTTTACCAATAAAAAAGAAGTTACATCTGAGCATCGTTACTACTCTTACACATCTCAGCAATATCGAAATACGACATTCATGCTTGAATACTGCTGCATTGATCGCTCATGCGCTACAACAGGGGATTTTGGGTTAAAACGGCTACCGAATTATTTCTCTGCAATCCTATTTTAAATCCGAACTGCTGTAAGCGCAACCAAGGATATTTGTGCAGCTTCTCTACAAGGTTGTGTATTAGACAACTTAACAGTAAACGTTTACTTATAAATCTTTTCTATTATTATTTGATTACGATTGAAATTTCCTTAAAAGTGTCGACCGTCACCGTCTGCAATTCACTCACCAGTTTTACTTTGCCGTCTTCACTTTTGAACATTGCCTTAATATAGACTTTTTGAGGTAATTGCATGGCTAGTGACAAGCCTATGTTGTTCGAGGTAAGTGTACATATTGACCCATATCCCACAAGGTCGGAGTCTAATTTTGCCAGTTCTTCACTTGAATAAAAGATCACCTTTGCCCCAGAAATAGCCCCGGAGCCCTTGTCTGTAACTTTAAGTAATACCCCTTTCATATTTTTGGTATCCAAATTGGCCATGAATGTGTAACTATTGAGGTCGGCGGAACTACCCGTAAAAGTCTGTTCCCCTGTGTAAACTGCCCTGTATTGGTTTGCATCAGTAAATTCTTGCCGATAGCTCAATTTGTACTGCTCACTACCCTCAAGTCCAGGAAAACTGAAAACCCCTAATTTATCTGTTAACAAATTAAACTTACTTCCCGTACTGAGATCATTTAGTTCAATTTTTTGATCAGGTAATACCTTAGGTGGTTCATTTGGAACCAAAATAGATTGAATTTTCGCAACTCCAGTTAGGTCAATCCTCGCTGGTAAATCTTTCTTGCAACTACCAAAAGTTGTAGCCAGGATGATCAGTATAATGTAATGTTTCAGATCCATTGTCTATTGTTTTGATTTTGAGGATGATTTTTTGTTCGTTTCAGACTTTAATATTGCGTACGAAAGAGATATAAAGGCACCTGGACGAAATTGTTTTCTATATTCCAAAGTAGGCTGGGTAGCATATAAATTGCTGCCATAAAGCTCGCTTTTTACTGTACGTGACTGAGACGCGGCAATCCCGAAAGATATGAGTATGCGGTTATCTATTCCAAAGGACGGCGTCAGCCCGAGCATAAAGGTAGGCAGTGGTTTTTCTTCTATAGAGGCGCCAACCCCGAAAGTAAGAGATAATCCGAAGTCGCCACCAAACCGGCGCCCAACGTTAGCGAAAGCACCAAGGCCATAGGGAACGGCTGGGCTTCCATTTTCGACCAACCTATAACTGGCATTAGCATCCACTAAATTGCCGGAAGAAGGAACGCTTATCCAGTCATAAGATTTTAAGCTGTTGTTTGCAAACACATTCACGAATGGTCCGGAAGAAAAGCTAAAGGTTGTTTTGCTCCTAATAGAAAAATTCAAATTAAATTTATCGTGATAGGTCGGCAGGAAGCCCATTTTGGTTGCAATGTCGGTATCCCTAGCATTGATATCAATCGTCAACGCTAATTTTTCGCCTTCAGGATAAATCGGTGGTAAGCGGTAGAAGAAGTTTTCTCTGGCAATATTTTTATCAAATAGGTAAAGTTTTCTTAGGTCATCTATCGTTGGTAACGCCCCCCTCACTTTATCCATTGCCTGTCTAAAGGGCAGTGAATTTCTTAGCGTAAGCAGCTCTTCAGAAAGTTTTGTCTTAGCGGCTTTATCACAGGCGAGTCCAAGCTTGCTGAGCTCAGTTTTGAGCGGCGTCAAAATTTTATTGAGACTGTCGATTTTATCCTTTTCTGATTCCTTTAATTTTGAAATATCTTTTGTCAATACCTCAATCTTGTCTGTCAGCGCACATGCCGTTTCCATTTTATCATAGGTAGCCTGTTTGGCGGTAATTTTTTCATTGAGTTCTACACCACCAGGAACTCCTTTAAGGGTTGTGAGTTCCAGCTGAAGTAATTTATAGTTTATATTGGTAAGCTGTTTGGAGTAGTAACTGAAATCCTCAGTAGGCAGGGCTTCGCCGCAACATTTTGCCGTTGGACATAACAGGTAAGCTTTAAGCTGATATTCTAACAATTTATTATAATCGTCCTCAAATATTTGAAGTTCGTTGATCAAACCACTTGGATCCTCATTTTCATCTTCTCCACCAACTTGATGTTCATCTACTGTTTTGAGTTTATCGGCAAGGACCCCCGCCAAATTACCTGTCCCGCCAAAATAGCTGCTCCACAATGCCGGTGTGTCTGATTTAAAGGTAATATCATCCACTGTAACCTCTACATCATATAAATACCTGTTTATCCCAGCGATTTTGAAACGCAGTAAACGGCGGTCTTTGGCTTTTATGTCCCTGAGATCATTTACTACATAGTAGTCGATTTGTCCCTTTCCCTCATTTCCGACAACAAGTCTTGCCTGGACTAAGAGTTTACATTTGAAATCGTAGATCAGATCCCCGTCCCTATCTTCGCAGGCCGGGCAGTCTTGATAATCTGCATTATTTAATCTGTCTGCTCGCATCGCCGCCAACAGTTTAGCCTGCTGTTTTTTTTCTTTATTGGTTAATGGTAGGTTCCCGATAGCGCCAACACGCTGTGACAAGTCATTTAAGTTCGCATTAGTTCTAGAAATTTTGCCTTCAAAATCAGCTCGAACCTGGCCGATCTTTGAGTCGACTTGCGCAGTAGACATTGCATTAGTTATTGACTCTGCCTTTTCTTCCTTGACGGTTATAGCAATCAAAAAAGGAGTTACATTTCCATAGTTTACGGTAAAAGAAACTTGATCGCCTGCTGAAAGCTTGCCAGTAAGATCCGTTAACGAAAATGAGTTAGTAGACTCCAAAACCCCAGTTTTTCCTTTCAACGTTATAGACTTGACATTACTAGCCTTGTCCGTTATTTGAAGAGTACTTTTATCCAAAAATTGTTTACGTTCACTGATAGAAGTTAATTTATCAAACTTAATGTTGACTGGCTGGTTTTCTGAAACCTCACGCTTTACAGGGGCAGTTGCCTCTCCCCAGTTGAGATTTATGGTGGCAGCTTTCTGAGCGTCTGCGTTTAACGCACCCAGAAAAAGTGCTAGTATCAGAAAAAAGATGATTTTAGATTTGGCTTTAGCGTTATTCATTTTTATGTATGGGGTTTTATGGAAAATTTAAATTCAAGCGCGGCGAAGGGCAGAATAAAAGAGCACCTTTCAATTTCCTTTCCCTTGGTTATGCCTGCGATAATATAACCCACTAGAAAATTATTTTCGGGGTCAATTACAGGGGCACCGGAATCACCTTTGTCTGACATGCAACTTGTTTCAATTAAGCCCGACATCACAATGCCTTTACCTAGGTCCCGCCCGGTGGTATGCAATGTTCTAAAAGTTCCTACCGAATCCAGTGTCTTGGCACCGTATTTTCTTAGCACTTTATCTTTATTGAATTTGGTCTTTAGCTCTTGCATTGTATAATACCCCGCGAAATTTACTTTGTCAGGTAGTCTATTTGAAAGTTTCGCCTGTCCTATATCTATCAATGCATAATCATAACCAGGACCGTAACCACCCTCCACAACAGTTCCACTCAGCAAGCTGGAAACCTCTTGCTTTGTCCTCAAGGGGGATGGAAAGCTCACCTTGCGATTTTGATTATCTAGCGTAAATATCCCGCTTTTAAATAGCGCGTTACAGGCCACGTGGAAGCAGGCAAGCAGTAAGAGTTGTTCACCATATTTATCGCGCCTTGTCACCAAGCTTGCCCGCGAGCCAAAGCCTTGGGCAACCCCACCAATCATCTCTGAAAGGCTACCGCCCATCGTGTAATTCGGTCCCTCGTCCGCCTCTATGGCATCGGTTGCTTCATGCAATATGATATCCCGCATTTTCCTTACGTCGGTGGTCAGTGCAATACCCCGGTGGTTGATTTTTTCCGGGATCGGCCACATTGTATTATCGTCTTTTTCTGACACATAAAAAACAAGGGAAAGTTCATCTGTGAAAATCTCATTCAGACTTTTATAGCCAACTGCAAGTCCTTTAAATCCCTTACCTCCCCTGGCTGCAAAATCCGCACTAAGTTCGTTTGCCGCAGTAATGTAAATGTCCAATTGCTGTTCCTGAGTAAACGATGATACCGGAATCGCTGGCTGGAGCAATTCCACTGTCTGCATGATTCCGCCGCTCCAGTAGAAATTGCCATCTTCGGAACATCGATACCAGATCGCGTTACCTTCAATCATGGTGCCTGTCAAAACATGAGAGATTTCCAAGGTATCGCCCGGCTTTCTGTATAAGGGACATTCAGCAGCTATCTGTGCGCTTTTACGGGCGTTGAGGTATTTGCAAACGGTTACTTTCATCCTACTCTAGATATAATTTCCTCCGAAGGATTTGACGGTGGATTCGAAGCCGCCTCTTTCACTCCTGCTGCCCTCAGGTTGATGAACTTATTGAGTAAGTCAAACCAGAATGCTGCGCCGAGCGAGATGGCCAGTCCTGTTATGAGCCATCCCAAAAATCTAATCATTGGTTTACTTTCTTGCGGCAATTGAACTATGATGGAACACCCCGACGACTGTTTCTGGAGCATTTGAATTGTTCTCTGATCTAATTTTTTTGCTTTGGAAAACTTAGCAAGGGTATCAAGGATGCCTTGCTTGCAACTGTTTTTGACCTTATCAAAATCGTAACCTAGGCCTAGTATGAGGTTTACCGCTTTGGCATCTGTTTTAAGTGCCATAATTTCCTTTTGGGTTATGGTATCATTTTTCGAAGCATTTTCTTCTTGCTGGCTAGCAACGTTACCTTCTACCATTCCCCCATACACCGAAGCCCTGGAGGTGGCAAAATCTGCTAACTGCTCGCGAGCTGTTTTGCTGTTGATCAGAATTTTACTGATTGCAATCGAATCGATATTGAATATGACAGCCAAAGCGAAACCGAGACAGAAAAGGATTTTTTGTGTCTGTTTCTTATACCATCCGATGCTCCGATCCATAACAGAATTGAACCAAGTCTCCAAGAAAATCTGAAATTTATTAATATCGCCGTTTGAGTTGATATAGAGCTGTTTGAGATACTTAATTGTACTTGGCGAAAGGACTACACTGCCCATTTTTCCGTTAACTAGATTTTCTCGAATTCTATTCATCGGATTTGCTGTATGATCAAAGCCCTCTCCCCTTAATATATTAATCATTACTTGTGAAAAATCCTTGGGACTTATGTAGGAAGGACGTGCGTTGCTTCGGTTTTCGCCGAGAGTGTTGATCAAAGGGTCGTCGTAAAAAGCTTTCATCAACGAGCCTTCGGACATCGGACTAAAATAATGACTAAGTCCGGTTAACCAATCCCAGGGTATGTTTACCAACGAAAAGGAATTCCTTGGTTTTTTACCGTCCAACATCCCCCTGATGGTTTTCATCAGGTTTCTGCTACGAAGAGAAAACCATTGTGAAACCATTTCTTGCAGAATAGTTGCCAATAAACTGTACAGCAAAAATATAAATATCAGCCCTAGGCTAACATCTATAGCAGCATTATCGAACACGTGAGTTGTCTGCCTAAATTTGGGTAAAAACTGCCTTTAAGTGCTGGTTAACCCTGCGGAAAGCAGCTGAGCCCCGATGTAAATGTCTAAGATCGGAAATGGCGGTTTTAATAATGGTATCCATGAGCGCTTGTTTGGTTTGTTTGGTTAAATCACCGCTTGCAGCCTTGGTAAGCCGCTGGGAACATCATCACATATCTAACTCTAATATAGCCATTTACAAACGGCTCACAATACCTAGTTTTTGGTATTTTTAATATTTCGCTTAGAGATTTTGAGGTGACTCTATCTGGGGCGTAAAAGATGCCTGGTTGTTAAGATTACCGCTTGCGGATACAGCTAGTTAGAATTCTGTTAAATTTCAAGGGTTGGGGTATGACTGCACCTTATAACATTTTTTTCAATTCTTAGTCCATACTAAGAACAAAAAACTGAAATTTTATGCTTTTTGCACTACTATGGGAATGAAATCAAACTTTGAGCTTGCCATTGTGGAGAATGTGAAGAGAATCCGTAATCAGCATAAAAAATCTCAGCCCTATATCGCTATGGTGCTGGAAGTTACGGATGGATACATCGGACAAATTGAAAGTGTTCGCTCCGCTAGTATGTATTCCTTTGACCAGCTTAACAAAATCGCGCAGGAGTTTAATTGTAGCCCCAAGGACTTTATGCCCTCAGAATCCGTCCAAGAATAAACCAAACTAAACATGAACCACGCTCTCCCTCTCTCTTTTTCCATTTTATATAAGCCTTCATCCATTCGGTACGGGCAGATTTATGCCGCGGCAAAAATAAGGCGTCGGGAGGAAATCATCTTTTAATGAAATTTTAGATTATATGTTCAAATATATATTTGATAAGTTAAGTATCGCTTCAAAAGAAGCAGTTATCGATGGCAACCATGCCAGCATCGATGACTTCAAGGATTACTTGCATGTTGACCGTGAAGCAGATGCACTATTAGAAAATATTGTATTAACATCAATCCAGAGCAACAAGCCCAGGTTGATTTTGGTTTCAGGGAATGTCGGAGACGGAAAATCGCATTTACTGGCCAAATTGTTTAAAAAATTTCCGCAGGAGATGTCCTCAGTCGCAGTCCGCAATGATGCAACGGAGAGCAACTCAATTGCGCGCACGTGGGTTCAGGAACTGCAATTGTTCCTAACGGATTTTAATGACGATAACATAGGATCAACGAAGGGCAGGGTAGCCATTGTGGCCGTCAACTTAGGGATTTTGTCCAGGTTTCTCAACGAGACAAAAAACTTCAAAAAATTGGAGCAATTTGTAAATACAAAAGGCATACTTGATAATCTGGCTTATGAGAATTTCTATCATGAAGACAGTTTCTTTCAATTTATCAATTTGGCGGACTTTAAGCTCTTCACTTTATCGAAAAGCGGCGCTGAGTCTGAATTTATAAAGAATATACTAGGCAGGATTACCAGCAAAGATCCTGAAAATCCTTTCCGGATTGCCATGCGGGAATATTATCAGAACCACCCCTACCAAAATGATTGCATCATGCGGTATAATTTTAAACAGCTTGAAAATGAAGAATTTCAGTTTGGGTTGATAAAAACGCTCATTTACATCATCGTCAAATTCAAGCTCATCATATCGGTTCGGGACCTGCTGGATTTCATCAAGGACCTGATCGTTCCCTACGCCTACCAACAACTTTCCGAACAGGAGATCAGATCCAAAAAGGATTACCATAAATATAGCTTCCAGGTCGAAAATTCGATTTATTCCAAACTGTTTAATTCCCAGGGACGCTCAGCGATATTCACTGCACTGGCAAAGATTGACCCGGTGAAGCTCAGGAGCAAGGTTTTGGACGAAGATATCTTTAAGTTGAATGCCGCTAGCGACCAAGAGGGATTCCTTAAAGAAAAGGGATTGGTTTTCAGCGGCAATTTTGAACAGATCCAGACCATGGAGCAAAGAAGGGCACTGGTAAAAACATTTGTCAGGGCGTTTTACCTTAACCAAATCGATAAATTTAAGGATAACCTGGAAACCTTTGAAAAGTATTGCCAATACCTCTTTGCCTATCATACTTCCAGCGAAAGGGATTTAGTGCCTTTGTATAAGGAGGTAATCATGGCCATACAACATTGGAACGGCCAGGCAGATAGTGACCATATCAACCTGCCTATTGGCCAGCACCAATTGGTTTATAAGATTTCGCAGCAGTTGACACTTTCCGCTGAAGTAGATACCTTGACCGGAAAAAAAGTGGACAACAGGCTGTTGGAATTCAACACCTCTTTCCCCCTGACAATCAAAGTTTCGCAGGAGGAAAAAAAATTCACCATTGATTTCAACCTCTACCTCTTGATCAGTAAAGTGATTACAGGCTATTGTCCTACGCAATCTGACCGGGAGGACCACGTAGACTTCCATAAATTCGTGGAGACGGTTACACTTGCGGCCTCGAAGAATAGCAATCAAATGTATTTTGAGGAAATCAATGGCAATTACCATGAAAAATTCGAGCTTAAAAAGGATTGGAGTGGTTATCAATTTATTAAAAAATAGTTATGGGATTTACAAGAAACCAAAGCCGATATAAGGCGGCTTTCAAGGACGATTTTACACACAGTAGCGGAAAGACCATTCGATTATTCCCATATACCTCAACGGTTGAAAATCTGCCTAAAATTCTGCCGGACTTAAAAAATTTCAGGGGAGTGACGGGTCGTTTTTGCCGGAATTGCCTAGCTACCAGCCAATCCAAGGCTGTTTCTAAAGCAACGATGATAAAGGATGTCAATGCAATTGTATCGAGCGAAGAACCTCAAAAACTGGCCGATATTATTTCATCGTTATTTTTTGATGATAAAGGCAGCATCCTATTGTTTAGCCATAGGGTACTCCCCTTTTTGACGGCCAACAATACCAGCCAACAGAATATTACGATCGAATCCTTCATTGCAAATTTGCTCATCGATCATGAAGTGATTAAGATTCTGAAAGATAAAATTTCGCAGGACGACCAGTCAAATGTTTTGCATAGCTTGGTGCTTGATCAGTTAGCTAGCCTTTCTGAGGATGAGCAGGTTACTCAAGAAGACGAAAACTATTATCAAGGGCATGTTGCCAAGGACGTGTTGGCATTATTTAAGGTTGACCTGTCGGCGCTGGCTAAAAGTGACAAATTATTCTCCAGCAAGCTAGGCAGTCTTCTACAATATTATTACTTCATCTACATTATCAGGCTCTCCGACAGGCTGAATAATTTTTTCGACTTAGATGCCAAACCGCTTAAGCTGTTTTATTCCCTGGAATGGGAGAAATTGTCGAAATCCCGACTGGCAATTGAAAATGGCTGGCATCTGCTTAAAAACACGACTGCTGCGTTATTTGCCCATTCAAATTGTATCGAAATGTTAAATACGATAGACATCGACCCCAAGTATGGCCTTAGCAGTTGTTTTATCTATGATGACCTGACACCAATTATCGCTCAATTAAATGATCGGGATGATGCGGAATTAATTCGTACCCTTACGAAGTTTGTTGATGAATATAAGGAAAACTTTAATAAAAGAATTCTAATAGCAGACTTCGAGTCTAATTACTGTGTCCCAGAATGGTTTGAGGGCAAAAAAGCACCATTCAAACTCATTCATGAATTATTCTCGCTTATGAAATTTCAGTTTGAGAACAACACAACCCGGCCGGCATACAATTCATTCAGCAGTTATTTTACCGAGTTCGCCAGGACTAACTTTTTTAAGACAAGGGGATCACTAAGCGGCAGCTTGAAGATCGATAAGGATACATTATTGCTCTTCACGGAACTTTCGATCATTTCCAGTGGAAAGGATAAAATTCTGATCAGTCAGTTATGGCATGACCTGGAAAAAAGGGATATCCTTTTCGATAATATTTCAAAAAAAGAGGCTATTGCGTTTTTTGAGAAGATCAACCTATTGGAAAAAAAGAGTGACAGCGGTGATGCCCAGTTCGTTAAAAGACTTTATAAATAAGACCTATGGAAACCTTAGAAAATAAAATATATTTCTACCTGTCCCAACGACTACTTGATTTCTTCATAGGTGGCGAGATCAATAACGGAACAAAATATCAGATTAAATTTGAGAATAAGGGAAATGTCGCTGCGTTGTACAACTATCTTAAATTGACCGTAGGCCTTTATGATGACGAAAATATTCGTCTTGGGGAATATTCGTATCACGATTATTCAACCTATTACATTGAGATCAAAGGCATTAAGCTAATCGTTGCAACATTCAGCGATGGTGATTTTTTGACCGGCCTGCGCAACAACTTTCAAAAGGTTCCCGGCTTTGAATCGGATAGTGCGCTGTTATTTGTCCATTATTCGGATTTAGATAGTATTAACAAGGGCGGTATTGATTTAACTGCGATGGGTATGCCGTTGAACTATGCCACGATTTCGCTCAATATCATTGATGAATTTAAAAAGCAAACGGAATTTAATCAGACCCAAAAATATTTTTTAACCGAACTGCTTAACTTGGAGTTCAGCGACTTTGAGATCGAAAATTCCAATGTGTTTGACCTGTCAAAATACTTGAGCATATTATTGCAAAAAAACCTGAAGAGGGAAAATTATATTGAATTGGGCGTCTTTTACGATAAGGAGATCCAGGATAGTAACCTATCCAATCTGGATGTGAAACTCCGGGTGCGCCGCAATGCCAAAATCTTCAAAGAGTTATCCAAGCAAGATGACCTGGGCACCTTGAAAGGCTATCTGGAACGGAATTTCGATGCCAAAGGCCAAAATGCCCTGGCCAAAAGGGAAACTTGGGATAAAACAAATTATGATGCGATTGAGAGTTCAATCGAGGGCAGGCAAAATACGGCCTATAACGAATATTTGGTTCATGATAAGCATCTTAGTACCGAGACGCTTAAGATCTGGGACCGCGACGAGGCCAAAGCTGGTTCCAAATCTAAATCCAAGACGTTTAGTCTCATTGTTTTCAACAGGGATAAAGCGGAAAACCTGCAGCTAAACCTTAAATTCAAGCGGACACCCAAAGCCGAATTTTTCTCCGAGGGTTTCACGGTAAGTACAGACTCGGCAACTAGGACTGCCTCCGTTGAGATTTCGCTGTTCGACCCGGAACGCTTTTATGCTTTTGAGCTGGCTTATGAGGAGGAAATCGACAAGAAAACCAACAAAATAAAATTTAACATCCTGGTGGTTCCCTTTCAGGAAAGCATCTTAAGCCCTATATCAGCAAGCTATAAGGTCAGTATCGCCAAGGACAAGAGCTTTAGACTGATTGCTCCGTATGAAGGGGAACTCAAATTAAATCCATTGGCTGAAGAGGAGGAAACTATTGAGCTGGAACAAGGTGGTTCTTATAAATTGACCAGTGGGGAATCCCTGGGCCTGCGTATCCAAAACACAGAGGCTATTGAAAGTGGCCGCCTGGATTTCAACCTGAGATTCGGCCATGCCTTGTTGCCTTTTTCATTTTTGATTGGTGAGATCAAACGCCCTGTAATTGTGGGGAAAGAGTTATGGCGCAAGAAAAATGAGCTTGGTGAATCTTTCTTTTATACCATTAAAAATGAAGATACTATTGTGCTCGAACAAGCTAATATCTCCTATATCCCTACAGGGGAAATCAGGGGCAGCCTATTTTTGGAGAAGCAGCTTATCGATTGCGGCTTCCCGGTTTGCATGGAGGAGATGAGTGGAGTATTAAGTGAATCGGAAGAACATCTCCCGGAAGATTTAACGAATGCCTACCAGCTCATCATAGATTATTACCGGAACCAAGCTTTACTGGGAAAGCCTGTATTACCGAGTACGGCTTATATCGGTATGGAGTTAAAGGCAATTTACCAGACCTATGTCGACCTTTATCTGGCGCACCTAAACCGGGTGCGGGATAATGAGGCGCTTGATCCGGTCTACCGCTCGCTGCTTAAACTGGGAACTGTGAGCGAGCTGGATAAACTAAAGTCGCTAAAAATTACGCCGCTCCACCCCTTAATGGTTTGTTATCAATTGGAGGCATCTAAAATCCTGGACCAGCCTTTCCTTGCTGCCGATAACCGGGAGATGCTTAAAATGGTCAGTGCAAATGGCTTGTTGCCTTTTATCAAAAATGGCAGCGGGGACCGGGACTTTTTTATCGCTACGGACCAGGAGCATTCACCTGAATGGTTATTTTTTGTTAATGCGAGTGTGCAGGGACAAACGGTTAACCGAAAAAATGTTGCCGAGGTGATCTCGACCAAAATCCAGGAGTTTATCGGACATTTCTCTTTTTATTTTATAGACAGTGACTCGCCGATCAGGATCAATCTGATCAATGTCGGTGATGGACGCGAAGCGATGAAAGGGCTCTTGCAGTATTTTTCGACACTGACCAAATCGCTTCTTTCTGCTGCAAAAAATCCAAATTTAGTCTACCCCCTAGCGGTCAATATCTATGGTGCGGATGGGTTTTTCACCTGCTTTGAGCAGTTCTCCCGGTTTGATGATGCCGGCATCATTAAGGAAAAATTCGGGATTGACTTAAAGAGCCTGAAAGGAACGATGGAAATTGAGGATTTCCTTAAACTATTCCATCAAAAAGCACAGTTCTTTATCAAAAGCCGAAAAGGTATTGAGGGGGTTGAACTGGATTATGCCCATTTAAGTTTTCATCAGTTCAATGAGAATGAGATCAGCCGTGCCGACAACAACAGCGGGGAAGTTCCTACTGGCCTATCCCTAAATGGACTTAGCGCAGAGGTTCCATCGGTTTATTTGCACGGTGATTATAAAACGAGCTTTGGCACTAAGTATCTTCCGGATAATGCAGGTAACGTTTTGGTAGAACTGGTCAAGAAGTTGAATTACCTCGCCCAAATCCATCAAACTTCTAATATTTATAAATCGGGCCACGTTTTCGCATCCCTGATCAACAATAATGTCAAACAAAGCCTCAATAAGATTTATGAAGCCTCACAGTGGGTAACCTTCATCAATCCCGGAGTGGACCTTAATTTTTTTAAGAAGGGATCAGAGGTAGCGATCATTCATTATGCGGATCAGTTCAGCAATTCAAGTAGTTATGATTCGATAACCATTACCACCAAATACGAGCATTACGAAACGATATTGAACCAGTACTTAAAAGATAAGGTAGAGCACATTGACGGTAGTGAGCGCTCCATTATCAATATCTACAATGCCCTGAATGGCTACTGGCTATTAAAATTAGGCTCCCAAAGTCAAACGGATAATGTCAATAAAGAAAAGATCAGTATTCTTTCGGCAGTGAAAGAGGCCTTCGCGATTCTTGACCACCCTGATGTCACCTGGGTTGCCTTATCACTGGAGGAAATCTTAAGGGTAACCGGAGCTTCCAAGCTGAAAACCAAAGTAGGTATTTTTGCCCTTGCAAATTTAAACCAGAAGGGCCAACACTCCGACGACCTGCTGATGGTGGGGATGCAGGAGATCGATGGGGCGTTACACCTATATTTTTATCCAATTGAGGTTAAAACCGGTATCGCCAGTACGGGCGTGATTGAAAAGGCGGGCAAACAGGGTAAAAACACCTTTAATTTACTGATTGAGACCCTCTCCCAGCCCGGCCTAAAAGGAAAGATGTATCGAAACAGTTTTGCGAAGTTGACCATCAATGCTGCCCAAAAACTCTCGCTTTATGATATCTGGCCAGGTTACAGGTCGAAATGGGAAGAGATTGAAAAGTGGCGCGGCAAAATGCTCAATGATGACTTTGTCATCGGCAGCTTAAGGGATTATATTGGAGTTTATGGGGTTATTTCATTCAGGAAAAATAGCACGGCTAGCCGGTCGATTCAATTGGATGGCGCCCAGCTCAACATTTCCCTTTATGAGGCAGACGGGCTTAATGACCTGTTATTAAGTATTGACAAGCTCAAAGAACGCTACCAGGATCGTTCAGCTTTTGCCGATAATGAAGATGGAACCTTGGCAATCAGGTACGAAAAACCAGTTTTCTATAATTTGGTTGAAGATTATCAGGAAAGCCATCGGGAAGAACCTCAACAGGTTGTCATATCAGCGGAAGATGAGGACGGCCAAGATCTAGGATCGCTTGCAGAAATTTTAGTGAATGAAGAAAATCTGGAGGAAAACCCTGCGCTTATGGCCCTGGAGTTAAGTCATGAAAGTATAGATGAGATACCAGATTCTGAACCTGTGACTGTTAAAAAACCCTTGAGCGTGGTTTTTGGTAACCGAACTTTGGACGGCGATTTGGTGGAATGGTTTCCAACAAGTGCCAATAAGGTTTCCCATACCAATACCGGTATAATCGGTACGATGGGTACGGGAAAGACACAGTTCACCAAATCGCTGATTACCCAGCTGATTCGCAATAGTGATGATAATGTTGGCGGAAAGAAAATTGGGATTTTAATTTTCGATTATAAGGGGGACTATGTAAAGGAAGATTTCGTTCAGGCAACTGGCGCGAAAGTCTATGATTTGCACCAATTGCCATTTAACCCTTTTTCGTTATCGGTTGGTAAGCATCCAAAGAAATTGCTTCCGCTTCACACCGCAAGTACTTTCCAGGATACTATCAAAAAAGCATTTGGTTTGGGAAATAAGCAGGACTTGGCCCTTTCTGAGGCCATCATGGAAGCTTATACCAACGCTGGAATTCTTAAAGGAGATCCTAATACCTGGGATAAACCTGCACCAACGATGAAGGATATGGTGGAGATTTACATGGACCGGGATAAAGTGGCGAAGGACAGTTTGTTTGCTGCACTGAAAAAACTTTATGATTTTGAATTTTTTGAGCCTAATCCAAGGAAGACCAAGCCACTTTTTGATTTGATCGACGGGGTAACGATCATCAATCTGGAGAAAAACAGTGCTGAAATCCAGAACTTGATCGTGGCGATTACCCTGGACCAATTTTATGCGCAAATGCAAATTGCAGGATCTAGCGAAATTGACGGCAGTTTAAGGCAGATCAATAAGATGATCCTGGTGGATGAGGCAGATAATTTTATGAGCAAGAATTTTGAGTCCCTGAGAAAAATCCTAAAAGAGGGCCGTGAGTACGGTGTGGGTACAATTCTCTCCACCCAGTTCTTGAACCATTTTACCACGGCGGAGAATGAGTATTCAAGTTATATTCTAACCTGGATCATGCACAAGGTAAGTGAAATTAAGGATAAGGAGATAGCAACGATATTCAAATTGCCAAACAAAAAAGACAGGGATGAACTGGCTGGAGAGATCAAGGAGCTGGAGATTCACCACTCGATGGTCTATTTTGGAAGTGGGGAACCAGTCAAAATCAAGGATAGGGCATTCTGGGAACTGGTGAAGGATGAGGAAGAATAGATGAGGACCGAAAGATCTAAAGTCAGGTTTCCCCTTTGGCGCAAGAAAGTGGATACTTCGCTTTTTACCAAGCTGGATACACCTATACCGGGCTGGGTGGAGGAAATGTGGGACTTGGCAAAAGTATTTGGCGAAAATTCTTCCAAAAGAAATCCGGTAGCCAGTGTAAGCCTATCATTCAATGGCCGGGAATTTCCCGGCTTTGTACTCTGTACAGCCAAATATGGAAATGACACTGACTATAAGCTATTTTTCACCAAAGACTTTGCGGCAGCGCTGAAAGATATTTTTGTGATGAGCTATATGCGTACACTGGAAAAAAAACTGCGCAAAAATGCCGGCGGTTATTCTAGCGACGTGGAGCAAGACATCCCCTTTTGGGAATTTTTAGATTTGGAATTTGATAAAAAAACAAAGACTTTCCACTGCTATGCCCATTACACCCAGAAGCCGATGTTCCCGGAGCTTTTTAAACAGTTTACCAATTCACATCTTTTGCGCGACATGGAAAACAGGCTGTTGGGAAAGGGTGACTTTAAGTTCATCAAGCAAGACTGGCGTCCAAAAACAGAACTGGGATCAATTCTGGAACACACCAACATCATTTATTATTTGATCGATACCACAAGCAAGCTATTGTATATTGGCGAATCCGAAAGTACCAAAAGGATTATGACCCCTAGGGCGGACATCCCGGACTGGGACCATTTCAGGATAGACTGCCTGCCGCCGTGGATTTCCAGGCTTCAACGTCTGGAGCTGGAAAGGCTGATGATCCGATCTTTTGCCTCGGTCCTGGCCAATTACAAAAATATCCCCTTCCAGGAAATTTCCGAATACCGTTTGGCCAACAAAAAGATAGATTCATAAAGCTGTTCCTGGCAAGCTAAATGAAACAGCTTGCACAGGCCAGATCCACATCATCCGCTGAACCGAGGATATCCCTGAGTTTCGGGCTTTTTTTGTTTTTTTCGGTGCGATGCTTGCGTTTGATGTAATCCAGTTTGATTGCCTCTACCCTTTCTGGCCGAATCAGTTCAGCAAGGGATTCCTCCATATTCCATTTGAAATCCGATCTTTCATATTCCATGGCTTCAGCGAAAAGTTCAGGGTGCTGTTCATAAAGCCAGATCCACTCGATCTTTTGCTGGAAGAAACAGAAGTAGCAGCCTGAACGGCTTCTATTGTATGTGGCGCGCTGGCCGTTTACTTCAAATTCGATATCCTTGTAATAGGCTGGAATACCTACCCCGGATTTGGTCAGCAAGGCAAAGATATCATCGAGCTTGAGGATTTCTTCGTTTTCGATCAGTGGAAAATGGCTTTCAAGTGCTACGGGATAGCTGGATAATTTCAACAAGGCATATGCCACGGCGTTAAAATCCTTGGTGCTTAATTCAAGCAATTGCTTGAGTTTAGCTTCCCTGGTGTAGAGTTCACTTACCGGAAAGCGCAGGATTTCGATAAACCGATCTAATTTATCCCCTTTGATATGCGCTTTGGCCAAGTTTTCAAGGGCCGTGATTTTTTTGTTGTCTAAGACGAATTTGATAATCTCCTCACTCCAGATGTTCTGGCGAAACGGAAAAATGGATTGTATGGTTTCTTTTGTGGAGATATAACCCTCACGCAATTCGTCCCCGCGGATACCAACATAGGATATAACAGGGTCGGTGCCTACAAATTTTTCAAATACGTCAAGCTTTAAGCTTTTGGTGCACCAGCGGTTGAGCGTATTGGGCAAAAAACCGCCCAAGCTTTTGAGTTTATGGTCGAAGGGAGCCTCAGGGCTTTTATCGAAAGCCCTAAGTTTGATGATTTTTTTTCCCAGGTAAACTTCCAGGTTATTGATCAACTGGTAGGTTTCCTTTAACTCCTTCCCCGTATCGGCCGTGTAGTATTCGATATCCAGTTCAGGATAGTTATCCTTCATGTATATCGCCAATGCCGCGCTATCTTTCCCGCCGGAAATCCCCAATACATGCCTCACCTTTTTCGCCATGGCTATTTTATCAATTCGTTCAACATTTTAGTCAGGATAAAGATATTCAAATTTTTATCCTCGGTCAATTCTTTGTGCATGCGTTTCTGCACTTTTTCGATTTCCTTCTCTTTGGATTTGGGTACCCTCAAGACTTGCTTTAGCACGCCTTTCTCCAAGGTGGTGATCTCTACGCGTACGGAGTCTTGCAGGGAAGTGTCTTCTCCGCCAGGCTGCATATCGGTGAAATTGTCGAGCTCGTGTACCCACTCCTTGAATTTGTTAAACAGCAGCAGTTCCTGCTGGTCGGTGAATTCCTCCAGTTGGGAGCCGGTGACTGCATGGGCCAATGAGCTTAACCAGGTATTGCGGTCATCGATATTGGAGTGGATGCGCTGCAGGAATACTTTTAAGTGCGCAGGCACGATATAGCCTTTGATATTTTTAAATCGCTTCTGGATTTTTTGTTTCCATTGCTCGAAATCCAGGTCTTTATCGCCTACAATTTCCGCTAAGATAAATCCCTCAAACCTGCCAATTAGGTTCTGGTAACTGCTTCTGATATCAGAAATCGCAGCCCTTAAGGCACTAAAATAGGTTTCTAACTTTTGCTGGTCATCATCCAGTTCCTTTAGTGAATAACCGATCGCATTTGGAAAATCCTCGAAAAAGGTTTTCTCCGGGTCGGTTGATTCGGCAATAGAATGGCGCAAGGCGATGGCCTCTCTTGAAATTTTGTTGGTCTGCTGGGAGTATTCAGGCAGGCTGTCATAAAAAGCTAAAAATGGTCTTATTGTTTCGATAAAGCCACTATTCGAGGTTCTGCTTTCTTCTTTCTGGTTCAGCAGGGCCCTATACTTGTTAAAAACCGATAAATTGATTCCGGCAGACGAGAAACTTTTAATGGCATAATCAGACGGTTTCTTCACGATCAGGTCTAAAAGGTCAGCACTGATTTTCGGAATAAAACCATCCTGGTTGAAGAGTGCAAAATCGCTTTGCCTAACCAGTAGAAATACCGGAAGCAGGAAATCGACCAGGCCCCGTTTGAGCTTCAACGGCCTTGTCAGCAGGTTATCGACCAGTTCCTGGAGCGAAAGCCTGGCATGTTTGGCATTATTCAAAAAATCCTCGAAAGTGGCCCAAACTGGGGCAAAACTCTCATCTGTGGGTTCACTAAGCTGCCATATGCCGTCGATTTCCCTATGAAAACCCTTATCCTGTATGAGTGATAAATAAATGGTTTTCTCTGGCGGGTATAGTTTTGGACTAAAGCCCAGGTCCTTTTCACTCGTATTTTCAATCAGTTTGTTGATCAGGTTCTTCCTTGCCGAGAGCATCGCCGTACTTACCCTGGACTTGTTCAGCATCTCGCTCAAGAAATGCGGCGTTGATGAATAAACGGTTTCGGCAATTTCGCTCAGGAAATGGTTCAATGAACGGCGGTTGCGTATTTTGGTGACTTCCGCTCCCCTAAAGTAAAATGATACATACGCTTTATCTGCGGTGTAGAAACTATCCAGCACCAGGTAGCGCAGTATGTTTTGGTGGTGGCCGATGATCTGGTCAAATTCATGACGGGCATTTCGGTCATCGTTATATTTGGAACGGGCCTGCTTTACTTTTTCAATCTGGGTGATTTCCTCACGGATCCGCTGGGTATTGTTAAAATAGACGTAAAGAATCGCCTCCTGGTTATCCTGGGAGTGTTTTTTAACCTCGTCCCTTCCTATCGCGCCCGAAAATATCAGGTTAATGAAACCGTCCCGTTCCCCTGTTGGGACCTGCGAGATGGGCTCATCGCTGACGATAATTTCAAAGTAACGCGGCGTACCATAATCGATCTGGAACTTTTTGGCCGCCATGACCGGGAAAGTGAAATATTGGTTGAGCAAGGTGCTTACATTGGCTACATGGCCAATGAGGTTCCCTGCCTCATCGATGGCGTATTCGATGTCGACGTCAGTACCTTCGAAAAGCACGTATTTGTTGCTGTGCTCGCGGAAACGGATCAGTTTCTTTTGGCTTAAAATCCTGAGGACTTCAGTGGTCTGCTGCTGAGCGAGCACGATTTGGCCATAACCCACTAAGAATTTATCGTCAATGTTGATCGAGCCCTTGCCAAAGAGGTTTAACAGGCCAATTATCTTGATGAGCTGGCTAGCCTCTTTTAACTGGATGCCGTCCAAATGCCCTTCAATGCTTTCCAGGTTTTCCCTGATCAGCCGCCATGCGCGGTAATCCACATTTTCTTTTGTGGTCAGCTGGTTATAATAGTGGTAAATGAGGTAATCGTGTACATGGACCAGGTTGTAGAGTACCGCATCGGGACTGGCTATAAAGCTTTCCAGACCCCGGAAATCATGGCTCTCGATAAAAGAGAATAGCGAACGCTCGTTTTGGGCATAACGCTGCAGGGAAAGGGTAAGCACACTCCCCGCAAGTATTTCGATGGGGCTAAGCTTCCCGGCGACTTCTATGTTGAAGTAGTCGCTCAAGGGAAATGCGTTTGCTTCCTGCACGGTTTCCAGCAAATCCTCCAACATGGATGTCTCTACCGGAAAATCTATCACAGCCATTCGGTTAGCCGCCAAAATGAGCAGCTGCTCTGCAGGCTCGTTAAAGGTAATTTCCTTGAAACGTCCCTTTACCTTTAACCATTCGTTTCTTTGTCTTTCGCTCAAATGGTAAGCATAGGCAGCAAAATCCTGATGCAGGGTAGTCAGTAATATGATGTTCCTTTGTTGATCGTTAGCGACTTCAGCTAGCTGCTGCAGAAAATAAAATTCACGCTCAGGACTGGTTTTGGCGGCAAACTCCAGGAATTTCCCGAACTCATCAATGCGTATAACCAGGGCCGTATTTTTTTTCTTAAGCCCATCTGCCTTGGCGATAAGGGCGCTCAGTACTTCTTTAACTTCACAGTTTAAGCTTTGGGCAAAGGAGTTAGTTATGGAACTAAAATCACCGACCAGATCTAAAAATGCAGTATTTTTATAACCCTGAAGCAGGTAATGGTAGTTTTCAAAGTGAGCAGCCCCGGATGCGGTTTCGGCTAAAGCCCACAGAAATGATGATTTACCAGATCCGTAGGCACCAATCAGGGTAAAAGCCCTGGCACCGGCCGGTGCCAGGTTGATGATCTGTTCAAAGGCGCGCTGGCCGTTATAGGTATTAATATAACGCAGTTTTTTGCCTTTATCACGAATGATGTTAACCGATGGTGAATAACTATACTGCTGCGCTGCTGCCTTCATAATATCTTTTTAAAATTTCCCACTTGTTCCCTTCCTCTTTCAATTGGAGGACAGGATTCCCCGCTGTTTCACTAAATACCCCATAGGCTTTATCGATGCGGCTGAGTTTATCCCGAAGCGCGATCTCGGTGAGCAGGAATACGCTTCCCAGGCTGCCCTCATCATTGGCCAATGCCGAAAGACTGATGCTGTTTCCATAATCGGGGTTATCCATGACAATAAAAAGCATAGCTTCAATGGGCAGGTCCATTTTTGGACTGGAATCGAAACGGTACCAGTCGATTTTGTGGTTATGGTCATCGAGCTGGGTAAAGTGGCTGATCAGGCCTAGCTCCTGAAGCACATTGATGTATCCCTCCTCAATATCGAGTGGATTTGCCGATAGGTAATTGTTTAAGAAGGTCTTGATATCGCTATCCAAAGTATTCTCGCTAAAGTTTTCCTTATTTTCCTGGATCTTGCGTTGCAGGAACCTTTTGAGGTGCGCCTTGGTAAAGTCTTGCCGCTCCCGACGGAAATGATCGAAAACCAGGCTGTATATCGATGCTTTCTGGCCTTTAATCAACTGGTAATGAAGCAGCCAAAGGCTGATCGTATCTTCCAGATAAAGGTCGGTACCGTCCTGTCCAAAAATGAAATCAGCAAATTCCGTCGGCTTTTCCGCCTCGTCGATCAAACTGAAGGCCCTCAACCAAAACCGGATGGAGTTGACCATGTTTTTGCCCACGCCAAGCGCCACCACGGCGTTATCATCGCCGAAGCTTTTGCCGGTCTGCCTGATGTAATCTAGGCCCTTTTTTAGCCAGTAGTTTTTGCAGGCAAAGGTTTCATGTCCTGAAAAGGAGAACTTCATGTATTGATATGGTTATGGCCTTTAGGCCGTTAATTCTTGTTATTAATTATCCTGAAAAGCTTTTTTCAAGTTTTCCAAGGTTGCTGTAATTTCGATTATTGCCCTATCCACCTCTTGCATCGTATTGTTGCGGCCAAGGCTAAAACGCAGAGAAGCGTTGGCATCTTCTTGGCTTAGGCCCATGGCCTTGAGCACATGTGAAGGCTCCATCACCATCGAATGGCAGGCGGAACCGTTGGACAGGCAAATATTGGCTAGGTTGAGCAGCAGCGCTTCATTGTCAAAACCTTCAAAACAGATGTTCGTGGTATTGTAAAGCCGCTCCGCTCCCTGTCCGTTAACCCGGGTACCCCTTAAGGCTAAAATTCCGGATTCCAGTTTCTCCTTCAATGGGGCAATATGCCTTTCATCAATTTCCAGGCTGGCCTGCGCCAAGGCCGCAGCGGCACCGATACCAACGATGCCCGGTATGTTCAGCGTCCCGCTTCGCAGTCCCCGCTCCTGCCCACCTCCGTATACCAGCGGGGATAGTTTAAGTCCGGGACGAAGATACAGGGCCCCTATTCCCTTAGGTCCATAAAACTTATGGGCTGATAGGGCCAGGATATCGATATCGTTCTCGATTACATCAATTTCCATCCTTCCTACCGCTTGGGTGGCATCCGTCATGAAAATCGCGCCATGTTCATGGGCAATTGCCGCAATCTCCGCAATCGGCTGGATAACGCCAGTTTCGTTATTGGCCCACATCACGCATACCATATAAGTGCCCGCCCTGAAGTGGCCTTTAAGCTGCGCCAACTCGATCAGTCCATTTCCATCAACCGGCAAATAACTCACCTCCACGCCACTTCGCTCTAAAAACCTGCAGGTATCCATGACTGCAGGGTGTTCCGTTTCAACGGTAATGATGTGTGGCGCTGGATGTGCCGACCGGGACAGGCTGCCGCGCAGTGCGATATTTATAGATTCGGTAGCGCCAGCGGTAAAGTAAATATCCTCTGGGTTCGAGTTGAGTAGTTCTCCGACCTGCTCCCTTGCTTTTTCTTCCGCGCGCCTGGACTTTCTTCCCAGAATATGGGTGCTGGCCGCATTCCCATAGAGCCCGGTCAAATAAGGCATCATCTCGGCCAATACCCGCCCGTCGAGAGGCGTAGTGGCATTGTTATCGAAATAGATGGTTTCCTGCATGATCGGTCCTGGGTCTTGTAAATCGGGCTGCAAATATAGTAAACAAGGTCTTACCTTCCCTAGGTGGTAGGCAAATAAAACATTGAAAAAACAATTAAATGCGGAAGCCGCTTGCCCACAAGCTAATCATTTTTGAAAGATTTTGCCGGGCAAAATTTTCCACATTTCAGCTATCTCCCTGTGGATGAAAACTTCAGCGCCGGCATTGGGCCCTTTGGCCAGCACTTTGTTCGGGGACTTAATATTTTTGTGTGAGTATTTTATGCGAGTACTTCGGACCATTGGTGTTGAAATGCTTTAAGGCCATAGACTTTTAGCTTATTCCCGTCGACACTTCCAGCGCACTGTCGAGCGACGAAAAATGTTCGTCCTGGTCGCTGTTGTATACCACTTCGGTAAAGGTCTTGGGCAGGTCAGCGAATCCCCTGATGCTGGCCCAAAGCACGCTCGCATAGTAACCGGGCGAGATATTCCTTTCACTGGTGAGCTTTTCCTGGGATTCAAACCCGCTTGGTCGCAACATAAAGGTGAAGATGTTTCGCAGCAGCAGTCCCTCGGAGGGAAAATCGAACCGGTCCACCTTTCCGTTTTTGTATTTGAGGTAATCCCGCAGATATTCGAGTTCAGCACTGAAGTTTTCGCCGCTGACCTTACTTTCTGCCAATAGGCTCATGCCCAGTACTTCGGTAAAATGCTGGACCTGGGCGTTAGAGATATGCCCCTGGTTCTGCTGGGCGGTGGCTAAAGCGGCATTTAGGGCAAATTGCAAAAGTTTTTGGTCAGTTGAACCCAAATGCAAATCGCCAGGCAGTTGTTCGATAAATTTTGGCACTACTGCTTTCTCCAGCAGGTTGCTGGCCTGGTAGGAAATGAGTAATCCGATATTCACTTTTAAGCCCGATAAGCTGGGGGAGCGGTTTAGTCTCCGCTTAGCTTGTGCGCGGTCTTTGGTATGGTCCAAAAGGTCACTGACTACACCTGCGACGCGGCTAAACTGATCATCGATGGTGGAATCAAATTCGCTGCCACCAAAGCTGAATCCTTTCAGCTGCTCTTCCAGGCCGGCTAGCCTGGACTTAAGGCTGGTGTATCCGAGGTCCTGGGAAAAAGAGGCAATGCTTTCATTCAGCGCGATCTTCCGCCGGCCCTCCCAACTGGATTTTGGAAAATAGCTTCGGGTTTTTCCTTTCGCACGGCCGTTCTGCTTTTCTGCATCCTTGATCTCCCGGAGTTCAATTTTGAGTTCGCTGATGCCGGCTGAATCTTCAAAGGAAACTAAATTCCGCCGAGCCTGTTCAACCTCCGCGATACAGTCCTGGTAGGCCTGTTGGTAGACGGGGGCATGCTGGCGCTCCAGTTCCTGAGCTTTTTGCAGGTATAATTTGTCGATTTCCGCCATGCGGAGTTTCAAGATATCCAAGGTTTCAAGCTTACCGCTGCTGTCGCCAAGGTAAAGTTCCCTTATTCCCGCCCCAAGCTCGTTGATCGGCATTGCCCAGTCTGCGTTGTAGCTGCTGCTCATTGCGATATTGGTCCTTGCGGTCCCAATTGCATTTCGCCAGTTCCGCAATAGGTTTTCCAATTCCATAGCCTTAGGGCCAGGCTGGGAAAGAATCCCACGGTACAGGCTGAAAATAAGTCCCTTGATCTGGTTAAGGGCACGATCAAAACCCGGCCCTCGCCATAGATCGGAAGGGGGATTGTTGCTGCCACTAGCCCTCAGGGATTCGGTCCGGATCATTTTTTGCGGATAGACCTGAAAGGGTTCGAAACTCAACGCCCCCTTGAAGCGGTATTTTTCTATCGCTTTGACTTCCAACAACATCCTTGAATTTACGTGGAGCATTTGAACCTGTTCCTCGTTATCGAAGTAAAAGGCAACATATCCCCTTTTGAGGTAGATCGTTTGGAAATAGCGACTGTAGCCGTCTGCATTTTCAAGCATCTGGGGATCAAGGCGGCTTGGATGAATTTTCAGTGCCGGACCACTTGAGGGTGCCTGTCTATACAGGGTAAGGTAATACTCCTGCTCGCTGGGTTCCTTCTGCCGCGATGATGGGTTTCCAAAACCACGAAGTTGATAAAGGGCATAGGGAGCTATACTCTCTGTGGTAAAAAGCTCATTTAAATTCCACAGGGAGATCGGTAGCCAATATTCCATTTTTTCTTGGTCAGTCATTTTTATCCCTGGTTAATATGATTTGGATCCACGTCCTTCAAAAATTCTGTTTTGCGGTTGGAATAGGTGATGAATACCCTGCCACTGGCCCGGGAGACCGCGACAAAGAACGCACTGCGGGATTTGACCTCGTCCTGGTTAGCAAATGGGACAAATACGTTCTCGAATTCGGTTCCTTTTGAGCTGTGATAGGTCAATAGGCAGGGCAGATCGTTGTTTTCAAACTGTAGGGTATCGACAGTCCTGAAGAACGGATAGGTTCCCGACATCCTGTTTTCCGGTATGTCTTGGTTATAGCGTACCTGGGCGCCGATATTTTTTCGCTCCAGATATTTGTGAACGAAGATCACATCGTCGTTTTCCGGCAGCAATATCGCAATATCGTCCAGACCTTCCATATCGATGGTGGCCAGGATGTAGTCGAGCTCTCTTTCCCTGCTGTCAAACTTTCTAATTACCGGTTTATCAAAATTGGGGTAGTCACTGTTGCCCTGGTTTTTCCGGTTGTTGCTCATCAGGTCCTGGGGAGGATTGGAGATCATTTGGGCAACCTTGGCAATGGCTTTAGGCAATCGGTAGTTAAAGGACAATAGGTATCTGGGATATTGGAGGGTAGCCTGCAGGTCATCCAGGGAAACCCCGCGATTGGGATAAATCTTTTGCTGGGTATCGCCAAACAGAGTGAGGCTCTTGTTTACATCGGGCAGGAATTTCCCTTGGAAATCCGAAATGGAGAAATCCTGTGCCTCGTCGATGATCATGTAATCGACAGGAGCCTTCTTTTTGAAAATGAAAGCGGTTGGGATGAATACGAAGCTATCACCGGTGGGCTGGAAATCCAGTTCCGGCAACTGCACTTCTCTAAACCACCTGGACCGCCTCAGGAACGTATAATAGAAACGGTTTTCCACCCAGTCGCCGAAGTCTATACTGATTTCCAGTGGTTCGGCTATTTTCTCTACTCTACGCCCTTTAAAGCGGCCTTGGTCGGTCGCTTGCTGGTAAATGCTAATGGACAGAAAGTATCGCTTGGTGGCCAGCTCGGTATCAAAGACAATGAGCAGGTCTTCTTCCAAACCATAACTGTTGCTTCCTTTGAGGCAAAATACATCTCCGGAGACCTCGATGCCCCGGTGGTCCCATGACCACTCGTACACGACGCGGTCTTTGTCCAGGTGAAGTTTTTTAAGGCCATATTGGACCATTTTCTTCAGTGCGATGGTGTACACCAAAATCACATAGGAACCAAAGGTCGATGCCTGTTGTGCACGGTGGATGGCCAGGTTGGTTTTGCCGCTGCCTGCGGAGCCCTGGACGATTAGGTTTTTATTGGGATCCTGGACAATAATTTGTCTTTGGGAGTCATCCAGGTTGGAAATGAACCAGTTTTGTAAACGCATGTATAGAGAGTTTTAATTTTTGACGGGCTTAAATTAGTCAAAATTTTAAATCTTGGAAATTTTTTCTGGCCTATTCCAGCACGGTTATTCCCGGCGCACCGGCGGCCAGTCCAAGCAGCAGTCTGGAAAACCTGGAGATCGGTGAATCGAGTTGGATGTACAAAGTGTCCATTGGCCGGGTAAAAGCCATCAGACACCAAATGGCCGCATATTTATCCTTACGCTCATCTTCAGATAAAAACAGATCATCAGCCAGGTGCTTGGCGGCTTCTTCGGCTTCCCTTTTATGGTTGAAATAGGAATCCAGGGACAGCAGTGCACATGACCAGGCCTCCAGGCCCCTGCAGGATTCGTAATGTATTACCCTGGTTTCGGTCTGCTGTGGGATTTTCAGGGCACCTTTGTTTTCCGATACACCGTCCCAGCTCAGGATATCCAGGGCAAGCAATTCATTCCTGTACTTAAATTTCCTGGAAGTGCTTTGCTGGACGCTAGACACCACGTCATTTTCGCTGATGGAAAATCCCTCATCCTGGTGTTTGTCGGTGTATCCCCTGGAGGGCACCAGGAACATCAGGCTCTCATAAGCCGAGCAGCCGTTGATGCGGCCATTGTCCCGGAGCTCTAGCGCGATCTCCGCTGCAATAAAGGATGTCTTGGGCCTGGTGTCGATAATGATCTTTCCGAGTCCCTGGCTTTCATCTACGCTTTCCAGTGAGAGGGGTATTCCAAAGTGAGCGCCCAGGGCATTGACCAGGGAAACGATATTGGCCTTTTGGCGGAAGGTCCGGTTGCGGAGCGGGAAGCGTTGGTGGGGTATCTTTCTGTTCATCGAAAGGCTCCAGTCAAGCAGTTTGTTGTGGCGGATGAGCTGCTCCTTTCCGCCTGTGGAGATCGCCATGTTTTCGGGCCTTCGAAGTGCAAACAGTAATTCTTTTTCGTACAGGTGGAAATCCTGGCTCTCGTCGACCAGCATCAGCTTTGCCCAGCCAACCTGACGCTCTACCTTATTCACGCGCTGGAGCAAATTGCCAAGCGGTATGGTTGGTGTCTCGCCTGGATCTTCCGTTTTGGCTTCCACTTCTGCGGGATGGGTGTACTTGTCGGTATCATACAAGCTCGACAGCAGGTCGTAGCGGTTTTTGATGCCCATATCCCGGTAAAACTTCTCTGTATTGGTGACGGCCAGGTACAGCAGTTCGAGTACCTTGTAATAATCCTGCAAGAATATTTCCCGTCCAATGTTCTTTTCGAGTATGCTCCGCTTGAACTCCAGGTAATGTTTCTGAATTTCTGCGAATCCCGGCCAGCCTTTTCCCCTGGCAAACCTGGCAAAGAGTCCGAGTTCTTCATAATCAGATTTTGGCAGGCGCAGCGCGCCAGCGGCTTGTAAAAGCTGGTCAATGCCCTGATGTTTCGAATCAAGTAGGGACTGGTATGCAGGTACCAGTTTTGAAATACGCTGTTCACAGACTTGCAACAATTGTTCCACACGGTCCTGGCCCAAGAGTAAAGGGATGCCCAGGGTGTGGGACTGTTTGTAGAAAAAGGAGTGCACGCTCATCGCCGATAGTTTGGTGTCCGAGCCGGGGAAGTTGCGCAGCAATTGGCGGATATCGAAAACCAGCAGGTTATTATAGGTCAAAAACCTGACATTGTGCCGCTCTTGTTGGTACTTGCTTAAGACACGGGTGAGCGCGAGGGTTTTACCGGTACCCGCTTTTCCACTGATGATCGAGAGGGACGTGCCTAGGTTATTCAGGATTTCGTCGGTAACCTTGTTCGTCCTGTTTAGCTGGTCGATCTTCTTCTTGGTCAGTATCCCATAATTTACGCCTGAATTGGCGCGATCCAACAGGTTCTTGCAAAAATCAATAAGGTTTCCCTCGCTCTGTAGTGCTTCGCTGTCCCGGCTAAAGGAGTTCAGGCCATAAGCTGGCGTCTTTTCATGGGCTTGGTGGGCCATTGCCCAAACCAGATATTTGGCGGTCAGCGGATGGTTGAGCAAAAGTTTGCTGTTGAAGAAACTGGGTGCATTGGCTGCTGTCACCTGATAAATGGCTACAGGCCAGATGTCCTCCTTTGGTAAACAAAAGTCCCGTAAATCGTATGCATTTTGGCTGAGTGTCTCGTTATAGTCGAACTCTGAATCCGGTGCATATAAGGCGGCGTCATCGGCTGCGTCGATGTGGTCATCCTGCAGGGTTTTGATCAGCAGGACTGCATTGTGTATGTATTTATGGGTCTTATTTATTTTTACGCTCAAATAATTGCCGGTGGCTTTGGGAATGCTGAGCAGTATGAGGTAGTCGACACCGGAGAGCATGTTGCCCACTGCCGGGAATTTACTGATGATGACCACTGTGCCCTTATTAACGGTTGGTGAAAGCCTGGAGCGCAGGTCCGCTTTGAGGGTTTCAACAAGACCGAGGTTGGCGGCACTGGTATTAATATCGATAATGTTGAGCATACGTTAAGTTTCCAGCAAGTTAGAAAAAAGTTCAGTTTCGGCAAAATGGTCCGGAGCCTGATGCTGCTGCCAGCTTTTCCTCTTGGGATTATTGCGAAAAACACTGTTCTCCGCTTAATGGCCTGCTCCTGTACCCGAATTTTAGGTGTTGTTTTCCTAAGCTCGACAGTTTATATTAGCGAAGCGATTGTATCGGTGAGTATGGGTTTTATAATGGGTTGATATTTTTTTGCCGTTAGGATTTCGCAATTGGAATAATGAAAATCAAATCGCCTAGATCATGAGTATTGAACACTACCTAAGGGGCCTCGAAGCTGTGGGGCCGTGTGAGCTGCTGAGGGCAGTCGAACAGGATACCTGGGCACGTATTGGCTTTACCAGGGAAACCCCTGGTCTTCGGATCATGGAGACTACGGTTACCCAAAATATCGTTTATGAGCTCCGGCTGCTCAAACATCGATTTGGCCATATTGGATACACCCTTTTTGAGTCTAGAAACGAGAAGGCGAATGGCCACGACTTGCTACTGCGCATCCTATCGAGCAAAAGCGAGGTCTACACTTATGCGCTGCAGGCCAAGATCATCTACCATAACCTGGGAGATGTTAAAAAGGGAACCCACCTGGATGACGGTACCTATCCGCAGTTCAAGCACATGGTGGGCAAAGGTCCCAAGGCGGATTCACAGGTGAATATCCTGTTGGACTATGCAAAAAAAAGGGGTTACATTCCGATGTACCTGATGTACAACTATGTACGAAAAAAACACCCAAGATCTAAAGGCCCAGGTTGCACCGTGGTGGGTGCCCAAAAGATGAAAGACCTTTTCCCAGACGCCTCAGGTAAGGACCTGAGTGATAAGGTCAGGTATAGCCAACTCCATTTTAAACATGCTTTCCCGCTTTCTGATCTGGCTTGTATTTTTTCGGGTCTTGATGACGAATTGATTTTGGAGGCTTCAGGTTTACCGCCGGATTACGCGCTTACAAAAGCGCCTCGCTCTGCTTTGAGAATAGACGGGGAATGGTTGAAAATGGAGGATGAAAACCGGGTCATGGAATTTATCCAACCTCGGCCCCTATCCACTAGCCGGCAGGGATCAAATGAGCCAAATGATACGGTAGCTATTCCATCCTTTGGCTTTAACCCAAGATTTCAGCTGGAACTGGATCTAAGGAATCGTCATTATTAACAGATGAAGGGATAAAAGCTCAGGTGATACGCAGTAACTTTGAGTGTATTCGATGGCAAGCGGACCAGACGCGGTTTGGGTATTTGGCGCATTATTTTTTAGCTGCGCTAAACCATAAAAAATTTACGGATGAAATTACACGAAGCCATTGAGAAACTTATACGGCAGGCCGGGCAGCCTATGGAGGCCGGCAAGATCAGCGAAGCATTAAACGCTAATAAATGGTACCGAAAAGCAGACGGCACTGTCATTTCAGTTGCCCAAATTTGTGCAAGGGTCAGGAATTATCCGCTTATGTTCACGGTTAACCGGTCCGTAAAGCCGATGCTAATCGATGTTGTTAGTGAGGCCGTGTCGATCAATCTCCGCAGAAAGGTATCCGCTAAACCAAAGATTGAAACATCCCATTTGCCTGTGCCGACTTCAGTGGTCAAAGCTTCCTTTGCGCCACTCTTTGATGAGCGGATTCAGATTTTGATACTGGGCACCTTGCCCGGTGATGAGTCTCTACGAAAAATGGAATATTATGGACATGCGCGCAACCGCTTCTGGAAAGTGGTCGCGGGCTTAAGCCTGCGGGCGGAATTAACGGATTATGCGTCTAAGAAAAGTGCACTATTTGCTCTGGGCATCGGGCTTTGGGACGTGGTGCACAGTTCTGAGCGCAAAGGCAGTTTGGATAGTGCGATTCGGGAGGAACAGGTGAATGACCTGGAAAGCTTTATGGACCGGCAATCCAGTATTTCGCTCATTGCTTTTAACGGAAATAAAGCGCAGGTACTGTATGACAAATATTTTAAGCGCAGGGCAAACATCAGGTATGTGACCTTGCCGAGCACCAGCCCAGCCAACGCCTCCTGGAATCTGGAACAATTGTTAAACCAGTGGAGATCCGCCCTAGGAATGGTCTGAAGCCTTACTTCATCGAAATGTGGGCCGTGATTTATAGGTTGGGGAAGCGAATGGCTATTTTGAAAAAGATTTTTTTCTTCTGAATTATTTTACTATAATTAAGTAAATCCAAAAATGACGCTATGCCCTGCCCCCACCGATACCTTGGTTTACATATTGATGGCCAGCTTTTTCCGGACTGGGAAATCGACTATCTGTTCATTGGGACATTTAATCCGTTATGGGACCGTCCCGATTTGGTTAATGCCGCCTACTTCTATGGCCGAAGTGCCTACTTTTGGGACGCAGTGAGTATTTTCTTTGAGGGTAGGCCCTACAGCTATGCCCGGGATGACCAACAGGCGATGGTTAGTTTTTGTAAACGCCACAAAATCGGTTTTACGGACCTGATTCTTAATATTGAGGATGCAGATTGGGCAAGTCCGGAGCACCGCCGGAGAATTTATTCTGTGCTGGATACGGATCTGGAACACTTCGATGAGATCGTCTGGAATACTTCTGAGATTGAGGCTTTCTTAGGACGCAAAAAACCCAAGCAGGTCTTTTTCACCTTACTATCAGGCAAAAGCAGATCAATTTTTTCGGTGGAGATGCGCAAGATAGAGCAACGGGCGGCTGCACTGAAAATCAACTGCAAACGACTTCACAGTCCGACCGGGGCAAATGTTGGCACGGGCGTACCGCGCTTGCACCAACTGGTAGAGCGATGGGATGTGGTCACCGGCTTGCCGCAAATTGATTTGGGCCATTATCCTTATGTGCAGGAGGAAAACACGGTCGAAAAGAAACCTCGCCAGAAAAAAGCCACTGCCAATATACATTGGGACTGCACTGACCATGCCGAGATCCTGGCGATGGACCGGTATGGGCTGCGTATTGAGGCAGGCAAAAAAGTGGTCCTCATTGACCGAAAGGATAACACTTTGCTGAAGGCAAAGACCATCCTTCGGGATACCATTGTTCCGCACATCAAGCTTGCCTATGGCATTGAAGTGGACCTGTACCATGGCAGTAAAGGCCGCACGGAAAAAAACACCAGAATGTCGGGCCAAGAGGTCTATAAGATATTGTCCAGTAAAGCGCCAGTGGCCTTGGGAGGTAAAACCCAGATCGTGCCTGTAGGATAGCATGGAATATTTAAGTTGATGATATGGACGCGCAAGTGATTATCCAAACCGGCAAAACGCTATATGAATCCAGCCTGGAGTTCTGTGAGGGCTATGCCGTGCAATTGGACCAGATCCACGGATGGGTCCTGGAAATAGACAGATATGAACTGATGGAGAAAGTTGCCAATACCGGCCAGGATTTTTCGATCGTGAAGACGCTGTACCAGCTCCAGGCGCTTTTTGTGATTGCATCCGCGGACTTATCCCTTATTATTTCCAGATGTACCTCTGCAAGATCAAGCTCCAGCACCTGTTCTTCAATCGCCAGCTGAACCTTTGCATCTATGAGGCGCACCAAACTTACAGCGGCCATAAGCAGTTTTTGAGAAAGCTTATCTGTGAGCACTATCCGGACTTGGTACCTGAATTTGATCAGGTTAACCTAGAGGAAAGGGAATTTGTCAGGAGATTTAAAATTAAGACCACCGTGATGGACATCCGCAATAAGGTCGGCGGACATATCGACAAGGACTTCAAGGCCTGGCACAAGACGGTGAACGCCCTTGATGGTGAGCAAGATGGCAAGATGAGCATTGCATTTATGTCCTTATTCAAACGCATATTCCAGCTCACTTCTAAACTTACCCAGCTGCAACACCAGCATTTCCTTGATTTTAATTCCGGTACGCGCAGGCGAGTGGAAGATTACCTTACCAAAATACAGGCATTGATGGATGAGCAAAATGCAAAACTGCCTGAAGGGGCTAAACTTGATTTTGACCTGCAGGCGATTCGCGATCTGATGAAATAAGGGACTGCGGATGACTCGAACGATTTCAAACTTCCGCTTTGATTCTCAATCGAGGTTTATGCCCGTAAATTTTATATATTTAGGGGTATAACCATTCCCCCAGAGTGCCCATGCCTGAAAAGAAAAAGACGATAGAAGAATTCTTGACTGATGCCTGTTATGCCTTCGGTCTTTCGTACAGCATAAAAGACGAAAACGCCTTCAGCATCCGAACGGATGAGGCTACCGGTTTGAATGCGGTGATCCGCTTAGAGGAAAAAAATCTCTCCTTCTACTTTATGGTGAGAACCTATGATGTTGTTCACCATGGGGACCGGACTGATGTTCACGTGATCATCAGCCTGATGTTTGCGGCTTTCATCCGCATCCTCGGGGATGGAATCTCGTGCCAGCTTTTTGATATTCCCCATGCAGTTTGCGACAATGAGGTAGGTGGGCGCTATATTGTCCCCTTGCAAACACCAGGTTATCTAGGTGCTGCATCTGAACAGGACAAGCAGGATAAGATTTCGATGTTGTGCTACCTGATGGGCGCCTGGAGGAATTGGTTCTGGCACTATGCCAGCTGTCCCTGTGCAGAATGCCTCAAACGCGAAGGGATTGATAATCACCGGGAGTATAACCTACCTTCCGAAATGGAAGACGCGATCAATAATATATTCAAACCGCCATCGATCTCCAATTATGGAAACCGGTCGCGACCGAACTGGCATTACATTTACGACATTGACCATGAGGTGACCATCATCAAATCCAGGGAAATGGCCAGGTTTTTCAAATCGTACAAAGACAATTCCAAGCGGTCCTACAAAACTGTGAAAGGGATAAGTGGCACTTTAATCAAGGACGGGGAGCTGGCCAATTATATCAGCTCGAAAGCCAGTGTGGAATTTAAGAAAATCATCGAAAAGCTCTCGGGTAAAAAAGTCAAAACCCTTCCAAGGCTCTTTCCCCTCGAGAATATGATTATCACGAGCTATGGAAGCTATATCATTGCACTTGGGAGGCTTTGCGGTATACATGAGTTTAAAAAACATAGGGAAAAGCTTCGCACGCGCCACAATGCAGAATCAGAGGTACTTTTTCCGATACCTGTTTTCGACTGGGCTGAAAACCCCTGTCCGGAGCAGTTCGAAAAGATGGTGAAGGCCTTACTGGAGCGGGAGCCAAATGTTGTCAATATCAGGATTCCGGCACCGATTAACCAGGGCGATCGGGGAAGGGATTTGATTATTGAGTGGCGGATTACAGGCTCAGAGGCCAGTACCCGGCAAACCGACATCAACGCTGCGATTATGGTGGTCGGACAGTGCAAAGCAAGCGGCAGCTCCGTAAGCAAATCAAAAGTCCAGGACATCAGGGATACGGTGGAAACACATGATGCAAAGGGGTACTTCCTCGCCGTGAGCACCCAGATCACGGAACCGCTTACGGCAAAGCTGGAGGATCTTAAGAAAAAGGGCATCTGGACTGAGTGGTGGAATAGGGAGGAAATTGAATACAGGTTGAATAAAAACCAGGAGTTAATCTCCCTGTATCCAAAGGTATTGAAGGCAACTTCAAAGGTTAAATTTGTGGACCGGGAAAATAGCCTTTGAGAAAAGTCTGGGAATTCATTGCCTTTCCTAAAATTCTTCTGGTCAACATTGCTACAATTCGATATACCGGTACATACCGATTTTCTTCGGCTGCGAAAGTCCAATGCGCCTTTTTAGGATGACCGCCAATACGCCCGTTAAAACGCAGGTTCCTTTTGTATCTAGTAGTGCAAAAGTAATTTGTCCATAGTGGAACTTTGGGCAATAGATCCTGCTTATGAAAAAACACAAGATGCTATTTTTTGTACGTCCCGGTAAATCAGCCAAGGAAAAAGTGCCCGAAATCAGCGGCCGAGAGTGGAACTGCTTTGCTTTTCTCAAGTTGAAAGAAGCCAGCTTTACGGCCAGAAACCAGCTCCTTGGTTTGCTTGGCCCGATGGTTACAGTTGAACGAATTGGGAAAGGTACAGCTCAATCGCAAGGAGCAATACTCCTAAAATTTATCGATTTCTGCTGCGTAGACACTGGTGACCAGTGCCTATCCAAATCCTATTTTGCCCGCGTCTGGCGTGCAGCAAGATGTATTTTTGTAGACAAAAACATCTTGCTGTCCTTGAGGCCAGGCAAAACTCGAAGGTTATGGATTTGATCTGAAAAAGGAACTTGCCCTGTACAATATTTCGGATATGGGATCCAGGGAAAAAGCGGAAAAACTGATTGTCGATCTGCAGAACGGGAACAATCCGATCGTGAGCGTAAAATTGCCCGATGGCGGTGATAAGACTTTACGGGTAGAGGCGGTACCGAGGTATACGAACCTGAACTTTTACGAGCTTTCTGGGAAACCGGTGAAGCGTGAGGAGCTGAAGGTGGAGGTTTCGATGGAGCAGGCAGCGGGTCAGGAGAAGGGAAAGAATAGGGACAAGGATAAAGGCAAATCGCAGGAGAACGAGCTGTCGCTTTAATTAATGAAGTTGTTTTATACTACAGAATCCTGTTCTCTGAACAGGATTCTGTAGTATATCTGCTTGCGCAAAAAGGCTATCCTATTTGCTGGATTTTATCTCTACATCGTCAGATGGCCGCTGGAGCCCTATAATACGTTTTTTCTGTCCGAACGTGTCGACCAAAAAAAGCTTTCCCTGTTCCGCATCGAATGTTAGGTCAATTTTCCCGATCGTACAGTTAATAAAATCCTCTGCGAGTATGGTGGCAATATCGTGTTCAAAAAGGAAGCTGTTTTTCTGGGTAATGTCGTTATGCAGTATATCAGTGCCCTTGGTTGCTTTGAAACCATTTGGACCGTAAATAAATGCGACACTTGACAAGGGTGACAGGGTTTCCATTTTTCTAACCTGCGGTTTGAGATCCGAAAAACTTCCGTTCACTTTTTTTGCCTGAAACAGCAGTCCTTTCTGAAAGATCGTATTGTTGAATTTGTCTTTAACGATGATCTGAAAAATGCCGTCGGATCCGTGGACGCTCTCGAAAGCGCCCTTACCCCTGCCACGGAATTTGAAATAATCAACGTTCCATTGCCAAAGTTGGTTTTTTATGCGTTCAACATGCCGTCCAGTTTCGAAATTGGCAAGAAAGGCGCCGATTATGGCATCCTGTTTCGCCTGACCTGCAGGCACTGATAATAAAATCTCTGATGATGTCTAACAGTTCATCAGGCACTCTTGAAATCATTTTCGTTGTTTTTGTTTGAGGCAAATATCGGTTATAATTATCTTCAGGCCAGTTTTTATAGATAGTTAATGGTGTTTTTTAAATAATAAATTGCCGAAGGATAACCTTGAAGACTGTGGGATCAGAAGCAGTCAATACGCTTCTTTATTCAAGAGGATGCGGTTTCGGGGCCGGCCATTTTTGATGTTGGGAGCGGTATTGGGTCTGAAGAAGCACCAGGGACGGAAATGGGTTCATCAATCCCGGGTAAATGTCTGGCAACAGGTTTTGCGGTAACGGATTTTTGTCAAAGGTGACCTTGGTCATTCGCCTCATCATCGAAAGCCCGGTCTCTTTGGACGGACCGGGAATTTGTGCTTGCTGGTTGCAAAATTGCGCTTTTTCGGTACGGGCTGGATTGTTGCTATTCTGCACTCCACTTTTCTTTTACGGCCCATTTGGTATGGGCACCGATCTGGTATGGGGTGTGGTGGTTGCGCTCATCGAAGCCCAGGGTGTTAATGATGACCGGGTCGGCCCATTTGATTTCATCGGTATCGCCAAGCTGTAGCAGGTTTTCCAGGTAGGCTTCCTGCTGGGCATTGGGGATGAGGTCGAAGATTTCGTAAATGAGGATTTCCTGGTAATCGAAGCCCATGGCCTTTTTTAATGGGGTCATCAGTGTGGTGGCGTAGCTATAATCGATGTAGCGAAACAGGTTTTTGTCCAGAATGTTGGTGGTGAGCAATTCCTCGCAGAATTCCCGCCATTGGCTGGTCTCCCGGTCTTTTTGGGAATGGAACCAGTCGATCATGTTGATGACGTATTTTCCCGGAGCCATAAAGCGCAGGTCGCTCTTGCTGATGCCGCCGGTGGTCTGGAAGCGTCGGTCTGGGGTGATTTTGTATCTGGCGAATAAGGGTTTTGCCGAAGGGAGAGCTTTGTAGGCGCCGCCAACAAGTTGGTAGTAGTTGCCCTTGCGGTTTTTGACCAGCAGGTATTTGCCCTTCACCTGTATGCGGAACAGGTAGGATATGGAGAGCCTCACCTCCTGGTTACGGTACCAGATTTTGGTCAGGAAGAACATCTTGAACCGGCCGATGCTGTATATACCTTCTATGATGACAAAGTAGAGCGGTGCGGAAAGGATGTTGACCAGCAGGCCCAGGATGAGTGACCACCAGGGATTGGTAAGGTCCTTTTCGAGCAGGATGAAGCTGATAAAAGCGACGCCGCTGATGAAGACGGCACCCTTGATGAGTGATTTTTTCATATTATATGATTTTAGGGCTGGGCTGGATGAGTTGGATGGTTTCGGCGAGGTCTTCGAAATTCAAGGCCTTTTCCGGGTAGCACCTGGCAATAGCCTCGGGGATGACTTTCAGGCGTAGGTCCGAGAAGGAGAATCCAAGTCCGTTGTTGGCTTCCGGCCCGCTGAGCTGGGAGAGGGTGTCGAGCTCGCTGGCTTTTAGCTTTAAGCCCTCCAGATCTTGCTCGAAGAGTAGTCTGCGCTCTTTTTCATCTGGACGGTCGAAGTGTAGGACCACGGCGGCCCTGCGCACGATAGCCTCATCGATGAAATGCAGGCGGTTGGTGGACATCAGGATGATGGCCCTGCCTTTGAGCTCACGGATGTCGTCTATCTTTTGAATGAGGGTGTTGACTGCGGACTTCTCCTCCTGGTGCATCTGGGCAGTGGAACGGGTGGTGGCGATGGCATCGGCCTCATCGATGAGCAGGAAGGCGATCCTGTTTTTCCCGGCCAGGTTTTTGAGTTCAGCGAAGGCATCGTTGACCAGTTTTCCCATTTCCCCGTGCAGGCCTTCCCCCCTCACCCGGGTACTGAGTTTAAGGAAGTAGCCCTCTTTTTTCAATTCGCGGAGCATTTCGTCGGCGATGGCCATCGCTGAGGCGGTCTTTCCCGTTCCAGCGTCGCCGGCCAGGATGACCAAAGGGTATTTATCCTCCAGGTTGGCGATGGCCGGAATTTCGGCCTTGTGGAATTTTTGGCTCCATTCACGAATGCCCTGCTGGTCGAGCAGCAGTTTTAGATTGGTATGGATGCGGTTGAACCTGGCCTGGAAACCGATGAGGCTTTTGGCTTTTTGTTGTATGGCTGCCTGTGGCAGCTCTATGGTGCTATCGAAGATGGACATAGGGCCTGGGGTTTATCTGTAGTTCTTTTTCTGGAGTTCATAGCCGCTGCTGGCATAAAGCTGGCCGCTCTGGCTGCTGAGGTGGCTGAAAGTGGTATCGATTTGCGAAAGGCTCCAGTTGATTTTGAACTGGTTCCCCACCTGGAAATCCTGCTGGCCCTGGCTGCCAAGTGCTAGCCAGTTGAGGTTATACTCGGTCAGGATGGCGAGGCTGGTGTAGGCGATATTGGTCCAGTCGTTCTCACCGGGGCGCTGGGTGGACTGCGTTTTGCCATCTTCGTTAACGGTGTATTTCGAAGCGCGGACAACTGAACCATCGGATTCCTGGAGTAGGACTATGTTGACTGCGGAGAGGTATTTGGCCTCGGCGAGCTTTAGGATATCGTGGACCACGTTATCCACTTGGACGGTGTCCCATTTGCCTGTGCGGCGGGCGATCATTCTCAGGTCTGCATCAAATCCCTCAAAGGTCTTGCGGATATCGATTACGGTATAGGTGAGGGTTCTGGTTTGTGTGCTGCTCATCATTATAGTTCTTCTATGTTAAAGGTTGGACCAAATATTCTTTTCCATTCTGCGATGGTATCGCCGGTATTGTTGCGGCTGACGGCATAGTTTAGAGACTCAAAGGCGTCATTGGCCTTTTCAACTGTATCTGTCCAGGACAGTATAGTGGTCTTCCTGGCTGAATTGTTCTCATTGTTGGTAGGCTCGGCAATGAAGACGGGTGTCTGGAAACCGGGCACGGAGTTGATCGCTCCGCTAAACTGGATAACAGGAAAGCCTGGATCGCTAACGAAGCGAAAAAAACGGATAACGGCCTCTTCTATATTCTCCTCCACACCTTCGCTGATGTCCAGGTGGGCCACGATAAGTTCGATGGCAAACGAACTCAGTTCGGGCTTAAGCTCCTGGTGGTTGCGCCACCATTTGAGTATACGCACAATCTTGTTGTAGTTACGGTTGGCCTGGTAACGTGCCTTGGCGAAGGCGAGCTGTCCTTCTATGCTGGTGGTATAGGTGCCGCCACCGCCCCTTTCAGGCTGGAAGACGTAACCTTCAGGGCTATCCAGCGGTACCACCGGAACGATGTCTACCTCTAGGCCGGAGCCGACGAACTTGATCTTGATGGATTTGGTATTACCTTCCATATCGACATCACGGTCGATGTCCTTTCCCGGGTAAATGCTTTGGAGGTAGTCATACACGAAGTCGTGTAGCTTTTTCAGGTCTTTTTTGAGGGCCGAATCTCCCGCAACGTATAGGATGAGGTCAATGTCGATCGGATGGTCACCCGTGCGGCGAAGGATGGTATGCTTTTTATAGGATCCTGCGATGATAAACTTGGTTACCTTGATGGCATTGCGTTCATCTTCCTCTATCTTTTTTTTGAGCTTATCGCGAAGATTGGTCAGCTGTTCGCGGTATGCGGCCATGTTTTCTCGCCTCAGCTTAATCCTGCTCACGAAATTGCTCAGTGCCTTATTATCTAGTTTCATCTCTCCGCCCTCCTCCGGCGTGTTTTAGTTGTGAAGTTGTGGTTGACAAATATATAATTTTTAAATACATTTGTCAACTAAATAATTTCAAATTTTTGATTACATTTATATTAAATCCAGCTGATGGCACGATTAATGCCCGTACTATGGAAAAACTGCAGTTGACATTTAGTCAAAAAAAATATATGTTTGTAACCCAAAACGTCCAGAACTCCTATGAACACTCTATTCTCTGAAAGATTCCGCTCTGCCCGGTTGCTCAGTGGACTCTCCCTTCAGGAACTTGCCGATGAACTCGATAATCGGATCAGCCGGCAAGCCTTACATAAGTATGAGAAGGGGGAAGTGGTACCCAATAGTGAGATGATCGGTTATTTATGCGATGTGCTCAATGTGCGCCCTGACTTTTTCTTTACAGATGTGGAAGTGAAGTTGGGTGAAATCGAATTTCGTAAGCTTGATAAACTGCCGGCGAAGGAGGAAAACCGGATCATCGAACAGACCAAGGATTTTTTGTCGCGCTATCTGGAGCTTGAGAAGATCATCGGCCTGGCTTATGAGTTTAAAAACCCGTTGGCCAATTTCGGTGTTGTCGATACCCCCGCCCAGGCCGAAGAAGCTGCCGACCAGGTGCGCATAAGCTGGAAGCTGGGCATGGACCCAATTTCCAATACCGTAGAGTTGCTGGAAGATAATCACATCAAGGTGGTGGAATTCGAGGCGGACCTGGGCTTTGACGGGATGCAGACCTTGGTCAACGGAAAGGTTCCGGTGATTGCGGTGAATATCAGCAGGGTTAAAAAAGATGACCGCAAGCGCTTTACGGTGATGCACGAACTTGGGCATTTACTCATGTCGCTCTCCCCAGATATGCCGCTGAAGAGAAAGGAAACGCTGTGCAACCATTTTGCCGGGGCCATGCTTTTCCCTACAGAGTTGATCAGAAAAGAGCTCGGGGTAAAGAGGAACAAGCTTTTGATCCAGGAACTGGGTGTATTGAAGCAAGAGTACGGAATATCTATCCAAGCTACGGTGATGCGCGCACGGGCGACCGGGATTATCTCCAACCGTTACTGCGATGAGTTTTTTACTTACATCAAGCAGATGAACTGGCAGGTGGACGAACCCTTTGATTTCAGTTCTGCCGAAAAGTCAAATCGTTTTGAACAGCTACTGTTTAGGGCACTCGGGGAGGAATTGATTTCGGTGACCAAGGCTGCCGCCTTATATAATATGAAACTCGCGGAGTTTAAATCCAATGTCCTTGCTGTGGTATGAAGTTAGCGGTCACGGATGCCTGTATTTTTATTGAGCTTTATGATCTAGAGCTCAATGAGGGCTTTTTTAAGCTCGATCTGGAAATACACACATCCGTGGATGTGATCAATGAACTCTATGCTGAACAGCAACGTGTCTTAAAAGCTTTCCAATCTGTTGGAAAGCTTTTTGTGCATTCTATAAGTGAATCCGATAGGCTATTCATGCAAGCGCAACCTTATCCGCGCGGGCTTTCCAATGCGGATAAAACGGTGCTCTTTATTGCCGAAAAACAGCAGGCTATGGTGTTGAGCAGTGATAAGATGGTCCGGAATTTTAGCAAGAAAAACAGCATTGAATACCATGGTATGCTCTGGATATTCGACCGCCTGGTGGAGGCGGGTATCATTTCGCCCGGAATTGCAATCAAGAAGCTACAATCGCTGATGTCTTCTGACATCATATACCAGCATAGCCCTGAACTGCAGAAGGAAATGCGGCTTCGAATCGAGAAATGGGCAATAGAATAAGGTTATCTGGATGCTAAGCTAGGACGGTCGCAGGGATTCTTTGATGGGCTGTTCGGACTAGCCTCAATCTTTCCGCAATCTCCCACATAATCTAAATTCGTATATATGCTCGTCTGTACGCCAGGGAATGCCGCCAGGAACGAAACCCATGGTCTCAAAAAACTGGAGCAAGACCGGGTCTTCGCGACTGATGGCGGTGCGGATGGTCATTTTGCCCAGGTACCTGGAATAGTTTTTCACTATGCCCAGGAGCATGGTAGCCAGTCCTATCCTGCGGAAGCGGGGATGGATGATGAAATCGCTGATGAAGACGGTTTTGCTGTTGTGGTTTTTGGGATGGGAAATGCTATTCCAGGGCAGCGGCTGTACATGGTAATCCACGAGCCCGCAGATTTCGTTGCCGAGCATGATGAAAATGCAGGTGCCGCTGGTGAGTTTTTTGATGATCTGTTCCTGGTCCTAGAATAGTCTGGTCTGGAAGCTGGACTGGGATTTAATGATTTCCAGGAATTGCTCTAACGCAAGTTTCAGTTCCCGTTGGCCATCATAGGCGCGGATGGAAAATAGTTTTTCGATGTTCATCGCTTTGGAAATTAAAGAGGGTGTATCATTTTTAAAAAAAGATGATTACCCTCTTTTTTTATGTTCTTGGTGGTGGTCATATGCTGACCGTTAGAAGTGGGATTTAAGTTAACTACCTGAGTTTAAAAAATGAAAACAGCCTTTTTAGGCTGCTTTTTTCCTTAAGTTCTGTGCAATTGCCAATAAACCCCATTCTATTTCTACTTTTTCCTTTCCACGAAGCATGAAGCGGCGGAACCGATGGTTCTGTTTGATATTCGCGAAGACCGGTTCGACATCGTAACACCGTTTCTTACGGTGCCTTATCCCTTCCTCGCTGTTAAGCATTTCAAATGCTTTTTGTTTAAGCGTTCTTAGTCCTGTGTTTACCTCGACAATTCTGTTTCCTGCTGACTTGTGGCAGGCTCCATTAAGTGGGCAGCGCATGCAGTTTTTTGCCTCGTATTTTCTCATGATCTGTTCAAAACCACTTGCTGTAGTCCTTTTGGCATCCCCTTTATACTCCATCGGCTGTCCCATCGGGCAGATATAAGCATCCTGCTGTTCATTGTAATAAAGGTTGCTTACTGAAAATGGTCGTTTGCTATCGTAATTTTTATCCTGTTCCTTATCGAACATGTTATATTTTACATAAGCTTTTATTTCTTTTCTCTCAAGTAGTTCATAGTTTTCCTGAGAACCATAGCCTGCATCAGCGGTAAGGACTTCGGGTGCTTTCCCAAAGCTTTTCTCATGTTGTTCAATATGTGTTTTTAAGGTAAGGGTGTCAGTTGGATTTGGGTGAATGGTATAGTTTACAATAAACTGGTTTGAGGTGGATATCTGGACATTGTAGGCAGGCTTTAACTGGCCGTTAAGCATGTGGTCTTCCTTTAAGCGCATAAAGGTGGCATCCGTATCGGTCTTGCTGTAGCTGTTGCGCTCACCCAGGATGGCTTCCTGTTCCTCGTATTTCTGGATAGCAACAGGGTAGTTTTTGGTAACGTAGTTTACTTTTCCCCTGATCTTTTTATCTATGTTATCTTTACCACCAAGCACTTCATTGATTTTCTCTACAGCTTTTTTTACGCTTTCGCTGCTAACTGTTTTTGCTGTAGGCGGCTCAGGGAGGATGTCTTCAACGGTTGCAACACTCTGCGCATAGTCCCAGATTTCAGCAAGCTGTTTTTGCATCTTTGCTTTATTGGTCTGAATGGCTTTCTTCCAGACAAAAGTGTATTTATTGGCACTCGCTTCAATCTTGGTACCATCGGTATAAACCTCTTCTATGCTAAGAAGGCCTTCATCGGCAAGGTATTTTACTACTTCCTCGAATACCGCTCTCAAGGCGTGTTTAAGCCTGACACCACGAAAACGGTTTATGGTATTGTGATCAGGTTTGCTCATCGAACTCAGCCACATGAAAGGTACACGTTCCCTGCAGGCTTCAGCGAGTTTGCGGCTCGAATAGGTATTGGTAACATAACCGTAAACCAGTACTTTAAGTAATAATATTGGATGATAGTTGGAGGCTCCCCGGATATGATAAGACTCCAGGAGCGGCTCAACATTGATTGCATCGATGACCTTGTTTACTATCCGAACCGTATGGTCTTCGGGTATCAGCTCATCAAAGGTGGGCGGAAAAGCCATGAGCTGGTTTTGGTCATAGGGTTTGAAAACAGGTTTTTTGCCTGACATGTTTAGCTTTCTTTTGTTGCTTAAATATATGGAAATCAGACATTTAAATCAAATAAAAAAGCGAAAAAACTAAAAATTTGATAATCAATGGAAAAAGAAAACAAAAGAAAAGAGCCTGATCATGTTATTTATGATACAGGCTCTTTATAATCATTAAATATTAACTGAAATTCTGGTATTAAAAAACAGGATTATCTTTGAGTTCCTTTCAGTATTGAAGCAGCGTCCGCCACCGCGCACTGGATGTCAACGCGGCTTTCCTTTATGAGCTCATGCAGTATATCCCCAGACCGGGGTATCCACAGCTTTTTGTCAAGAGCATCGTCGATGCCTATAATGACCAGGTTGCCGAAAACAAAAGATATGTTTTTCAGATACGTGAAAAAATAGCCAAATCGAACCAAAAAATCGAGCGTGCAAGGGAATTGATGCTGGATGGAGAGATCACTCCGGCGGAGCATCGGAAGGTCAAAGAAGAGGTGGGTTCGACAGTTGTAAGCTTGGAGTGTCACTTAAGATACCTGAACGTACAGAAATCAACACCAAATCAGGTCAAAAACCTTGCTGAGAAAGCTGTAAGGCTACTTTGCGAACTTGATAAACTTTTTGAGATATGTAATATTGATGCAAAAAGGCTCTTAATTGGCACTTTTTTCCCAGAAAAGTTGACTTTTTCTGAAGGGAGATGTCGAACCCTGAAAGTCAACAGAGTGGCCAAACTTATTTACCTGAAGAACAAAGAGTTACGAGCAAAAAAAATGCGACCAAAAACTTCTTGAAAAGCCTTTGACCGCTCTGGGGTGGATGATGGGGCTCGAACCCTTGCAAAAATTGACTACAATATTCAACTGATGAAAATTATTCAGCAGGGAACATTGTAAACTACAGAAAAATGAATTTTTAATTACTTAATCCTATAAATCGTAGAAATCTTTTTTAGATAAACATTAAGATATTGCTTCAAAATTCAAAAATAAAAAGTTACTTTTACAGTATAGCATTTGCAATAAAAAGACACAAAAAAGCGGTGAGTCGCTAGGTGAGTATCGAACCTAAAGCCCCATGAATATTGATTAAACGCACGCATTCGGACTATGTTCGAATCCCAGCGGGACCACCATACGGGGTAATTGAAATTTAGTTTCTTTTACCCCGTTTTTTTACCCTCTAAATATCTGTTTGTCAAGTATATATCTTCGTAGGTTTCTCCAATTTTAGCGGTTCGATGTTGTAGGGTCTCAAAAGTGAATTTTTCGGGGAACATCGAACCAATCAGCTTTCTTTGTTCGGAAACATCTGATTTACATAATATTGTATTTATCTTGGTCAAGGTGACTATTGCATCATCCAACAGTATTTTTACAGCATTGTAATCAATAAAGGCAGCATTTCTCAAAGTTTCCAGTTTGGCCTCAAGTACCAAAATCCTCTGTTCGGACTCTGATTTTATAGCCTTGAAATCGACACCATCCATATCTCCAATCAGCAATAACTCCCGAGCCTTGGTAATCCTGTTATGTTCATCGGTAATCTGTTTGATATAATTATTTCTGTCTTTTCCTCTATCACCCGCAAGGTCGAAATACTTATCCTTGATGACTTCTTTAAAAAGTTCGGCATAATCGGGATTGATAACATAACTCGTAAGTTCTTTTAGGAAAGAGATATTCACTTCGTCAGCCTTGTACCTGCATCCACATTTTGAACTGCAATGATAATAATGGTAATGGGCTTTACGACACTTTGATGCGCTTCCACATAATGTTCTGGTGCATCGTGAGCAGTCAATAAAACCTCTCAATGGCAATTTGTCGGGAGCGACAACTTTCGCCTTGATTGATTTTGTTTTCCCATCCAACCTATCCTGTACCTCATAGAATAGAGATTCCGATATGATAGGCTCGTGCGTAGCCTTTACAAAATATTGCTCCTCTTCCTTAAACTTTGGAATGATAAGAATTCCGCAGTAGACCGGATTTCTAATAGCCACAAAAAACCTGTTCAAGGAACATCCAAGCCCCGCCTCCTTCGCTTGAAAGTAAATTTGCGAAACGGTATATTTTCCCTTTGCAAGTTCTGTAAAAGCCCATTTCAAGATTGATGCTTCGGGTTCTTTGGGCGCTATATATTTGGTTCCGTTTTCCCTTGTTTTATTCGCATATCCTATTGGTGCAGTTGCCATCCAACGCCCTTCCTTTTTTGCCCGCCTCATTCCATAAAATATATTTAACGCCCTACGGTCGTTTTCGATTTCGGGCGCAGTAAGGTAAATGGCTAGCATCATCTTGTTCTCTGGCACGGACATATCCAAAGGCTGTTCCATCGCCTGCGGTTCAATACCAAAACCCTTTAGAGTGGCAATCATCTGGTAGGCATCAGGCGCATTTCTGCTGAACCTGTCCCATTTTGTAAAGAGAATAAGGTCTGGCCTGTCTTTTTTGGAGTTTCTAAGGTCGGTCAACAGTTTCTGCCATTGTGGGCGGTTAAAAGTCTTTGCCGAATGGTCTTCATATATCCGTCTACGTACAGTAATGCCATTGATCTCGCAATATCTAGTCAGCACTTCGTTTTGATTCCTTTGTGAATATCCCTTGTCCGCCTGTTCATCGGTACTTACCCTAATATATAAATCTGCTATCTTCACTTTTTAAAATTCTGTTCTACAATCAGCCCAGCTAGAAAATACATCGTATCGAGTATCTTGCTAGCTTTTTCTTCTGATACTTCCACCCCTTTCTTTTTGAGTATCTCAACGGCCTGTCTTGGGGTAATGTTCCTTTTTTCATTCAACCTCGTTTTCATTGTACCTTGTTTTGGTACAATAATTAAAAGATTGGTTTACTTTATTTGCCCCATTGTGGTATATACCACTGAGAAATGAGGCTAGGGTCTGAAAAGTTGCTCGATTTCTTCCGAACTTGGAATAATCGGTTTCCGCAATGCCAATATCTGTACTTTGCATTTTTGTTCGATTTCAGCCATCTTCTCATGAACTATTGGAATATCCCTTCCAATCCTGTCATAGTCGGTCACGATCAATAAATCTACCGAATTGAGGGTAAGGAATTTCTCTAATTCCAACCATTCTTTTCTTTCAAAATCAGAGCCGCTTACCCCAACGTCATGGAAACACTTTATGAGTTCTATATTATTGACATAACAGTAATTTTCAATGGTCTTATCCTGCGGAAAGCTACCAGCTTCCAAATGATAACCCTCATCATCCGTTGCTGTCCTTATGTACGCTATAGCTTGCATTTGAAAAATATTAATAAATTGTAATTCAGTAATTTAATGATTTTTTATGACTAAAACAAGGCTCAAAAAATCATATTTTTCTATGGTTTAAATCTACTGATTTAGATAAAATCTATATATATTAAAACGGTTTCTTTGACACAATTATGCAGTCAGACTATACTTTGATATTGAAAAAATATTCTCACCTATTGACAAGAAAGAGATTTATATTTATCATTGTATATGCTTTTGGCAAGCTAGCCCGTTCGTGCAAAGAAATATTCAGCCAATTAATTGTTTAATAATGCAAACCTGCCTGCTTATTATCCAACCAAGATTACGAACGCAAATACATAGGATAATAAAGTGGGTCTAAACAGGAATGTGTTATGACACCTATTGAGTATCTAAAACTCCAAGCAAAAAATCTTCACAAAGATTTCAAAACCCAAACTTCTTCATTTGATCACAAACTGCGGCGTAACGTTTACCAGTACGATCCAAAATTTTTCAAGATTGACCTGCTTATTGATGACTTGAATATTAATGAAGAAAAGTTCAAATTAGGGAATGCGCAGCATGTGATTGCGAAATTATGCGGACTGGAAAAATGGACTGACCTATTAAAGGCATCACCAGCCAAAGTTGAATTATCAGTGCTATTGTACACTAACATGGACAAGTGTGAAGTGCGCGACTGGGATCAATATCTCACAAATATTGAAACCGAGAATAACGCAAAGCTTGATGATGATTTTAAAGTACAAATCTTTAATGAAGGATTTTTAAAATGGCAAGAAGACGTTTATTACGAAGATTACCGACTGACAAGAGACGATGAAGATGAAATTGAATGGGAAAATGATGAACCAGTGTCGAGCGAATCTAACGAATCTACCGAACAAATCACTTCGCTCCCTATAAGTGAAGACTACAGAGAAGAATTTATTAAAGAAGCCGAGTGGTCGTTCGAGCGTATTTTTAAGCGCATTGAGCCCGAACATCCCGAGCAAACCCGAAAGTTATGGGATGCTGAGAAATATATTGACGAGCAACTTTTAAGACCAGATATGTTACCCATCAGCAAGGATTATGCATTATCGTTAATTGATGCTTTCTTGGTTGGTTATGTTATCCAGTTGGCAGCTCAAGCTGATAATGAAGCAGAAAATATTGATTAACAAACTTAAGTGTAACTCGGTAGCTCACTTAGCTGTCGAGTTTTTGGTATGCCTTAGTTTGGTCAAAAGATAATCCTTGACTTCATAAAAAAGAATTATATTCGTCTGTAAACGACTTGTAAAGATATCACAATTCTGCGACCCCAACTTTTGATCGAAATAGTTGATTTCTATGATTTAGGCCCCAAGCTTTGAGCGTTTCTATAATTGGGATAACGGTTTGGGCGTAAGGCTCAAGTTTATACAAAATCTTAACTGGATAATCGTCAATAATTACCCGTTTGATCAATTGATGCTCCTCAAGGTCTTTCAGTTCCTTGACCAAAACCTTTGGTGATATACACGGCATACTGCTCTGAATGTCGGTATATCGTTCATTTCCCGACATCATCGAAAACAATATGGGTATTTTCCATTTTCCGCTGAACACATCCAATGCATCGCGTAACGGTATAATCGTTTCTGCACAATCACGGTAGATTGGCTTCTTTTTTTGTTTTCCTACAATATCTTCCATATAAACGAACGCTATCTATTTGTAAACAACTATACAAAAGAAAGCATAAATATTAGATCAGCCAAAACGTGAAGTTCTAGATTGGTCCATTTTCATATAAGTTTACTATCCTACAGGTAAGTACTATCAAAAGGATAGTGTTTTTAAAATACCTTTGTAGTCTAAAAATATGATTTCAAAATGAACGATTTAGAATTATTGAAATATCCGGTTGGACGATTTGAAATGCCTGCCAAAATATCTAAAGAAGATGTACAGAGCTACATTAGAATACTTGAAAATCTTTCTGCCGAATTGATTAAAACTGTTGAAAATTTTGATGATGAAAAGTTCGCAACGCAATATCGGACAAATGGTTGGACTGTTCAGCAGGTTATAACCCACGTTGCAGATGCTCATTCGAGAGCTTATGGCAGGTTTAAACAAGGATTGCAAGAAAACAAAATAGTTGTTAAGCCTCACAATGAAAAGAAGTTGGCAGATTTTGTTGGAAGCAACAATAGTGTTGTTCAAACTGCTCTAAAAACAATTTATGATGTGCATGAAAGTTGGGTCTTAGACCTAAAATCGCTGTCTGGGGAACTACTTAATCTCACATTTTTTTATCCTGATGCAGGCAGACAAATGTCACTTCCCCAATTCTTAGCAATATTTGCGTGGCATAGCCAACACCATTTTGCTCACATAAAAAGCCTGAAAGACCGAATGGAATGGTAATTCTGATTTCAAGAATAGGATGACATCTCAATTTAGCTGATAGTCATAATTTTACATAAAAAACATCTTATCTAAGACCTTAATAACATATATTTCAATGTCAGATTTTCAGACAACCATCCGTTTAACCAAAAATGGTAACCTAACGCAGTTAATCCAAACCAAACAAGCCATTCCCACGATAGGTAAAAATGAAGTTTTGATAAAAGTCAAAGCTGCATCCTTAAACTTTCGTGACCATGCGGCCTTAAGTGGGAACTATCCTGGAGTAGTCAATTCAGTTGTGCCGTTATCAGACGGTGCTGGCGAAGTGGTGGCAGTGGGAGAAAATGTAACCCGTGTAACAGTTGGCTCACGGGTGTCGGCAAACTGCTGGGCAAACTGGGTGGATGGCAAAGTGCTGAAACCTGAATATTATGTTGCTAGCATCGGGTTTAATATGGATGGTTGGCTCGCCGAATACATTGTGTTGCACGAAATGTCGCTGGTGCAATTGCCTCATTATTTAAGTTATGTAGAAGCTGCGACGCTGGCCTGTGGTGCGGTAACGGCCTGGAATGCCATTCACCAACATGGCACATTAATAGCAGGCCAGACCGTATTGGTACAAGGTGCAGGTGGTGTGTCGGTGTTTGCTTTGCAGTTAGCCAAATTAAGTGGTGCAAGGGTTTTGGCTATTGCCAGCCGTGATGATGATGACAAAGCCCAACTATTAAAAGAATTGGGTGCAGAAACGGTTGTCGCCTACGGTAAAAATCCTGATTGGGACAAAGAAATTTTAAAATTAACCAATGGTTTAGGTGTAGATAAAGTGGTAGAAGTGGCAGGCGAAAAAACGATCAACAAATCGGTTGCCAGTACCAGAGCCGGTGGCAATGTGGCGTTGGTAGGATTTGCCAGCGGTATGGGTGGAGGCGTATCGCCTTTGGAAATTATGACACGTGGCATACAACTGGGTGCTACAACTATGGGTTCCCGCAGTGATTTTGAAGCATTGTTGTCAGCAATGGCAAGCGTACAAATGAAACCTGTGATTGATAGTGTTTTTGCCTTTGATGACTACCAAAAAGCCTATGACCGCTTACAAAGTGGTAATGTGACGGGCAAAGTGGTAATTGAGGTATAAAACCCATTACCCTTTTAAAAAATGAAAAATCATATCAAATATTCGATATTAGAGATAGCATCTGTATCAGAGGGTATTGGTTTCAAACAAACCTTGAACAATTCGCTTGAACTGGCCAAAGCGGCCGACGAATGCGGTTATACAAGATTTTGGTTTGCCGAGCATCACAATACAGATACCGTTGCCAGCAATGCTACTTCCGTTCTCATCGGTTATGTTGCGGGCAATACTGAACATATCAGAGTCGGATCTGGTGGCATTATGCTTCCCAACCATTCGCCTCTGATCGTTGCCGAACAGTTTGGTACTTTGGCACAATTATACCCTGGCCGTATAGATCTGGGTTTGGGCAGGGCTACCGGAACCGATACGGCAACTGCAATGGCTATCCGTTCAGATTTTATGCAGGCGGCACGTTCGTTTCCGGAGGAAATCAATAAGATTGAACAATATTTTGACTTGGAGAATAGCTCTGCCAAAGTAAGGGTCGCTATCGCTGAAGGTGTTGACGTACCACTGTATATTCTGGGTTCCAGTACGGACAGTGCCCATCTGGCGGCTGCCAGAGGACTTCCATATGTCTTTGGTAGCCATTTTGCACCCGCACAATTGTATCATGCATTGGATATTTATAAAAGGGAGTTTCAGCCATCCAGCGTTTTGAACCGACCATACACCATTGCAGGTGTCAACGTCATCATTGCAGATACCGATGCGGAAGCGCAAATACTGTTCACCTCTCTGATAAAGATGTTCTATGGCATATTTTCCGGTGCATCCAGACCCTTGCAGCCCCCGGTAGATATGGATGATGATTTGATAGGAATGTTTCATCATCCGACCGTGCAGCAAACCCTAAAATATTCGTTTGTAGGCAGTAAGGCAACAGTTAAAGGAGCGATACAACGCTTTCTGGAAGCCACTGCGGCAGATGAACTGATGGTTTCAACAAATATTTTCAGGTCTGAAGACCGCACCAGATCAACCAGGTTATTCGCCCAAGTAATGAGGGAGATCAACGATAACTAGAAGATAATGTTCTTGCCCACCTAGCTTTCAATAATTGATGTACTCATACAGTTCACTTAGCTGCCGAGTTTTTTAACGATGTAGAATCAGGTAGATTAACGACTAAAGTTTTTCAGAATTCGGCTTCCGTTATTTCTGTTAGTTCTCCAAGTTGGTAAAACTCCAGTATATAGCTTTCTGCTTTGAGATTTAAAATTATAAAAACGCCCAACTTGTAATTACAAACATGCTCTGGTTGCGTGCCATCACCAGAAGACCAGACACCATCATAACTTTTCAAAGTCATCGCAACCAGCCTTTCCCTATCAGCTATTTTTTCCTCTTCTGGTCTAGTGGATTTTTTCATTTCAATAGCAATGAAATTATCTCCATCGACAATCCTTCCTCTAGTGTGGACAATTAGGTCAGACTGAATGGTAACTTATAATACTAATAGTATTACTTTTTATGCTTTTTTAAACTAGTACAGAGATGTCTGCATTAAAGGAGAAACTTCTGGAAGGGAATAAAGAGGATGATGGTGTGAAAGTTATGAAGCTTTTTAGATAGATTGTTAGCTATGTAGCAGTTATAGGGTTTGAAGATTGAAGCAATGTTATTTAGATTCCTTATTCATCTTAGTCTGGCAAAATCATTAAAATATAATTTATAGTGTAACCTTGCTAGGGGACATTTTGCCCGTCATCGATGGGCTATGAGTTATCGCTTTACATCATTTTATTTTTGTTTATTGGGCAAAAAAAAATATTATAAAGTGTCACAAATATTTCATGAATTTGTGACAAAATAATTCATTTTAACATGAGTTAATTACCATACAATGAGGTAGTTAACAAGGTGATTAGGGGTGAGCGCGGAAAGATATTTTTTCCAACCGACTTTTCTTGTATTGATACTACTGATGTGATTAGGAGCATCCTACACAGGCTTCAAAGGGATCATGTAAAATGTAATATCTGATATGAAATGATTTTTAATTAAATGTTATATGATTATTCCGAACAAATGATGGCCCAATTAACTAAGAGATTTTAGCCTTTTATTTCAAAAAAAGTTATAACTATAATTTTAATAGGTTCGCTTGAATAAGCGTTAGTATTTCATCGAAATCAGGCTGCCCTAAGTAATAAAGTCCTGATGTTCCGCTATATCGGTTCCTAAAATCTTCCCTTATTTTCTCGTCAGTTAAAAGGAAAGCCTGCTTTTCCACTAATGGAGTATCAAGATCGACCTCCGGGAACCAGTGCGATTTATGGTCCTGATATTCTCTTGTTAAAATAAACTGCTGGATATCATCTCTCTTTAAAAGCTTACAGACATCATAATATTGCCGCATAAAATTGACCTTTGGCCCACCACGACCCACAGTTTGTTCTCCACGGAACTTGGTTACGATTGTCTGGAGTTTTTCCACTAATGTATAGCCGGGATGGTAGCACGCGATATTTAAAGCCCTATTGTCAAGCACATCAAGACCAGCTTCCAATGCTCTATCGTACATCCATGAACTAATATCAACATTTTGGTTAGGGGTAACCTTTGCAAAGCCGACCTCAAGCAATATGCCATCCTTAATTCCTGGCACAGAACCAAAATAGCCATTGTATTTCAACCGAATACCACCGTTCCTTCCCTTTTCGTCATCGAATTCGATGTCGCGCTCTGGCTGAATACCGTCTATAACAATATTGTCCGACAGCCAATCAAAGAACTTCATCCTATTTTTTACGGTATTCTTACCAGTTGATTTCGGATTTTCATTTACCTGAATGCCCGTCTGGTCAAAAAATGCCCGTGGCGGGATGATATGCAAGTCAATGTCTTCTGAGAAGCGGTCAATGATCTTAAAGCCCTTCGATAGAGAGGTCCCCCCCTTAAGCTCAAAACCGAGTCCCAGGTTTTTCATGCCATAAAGTACGTGCATAATCCAATAGTCCTTTTCTATCAACGCATCAAGTATACTAGTCTCAGCTGACAATGTACTAATCAGGCTTTTAAAATCCTTTCGCTGGTGAAGAAACTTACTGCTCATATAACTTAGGTAATTACTTAGTTCGTTGCTAATAATTTTCTTGTTTTTGGGTTTCCATATTTTTCAGCGGCATATTCTAAAGACTGCTGATCCAAGCTCCTCGCTGTTTTCAATGCCTTTTCAAGTACCTTGGGCTGATCCTCAGCAAGTGAATCCAAATTATTGATTAGGTCAATCACCAAAAATTCCTTGGTAGGCTTGGTTGGAAAAGCAGACTTTTTTTTAAAGGTGAACAATTTGTTACCCAATTTAATATCTCCGCTGCGCAGGTGGTTGTAAACAATCTGTTTGTTATACAACTGTGTCGTCCCCAGGCCCAACGCATTAAAATAATTGAAAGAAGTAATCAGAAAGTTGGTATTGTCCAAGAATTTCTTGATGAGCATATCATCCGCCGGTGGCTCAAAACCAAATGCATTTTTCTTCGGAAAGTGATATAGACCAGGGCCAACTCTTTTCAAAGTCCCCTCGCCTGTAAGTTCCGAAAGATGCCTGTCTATTGATTTTGACCACTTTTGCAATTCATCCCTTTTGTATATCACCCCTTTTTTAAGATGACTCTTTAATTCCTCTAATTTTGGCATAACAAATCCTTTCGGTTACAAATATATGGATTATTAAAGTATTTGCATGATTTTTGACGAAACTTCATTCAATAATCAGCTCTAAAAAAATCAAATTTGAAAAGAGCTTTTGCTTCTATTATCTTTTTACATGCATCTAAATATAAGCACATATTCAAGTTGAAAAATTTTACATCTCTATATTTCCAGTTTGAGTTCGTCATGGAAGCGCCATTGATAAAATCTGTTTTTATTCACAATTTGTGTTCGAGCCGCTCTTTTTATCCATGAACTTTTAAAAGAACTGTCAGGTAAATATAATAAGGGCATTGCCCAAGTAGTCTTGCGATGGTTCATTCAAAGAGAGGTCAGTGCTATTCAAAAATCAGTAAATAAAAGATTAAGGAAATTTTAACCTATTTGACTTCGAACTATCTGCCGATGATATGGTAGCCATCAAATCATTAGATATAGGACTTATTCAAAAAACATACGTATTGCCACAATAGATAAATTTATGCAAATCTGGCTATAGAATTCGCACCTGTTCGTCTAGAAATTACTGGCGTTGGTCTAGTGGTTCCCTACGCTGGTATATTACGGGATTTTTGCCTGAAACGTTTGATGTACAGCTGCGTCCTAATAACAAACAATAGCAAAAACCTAAAATATAAACGATATGAAAACTTTAGCAAAAACAATATTCGCAGCAGCATTAACAGCAGTAGTATTAACTTCATCAACGGTGGCAACTTTTGCCGCTGAGCCAGTTAAAGCAGAAACAAAAACTGCTTCATTATCAAAATTCAAAAGGATCTGGGTGAGCGGGAACGTTAAAATCATCTTAACGCAAGGAGACAAACAAAACGTAGAGGGTATGGGCAACTATGACGCTGCAAAAACCTCTGTATCAACTGATGGAAAGACCTTATTTATCAATTCATTGGAAACAAGTCAGGTAACACTTAATATAACCGTAAAAGATTTGGAAAGAATTGAAGCTTATGGTCAATCAGTTGTGGTGACCAGCAATAATTTCGATGTAAAATACCTTCAGTTATTTTTGGGTCAAAGTGCTACAGCAAAGATTAAAACTACAGCAGGCAGTTTATATACTATCGTTAAGGATGATGCGGTATTAAAATTAAACGGTACTGCTGATCAAAGTACAATGATCGCTAGCAACATGAAAAATGTAAAATTAGTGGATTTTGCCAGTCTTAAATCAGAATCATATGCTTCTGAAAGCATCATGGAAGCAGAGCAAAATGCAATGGTTTTAGCAAAATAGAAATATTAATAAGATAGGTTGAAGCTACCCATGTGGGTGGCTTTTTTTGTTTAAGGAGTAAGGATGAGCTGACTTAGAATTAAAGCTCTTGGATTGTTAAAGAAGATTCATGCCTAATAATAGTATGCATGTCAGGGACAGTTGCGACATCCTTTTGGTACAAAAGATGCAGCAGATGCCCATCCAGTTACTTGGACAGCAAAATTCTCTCCCAAACACATTACCTTAATCTTAGTGCAATACTCTAAAGAATTTTAAATTATCAAAAAGCACTTTTTTTATTAAATTACCTCCACAAACAAAAAGAAGAATGCGCATCTCAAAATTAATCATCAAAGGCTTCCGATCATTTGACAGACAGAGATATTAAGCTGATAGAAGCAATTAACGTGATTTTTTTATGTTTTGTTTTTTAATTTTTGAAGGATTAAAAATTTCCAACGCAAGCAAAACTGGCTGCGAATCTTATTTAGAGCGCTCAAAAATATGATTGTTCATCGCATTTGTTTGGCTGATGGTCGAATCCCACTAACAAAGTTGATCTTATGCATTATGGATATACCTGCGTCTAAAGTGTAAATCTTAAATAATATGAAAAGACGTAAACTAGTGCAACTTTATTTGGGCAGGTTATTAAATTGAATTGTATTTTTAAAACAATCCAATTTTGTTCACTAAAGTCATTTGTTCGTGAATCACGAACATTAAATAAAATCGAACAAAAAGTTTGAATATAAAATTATGTTCACTAAATTTGATTGTTCGTGAATCATGAACATAATAATATGAATGAACAAAACATTCTTTTAAATTCGCTGGATACTTTAAAAAGCTTAACAAACTTAGAGTATCAGGTTCTTGATCGAAACATACTTAAGAACGGTTTTGAAATTGATGCAAAAGTCTCGATTGGATCTAAAAAAGCTGTAAAAGTCTTTTATGTAGAAATCAAAAATGAAATCAGAGGACTGCAGCTTCCCAAGCTATTGGATAAATTTGAAAAAATAAAACATAATGCTAATATATTATTAATTAGCACCTACATACCAGCACCAACCAAGATAGTCCTGAGAAACCATAGAATCAATTACTTAGAAGCATCTGGAAATGCGTATATAAATGCCGATGAACTTTACATTTATATAAATGACCAGCCCGTTACCCAGGCAAGAATACAAACTGAAGGCAAGCTTTGGACGCCTGGTGGATTAAGGTTCTTATTCGCAATCTTGCTTGAACCGAATCTAATTAATGAGTCTTACCGCAAAATATCCGAACGCTCAGGAGTAGCACTTGGTACAATTAAAGGATTTATTGACGAACTTGAAAAAGAAGGCTACTTAAAAAATAGAACCAAAGAAGGAAAACCTTTCCGTTTTTTTGAACAGGAAGATAGGCTTAGAGACAAATGGGCTGAACTCTACAAGACAACACTCCTTCCAAAGCTAAGCCAAGGTAAGTACCGATTTATTGATAAAGACAAAAAGACGGAATGGAAAAATATCAAAACTGAAGAATTCATTTGGGGAGGAGAAAATGCGGGCGCATTATTAACCAATTACCTAAGTCCTGAAAAATTCACCATCTACACAAAATCAGAACCATTAAAACTAATGCGTTTATTAAAGCTTGTACCAGACAATGAAGGCGAATTGGAAATCTTCAGGAAATTCTGGAATGATGCTACAATCCATTCACATGATGATATAATTCCACCAATATTGGCATACTGCGAACTTATTACTAGTTTTGATAGTCGATGCAGAGAGACTGCGAATCGAATCAAAACCAAATATCTTGAGCAGTAAACCCAACATACCTGAAGGTCTTTTACCAATGTTCAAAGACCTGGAAGAAGTATTCCTAAAATTCGGAATAGATTTCTTTATAGTTGGCGCTGTAGCCAGAGATTATTTTCTTTCAGTAGATGCAGAAGCTGTATCCAAAAGAAAAACGGATGATGTGGATATTGCCATTATGTTGAGCAACCCAAAGCAATTCAACGAACTCAAGGAAGCCTTACTTGAAACAGGAAAATTTGCAGCAAATAAAACCGAGCACATTAAACTGTATTATAAAAATGCCATAGAACTTGATCTCTTACCTTTCGGGCAAATTGAAAATGCCGAAAGCAAAGTGTTTTTAGAAACACCAAACGCATTTAGGCTCAATATGCCAGGCTTTAAAGAAATCTATCCATTTATTCAAGATGTTAAACTACCGGATGACCTAAACCTGAAAATATGCCCAATCGAAGGCATCATCATACTAAAACTTTTAGCCTACAACGATAGACCTGAACGGACCAAAGACATCGACGATATTGAGCACCTCATTGATTCTTATTTTGAACTTTGCAGCGCGGATGTCTACGATGAATATTTCGATATCATGGAATTATATGACACAAAAGAAAGGCGATATCTATCCATGGTATCCGCAAGAGTTGTAGGAAGAAAAATGAAGAAAATCCTGGAGACTTCCGACAAATTGAAAGGGACTATCAAAGCAATACTGAACAAACGAAATGAAGATTGGACAGAAGCTATATTAGCAGGTTTAGATGATTAACAAATCATGGTATGCCCTATGAAGATAGGAAAAACTTAAACAAGTATTTGCAGTTAGACTCCACAAATACGAAATTTTAACTCAGAACATAAAAAATGAAAAAGACCTCAACATATGCTCAGGTCTTTTTTAATTTTCAGACAACCAAATATTAAACGGGCATCCATCAGTATTCCTAAAAAAGCCTAAATCCCTTGCTCAAAATGATACTTCGCAGAACCATGTAGATTACGGAAAATGTGGTTCTTCGTCACTTTTAGTGAAGGAGTCTCCAACTGTAAAAGAATAATTTTAGTCTTCGAGAAAGCTTAGTGTCCACCTAGAGGTCTAATTAAATATAGCAACATCTATTGGTTTTTACCAAAAGTGACGAAGAAACGGTAATGTGGTCACTGGATTCCGCTCCAAACTGGCCACCAAGTTTTTTTTCCAAACGCAAATTAGTTCTAGCAGTTTTTAAAGAAACTGAAACCAAACCGCTCTAAAAAAATCCTGCATTCGGCCATACTGTTGCGGAGTGCATAAACCAATTAATTTGACCACTTTCTGCCAATTGTCCAAAATATAGAAAAGCAAAAACTTTACAGCAAATTTATTTCCGTTAAGACGGGGTCAATGCGCTCTGGCTTATCCAATTTGACAAAGGATAATACGAATACAGATCGTAAAACAAGCACTGCAACAAACATAAAAACGAACATAACGAAAAACACGAAACGCAAAACAACAACGAATACTAAAATAAACACAACAATAAATACTAAAAATATCACAGCAATCATTACTAAATTTACCACGAAACGAAATACAGCGAATAGCGTGTGACTCAACGGGTTCAAATTAATTGGTTTGGCCAAGATTGGATTAGCACTCGATGACAACCAAGTTAAAGGCATTGCCAAAGAATCAAACTAAGGGTTCAGTATTCCATCAAGCTGCATGTACCTTTTGCCGTTCTTTTCAGGTATAGATTTACTATCATTATCAATAATCATAACTTTTGGAATACTGCTTTGAAGGCCGAACCACCTTGGAAGACCGTCTCCATTGGGATTACCACTTTTGATAAAGTTTACCAAGTAAGACTGAAAGACTTTTGAGGTTTCAAAATCTTCACTCTCCCATTTGTAACTCTTATTTAGTTTGAGATTGCCAAGGGCGTACTCAATATCCGAAGCATGTACCGCGCCCATGACGTCGGTATTGTGCCCCCCCTGTCCGATGAAACTTGGACGTTTTCTAGAGAACAGATATCGATAAACAGGATAGCCGTTGGTTTTGCTATGCACATCAATCCATTTCCATGTAGAATAGGAAATAAAGCGATCGCTAGAAAGGTCAGTCGCCAACTGCGCGACCTGTTCATCTGCAGTTGCCCGATACAGTGCCAATATTTCTTTGCTTTTGGACATAAAGAGCTTTTCCACTCCAGCCTTATAATTTTCGACTGTAGGTTTCTGATTAGAAAGAATAGTATTCATGCTTCGCTCTGCCGAGTTCCATCCAGCCAGGAGCGGTACATCCATCTGACGACCGTAGCTATAGGTAATAAGTGGTTGTTCTATGAAAAAGTAACCGTCTATTGTTAGGGGAAACCAGTAATCTTTTGACCGCTTTAAAAGCTCTTTAGTGGGAATTTTTCGCAACTCATCAATGCTATTTACTCCGCAAGCTTTAGCGAATTCCTCCCCTATTTTCTCCGCATTTGTTAAGCTCACGGGCGGTTCGAACCCTAACACAGACCCACTTTGCCCTATTGCCCCATGAAAAAGTCCTTTTGAAAGTGGTGAACACATTTGGGCAGAAACCGACATAGAACCCGCGGATTCCCCAGCAATGGTGATTTGATCCGAATTTCCTCCAAAAGCTGAAATATTGCGCTTCACCCATCGCAATGCTTCATTCTGATCCTGCAATCCATAGTTACCAGAACTTCCCCGTTTACTTTCTTTGGACAGACTGGCATGTGCCAAGAACCCAAAGACACTTAACCTGTAATTTATAGTGATAAAAATAACTCCCTTGCTCGCCATGCTTTCTCCATCATACCTCGGCTCCGATCCATCCCCGCTGGAAAACCCTCCTCCATGAAAGTACACTACCACGGGCAAGAACTTACCACCTTTTATCTGAGGTTTCCAGATATTAAGATACAGGCAATCTTCACTTTCTTCACCGCTTCTAAAAATCATGTCACCGTAACTATTGCGCTGAGGAGACCTGGAACCAAAAGCTACCGCGTTTTTTATTCCATTCCATTTCTTTTTAGGAACTGGTGAACGCCATCTGAGCTCACCGATGGGGGCTTCAGCGTAAGCAATACCCTTGAAAGCTACCACAGAGCTGGACAAAATAGCGCCCCTGATTTTCCCTTCCTTAAGGGTGACCAAAGTTTCATCACCTTTTGCAATTTTGCTCTGAGCGAAAGCGTGGCTCACTAAAAATAATAGAAGCAACAGCGTAGTATATTTTTTTATTTTAATCATAATCACCAGATATGAGTCGTTGATGACCCTTTATTTATAGTGTAAGAAAAAGACTGATCTCCCTCAACGACTTTGATCGTTTGTGGCTGAGCTGAATTGTTAGACACGATAAGCACCCGTTTTCCCTCCGGGGTTAAAAAGGCTACATTGCTAACCTTTGTGGTAAGAGTGCTCTCAATTCTTGATGATCCAAAGGGAATAAATTTGGATGCATGCGCAATGACATAATAGGCCAGATTCCGCTCGACTTTATCTCCATCTATGGTTACCGCTCCCTGACATATTGAGCAGCCGCCATTGTCTGTATGCGGGTTATATTTAGGATCCGCAGCGAGGTTCCAGAGAATCACATTTTTACTCCAGTTCCGTAAAGCACCGATGAGTATCCTTCCCACAGGATAAGCGGTATTGAAACCTCCATCCTTGCTTACAGCCATCATTTCAGTAAAATATATGTTTTTATCGGGAAACGCATCATGTACTTTGCCCATCGCTGAAGTCTGACCGGCATATAAATGAAATCCTGAACCATCAATGTAGCTTGCTGCTTCTCTGTCTGCTAATATTGAAATTGGATATTCCGGGGCATCACAATTGTGGTCGTAAAGAACAATTTTAGTTTTTATGTTTCCTTGATTAAAGGCGGGCCCGAGATGATCGCGAATAAAACGAAGCGCTTCTTTGGCCAAAAACTGCATACTGGGGGTATTGCCATCATTGAATGGTTCATTTTGAATGGTCACCGCGTCAATCACAATTCCATGGCTTTTCATCGCCTGGACGTATTTCACAAAGTAATTGGCATAAGTGCTATAATACTTATCCATTAATCTGCCACCCTGAACATTTTGGTTTGACTTCATCCACACCGGGGCGGACCATGGAGAACCCATAATTTTTATTTTTGGGGATATTGCTAAAATTTCCTTTAAAACAGGTATCACATCTTTTTCATCCTGCGATAAGGAAAAATGCTTTAACGCCGCATCAGTTTCCCCTGCTTTTAAGTCATCGTAAGAAAAGACATATTCATTCAGATCAGATGCCCCGATACTCACCCGAAGATAACTAATCCCCACCTGGTCTGGTCCATTTCCAAACAGTTCATGGAGAAGCTTCTTTCTTTGCGGAGGGGACATACGAATGAGGTGATGCGCACTGCCACCTGTCAGCGCAAAACCAAACCCGTCAACAGATTGATATTTTCTTGCTGCGTTAATGTTAATAATTTCTGGCTGCCCAGCTCTTGGTTCTAGACTTTCCATTTTTGATAAAAGCATCGTTTTATCATTACTGGTCTCCCAACCTTCCGCCTTGAGTTGTGCCTGAAGCAAAAAGGGAAAAATATTGAGCAGCAAAATTAGAAGCAGCGCGAGCTTAAAAGAATAAATGGACTGGAGGTATCTGGGCATAACGGTATACTTGGTTTATACAAATTTAAGCTCCAGGTTATACCCTTTTTAATAGGATTTTAACAATTTATAATGTTTTGAATCTGATGACCATCAATTTAACCAATAAATCTTAAAGACCTTTACTAGTTAGCAAAACGATTATTCCTTTTGCAAACTTTCCAGTTCCGGGATTTCCAGGACAAGCCTTGACAATTACTTCTCTCTTAAGGCTGAGCTTAGATTGTTTCAGCTGGGATTACTTTTTAATATACACTCACCCTCAAGGGCCTAACTAAACTTTTCTCCAGCAAATTTGAATTTCACAATTCTTTGATGCCGTTATTATTTTTCTCTCACCCGTTCACGCCAAATTTAAGCTACCTTTTGAAATCTATTAAGCAGCTCTAAACAGGCCCTGCTATTGTGGTACGGGCATTTCCATAATCCGGCTTTGTCTTCTCCAGCCATCAAACTGCCATCTTCTTTTCTGCCCCAAAACCATTCTCCGTTGGTTTTATCGATAAGCTGAGTAGTGGTATAGTTCCAGATTTTATTGAAATGCTCAAGGAATCTTTCATCTTTAGAAATTTGAAAAGCGTTATATAACCCGACCAGGGCTTCTGCCTGTACCCACCAGTGTTTTTCTGCAATCATGTGATGGCTTTCTGGATTGAACTCATACACCATCGCATCTTTATCAATACCCTCTATCGCTGCTGTACTGATTTTAAGGGCTAACTTCTTAAATTCAGTAATGAGTTCAACCTCTTTTACAGCTTCAGCAGCTTCTAGCAATAACCAGGAAGCCTCAATATCGTGTCCGTAAGAAATAGCGCTGGATTTAGGCTCCCAGAATTCATTAAAGAATAGCCCTAAATGGCCGTTAGGTTTTAAGATATGCCCGCGAAAAACTTCCAAAAGCTTAATGATCTGATGTTTAAGACCTTCGTCAGGCCACAAGGTATATAGCAAACTATAAGCCTCTAGAATATGCAGATGGGTGTTCATTGTTTTTTTTTCATTTGCATCCTTATCACTCAGGCGCAAATCATCTAACTGCGTCCAGTCCCGGGCAAAAGCTTCAAAATATCCCAGCTCATTTTTATCATAACTATGTTTTTCGATATCAGCGTATAAGGATTTCGCAAGCAATAACGCGTTTTCATCACCACTGGCGCTAAAATAGGCGGTAAGGCCATAAATGGTGAATGCAATGGCATAGATTTGTTTTTTCTTATCTTTCGCGTCGCCCTTAAAGTCAACTGTCCAGTATACCCCGCCAAAACTGTAGTCAATGAAATGGTTTTTTATGTATAGGTAGCTCCGCTCAGCGACTTCTAAATCCTCCTTTGAGCTAGTCATTAAATAGGCGGCAGAAAAACTCCAGAGAATCCTGGCATTTAAAACTGAACCTTTATCAGCCATAGTGATGACCTGCTCTGATTCATCAATCTGACCGACAAAACCACCATACTCATTATCTATGCTGCGCTGTTTCCAGTAATGGAGTATAGCTTGTAATTCGAACTCAATTTCTGAAGCGCTCGGAAGGGATGTAGCTGGCATAGTCTGTAAATTTAATTTGGCTTAAAACTAACTGGACTAAACCGATAAAACTAATATTTTTTTAACATAAGCTGATACTAATGCATTATGGCTACAGCACCTATACTATTCGAGCATTTTTTGATATTATTTTACCTTAATAATTAAGTCAATTGGTATAGCTTTCCTAAAAAAGTTTAGCTATACGCCCTTTCAAACCTTATGTTAGCTTTTTTCAAAATTTTTACCAACATAATCACATAATCATAAGACCTAAACATATAGTGTTTTTTTAACTATATTGCCCTATATAACCAAATATAAGATGTCTAAAAATGTAATTAGGGAAATTACCCCTTTGACGCCAAACGACTGTTTTACCATTTTTTCAAGAACCAAACAAGAATTTGATTTCCCGCTGCATAACCATGAGGATATGGAGCTTAACTTAGTACTCAATGCGGCCGGAGCTAAACGGATTGTGGGTGATCACATCGCTGAAATAGAGCAGCAGGAACTCGTGCTGGTAGGCTCCAATTTATCTCATGGCTGGTTTACTCATAATTGCGTAAGTGAGGACATTAGAGAGGTCACCATTCAGTTTCATAAGGACTTATTGGATGAAAAGTTTTTAAAACGCAATCAGCTGTCTTTCATTCGCAATATGTTTGAGCAGAGTAAGCGTGGTGTGCTTTTTTCTAAGGAGACCATTGAACGCATTTCCCCGCGTCTTTTGGCTTTGAGTAAGAAAAGCGGCTTTGACTCGATATTAGAGCTACTATCGATATTGCATGATCTCTCGATATCCAGGGATACCAAACTGCTTTCGGATTCCAGTTTTACTAAAGAAGATTATAACTATAATAGCAGAAGGATTGAAAAGGTATTTGAGTATATGAATAATAACTTCAACAGGCTTATCACCCTGTCTGAAGTAGCCAAGATAGCCAACATGCCAGAAGCTTCATTCAGCCGGTTTATTAAAAAACGCACCGGTTATAACTTTATTGATTCGCTGAACGAAATCAGACTGGGGCATGTCAGCAGAATGCTTATTGACACGACCCAGTCTGTTGCTGAAATTGCCTTTATTTGCGGCTTTAATAATATGGCCAACTTTAACCGCACCTTTAAAAGTAAAAAAGGCTGCACGCCAAAAGAGTTCCGTGAAAACTATGTTGGCAAGCGCGTATTTATTTAAAGTTAAAAGATTTTTTGCATAAAATTATGGAGCTGCTCACGCCAGAATCGCCACTCATGTCCGCCCGAGCTATCGTGAAATTCATGATTGATTCCCTTTGTTTTTAGATCATAATCTAACGCCAGGTGTCCCTGGTATCTTGGATCCTCTTTACCGCAGGCGAGGTAAAGCAGGCTAATTTCTTTGTTCAGTTTAGCTGGATTAGCAAAAGCTCCAGGCACGCGTTCATTGATATCAAATTTTGCATCACTCAACAACCCGGCACTAAATTCGCCAATGTAGCTGAATTTATCTGGGTTTTTTAGCCCAATTAAGTAAGCCTGCCCGCCACCCATGGAAAGCCCTGCGATGGCTCTGGATTTTTTATCTGCCCGGACACGGTAATTTTTTTCTACATATGGAATAACGTCCTTTAAAAGTTCCTGTTCCAACTGCTCGACCCCTTCTTTGCTGCTTCCTCCTGCCCAGCTGCCGTCTGTGAGTCCGTTGGTCATCACAATAAGCATCGGTTTTGCTTTATTTTCAGCGATAAGGTTTTCTAAAATTACATCTGCTTTCCCCGCGCTCTGGCTCCAGCTGGTTTCATTGTCTCCCCCACCGTGGCGAAGGTATAAAACAGGGAAAATTTGCTTTGGACTAGTCTGGTATTCTGCAGGGAGAAAAATGCACATCCCTCTAGGTTTACCTAAAGCCGAAGATTGATATTTAATGAATTGCAAAATTCCGTGCGGGACGTTTTGATGCTCATCAAACCTTGCCTTATCACCTGGCACTTCCACGATACTCCCGTAAAGCTCAGTACCGGATTTTACAACCGGGTTTTTAGGATCAAGGCTCTGAATTCCATCTACAGAAAATACATAGGAATAAATCCCCGGCTTTTGCGGGGCAATTTTAATTTCCCAATTTCCTGCAGTGTCTTTTTGCATCTGTATGGGCTTAATATCCCATTCACCAAAAAGCAGTTTGACCGATTTGGCAGACTTGGCTTTAAACCTGAAAACAATGCTTTTATCATTTTCCACTACCGGAGAATATGGCGGAGAGGCCGGGCCCCACCATCCCTGAACGCTGTAAGTATTAGCAGGTTTTTGCGCCAGGATTGAGCAGGAAACCAGGCTTAAAAGGAGAAACAGAATTTTTTTCATCATATGTATATTTTACCAGCCTTTCATCTCATCCAAAGAGATGATGTTTTCAGCTTTCATTAGAGCGTTTAATTGAGCAGGGGTATTGTGTGAGAATACTAGTTCTGACCACCCCATAAAAAAGGTCCATTTTGGCTGTTTTGCCATCACTTCAGCAGTAGGAAGCACCTGACATTCACCAATGGCAATGGGCTTTTTGCCACCAGCTTTTACCATAATATCATACTTCTCCTGGCTGAATCCTGTTTTGTCATCATAAATATCCAGCGCAGCAACGTCCCAGTACTCTTCACCGGGATTATAATCCACTGCATCTTTTTCCAGGGTTTTAAAATCCTGTATGTCCCATACCCAAATCAGGTTATCAAGCTTTTTGGTTTTACTTAAGTAATCGTGAGTCAGCTGGTAGAGTTTTCTAGTACCCTCCGCGCCAGGTCTTCCGCCCCACCAGAAAACGCCCTGATTCATTTCATGCAAAGGTCTGAACAGCACCTCCACATTTTTTTCTTTGAGCTGGCTTAGATATAAAGCGATCTCATCCATCATTGACTTCCACCTGGTATTTATCAAAGTTCCTTCGGTCAAAAGCTCCTTCCACTGCTGATCAGTTAATTTACTTAACACCCCTTGCTTATCCCAGCCGCATGGCTGCTCGAGCGCAGGATTACAGGCATGCCACATGATATTAACAAGACTTCCTTTCCTCCACTGCTCCGCAGCTTCATTGATCATCGTTTGTCTGTTTTGAATATTTTCAGACTGGAATAGAAAATCCCCGCTCCAAAGCCCGGGATATTTCCCGGTCGTGTTGAATACCTCCTGCGTCCATTTTTTTGGTTCTGCATTTGGCTCCCGGTTATGTATACCAGAAATGGTATATTTTCCCGATACCGAGTAAAGGTAATTCAGTGATTTAAACCGGGTGGGGCCTTTCGTCGTTTTTACGGCTTTATTCCCTTTCTGAGGAGCAAGATTTTGCGCGAAAGCGGAATGGCTAAAGCTAAAAAGTATCATTAAAATTAAAGCGTATCGGCTATTTTTCATCTTTAAGGTTTCTTTAAAATGTATACAAAATCTGTGTTGGGGGCAAGCTCGAGGTTATTGATGTCCATGCTGTCACCAATAGCAGCAATTTTGAGATCTGCATCAAAACGCTGAGTTTCGCAGTTATATTTAGAAAGCTTATAATTTGACAAGGTAACAGGTAAGCTAATATCAGTTTTTTGGATTTCAGCTTTAGGGTTATACAGGTAGATAAAAATATCAGCGCCGCATTTTACGCTAAACACTTCAATAGCCGTGTTAGTGCTCTTCACCCTCAGGCTATCAAAATTCCCTTTCCCGGACTGCATCATTTCGTCCTGGATGCGGCGAACATTGGCAATATATTTATCGGTGCCACGGTTATCAAAATACTCCCACCACCAGGAAAGCGGCAAAATGGGGGTTGGCGAGAAAAGGCCATACCACAATCCACGTTTAAAATCTGAATCCATGCCGTCAGCGAAATCATCGAAGTTTTTAGACCAGTCATACTCATAGCCATATTCACCAATCACATATGGTTTACCATAGGTTTTGGTATAGCTTATAATGGTGGTCGGTAAGGCGCGGTTATTTTTGTAAATGTGTTTTTGGTTAAAATCTATGGCATCAATAGAATTTAGACCTTTTAAATCCCGGTGAGAAATGCTTGTGGTCACCAGGTGCTTAAAGGGGTCTATTTTTTTGACGTACTCTGCCATTTCCTGGTGCCATTGCACGATATGTTCAGCTGGGATTGGATTGTTTTTATCCCTGAACTGAACATTGTCTATTTCGTTGAAAAACTCCCATGCACCTATCGCACTGCTGTAACCCCAGCGGGCAATAATGAACCTCAGGCGGTTGCGGTATTCCTCCTTAGCCTTCTCATCTATAAAAAAACCCGCTGAAGAAACCCCATAACGCCCGTTTTTAGCATCATGAGATCCCGGACCTAAAGTGAGCATAATGTACAGTCCCAGTGAATCAGATAAATTAACCATTCGGTCCATTTTTTCTATCGCGCTTGGATTAAAGTAGGCCGGGGAATTGCTGTATCGCCTGTTATTTATTCCACTTTTCCAGTCCAGGGGCAAATTCCATGAACAAATCCAGGTTCGAAAATAATTTCCCCCATGTTTAGCCAGCGAAGGTAACATGTACTCATAGTTATACTTGGGATTTTCATGAAGGGCTTTAAAGTATTTTGAATCATCGTCATCTCTTGATTCCCAGCAAATATTTTCTCCGATGCCCCTGAAAGCATCCCCATTATCGAAACTGAAGGTCCAGTCATTGCCCTTATGCAATATGCCTTTAAGCTTAGATGGTGTTACTTTAAATGAAGAGGGTTTGCTTAAAGAAACCTCTTTGCCGTTTTTGCGCAGCGCGAAAGTATACGCATAGCTTCCATTTTCCTGGGCACTGAAGCGCGCCTTCCAAAGCGATCTTTTTCCGGATTGCCCAGATTCATAGTAACATGGCAGGTTAATTTTTTTACCATTAGGAGAAGTAAGCTGCATGTCAAGGGCTAAATCTTCCTGAAAATACGGATTATCGAAATCTGCCTGCAATTCGATGGTCCATTCTGCTTTTTCATAAGTTTTCACAACCGGATTAACCTGGGTTGTTTTTATAATACGATTTTGCGCTTGCACAGAAAAACTCATCAAAATAACAAAGGCAAAACAAAAAGAGATATTTTTTTTCATAGGTTTCATTCCGGAATTTCCCCGGAAATTGGATTTGGTTAGCATTAGTGTTAGATTCAAATCTACAAGAGTGGAGAGATAAAGCGTTAATAGTATTTTAACAAAATCCTATACTCAAATTTTCTTCACATAAATGATACAACAAAAAGAATTATCTTCCAAAAGTTATCCTGCTAAGCTTTATAATTCCTTTATATGGACTTTGTCTGCGCCGCATAATAAAATACAAGTCGTGTCTACCTTCGACTGGCGAGTTGATTGGACTTATGATATCAGCATATTTATCAAACGAGCCGGTTGAACTGTAGCGGATTTTTGCGATTAAGGGTCCTGCACGCGAATCCCGCCTAACCTCGATTTCTCCATCCATAGTGGAGGCATAATTAAATGTGAAATTTTTAATTCCATTCAGGTCCGTCTGTTTTAATAAAATATAAGCCTTATTATCTCCCTCAGATAGGCTATTGCGGAAACGCTCAAACCCCACATGAGCATCCGCCAGCGCAGGGTTGAGAACAGGGCTTCTTAAGAAAAATTCTTCAGTGCTGGAAAGCGGCCCAATAGGCTTTCTTCCACCATCTGTATAGCTTACTTGAAACAGGTATCCACCTTCAGGCTCGTCTTTAATTGAATTTAACTTCAGTGTGCCCGTTTTGGCAAGCGCGATGCGCTGGGCGGTTTTCTCCTGCGGCATGGAGAAAATATAGGCTACGATTTCTTTTGCATCGCTGGTGGAAAGTTGCGGGTGGGCGCTCATCACGCTTGTTTGCCCCCAGCTTCCCCCACCCCCTTTGATAATTTTTTTCGCAAGTTTTTCTACCGAGCCGTTTTGGGAACTATAGCGGGCGGCGATATCAAAGTAACTTGGTCCTATGGCCTTAGCATTTGCCAGATGGCAGGACTTACAATCGCTGGCCGCCATTAGCGCTTTACCTGAATAACTGGGCTGCTCGGATTGATTTTTTTGACCTGCCGAAAGATATGTGTAAAAAGCCTTCAACCGCTTAGGTGCAATTTTTAGATCTTCCTTATCACTGGCCTGGATGGCGTAAGTAAAGTGTTTATCAGCCCAGAAAAATGATTTATTCTCAGCGCTAGAAATAGAGACCACTGGCGGGGTATTACCGACTTTTATGATTAAAGTGTCTTTTGCGCTGGCGCCGCTTTTATCAAGAACCGTTAAAATAGCCTTAAAGGTACCTGGCTTTTTATAGGTATATACAGGGTTAATTTTATTGGACGCTACAACCTTGCCCTCAAATTGCCACTGGTAGCTAAGCTGCTCATCGTCATCCAAGTCATAGCTTTTTTGCCCACGAAAGTTTACCAGTAGTGGCGCTTTACCTGCAATGCTGCGATGGGAGGGGAATTTTTTTCGCTCGGAAGTTAAAAATACTGTTTTGTCCAACCGCTGGTGCTCTTTTTCATTTACAATTTCTGCTTTGGCAACAGGCGAGCGGTTTCCGGTGTTATATTCAATTTTCACCAGGGAAGCATCCGCATTGGCCGCTCCATATACAGAGCCATATTCGAGCATGTAGAGTATACCATCGCTGGAAAAAGCCATATCAATGGGCCTTTTAAAATTTCCATTGGCCGCCATAAAAGGCTCATTTCGCACATAGTTTTCTTTTTCATCAAAACTCAAGGCGAATACCCAATTCCGCATCCAGTCGGCAATAAAAAATTTTCCATCATAATACTCCGGAAAGCGGTTTACAGCGCCAGTTTGCTTATAGCTATAGAAAGTTCCGCCTATGATGCATCTGCCTCCAAGTCCAAGTTCGGGAAATTCTTTGGAAGCAAGGTATGGATACCAGATCATCGCAGGCCTGGCCGGCGGCAGCTGGCTTAGTCCGGTATTGTTTGGTGAATGGTTGACTGGTTTTTCAGGGTCAAATTTTCCTCCGGCCGTCTTTTTTGCAAAGTCCCAATGCGCATAGGCCTGATTATCGCCAGCAAAATAGGGCCATCCGTAGTTGCCCGCGGACTTAGCCTGATTCACCTCATCAAAGCCCATTGGGCCCCGCTCGCTTTCCTGACCCGAATCCGGGCCAATGTCGCCCCAATAAAGGGTCGAGGATTTTGGATTCAGCGCAATTCGGTAGGGGTTTCTGGTTCCCATCACGTAAATTTCAGGCTTTGTTTTTGGTGTCCCGGGCTTGAACAAATTACCTTGTGGAATGCTGTAGGTTCCATAAGCCTGGGGGTGTATGCGCAAAATTTTTCCCTTGAAATCATTGGTGTTCCCCGCGCTGCGTTGAGCATCGCCGCTAAAATTAACTTCACCCGGGCGCTCATCCAGCGGAGCGTAACCTTCAGAAGAAAAAGGGCTGCTGCTATCACCCGTTGAAAGGTATAAATTTCCCTCCTTATCGAAGGCGAGCGAGCCGCCATGGTGGGAGCCGCTATTTTTTTCTACCGGGACACGCAGTAGTATTTTTTCGCTCGATAAGTCTAAGACGCTCATTTTTGACAAGCTAAACCTGGATAAGTTAAAATAAAGAGGTTCCTGGCTTTGGCCTGCTGGCGCATAATAAAGATAGATAAAGTTGTTTTTGTCAAATTCAGGATCGAGCGTTATGCCGATGAGCCCGGTGCCCCCGATATTGGTGGTCGCTAATTTTTCAACCAGGGTGTTTTTATGTGTTTTGGTATTATAGAGATACAGGTTACCGAAAAGTTCAGTGTAGAATATACGGCCATCTTCGCTCACAGCGAGCTCCATCGGGGAATTTAGGTTGGTAGACAGGATAGTCTTGGTAAAGCGGTTTTGCTCGGGGAGTGGTTTGGCGTAGGCTTTAGCATAGTCTAGCTTAGCCCCATTTCCAAGCGCATACTCAATGCCGCCGGCAAGCTGAGCTAAAAATAAAGGTTCTGAATAACTTTCTTCGGTATGTCCCAGGCCGGTGTAAAAAGCGCGTCCGCCATCATATTCATGATACCAGATGATAGGGTGTCCGGTGCCATTTGTTCCCCCATCGTAACTATCCTCATCCAGGCTGGCCAGGACCTTGATGCCGGGATAGAAAGACCTGTAATTATACCACTCATCGCTTCTTGTCCAGCTTTCCGGCAAATTGCTGCTTGCCGGATGGCTTTTATCGCTGACCTGGATGGATGCTTCACGCACATTTGGATTATGCGGATGAGAATCAAAATAAGCGCCGGTGAGTTGTCCATACCAGCTCCAATCGTATTCAGTATCAGCCGCGGAATGGATGCCTACATAGCCTCCACCGGCCTGAATGTATCGCTCGAAGGCCGTTTGCTGTTCTGAGTTAAGCACATTGCCAGTTGTAGAGTTAAAAATTACAGCGTTGTAAGCAGAGAGCTTTAGTTCATTAAAATAAGCTGCGTTTGTCGTGGTATCTACGCAATATCCTTTTTGTTCTGCTATCTTTTTTATTGCAGCAATTGCTGAAGGAATCGAGCTGTGGTGCCAGCCAGCAGTTTTGGAAAAAATAAGCAAGGCTGGTTTTGACTTTGGCGCCTGAAAGGCCTCAACAAAAATGAGTAGCAGGCTGAATAGAAGCGTAAAATATTTTATTTGTAGTGAATTGTTCATCATTGAAGTTTTATCGTACCAAATGGATTAATCCTGCAAGGCATACTGTATACCCGTGAGCAGGTGTTTTAAAAATAAAGGGTCTTCATAGTGTTCGGGGAAATGGCCAAGCGCAGTATAAAAACTCCTTCCCCCTTCAAACTCATGATACCATGCGATAGGATGATAGGCGCCATTTTCGCCTCCCTTGTAGCTTTTTTCATCTACGCTAAGCAATACGTGCAGCCCGCGTTGTAAGTCCCGAAAGTTATACCACTCATCTCTTCTGGAAAAGGATGGCGGAAAAAATTTAGTAGCGGGATGGTTGCTATCCTCCAGGTGAAGGGTTGCAGTTTGAGGCTCGGGGTGACCGGTGAATACCCCGCCAACAAGCTTTCCATACCAACTCCAGTTTTTCTCTATCGTGGAAGCCGCGTGAATACCAACGAATCCTTTGCCCGAACGAATAAATTTTTGCATTGCTGCTTTTTCTGCGCTGTCGATAATATTTCCAGAGGGGCTTAAAAAGATTATTGCAGCGTATTGCTTTAGATTTTCCTCGTTTAGTGCGGTGGAGTCTGTAGTCTGATCTACAGAAAAATGGTTTACCAGGCCAAGTTTTTTTATCGCTTTAATACCTGCATCAATTGATTCATGGTGGTAACGCGCCGTTTTTGAAAAGATCAATACTTTTTTCTGGCCGCTGGCTAATAAACTCAGGCTAATGCAAAGGAGTAAAGTAAATATATTTTTCATCCGTATAAAATTATTTTCAATGGTTATGAAGCTATCATGATTTTATTCATTGGTTTTTGTGGTTGGAAAATCATGATGGTTTCATATCTGTATTTAAGGTTGTTTAGCATAAAAATGTCTTTCAGTAAAATTCTGGACTTATCTTCCTGGATTGTAATGTGCCGGTCTGCAGCTAAAATGGGCTTCATAGCCCATTTGAAAGCATTCGCTAGCGCAGGTGCATAAGTCTCCACCGCGCTGAGGTTTGCAGATGAACTGGCTGATTTTAAAAAATTCTGGTTGGTTTTCATTTGGTCTTTTTATTTACCGACGAAGTATTTTTTAGCAGCACAAATAAGGGCTGACTTTCGCCACCTTTATCCGAGCTGTAATATTTGTTTCCAAGTAAAAGGTCTATTTTCCCATCCCCGTTAAAATCTCCACTATCCATCGTTAGGCCTTTTTGAAAAGGTACATTTTTAGCTAAAGTAAAGCCCTTAAAGGCTAAGTTCCCCTGATTTTGGAGATAGATGAACGCTTCCCAAGGGCTCGATGCGGCAGGAAATGCGCTGATGGAAGCGATATCCAAGTCCCCGTCTAAATCGAAATCGCGGGCAATAGCTTTATAGCAGCCGTTCATTGGATAAAAAAATGATTTTCTAAACTGCCCTTTTTTATTACCGAAAAAAATATAAATGCCATGGTAGGGTTTTAGTACCGGAGAGAGGTCTGCGTTATCCCCGCAGGTATACAAAAGGTCTTTAAAGCCGTCCTGGTTAAAATCAACAAGTTCAAAACTGCTTGATCCATAAACCGGGGGGAAGCTTAATACTTTTTCAGTATCGAATTTACCGTTTCCAAGATTTCTAAACAGAAATACCCCTTCATCGCCTTGCGCAAATAAAGCATAAATGTCCGCTTTATTATCACCATTCTCATCGGTTATCATAAAATCTATTATCCCAGGCATCGGTCTCAGAATGTGCTTTTTGTAAGTACCATTCTTACTCGCCTGCGCCCATGAGAGCTGACCAGTGAGCCTTCCAAACTCACCTATTAAAATATCTTTTAACCCGTCGCCATTTAAGTCCACTTTTAGACTTTTAACTGGCCTGGAAAGTAAAGAAAATATCGGTTTTCTGCCTGAAAGCTGATGAAGTGCAGCAGGGCTGAGCTCATAAACGCGCCCTCCACTGCTTTGGCTGGCCATATAATTTTCCCCAATGAAAGTGGCAAGATTAGGCCTGGCAGATAAATCCACATCCACTAAGATCCCTGGCAGCTTTGAAGATTTCAAAGTATCTAGCCGGGCATTGACTTGGTACAACTGGTTTGATATGCCGTTTTGGATAAGCAGACAATGATTTGATTCTGGACTAATTTTCACGTAAGTTGCTAAAGCAAGCTTACTATAGAAAATATCTTGCTTTGGCAAGAGTACTTCAAAAGATGGAAGGCCAAACGTAATTTCTTTTCTTTCCTCTTCAGCTAATCTTTCCGGGGCGGAATCAATATAATACCCTTTGATAGCCTGCCACTCCTTAATGGATAATAGCGGACTGGAGGGAATGAGATTCCCTCCCTCTGCCTTTAGCGAAACGCTTGGGGCTTCCACTCCTAAAAACATGCCCATTGCTGGAAGCACTGCAGCTCGCCAGCTGTTTTTCGGCAGCAGATTAGGCTCAGCAAATTGATGGCAGGAGCTGCAGTATCTTTTAGCCAGCAACTCCCCAAGCTGATTATCTGCTGCGTTAAAATTTAAGTTTTGTTTCGGTGTTTTAAGGTTAGACTTACCAAGAATATAAAAAACCATCGCGCTAATAAGCGCAATGGTGATTATCATTATATTTCTTTTGCTTTTACTCAAATTTTTAGGGATGTAAGCGAGTCTTTTATCAAAGTTTCAATGCATTCACGTCGATAATTATGATAACCTTGTTGTTCACTGCACTCAAAGAAAATTTACTTGGCGAGGAAATCGCTACCGCAAGCGCTACTTTTTTTCCGGTATAGCCCGATTTTAGCTGGGCGGCATCAATACTCAGCAAAAAGGTGCCTGCACTTTGCCCCTCAGGCACGGAAATACTTCCAGGAAGCCTGTAGAGTCCGTCCGGGAGGAGTACTGTATTGGTTAGCAGGTTTGATGCTATCAAAGTGTTGATGGTATCTGGCCTGGTGCTGATATTTACCGAGTAGCCCTCATCAGTGGTCTTTCCACTTCTAGCCACACCGAGAATCACCTTGAGCTGGTTAGTCTTTGCATCCAAAGTATAGTTCCTAGAAGCAGAATCCAGGCCCTTTGGCACCAGGTAATTAAGGTTTGAACTTAAACCCTGGGGCATATAAATTTTAGCATCACCGTAATCTAAGTCCTGATCGTTTTTTTCGCAGGAGAACAAAAGCGCCACGGCGCATAGCGCAAGCAAAATGGCGGAATTATAAAATATTTTTTTCATTGCTTTTAATATTAATAACCTGGGTTTTGGGTAATTGATCCGTTTGAGCGCACAACTTCCGCTCTTGGAAATGGCAAGTAATACATCGCCGGAGCCCTGAAGGTCCGTGTAGCGACATCAACAATGGTATAATTGAAGCTGCCATTTGTATTTTTACTTACATTAACCCCCTTGATAGGCTGATTTAATGATGTGGCGGCATCGTTCCATCGAAGCAGATCCCAGTAGCGGTGATCTTCAAAGGCCAGCTCAATTCGGCGTTCATGCTTGATTGCTGCGCGGAAAGCATCTTTTCCGCCTGTCGAAACTGCTGGCATCGCCACGCCTACCCTTGAACGCACCATATTGAGTGCTGTTCTGGAGGTCATCCCTGCTGGCGCATCAGGTGCTGTGCCATCTGGACCGTAAGCCTCATTCATCGCCTCGGCGTAATTAAGCAACACCTCGGCGTAACGAATGGCTACCCACTGATGTTGCGCGGTGGCATTGTTCACTAAATCCAGATTTGGCGCCAGGAATTTTTTTAAATAATAGCCTGTGCGAGAAGTATTGGTTTTAGCCATATCATCAACAGCACCAGGGGACTGATCAATCGTACGACCGTTCCAACTGCTGCCATTTAATACTACCGTTTCTGAAAGTCTTGGGTCGCGGTTCGCATAAATGTTGGCAGCATCGGCGCTGCCTTTGAGTTCATACTCGGCCACAAGATTATGCGATGGGGTCACCCCACTCGCGCCACCAGTAGTTGTAATGGGATAATTGGCTCGCTCTAAATCATTGGATGCAGGCCTGCGAATAGCAAGAATAGTTTCGGCGCTGCTGAGTGAATTATTTCCCTGAAAATAATTCCCGTAACCTCCGGTATGAAGCGCGTAACCAAATGCAGGGGTACTGATAATTTCCCTGGCGGCAGCCGCTGCCCTGGCCCATTTGGCGGGATCATTCGATGGGTTATGTAAAGGACTTGCCGCGTATAAAAGTACACGTGCTTTTATCGCCAGCGCTGAACCTTTAGAGAAACGTCCATCCTGGTCTGAAAAACCGTTAGTTTTCCAGCTCACAACCAAAGAGTCTTTATAGGTGTCGATTTCCGAGACAATATAATCCACCACCTGATCATAACTGGATTTTGCCACTGCTAAGTCTCCACCAGCCTGCTGCAGCGTTTTGGTAACAATAGGTACCCCGCCATAGCGTTTAATAAGTTCAGAATAATAATAGGCCCTTGCAACATGCGCCTCGCCACGGTAAGCACTAATGAAGAGTTTATCGCGGTTATAATTTGTCACATCCGTAAGGGTATCGCGATTCTGGCTGATCATCGCTTTCCAGTTTTTAGAATAATCCAAAAAGAAATTCGCCGCGCGGATACCTTCATAGCAGGCATAATACTTGTTAGCCTCTGTCGAAGGGTTAGCCTCACTCAAGGTCGCCTGATTAAAAGGAATCACCCCTTGGGCAAAGGTTAGGGTTTGCTGGGCATCATCGCTGGCAGCGTCAAAAAAGCTATTATCTAAAGTCGTAAATCCTACAGCAAAACTAATCGGTGCATAAAATGCATTCGCAAAGCCAGTCAGCGAGCTTCTGGTGGTCTGAATGGTTTCAGGTGTTGGAAGTGTATCCATCCTGGTATCCAAAAAATCTTTTTTACAGGCACTGATTAAAAGCAGGCCAGCGAAAAAGAGGGTCAAATATGGTGCTCTGATTTTCATCATTTTATTTTTAGAATTAAAAAGTAACCGACAGTCCGGTATTGAATGATTTAATGCCTGGATAAGCGCTTAGCGTTTCTGGGTCTAATCCGTAGTCTTTTTCCAGCCTGCTCCAGGTTAATGGATTGACAGCATTTACATAGAAGCGAAGGTTAGAAAGCGAAAGCTTTTTAACAAAAGCCGGACTAAAAGTATAACCTAATTCTACGTTACGCAGGCGAAGGAAATCCCTGCTTTTCACCCAAAAGTCACTCGCGCGGTAATTATTATTGTTCGCAGCGGTGGTTAAGCGTGGATAATTCGCGCTAGCCCTGGTGTCAATGCCCTGGTCCGGGTAATAAGCCCATGCATTTTGTGCAACCGGAAATACATTTCCATTGCCTACGAAGGCTTGAATCTGATTAGGGGCAGCACTTAAAATGTTCACTGATGAACCGCCAATACCCTGAAAGAGTGCACTTAAGTCAAAACCTTTATAGCTAAAGTTTGCACCAAAAGAATAGGTCATTTCCGGAAATAGGGATTTGCCCACTGAGGTAATGTCCTTTTCATCAATAATATTATCCCCGTTTAAATCCTGGTATTTTAAGTCTCCGGGCTGAACAAGCCCAAAGGCAGGTAGCGCGCCACCTTTTAAAGAACCATTGGCATTAAAATCTTCGAGTTGATAAAACCCCTTTGAAACAAGGCCATAATTCTGGGCTATTGATCGCCCGGTTTGCTGGTTGTATTCATATGGCTGGGGAATTTCAGCAAAATAGTCGATTTTGTTTTTATTGTAAGCCACCTGTCCCCAGACGCCATAACCAAAATCTCCTTTTTTATCTGAGAAGTTGGCAGAAAGTTCAAAGCCTTTATTGGTCACTTTTCCAAGATTGGCAAAGCTATTTATAGTGCCATAAATTCCGGTAATGGTATTGTCCCGGGTAAGGATACCACTACGCTTATCTAAAAATACATCTGCCGACAGACTTAGTTTTTTAAAGAAATTCACTTCTGCCCCAAAGTTGTATTTTAGGCTTTGTTCAGCAAAAATATCGGGATTGGCTAAAATATTCTGATTCAGGCCTGAGTTACCCGTGATGCTGGAGTTTCCGGTGTAAAAAGTTCCACTGTTATTATAGTACTGCTGATAGAGAAATCGTCCGCTATTCTGGGTTTCTGAATCCATGCTTCCTGTCTTTCCGGCAGATGCGCGTAATTTCAAAAGCGTGATGGATTTGCTATCTTTTAAGAATGCCTCGTTGGAAACTATCCAGCTGGCAGAAATCGCGGGATAAAATCCCCACCGGTTACCAGGCGCATAACCATCAGCGCCGAAATAAGAAAAACCAAGTTCAGCAACATAACGATTATCATAGCTATAGTTAGCCCGTCCACTGATATTTTGGTAACGGTAGATATAAGCGTCGACGCCGCCATCGGTTTTAAAATCAGACTGATGGTAATTTAGTGCAGATAAAATCTGGTGTTTTCCAAAACTTCTCTCATAACCGATTGTACCCATGAGCTGTTTCCAATCTTCCTGTCCGCCGGGAATCATGCCCGTTGCCCGGAGCGGAGTGAGTACATTTGTCGGACCACCGGGCTGACCATTAAAGAAGCGGGGATAATCTGCCGTTTTGGAGTAATTACTTTGTGAATAGCTATTGAAGGAATAGGCCTGGCTTAAATATAAGCCTGGTGTGAGCTCATCCAGACGCTCTTTTAGTGTAAAATTTCCCTGAAGGATGCGTCTGTGGGAAGAAAACCAGCCTAGCGAATTGATAGATGCTACGGGATTATCGGGAAAAAGCGAAGTACCAGAGTAATTTCCGGTAGCCCCATCCCTTACCTGATAAATATTGGATGGATAACGCGAAAGGTTTTGCCACAGACTCGCTCCGCTATAGTTTGGCGCTTTACGGTCTTCAATCCTAGCGCCAATATCTACCTTCGCTTCAAATATGTCAAACATTTTAAAGTCCAAGTTTGATCTCAAATTATAACGTTTCACCATCGAATTCGAGGTGGCATCGGTTTGCTTGACATTATATAAAGCTTGTTGGTTGGCGTAATCCAGCACAATATTGTACCTGGCATTATCATCCCCCCCGGTAAAACTCAGGTCACCATCAGTATATGGCGCATGGTTTTTTAACACCTCAGCAAACCAATCAACATTGGTTCCCGTGCCGTTTCTGTAGCCCTGCAACTGTGCCGGCGAATAAAGAGGGGACCAGACCCTGCCCCTGTCGTTACTGATGGCCTGATTATACAGGCTAGCATAGCCGAAAGCATCGAGGGGCTTATTGATATTGATAGCTTTCTGAATGCCGGTCCTTACCTGAAAAGAAATTGTTGGCTTACCAATTTTTCCTCTTTTTGTGGTTACATAAATCACCCCATTAGCCCCGCGCATCCCGAAGGTGGCGAGCGCTGCTGCATCTTTTAAAATAGAGATGCTTTCAATCTCTGCAGCGGAGAGGTAAGCGAGGTAATTGAGATTGGTTTCAAAGCCGTCAACAAATACTTTGTAGGTATTATAGCCACCAGCAGAGCTCGAGGACAGCGATCCCACGCCTCTGATGCCAAGCGCCGCGTTATCATAACCTGGCTCACCGGAGCCAAGGTTGACGCTCAAGCCATTCAACCTGCCGTATAGTGTGTTGGTTAAATTCATGGTCGGGGTTTGATACAAAGCCTCACCGCTCACAGAGGAGACGGCAGCTGTTGAGTTAGTTTTTTTGATATTAAGCAGTCTCCCCGGCTCTATGCGCGCGGTATCCCTTGCCGCGCTATCACTTAAGCTCTTATCTTGTGCGGCAACATTCATCGCTGTGCCCAGGAGCAGGCAGGCGGAAAGAACAGTGCTTTTTATATATTGGTTAGTCATATTTCCTGTAATTACTTAGTTTGTTTTCAGCGTTTAATAACCTGGGTTTTGCACCAGTATGCGTTTATTAATCTCCGAAAGTGGAATGGGTTCTAAATACATCTTTGCGTTCCAGTACGGACTCAAAGTATTGTTATTGGTGTAGGATAAAATATCAGAGGTTATGGCAGGATTGCTTTTGCCAGGTGCGAAAGTAAACCTGAATTCCTCATACTGCCCGCCAATCACGCCGCTAGCGATATCAGAACGTTTCCAATGTTTAACATCGAAATACCTGCGGTTTTCTTTATAAAACTCTATGCTCCATTCCCGCTGTATTAACAGGCGAAGCCTAGACTGCTCGGTTTCGGTAATACTTGGAAGACCTGCTCTGTTGTGGACAATATTTAAGTTTTGAAGGGCTTTAGCCGTATTACCCAGTTCATTATAAGCTTCGGCTAAATTCAGGTAGAATTCAGACATACGGAACAGTGGCCACTCAAACCAGGAACGGGTGCCTGCCTTGTAATAAAATTTGGTGCTCTGTGCATCGCCTTTTCCGGATCCTGAGATATTCACACCTGAATTGATGTTATCATATGACCAGACTGAGTTTCCAGGGTTATTCCATGCATCAATTCCATGCGCATAATTGTCTGCCTTAAATCTTGGCTCCATCTGCTGCATGCGTGTATTATAGTCAGTATAGGGTCTTGCCGGATCTCCAACCTTTGGCCAGTCCTGATCAGTACCATCTGCTTTATAATAAATGCGAAGAAAATTTGTGATCATGCCTGCATTATCAGTGAGATATCTTTCGTTGTTAATGTCAGTGCCCCCTCTTCCTGAAGATCCTCGGACAGGAATATAGAATTTGAACATTTTAACATTATTGGCATTATTATCCACTTTATAGGCCAGTAATACTTCTTTATTATTGGGTGTTGAGGTTGCAGTTCCGTAGTCATCAAGTGCATTAGGGTTAGGCGTATTTGTACCGCCTCCGCTATTGATAATGTCGGTAGCATGGCTTTTTCCCCAGGCAATGACCGCTTCGTTGGCGGTAACTGCATCCGTCCACCTTTGCTGGCTTACGTTACCAAAACATATCATATTGTTGTTTGCCCCTAAACTTAGATAAGGTGTTGCTGAATTAAATAAGGGTCTTGCAGCATATTGCAATGCTCTGGCTTTTATCGCCAGTGCCGCGCCTTTAGTCAACCTGCCCACAGACTTATCCGGCCAGCTATCTGGAAGCCCGGCGTAAGCGGCATCGCTTAGCTGAATAATGTTATCAAGGGTTGCCTGCAGGGTAGCTCTAGGAACAGCTAAATCATCTGAAGAGATAAAGGTTTTATTCACAATCGGCACACCGCCATAACGGATGAACATGCCCATATAACGGTAGGCGGTTAAGCCAGCCATTTCAGCTTTTACGTAAGCTTTTGTGGCCCCATCCATATCAGGCACTTTATCAATGTTTTCAGAAATAATATAGTTACGCCTGATGGCTACAAAGTTATTCGCAAAGTTATCGGTACTGCGTTCTGAGGTAAGTCCTGCTAAACTATAAGCAGCATAAATATCTGCCCAGCTTTCTCCAGGCATGGCCTCGCCAGAAATGCCAGACAGTGTGCCGTTTCCGATATTGGTGCCACCATTATCAAAAAGGCCCTGACAAAGAGAAGTCCTGTAGGCATTGGCGAGCGCCTTGGTAGCCTCAACAGAGGAAGCGAAAACCGTCTCTATAGTCGTATTCCCTGTAGTTTCAGGTTTTTCTAAAAATTCTTTCTGGCAAGAATAAAGGCCACTTGCGCCTATTATTGCGGAGATGAAATAAATTATCTTTTTCATATTTTTTGATAATCAGGTTTAAAAACGAATATTGGCGCCGAAAACGAAAGCCCTGGTTAGCGGGAAAAGGTAAGAAGTTCCGCTATCGGTCTGCTCAGGGTCAATCTCATCAAAATCATTGTCCCAAGTGAAAAGGTTATTGCCATTTGCATAAATCCTAAGGGAACTGATGCGGGCTTTTTTCATGAATCCGTAAGTATTGAAAGTATAACCGAGTTCTATATTTTTTAACTTCTTGAAAGCGGTAGAGACTAACCAGAAATCAGAATTCTGGTAATTATTTGCCTCACTGGCTGAACCTGCGATGGTAGCTCTTGGAAAAGTTATCTTCTCTCCATTGGCAACCTTCTCAGGGGTCCATCTACCATCAAACTGCCATTGGAATGCGTTTCCTGCATTTTTCACAAATGGGTGATTCATTCCGTTATTGATATTAAATGAACCTTTGCTTTTGCCAATGAAAAGTACGTTTAAATCAAAGCCCTTATAATTGATGCCGGTTTTCAGGCTAAAATCATACAATGCCCGGTTGGTGTATCCTATAGGAACCCTATCTGATGCATCTATTAGACCATCACCATTAATGTCTTTATAGCGGATATCTCCAAGGGCAGCCTGATTGCCATTATAAGTTAATACAGGGCGGTTGTTAAGTTCTGCCTGGGTATTGTAAAAACCATCAGATACAAAGCCTTTGTACTGACCAAAACTATAACCTGAGGTATTCATCCAAGGGTATGGGTTGAGGGCCTCGGCATTGTAAACGATTTTATTTTTTGCATAACTCAGGTAAGCGTTGATGTTATAACCAACCTGTCCCCTGGTTTCTGACCAGCCTAAGCTTACTTCATAACCTTTGTTGTTCATGATGCCCAGGTTTGCTCTGGGTACGTTCGCTGCTGCCACTCCATAACTTGCCGGGATGGTACCAGGCTGGGTGAAAATATTGGTCCTGTCATTTTTAAACCCTTCAATGATTAACGAGAGTTTATTTTTGAAAAATTTCGCCTCCAGGCCTAAGTTTCTTTTGGTTTCCTCTTCCCAGGTTACCGCCGGGTTACCAAGTTTACTTTCATTTGTTCCAGTAGTTAGCGTATTTGGGGTTGACCCGTCACTATTGCCAAAATAATACCCTGGCTGATTGATCACAAAAGTACTGGGAAGATATACATAGCGGTCGCCACCAATTTTATCATAGCCGCTCAGTCCATATGAGCCCCGGAATTTTAAGAAAGTTATCCAGTCGTTTTTAGGAAAGAAGGATTCATTTGAAGCGACCCATCCCACTGAATATGCAGGAAAAAGGCCGAACCTTTTATCTTCAGCGAACTGTTCAGTACCATTGTACCCAACGCTGATTTCTGCCAGGTAACGCTCTTTGTAGTTATAGGCCACATTACCTACAAGCCCCATATTTCCTGACGGGGTGTTAAAATTATCTATAGGCAGATAATATTTTTGTGCATTTGCAAGCACAAGGGCCGTAACGCTATGGTTGCCAAAGCTACGCGCATAATCAATCCCTGCATCCACATAGAAAGTACGGTTCACGCTATTATGATTGGGGTTAGGATTAAACGTACCTGAAGAGGTACGCTCCCCACCAAAAAAATCAAGTATATTTGGATCAACTGGATTGCGGCGAACAGAAAACTCCGGAAGAGTTACCCGGTAAGTGGTTGCTTTTGAGTAATTGTTTTCATAATTCACATTAGCCCTAAGGGATAGACCCTTAGTTAAATAGTCCATAGTATATTTGGCCCCGATGCGTCCGGTTAATCTTGAATCATATGTGGTTTCTGTTCCGCTGGCAAGTAAGTTTCTAATAGAATTCTGGTTACCCAGTAAGCTTCCAATTTTACGTCCCAGTGGATTCGATGCGGTACCTGGGTTACCGGCAATACTGTTGATGAGTTTATTGTCTATAATACCTGGCGCCATCATGGCATTGGTATCATAAAGGTATTGCATAATAATTTTGTAGCGGTCAGTGAGCGAAGTTCCGCCATCGATACCAGGTCCAACAATGGTGCCGAACTGTCCGGATAGATTAACCGAGATGGCCAGGTTTTTTACAGCGTTGATGTCAAAGTTGGATAAAAAGTTGTAGCGTTCATAGGTTGATTTTGTATTTGCGCCATAGTAATCTGTATTCTGAAGGATGGAGCCTTGTGAAAAATATCCTAATGAGGTATAATACTTTACTTTTTCAGTACCCCCCGCAATGTTTAAGTTAAACTGTTGCTGTGGACCCTTACCACCAAACTGATCTTTAAAGAGATCGCGACTAGAATAATACAGCGCAGGACTGGCGTTCAGCGCATCCCTCTGGGCACTGGTGAGCCCTGGATAATTCGCGACTTCAGCCGGGGTATAGTCGCGGTTGTTGGCAAACTTCCATAAGTCGTTGCTATCGAAAAGGTAATCATTGTAAGCAGACACGCCATAAGTGCTCTGCTCGGTTCGAATCGCCTCATTGCGCATTAAAGCGAAATCATAGGAGCTTACATTCTTCGGCAAGTTGGCTGCTGTGGTGAATCCGAAATTAGTTGATGCGCTTAAAACAGGCTTACCAAGTTTACCTCTTTTTGTGGTCACGATAATAACACCGTTTGCACCCCTTACGCCATACACTGCAGTGGAAGATGCATCTTTGAGAATATTAATACTTTCAATTTCATTGGCATCCATTGAGTTTAACCTCGAGTAGGTCTGCTCAGGCGGTTCTGGCACTCCGTCAATTACGATAAGCGGATCTGTTGACCCAGCATAAGTGGATACTCCACGGATATTAATGGCTGCATTATTGCGACCAGGCTCTCCACTTTGTTGCAAACCTGACACGCCCGGAGCATTACCGATAAGCATATTGGATATATTGGATACAGAGGTAGATACCAGTTCTTTTCCGCCAATGGTAGAGACCGAACCCGTTACGGTTATTTTTTTCTGCTGGGCTCCAAATCCTTTTACCACAACTTCATCCAAATCGCCGGTAGTTGATTTTAGTGATACATTGATTGTTGAACTGCTGGCTTCTAGTTCACGTGTTGCGTAACCCACGGCCCTAAAAATCAGGATGGCAGAGGATGAAGATACATTTAGGGAATATTGCCCTTCCCCGTTTGTTGAGGTGCCTTGCTGGGTACCTTTTATCATCACCGAAACGCCAGGCAAGGGTTGGCCACTATCGTCGTTGACTACGCCTTTTATGTTTCTTTGCTGGGCAAAGAGTTGGTAAGTAAAGGCTAGTAAAAAGGTTAGGCACACCGCTGTTGTGTGTAAAAAACTTTTCATAAAGATTATTTTGGTTAGTTGATTTGCAGGGTGCAAATTGTATAAGCAATATTAGTTAACATATTGCCTGTTAATTAATGGTATTTTAACAAAATGTGGTATAATTCGTATAGATAAAATTCGAAGTCAAGCGCTTTCTAGCATTATCTCTTTAGTGGCTTGAATCGATTTTAGCAGCACTAATGGCGCGGTATTTTATTGCGGAATTTGGCAAATTATTTTTTTAGCTGATAAAAAGTCTCAGCCCCATAGATACAATATTAGACTGATAACATCTTTTATCCTACCTATTATCTGAATGGTAATTTGCAAAAAAAGAAAAAAAAGAGGACCCATTTTATCAAGGGCCCTCCAACCGCTAAACCAGTTATAAAATTCATTTCGGCTAATTGACTAACAGCCTTTGCAAGCTAACTTTAAGCTGATAGTATTTTAACCTATCTTAATGTTTTAATAACGAACTTCTTATAAATTAAAGAAATTACTAACGTTTTTCAATTAATTCCAATTGTTCATTTTTTTCAACCATTTTGCAAATTTGTTGTACTGATGCGGCGCTGGTAAATCCATCCTGTGGACTATTCATGGTATAATCCAACAAGCTATCAATGCTGGAGGTCGCCACGTGCATTCTTGTATCTGAAGATGCGTAATAAATAAATACCTTTCCGTCATCATCTGCTATCCAGCCGTTGCAAAAAACAACATTTGACACATCCCCTACCCGCTCCTCGCCCTCTGGTGCGAGAAAATAACCTGCAGGCTTGTGAGTGACTTTGGTAAGATCATTTGCATCGCTCAAAAATAAATACAAAACATAACGAAGACCGGCGGCAGTATTACGAACTCCATGCGCCATCTGCAACCAGCCCTTTTCGGTTTTTATCGGAGCTGGGCCAAGACCATTTTTAGCCTCGTAAATTGTATGGTATATTCTCTTATCGATGACAGTTTCCACATCAACTGTTGCATGCTCAATATCATCTGCAAGCCCAAATGCAATACCTCCGCCTTTACCTGCCTCAATGAAGCTATCCTGTGGACGGGTATAGAATGCATATTTACCATTCACAAATTCTGGATGCAAAACTACATTTCGCTGCTGAGCGGAGTGGGTTTTGAAATCCGCTAATCTATCCCAATGAATGAGGTCCTTGGTACGAACGATCCCACATTGCGCAACAGCAGAAGATTGATCTGCTTCAGAAGCCGAAGCATCACGGCTTTCGGTACAAAACACACCATAAATCCATCCATCTTCGTGTTGAACAAGGCGCATATCATATAAATTCGTTTCCCCTTCGAGGTGTGGAATGATAGCTGGTCTATCCCAAAATCTGAAGTTATCGATCCCGTTATCACTTTCGGCGATAGCAAAAAAAGATTTCCTATCACTGCCTTCCACTCTTGCCATCAGCACGTATTTACCTTCAAATTTGATGGCCGCCGAGTTGAATACTGCGTTGATGCCGATCCGTTCCAATAAAAGCGGGTTACTGTTCTCATCCAAATCGTACTTCCATTTATAAGGCGCGTGGCCGGCGGTAAGCACTGGATTTAGGTAACGCTGAAAAATACCATTAGTGTACTCTATTGCTTCGTTTTTTTGACGGATGAGCGATTCATATTGCGCTATTATCTTTTCCAGTCTGCTGTTAAAATTCATCTTATGTTAAAGTCTAAAATCTAATTTTCTAATTTATTCCACCAGGTGCGTTTCAATATCACTGCAATTATGGCAATAAGTGTGATGGTGATGATTAATGGTATTTTCATCCAAAGGATAAAATACATCGGTAGCACGGTCAGGCAGAGTTGAGCTACAATCCCCAGGGCGACATTGAACATGTCAAGCTTGAAGCGATTGTTTGCCTTGAATTCAGGGCTTTCGGCTACCACCAGTTCATGAACAGGTTTCCAGAACCCCCAAGGCTTAACTGTGCGATAAAAGCTCTTTAAAACCTGATCATCTGTTGGAGGAGCGCTAAAGGTTCCTGCCAAAGCGCCAATGATGGAAATGATGAACAGTACCGGGAAGTAATAAAGGAATTCAATACCACTGAAGAAGTGAGAGAAGACCAAAGCACCAGCGATACCTGCAAGCATGCCCCAGAAAAAGCCGTTTGCGTTGAATCTCCACCAATACCACTTAAGCATATTCGCCGCAATATAGCCGCCATATAGACCTGAAACGATCCATTGCAAAATGCTATTGACGTCTCTGGCAAAAAAACCCAGAAATACCCCCACTACAACCACCACTAGTCCGGTTAGATAATTCATAGTCATGATTTGCTTGGTAGACGCTTCAGGCTTGACGTATTTAAGATAAATGTCGTTTACGATGTAAGCTTGAGCGGCATTTAAAGTTCCTGAAAAAGTCCCCATAAAGGCACCCATAAGACCGGTGAGTACAATACCCAACACGCCTACTGGCAAAAATGAATTGATGGCTGCTGGCAGTATCCGCTCAAAATCAGTTCCTGTTGGTGAACTTAAATCCAGTTGTTTGTAATATAATAGTGCTAGTACTGTAAGCCCGATAACCATAGTATATCGGACAGGAAGAAGTATTATAGAAACAAAACCTGTCATTTTCGAGGCGTCTTTGGGAGAACTAGTTGAAAGTACTTTTTGCATGTCATAGTTTGGTGCGGGCCCGGCCAGACTTGCAAAGACACCTTTAAATAGCATCATCATAAAGAATAAGCCAAATAAACCGTAACCGTCATCGGCAATCTTTTTATTGGCATCAGCCACAATATTTGACCAATCCAGCTCAAGTTTCCATCCAAAAAAAGGATTCGCCCAGCCCTTCGGGGTCTGAATGGACTGGCTTTGCAGGTGAGTAAAGGCTATATAACCAATGGCAATACAGCCTATGGTCATGATGATGTATTTGATCACATCTCCCAATACGATACTATGCATTCCCCCGAGTATGGAATAAAAAGTTGCAAATAAGGTGAACAAAATACCATAAAAGTGGGGAACATATTGTGCGCTGACATTATAGGGAATATAGGGCTCCACGATGTTCCATGGCATGAAAATTTCGACAAATTTACCAAGTCCGATAAAACCGTAAGCTAAAAACCCCAGGCAGCCAATCAGGGCGAAAACGACCGTAACGTTATGTGATGCCTTAACACCGCGGCCCTTTAAGCCAAAACGTGTAGCTAACCACTCCGCACCAGTGTCAGCATTTGATCGTCTTAACCATTTGGCAAGAAACATCATGTTGAATACCTGATTGAAAACAGGCCACAGCCAAGGAATCCAGATGCTTTTAAGTCCATAAACAAAGCAAAGCGATACCATCCACATGGTTCCGCTGATATCGAACATGTCCGAAGCATCACTTAAGCCGAGCATATACCAAGGCAATTTTTTGCCGCCCATCAGGTAGCTTTCTTTGTTTAATCGGGCTTTATTGCGGTAATACCAGCCAATGAAGACCATCATCACTAAATAAAAGACCAGGATTAAAATATCGATTAGGTGCAGCTTCATCTTAGTCGTTTATTACTTGTTTGGTTAAAGTAGTAAGGGTTGAAACTGGAATTTGGAAGTTGTAGTGGTCCTGAATCAAAACTGGAGTATTTCTCATATAATGTTTGGTTAGTGCACCACTAATTTAAGATTCGCTGATGCATTTTATATATCAAAAGTAGCCTTGAAAAGGATGAAATGTTAATACTATTTTATCCAATGTTTGTATTTTAAAAGCATGCGTTAGCTGTGCGGTTGAGGAGATAATGGAGTGCAATGATAGGCAAGGCCATATTTCTGAGATTTATTTGACGGTGTAATTCTCAAATAGTAATTAAAATGTTGGTAGGGATTTTTAATATAATCGATAGTATTTTATCAAAAAATAACTGCCTGGGCTATGCTGAGGAGGATTAATGTTCTGGTATGCTGGCCAGTGACACTTTCCTTTTGAACAGCATAGGTACTATCTTTAAAATATAAGGTAACCATTCTGTTTCCATCAAAAGCATACGATTTATTGTTTCCTGTCAGAAGAAACTGCCTGCTGTTAGACGTCCAGAGTTTATCTGGTAAATTGGCGAACGTAGTGTATCAGCATTAAAGCCTTCTTGGAAGAAAAATCTGGTTTGAACGATATCGGTATAGGTCAGGGTTTTCATTGACGTGAGGGTCTGCGAAGAAGTCTGTAAAAGCTGGGCCTGGGATTTAAATTGAGCTATCAAAAGCACCAAACCAATAATCAGCATTGTTATGTTTCCAAAATATCACATGCTACATATAATTAAAAAATTAAACAATACGGAGGCGAAAAAAAACCAAGATTTTAAAGCTAATCATTCTATTCAAAGATAAATTGCTTGTTGTCAACCTAAGGTTTGAACCATTAAAGATTACAGTGTTTATTCTGGAAATTATTGTGACACAGGAAAACGAGGTAGGCGTTCGTCGAGATATTACAGGCGTTGGTCTAGAGCTTAATGTTACTAGTATAATACATAGCTTTTGCCTGCAACGTTTGCTAAGTGGCGGCGTCTTAATAACAAACAATAGCAAAACCTAAAATAAAAAAGTTATGAAAACTATAGCAAAAACAATATTCGCAGCAGCTTTAACCGCAGTATTATTAACTTCATCAATGGTGGCAACATATGCCGCTGAGCCAATCAACTCCGAAACAAAAACCTCTCCACTGGCAAAGTTTGAAAGAATCTGGGTAAGTGGAAATGTAAAAGTTATTTTAACGCAGGGCGACAATCAAACTGTAGAGGGTACCAGCAACTACGATGCTAAAAAAACCTCGATTTCAACTGATGGGAAAACCTTATTTATTAATTCATTAGAAACAAGTCAGGTGACGCTTAACATTACTGTAAAAGATTTGGAAAGGATTGAAGCTTACGGCCAATCAGTTGTAGTAACTAATAATAATTTTGATGTAATAAACCTTCAGTTATTTTTGGGTCAGAGTGCTACAGCGAAAATCAAAACAACTGCAGGCAGTTTATATACCATCGTTAAGGATGACGCGGTGTTAAAATTAAGTGGTACTTCCGGTGAAAGTACAATGATTGCCAGTAATATGAAAAATGTAAAATTAGCTGACTTCGCCAGTCTTAAATCTGTATCTTATGCTTCTCAAGCGTTGGAAGCAGATCAAAATGCAATGGCTTTAGCAAAATAAGTAAATTAATCATGATTAATGAGAGCTGCCTTTTTAAGGGTAGCTTTTTTTATTGCAGCGATTTGAATGTGTAGTTCACTCACTTAAATGACAAAGAGAGTCTGGCAAATTTTAAAGGTTCATGCGAATTTTCTCATGAACTTACTTTCCTTTCAAGAATATGTATTTGCAGGCGTAAAAATTTTTGGCACCCTAATATTATATAATCGGTAGGTTTTTGCTTGTAAAAGAAAGTTACAATCCACCTGTGAGAAATTTTCAGCCTCTCCTAGCGACACATAACAAGCTTACAATGTAATTCCGCAGTGTAGATTTTATCTATCGTGAGCTCAGTATTTGAAAACTTCATTTCGCATGTGCCTAGAACGTTATTTGCGCTGTCTAGTTATTAGCTCCGCATATGCATCATTTGCATTGCTAAAAACAGCGGTTTATGGGCTAACGAAAAGCATAAGTGACTTTGCTCGTCTTATAATATAAAGGCAGCATAAGTCTAGTCGGTATAGATATCATATTCATGAAGTGGGAGTACCTCTACCTTTTTATACAATCTTCCATTGAGAAAAAACATGTAAACCACAAAGCTCATCTTAAGGCCGGTCTCAATGATATGATAATCTGATTCACCAATAATTCCTGCAAAATCCTCATAGCTATATTCGCAAGATTGATCAGAAGGAATATAAATCAGAATTGCATTATTTTTGCCTTCTGCAACTTTCCAGCCTCTTTCTGCAAAGTATTCAGCGGACACTACAGTACGAGCTTTGACATATGCACTTGATTCCCTTATTTCCATGGCTCTAATTACAAATGATAGAGAAACCATTTATGAAATTACGATGTATAATCATAAAAAAGGTAAATAAAATCTACTGCCGACGATGGTAGTGGTCATATACAAACCGTTATTGAGCTATCCCTCAATAGTTCATAATCCCCACTATTTTTGCAGTAGATAATAATTTGCTCCCCTATTCCTGCGTTTTTTTTTTGCATTAGCAATGGATTACATTCGTTTAAGAATTGTGAAAATTAAAGGTTATTCGTTATATTTTTAGTATAAGGCAGCGAAGCATCCTAGAAAGCACTTATTTTATTGTTTGTTTCCGATCAGTAAGATTAGCTAGGAACTTATTCAATCGGATTTCGAATTGAGGATTGCTTGGCCTCAAAAAATCATCAGTTAGTATATTTCCTAAGTAGTCTATCACTACATAACGCGGAATCGTTTGGAGATTTATCAATTGTGTCAAAGCTGATTTTTTAAAATCGGCCAATCTATATTGAAAAGGCTGTTTGAAAATCTGATTTTTTTTGGCTGCCTCTATCCACTTTCCAACTTCATTATTTTGATCTATGCTAACAGCCATAAATCTTACAGGCTTCCCCTTTAATTTCTGTTCAACTATCTTCATAAAAGGGATTTCGGCAATACAGGGGATACACCAACTAGCCCAAAAGTCTATCACAGTGAGTCTGGCTTTCCCGTTTGTTATGAGGGATTTGAAATCAGTTTTATTTCCCGAAAAATCCGTCAGAACAACTGCTGATAAATTCTTGATGTTCTTGAGTTCACGGTTTGCTGACTTTTCATCACTGTCAATAATAAAACTGTATCGACCGTTAGCGAATGATCTGAGTCTTTTTCTGGCAGTGGGAAAATCTATATATGTCTCCTTTAGTATATTTGAAACCTGAAACAGGGTATCAATCGCAGGAACTTCTTCCTTAATGAGGTCAAGCGCCTGAGTTAATTTGGGCAGATCCGCAGGTAACTGCTTAAAAGTTTGCGCCAGTAAAAAGGTCAGGTAGTTTCGATAAAAATCTGTTTGTTTGAGCTGAATATCTGCTCCGACTATCCATGACCAAATATCACTATTGGCGAGTTCCTGATTTTGCCGGACTGAATTATATCTAATAATACTGTTGCTAGTTTGAAGGTTATTAACGGTACTTACAGAATTGATTTCGCCTGCATGATTGTATAAATCTTTATAAAGGCTATCAGTAAGCTTTGAAAATGTAAGATGTTTGTCTGAAAGTAATTTCGAGATTGAAATGTATTTAATGTTTGCATTCAGATATTTAAGCGCTGCTAAATGAGCGTAATCATAACCAGTATTTTTAATCGATGCTTCATTTTTTTCAAACCGATCATCAATTTTTTCAACCATTTTATTCACTCCTTCTGTTTTTAAAAATTTCGCATCTTCATCATATGACCAGTGATAACTTTTCGGAAAATAAATTATACTATCGGCAAACTGTTCTAGTCCTGTACTAGATTGAATTAGGATTCCTGCATTCATTCCTGTTTTTAGCATAACAGTATCGCCAGGAACTAATAGCAAAGGGTAAGATCGTTCTACAGGTCCGGCAGGATCCATTAGCATGCTGTTGTATTCTAACAGCGTGGGGTTTTTCACATTTAGCCTCTTGCTAATAATACTATCTCTTTTACCTGGATTCCGGTAAGAAATTTCCCGATAATAGTCCTCGAAATATCTGAATGTGATCTGGCTATTTGGTTTTAGGGAGACAGATAAGATAATGGATTCCAGATTTTTCTGGTAATGCGGACTCAAATCTTGCTGCGCCAACAATCCGTTTGTTCGCAAAATTACGCCAAGCATCATAATAAATCTTTTCATAATCATATTTTCATAAATATAGTTATAAAAAAGATATACCTAAAAGTTTAGTTCAATTTTTTTAATACATAAAGTATTCCCAGCATTTACAAACGTATCAAAAGATTTATAAATTCCGATTGATCAATATATAAATGGACAATAGCACATCCGTCTTCGGATTTTCCCGATTATTAACCGTTTAATGATAGAAATAAAAATATGGGCAATCATCCCACTCCGTTGCCATACAACACTTCGGTTTTCAACCATAGGGTTGATTTACCTGAGCATGGTCTTCTGGCTGATGAAAAGGGAATCAATATCTACAGCTTACAAGGGGCAATTATTTACAGTAGCCCAGCCGTCTCTAGTGGGAATGGGCTTGATGCCAGGACAGCGCTTTCACTCATCCGGGACGCATCCGAGCTTTTGCCGGTTTTATTGGATAATTGCCACACGACCATAGCGGGCAGGCTCGCTGGGGCTTTCAGGAACATTGGGCGCGATCGAATTGCGGACCAAATTATAGACACGATGCGACAGGCCGGTTACGATGTCCGGGAGGATGATCCCTTTCAGGTTAAATTGAATATTAATCTTTCCTTGCGAGAACTTTCTCCTTTTGTCAACCGCCTTAAGCTCATGTGGCAACAAATGCGGGAGGTTGTGCTCCAGGATTTTCCAGCTGCACCCGGCGCCCCAAATGATATTGATGCCTATATGGAAAACGTCGAAGCTATATACATTACCGATGCTTATCACTCCCTGTCAATAGAGCGTTATAAGGTTACCCCTGAACTCATCGAGCGGGTAAGTTCCGGTAACAGGAATTCACAGCACAGGGAAGAGGATAGACAACAATGGGATGCAATGGCCCGCCCGTGGCTATTTTCAGGCTTTTGGCGCAGTAAAAGAGACGCTTGCCAGTATCCTAAAAGGTAAAAATTCAGGCGCAGCGGTAGATCAGGATCATCAAAAGTGGTACCGCGAGCTGTCTGACCCTATTATAACAGCGGGAATATTGAAAGCTTCTGACCTTTCAGGCTACAGAAGCCATCAGGTCTATATTGGAAATCCGCAACATGTATCCCTGGGCGTTGAGGTGAGGCGGGATTGCATGCCTGTATTTTTCGAATTATTGGAGAATGAAACCGAGGCATATTTGAGGGCTGTACTTGGCCATTTTATTTTTGTATTCATTTATCCGTATATGGACGGCAATGGACGGATGGGTAGGTTTCTGATGAATACCATGCTAGCATCGGGTGGATACCCATGGACTGTAATACCAGTTGAAAAGCGGAAAGAATAATGAAAGCGCTAGAGAATGCCAGTGTTGAACAGGATTTCAGCACCTTCTCTAAATTTATTGGCTATCTGGTCAACCAAGGAATGAAGGGTAAGCCGGTGGCTGAACTACCTAAATAGGGTGCGTAAAAAACGGTTATAAAAAATCCCTGCTTTCGTAGGAATTTTCACTTTATTGGCTAAACCGACTACGATTGAGCCCTTCACGCCAAAAATATTTTCTTCCTAACACTCTATTTATTAGTGATCTTACAAATAATTTTAAATTGTTACAACGGGTTCAAATTAATTGGTTAGTCCAAGATTGGATTAGCACTTGATGACAAACAAATTAAAGGCATCACGAAAGAATTGAACTATGGATTCAGTATTCCATCAAACTGCATAGACCTTTTGCCATTCTTTTCAGGTATAGATTTACTGTCACTATCAATAATCATAACTTTGGGAATGCTGCTTTGAAGGCCAAAACATCTGGAAAGACCGTCTACATTGGGATTACCACTTTCGATAAATTTTACCAGGTAAGACTGAAAGACTTTTGAAGTTTCAAACCAAGAGATTAAAACAATTTTATCCGCAGCCAAAACATTGTCCAAATATAGTGTTTTGGCTGTTGATAGATAATTTTCTGTTTTAATAAAAGTTCCATTACTCATGACGATTCAGTAAGTCTTGTTTACAAAAATTAGTTTTTCGGCCTTCTTAATAGTCTGTAGCTTATTATAAACTCTGATCATATACGAATAATAAAAACGTGGACAGTAAATTAAAATTTTGGCTTTGATATCGGACTGTGGATCCCATATAGAGATAACAGAACTCCCGCCTGATTGATTTGGCAGACAATAAATGCTGATAGCGCTGTGGGATTGCGCTGTTTAGGCATTGGCATCAATTTCGCTGTGGTAATAAAAAAAATGGACGATGAGCTGGACCTGCCCGAAATGTGATCGTGAACTGCCCTGGAATAACTACCGCCACTATTGCCAGCAGGTAGATTTGGACAGTCTATTTGTCGGGCGTTCCGCCGAGCTGGTATTGGCCTTTGATAAAATTCTGGCGGAGGTATCCGGCTGGCCGGATGTGCTTATAGGAGTAACGCCAAATTGTATCGTGTTTACCAAAATGGTTGGTTTTTTGATTATAAGGCCGATGAAGAAGGAAATGGATATCAAATTTTATTCATCGGTTGCACATGTTGAAAAACCAGTGGTTAAAAGTATCCCCTCAGGCAAAAAATTTGAGAACCATATCCGGATTTCCCGAGTGGATGAGGTTCGCCCGGGACTGTTTGTGTATCTCCGGGAGTCTTATGAACTTCAATAGGCCTGATTTATTGAGAAGCTGTTTGAATGATTTTGAACAGTGCTTGTATTAAGAATGAAAAAGGATACCGATTTTCATCAGTACCCTTTTAATCTAAATTAACGCTCTCGATAACTAATATAAGAGAAATCTTTGGAAATGAGCATTGCTGTATGATTCGGACCTGAATTATTTTTCCCGAACCATTGGCATGCTGGATTGTTGTTCATTTAAAAATATGATGATGACAGATCCAAAAGACAAAGATCCGCAGGAGCGGGAAGAAAATAAAAACGGGGCTACGGAAGCTCAAGGCCCAGCGAATGAGGGTAACTGGAATGCCCATCAGCAGATTGATGAGGAAGGCAATGAAATCGCTCCGAACGATATTAAATAACAAAAGATGAAAAAGATACTGATGGTGCTTTCCTCTCACAGTGAGATGGAAAATACGGATGGCAAGACGGGTGTATGGCTGGGTGAGTTTACCGACCCATATTATGAATTTATTGATGCAGGCTATTCGGTTTCTCTAAGCAGTCCCAAGGGCGGCAGGCCACCGGTAGATCCGATGAGCGAACTGACCGAGCATATCACGGGGTCAAACCGCCGCTTTTTGGATGATGCGGTAGCCAAACATGCCTTTTCACATACGGTGCCACTGAACCAGCTTTCTGCATCGGAATATGATGCCGTATTTTATCCGGGCGGTCATGGACCTATTTGGGATTTGGCCAGGGATAATGACAGCGGGATATTGATATTGGATCTTCTGGATGCTGGCAAACCAGTTGGAATGGTATGCCACGGGCCTGCGGCGCTAATTAGTGCGGAGGGCCAGCGGCCGGGATTTTTAAGAGGGAAAATGGTTGCTGCCTTTAGTGATATGGAAGAAAAGCTAGTGGGCAGAGCGGGCAATGTGCCCTATCTATTAGAAGAGACGCTGGGAAAGCTTGGGGCGGATGTGAAAACAGCACTGGTGCCTTTCCTCTCTCATGTGGAAGTAGACGGGCTGCTGGTCACCGGCCAAAACCCGCTTTCGGCCGGACCTACTGCAAGGGCTCTGATTGAGCTCATGGATTAAGAATTGATATTATTATTTGATAAAGGCACCGTTCATTTGGTGCCTTTGCTGTTTTTGATCTTTTGGTTTTAATACTTTTCTAACGCGCCTCGATCATACCTCTACTGGCGGCTCTGAACTCAATTTCAGATCAAAGGCAAGCAATAAATCCGGGCAAGCGATTTGCTTTCTTATTCTTCGATTAATTTTAAGCCTAAGTTACTGTATTGACCCTGGTTGACATTGACGCTTATCTGGTAAGTATAGCGGCCATCTTTTAGTGGCGTTTCTCCGACATAATCAATGGGCTGGATGGTGTATGTTTTTCCATCGATTTCCAGTTTAACGAAGGCATAGCTGTACGCTTTAGTAAATTTCTTGTAGGCTGTCTTTTTTTCGGCGTCCAAATCGCCGAAATTTACTTCTCCGGTTCCGGTATTGACAATGATGTTCTTAAAGGTTTGCTGGCTGCTGTTGGACAAGCGGATTTCTGGTCCGGACTGGCCGGTAATCTTCTCTTTTGAACAAGCGACGAGCATACTGATCGCGAAAATAAAAACAAGGATTCTTTTCATTTGCTTTGTTTTAGGGGTAAGCAACCTTAAGTTTTTTATCGGATTGATTTTCTTATGGTTTATCATTTAAACGGAAATATGAGGATTAACGCTACATCAGTATCGAAAATAACCTTGATATAGTAATCGGTAATCGCTAAAACATATTATAATGTGAATTATAGCGAAAAAGCTGGTTTTTGTGTGAACTGTGGATATTTTTCACATTATAATGTGAAAAACGCTATCAAATGCCGGCCCGGGTGAATGGTGTATATTACGGAGACTTTGGTCAGTTCATTAGCGTTCGAAGCAAAATATGTTTGTTTAATGGTTTGCTTTGAATTGGAATTTAGCTTTTCACAATTTTTAGAATATAATCTTCCCCTTCTTCGAACGCATCGCTTGCCTTTAATACCTGTAGCGTTTGATACATATCTGCTCCATGGATTGTTGCATTGAATAATTGTGCTTTTTGCAACATCCTAATATAGGTGCATAAACCAATTAACTTGACCACTTTTTGCCAATTCTCTAAAATGCAGATAAGCAAAACTTTATAGCAAATTTATCTCCGGTTAGACGGGCTCAATATAATCCGGTTTATCCATCATACATCTGTAACTCATAAAAAAACTGTTATTACAATTGTCCACCTGCTAAGCCATACCCCGGACTATGTTAAACTTGAGGGATTATCAAGATGAGCAAGGTATATTTACCACGAAGATGGGCTTCAGCTGCGAATCATCTAACATACGACAGACATCTTAAAAAATCTACTCAAAAACTAAACTGGAGATTTCGGATTCACAGAACGAGAGATTCCGTAGCCGACTGACCAGTTCGAGAAAATCAGCAATACAACTATAACATACTAGTAACCAAATCATCAAAACGGCCAGTTTACGCCGGAATCCAGTGATCTTAAATTCCGAAATGAGTTGATGATTCCTAGCGAAATCTCTAAGAAGGCCGATGATCAAATACTCTGTGTTAATTTTAAAAGCGGTCTGTCCCTGGCCATCGACAAAACATTCGGGAAAGATTTTCCAGACAAGCATACTCAAAGTGATGAGCATGCTGATACAAAGGAGGGGAAGAAAAAAAGCTCCACTAGGACATGAAAGAGCTAATAACCCCGTATTTTACTGAAATAGAAAGTCAGTATTAGCCAAGGTGTGGCAAACAGGGTGCGGTAATTCTGGTTTAGTGGGAAGGCGTTTTGTGACAATCTCGTAAGTGCTTAGCTGACAAATATAACTAAAAAAGGGTGTACCCTTTTTTAAAAGATACACCCTTTGCATTCAGATAAGCTTTCAGCTTATGATCTTAAGGAATCAGAGATACCAGCTAAGCTGCCACCAATGTTATTCCCCAGTGAGAACGAGGTACTGCTGGACTCATCTCCATCAGTTGTTGTGTTGGAGAATGATAACAGATTGCCAATATTCAGCGCACCGCCCAAACCACCAGAACTTGCAGAATCATTGTTACCAAGGATACCGCCACCGTTAATTTCTTTCATTTCGTTTAAATTCAATTCTTGCATTTTCATAATATTCAAGTTTTGTTTCCTGCCTACTCTGTTATAGATTTTCAGCGAATTCTGTTTCCGGGTTTTCACCGTCGTTTGATATAATAAACGCAAAGGCTTTCCTAAAAGATTTTAAAATCTGTTTTATAAGCACTCCATGCGGTTTTGATTTAAAGCCTTGAGTTGTCTCTATTTAAAAACCTTATTTTGGGTCTATTGTTGATATGCGCGGGCATAGTTTCAGGAAAGAAATACGTTAAATTATCATTGTTTAAAATAAACATGGGTTGAAAGTTTTGCATAAAATTATGCAAAAATAGCCCCTTGTGGGCATGCCAGAAAACAAATAAAGTAACTTGTATCCTTGAGGACAGTGAAGAAATCACTGAAATCCTGACCATCCTTTTGGAAGAAAAAAACTATACAGTTAAAAGTTTAGTGCCCTTATCCCCCTGATGGCAGGTTTTAATACCCTGAAAGCGGACCTTTGCCTACTGGACGTAATGCTTCCTGACGGAAATGGTCTGGATATCTGCAAACTTGTTAAAAAGGATCCAAAGCTTTCAAACACGCCAGGTGGTGATGATGACGTCCAATACGCAAATCGAAAAAATCCGCAAGAAATGCCAGGCGGATGATTTAATTGTCAAGCCTTTTGATATTTATGATATTATAAAAAGGGTTGATAGTTGGTGCAGTTAACCTGCTTGAAAAAATGGGGCTTGATGATGAGCCTGTAACTAGGACATCAAAAACAAAAATATTGACTGTTGCCTATTACCTTTCTGGTGCTTTGGTTACTGCAATGGTTTTAAAAGCATTCAATAAAAAATAGCCCTTTAGCTATAGAGCTGTTGGCTTGCTCAAACTAACTCAAATTGTTAAAATGTTGATATGCATGGCGCCAGCAACCGGAATGCAACTTAAATTTGAATAGGTAGTTATTAAGCAAATCGCCTGTTTTTTCTACATTTAATAGTCTAATGATACGCTGAACTTAAAATATTTATTTATTTTATGTAAACACTTATTTTTGAGGAAACGCCTGGGCAGTGTAGCTTTTTTAGCAATTGTAGCCTAAACCCACATATTTATTTTCATCCGTATTTCGGAAAAAAAAGAACTCTAGCAAAGCTATAGGCTTTTAATTTGGGGTTGTTTTAATACTAAGCTCTACTTTAGCATCTATGATTTTGCCTGAAGTTACATTAGCAGTAGGACTAATTGCACCGGTTATTATCATACTGCTCCAATACGCGCTTGCATGGACGGCCAAAAAATCTCAGAGGTCGGAGGCGATTATGAATTTAGTAAAGACACTTTTTTTTACAACGGAATATTTCTTAATAATGCATTGAATAAGGAAGTAATTACTTAGGAAGAAACTATACTGAGATTAAAAAGTCCAGAATCCACCGAATGGATGATGTACCAGAAGTCGTTATAGCGTTAAATGGAACTTTTACTGCTATTGTGAAAGTACAAGGTGAAAGTCACACTTCTTTGGAGAATTGATACTAACATTTAACTGTTACTGTATAATTGGAATGCCACTTCTTAAACGAATAAAGCAAATTGTTTGAAAACTCAGCGTATAGAAGTAATGTTGTAGAAGTACATAAAAGAATCACAATGAAAAATATCATTTTTATACACGGAATGTTCCAAAATCCAAAAAGCTGGAAAAAATGGGAAGAATACTTCTCATTACAAGGTTACAACTGTATTTCCCCGGCATGGCCATTACATGATGGAGAGCCTGCTACATTAAGGGCCAACCCACCAGAAGGATTGGGAGATTTGCATTTGCAGGATATTATAACTAAAATAAAGAGTGTTGTTTCTGAAACTGAACATCCAATAGTTATTGGTCACTCCGTGGGTGGATTAATTGTTCAGTTGCTCATAAATCAAGGATTGGCTGCCTCAGGTGTGGCAATTAATTCTGTAGCGCCAAATGGTATGCTTGATTTCGACTGGGGCTTTTTTAAAAACAGTGCATTAATTGCAAATCCATTCAAGGGTAACGAGCCTTTCTTTATGGATGATAAGGCTTTTCATGGCTCTTTTGCAAATACATTAGATGAAGCTTCCTCTAGTCAAGCCTTTAATGAGTTTGCTACGCATGATAGTCGAAACGTTCTACGGGATTGCATGGGCGATGATGGCAAAATCGACGTTGAAGCACCACATGCACCACTTTTATTGATCGCTGGTGAAAAAGATGAAATTATTCCAAATACATTAACGCTGAAAAATTTTGATGCTTACACAGATCCATCAAGCATCATAAGTTTTAAAGAGTTTGCAGGAAGAAGCCACTATATTTGCGGCGAACCCGGGTGGGAAGAAGTTGCAGAATACGTTGTTAACTGGTTAGAACAGGTAGACAACCTGTAAGTCTTTTAAACCAACAAAGGGATCGAATAATTGAATCCCTTTGTTATTAAATATTTTTCCAATAGAGAAAAATCATCAATATTATGGCTGACCGTTACCGCCGGCTGCACCATAAATTTGTCCGGTTGAAAAACTTGCATCATTGGCAGCCAGCTGTACGTAAATAGATGCCAGTTCTGCCGGTTGTCCGGGTCTTCCAAGTGGAGTATCTTTCCCAAATTCTTTCAATTTTTCAGGGGTAGAACCGCCACCCATTTGAAGAGGTGTCCAGATTGGACCCGGTGCTACTCCATTTACCCTTATGCCTTTTGGACCTAATTGCTTTGCCAGCGACTTAATAAAGTTTGTTGTTGCTGCTTTCGTTAAAGCATAATCGAATAAATCTGGTGAAGGATCCGTAGCCTGTACAGACGTAGTTCCAATTATTGATGAGCCCGGTTTTAAATAGGGTATTGCTGATTTGATTATCCAAAAAGGTGCATAAATATTAGTTTTGATAGTCCAGTCGAATTGGTCTGTAGTAATGTCTAGCACGGAAGGGTTGGATTGTTGGCGCGCTGCATTACTGATTAAAATATCTAAACCTCCCAATTGCTTGGCGGCCTCATCGACCAATTTTTTACAAAAAACCTCATCTCGAATATCACCAGGAATTGCAACTGCTTTTCTACCGGCTTTTTTTATCAGTTCAATAACTTCTTTTGCGTCCGGTTCTTCTTGCGGGAGATAATTTATGACTACATCAGCACCTTCCCGGGCATAGGCAATTGCCGCAGCTCTACCCATACCCGAATCTCCCCCGGTTATCAATGCTTTTCTACCAGCTAATCTGCCAGAACCTTTATAGCTGGTTTCTCCATGATCAGGTCTTGGTTCCATTTTACTTGCCAATGCAGGCCAAGGCTGATTTTGATGAGTAAAGGGTGGTCTTGGATATTTTGTGGTTGGATCTTGAAGATCTGCAGGTTGAAAATTCAAATCCAAAGGCTGAGATGCATGAGTTAAAACCGGGGTGGCTGCAACTGCTGCCATGGCAAGTGTTAACCCACTGAGCGCTTTACGACGGCTCATTTTATTATCGTTCATAAGCTTAAATTTTAAAGTTGTACTTTTTTACAACTCTGCTTATTTGCTTTAGTTTTATAATTTTAAATCTATCTGATTCAGAAAGACAATAATTCCTTTTTAGAGGCAATAATTGAAACTATTCTTGGAAACACAAAGTAGAACTAGGATGAACTAATGCGTGAGATCAGCTCCTATTGGACGAGTTTTCCAAAGGCGTCAAAACGTTCCTAAGCAGACGTATCGTTGCTTGAAATAGAGATGCATTAATGAGAAATTTTGGAGCAAGGAATGCTGTGGAACTTGTTCTGATGGCTTTTAGATATGGAATCATAAAATAAAAAAAAAGCAGAGAAAAAAACCCTGCTATTTTAAACCAAATATATGTCGACCATCGGTAGATGGATGTGCAATATTAAACCATTAACACCAACAATTGTTTAAATTATTTGGAAATAAAAAAGCACTTACCCCGTAAGTGCTTTAAAACAAAAACGTTAATCATCGATTAATATCTTGATTAAGGTAACCTAAATTAGTCCTCAGTTAGTTCCAGATGACCGTTACAAATATAATTTTTAATTAACCTCACTGATAATCAAGCAAGTATCAATTTTGTGATATAAAAAGAACAGGTATAAATCCATACACCTGTTCTAATCTAAATTAACGCTCTCAAACGTTGTAGAACTTTGAAATCCTACTTTTTAAAGATAATACATAGCCTTAAAGAATTTCAAAGCAGAGAGATTTTACCACCATTATGAATATAATAACGTATAAATTCTAGTGTTCAAGTATTTCTTGGGATTTTATGACATAGGCTTCTCTTATTCCAATTAACACCTGCAAGTTTCTCCTCTATGTGAGTCCAAAAATCTAAGCCAGTAATCTCACCTAAATTCTCATAAATCCATTTAATCTGCGGAGGCGATGGAGAATGAAACCATCTGCATAAATGCTAGGACTTATGTAGAAGTTAAGTCGAGTAGGTATAATACTAAAAGCGCAAGCATTTGTGCAACTTACTTATCTATTTTCGCTGCTAATCCCTACATATCTTCACGAAACAAGCTGAAATAAATTAATAATTGGACATAGAATTAGGGTAGATGTTGAGATGCATGTAACAGAATTAGGGTAAATATTTGCAATTCCTGTAATAGAATTAGGGTAAAAGTATAGGTGCTTGCCTAAAATTTTGGTTTTTAGTGGGCAAAACAATCCAGTAAAAGCAGCATTTTGAATCCTTTCGATACCTTGTACTAAGGCACAAATAAATTATCCATGGTGACTTCTTTCTGTACCAAGCTTATAGAATACATATTCTCTTCGGTGCCATAGGTGAAGATTTCGGCTTCATCGACCAGGTAATTTCGTAGCGGATTGACCAATCCAAGAGAACTCATTACTCACTTGTAGCATATCCACAATAGTTGCCAGATCTTGAACATTCAATGTATCAATGGTTCATGTTTTGACACATTGTCTCGCTTGTTATTACTCTGAAAATAAGCAGATACAGAATCCATTCCTTCAATATCCTTTCGTTCGGCAGTGAGGTGGTTTGTTTTTTTAAGATCGGAAGCATGAGCCGTATAAGCAAATTAATTGAGCCGTGCAGACAATTTTATTTCCTTTCTCTGATAGATATTTGTGATATGAAAAACTTCAATCAAATTCAATTGGGCCAGGATGGTCCTTTCGTATCCAGCCTCGGGCTGGGTTGCATGCGAATGTCTTCAATCTGGGGAGGACCTACCCCTGATGAAACAGAAAGTATTGCTACTATTAATGAGGCCTTGGATCTGGGCATCAACTTTTTAAATACCGGCGATTTTTACGGCGCTGGCCACAACGAACTGCTCATCGGAAAAGCGATAAAAGAGAGACGGCATGAGGCATTTATCAGTGTCAAATTTGGTGCGATTTTCCATAACGGTCAATGGCTAGGCCTTGACCTTAAGCCAAATTCAATTAAAAACTTTATCAATTACTCACTCACCAGACTTGGCACCGAAACCATTGACCTATATCAACCTAGCCGGATGGATGGTAGCGTCCCAGTAGAGGATATTATCGGAACGGTAGCTCAACTGGTCAAGGAGGGAAAAGTCCGTCACATCGGTGTATCCGAAATAACTGCCGAGCAGCTGCGTAAAGCCAACGATGTTCATCCGATAAGCGCACTGGAAATCGGCTACTCGTTAGCGGATAGGCAAATAGAAAATGAATTGCTCCCAGCAGCCAGAGATTTAGGGATAGCCGTCGTCGCTTTTGCAAACACTGCTGAAGGTTTATTGAGCGGCGGATTAAGCGCACCACTTAGTGATAAGGATTACCGACAGCATTTTTCCAGATTTCAAGAAGGAAATCTGGTAAATAATCTTCAAAAAGTCGAAGTACTGAAAAGTTTGGCGTCCGCAAAGGGATTTACCCCGACACAGCTTGCGATCGCTTGGGTAAGACAGCAGAGCCAACATATCATGCCCTTAGTGAGTATGAGCAAACGATCCCGCCTGGCTGAAAATATCGCTGCAATGGAAATCGAGTTTAGCAAAGAAGAAATGAACACATTAAATAGTACTTTTGCAATAGATGCCATCAAAGGGAGTACATATTTAGCGCGATAAATGGAAAGTCCAACAGAAATTCTTCCGGGTGTAATTTTTTACTCTTATCTCTCTACGCAAAAGAAACAGAAAGCATGTTTCTGGAATCACCATACTTTGATACTGCAGGTTTCCGGTAAATTTAAACTGGAAACCTCCGCACAAAGCATTTCCATGGGGGCGGGGGAAATGTTGCTGATTGGAAAAAACCAATTGGGCACGCTTACCAAAACACCCAGCGAGAACGGAAGCTATGAGACCATTGTAATATCACTTCAAGAAGACTTAATGCGCAAAATTGCACTAGAAGAAAAAATTAAATCCCAGGACAAATACATCGGAAGCCCAAACCTTCTGATTCCCTCAAATGAATTTTTGCAGGGCTATTTTCAATCCATCGTTCCTTATGCTAGAAGTTCGGGGGCAACCATGACCGATGAGATGGGGATTTTAAAAGTCAAAGAAGGCATTAAATTATTGCTGCTGGCGCTTCCTGCATTACGGTATTTTTTGTTTGATTACGCAGAACCTCACAAAATTGATCTAGAAAAGTTCATGCTTAATAATTTTCATTTTAATGTACCAGTAGAAAAATTCGCTCAGCTAACCGGCAGGAGCCTCGCAGGATTTAAACGTGATTTTCAAAAAGCATTTGCTCTTCCACCTCGACAATGGCTGCTATCCCGAAGATTAGATGCAGCAAAATCTTTGATTGAAAACAAGCATCTAAAACCCTCAGCTATCTATTTGGATTTGGGCTTTGAAAGCCTTTCGCATTTTTCTCATTCTTTTAAAAAGAAGTTTGGGTTAATGCCCAGCCAACTCAATAAGTATATTGTTCGCTCAGAGTGAAAATAAATCAGTAAAGTAAAGATTTCATGCTTACATTGCATTTGGAAAGTAAGAGCCTACTTTATCAGTATTATGAAAAGCGAAAAACACTTCATTACCCTAACGGCTACAAAAAGTCATCATTCCAATTCATCTAACATAGGTTATATTATAAATTCGCTGACCTTATGCAAGGGATAGGTTTCTGCTTTAGTAGTTAATGGCAATCTCGTATTGTAGTTTTTGATAAGCCTCAATATTATTTATTACCCTTTCTAAAATTGGGTTCCATTTAAGCCCTTCATTTTGATATACCGATACTTTGTAAGGGAACTTAGCTTGAATGGATTTTCCTTTTGGATTTGCCAAGTTCGATTTATCTGATCTTTGCACTATAGCAAATACTTTAAAAACAGCTTCACCCATCGAATGGGTATGTATCCCTTGAATTAGAGTCTTCGATATGGCTACTTTTTCCACAGTCGTTTTGCCTATGAATTTAGAAGCCCATAGGTTTGGGTTCTTCGGGATCCCTAATATCTTCGCGTGCGTACCATCAGGCTTATCTATGATAAACATTGGAACATTGCTAAATTTAAGGACGTTGGTTTTTGACTTCAAGTAGCCGAGCCAACCTTCCTTAATTTCTTTTGGACTTCCAAACAAATCTTTGCCCTTCAGGGGATCTACACTTGTGTAATTAAAGCCCAAATAACTGAAGAAAACTATAGGGATAAAAGCGTTCATTGCATTTTTGCGGTACAAGGTAGTATTTAATTTACAAATAATCCGCAAAGTTGTGGGTTTTTGGAGTTGTCGCAGTAGCATTCAGGCTTAAATTGATAGGTAAATGCGTTAAAGCAGATAAATCTACAAAACTAAAATTAAGCTCGTAATGGATATTGAAAAAACCAATCCAACTAAGGCTTCTTCAAAAAGATTAGCAGTAATTTGCATTAAGTTTATTCCTAATGAAATCAGGCCAATCTCTACTGGCTTATTAATTTGATAAAGATCACAGCGAAATTGGATTATATCAAATATTAAGGATACTTAAATCGTTATTATAGAGATAGAAGTTTGCTCAAAAAAGGAATAATTAACTTAACAAAGTATGACTTCATTAAAACATTCCGTTACAGTCGTTAAAATTTATTAAAAAGGTCTATAAAATCTGACTTGATTTTAAATCGGAAACTTAAAGTAGAGGCAGTTGAAAATGATTACCGCGTCGGTAAGCCTCTGAATAGTTTTTTATTGAGAAGGTAGTAGGGTTATTATCCCAAAAAGTCGTTTGCTATCGATTTGCTTTCACCCTTTCAACGGCAATTCACACTTTCTTTTTCAGAGGCTAACTTTTTAAATTATAACTTCTGTGAAATGAAAAATTTTAGAATGCCATTATAAAGTTCAGGCATCTGTTAGATTGCTTATAAGCCCTTAATCCGATACATTGTTAAACTAATCGAAGGCCTTTTGCGCGCCAAATTTTCAGTTGCATAAAAAAATGTTTCCCAATATAAATAATAATGAATCCTGGGCATCAAGCTGGGGTGGTTTAGAGGAAACAAATTTGTACACAAAAAAATTAATACAGGAACAAAGAACCCTGATTGAAGAAATAAACCGACCTCACACTAACAATTCATCCCTTCACAACCAGGGTTCTCACTGAAACTACATATGAGGTTTCTGAATTACTTCATTTTGTTTACTTACTGCTTTAAGACCTTCGGTCAAAATAAACGTTCTATAGATTTGACATCACACAGGACTAGCGAGGTGATAGATGAAAATCGGATGCGATGTATTAAAAGACGATTATTAGAAACTTTCGGGGATACTTAGCGTTTCTACTCTAACCCATATCGTTATGAAAATAGCTCAGCTTCTTCTTTCCCTATGTCTTGTCATATGTTTAAATACTGCATTTTCCCAGGATAAATCACCTTACACGTTCAAAAAACCACCTTTTAATGGTACTGGAAAGGTTTATTTGGGTAGAGAGATTGCTCACGTCATGAGTTTTGAGGGTGTAGACTGGCTGGAACGCAACAGCCGAGCGCAGGAAGAAAACACCACATTAGCCATCGCTTCCCTGCCGCTAAAAAGCAATAGTGTAGTTGCCGATGTGGGTGCAGGCTCGGGGTTTTACACTTCCCGGGTTGCCCATCGCGTTCCAAAGGGTAAAGTCTATGCTGTGGAGATTCAAAATGATGCAATTGCCTATCTCAAAAAAAAAGCTCTTGATGATAAACTATTCAATGTTGAAGTGATTAAGGGTACAGAAATTTCTCCTAACTTACCACCCAATTCCATCGACCTGGCATTTATGGTGGATGTTTATCACGAACTAGAAGACCCTGTAGCCTATCTGGCTGCTTTGAGCAAGGCACTTAAGCCAGATGGCAAGCTTCTGCTACTCGAGTACAAAGAGGAGGATCCTGCGGTGGCCATAAAAGCTGAGCATAAGATGAGTGTAAAGCAAGCGAAAAAAGAATTAGCAGCCAATGGTTTTAAACTGGTCAAAAACGGTACATTTTTGCCTCTGCAACATTTTCTGCTTTTTGAGAAAACAGTCAATAAGTAAAGTTCTGTTTAATCTAATATTTTCATTTAGCCAATAAGGTGATGATTTCAAAGCGATGGCTTCAGCACAGAAAAGAAGTCATAGGACCAAAGATTATAATCATTTTTATAGCCTTTTTATCCCTGATTTCAATCCCGGTAGGTGCTTTTGACTCTTTTGCACCGAACGGATTTCCTTTCAAGGTGAATAGGACCCGCTCCTGTTGTAATCCTTTATGGGATTGAGGATTTAAAAGAGACAAATCTATTATACACAGCCTATGCTCGGGGCAAACTTCCTAGGAATTTCAAATGTTTTATTGAGTATCGAGAACCGGATGGCAAGTGAAATATTCGGCTATCTGAATGATCTAAAACTGCAATCCTTAATCACCTTTTTTGCGCAGATAAAGAATGTAGAAAGTGTATTCCAGCAACGTCCGGGATAAGTATTTTAATGGTGTACCGGATAAAAAACGATGGAGATGTTACGATGGATGTCAGTCTCTCCGGCCGAGGAGATTATCGGGTTAGACTGACATATCTGTTTGTCAAAATCAGATAATCATTCCAATTTTGAAGAAATGATATCCTAACTGCCCATACCCTTAGGCGTTTATTGTTCGCTGGATTACTAGATTAGCCAAATGACTTTTTCCATCACAGGAGTGCCGTGGTAAATGAGAAAAATCTAAAATTTTTAAACAGCTGAGCTGCCTATTTACTTGCAGATTGCGCCTTTGCTAAAATGTGTGTTTGTATACGGGGATATAAAAGGAATACCCAATTCACAGGCTCTTAAAATTAAGAGCATCCCAACAAATAACATAAACCAGGGAATCAGCCTATTAGTATTGAACCGGATGTAGCGTTTTAAATAAATGCCGCCTAAAGAAATCATGATCAATAGTGGTGCCGTGCCTAATCCGAACAAAAACATAAACTCAGCACCACCTGTAGCGTTAGCAGAATTAATCGCGGTAGCGAACGCCAGGTATACCATCCCGCAAGGAATAATACCATTCAAAGCCCCTGCAAAAAATTCCCAAAAAGGTAATTTAAAAACTTTTGAGGTCAGTTTACTCATCGGATTAACAAATGCGAGTTGCACCTTACTTAACACTTTCCCATACTTTGCACTAAACTGTATAATGGGCATTAAAACTAACATCATTCCCAGGCTGATGCTCAATATTTTCTGATTAGCAATTATGCTGAATGTTTGCCCAATCCAGCCTGCAATAAAACCTAGTACTGTATATGTGAGAATTCTTCCAGATTGATACAGAAGCAAGCTTAAACCGCCCTCAAATAAACTCCTTCTTTGCATGGGCAATGATAACATTATCGGCCCACACATTACAGCACAATGCAGGGAACCAAATAAACCCATTAAAAAAGCCAATGGAAAAAAGTTTATCAAAGTGTAATATTTTGTTTAAAACGATAATTTTTATGGTTGACTTTCCAGTCGATATCCAAAAACCACAAGCCTTTATCCTGTGGCTTTTTTGCTATTAGTATCAAATTTTTATCCCCTATGGTATGTCCATTTAATTTCTTATCCGCTTTTGCATCAGATGGGCGGATTAAACGCAACTCATAATCAGTACTATCTTTCATTTGTATAACCATGTGTTTTTCGTTGATAATAATGATTGGTGTTTGCCCATCGTCAATTGTGTTTTGTTTAGCCTGGTATTCCTTGTCATAGGTTAGCCCCTTTTCGTAGTAATTACCTTCTACAAGTGCATCATTACTTTGCTTATTTAACATAAATGCTCCCATTGCTAAAATAAACGCAATGAAAATAAGCATGGCTAAAATCAGTTTTCCTCCCCAGTTCATATTAATTTGGATTTGCAAAGAAACTTGTCTTGGCTGTGCTTATAATTGAATTATTGGTCAAAACTTCAAACTTCACTTCGCTCTTATAACGCTTAATCGTTACAGGTTTTTTAACCAGGAAAAAGGTTAAATAAACCGTTCCTTCCTTTGGCAAAAACTGCTCTTTTTGAATAAAAATTAGGCTATCGGTTTCTTGCGACGATCGGAAGGTAAATGGTATTTCTTTGTTGGTCTTATTGATTAATTCGGCGGTATATAAATTGCTGACTTTTCCATCCGGTAGCTGTTGGAAAAGTGTTCCACTCGCCCGCAAAACCGTGGTCTGCACATGCTCCCTTTTATAAATTAATGATGAAAAGAGCAAAACAGCTATGGCTAAAACAGCAGCATAACCATAAGCTTTTGTTCCTGCTTTAAATGTTTTTCTGAACTTAATGTAATCGTTATTGTAAAACCCGATCAACCGTTTGGGTTTATTGATTGTTAGCATCACCCCATCACAGGCATCTATACAAGCCGTGCAGTTAATACATTCAAGTTGAGTTCCCTTTCTAATGTCAATTCCGGTAGGACAAACCTGCACACATAATGCACAATCAACACAATCGCCCATGACATCAGACAGGTTCCTCGATAGTTTTCCTCTGGGTTCACCACGCTTTTCATCATAGGCAACAATTAAACTCTGATTGTCCAATAAAACGCCCTGCAGTCTTCCATAGGGGCAAATTATTGTACAGATGACTTCCCGCGCATAGGCGAACACACCGTAAAATATCGCCGTGAAAAAACATATCGAAATGAAACCTGAAAGATGTAATGTTATAGGTTCAGCAATGATTTTGTATAAGACTTCAGAGCCGGTTAAATAAGCCAAAAAAGTATTTGCGATGGCAAACGATATAACGATGTAGATAAAATGTTTACCCCCTTTTTTTAAAACTTTCTCGCTATTCCAGGGTTGTTTGTCTAATTTTTTCTGACGGACAGCATCCCCTTCGATCCAATATTCTATTCGCCGGAAAACCATTTCCATAAAAATAGTTTGAGGGCAGATCCAGCCACACCATAACCTACCCAAAATAACTGTAAAACAAATAACCAAGAGTATAAAAATGAGCATTGCGAAAGCAAAAAGATAAAAATCCTGCGGCGTGAAAATCAATCCAAAGAATACAAATTTTCTTTCCAGAAAATTTAATAAAACCAATTGTTCTCCTTTATATTTCAAAAAAGGAAAGCTGAACAAACAAAGCAATAAAACATAACTTAGCCATTTACGATAGTTGTAAAGTTTTCCTGAAGGTTTTTTAGGATAAAGAAAGTTCCTGCTTTTTTTTTGCTCGGCTTTATTTTTTTGAATCATCTTCTTTCATTTCATTATCTGCCGGGCTTTTTTCTTCATATTTTTCGCCTTGTGGCGCTTTTGCTCCAGCCGGATTTGTACCATGTAATGATAAAATATAATTGGTTACATCACTGATTTGCTTTGGCGAAAGTTGTTTTTCCCAGCTCACCATGCCTTTCTCTGGTACTCCGTATTTTATGGTTTTAAACACATTGTTTACCCCGCCACCATGTAACCAGAAATCATCGGTAAGATTCGGACCAATTATACCTCCGCCTGTTGGCGCATGGCAAACCGCACAATTACCACTAAAAATGTTTTTCCCTGATTCTAAAACCGCAACCGAATTATCGAATTTTACAGAATTTTCATCAACTGTGTTTGCAGATTTTTCAAGATAAATTGCTTTTTCCTCAAGAGATTTTGCCATTTCAGCTTCGTACAATTGGTCTTGATTTAAACCATAACCACCAATATAATAGTAGAACAAGTAGCCTGCACCAAATAAAATAGTTCCGTAAAAAAGAAAGTTAAACCAGCCGGGAACAGGATTGTTTAGCTCATGGATACCATCATAAGCATGTTCTATAATCAGATTCTTTTCTTCTTCAATGGGTTTTAAACCTAAAACTTTATTCCAGATGGACCGCTTTGTTTTCTTAGTTTTTAGCCAGCTGTCGTAATCCAGAGCCTTATCCATAACGGGTAGTTTAAGTGGTGTTGGATTTAGTTGTTCCTTATACATCACCTTAAATGCGTTTAACAAGGTAATGGATACAAAAAGCAATACAGCCGCAAAAATCAACAGTATTAAAATCACTAAATCAGGCTGGTTTAAGCCCAATAATTTTGGATCTGATTTTGGAAGTTCTGCCACCGAAGCTTCATCAGCAGCAAACACAATTACAGATGTTAAGCTTAAAAGCAAGGTTAAATTAATCTTCTTCATGTTCTGTATCGTTATCGGTCAATGGTAACTTACTCATCATTCGTATATGGTTTTTATTCAATTTTACGAGGTAAATGCTCACCAGAATAAAAAAGAAGAGGAAGATTATTAATGAACTAATTAGATAAAATTCTCTACCTGCCAGGTTTTTTATTTGTTCGAACATGAGATTTATTGATTAGATGGAATATTTTCTTTATTGGTTTTAATATCCGTTCCTAAGCGCTGCAGATAAGCAATAATGGCAATAATTTCCTTATCGCTGTTTACTTTAATGTTGTTCTGGTTTAGCTCAGCAGCTATTTTTTCTGATTGCTTTTTTAGCTCATCATTAGCCTCACGTTCGAAACCGTCCGGATACGGAACACCAAGAGTTTGCATTGCCCTGATTTTTCCCGGCGTGGTCGTAATGTCTAACTTCTGGTCTACCAGCCATGGGTAAGGGGGCATAATACTTCCGGGCGACATAGATGTTGGGTCGACCAAATGATTGAAATGCCAGGCATCTGAATATTTGCCACCTAAACGATGTAAATCAGGTCCCGTGCGTTTACTTCCCCATAAAAAAGGATGGTCATAGACAAATTCTCCGGCCTTGCTGTACTCCCCGTAACGTTCAGTTTCAGAGCGAAAAGGTCTGACCATTTGTGAATGGCAGTTCACGCAACCTTCGCGGATATATAAGTCCCTTCCTTGCAACTCTAAAGCGGTGTAAGGCTTCACGCTTTTTATGGTTGGCACATTCGACTGGATGGTAAAAGTTGGCATCATTTCCACCATACCACCAATTAAAATGATAATTAAGGACATTACCATAAACTTCATTGGCTTACGCTCTAAAATGCGGTGCCAGGATTTATCCATGGGATTGGTATCTGCCAGAACCGTTTCCAGAGCCATCGCTTCTGCATTTTCATTTGCAACCAGCTTACCTTTTAACATGGTTTTGGCCAAATTATAAGCCATAAAAATAGCACCCGTTAAATAAAATGCGCCTCCGACAGCTCTGAAAACATGCATCGGAATAATTTGTAAGGTCACAGCCAAAAAGTTCGGGTATTTCAACAAACCTTCAGCGGTAAATTCTTTCCACATTAAACCCTGGGTAAAGCCAGCCCAATACATCGGTACGGCGTAAAAAAGAATACCCAAAGTGCCTATCCAGAAATGGAAACGAGCCATTTTTTTAGAGTATAAATCTGTTTTATAAATACGGGGGATTAACCAGTACAAAACGCCAAAAGTTAAAAATCCATTCCAACCTAATGCACCTACGTGTACGTGCGCAACAATCCAATCGGTAAAGTGTGCAACGCCATTGATTTGTTTAATAGATAATAAAGGTCCTTCGAAGGTTGCCATCCCATAGCAGGTTAGCGCAACGACCATAAATTTTAAAGTCACATCCTCTCTTACTTTATCCCAGGCGCCTCTTAGTGTTAGCAAACCATTAATCATACCACCCCAGCTTGGAGCAATCAGCATAATTGAAAATACTACGCCTAAAGATTGCGCCCATCCAGGCAATGAAGAATATAATAAGTGGTGCGGACCGGCCCAGATGTAAATAAATATTAAAGACCAGAAGTGGAGGATACTTAATTTATAAGAATACACCGGACGATTAGCCATTTTTGGAAGAAAATAATACATCATTCCCAGGTAAGGCGTTGTTAAAAAGAAGGCTACTGCGTTATGTCCGTACCACCATTGTACAAGCGCATCCTGAACGCCCGCATACACGTAATAGCTCTTCATAAAAGAGATTGGTAATTCAAAAGAATTTACAATATGCAATACCGCTATGGTTACGAACGTAGCTATGTAAAACCAAATGGCAACGTACAAATGGCGTTCTCTTCTTCTAAATATTGTACCAAACATATTAATACCAAATACCACCCAAATTAAAGTGATGGCAATATCAATAGGCCATTCCAGTTCCGCATATTCGTGAGATGTTGTAAAACCCAGTGGTAGCGTAATTACTGCAGACAGAATTATGAGCTGCCATCCCCAAAAGTGAATTTTACTCAGCGCATCACTAAACATACGCGCTTTGAGCAGGCGTTGAAGAGAATAATAAACACCCATAAAAATAGCATTGCCGACGAAGGCAAAAATTACCGCATTTGTGTGTAAAGGTCTGATTCTGCCAAAGGTGGTGTACTGATTACCCAGATTCATGCCTGGTGTAAAAAGCTGGATAGCAACAATAAGACCTACTGTCATACCGATAAGGCCCCATGCAATTGTTGCAATACCAAAATCGCGGACAATCTTATTGTCGTAAGTAAATTTTTCTAACTGCATATAGATAAGAAAGGTTTGTTAGTATTAGTGTCGCAAAGGTATTGGAGTGGTGGGATCCCAATTATGATGATGATTGCCTTGAAAAGTGATTTTCATCAGTTTTATCTTCATCATCGAAAAGAATTCTAACACCAGGAGTATAAACATCATCATGCTGACCCGTTTTTGATGCCCAGAAAAAAGCTGCCAAAAATATTACTGCCATAAGTACACTACAACCAACCAGAAAGTAAAGTATGTTCATAATCTGTTTTTACGGGCGAAAAAATGCGTAGCGACAGAGGTAAAAGATATAATTGTAATGGTGCTTATTGGCATTAAAACGGCAGCAATTAATGGATATAAAGTCCCCTGAACGGCATAATAAATGCCAATACAGTTGTATAGGATAGCAATCGCAAAGCTTATTTTAATAACCTTTAAACCATCCCGGCTGAGTGCAGCAAAATTTGGGAGCAAGCCAATATTCTTTCCCGTTAGGATTGCATCGCAACCAGGCGTAAAATTGTTTATGTTATCGGTAATGGCAATTCCAAAATCGCTTTGCTTTAATGCGCCTGCATCATTTAATCCATCACCAAGCATGATAACGCTCTTACTTCTCTGTTGCTCTGATAAAACATATTCTAATTTCTGGTGGGGATTTGCTTTAAAGTTTATCCTTGAATTACCGGGAAATAAAGTTTTAAGTATCGAATATTCGTGGTCAGTATCACCAGACAAAACATGAAGCTTAAAGTTTTTTGCAAGTTGATTCAGCAGTTCAGGCAAGCCCTCACGCCATTGTTGCCTTAATTGAAAGCAACCTTTATATTCTTTATCTATTACAAAATGAACACCATTATGCTGAATATTTTTTAACGTTTCGGGTAAAACACCTGTATTTCCCAGATATAGCGCGCTATTGTGAATAACGCCAGTAATTCCTTTCCCTGGTATTTCCATGTAATTCGAAACCGGCAGGTAATTGGCGCATGAAAGGTTTTGTAGTATTTGCCGGCTGAGTGTATGGGCAGAATTTCTAACCAATGATGCAACGAGCACCTGTTCGTGATAATCGAGAAAACCCGTAAATAATAGTTCTGAATTATCCGCGGTCGTTAAGGTTCCTGTTTTATCGAAAATTATCGTATCGCAAGCGGCAAATGCTTCAATTGCATCTGTATTTTTTACATAAAATCCTTTTTTATCAAAAATTGATAAAATTGCAGAAAGTGTAAATGGTGTACTTAAGGACAGCACACAAGGACAAGCCACAATAATAACTGCCGTAAATGCGGCCCATGCTTTTTGTGTATTATTTTCAAAAAGCCAATAGACCGCTGCACCAAAAGCAGTTATGAAAACGACCAGACTGAAATACTTTGCGATGCTATCATTAAAAGTCTGTTTTTTTGAGCGAGCCTGATAGTTGTCATTATTCCATAAACCAGTCAGATAACTTTGAGAAACCGGTTTAATCACTTCAATTTCAATTGCCTGGGCAGTTTGCCGTCCACCGGCATAAATAATTTCGCCCAAAATTTTAGCAATTGGTTCTGATTCCCCGGTAACAAAACTCATGTCCATCCAGGCATCACCCTTCATTAAAATCGCATCAGCAGGCACAATTTCTCCGTTTCGTATCCATAACCTATCTCCAATTTTTATCTTTTCTATCGCAATAGGTGTTTCTTTACCGTTTTCCAATTTGGTTACCGCAAGGGGGAAGTAGGACCGGTAATCTCTTTCAAATGATATGTGGTGGTAGGTTCGCTGCTTCACCCATTTACCCATTAAAAGCAAGAAAACCAAGCCAGTTAGGGTATCTGCAAAACCAGGTCCCCTATCAAAAATAATGTTGAAAGCTGTGCGCATAAATAGCACAGTAATAATTAGCGCAAGTGGCGTATCGAGGTTAATTTGTTTATGTTTTAAACTTGTAATGGCTGATGTAAAATATTCTTTCCCGCAATACAATGCTGCCGGAATAGAAAATGCTAGATTCAGCCAGCCAAAAAGCTTTTGAAATTGCGATTCAAATCCATTTAGCCCAAAATATTCCGGAAAACTGAAAAGCATAACATTGCCCATTAAAAAACCGGCAACAGCAATTTTTTGAACGAGGGTTTTGTTTATAGATTTACCATGCTCTTTTACGACATCTTGCAAACTAATAAGTGGTTCGTAACCGATATCTGCCAAAGTTTCAACGAGTTTTCTAAGGGAAATTTCTTCATGTTTAAAGCCGATGGTAACCTGGCGCTTTAAAAAATCGATTCTGGAAGAAAAAATTGCTTCGTTAATTTTATAGAGATGTTCTAAAAGCCAGATGCAAGAACTACAATGAATTGCAGGAATATAGAAGGTAATAATGCTTGCTTTTTCATGTTGATAATCCAGTAACTGCGTAATTATTGAAGCTTCTTCTAAATATTCAAAATGACGCTTATTTTGAATCCTTTTCCCGGGCGTATCGTTGTAGCTGTAGTAATTGCAGAGATTATTTTCTGATAAAATTTTATAGACGGTTTTACAGCCTGCGCAACAAAAATCGTGGTTGTCAAGGCTATGTATGACGCAATCAAGCAATTCGCCACAATGGTAACAAATTTCATTGGAAGCAATTTTGTATAGTTTTTCCATCTTTGCCTAAATTTTGATGCTGTATTGAATACTAAATCGAATAGCTAAACATCTGCGTGGCTGGAGTTTTTTCCCACAACCGCTCATCGAATGCCATACATATGTTTCTTAAAAAGGGTTTACCGGAATTGTTAACGATGAGTCTGTTTTCGCTTAAGTAAATCAATCCATCGTTGATCAGGGGTGCAAGTTTGTGGTGTATGGATTGTGAAATCCCGTTGGTAAAGCTGCTCATACCACGGCACATAATTTCTGTAATTTGCCTGCGGATTTTTAAATCTCTATCAGTTAAAATATGACCTTTTTCTATTGCAAAACTATCCTTGTTAATCTTTTCGAGATATGATTCTACAGTTTTAGCATTTTGTGCAAAAGCATCTAGGCTATCGCTTATTGATGAAACACCCAGACCAATAAGTAACGCGGTATGCTGATGGGTGTAGCCCATAAAGTTTCGGTGCAGATTATTTTGATCCAAAGCGGTGAACAGGCTGTCGCTTTTTTTTGCGAAATGATCCATCCCGATTTCTTCCAATCCGGCTTTTAGTAATTTGCTTTTACCCAAATTGTACAGTTCAAACTTCATTTTACTGTTGGGTAAATCTTGTTCTGTATATCTTCTTTGGCCGGGTTTCAGCCATGGTACATGCGCATAGCTGTAAAATGCAATCCTATCGGGATTCAAGTTAATCACCTGGTTTATCGTTTCCTCCAAACCTTTTAAGCTTTGAAACGGAAGTCCATAAATTAAATCAAAGTTTATAGACTGGTAGCCAATTTTTCGGGCAAGTTTGGTTACGTGTTCAACCTGCAGTGGCGTTTGGTAACGATTGATCATCTGCTGAACCTTTTCATCAAAATCCTGAATCCCTAAACTTAAACGGCGAAAACCAAGGTTGTAAAGTGTTTGTAAATGCGCCTCGCTGGTATTATCGGGATGTGCTTCGAAAGAAAATTCGGAATCTGCAGTAGGCTCACTATTCCATAAAATACCTTTTATTAATTTTGATAGATTTTCTGCGCTGAAGAAAGTTGGTGTCCCGCCACCTAAATGAATTTCTTTTATCTTAGGTTTTTCGCCCAAAACTCCAACATACATTTGCCATTCTTTTAGCAAAGCCTCAATGTATGGATTTTCTACTTGATGGTTTTTAGTTATTCTGGTATTGCAGCCGCAATAAGTACATAAACTCTCGCAAAAGGGAAGATGGATGTATAAACTTATCCCATCATTTTTACTTTTATCAAAACACTTCCTAACTGAAAAAAGCCAGTGGTCGGTCCCAAATTTATCTACATCCCAAAAAGGCACTGTTGGATAACTTGTGTAGCGGGGTGCAGCAACATTGTATTTTTTTAATAATGCTAGCGTGTCCATCACTCTTGATTTAATGATTTAACAACACCACAATTATTCTGGCAACAACAGGCACTTCCAACACATTTTCCAGCTGACCAATTATCAAGATTTTTAATGACCCGATTCATTCTATCTAAAGGACTTTGCTCATCCTTCAGTGGTACGTTGGCTATTTTTAATCCGGCTTTTGCCGCGGATTTTAAATCAAGGTGTCCGGTTTCAAATGATGAAGTTGCTATGTATCTAACGCCCAATTCTTTTAACCTATTTACAATTTGCTCATCAACAATATCGTTGTTAAAAACTAAAAGCGTTTCCTTTCCTTCGGCAAATGCTATGGTTTCAAAAGAAAGGCTATTTGCAATTATAGTGATATCATGCTTTTTATGATTGGCAAGTACCAGGCATTCTTTTTCATCGGGCTTAATGTTATAAGCGATTGCTTTCATAAACAAATTTTTAGTGCTCAAAACTATCGTTTGTTTAGGGCAGCAGCCCTGAGGTGAGTCACCTTAAAAAGTGATTTTGATCAGGAATGATTTTTTTTAGCTCAAAAATTAATGCTTGATATTTTTTAATTTATCTATCGAGAAGATTTTAATAGCATTACCACTTTTTTCTATCAGTTTCTCTTCCTTAAAATCAGCGAGCATTCTACTAACCGTCTCGCTTGCGGTACCCACAATTGCGGCTAAATCATCTCTGGAGATTTTAATAGTGGATTTGTCATCTGCTATTGAATCAAATTTCTCCGCAACCTGGATTAGTGCATCTGCAACCCTCTTACGTACTGAAAAATAAGCCAGCTGCAACATTTGATTTTCCTTATCGCGAATATTGCCAGATAGAAGTCTAATAAATGCAGCCGAAATGGGCTGGTGTTGATAGAGATAGTCGATAAATTCCGTTTTGGGTATCAAGATGATTTCACTATCGGCAAGCGTAGCCGCATTATCCTGGTAAGGGGTTTCTGTAAACAGACTTTCATAACCAAAAAAATCGCCAGGCTGGTAGAGCGCGGACGATAACTCACGTCCATCTTTAAACCTTTTGTAGGTTTTTACCTGTCCTTTTTTTACGAAGTAAACGTGCGTAGGCTGGTCTTCTTCTATGTAAATGATTTGCTTATTGGCTAAAATTCTAATTTTTCCTTTTTTAATCAAATCAGCAAATAGTGTTTGTGTATCGCTATATTGGTGGTTAAATTTACCGCTTGTTGTTGATTTTTTCAACCTGCCTTCAATCGCTTTTAGCAATTCGATATCATCAAAAGGTTTGGTTAGATAATCATCAGCACCCATTTCCATACCTTTTCGCATATCAGCCCTTTCGCTTTTTGCAGTAATAAAGATAAAGGGGATGGAAGCCGTTTGCGGGTTTTTATGCAAGAGGTACAACACGCCATAGCCATCTAATTCAGGCATCATAATATCACACAAAATAAGATCCGGATGATTTTTAATGGCTGAATCTACACCGATTTTACCGTTAACAGCGGTAAAGGTTTTATATCCCGCAAGCTCCAAAATTTCAGCTGTGCTGTCGCGGATATCATCGTTGTCTTCAATTATCAGAACTTTTTTGCTCATTTAAAATGGAAAATTATTGATTTGTAAAAGGAATTTTCAGGCGGATTGTGGTGCCAATATTTTGTGCGCTTTCCAAAGATACCTCACCTTGCATTAAAGAAATATACCGTTTAACAATGTTTAAGCCGAGTCCGGTTCCCGGAATGCTACCGGTATTGTGGGCTCTAAAAAATGGTTCGAAAAGGTTTTGCTGGTCGGCCTCAGGAATACCAATTCCATTGTCTTTTACTTCAATTATTAATTCGTTATCCATTAAAGCGCTGTTAAACTGGATCATCGTATTTTCTCCTGAATATTTCACCGCATTTGAGATTAGGTTAATTATACAGTTTTTTAAAAGGTTGTTATCTAAGTTCACCTCTGCTGAGGTTCCTTTATGTTCATAAATAATATGCTGATCCTGTTTGCTGATTAGCTGCATTTCTTCAACAATTTCTTCAGCGAAACGAACAACATTAAACCAGCATGGATTAACCTCAACTCTTCCGGCTTCTAATTTTTCAAGAGACAGAAAATCGTTGAGAATTGTGGTAAGGTTACCTACTGCGTTTTTAATTTTACCAGTATGTTTTTCGATATTTTCGGTATCGCGTTTTGGATTATACTTATCAATTAATGTTGCCGATAGCTGTATTGAACTCAAAGGTGTTCTGAATTCGTGAGAAGCCATTGAAACAAACCGGGTTTTTAACTGATTTAGTTCTTTTTCTTTTTCAAAAAGAGCATTAACGTGTTCCTTTGCCGATTGAAGTTCCGAAACCAGTTTAACCAAATCTTGCGTGCGTTCCCTAATTCTATCTTCCAGTTGCTCTGTATAACTTAAAATCCGGGCTTCATTTTCTTTAAGCTTACTTAAATCGTGAATAAAGCCCGTATATATTTTACGGTCACTAAATTTAACTTCGCTAACACCTAGACGAAAAGGGAAGGTAGAGCCATCTTTCCTTTGTCCGGTTACCTCTCTGCCAATGCCAATGATGCGTTTTTGACCGGTATCGTTATAGTGTTTTATGTAGGAATCATGCTTTTCTTTGTCTGGCATAGGCATTAAAACCGACACATTTTTACCGATTAACTCACCGTTTTCAAAGCCGAAAAGTTTAAGCGCTGCAGGATTAACATGTTCGATAATTCCCCTATCGTCGATCGTAATAATACCATCAATTGCATTTTCTATTATCGCACTCAGTAACCTTGCTCTTTCCATATAAACGCTGTGTTAGCTGGATTTTTACTCCGACTTACTGCACAAATTTAACAATTGAGGTGTTAAATCACCTATTTGCATGACTGCTTTTTCAAATAAAGAGATCTGCTCCTGACTCCATACTTTTAAATTGGCATCGGCCTTTTCAATGCTGCTGCGATAATAGTCTACTCCTTGCTGAAGCTGATTATAGAATTTTTTCAGGTAATCGATTTTTTTATTGGTTTGAACCACGTTGAAGATACCATTACTAAAGTTTTCAACTTCTTTATTAAAGTAGTCTATGTATAATTTTAACTCTTTGGTAAATAGATTTGGCCTGTGAATACCATCAAGCAAATTAATTCTACCATAGATGTTGTCAATCATTTCTTTTAATGTGTATTTTTTCGAAAAATAAGCCAGGTTTGGCCCCGGACAAATACTTATGGCTTTACTTTCTTTTGGTTTTAGTAAGTTGTATTTGATGTAAGTGGAACTACACAAACCCTCGCAAAGACATATTTTTTCGGTAACGGAATCAATTTGTCTGCTTAATTCAATTGCTGATAAATTTGAGGATTCGAGCGATTTAATTTTCAGGTTTTGGTATTTTCTTGATGCCGTGCAAATCGGTTCTGTAGTAAATTCAGTGTTGCTGCACAGGTACTTTTTGGTGCACGGACTACCCGGACGGTTTTTAGCTATTCGCTCCATTCTTTCTGTTTCTACTGAACTTTTTCTGAAATTATTGAAGGGTACGCCGAGTGGAGATGAATTGCTTAAATAAAAATCATCTTCAGTCGCGATAACAAGTTGGTTTAAAGTGTCGCTATCAACACTTGTTGCCTCATCAACCAACAAGAAAGGACTCCCCCAACCTGTTGCATCAAGGCCGTAATTTTCCATTAAATAATTTTGTTCACCTGCAGTTCCAATTCCCCCTTGCGCTGTTATTCTTTGCTCAGGTATAAAATTATCGTGTATTCCTTTTAAATTTAAGGCGCCTGTGTAAATTGGGAGCAAATCATTATGCAGTGCCTCCCTCGAGTTTTTAAACTCGCGCAAAATCGGTCCAAGTAGTAACCCTTCGGTTGCAAAAGCATGACCACCACAGTTCAAACCTGATTCAATCCTGAATTCGCTGACCCACAAACCTTTCTTAGCGAGCAGTTTTGCCTGAACATTTGCAGACCTGAAATCGCTGACTTTTAAAATAATTTGTTTATGACACACTCCACTCCCGGTTGGATAAAAATCTTCAAATGTTTCCAGATAGCTGTATAACCTCGGATTTAAACCGGCAGAAATCACTACAGCTGAATTCAGATTACTGTTGGCAAATCCCCTCAAAGCGGCCAAAGCATCACTATTTTCAAGCCCGGAATTAATGCCTTTAATGAAGTTGATTTTATCAACTTTCGCCATGATGTTAACATCAATCCTGCCCGGTTTAATTTCGTTTCTTAGCTGCTTTTGGAGCGTTTTTCTCCTTGCAGGTGATTTTTCAGCTAACATCAATTCATAAACAATTTTTAAAGGCGCTGTCTGAGGCAGTAATTCAAAATACTTGATAATATCTTCCTCTGGTTCAAATTTTTGATTTCTGATCGCATCTATTTGCTTATCCACTATTTTTTTTATCAAATTGAGATATGCAGTTATTCTTTTAGCACGGAAATCGTTTTCGGACTTTAAAATACCTACAAAAATTTCGTCATTCAGCTCAGCATGGTACTGCCGCATTCTTTCGCAAAGTTCATCATCAACGATAGATACAACAGATGAAATGCCAAATTTTGCAACTTTGAGCGGTGTGTCTATAGAATAAGCCAAACCTAGTACCGGGATATGAAAAGTATGTGCCATTTTGCGTTTTAATTCAAAGAACCATCTTTTTGGCCTGCAAGAATGTGACAAAGATCATCTTTCATGTTGATATAGATTACTAGGCTGAGAAAAACAGCGCCCAAAGTCCTACCAGGCCTATTAGTGTTTGTCCAGCTTCTCTTAAAATATTTTCAATTCGCGAATATTAAATAACCATAAAAGATAGATTAGTATGCGGCAACTGAACATTGCCGCATTTTTTATTTATAATATTTCCTGCGAAACCAGAATGCGAGGTTGACCAGCGCAATCAGCGCTGGAACTTCTACGAGTGGACCGATCACTCCTGCAAATGCCTGACCAGAGTTGATCCCGAATACGCCTATGGCAACTGCAATGGCCAGTTCGAAGTTGTTTCCCGTTGCCGTAAAAGCAATTGATGTGCTGCGTGAATAATCTGCACCGAAGTATTTGCCTGCAAAAAAGCTGACCACGAACATGATCGAAAAGTAGATCACTAGCGGTATCGCAATCCGGACCACATCCATCGGAATCTGAACGATGAGGTTACCCTTAAGGCTGAACATGATTACGATAGTGAAAAGCAATGCAATCAAGGTAATCGGGGATATCATCGGCACAAACTTTTCCCGGAACCATTCTTCTCCCTTAAGTTTGAGCAAAACGAACCTTGAGATAATACCCATTGCAAAAGGCAAACCTAAGTATATGCCGACACTCTTGGCAATTTCACCAATTGTGATGTCCACTTCCAGACCTTTTAATCCAAAATAGGGAGGCAATATCGTAATGAAAACATAGGCAAAAACACTGTACAACAATACCTGAAAAATACTGTTCAGCGCTATAAGGCCAGCTGCATATTCACGGTTTCCTCCTGCCAGTTCATTCCACACCACGACCATTGCGATACAACGGGCAAGTCCAATTAAGATCAGGCCAACCATATATTCAGGATAATCCCTTAAAAAAGTTATCGCTAAAAAGAACATCAATAGCGGCCCGATGACCCAGTTCAATACCAGTGAAACGGTTAAAACCTTTGTGTCCTTGAATACTTCGCCCATCTTCTCATATCTCACTTTAGCCAGTGGCGGATACATCATCAGGATCAGCCCGATTGCCAGTGGTATATTTGTTGTTCCGCTGGAGAATGAATTAATAAAGTCCGATGATGATGATGGTATAAAATAACCAACACTTACCCCGATTCCCATCGCCAAAAATATCCAAAGGGTGAGGTAACGGTTAAGGAAACCCAGTTTTTTTCGCTCGACTGTGGGCGCACAATTAGTTACCGACATCTTAACGCTTTAGGTTCTCGATAACAAAGTTCTGTGCGTATTTGCGGATCATCTCTCTTACTTCGCGGAAAGCTCCCATGACCTCTTCTTCTGTTCCTGTAGCTTTTGCTGGGTCCGGAAAGTTATAATGGAACTTTACTGCATTGATCGGGAAATACGGGCAGTTCTCTTTTGCGTTATCGCAAACAGTGATCACGTAGTCGAAATCTAATCCTGAATATTCATCAATATTGTTTGAGGTATGCCCGGAAATGTCTATGCCATCCCTTCTCATAACCTCAATGGCCTTTGGATTTACGCCATGTGTTTCGATACCTGCACTATATACTTCTGCCTTATCTCCGGCAAAATGCCTTAAATAGCCTTCTGCGATTTGGCTCCTGCAACTGTTTCCGGTGCATAGCACTAATATTTTCTTCATAAATTTTATCGTTAAATGATTGTATTACTTCTTCTTTCCATTAGTACAGTGTCCCTCCAAACGCCGTTCTGTTTTCCAATTTTTTCTCTAATCCCAAGTATCTTAAGGCCCGCCTTTTCGTGGATGCGAAGGCTTCCGATATTTTCAGGGAATATACCTGCTTGCAGCGTCCATATTCCTTCTGCTTCACTCAACCCAACGAGTTCTTTTAGGAGTGCAAGCCTGATGCCCTGACCTGATTGTTCGGGGTCAACATATACGCTAACTTCAGCTACCCCTGCATATACGCAACGTGAGGAAACAGGTGTCAATGCTGCCCATCCGACCAATCTTCCCTTTTCTTCGGCAACAATCCTGCAGGTTAAAAGATGGGTGCTGTCCCATTCTTCGTGGGAGGGTGCGCTAGCCTGAAAAGTGGCATTGCCCCTGTTTATGCCTTTTTCGTAGATCAATTTTACAGCCTCCCAATCTGAGGCCAATAGTTCCCTTATTTCCATAAGCGGGTTAACAGCAACTGCCACCAGGTGTACAACTCTTTGCCGGGCCTGCCAGATTAACCATTTCCTTTTTTGACGCTTCGATTCCGCAAGCCTCGTTTGCCAAACACGCAGTCTGTTTAGCCAGCAGTAGGAAATTCGTTCCGTCAAAACTGAGGTCATATTTGCCAATGGTTCCAGATTGATATTCCACTTCGATTTCAAGGTCTTCCATTCCCAGTACCTTCTCGGAAAGCGAAATGATATTTAGCAGTTTTTCTGCTTTTAAGCGATGCTCATAGTCATCTGCATCCCATAGCTGGAAGTTGGCTACCTTTTCATGGCGAACCTTACCTCCACAGTCGATAAAGTCCTTGGTAATGATGCCCACCTCGGTCACATGGAAATGTTCGGGTACGGTTTCCCCGTTTTCTACTCGGAAATTAACTGCTTCAGCGGTTGCCAAGATGGTTTTGATTTCTGATAATTTCATATCCTCTTTATTTATGTATCTTAATTTTGCGATGTATTTGCTCAAAAAAGGGGCTAGCAACAGCCCTGCGGATCGGTATAAGACCCCATAAACTCCCCGAACAGGTTTGCCAACAGCTTCCATGTTTTTGGCTCTATACAATAGCACACTTTAACCCCATCGATTGTTCCTTGGATGATACCTGCATTTTTTAGTTCTTTCAAATGCTGGGAAATCGTCGCCTGTGCAAGGCCAAGCTCTTCCACAAGATCTCCGCAGATGCAGGCGTTCGCCGATATGATCTGCTGCAGGATTGCAATCCTTGCGGGATGGGCAATAGCCTTCAGTAGTATCGAAAGCTGGTTCTGCTCTTCTGTAAATATTTCTGTCTTTGTAAGTCCCATAATTCTGTATCGCAATATTACGATTGTAAACTATCCTAGGCAAATAATTCATCGTCATTTTGCGATTAATATATTCAATTAACTGCTAATCAATAATATAAATTGTATTTTTATATCATGCAAGGCAAGAAGAACTATCATGAAAAGCTTTTTATCAGCTTTCAACGCTCAGACTATATCCCCACAGATAATTTTTACAAACGTTTAAGCGACATGCCCGATCTCGATTTCGTTTATCGCGCAACCGCTAAGTATTAGACAGAAAAGTATCGATCTTGTTGTGTTCATAAAACTGATGCTTGTCGACTATTTGGAAAATCTTTCCAGCGACAGAAAAATCATCAGCACTGATCAACTTATTTAGGAATCAGGGGTTAGAGTGTTCTAGTGTATACTGACGACCCCCGACAAGATAAAAATAATATGTTAGTGATAAATTTTGTTTTTTTAGAGTGGTCAATCTGACACGAATAACTTGCTTAAGATAACCGAAATCTCCACTCGGCATGGAAAAACAAATTATCCGCTCTTTTATTTACAGCGCCTTCCGGCACAAGTGGATTTACGCTCTTTGCAGCACAAGCTTATTGAATGATCAACAATCTTAAATTGCACCTATCAACCCAAATATTACCTGTTGGTGGTAAGGGAGGCATCTCAAGCAAATGTTCAGGCCATTGATGCAAAAAATAGTCAACAGACAGGATAGGTTTGTTTTAAAAGATCGGCTGTTGCCTTAGCATTATTAACTCTAAACTGATCTGTTATGGGCCTTCTTTACTGAGGATGTTCAAACACATCTACCTCAAGATTTAGTTAACTGATCTAACCCTACTTCGTTTCCCTGCATGGCGGCAAGGTCGGCGGCTGTTTGTCCTCTTAGGTCTTTTATATCCCTATCGGCCCCAGTACTTAAGAGATACTCCAATACATTATTTCTGCCAAACATCGCAGCAAACATAAGCGCTGTACCGCCATTGCCGTGTTGAATGTTGAGTTCTGCTCCCCGGGTTACCAGCAATTGCACTATGTCAAGATAACCTTTAAAGCTGGCACCCATTAATGCAGTGTTACCGCCAGCATCTGTATCATCCAACTGCGCACCATTATCGATTAAGAGCCTTACTGTTTCAAGTCTGTTATTATAGGCAGCAATGATAAGCGGTGTGTATCCTTTCTGGTCCTGAATGTTTAGGTTGACACCTCTTTTAATGAGTTCCAAAATGACTTCATTTTCTCCTTGCCTTGCTGCCGGAATAATAAGTTGGTCGATATTTTCCATAAAGGTATTGTACATATAGGTTAAGGCCAAATGCAGATAATTACATTTTCCAGTAATATTGCAATAACCTTTAAATCTGATTTTGGTTTTAATTTTTTCTGCTGCATTCAGAATCGCATGAAGCCATGAAATAAACTTACAGAACAGGGTGTTCTAATTAGTGATTTCAATTTAATAATGTAAAACTAATGTTCGTTTCATGTGGTTATGTAAGAACCAAATGTGATATTAATTAGAAAGTCACAAGTAATATTTCATGACCGGTGTTTCAGAATCATAAGACCTGGTGGAGATAATTAGAGAATTTTAAGTAGTTAGCATTCATTTACCTTAACAAAACATACATGAAAAAACAAGAAAGCGACAGTGCACCAAAACTGAGCACAAAGCCTGAGGCCGAACCATCGGCTCCATTAAAAGAACTTTTTACAGATGGTATCCGTGACCTTTACTGGGCGGAAAATCATTTGGTAAAAGCTTTGGCAAAAATGATTTCGGCCGCAACTTCTCCGGACTTAATCGCCGCCATTAAGTCACACCTGAAAGAAACTGAAGGTCATGTGGGTCGGATCGAGCAGATTTTTGTCTTATTAGGGGAGAAACCTGTAGCAAAAAAATGCGATGCGATGGAAGGGTTGACAAAGGAGGGCGAGGGAATTATTGAAGAAACCAGGGCCGGAACTGCGACCAGGGACATGGGGATTATCCTGGCTTCCCAAAAAGTTGAGCATTATGAGATCGCCTCTTACACTGGCCTTTTCCAGCTGGCCACATCACTTGGACTGTCTGAGGTTGCAGACATTTTAGGGCAAACCTTATCGGAAGAAAAGCTTGCGGATGCTAAGCTTTCTGACATTGCCGGAAACGAAATTATTACTAAAGCTGCTGACGAATTATAAAAACACTATGGCTAAGAAAATGACAGGTAATGGTGGGCAATCCACTCAGCCTACAAATGATAAAACCAATAAACTTCAGGAATTTGTTGCCGATAGTAGCGGACAGCAGATGACTACCAATCACGGCGTTAAAATAAATGATGACCAGAATTCGCTTAAAGCGGGAGATCGTGGCGCAACTTTATTGGAAGATTTTATTCTGCGTGAAAAAATTACCCATTTTGACCATGAGCGCATTCCGGAGCGAATCGTACACGCGAGAGGATCGGGTGCACATGGCGTCTTCAAAGTATATGAAGACATGTCATCTTTAACTAGAGCCTCATTCTTGTGTGAGCCTGGCCTTGAAACGCCTGTTTTTGTCCGTTTTTCTACGGTTGCTGGTTCGCGTGGATCAACTGATTTGGCCAGGGATGTGAGGGGATTTGCTGTAAAATTTTATACCAAAGAAGGAAACTTTGACTTGGTAGGAAACAATATGCCTGTTTTTTTTATACAGGATGCCATCAAATTTCCTGACTTAGTTCATGCAGTTAAGCCGGAGCCAGATAATGAAATGCCACAGGCTGCTTCTGCCCATGATACTTTTTGGGACTTCATTTCGCAGATTCCTGAATCTTCACATATGATTATGTGGCTGATGAGCGATCGGGCATTACCAAGAAGTTATAGAATGATGGAAGGTTTTGGCGTGCACACATTTCGTTTTGTCAATGAAAAAGGGCAGTCGAGCTTTGTTAAGTTTCACTGGAAACCTTTGCTAGGCGTTCATTCTTTAGCGTGGGATGAGGCGCAGAATATTTCTGGCAAGGATCCGGATTTCCACCGAAGAGACCTTTGGGATGCAATTGAAGAGGGTGCCTTTCCGGAATGGGAACTTGGCGTGCAGATTGTTCCAGAAGTGGATGAATTCAAGTATGGTTTCGACCTTCTGGACCCAACAAAACTTATTCCTGAAGAGCTTGTGGCTGTACAGCGCATTGGGAAGATGACGCTGAACCGAAATCCCGATAACTTTTTTGCAGAAACTGAGCAGTCGGCATTTCATGTAGGGCATGTAGTTCCTGGAATTGACTTCACTAATGATCCTTTGCTCCAGGGAAGACTCTTTTCATATACTGATACGCAGTTGATAAGGCTTGGCGGTCCGAATTTCCACGAAATTCCGATAAATCGACCAATTGTACCGGTTCATAACAATCAAAGGGATGGTTACATGCGCCAGACGATAAACAGAGGCAAAACGAGCTATGGGCCAAATGACATTGCTGGCAATGATCCCTTACAGGTAAAGGAAGCCGATGGAGGATTTGTCAGTTACAATGAACGTATTGATGCCAGAAAAATTAGGGCAAGGAGCAAGAGCTTTTTTGACCATTTCTCGCAGGCAAGGCTCTTTCTAAATAGCCAGTCAGAAGCAGAAAAAAACCATCTTACCGACGCATTGAGTTTTGAGCTTGGCAAAGTTAAGCTGACAGCAATTCGTGAACGCATGCTAGGCCTTCTAGCCCATATTGACAAAGGGCTAGCCGCATCTGTGGCCTATGCACTTGGCTTGCACGTGCCTGAAATTGCCCTTTCGGAATTGAATGGCAGCATCCCTGCAGACGGCAACTCTGCCGATTATACGCCTGAAAATATCGAAGGAGAGATTGCCAGTTCGGAAGCCCTCAGTATGAATGGAACGATTAAGGATTCCATTTCCACCAGAAAGGTGGCTATTTTGGCGGCCGATGGCGTTGATGGACAATCTGTGAGTAAGATCAAAAATTTACTCGTAAGCAAAGGGGCTGTTGTTCACATCATCGCCCCGAAGCAAGGTGAGTTAATTTGTGCGGATGATGAGCGGATGCAGGTTGACGAAAGTTTTCTCACGGCGGCATCGGTTTTATATGATGCTGTTTACTTGCCAGGAGGCGTAAATAGCTCAGCCACGCTGGAAGCTGACGCTAATGCTGTCCACTTTTTAAATGAGGCTTTCAAACACTGTAAGGCTATAGCTGCGGAGAGTGCTGCGATTCAGGTATTGGAAGCCAGTTACTTTTTTAAGAAGTTGCCAGCGGAGTATTCTGAAGAAACCGTGCTTGACGAGGGGATCATAGTTTCAGACAAGCTCAGTTCGATTTCATCACTCTTTCCAAAAATGATTGCCATGCACAGATTTTGGAATAGAGAAATACCTAGAAAGATACCTGCTTAGTTTCTTGGATAAACCAGTATCAGTTGCCCCTCTCGCCAAAAAAATCTTTTACATAACTCAATATAAAACAACAGAGTTATCAACCATAAAAAAATTGGCACAAAGGGGGCATTCTCTTCTGGTTTATCCACTAAGGCATAAAAATATAATGCTGCTTTATAAGAACAAGTTTATAATGCCATCAGTCTTGCGGGAGGCTTAAATAATAATGTCATTTAATAAATTGTCTGGATCGGGATTTTTTCAATGCCCACACCGTAAAATTTATCAATCACAACTTCAAAAGAATGCGATTAAAAGGTGACAAGGTTAGTTTCGAAACTGAATATTCCAACAACCATTTAATTGTTAAAAACATAGAGTTACTCAATACCGAGCAATAGGTTGCACCGTTGATCAGTTTTTATACAAGCAACAATGTTATTCTAGTTTAATTTTTTATGCCAGGGCATTCAAATCGGAAGACAAGCCTTAAATAAAAAAATTAAAATATGCCGTCAGAGATTAAATTTAATAATGTTATTTAATCATTCAGTCTTGTCGGTTTGTGCTCTCACACTAGATACAATATCGGTGATGATCTCATCGAGTCTCGCTGCAGATGCGAGAATCATATCCGCCAGTTGTCCGCTGTACTGATGGTTATGCAGGTTTTTTTTAAGAATCCGTGTGAGCGCAATCAGATTAGCAAGTGGCGCCCTTACGGTATGGCTTTGTGTGAAAACAATTTCTTCAAGTAAAGTAGATTGTGCATTAATCTCCTCTGAAATTCTTTTTGACTGGTCTCTTTGAATCATTAGTTCAGAAATATCATAACCAACACAGAAAATCCCCGAAGGCTGACCTTTCTCATCAAAAATAGCGCGGAACTCCCATTGGGTAAATATGAATCCACCAAGGCCATCGTGCTTCCGGATGGTTGCTGGAAATAACTTATCGGGATGTTGAAAACACTGTGCTGCAACTTGCTCGCAGGTCGATGTATCATCGGGATGCATGGTGATGTAATAAGGCTGACCAACCAAGCCCGGAGATACTTTGGCAAAATGCTTTGCGTAATTGGCATTAGTATAAGCATAACGACCATTCATATCAATGCTGATGATGTAATAGAAAGAAGAAGCCTCCATGAGGCCACATATTTCTGGAAAATTCTGCATAATTACGGGATATTCATCACAACAGCCAGACCATTATTATTGTTTTAAGTCATTAAAGGAGTTTATACATTTTTAATCCCAATTAATACCCAATTTGATATTCTTGTGCCGAGAATCATTTTATTTTAACGAGATTGGAGCAATGATCCAGAAATCCTCACAAACTGTTGCGGGTGATAAGTTCAAATGGCATGTTACGCTTTATAAACATTAGAAATGAGGAATGAAATTTTTTTGATCGATGATGATGAGTACAGTCTCTTCATTAACAGGGAAATTATCGCAGAACATACCAATCTACCTATAAAATGCTTCGATAGCGGCATTAAAGGCCTGGAGTACCTCCAGAATGAACAAAATGTTGGTTGTGTATGGCTCTTTTTAGACCTTAATATGCCACAAATGAACGGATGGGACGTACTGGAAGCCTTAAGTTCTTTAGATACGGAAATCCAAATGGAGGTCTATATCCTGAGTTCTTCAGTAGATGTGAAAGACCGGGAACGATCGAGAAATTATCCTATGGTGCAGGATTACATTCTAAAGCCCCTGGATAGTGAAGTTGCAAAAGGTATACTATCCGCTTAAGAAAGTCCTAGAAGTTTATTTTAAAACTAATAAATCTAAAAGTTGCTACTAGGGCGTATGAGGGATATGGTGAATATCTACACTGCTGCTGGAATGGAAGCTTTATTCCTGATGACAATGTAAAAAATGAACAATTTTTAGCAGTGAATACTTACGTTTGGTTTCAATAGTAATTTTGGCATTACAATAAAGCTATGATCATAATAATTGACTTGCAAATGCGCATACACTCGTCAAATGCAAAAACCAATTCGTATTACCCCCCTCCAATTCACTAAAATATAGACAAGCAAAACTTTGCAGACAATTTATCTCCGGCGAGGCTTGGTCAATGTCCTCTGCATTTATTGTTCTAACTTAAAATATTGTCAAAGTTTTATTCGTTTTATAAATCATCAACTGGTCAACAGGCTGTTGACCAATTACAAGATAACAGATACTCTATTATAGAAAGTCACTCTACCCGGCAGATTTCGGCTTCGTTGACCAAGGGATTCCGTAGCAGATTGACCAGTCCAAGAAAACGTATAAGTTATTTTTAGCACATTAATCATCAGTTTATTTGAGTGGTCAATCTAGAGCAAAACACGCTGACCCAAAAGTCGAAATAAGTTGATTGCTCCCCGCGAAATCCCGATATAATTTAGGCAATATTATTTTCGCGATTAGCCGCTGATTTTACCCTTTATCATTACACCAGTTTTCTTTTATAGCCGTAAGGAATATCATACAAAACTTTTTGATTTTGGTAGTATATTAGCCACCCTCATACCTAACCACATATCGCTCTGATGTTTAATAATCCATACACGGATACGCGTATCGTCGTATTCAATAACCGTACAATCGTGGTGTCCAGACTAGAAAATCAATCTAACCAATTTCGAATTTATATTGACGGAGTTTATAAAGGAATATTGACATTTACGAATGCTGAATGGTCACATACCTATGGATACACGCTACCTAAGGGTGTATTTACATTATTGGTTAAACGCATGGGCATAGGAAAAGATTTGGGTGGTGAGTGAGCCAATAAATATATACCCTAAAATTTTTTAGTAAGCATTGGTGATGGCATTTTAATGATATCTAACACCCATTTCTCATTATCGTAACCATCGCCAACTTGTGCACCTCATATTGAACGGGATTAAGCACGGCAACGCTTCATGTCGATTTCTCAAGACTGTTCCCTGCGTGAACGGCTTCCGCCGGAAAAAGGTTTGTTATTACGGATTTCCAGAAATGGAACATCTCAGAATAGAGCTGCTCAAAGTCTCAAATTGGCTGTTATCAGGCATTTTATAGATGCTTCGACAAATAGGCTTCACAGCTCCTTCTAGGATTGATTTGTCTCGAGGTTTGTAGGCATATGTGGGAACAAATGTTGTGTTATAATGTTCCGCAAACGCTGAAAAACTCATCGTTGAGTACCGCCTCATACCTGCTTTCCCTTGTAATAGAAGCGCCAAGCTCATTAGAAAAAATCGCCTCCGGTATACCCCCGAAATAGCGAAGTGCGTTTTTACGGTCGGTGAATGTCTGCCAGATGTAAATATACTTTTTAATGGTATTGCTTAAGGTTGATTCCATTCCATAGATGCGCTTGGTTCCAATCCCTGACTGTATAGACGGATCATCTGTCTTAGTTTATTCATTTTGATAGGCTTATTGAACATTTTAATCAGCAGTTTTTGTTTTGCAAAAGCTAAACAAAAACATATTCCAACAAACCATTCAGCACAAACGAATCTACTATTTCAAGAGGGGTTTGGATCGGCGGACCTTATCAAATTACTTCGCATAGGGGCCTTTTATAGTGATGAGGGGGCGTTAATTTGAACGCGGTTTATCTAGACTTCGGGCAATATATACGTAAAATAGCAAACCTTGTACCGAATTTATACCCGAAATTCTTGAGTGAGGAGCATGGATGAAACAAACGCATTTTCTCATTGTTAGTTTATTACCTTAATCCAATCAAGCCTATGAAAACCAATGAATTTGCCATTGCTGCAAAGCGAGTAGAAGCAATGCTATTTTCCCACGCACTTGGTTTTACCAGGGATTCAGATGATGCAAAAGATTTGGTCCAGGAAACTTTATTGAAAGGATTTCGCTTTTGTGAGAAGTTTGATTCCTCAACAAATTTGAATAGCTGGTTATATGTTATTATGAGAAATACTTTCATCAGTTATTACCGTAAAGAAAAAGCTAAACTTGCGGTGATTACAAACGAAGAAGAGATCACTTACGCCCAGCTAAGCAGTTCAGCAAGTTCTAATTTGGCAGTATCAGGATTTGCATTGGGCGATATTCAAAAAGCTCTGAAAGCGATTAACCCAACATTCAGCATACCATTCCAACGATATTTCGAAGGTTATAAATATGCTGAAATTGCTAAAGAGCTAAACATTCCACTAGGTACGGTTAAAACCCGAATTCATATGGCAAGAGAAGAACTTAAGAAATACCTCAAAATATATAGACCCAAAAATTGAAAACCAGGAATTTATAGAATTGATAGATTTTTACCAGATGAGAAAACTACAACTTATTGAACGGGTCTTAATATTACTTATTTGCGTAAGTTATTTAGCCGGAGTTTTTATAATCCTCAGCCGCCATTATCAAAAGCAGATATCAGTTTCGAAAGCTTATCCAGTGGTGGTATTTTGTAAATGATGCGGTAATCATTTTTCCTTTTTATTAATTCAATTCTGTAATCTGAAAATTAAGCCACCATGCCGGCTCTGAAAATATGCATCCAAACCTACCCGCCCAGGACAATATACACTTACTAAATCAAAGAGGCATCAATATGGCTGAAACACTAATTTTTGAGCTACGTAATTTTGATGTCTCAATCGGGTTTCACTCGCCTGAAACATTATCAATTGATTTTAGGGATGTAATCTCTTTAAGCACAAAAGTAAAGGCTTTTAAGATAATAAATAAGCACGCTTACAGTGGTCAATTCACTTTTAATGTTTTTGTATGTGGGAGGGAAATATTCGCAAGCTAATCTTTACCGTTTCTGCGCATACCGAGTCTCCCAAGATAATACGGAACAGATGCAGTAAATCAGAAATGCATTCCGCCTATAAAACCAATATCATTGTTGTATTATTTGGCATATTGAAATTCCTGGTACACTTATTCACAATAAACAGATATGGCCTCCACGCGGACGAGCTCTATTATATTGCGTTGAGTAAAGATTTTGCATTTGGTTATCTGGATATTTCGCCTCTTATTACCTGGATCGCAGCAATTGCGTCATTAATTGGAAATTCCTTAACTGCATGGCGTTTTTTCCCTTCTTTATTCTCTGCTTTTACGGTTGTTTTAACCGGAAAAATCACCCAAATAGTGGGCGGAAGAAATTTGGCGGTTTGTATTGCCTGTTCTGCAGTAATCTGTTCCCCGGCCTTTCTTGCCACCTCTTATCTTCTTCAGCCTGCCGTGTTTGATCAGTTTTTCTGGGTACTACTCACCTACACTATATTATCTTATCACAAATATGAGCAACCAAAAGATCTGTATGCTTGTGCTCTGGCTTTGTCTTTTGGTATGCTGAATAAATATACCATCATTTGTTACCCAATCGTTCTACTCTTAAGCTATATTTTAACCACAGGAAGATACAAATGCCTGGTGAGCAAAAAAATGGGCGGCCCGGTGCTGCTAATGCTTATTGTAATCTTTCCGAACTTTTTATGGCAATGGAATCACGGGTTTCCCATTCTGCATTACTCTGTTATTGTGACTGAGAAAACTGCGAGGGTTGATATTGGCGATTATCTATTTCAACTTTTTTTCTTTCATGGTGCTAGTGTCGCTATTTGGACAGCAGGGTGTATGTTTTTACTTTTTAAAAGAGAAAAGAATGCGTTAGAAATTTCATTCCTACTTTGTCTTCTTACCCTTCTAGTTGGGATTAGTTTACTTCCAGGCAAACTATACTATGTATTAGGTATTTTTCCGATTTTTTTCGCCTATGGAGGCTTATGTTGGGAGATATTGCTTTTCAGAAAATCAAGAATTCAAATAGGCTTCTTTTTCACGGTATTGTATAGCTTTAGTGTGTTGAGCCTACCCCTTGTAATTCCCTTATTTACATTGAATTTCACCAGAATTTACATTTCGAAAATGGTCAGCCTTACTGGTTTTCGAAGGCCACTCCTTTGGCAGGATGGCCATGTAGGCAAATTACCACAGTTCTTTGCAGATATGACTTGCTGGTCTGACTTTGCTGCAGGAATAAATTCAGTGGCAAACAAAAGCACTGTCAAGCCGATACTTGTATACACCGATAATTATGCTATTGCTGGTGCACTAAAATACTATGGAGACCAAAATGACCTTCCCGTCATTTCTCCTTCAAACAGTTTTATACTTGAGGCGCCGAAGTCACTATCTGGCAGAAATATTATTTTGATATCTAAGAAAGGTTTGAAACATGCTATTCAACTCGCAGATAATGTCAAAATAGTCGGGGTACACAATTTTGAAAATTCGCATTTGAGATGCCTTCATATATACATTCTCAATAACACAAATGAAAGATTTCAGCAACAATTTTTAAAGGAAAAAAAGGATTTTTATCCAGGTGAAACTGACGTTAGCTCAATGGAAGTGTTGAATAGTATCGATTCATCTTAAGTCTAATTTTACATTCTAAAGCAGAAGTTGAGTTTTGAGGAAAAGCGTTCGCATTTTCCGTGCATTTCATTCTGTAAAAATGCGCCCTATAAAGTGTTGATAGAAATAGTACGTTTAAGTTTGAATTTATACCTTTATCTACAACCTAAATGAATACCCCATTTGATATATTGGCATTTATTTGGAACTTCTAAAAAGAATAAAACTCTAGCCTATGAACTGTTCGCTATGATCAGCTATTCAAAGATAATCCATATTTTGGTTTAGCATAACGGTTAATGCAGAATTTCCCGTTTTAATTTAAATGTAATTCAACATTCTAGAAATTTGAAACTGTGCAAAACAAGTTGTAAATAAGATTGACGGTAGCTCCCAACTTGGAAAAACAATATTTTAAATAAGCATGTTATCAAACATCTAACCTTAAAACCAGAAGCTATGAAAGGACTGTCTCCGTGGGCGTTGAGTGCGTTAAGTGAAATTGAAGCGTCAATGGTGCTTTATCGCCAGGAACATGCAGAAATTGAATTGAAAGTTTACCTTACATCTGATTCGGTTTGGATTAGGATAAGCAATAGCAACCAGGCGCCGATATATTTCCGTCCTTGTTACGTCCCATCTGGGAAAATAAATCAATTTAAATCAAGAACGGTTGATGGAGGAGTTTCGGTTAGAATTGAGGCTGTGATTGGTCATTTTCTGATTAACATTTCATTAAAAACTCTAGATTATGCAGTGCTGCAATACAAGTGTACATTCACACCTGCTTATGAAATCTTTCTTTCGTTTTGGCCAAGAGATATTTTATTACAGCATTCCAAGACTCAGCCGATAAAAGACTTTGGAACCCTTCACTGCATACAACGCCATACCCGATCCGGGCTAGCATACTTTTCTAAACCTAAAAGCAGGATGCGAGTCCTGTATTTCCAGAATCTGAGTTCACTAAATGATTATTGTCAGCAGACAAACACCTCATTAAGCGGCGTAGTGGGAGGCAAACTTCCTGAGTTAGGCCTGGCATTACCACCCAGCATAACCAAGCCACTTCGATCTGGAAAGTCAATCGTGCTCTCGGACGCCTTTATTTGTTTAAACACAAAACTTAACCCACAGTCTGATCTCGCTATCGATTACTTGGAGATGCTCTGTGAAGTTTATAAAATGCTCCCAAGACCGACTACTCAGTACAGAAACTGGCCAAAAATTTTATCCCATGGGTTAGAAGATTTAATATATAACCCTGGATGTTGGACCCGCCTCAATGAAAACAGTTATTTGAATGCTTATTTATGCGATTATCAGACGCCTCCCGAGATAATGGTTCAACTAGCTGTATTGTTACCATTGTTGGATTATACTAAATGGAGTGGTGTAAGTCTACCCGTCACAGAAATCATTAAAAAAGGACTGCCGTCATTTTATGATGAAAAACTGAAATCATTGGTAAGATGGCACCCCGGAGCTGTTGATATGCTTAAAGGTGAAGAAGAACAGAAAGTTCCTTTAGTAATGGATTCATGGTACTTGCATCATCCTTTGTTAAATCTTTCCAGAATGGCACTGGATGGCGATAAAGCGGCCAGAAAATTATTTTTAGACTCTATTGGATTTGCAATAAAAGTTGCGCACAAGTTTGACTACACATGGCCGGTATTCTACAAAATGGATTCTTTGGAAATCGTGAAGGCTGAAACCGAACCTGGCAAGGGTGGAGAGACTGACGTAGCTGGATTGTACGCGCATGTAATGCTAAAAGCTTATGAGCTTACCAGATCGAAAAAATATCTTGATGAAGCAATCCGGGCAGCAAATCGACTGGAAAGAGTCGGATATGATATTATGTATCAAGCTAATAACACTGCTTTTGCCGCAGGGGCTTTGCTAAAATTATTTAAAATAACAGGCAACAAACGCTACCTCAACATTAGCTACAGATGCATTGCTGCAATTTTTCAAAATGTTCAGCTCTGGGAATGCAGTTATGGATATTGCAAAGAGATTCCAACATTTTTTGCTTTATTTCCCCTGACCGATGCTCCATATACTGCAGCCTACGAGGAACAGGAGGTTTTTAGTGCTTTGCATGACTACCTTGAACAGGCGAAAGACATGCAAATATTACCCAGTATTAAGCTCCTATGTGCTGAGTATATCCTATACTTGATACACCGGGCACCCTTTTACTATCCGCCAATGTTATCCCCCGAGGTACTATCGGAAGAGGTGAAAACAGGTAAATTGGAAAAAGGACTTTGGATAGTGTTAGAGGATATTCAGGATGGAAACAAAAAAAGCGGTTCAGTCGGTCAGGAGGTTTACGGTGCGGGGAACGCATTTGGGATTTTACCAAGACATTTCATCACTATCCTAAAAAATAACTTTATGATATTCATAGACGGGCCGTATGCGATAATGGAAAAAAAAGAAAAATCTGTACGTTTTAAAATGCTGGGCAGTCCAAAAATGACTCATATACTAAAAATTGTAAATAAAGACGTTGATGGACAAAACACTTATAAGGGTTTATCATTTTCACTTCATGGTAGTGACCATAAAGAAAACATACAGATGGATAAGGATTTTGAGCTAACGTTGGAAGGCGACAAGATGTATGAATTACATTGGAATAGACGCTAGCCTTTATGCTGCAAAAAAAAGCGTATGAATTATAGGAAATTTAAAGTAGAAGCTGGAGAATTTTAAGGCTGACCCAGTCGAACCCCGTGACCTGCTTATAAAAAACCTAAATTTAAAAAATTATGTTTTAGCATTTAGGGAACGTGCTGGGATGAGGTGTCTTAGAACAGTGCTAAATTGTTATTTACCTAAAAACCTCAAACAACCTTGAAAAGTTAACCTAACAATGGTTTCTGAATTATGTATAAGGTAGTAACATAATAAACAAACACTCCAGTAAGTATTAGGTAAAATAATATGTTAAAAAGAAAACACACTATGGTCCCATTTGTGATGAACATTGAACAAGGAAACCAATATTACAAAATTACAATCTCCCAGAAGCATGAATTCTTTCTGATTAGACATGTCGATGAAATTATTGGAGCCTTAAAGCTACAAGGCAACGAGGGGCGACTAATAGCCTACGGAGATCTTAAAGCAACCTTTCCTGAAACTGTTAAATCGACCGACTCAAAGGGCCCCGAACTACAAACTACAATTATAAATCAGATTATTGGGGAAATTCAAAACCGAATATAATTCGTGAATCAGTATATTCGGTTCTGCCTAATATTATTCATCATGATCAAAAAAAAACGAAATTTACTTTGCGGTGTTGATTAGTCCAAGCGGCACAGCAAAGCTAACTCACAAACTCAGGTCCAATGGGAGCTCATGAGGCTAAGTTGCCTTTCAATCCGGTTAACTTTTCTCAGACGAATTTTTATTTAATTCAATGATTTTAAAATAAGCATGTCCATTTTCCTTTAACATCATATACAGATGCTCAGCGAAAGAGATCTCGAGCAACAAACTATCTTTAAGTGCATTTGCAAAGCCTTCTGTAGAATTTCCTGATTTTAGTATAATTTCCAACGTTTCGCTGGTTTTCCAATTATAATCTATTATCTCGGGATAATTCTGCATGAGCGTTTCAGGAAACCTTTCTTTTGAATTATATTTTTTCTTGGATATAGAGTAGGGCATATTACCTCCACTACCCTTATTCCCTTTATCTGCATCTGCCCGAGCCTCTTCTGACCCGAAATCACCCTCACCCACTTCTGTACCTAAGTGCCCAGCCTTGGTTTTCATCTGACCTAGTTCAGCTTCCCGGTTACTCCTAAAAACAGGAATCTGACTTTCGGGCATATTGCTACGGTCTGCCGGGTGTAGCGATTGATCGTCCAGTGGAGTTTTGGACACTTCAGGGTTTTGATTTTCCAATTCTTTCATAGCTATTTAATGTATTTGAGTTAATATTCCGCTTTTTAGATCACTTATTTGATCCGGTATAATCCACTAATTTTCTCTGAAATAATAGTCTCTCCCCCAGTGACAAGTAATATTGAATAAATCACCTAGTACATTTTCATAAACAACTGTGTATCGTTCAAGTTTTCTTTTAATGAGCCAATCCATTTTTCAGCCTAATTGCGTATTACTGCGTTATCTATTCCGCTATTCGATACCGCGCGAATATGAATGGCAATAAGATCCTGATCGGACTGAAGAATTGCCTCAATGGTAATCTTCTTACCATCCTCTGCCGAAGATTTATCTATTTTATTCAGCACATCAGTATCTTCTGAGGACAAATCGCTTAGAAATATATTCGGTATTACCTCGTAATGACAACGTAGGTCTTTGATATATGCATTCCAATATGCCTTTCTTTTATTGGCATAAGCAACGGCGCCGGACCCATTTGCTAGCCTAGTGATGAATTCTAATTGGTAATTGCTTTTCAGTATCACGGAAGGGACAAAAGTGTTCTTATCCATTGCGTATCTTCCTGAATCTTCCTTGTGGCAGGAATAAAGGAAAATAGTAATGGTGATCGTCAACATTTTAGCCAAACTTATATAGGTAACTTTCAGCATAAGTAAACTGTTTCTTTGTATACCATTTGAGGTTGGAGAATCTGTATTAGTAAAACACTAAAGTGGATGATAGGTTTGGTTAATAACTCATGCAATAAAAAGTGAGCATAATGCAACCAACCGTTGAATAACAATCCCCTCTTTTCGCCTTGGGATTCAAATTGTGAACCTTTAGACATCAGAACTGTAAAATTATAATAGTAACCGTTCATTAATAATATAGTGCAACACGAGCTTTTCTTTCGAATTGGACCTTGCTTGACAAAGGCGGCTAGCATGACTACCTTTGATTAATAGTTTATTTGTTCTGGGTTAGGACCAGCTTTCTTTTCCATTCCTTTACCGTTTTATCCAGTTTCAAAATTATGCTGGAGATTTTATTAATAAAGCGTAGTTACCTATTGCGTTTTAGTTTATTAGTTAAGCCGTTTGCAATTCATAAGATAACTTTAGGTAATTTTTTTTAAGGTTTTGCGGATATTTAACATTTTACTTATTAAATCTTTGGCTGAGGAATACACAAAAAAACTCAAACCTTAAACAATAAATAATGTTCTCAAAAGACATCAAAAAGGAATACTATGAAAAATTTAAAATTAATGGCTATCGCCGCAATCTTTATTTTTTTGACTGCATGCAACAACAATACAGCCGAGAAGAACAGAGAATCAGAAGTAAATACTGACACCATTGATACAACTGCAACTGGCAGTCAGCAGATTAGGGATACCACAAATATCGATTCATCTACCAGGACGCTCCCGCCAACTGAATAGCTTTTGGAATCGTTTTAAGACTATAATCTAAAGAACTTAATTTTAATTGATAATTGTCAACAGTTTTCGTTTTATCTTCGATTTCAAGAGAGCATTATTTTGAAGATAGGCCACATTTATGTGCCTGTCTTCCCTTTTGCAACGACCTTATGCCAGTATCATGTATTATGTTAAGGAACATTTTCGTTGGCCATCGGGAATTAACCGATGCTATTTTAGGATACGTTTATCCACTCCTTGGCAGCATACAAACCAATTGCATTTAGTGTGACTGGTTTTTTTGTTAAATTGCTAATAGATCTGCGTTCATGGTTGATGTTCTTTGCTTAAGAACAGGTGTAATCTCATGCACCTGTTTTTTTATTTCCTAATCCTATATCTAAAAGCCATTGCAATAAGTTCAAGGGCATTCTTGATAGCGCAGTTTTTTATCAACGTATCTTTTTTATAGGTATAAAGGCATCCTATTTGGAGATTTCGGCTTGGATAAACAAGGGATTCCGTAGCAGATTAACCCTAAATTCTGGAATAAGTTGTTCCCTTCCCGCGAAATCTCAACGCTAATTATTTTATCATTAGAAAATAACGCGGGCAATGAATCTGAATAATAACATGCTTTAAAATTATAGGGTGTTTATTACACATTCGTAAGGATTTGGAAAAGTATTGAAAAGTGAAGAGTATCTATTGGGTAATAAAAGGAGTAAAGATTCTATTTTTTAGTGTCAGATTGAATGTAATGATGTTACAATGCTAAGATACTTAATGATAGGCAGGCCATCGATTTCTTTCTAGAATTACTTGATAATTAAAAGCCCCTTCCAAGCAATGCATGGTAAAACACAAAACTTACCAAAAGAAAATAACAGCTACCGATGAGGATAATCAATAAGATTTTTTTGATACGGCAAAGCCATATTGATAGCGGGATAATTTGCAAAGCATGGATTCCAAAAAAATGGGCAATTCTGAGGTCACCATACTGCCTGTTCCAGTTTAATATTAAAATGCCCTTGCTCCCATCGGTACCACCTATGGTATGTGACATGTGGTATCCGATATAGCCGCCCTGAAGCGCAAACAGGATTGATGTGGCAATCCCAAATCGTAGGGCCCAAGCCATAGCATATCCAATTTTTTGAGGCATTGATTGGAACATTGGAATGCTGACAATGATGGAAAAAACGGTTTGAGCAGTAATTATAGTCCCCATCAGGCTATAAACTGTACTATTATATATTCCGGATTGGTTGAAGTGAGACAATTCCCCTCGGGCTGCCTGACTGGATATTGCCAGCATTTCAAAACAAAGTGCAAATACAGTGAAGCGGGCGAATCGGCGAATAATACTTTGTTGAGGAAAATAGCTTAGAATTGCCGACCAACTGATTGCGTAGATTCCAATTGAAACAGCAAATTTTAATGGTTTTATCCATAGATTGATACCCATGATTTGACGATGCTCAAATGGCATGATAAGTAGAATCAGAAAAGCAAGAGCAAAATGCGACAAGCCGCAGTAGTAAAGGTATCGGTTGAATTGAGATTCATTGACCCGAAGGATTGAATGTACTTTCATGGTCTCAAAAATCTTTGAAAATGGGAAAAATTAAAATAACACAGGTTACTTAAATCACATATTGCTTCGGGCTCAATCTATTTTGACTTCGCTAATTCTTTACGGATGCGACTAAGACTTTGTGGCTGAATCCCTAAGTATGTAGCCAAATGTTTAATCTGAATGCGTTTATGTATTTCGGAATAGTTTTTAATCAGGTTCTTATAACGTAGTATCGCTGGCAAACTGGCCAGTTCGTATCTGGAACGACCAATTGAGATGAAAAGTTCCTCCGCAATTAACCTCCCGAACCGTTCAAAATTCGCACCTTCATTGTAGAGCTGCTGCATATCCCGGTAAGTAAGGCAGAACACGTCTGTGTCTTCAAGCGCCTGGATATAATGCTGTGAGGGGGCCTGGGTCAAAAAACTTTCATAATCACCAAGCCATTCCCCTTCGAAAGCGAACCAGTGACTTTGCTCCCCCCTTTCATTAATGCCAAAATATCGCAAAGCGCCACGATTTACGATGACCATCGCTTTGCAGACTTTGCCTTCCCGCAACAGGAACTCAACTTTCTTTAATTTTTTTATTATGAATTTTGATAAGAAAAGTTTAAGCTGATCTTCGTTAAAGTTGACTAACCTGGATAGCGTTCTGCTGATGATTTCGGGATGGCTCACGTTGTATATTTTTGAAGTGAAGATAAAATATATTGATGCAAGTGGCAAAATGTAAATCTTATCCATAAGTTATTAGTGGAAATGAATAAAAAAATTCAGCCGAGAAGCTTTGATTTTATCAATAAAGTAAAGACAATATGCTGGACATTAGCTTAGAAATATTCACAAAAACAAATCTTTTTGCTTGGAGTCGGTGTTGAAGAAATACCTAGAATTTGAAAAAATGGAAAATAAGAAGCAATTCGCGCTCATCACCGGCGCCACCAGTGGCATTGGACTGGAGCTCGCCAGGTTATTTGCTAAAGATAAAAAGAACCTGATAATTGTCGCTCGCGATGAAGACAAACTCAAACTAACTGCGGGCGAACTGGAAAAACATGGTATTGAGGTAATTATTGTTAGCCTGGACCTGTTTGATGAAGGTGCGGCAGAAGATTTATATACCCACATTAAAGGCCTTTCGATCCCGGTGGATGTATTAGTTAATGATGCCGGCCAGGGCGTTTACGGGAAGTTTACTGAAAATGAACTGGCCCGTGAACTGGACATTATCCAGCTAAATATTTCTTCGCTGGTGACACTAACTAAGTACTTTGCGCAGGACATGGTTAAGAACGGCGCAGGAAAAATATTAAACCTGGCGTCGATTGCCGGTAAAGCACCTGGACCATATCAAGCAGTCTACCATGGTACCAAGGCTTTTGTTCATTCTTTTTCCGAGGCCATCCGTGTAGAATTAAAAGATACCGGGGTTACCGTAACTTCGCTTTTACCGGGTGCCACCGATACTGATTTTTTCCGAAAAGCGGATATGCTTAATGCGAAAATTGTCCAGGAAGGTGATCTCGGGGATCCTGCCAAGGTTGCAAAGGATGGCTATGAGGCCTTACTTGCAGGAAAAGATATGGTTGTCTCGGGGTTGAAAAACAAGCTCCAGGTTGCCATTGGGAACATTACTCCAGACAGCTTACAGGCTGAGCAGATGGAAAAAGTACAGCAACCGGTAAATGTCGAGCATAAGAAAAGTTTATAGGGAGAATTGATCTTCCTCATCAAACAGGCAGGCAGCGTGGTAAAGGATTCCGCCTGCCTGTTTAGTATTTGGAAAATTTTACCTGCAATGAAGCTGGAGATAAACTGCATGCAATAAAATTTTAACACATATCTAAATGGAGTGATTCACAGGTCCGCATCAGAAGTGTATAGTGTGAAAGGAAGAAAAATAAAGAACATTAATAACAGTTCAAAATCAATTAGTATTACCATAAAATAAATCAATGATAACAAGGTATGATGATAAGGGCTGGACAATAATTACCCAACGTGCCCATGGCTTACTTTCCGGTCAGATATGTGCACTATTGAAAACAGCTGATTATAGCCCGAGTTGGCTGGAGACAGTTATCGCCTGCAGCGAACATGACGATGTTTACAATGAATTCGATATTAAACCCCTGATCGATTCAAACGGCGCCCCACTTGATTTTAAGTCAACGACCTTTAATCTGAAAAGGGCTAAAGCGCAAATCGATATGGCCCTGACCAAAAGCCGTTTTATAAGCCTTTTGATTGCTCGGCACATTAAATTTACCCATGGCAAGGAACCAAAAGCAAAAGCGTTTATTGCGGAGATAAACGGAAAGGAAAAAGACTGGCTAAAAGAGTCAGGGCTAAAGAAAACTGACATTGATAAAGCCTACAATCTCCTCGAGTTCTGTGATGCTTTCTCACTGCTGATATGCCAGGATCTGATTCCCCCAGAAAACCGTAAACTCGAAATCAGTGATGGACCAAATAACTCATCTTACTATTTGCATAAGAGCGGTGAGAACCTTTCTGTAGAACCCTGGCCTTTCATCCAGGACAAATTTGACCTTACCTATGAAACACGTGTTATAAAGGAGCTAAAATTCACCAGCGATAGCGGATTCAGGAAGTCCCTGAAATCTGCCCCGGTGTTTTTGCGCAGACTTACAATTGCGAAAAGTAAATAATGTTTGTTCGATTTTTTGAAAAAAATGCCCACATTAATTTAAACTAGGAGTCTATACTATTATCCAGACAAAAGGCTTCTACGTACAAAGAAATCCTGGTACACATTCCAATTAAAGCTATTCTGCAATAGTGTGGGTAAACTGCCAAAACAAAGGTCTACAAGCGGTATCAACTTTTTAAATAACCGTGCTAAAAATTTGAAAATCAATGATTTAGAGAAGGCTGCAACGCAGGCTAATATATCTCAACCACATTAACACAATACTCCGTTTCCGGCCAGTAATGCAAAGGACATAAAGACAGAGATGGTTTTTGCATCTTTTTTTGACGAATTAGATCTGTGGCAAAAGCGATATGGCGATCAGGCAACCGGTGGCGATGCCGATCAGGTTTTCAGTTTGCATGGTTTTTGGGTTTAACTTAGAGCACCTGGATAGAAAGCTGGTGGGATTCGATGCATTCTCCAAGTTCTTTGATCAGCTGCTTTTCAATCTGGTCACCACTTTTCCAGATCAGTTTTAGGTGGCCTTGGGAAGGATAAATATTGCCGATTGCTTTTCCGTTTTCTCTGATAAGAAAGGTGCGGTCTTTTTGAAGGGAAATCTGATAGATAGTATTCTCGATATTGACGGATAGATTTTTCATGTTAATAGATTTTAAGTGTAGAGTTGCTGCTCATCGGTAAAGTAAGCCGAGCGGCCGGCTATGGTTTCAGATTTTATGATTTTGCCGGTCGGAGAATGCGTGATTTTTGCGCCGTGGATTTTCATAAAGTCCCGGAGCTCTCCTTTGAGTTCATCCCCATTTTCTTTTTCGATGTCTTTAATGGCCTGGGTTAAGACTTTGGTGATGGATTGATGCAGGGCTTTGGCCTGTTTTTCCGGTATTTGGTTTGCAATCGATAAAGGTGAAATTTTAGCATCCCACAAAATCTCATCACTATAAGAATTACCGATTCCACGAATCGCTTTCTGGTCCATGAGGACTTCTTTAATTTTTTTCCGGCGCTTTGATAGCAGGGTTAAAAAATCGGTTCCAGAGATGTCCATTGCATCCGGGGTTTTATTTTCTGGCGGGTTGAGCGTGGGGGTGGCCTGCTTTAGGGTATCGGTAACAGCAAATCCGTCTTTTGAAAAGTGAAAAACCAGGATGTTATGTTTTAGCAGCGGCTCGTTTTCTCTTATGACTTTCAGTTCGCCTCGGAGCATAAGGTGCAGGCCAAATATGCTGTCTTTCCCAAAATGAAACTGCAGGGTTTTGCCGGAGCGTTCAACGCTGGTGAGTTTCTGATGCTCCAAGGCGCTTTTTAATTCATCCTCGCTTACGTTAAGCTTTTTGCTATGTTTGATTTCCAGCTTGCTTAAAGTCTTACCTTTAAACCTGTTACTTAAGGTTTTGGCAAAGACAGTTAAATCAGGGAGTTCTGCCATGGCTTAAACGCTTAAATATTTTTTAACTGCTCTGGCGCTGGTGCCATTCATTGCGACCGCATCCCTTAAAGTTTGTTCGCTGATTTGAAATTCGTTTAACCAGTATTTTAGCTCGCCGGGATCATCAAGATTGATTTCGCGGTGTTCGCTGGCATCATCATATGGTTCAAGGGTATCTGAATCCTCTTCTATCGGGAAGCGTTCGCGGATTTCTTCCGGGTCAGGAATAGCTTCTTTATTTTTATATTGGTATTCGGTATCCATGGATTTTTCGTTTAGTTAATGCCGATGAGCTGGAAATAATCATCGTTCTCTTTTTTAACGATCAGGTCCAGGTGCTCTTCAAAAGTGACTATGTTGAGTACCTCGTCTTTCAAAAAAGTGCTGAATACCCCCATATCGGTTTCCTCGCTGATAATCACTTCCAGGGTTTCGCTGGTTTTCCAGTTTGTGGCGGTGATTTCGTTATAGGTTCCTTTTAATATGGAGGGGAATCCTTTTCTCGAGAAAGCCTCAGAAAGGTTTGCCGCGATTTCCCAGACATATGGTTCTAAGTCCTTATCATGGGTATTCCACTGCATGCCTTTTTCTTCGTCCTGCCACATGGAGCCTGTGTATTTTCCATTAATGTGGACGGCGTAACATTCGCCGCCCTGCTCAATTACCGCCTCGATATTGCCTTCGTCCGTTGGCAGGTTAAATACATATCTTTCCATGGTGAGGTTGTCCTGGTTGAATATTTTTGGGATAGGTTTTCTTTTATTTTTTTGTTTTCTTCTTTGGATCAGGTAAGCTGAAGTGATTCCAAAGGCTATAACCGCGCCGAGGATAATTCCTTTGGTCTTAGGTTTTATGCTTTCCCGTTCGATGTTTTTCATAGTTTAAGGTTAACACCTTATTTTTCAATAAGTTTTATTCAATCTGTTTGATGTTTTCTCTTGGAGGATAAATGAGTATAAATAACCATAGCAACTCTACAGTAGAATAATCGAGGATAAATGTGGCGGGTTTGGGTTACCCTTTGTTTCCAAGTGATATTAACTCATAATCAGTAGATTAATAACAACTAAAACAAAAACAAAATGAAAAATTTATTCAAATTAGGCTTTGTAGCTTTGGCTTTAAGCTTAAGCATCGCAGCTTGTTCAGAGAAAAAAGCAGATGGCGCGGATTCAACATCAATGGACAGCACCATGGCGGATACTTCAATGGCAATGGGTAGCGATACAATGATGAAAGATACCATGATGGCAGACTCGATGAAAAAAGACACGATGAGCAAAATGTAAGATTTTGCTTTTCTTGTTTAAAAAGGTTTCTGTTTACAGAAACCCTTTTTGTTTTAGCCAAATTTCCCTTGCGCCTCCTGTATAACTTTATGCATGTCAATACCTTTACCGAGTACGTCAGCGAATAAATCGCCGGTTTCCTTGAGTCTGTCTAAGGCATTAAATATGTTAAAGTCTTTCATCTTGAGTCCAGGCTTGACTTCTTCCCAACTGAGTGGCATGGAAACCGTAGCGCCAGGTTTTGGCCGCAGCGAATAAACACCGGCAATGGTTGCTCCGGGACGGTTCTGCAGAAAATCCAGGTACATCTTTCCACCGCGTTTGCTAACGCTACGCTCGAGCGTAGTGAATTTAGGCAGCTCTCGATTAACCTCACGTACTATAAGTTTAGCGAAAAGCTGGCTTTGTTCGTAAGTATATCTTGCGCCAAGCGGTATGTAGATGTGAATGCCGGTAGATCCGGACGTTTTAACAAAGTTGGGTACGTTGATGTCTTCCAGTATCTGATGGGTCACCTGCGCGGCCTGGATGACCTGGTTGAAAGTGTTTTCATCCGGATCTAAATCAATGACGCAATAATCAGGATGGTCCGGGCTTTGGGCGCGTGAAAACCAGGGGTTCATTTCAATGCAGCCGAGTGTTGCCATCCAGAGCAGCGTGGCCTTGTCATTTCCCAAAAGGTAACTTTTCTCCTCTCCTTTTTCGTTGGTATGGGCCATCGTTTTGGCCCATGATGACGCGATTTCTGTCACGTCTTTCTGGTAAAAACTTTGGCTGTGGATGCCTCCGGGGTACCGGTTCAGCGACATCGGCCGGTCTTTAAGGTAAGGGAGCATCAGCGGTGAAACGGCGTCATAATAATTAAACATGTCACGTTTAGTCACTTTATCCTCCGGCCAGTATAATTTATTCAGGTGGCTGAATTTTAGGATATGCCCATCGATTTTCTTTTCCAGGGTATCGCCGGTTCCCTGGATTAGTGGCGTTTGTTTTTTTAAGGTTTTGGTTTTAGGTGGTTTTGTTGTTTTCGTTTTAGTGTTTTCTTCGTCATGTGCTTCCAGGTCATGTTCCAGTTTAACTTCTTCTACGGTGCTTAGCGTAGGTTTTTCAATTTCCAGCATGACTTCTTTTGGGTTCTTATCTTCCCGTAGTCCTTTAAAAGATGCCTGACGGAGTTTGCCATCGCTGGTAAGCTCAGCAAATTCTACCTCGCAGATGAGTTTAGGTTTAAGCCAAATGGGTTTAGCGCCTAAGCGCTGTGGCCGAAACTGTGAGGGTTCATCCACATCGGGTATGGTTTGAAAGGGGCAGGTTTTGGTGATCAGCTTTTCAAAAGCGGCCATGAGTGCTTTTTGGGTGGCTGCGTTAAAGCCGGTACCGACTTTACCGATGTAAGTCAGTTCGCATTTGCTGTTGTACAACCCTAGTGCTAGGGCACTGAAATATTTTTCAGTGCCTTCATTTCTGGTGTAGCCGCCAATGATGACTTCCTGGCGTTTTTTGGCTTTGATTTTCAGCCACTCTCTAGAGCGGCTGTCGGATGAATAATAACTGTCAGATCGTTTAGCGATGATGCCTTCAAGTTTCATGCGTTTGGCTGCATCAAAAAAATCTATGCCGCTGGTTTCATAGGCTTTGCTTAATTTTAAGCTTTCGTTGTCGTCGGGCAATATCGCCTCCAGGATCTGACGGCGTTGGGAAAGGTTGAGTTCGAGCAGGGAATGACCTTCGAGGTAAAGGATATCAAATATGTAATAATGAAGTTCATTGTCTCTTTTGTTTTTCCAGTTCTGCAGGGCGCCGAAATCGGCCGTACCATCACCTTTTAGTGCCACAATTTCGCCATCCAGGATGGCCTTGAAGCTTAAGGTTTTTAGGGCATTTGTGATACTTTCAAACTGGGTAAATTCCAGGTTGTTTCTGGAAAATATTTTAGACTGTTGATTTTCAAGGTTAGAAATGGCCCGGTAGCCATCCCACTTAATTTCATAAAGCCAGCCAGGCTCATCAAAAGGCTCATCCACCAGCGTGGCTTTCATGGGTTTAATGCCTGTAGGCATTTCGGTTTGTGCCCCGGCTTTGATAAGCTGCTGGATATGATTAGGCAGTCCAGCAATAAAATTTCCTTTTTCTTTAGTGTTGGCTTTAGCTTTTTTCAGGTTTTTCTTTAATGGTTTCGATGCGAGCTCAATCCAGACTGGGGCATGGTCACTTGCCGCTTCCCAGCCGCGGACTTCTTTATCTACCAATCCTTTCTTTAGTTTTTCGGCAAGATCCGGGCTGAGCAGAAAATGGTCTAAGCGAAGACCGGCATTTCGCTCCCATGCTTTCCTCAGGTAATCCCAATAAGTATAAATGCGCTCGTTTGGATGTAGCGTCCGGATAGCATCGGTCCAGCCCTGGGTTAAGAGGTCTTGAAAGTTTTGACGTACTTCGGGGTGGAAGAGCCCATCGTTTTTATATTTTTCGGGTTTATAGGTATCCAGCTCGGTTGGCATGACGTTGTAATCTCCGGCTAAGATGATGGGAAGACCGGTAGCAAATAAGGTACTGGCGTGTTCGATTAACCTTGCAAACCAGCGCTTCTTGTACTCATATTTTTCCCCAGGCAGCGGGTTTCCGAATGGCAGGTAAATGCAGCCGATAACGGTGTCATAAGTAAATACTTCCAGGTAGCGGCTATGCGTAAATTGCTCATCTTTTCCTGGCAAGTCTCTGCGGAGTTCTTTAATTGGTTTTTTGGAAAGTACCGCTACCCCATTCCAGGCTTTTTGCCCATGCCAGATGGCCTGATAGCCGGCCTGATTGATCTTAACAATTGGAAAGGATTTATCTTCACATTTAAGCTCCTGCAGGCAGACAATATCCGTATTTGACTTTTTGAGCCACTTTAGCAAAGTGTCAATGCGGCCATTAATGCCGTTGATGTTGTAGGTGGCTATTTTCATGGATGCGAAAAAAGCTCCGCTAGCGGGGCTTATCTTATTTTACTTTTTTTTCGATTGCTTTACGCTGGTTACCAGCAGATGCTTTCGCATCTTTTATCTTCTCTTGTTTAACGTCCAGCTTTTTTGCCTCGTAAGCAATCTCGTGGTCCTGATTGGACACAGAGTTTCTTTCGACTTTTGTTCCTCTTGCCATAATGTTTTTCGTTTTATAGGTTAATGCAATAACACTCCAGAATCCATATTGGTTTGATAAAATTTGACTTGCGTATTTGAAACCCTTTCTGATATAATGTTTTGTAAAAAATCATGAGAAAATCCAAGGCTGGTATTTTTTTTGCTTAAGTAAACCTACCTAAAAGAAAAACCGATATGACTGCGAATGAGTTCAATGTGCATGTGCACCCGCATGCCAAAGCGCTTTTAGCGCATGCCTTAAAGTTTACTGGTGATTTGGAAGATGCCCATGATTTAATGCAGGATACGCTAATGAAAGCGCTGCGATTTTACGACCGTTTTGAAGAAGGTACTAATATCAAGGGCTGGCTTTTTGTGATTATGCGCAATACTTTTATCAATGAATACCGCAGGAGAGCTAAAAAGCAATCTATGGTCGTGCAGACTGAAGAGATTTCTTCCGATCAGTTGATGGTGAGTTCAGCAAAGAATACCGCAGAAGGCAGTTTCGCTATGGGGGACATTCGTAAGGCACTTAACAGGCTGTCTGAAGCCTACCGGGTGCCGTTCGTGCGGTATGTTGAGGGGTATAAATATGAGGAGATTGCGCAGGAACTTTCGATTCCGCTTGGAACTGTGAAAACCCGCATCCATCAAGCTAGAGTGGCGCTTAAAAAGCATCTGGTGATGTACCAGGAGGATAAATAAGTATAAACATCCCAAAAAATAAAGTTTGGCGTATTAAATTTTGATCCTGCTTTTTATATATTTTTCTCAACATGCCCGCGTCTAAAAACACTGGCTGTGTGTTAAGGTCATATGATTTTAATTTTTGGATAATTGTTGTGGATTGGCGCAAATGGAGGAAAACAAAAATCATACACAGGTACCCCGCGACCGGGACAAATTATTGCAAACGAAAGAAGGCCAAGGAATTGGTGATCTGGTTATTTTTATAATTATTTGGATCCAACAGGCAATAATTCATGCTCGCAATGTATTGGTCAAGCACTCATTACTGATAACCAATGTAATTCAGGATTGTTGTCTCTGATACTGAAATATAAAAAACGTTAAAATTGCATGGCGATTGAAAATGAGTTCAATCGCGTTTCGCTGCTTAAACGCTATCATAAATACCCAAGTTAATGCCAAAATAGGCCTTTCTGGATCTGTAGCAGAAATCTTTGAAATAAAAAAGGTTGTTGGGATTAATTCCTTCTACTGGATATTAAAATTTACATCAGCGGAGTTGAACTGGGGAAATATGCGCTGGATGAGGTAACATACCTCATTTTTTTACTGGCTATCCCAGCATCAGCTATCGACCTTTACAGCAGAAGCTGATGATTTTTTGGTCAGGCGATTAGCTTTCCTAAATTCTTTACCACCATCAACTTTGCTTTCTTAAGCTACCTCTCAACAAATATGATATACACTGGCCAAATGCTGAGCAAATGAACTTGTCTTGAAACACTTCAAGCTGCTCTATCTTGAGCTAAGGATGTTAAGGTAATGTTATCCTTCTACTCTCCGAAGCCTGATAATCCACTTCAACAGGTAGCACTTTTTGGGATGCCATGTTATTTTCGTGCTTATTTATGATGTGGTAAGTCAAGCTTCCAAAGATGGCAAATACGATATGTGCAGGGATACGTTGCAGATAAAAAAGGTTATAGTTGGTTTTTCCTGGCAGTGGATGGTATTTGAAAGTGGCTTTCCAAATGCCTGCGCCGGCTACCCCGCTCACCAGTCCCAGCAATAAAGTCGTGCTAAGATCACATTTTAATTTCCTGTTTTCCCAGAGATAAATGTATAGTATGGTGAATAATCCACCCATTCCGTAATGTGCGGCCCAGCCCACCAGGCGGGATTTATCTTTGGAGATTAATGGTAAGAGGCGATGAGCCATTTTGCCCAGGTGTGCAGGTTCCTGGAAGCCGGGCTTTTTCTTTGAAGTCATCCAGCTGAATAGGGTCATGACACTTGTACCTGAAATGTCGCAAATGACAACTTTTAGTGCGGTGCGGATGAGACTATTCATAATCACAAAATAGTTTAGCACTTCCGAAATGAAGGTCCCGCTCTAATAAATCTGCGATACCCTCTAGCATTTTTTTGCTTAGTTTACCAGGATTTTTGCATACCTCAAGCACGCCATAACGGCCGGTAACAAATCCAGCGACAAAGTTTTCGTTTTCAAAAATGCAGATGTTGCACTTATCATCTATGTGGTGCATGTACTCGCTTACCTGAAATTTCCGCTCAAGCGATCTGTGTTTAATGGCTAAATTGAAGTTTTCCATATTAATTTTAAATTGATTTAATTCCCGGATCGCAACTCCGAGTATTTGTTTATCTTTTTTACGATTAGTCACTAGCCCCATTAATCCTGCAAGGGCTGTAAATGACAATTAAAATAGGGTTTCCTTTTCAAATAACAGGCCGCATGGTCTGAAGGCCAAACTAGCTAATACTGTAAGGAACTAATTTACGGTGTATCTTGAGTGGTATGATTCTTTTGGCAGTTATAGGTTAGTTGGCGAGGGAGATGTAACAGAAGTATTGTTGCCTCGGCAAAGTAAAATATCGAACTTCCCAGCCTAAGCTCAAAATTGCGGCCAAGGAAATTAAGCTACCGGCGGGCATAAAATCAATGGATGTATACTGTTTAACTGTTATCATTCTTGCTTCCATAGTACCCAGGTAAGTTGCCCATGATTATTCACTTTGGTATATTCACCCTTTTTCCGCGAGGTTTTAGTTGTGAATCAGGCTTGTGCATTCAGAATTATCCTTTAGATGAGGTGTCTGTGTCAGCATCGCTACCATTATTTTGCTTTGCCTTTTCCCTAGCGTCCAGGTCGTCTCCGTAATCCATATCTGCATCACTGCCTTTAATTTCCTCGGCGGGAATATTTCCGATTTTTTCTTTGTCCTTTTTATTTTGGTTTTGCTCTTCCATAATTACGATTTTTTTTTGCCTTATTGCTGAATGTATAGATATGTAACATTAAAATCTTTAAAAAGTTGTCGCGATTTGCTTTTATGATCGCTTGCATAGACCTAAACCATAATCAAACATCCGAGGATGTAGTATTTTGAGTTTTGATCGCTAAATCCAGGATGGAATTAAAAACACAAAAACCATCGCTTGAGCAGGTTGTTTATGTAACTAGCATGACTGGTTTGGAATAAAGAATTTCATCTGCTTCATGCTCATGAATAAAATAAGAAGCGTTATGGCAAAATACTCCAAAAAAGCGGGTGAAAAGGTTGAAGAGGCTATGATTGAAAAGAAAGATGGGAAACTGAAAACCAGCACAGGTAAAAAAGTAACCTCGGAAAAACAAGCAATCGCAATTGGACTCTCTCAGGCTAAAAAGGGAGGTGCTAAGGTGCCTAAAAAGAAGTCATGATGCGTATTTCTTTGGACGGGAGAAATTTGGTGTTATTGGAGCGATGATATCGCCTTACTTACTTTATAACATTTGATATGAATATTAAAGAGAAAATAAAGAGTGGACAGCTCGATGAGCTGCTTGATGAACAAGGCATTCCGGAGTATGTCCTTCAAACGGATGATGATTTGCAGACTGTGGCCATTGCGATCAAGGCTTACCTTGAGCAGCAGGCTTTGATTGCGCATAATTTTTCCAGCAAAGTCTGGGACAAGGAACGTTCGCAGAGTATACCTTTTGATTACTGCTCTAACTGGCCACTAGATGGTCTGGCTGAAGGGGAAATCGAATAGCTTGGCATCTAGACCTTGTATTTAGAATTGCAGGATAATAAATGAAGATATTTTTTTGTGATAGCCAGACGGCGGTGGTATAGTTTATAAGGTGCATCATTGGGAGGATATGCCGCAGATTGGTTGAAAGATATAAATGTAGGAATCCTGATGTATAGTTTCTCTTTATAACTGCTTAAAAGCTCAAGTTGCTCCAGCAAAAAGTATTTGGCAATGTAGAAAGTCAGGAAATTACGGATGGTATTCCTTCCAAAGTTGACTAAGCGTCTATAAGGCTCTTAAACAGCCGACAATACCTACCTACGTCTCGAGGTTAAGTTTCTTGAACAGCTCACACGTGATGATTTTGACATTTTCGGCCAGCTGATCATAATTACAGTGTTTAAGACCCAATGGCATCAGCAATCCGTTTTCCCTTTTGACCAGGTCCATAGTAATCACCGAATCTGGCAGAATATCCTCGTTCCACTGCAGTTGTGCATAGAGTGAGGTTGCAAAGACTTTCTAAGCACCTGCTTTAAAACAAACCTAGGTCTCAAGACCCTTCGGCGTTTTCATGTTTATTGAAATTTCAAATCCTGTTTCCATAGTCCATGTCAATAAAAGAGCCGCCCCGAGGCAATTCCTGTTAAAAATTAATGACTTCCAGAAATTATTGGATCTCGATCAGGCGGCTGTGTAATCACGCCTCCTCCCGTTTTGGAATGTCAATACACAGCACGCCGTTTTCATACCTGGCCTGGATGCCGTTATCATCAGCTGAATCCGGCAGAGTGAATGAGCGTAAAAATGATTTGTAGCTAAACTCACGTTTGTTAAAATTGCGGTCCTCCGGCTCTTGCTGCTCAACTGAATGCTTAGCATATCTTTTTCCAGTGATAGCTTGAAATCCCCTTTTTTCAGTCCCGGTGCAGCCAATTCAAGATGGTAATGGTCACCGCTTTCACTAATATTTGCCGCAGGAACCCGGCTTACCATGCGGTCAGAAAAAAGGTGTCGTTGAAAATCGAATCGAAAACATCGGTGAAGACCGGCATCGACCCATTTTTCTTTACACATCCGTTTCCATCTGGATTAAATTTAACCAGTGTCATAGGTCTTTCCTCCTTAAATTGATTTTTTAATGATTAAAACTTACAATTAATTAAACCCTGAACTTTGCGCTCATATATCGAATAATGTGCTAATGCAAAAGCAGTCCGCTAGAGCTGAAAAATTTGCAGGAAAAATGAAAAAATTTCAGGGAAGGAATGCCCGAAATTCGGCTCATACCTTTTTGCAATGCTATGAGGGGGGCCATACCCAAAAATTTCTGAGGCAATTTTTAAGTTTTTTCTGTAACGATAAAGACGGAGCTATCAAGATAAGCGGTTCCGCATTGAATGCGCAAGCAAGAAGAAAGAACCATCCAAAAATAAAAGGCAAAAGCTGTTCAAACCAGTTTAAGCTCCAAAAGTTAAATCTAAAAAAAAAATAATAGTGTCGCCGCCTTTTAGTAAAGTTTGGATTTGACTCCTAAAATTTCTACACCGCTAGTATTATTGCTCTTTTTCCCAAATGGCACCTATGAATTTTATTAAAGAAAAACAATTTCAAATTTTAGATTAGAAAACTTAACCTATTGGCTGCTTATATTAAGTCATGCCAGCCGGTTTCGGAAAACCTCTGCAATGAAAGACCTGAATAGTTCACAAACATCTATGAACAATAGCCGCAAAGCCTATTTTACAGACTCGTCGCGCAAGATATTAATTTATCTTGATGGCCCCTGGCAAAGATGAATCGAAGTTTATCACCGATCTGAAATATTACAACGGCCTACATGCAATTATTTTAATTTCTTATATTATTACCCGCTGTTGGATAAACCAAAAGTCTTGACCCCTTCTCGCCGATTTATCACCATTAAGATAATCAAAAATTTAAAAACAAATCTTGGTGGGGAAGCGGGATCAATTTACTCCGGTTTAGCCTCCTTAATGCTGAAGGTAAAGGTTTTAGCAGACAGGATAGACCTGACGTTTAAGTTTGCATTATAAAAAATGAACTCATAAACCTGCGATAAGATGATTGCCATCTTCAATGGTTTAGCATATGGGGAAAACAAAACGCGGATGCGTGAAGTGAGTAGCTTTTAAAGAATCCCTTTCAATTTATAAAACGAACTGGTTGAGGCTGGGATTTTGGTTTTCGGCAAAAAATATTTATCAATGGTTATAATCAACAAAATCATTTATTCGTGGGAAATACCTCAGTCATCTTTATAATTTCTCTAATGATGAGATCGAGTTCATTAGCTGAGGAAGCCATGTTTTCTATAATCTTTTCTGTGGAGAGTCTTCCAGTTCTTTTTGAAAGCACCATATCAGCGAGCCCCATCAGTCTTGCTAGTGGTGCTCTGACTTTATGTGATTGAACCCACGCAATTTCCTGTAGGGTTGCATTTCTGGCCGCTAATGCATCATAATATTTAACTCGTTCAGTAATATCCGTTGCGACAACAACCTTAGCTTTTCTTCCTTTAAAATAAACAATACTGCTCTTTATATCGACATGTATCTTATCGCCATTCTTTTTCAGATGACTGAAGACCCCCTGAAAAACATTTGGCTCCGCTTTTCGGTTTTTCAGCATAGCGTCTTCCAGAACCTTTAGTTCAGATTTTGCACGAAGATCTTTAATTGTTAATGATAAGAATTCCTTTCTTGAATAACCATAATGGTTAATTGCGGTCTCGTTAACGTCAAGAAAAGTCAATGTTTCATAGTCGTACAGCCACATTGGATTTGGATTAAAATGAAAAAGTTCGCTGTATCGCTTTTCTGAAGCTTCCAAAGCTACTGTGGCAGATTCGGCAGCTAGCTTTGCTGTTATCTCAGCATTTACATCCTGCAAGCTACCATAAAGCCTGATGCATTTTCCGCTTATAAATTCTGCTTTACCTATTGTTCTAAGCCATTTGATATTATCTCCTTGGGTAATAAACTGCAAAACTTCATCCCATGGTTTACCCTCTATCATACAATCCTTTATCAGATTATTCATCAGCATGATTTTTTCTGTTAAATAAATGTTTCCGAATGGATCTTTAATGGTCGGTTTGAAATGCAAATCAACTTCCAGAATTTCTCGTGTAATCTCATTCCAAGACACTTGACCGGCGACGTAGTCCACTTCCCAGCTTCCTATTTTGGCGAGGCTATTTGCATTCGATAAAAGTTCCTCTAGCTCTTTCTGTTGAGTAACATCTTTTCCAACGGAATAGATTAGTTGCTCTTCTGCTAATGACTGGGAAGTCCACGAAATCCATTTGCTCCTTCCGTCACTAGTGAGGTAACGTTCCTCAATATTGTATGGCGTTCCACTTTCTCGAAGATGATATAATCTTTTCAAAATATCTTTTTGTGTATCGGGGTATAAGAACTCGATAAAGGGATTTTTAATTAAATGTTCATGTGAAAAACCTAGGATTCTGGACGCCGCGGGGTTTAGAGTCTTGAAATTTCCATTAAAATCAGTTATAGCTATTATATCTGGCGCGAGGGTAAAAATTTGTCCAAGGTCCTGTTCCATTTGTTTTCTATGCACCTCTGCCCCCAGAAATGTAGAAAGAATTTTTTGTAGTTGAATAGCGGAAATCAAATCAGATTTTGTAGTACCAAGAATAAGGGCACCTATAAACTTTCTCTTATCGTAGAGTGGAAAGGCAACCACGTTTTGAACATCTCCATGCCATTCATTACTCCAAGGAAAAGATTCGTTAGAGAACAGCCGGCCTTCATCAATAGAACGTTGAGCATAATTTATCAAGTCTTTCTCAAAGATAAATTTGTCAAAAAAATTCTCTATAATACTGTCCGCACAAAATCGGGCCTGAATTTCCAGAGAATTTTTGGAATCTACACCAGTTAATAAAACAGCGAAAGCAGCATGATGGTACGATACAATTTTAGCTAGGACTGCTTTTATAGACTCCTTAAAACTTCTTACCTCGCTAAAGACCATACTAATATCTCTCAAAAATGCTTCTTCTTTTTCCAAAACTTTTTCCTTAGAAACATCTCTTAGTATCGCAACCCAGTGCGTAAACTTGCCAACTTCATCTGCTAACGGCGTAACTGAATAACTTACCCAAATCTCTTTCCCTGATTTTGTGTAGTTAATGATCGAACCTTGGTATGGTTTATTGTTTTTAAGACTATTTACGAGTTTGTATAATTCATTTTTGTCACTTCCTGAGCCTTGAAGAAACCAAGGACTCCGATGTAAAACCTCCTCAAGACTGTATCCAGTCAAACGTTCAAAAGCTTCGTTTACAAAAATTATCTTGGTGAGATTTTCACCATGGTGTGCAATTTCGGCCACCAATACCGCATCAATTGTACTCGTGGCAATGGACTTCATTATCCTTAACTTCTTTTTCTCAGTTTTTCGCTTGGTAATATCAGCCAAGGCACCAACCATGCGTAGTGGTGTTCCGTTCTCCCCACGGATTAAGTACGCTTTGGTTTGAACCTGAATATATTTACCGTAAGCGTTTTTCAAGTGAAACTCTTCAGCCCACTTTTTTGCTGGAGATTTCCAAAGGTTGTGTAGCCTTTGAATTAATTTCTTTTTCTCATTGGGATGGATACGCTGTAGCCATGACTCCATTTTCAGGTCTACGCCCTTTAACTCATAGCCAGCAAAAAAGTTGAAGCCTGCACCACATAAAATGCTTCCGGTTTGCATGTCCAAATCCCAGATTAGTTCCGCAGTCGCCATAGTCGCGTAACGATATCTCTCATTGCTACCTTCAATTTCTTTTGCGGCTATAACCGCTGTAGTTATATCTTGAGAGTTTGCGACAAACCCCTGAATTTCTGGCACATGTCGAAGATCCGTTATCACTGTTCTCAGGTACCGCCATCCACCATTCCCATCTCTGAAGCGGTAGGTATCCAGTGTAATTTTCTTTTTATTCGCGCAGGAAGCAAATTGGGCTTTAATATTATCTAAATCTTCATCATGAATATATTCGAATGCGCTTCGTCCTATAAATTCAGCTGAACTAATATTGAGAATGGTTTTTGAGGTGGGGCTGACGTATTTGTATAGTGCTTGATTATCGAGCACGGCGATCATGTCAAGGCCATCGTGAACTAAAGCCTTGAAAAGCTTTTGGTTTAAATTATTATAAACATTTTGTTCAGCTTGTTCTAATGTCGATTGTTTCACTTCATCCGGGGTTAGCGTGATAAAGTGAATTTCGTTGCAGGCGTCATGCATTAAACAAAGGGTCTTTAAATGAAATAAATTGTTACCAATGCGAAGTTCGATTGGCCTCTCACTTTTATTAGGTTGATGATGATACGTCAATCCTTTTTGCAGGGGCTTGGTTATATTATCGAAAATATACTCATAGAAAAGCTTTTGATTAGCTATAGTAACTGGCACGTCTATTTGACGAAAAGCGTTATTTTCAAACTCAATAACATGTTGTTCAGCACAAACGGAAACAATTATTGCCGGTATCAAAAGATTTTCTGCAATTGAGATTGCCTGAGTTATATATTTCTGTTTATTAAGATTTTTCACGCTCAGTTTTTATTAACTCAAGAATTTGAGATTTTTAGTGAACTTTAAATATAATCTATATTTCCTTAATGAATCAACGTGCAGGAATCACTTTTAAGAAACTTTACTGTTTTTCCATTAAAATCTGTTCGTTTTCAGTATAAATTCTATTAATGAAACTGTAAATAAAAGTCAAATTTGCGACGATAAGACGCCTATGGTGAAGAAAAAGTGATATTGAAGATATAAATCCTTTAAAGTCAGTGCAACATTTATTGCACTTATGGATCTAAGGGCTAAGTCGGAATGAACAAAGTGAATAGCCTTGCCAGTGTTATTGAGGTATTGTAAAGCCTTCAATTCCAGAATTGGTAATTACTGAATGATTTTTTGCGGTTACAGTATAGCAAAAATAAAGGTTTAGTCGTTATACCAAACCATGAACCTTATTGCTTGTTTTTAAGTAATAAAATCTTTAAAGAGTTAGACTATGATTAATGAGACATTACAACGGGTGGGGCAAATGCTTATTGAGCGAAATTTAACCTTAGCTTTTGCTGAAAGCGCGACAGCTGGAAGACTTTGTTCAGAATTTTCATTAGTTAATGACGCCGGAAATTTTTTAATGGGTGGGATAGCATGCTATGATGCCTCTATCAAAGAAAACCTTTTAAATGTTGATTCCCGTCTTATTAAAAAATTTTCGCCCGAATCGATGGAGGTAACTAAAGCAATCACAGAGGGACTTGGGCAATTATTGCCCGCAAGTATCCTTATCGGCATTACGGGACTTACCTGTCCTGGAGGGAGTGAAAGTAAGGAAAAGCCGGTGGGCACAATGTTTATTTACGCGATTAAAGAAGGTAATCGTTTGTTTTCCGAGCGAATAAGTTTTTCGGGGGATAGAGAGAATATTGTCGCCGAAACTATCAATCGAACAGCAGTTCTGCTTGAGCAATACCTAACTAATAAATAAGAACAATAATGACAAGCGAAACAGAATATTCAAAGAAGACTTGCTCATATAGAAATGGTCCATCTATTTTTAATTAGGTTTTTTTATTCATCCTTTCCACCCGGGCGATTACAGGATGTAAGTGATAAAATCCCATTTTAAAAGATTTTGGAGCAAATATAATTAGCCTTGCGACTTATATCTAAAGTGAGAACTTTTTTCCTTCTAGTTTCGTTAATTATGAAAGCGAATTTCTGCAGGGGGGACTATATGTTGTCTTGACCATCTCACCACTACATCAAATTTGCTCCGCAGAATCCAAAAAGCTCACTTAGCCATAAGAATTGAATTGAGAGCCAAAACTTTCTAACATGCACAATGGGTAGTTAAAAAGTTGGGATTACCTCTCAAATTTTACAGCTATGCACTTTCTATCATTTACGGAATACTTTTTCATTCCACCTGGGTGCTCCACCCTTACGACAGCTGGCAAGACAACCATACTGAACCTTCTCTCCAAGGAAAGCCATTTGGAAGCATTATTAATTATATCGACAAAGCCAACTTCTGGTTTGCAACTTTTAAAAATTGGCAGAGAGAATTCATTCCGCTGCCTTAATTTGTAATCCGGTAAAGCTTTTTTCTACAGCCTCCTTGAAAACTTACCTGCTAATTTGCTATTCGGCTTCTAATTTGCATTATTAGATTCTCAATATCAAAAGGCTTTTGAATAAAGTCACTAACCTGGCACTTGCTTTCAATATCTTTTAGGGTTGCGTGAGCGCTCATTATTAAAATAGGTGTCTTTTGCACTTGCGATAGTTGTTCGCAAACATCTAATCCAGAACCATCAGGTAGCATCACATCAAGGAGAAATAAATCTGCAGGGATAGATTTGTCTCTATTTGTAAAATCGGTTACATTGCTGAAAGCATATACTTTGTAGTTTTCCCCTTCTAAAATCATCTGTATTAACTCTCGAATGTCTCTATCGTCCTCGAGTAAAAAAATGGTTTGCATTTCGTTTATCTTTCAAAGAATACAGTAAATTAGATAGTAAGTTTTAATTTTATTCTAATTTTGAATTTAAATGATTGACTTTTGTCAATTCTTATAACACCAGAGCGAGCGAGGTTAAGTTAGTCGCTGAACTAATTCTTTCAATTCAAGTAAATCAAAAGGCTTTTCGACGTAACCATCTGCTCCACTTTTTTTATCTTTTTCACTAATATATCCAGCAGTCATTAAGATAATAGGAATGTTTGCAGATATATCAAGGGATTTTATTTTCTGGCATATCCGAGCACCATCGACATTACCTAGCCTGATGTCTAGTAATACTATATCAGGCATTAAACTTGTAATGAGTTCGAGTATTCCCGCACTTTCAACAGAAGTTAAGACCTCAAAATGGTCGAAAATCAGCGGTGCCAATTCACATAACGAGATGTCGTCGTCTATAAATAATAACTTTTTGATAGGGTTCAAATGTTTTACACAAAACTAAAAAAAGAAATTTATACGCTTCAGTTTTGTATAAATACGTCTGATGGTTAAGGCGCTGGCGCAGACTATCTTCATAGTCTCCTATCTGCCTGGACAAAACACAACCCATTGTCCCACACTCATGCAAATCCCAAATAAATTATACTATTAATTATCTTGTGATTAGGGATTTGGCGGAAGGGGGGTCAACTAGATTGATCTTTACAATATAGGCTAATGTTTTGATTGCATCGCATCGGTCATTTATAGCCTTTATCCAAAAATCTTTTAAAACTTTTTAGTGTCTAGCGAATATCAAATTCGATATTTCTTAGCATAACGCTACAAATACCACTCATCTGAAACACTTGTTTCAGGCCATGCTCAATATTTAGAATTAGAAATAGCAACAATAAAATGCGAGCTTCTAATGTAGTTCATCAAAGCTTTTTTGCATGAACTGTCCTGCCCTGGAATAGTATCAGCTCTGTTATTTTTCCATCTTCAGCTGCAACGAATTCTATGGTGCCATTGATTTCCTTTGAAAAGAATTTAGTCTGGCTTTGGGCAAGGACTTCGATTTTCGGCTGCCCGGTGGCCTCCGCGAAAAGACTTTTTCCATCCCTGCTGATGGTCAGGATAAAATTGGGCATAAGCTGATAACGACCTGTATAACTTTCCAGTAATGATTCGGGAACCTGAGTCAAATTTACGGTTTCTGTCCGGTAAAGTCCTTTGAAGCCATAGACTTTGGCGATGCTGTTGATGAGTTCAGGTATGATGTCGCCATTGTCTGAATTGACCATGATGGCAAGACCGTTGCCATCTTCCAGACTGCCGTAATAAGCGGACTGAAATCCGTAATTGGAACCCCCGTGACCAAAATATTTAGTACTATCTGGCGATTCAATGAAGACGCCAAGAGCAGATCCATTGATGTTTGCATATGGCGTCAGACGGATTTTGGTGTCTGACTGGTTTAATAATTTATTGGATTTACCCTGGTAGGCTAGCTGGGTTTCGATGATGTATTTAGACAGATCAATGGGATTGGTCCACAGGCCAGCCGCCGCCTGTTCGGGGTAAATGTGAAAGTTTCCTCTAATCGCTGATCCATCTGCAAGGTACCCCGTTGCTAGGTTTTGTTTATTGCTGTCTAGTGGCGGCTGGGCAAAAGTACTTTCGTTCATGGCCAAGGCTTTAAGAATAGTATTATTAAGGTAATCCTGGTAAGGTTTGCCGGTAAGGTCGGTCAGGAGTTGCTGGCTAATGGTCGTGCCTCCACCAGAATATTGCATTTTTTCTCCAGGCGCAAACTGGGAGCGTACGGGATCAGAATTCGCCGGTTTTATGCCATTGAGTATCTGTATGGTGGTAGGTAAAGCGGCGCTGGCTTCGTAGCCGCCAAATCCGTGGACACTCAGCCCCGCGGTATGACTAAGTAGGTTAGCGGTATTAATTTTTTTACCATTGGAAAGGGAATCATAAGGGAATTTCCAGTTTTTCAGGTAGGTGTTGATGTCGATATATAGGTCAAGCTTTTTATCGTGAAAGAGTTTGATAATGGCCAGGGCATTGAAAGATTTACTGATAGAGGCGGCCTGAAAAAGTGTATGTATGCTGGCCTTCGTCTGTCTAGCGGAATCGGCCATGCCATAGGCTTTAGCAAAATCGACTTTATAATCTCTTATAACCGCGATGCTAAGGCTTTGATGTTGTAATGTTTCATTCGATCTAAGAGATTCATTGGTTTTTCGCCGCTGATGAGCGTCTGGCCGGTAAGGTTGTTTTCTACCTGAGTGATTCTATCGTTCACGCTTTGCTGGGCGGAGGCGCTTAGGGCGCATATGCAAAATGCTGTGATTAGCAGACTGGTGACCCCTATTGCCTTCACGAATATTTTCATGCCTTCAGATTTGAAATGGTATTGTAAGGTGTTGTTCATTTGAGTGTTATCTACCTGAATGACTAAGCTACACAATTAATTCGCGAATAAAAGGCTTTTTTAACTAAAATTATAGTTAAATTTTATTAATATATTTCCAAAGTTTCTAATCATGTTAAAAAAATCATTTTCTTTAAATTTTGCATATTGGATAAACCACCGCTTACTGACCCAATTTCGCCGGAATTATATTTACAATAAATGATTGATTACACTACAACTACAAATTTGGCGAAGTGGGGTCAAATAAATTATTTTTACAAAATAGCCTCTGACCTGGTTTCGCAATATTCTTTGAAAAAAGTTCAAATGGTCGTTAGGAAATCAGATATGCTTGCGAAAAGGTCCAACAGTTTTAAAATATAAATTGTAAGCCCTTCGTGTCTATCTTTTCATTTGGTGGCAAATCTATATAAAGTCCACAAAAAGGTTGAAATCTTAATTTTAAAATTCGAGTAATCGCTTGATTTAAATTGGAGAATGGCCTATGGTAAACATCACATAGACCATTAAAACCAATGCTAAAATTTTAACTCTAGATAGCCAAATAGGGGGCTGCATCCCTGACAATGAACAAGTGCATATTTATAATCTTTAGTAACGGTACCTGCAGATAGCGCATACAGCTGGTTTCCGCTTACCGATTTCAAATCTTCAAGGTTAATAAAGTTCCCCGGGCTAATCTCCATACTTAGTTATACCTTAAGATCCGGGGCATTGCTACTAGAAAGATCTTCGAAGGCCAGATGTAAAACATCTGCAACCATATATACCTTTGCCGACCCCCGAAACAGAACCATAGGGTCCATTACTAAAATTACCTGCAGTTTTGGAAACTGCCAAAAGACCTACTTTTTCATTAATAACTTGTGTCTGCGTATTTTCCTTTTTGCGACTAAAAATTAGCAAAAGCAGCGCTATTAAAAAGATTGATTTTTTCATTTCGCTTAGGTTAAGTTAGGTGGGGCCGATTTTCGCAGCAAAAGAAGCGGCTTCAATAGTTTATAAGATTGAATTAAGGCTGTAAACAATAACGTAAATCCAATAACCCAATTGACTATGTACTGATTTTTTTTAAAAAAATCGATAAATAGATTACCTGTTAGCCCATAAAACACAAAGGAAATACTTGTTCCTAAACCAGTGGAAAGAACGTAAATTTTGTATCCAAGGCTAGTTTCTATAAGAAGCTTTTTATCCCTTAACACTGAGGTCCAACCCATCCAAAATGGAAGGTGTAATGGGTTGAGAAAGCTCAGGAGCATCCCAGCCCAAAATGGATAATTGCTACTGAAAGGAATAACATCTTTTAATTCTTTCATTTTAAAGGCCGAGATAAAGCTGAGAGTTGCCAGGGTAAATAGCACAGTGCACATTAAAATATTTAGGATAATTAAGATTGCTTTTAATTTCTCAAGCTTACCCAAGATGGTAATACCAATCCATACCAACAGCATCTCCACGATAATAGCGCCCATTCCAAAAGCAATTGCATCACCAAATTGGCTCTTTAAAATCAAGCCAACAATGCTTACATTAAGTGTACCAATTGGGATAGAGCCGAGGAGACTAATTAAAAAACCAGCTGTAAATATTTTAAGATATTTCATCATTGGGCAATTAATTTAACATAATCACTATTATTCCTGATCAAGGTCATCCCTTCCCTAAAACCCATCAGTTGCAGCCCATTATTTTTCCGGTTCGCCATGCTAATGCGGTAAAGAATGTTCCAGTGTCTAATTAATTCCTTCCAGGCAAACCAAATCGAATGTTTAGGATCATAAATATGCGTAGGCTCACTACCTGCACCATTAAGTTCGATAACGACATAGTTTTTACCCTCGCATAACTCGTCCCAAGTATTGTATTTGATATCTAGCCGGCCAAAATAAAATTCTGGAATCTGCACACAAAGATTATCAATCATCTGGGTCAGCCCATCAGTAATTAGCTCGCCAAGATCTAAAAACAAGGCTCCCCTACAGTGATTTCCATAGGGTTCAAAAACTTTTCGCTCTCCAATTTCAAGTATTTGTTCTAGCGCCTTTCCCATCAATTTTTCTAATGTGTTAAGTTGAAACAGGTAGCGGGTATTTTTAATGATCAGTTGTCGTAAAGTAGAAATGCCATCACCGGTAACTTCCATAAATTCCTTTCCAACAATACCAGAAATCTTCCCCCTTTTTTCTCCTGGAATCCGATAATAGAAAATTCCAACTTCATTAGGGTAGCTAATGTATTCCTGCAACAAAAAAGCGGTAAAAATCTGATCCGCATAACTACTCAGTTCTTTTTGGTTATGGATCAGTTTTACCTGAATTCCCCTTTGTCCAACATCGGGCTTTGCAATGATGGGAAACTGAAGATTGGCACTTTTCATGAGCGCCAACAATTCGCCCTCACTAGCACCAAGTCTGGCAAGTATGGTATTTGGATAGCTGCTTTTGGGCATGGACTGATAGATCAAACTTTTACGTTCCATAGCAAACCCTGCATTTTCTATTAATGGGTTGGCTGCGCTAAAAAAAAACAGTGATCTAGCTTTAACACCTAGGTAAATCCAATAACCAAAAATTGGAAGATAGATGGCCTCCATTGGCCAATACTCCCAATTGGTGAGTTTAACATAAACTTTCCGTAACAACATCAATCGTTTCATTTTGTAAATCTTTATATGTCATCGAGATTTTTTTCCTTCTCACTGCTACGCAGGTTATACTAACAGTTTTTACCTTTTCCCGATTGATAACCAATCCTTCAAAACATGACTCTCCTGTAAAATGATGAAAATTCATAATATCAATTTCTTTTGGAGCTAATGTTTGTAGCTGCCAATTCTCAAACCACTTTGCTCTTTTCAATCCCGCAAACTTATCATAAAGTGTAGCTGAAGACCAGATATTGGCCATTTTCGGATCAAGGTTTATTGTATGTGCCAACACGCCATCCCATCGAAATTCGGTTAGGAAATGTTTCTCACAGACAATTAATGTAAAAGGCTCAATACCTTCAAGAACTAAATTGGAGAGTTCAGCTTTTGGGTTGTTTGCGCTGATTATTTCCATTAGTACCAGTCCTCTACTTTTATGATAGAATGGTTTGCTTTCATGTTTAACGAATGCTCCGTTTAACAAAACTATTGCAATTCCAGTTGTATTGAAAGCAATCCATGAACCTTTTCCATCGGGATCTTTTGGATACACAATTTTGAAATTTTTACTGTTGCAAAGAGTAGGCCTGATTGCAATAGACCTGGTTTTCTTTTCGTCTCGATTAGAAGTGAGAATAAACCCATCTGCTATTGGAACATAGGTTACCGTACACATGCTTCCCTAAATTTTAAGGTAGAACCGGCTACACCGAACTGTGTAGGAAGCTCAAGGCTTGAAACTTCATTTATCCCAATTCTAACCAGTGCCATGTGGTGCACCGTATGTTCCAGGTTGTAAGCCAATTCACGAAAGTAATTGGTCGTAATCTCCAAATCTGTGGCATCTACTCTCCGATCATCTGAACTATCATAATCGGCTTTTAAGATCAAAACTTTGTTTGGTTTCTCAAGAGTTGAAATGATATTCTGTAATTGCTCAAGGGCAAAAGCATTGTTTGATTCAATGGCATGATTTCGCTTGCGCTGATCATAATGCACAACACCTGAATCATAGCCATTATTCAGCTCAATAAAAAACTCGAGGATATGACGGGTATGTTGACCGATGGTAGAGCCAGAAAGGACTGTTATAGAGCTGGTAAACTGATGGTTATTCAACTCACTTAAAACATTGCCAAACTGGTAAAGCAAATTCTCCAATGGTTGTTTTAGTTTCATGATCTTGCAAATAATTTAATTAGCTGATTCCCATTGAGGTATACCAAAAATGAGCTGGAGATAAATACTATGAAGGCTAGAACAAATAGTTCCCCTCCGTCATCTGCCACAACAATGCCTAAGATGGTAAGATGTGAAAAGATAGCACCAGCCATTGTACCCATTGCCAACAACGCTCCGTAGATGGTCGTTTTTGGAAAAAGAATTAGTATTGATGCGATTAGCTCAATTATCCCTGTTCCGATCCTTCCCCAAGGCTCAATACCTAATTTGGTAAAGATGAATACTGATTCCGGCGCCGCTGTAAACTTAAAATAAAGGGTTTGTAAAAGAATCACAACCGCCACTAGGCGAATGATCCAAATGATAATATTCTTTACTTTCATAACGAGCTAGTTTAAACTAAACTTGGTACCAATACAATAGGTAAAACCCTGCAAACGGTATTGCTGAACTTGGATGGACGAAGTAAAATAGGTTGCCTCCACATAGATAGTCTGAAGGAAGGAAGAGTTTGTTTTATACGATAAGCGGCTTCCTACTTTTCCATAAATACTAGTGCTGAACACATTATTTTGCGTGGTTACCTGAGCTAAATTATCATTAGCGACCCTGGGCTCCCCAAAACGCTGAAACCCTGGTCCGCCATATACCGCCAAACCGAATTTTGATGGTAAAAACCTGAATAAGTAACCGCCGCTTAAACTAATTTGAAACAGAGAGCTATTGGCATTTTTAAAAAGGAAAACAGAAGCATTCTCGCGAATGGTCTGGTCGTAGCCAATGGAATTTAGGCTAACATCACCCTGTATAAACCAATTTTTTTTAAGCTTTAGTTCAAGGCCTGAATTAAAGGTGACAGAGGATTTCAGCACCGAGGAGAGCCCTGGTGGAAAGCTAATGATTCCAAAGCCTGTAGTTACCGCAATTTTTGTTGTCTCCTGCGCATGAAGCACCGTGCCTGTTAATATAAAAAACGCACTAATTAACGCTTTCATTACCCTTTGTTTTTGATGTTTGGCCATTTCTCGTCGGCTGATTTAATTCGCTCTTTCTGATCTTTGATCCATATTTCCTTTACCTTGTCATTGTAGTTGAAATAAAGCTTATTATCTACAATTGTCCATGTATCGGTCTGTGTTGGTGCCTTGTAATCTTTTGAACAGCCGTAGGCACAATAGCCACCATACTGCGGGGCATATTTTTCTGGGTTTGCCTTGAACATATTCAGGTTTTGGGTATTGTTGAAATGCCATGTCGCTTCCTTCCACTGGTAAGAAAGCGAATCGGCTCCCTTAACTGCTTTGGATTGTGTGAAAAAGGCAACAGGATCATATCCTTTTATGGCCTTGCCTGCTGGTGCAAAAATTTCAGATTTCTGTGCATTGGCATCGAACAGGATAAACAGAAATAAAGTGGCTACGATGAATGTACGTTTCATTATAAAAAATTTTAGGTATGGGTTGGTTGGTTGATTTATTTAAGAAATTTTGCCCAGCTGGCATCAGCTTTAGCTTTCAGGTTCTTTTCGTCCTTATTCCAAGATTTTTTGGTATTGTTGAAGAACTTGTTGTAGAAGAGATAAAGTTTGCCATCCAGTATCTTAAAAGTCTCTGGATCAACTTCAACCTTTTCACCAGTTTCGCCCATGGCATAAGCACACCATCCGCCATACTGGGGTTCGTATTTGGAAGGATTGGCCTTGAAAAGTTCCTTGTTCTGGTTAGTTGAGAATCTATAGGCAATACCGTTATTGGTTACCGATATCTCTTTTTTACCTTCTACAGCTTTACCTATACTAAAGTAGGCTACGGGATCATAGCCTTCAATTGCTAAGCTAACTTTGTCTATATTAAATTCCTTTTTTCGCTCGGAGGTGGTTTGTGCAAGCGTTGCACCGCTGAATGCTACTGAAAGTATCATCAGGATTAAAATGGACTTTTTCATTTTGATGTAGGATTAAACTATTTACGTTTTCTCCTTTGGTAGGCCATATTAGCGATACCTTACAACGAAACTGAAATATTTTTTAAATTATTTTTTATCGAGCTCCTTTTCGATGTTCTTTTGCAAAGTTTCCTTAAAATCATCAGTCAATTTATAAGATCTATTTGCCTTATTATTAAAGATATGCTTTGTTAATCTGGTAATAAAGATACTTTGTTGTTCATACAATTTACATACAGCACATCCGGTAAGATGTATTTTAAGTTCCAGCTTCTCCCGCACCGTCAGTGTAGCGAGCTGTTTCTTCTCAATCAAAAATGTTGCCTGTTTGCAGTTATAGGCTATAGCTTTAAGTTTGTTCATCTCTATGGTTATTTACAGCCAGTTTTTTTCGAGGCAACTTCTCAGATTCAGTTTGGCTCGGTGCATTACTACCCAAAAGTTAGCTGAAGTGATGCCAAGTCCGTTACAAATTTTCTCTGTCAATTCCTCTTCTACATGTTTTAAGGTAAAAACAGCAAACCAAAGCTTTGGCAATTTTTTCAAGCATTGGTTCATGATGTGGTCAAATTCCTTTCCCTCTAATGGATCCTTAGTATCCATAAAATCAGTTGGACGAAAGGCACTATTCCAGTGTCCATCATCACCATTAAAGAAGTCATCCTCTTTGGTCTCGCTATGCAGCTCTATATTCTTTAATCCAAATGATTTTTTACGATACACATCAATGATCTTGTATTTCAGGATAGCGGTAAGCCATGTCTTTTCGGTGCTTTTCCCCTCAAATCCTTCTACCTTCTGCAATGCGGCCAAAAAGGTATCCTGCACTAAGTCCATGGCCAATTGAGGGTCATTTATTCTTGATATGGCATAACCAAATAAATAATCTGAATAGTTTTTCACCCAGAGCTTAGGCGTCAATAGCTGGGTACTTGTTTCCGTTTTGTTCAAAATAGCATATTATCTGTAGTTAGTCGAAGAATTTGAATAACCTTACAGCAATATCGATATTTTTGCATTATTTTTTTTTTGCGCAGTTGTGCGCAGAGATTTTATGGTTGCCAAATATTTTTTCCGCTATTACGTCGCTGGATAAATCCAATCAGTTAAAATTTACCTGCATCGAATTCTGTCAGCAATATTAAAGATACCATTTTTGACAATTGCTTGAAGCTTTCGATTTTATGCCGTAACAATTGGATATACGACAGCGTCAGTCTGAACCAATCACAACCTGTTATCACACATCACTACTTAAGTTATAGATCCAGGGCAAAGTGATCAACCAGATTAGTTCTTCCAGGATGCAGATCTTATGGAATACCCATCACATCCATTTTCTAAAGTGGATTATTGATTTAACGTATCCCAAATTACATCATAGATATCAGGAGCCTGAAGTTTGTTGGCGATTTTAGAATCCGTTATTAGCACTGGTTTAAAAGCCTCAGGCACTCCAATTCTTCCGTGCGACCCTTTGACCAGCGTTGCATCGAGCGGAATAACATCCATTACATAACGAAAGCCAGATTTTTTCCTAAGTAATTTATATCCTGCACGAAGTTTTGATGACATAAACATCTCAACAGGATCATAACCTGGTTTTTTATGGATATCAACACACCTTGCATAATCTGGTGCCTTTGCATCATCTAACCAGAAATAATAGGTGAACCAGCTGTTTTCTTTAGCTGTGACTACAAAATCTCCAGACCTTTCATGGTTAATACTGTAGTTTTCCTGTTGTTTCTTATCCAGAACCAAATCCACGCCAGCAGCATTTTGGAGTAATTTTTTAACTTTATCAGTAACGCTTTTATCGTTAATGTAAACATGAGCAATCTGATGATCAGCTACTACAAATGCCTTTGAAGCGCCTGCATCAAGCAATTCCAGACCCCGTTCTTCCCTAATCCCGATTAAGCCATTTTCCCTGAAGATTCTATTCAAGTGAACAGGCGTATTTACGGGCTCGATACCATACTCGGAAAGCAAGATAATTTTAGCATTTTTCTTTTCGTAAAACTTAACAAGCTCTTCCACTATTTCGTCAATTTCCTTTAAGTCTTTATTTATCTTTTCGAAATCAGGACCAAATTTTTGCAAACAATAATCTAAATGAGGGAGATAAATTAATGTTAGTGTTGGATTATGCAACCGCTCTGTTTCCATAGCAGCATCAGCAATCCATCTGGATGATTTGATATTTGCTCCAGGCCCCCAAAACTGAAACAGTGGAAACTGCCCAAACTTTTCCTGTAAATGATCGCGAAGTTCGGCTGGCTCTGAATAGCAATCGGGTAGTTTACGTCCGTCAGCTAAGTAATTCGGACGTGGTGTTACCGAATAATCTGCATTTGAATACATGTTGTACCACCAGAACATGTTTGAACAGGTAAATGAAGGATCTTCCTTTTTGGCCTTATCCCAAATTTTTTCTGCATCAACAAGTTTATTCGATTGCTTCCAGAATTTAATTTCGCTATCTATATTATCATACCATCCATTACCCACAATGCCATTTTCAGATGGATATTTTCCAGTTAGATAACTTGATTGAACACTTGTAGTTACCGCAGGCAATAAGGGCTCAATACTAGTAAGGTGTTTTTCAGCAATGTATTTTTTAAGGAAGGGCGTATGCTCACCAATAACTGATGTAGATAAGCCAACGATATCGATAACAACTGTTTTATGCATGATTTAAAATTCTAAAATGTTTTTAACCCATTGTAATTCGCGGACAATCGAGTCGTTTAAAGGCGCCTTTAATGCTGTAGGCAGCACCTCCCACGTATAAGTTTCAACTTCAAGGTGATTTGTAAAGCGATGTTTTTTTTGATGATCTAAAACAGCCTTAATATCAGATTGAGTAGATTGTACTAAGCCCATATCTTCAACAAAAATGGGAACGTGAAAGTGTGCACGCCATTCTGTAGAATTAGCATTATCCCTATCAGCCAAAGCGTTTGAAAGGTCAGGATAGCGAACTAAACTTCCGTTATTTTGTTTTGCAATTACCTGATGTAAATAAGTTGGCTCATCAAAGCGGGCAAGCTCGCTAATCACTGCCGTTCTTTCTGAAACTTCCCCAGGTAATTTAGCCTTTAAAGCCGCACTGATTTGAATTTTTCCTATTGAAATACCTTTGTTTTTTAACTCATCAATGATTGCTGTATGCGGTTCATAACCGATGGCGAAATGGCAAACATCGTAACATAAACAGATGTGTTGTTTTAGAATTGCTTCGTCTAATTTCCCTGTTTTAAGGAAAACCTGCTCATACCAGTGGATAAATTCCGGACCCGATTCTAAAAAACCATCTGGTTCTGGCTCTATATCAAGGTGAAGGGTTTTACCAGTTCTATTCTTTATCTCCTGAAGTGCTTCGGCAACTTTTAAGATATTGTTGGTTGCAGTTGCTGTTGCAGTTTCACGATCATTAGTGTTAGAAAACCAGGGCTTATAACTTAAGGGAGATGTAGAAATACCTCCATCCATTCCTTCCGGAAGCAGTTCGGTAAGAATTTTAAAAAGGCGGATTGTATAATCCACACGCTCCTGTGTAGTCCAATCTGGTGCATGAACCTGGTCTTTAACCCTTGTATGGTGAAAGCCGCCGTAAGGGAAACCATTCATTGTAAAAACATAGCCATCAACTTCGCTAAGCCATTTTTTAAAATCTTCTAGATGATTGTTTTCCAACAATTCAATACTTGCCAAATTAGATAGACGAAGGCCTATACCCATGGATTTTTCGGGTGATAGCTGTGCCTTTAAAACCGGAAAACTATCCTTCAAGACTGCAAAATGTGCCAGCCAGCCCTCGCCGGCATAAATGTTTGTACAGAAGGTTAGATGTGCTGAATTAATTTCCATAGCGGTTAAATGGTAGACTCAAGATTGGCATGATGACTTAATATTTCAGCAGCTTGTTTCAACAATGCTGTATCCATTTCGTGAACCTCTTCGCCACTGCCGATTCCTGTTAACAGCGTAATGGTTAATTCACCGCCAAGATGCTCTCTGAATTCTTCTAAACCCTGTAAAATAGGGCTGTTGCCGGCAGTTACCTTTAATAATGGGTGCATCAAGTCGAAACCAAATGCCTCAATTAATTTTAATACCCTTTGTGAATCTTCAGCGCTGATTCTTCCGGAAAGTTGAGCATAAACCGTATCTAAAGCAATCCCCATTGCAACCGCTTCCCCATGTCTGATTTCAAAATCGGTTAAATATTCGAGTTTATGTGCACTCCAATGACCAAAATCTAATGGACGGGCTGAGCCACTTTCGAAAGGGTCAGCGCTTCTGATGTGTTCCATGTGCAACTTTGCACATTTCCAAATCTGGTAGTTCATCACCTCCAAATTCCGGTTTGCCATGGCTTCGGCGTTTGCTTCAAGCCATTCGAAAAATTCCCGATCTTTTATCAAGGATACTTTTATGGCTTCTGCAATACCAGAACGCCAATCGCGGTCGGATAAAGTTTTTAAAAACAAATCATCATTAAAAACAGCAACTGGAGGTGAAAAAGTGCCCAGGAAGTTTTTTTTATTAAAATAGTTGATGCCATTTTTAACACCTACACCAGAATCATTCTGAGATAATGTGGTTGTAGGTATGCGGATATGTTTAATGCCGCGATGTGAGATGTTGGCCGCATAACCTACCATGTCGAGCAAGGCACCGCCGCCGATGGCTGCAATGAAAGAATGGCGGTCGATGCCATATGTATTTACCGCTTCCAAAACCCTATCAAAATATTGGGTATCATTCTTTACAATTTCACCTCCCGGGATAATTAAAATATCCTGAACCAATTGCGTTTGGTTGTATTTGCTGAAGTAATTTTTAATGTCTTGACTTAAGTTCGGGTGCGCATCTGCAACACCTTCATCTATCACAAAGAAAATCTTTTTCAAAGCCTTTGCCGGATTTAATCCTTTCAGGAAATCATTAAACAACTCGTTTTCAATTGAAAATAGTGCTGATGTAAAGAATACGTTAAAATTATATTGAACGGTAAAGGACTGTTGTAAATGTTCCATAAAAGTTTGGATAATCTTTTTGATAAAATTATAAAATCAGGTGACTGCGAATAATTTGGAAAGCCACATTGATAAAGGTAATAATGCTGCAATGATAAAGGCTAGAATCAATGCATCGAAAGTAACAGCCCAGGCTGCATCCATTAAAATTAAAGAGATAACGCCAGCTTTTACGGCGCCACCAATGTTTTTACCAATCGGATTTTTAATTGCTGTGGATAAGGGTTTGAAAATCATCCAGGCGAAAGGTAAAAGAAAAAGCAAAGACCATAATAAACGGTCGTTTAGGAATGCAAAACAGGCAATGGCACCAATTACAATTGCATATAAAATAGCAGCGACGTAAAGATTTTTAATGTTCCCGCCGTGCACTTCTCCCCGACTTGTCATCGTGATGGAGAAAATATAAATTACCGGAATTACTGCCAAAAAATAATGTTGATGCAGCATTACGGGCACAATGCTTAAACCCAGCAATAAATTTAAACCACGGCAAATGCCCATATTAAGTGGACCGAACAATGGATATTGCTTTCCTATTTTATTATATAGTAATGCAAAAAAACTAACGGCTAATGCAAATAAACCAGAAGTCAAGCTCGTTAACGAAGCGAGGGCGATTCCTGAAATCATTAAAGCTGCACCTAAAATAGTTGCATTTGTTAAACTGATTATTCCACTTGGAATAGCACGTTCCGGTCTTTCGATTTTATCAAGTTCAGCATCGAAAACATCATTAAAAACAATCCCACCAGCATACAAACAAGCGGTAGAAAGGCACAGACAAATGATGGCAAGCCAGGGTATTGTACCGTTGTTGATTAACACACCTGAAATGGCAATACCTGCAAGAATATCAGCAACAGAAGTTACAATGTTTGCCGGGCGCATGATGCGCAGATAAGCGAATAATTTTCCCAATTCTATTTAGCTAATAATGATCGAAGATTTATCGGTTCTTGGTTGCTGTCCGCCGCGTAATATTGTATTGCCTTCAAATTTTTCGCTTTGATCGATGTTTTTAGGAGCAGTAAAATCAGCTTCATTTATTTGTCCGCTTTGTGCAAAGGCCTTAATCGCATTGCGATAAGTAACCAGTTCGATATCAGCATCACCAATACCTTTCAGTTTCATTAAAGCAGCCGTTTTAGGCACGGCCAATGGGTCGCTGATGCCCCAATCTGCTGCTGAGTTTACCATTATACGTTCAGAACCATATTGTTTTATAATTTCAACCATGCGTTCATTACCCATTTTGGTAAAAGGGTATATCGTGAAAGCAGCGAAAAAGCCTCTGTCCAAAACTTCTTTTACTGTTTCTTCATTATTATGGTCGATGATGATTTGGTAAGGATCTAAACCATGTTCCAGGGCTATGTCCATACTGCGTTGTGTTCCCTTTTTCTTATCGCGGTGGGGCGTATGAATCTGAACGGGTAAGCCGGCGCTTTTGGCAAGTTCCAGTTGTAAACGATAATATTTCTCTTCAGCAGCTGTTTGATCATCAAAACCAATTTCCCCAATACCAACAACACCTTCTTTATAAATAAACAAAGGTAAGATTCCCATAACCTGCTCTGCAAGCGCTTCATTATTTGCCTCTCGTGAATTTAAACCAATCGTACAATAATGTTTAATTCCAAACTGTGAGGAGCGGAATCTTTCCCAACCAATTAAACTGCTGTAATAATCTCTAAAACTATCTAAACCAGTACGGGGTTGCCCGAGCCAGAATGCAGGCTCGATCAATGCCACAACACCGGCATCAGCCATCGCCTGATAATCGTCTGTTGTGCGGGAAGTCATGTGCACATGCGGGTCAAAAAACTTCATTCCCTTAATGGCACTTATATCAAAAGCTTCAGGTTCACCCATCGTCGCCCTATCTCTTTCTATTGAATTGCTGCAACACATTTTCTTAAATTTAATTGTTATCGAATTCTTTGGTCTATTTATTAACCTGGCAGAGTTCGGGAAATTGATTAATATATACTTTTGCGGGTTCGTAATCAGAAGCAAAAATGGCAAGCGCTATCGCTTTATGCTCTATTTCATCTTGATTGTTTAAGCCGATTTTAATTGCTTCAAAAATTTCTTCGTTTAAAAACGGGCCGGCCAAACGCCATAATTGGGGGTTTATTTGTCGCCCTGCTGCGTAACGTTCGCGGGCATAATCGCTTAATGTTAAAGCTAATTGTTCGTTCACACGTTCATCTAACCCGTAAATTTTATTAATATCTTTTTCAGTAAAAAAAGCTTTCAAAACCAATTGATTCCAGGCTGCTTCATTAAGGTATTTTGAAGGGTAAGGATTGTTTTCCATGATAGCCTCCAACACTGAGCCAATGTTACTTCTTATGCCTTCTGAACATCTTTTTACCCAACTTTCGGGTTCAGCTAAAAATGGCAAAGCCGAATACAAAGCTACAGCTTCATTCATTTCGGCTGATAAAAATAATTGCTCAATAACAGGATGAGACTTTTGAGCATCAGCAAAGCTTTGAACACTAAGTAACCAAACTCTTGCCAAACGGTCGATACTCCAGTCGGTAATGTAAATTATGTCCGCTTGCTCAATTGCTTTTTTCTGCAATTCTGAAAGATGCAAAAGAGATTTCCCTGTCTTACGGGGAAGCATTACAAATGCTTGTCCGAGGTTACCAATTTCATCTGCTGAACCTGCCTTTATAATCCATTTAAACGCAGTTTCATCGATGTTATCTTTTATGATATTTAAAAGCAGTTCGCTTATATTTCCAAAATCATCACTAATCGCCATAACAACACGTTTTTATTTTATGCAAAAGCCCCTGCCGAAACCAGATAATTCATAAGCAAGGCACCTGCAATAATAAGCAATCCAAAAAACTCTCTGGTTTGCTCTATGTAAGGTTTTGTAGCCTGCATACTTTCTACCAAACTTGGTTTATTGTACTTTGTAATCCAATCGCGAACACCATCTTTTGCGAAAAAAATTTTTATCGCATAAATTAGGTAGAAAGCAATTAAGGCCAGGTAAACGTAAGGGTAAAAAAAACCGGCAGCAGCAAGTCCGCAGCAAATTGCAGCAGCCATATAAATTGGCACCCAAAGCCAAGAGTCTTTATCATTAAGGTTAACGTAAGCAAAACCAATGAAGGAAATGCAAAATAAAATGTTGATTATGATCAATACCATTGCGAATTTATAAAACTTTCACTAAATCGATTTTCTAGTTTCCAAAGTTATTTATTTCTGCACTTTTTATCTAGTGCGCAATGTAAAGAATATGTTCGAAACAAAAATCTAAAACAGACTTACTTTTAAATATCATCGAACAGGCGTATAAGGGCTTTCAACTGTGTAAAGCGGAAATCGGTTTGGCGCCAATGGTTTTATTAGATTGGTGTTCCCAGCTGATGGTTAATTTCATGAAATTGCCCATGGACCCTTTCGACCAATATTCCTATTTATACGATTTAACCAGTGAACAAAATCAAAAATTCAGCAGGTAAGTTTAAATCTTATTGTACAAAACCTGAAATTAAGCTATTCATTCAGGCTTCAAGATGGGCGATTAATTGATTTGGTGGAAAATAATTAGGTTCATGGTAAATGGCCATTAAGAACTGAAAGAAGTCTTAACAATGAAGTTATCTTAATGAAATCTCCAAAGGATATTCGATTGCTATTGCACAAATCAACCTCACAAAAGAAATATCGCCTGTTCAACTGGTCTAAATTTTATGTAAGGTGTAAATTGTATTTTTGGCGGTTTTAAATTTCATTCGGTATCCGTCTGCTGTTCTTTCCAGTTTAACCTTTACTCCTGATATAGAGAAAGGAACTGAGGCATGAATTTCGCACTCATTTCCCAAAAGCGAAGTAATTTTTGCGCTGCTTATTTTTCCGTTATCCCAAGATACTGCCACTTCAAATCCTCCCCTTGCCCTTAATCCCTTAACGCTGCCATCTTTCCAATCCTTAGGTATGGCGGGAAGTAAATGAATATATCCCAGATGGCTCTGCAGTAGCATTTCTGCAATGCCAGCAGTCCCGGCAAAATTACCATCTATCTGAAAAGGAGGATGGGCGTCAAAAAAATTGGGGTAGGTACCACCCTGCCGACCGTTTCCATCGGTCACATCTACATAATTGAGCAGTCCCCTTATAAGTTTATATGCATGGTCTCCATCTTTCAACCTTGCCCACCAGTTAATTTTCCAGCCTTTACTCCAGCCAGTACCTAAGTCTGTTCTAAGTTCAAGTGATTTTTTCGCAGCCGCATAAAAGACTGGTGTTTTTTCCGAAATTTCATATCCAGGATAAAGCCCGTAAAGATGTGAAGCATGCCTGTGCAGGGGATCTGTTTCTCTGAAATCCTTAAACCATTCCTGAATACCGCCATTCTGGCCAACTTTTAAGGGAATGAGTTTCTGACGTTTGGCAACAAGGGTATCACGGAATTTGGAATCAATGCCCAGCGCATCAGCAGCTGCTATTGTGTTAGAGAACAAATCACGGATTATCGACATATCCATTGTGGTGCCCATCGAAAGTCCCTGCTTAACACCGTTGGCGTCAAAAAATTCGTTTTCAGGAGAGGTTGATGGCGCAGTAATCAGTAAGCCATCCTTATTTTCCACCAGCCAGTCTAGTGAAAACGTTGCCGCACCTTTCATAAGCGGATAAGCTTTTTCTTTTAAAAATTTTTTATCTCCCGTAAAAAGATAATGTTCCCACAGATGTCTGGTTAGCCAATTGCCTCCCATGTACCAATTTGCCCAGACTGGGTCGCCATCACCAAGGTCCCCAACGGGATTTGCAGTTGCCCAGATTTCCGAGTTGTGGTGGGCAACCCATCCCCGGGCGCCATAGAACTCCCCAGCTATTCGTTTTCCAGTTACCGATAAATCCTGGATGAAATCAAACAGGGGCTCGGTAAGTTCTGATAAATTAGTAACTTCCGAAGGCCAGTAATTCATTTGTGTATTAATGTTTATCGTGTAGTTGGAGCTCCAGGGGGCACGTAATTCCTTATTCCAGATTCCCTGCAGATTTGCTGGAGGACTACCGGGTTTCGAGGAGGATATCAGTAGATATCTCCCGAACTGAAAGTATAAGGCTTCCAGTTCTGTATCCTTTGCACCTGCTGTATAGGCTTTTAACCGTATATCTGAGGGGAGCTTGGCGTTCAGGTGCACAACCTTAGGATTTAACTTGAGCTCAACCCTGTTGAAGAGTTTTTGATAGGCTTTAACATGCTCATTTCTAAGGTAATCGAAAGGCTTGTTAATGCAACCGGATATTAGTGCTGAAGCGATTGCATTTTCATCTTTACCTTCAGCATCCGGGCATTTATCGAATCCGTTGAAACTGGTGGCCGCCGCCACCAGAAGCATTACTTCTGTTGAACCTGACACATGGATACCTGAATCACTGAGCTTCAGAATACCGTCTTTTGCAATCGGGGTTACTCTATATTGGAATCGCATGCCGTTACAGCCTGTTGTGTCGTCTTGGATAATGGGCTTTCTTCCTGGCTTGTTGTAATAGCTGGGATCAACATGAGCCGGTGCTTTACCATTTATTATAAGACTTTTTCCCTCTGCCCGCATACTATTTTTTAGTAAACTATTTGCAGACAGGTCGAAATGCAAGGCCCCAGCCTTTGACGAAGTGAGGCGGATAATTAAAACATTTTTTGTCAGCGAAGTAAAGGATTCTCTGGTAAAAGTTATGCCTCCGGCAGTAAAGCTCGTTTTAGCCACTGCTGTTGAGATATTCAGTTCCCTTGTGTAATTGGTTACGATTTTGTTGATATTGGATTGCTTTAGCAAAAGGTTTCCCAATGGCATATAGGATTCGGTATAAAATCCCTGCATCTTCTTTGCGATCAGATTGGCTTTACTAAAATCCTCTTCCTGCAGAAGTGCCTTCCTGATTTCAGGCAGATAGGCTTTAGCGCCGGGATTGATGATTTTCTTTACGGGTCCCCCACTGTACAGGGAACTCTCATTGAGCTGAAAAAGTTCATTCTCAATGCCACCGAACACCATTGCCCCAATCTTACCATTCCCAATTGGGATGGCCTGAGTCCAATCCTGTGCAGGCTTATCATACCATAATTTTAACCCGTTCTGCGCAAATCCGCCTGCGGAACATAAAAAAAATATTATCAAAAAAGTAAGCCCCTTATGTTTCATATTATTTGTGTATGATGGTTTTTAAGAATGTTATTTAATAAAATTTTAGTAAACTTCGCCATCATTTGTTTTTATTGAGCATAAAAAGTTAGATTCCCTCCTTTTTGGAAATCTTTATGTGCAATTTCAAGGCCTTTTAATTTTTTCCCGTTAAAGGTAATTCCGGATATATTTACGGCGGCTTTATTTTTCCTATTTACGCTGATGTTAAGTACAGAACCATTTCTTAGGAAGAGCCTCACATTTTCAAATTGTGGCAAGGTGAGCTGGTATTGTCCGGATACGGGATCAACAGGATAAAATCCGAGTGATGCAAAAACGTACCAAGCCGACATTTGTCCTGCATCATCATTCCCACTTAAGCCCCCGGGGCCGTCGCTGTACTCCTCATTTAAAATTCTGTTCACCTGCTTTTGTGTTTTCCAGGGTGATGCAGTATAGTTGTATAAAAAAGGTATCTGGTGTCCGGGTTCATTTCCATGCCAGTATTCCTTCTTCTGGAAAATTGAATCCAGTTCATTTTCGAATTTTTTGGTGCCTCCGGCAAGTTTGATGAGGCCTGGCAGGTCGTGTGGTACATAAAAAGTATATTGTCTGGGTGTACCTTCGGTGATATACGGCTCCCGGCGATCGGCTACGAATGGATTGTACCACCTGCCATCCGCAAATCTACCCCTAACCATGCCTACAGATTTATCAAATACATTTTTATAGTTTCCCGCTCTTTTCATAAGCGCCAGGTAATCATTTGTCTTGCCCAAATCTTTAGCAATGGTGGCCAGGGCGTAATCATCATAAGCATACTCTAATGTTCTGCTTACCTGCTCTTTTTTATGAAAGGCATGAGGGATACTATCCTCCATAGGGATATATCCATATTTTATATAGCTGTTAATACCCCTGCGACCTTTACCGTTCAGGTAATCGGCAGAATCCGGCATTTCAAAGGCATTTTTCCGCATCAGTTCGTAAGCCTGACTAATGTCATAATCCCTAATGCCTTTATTGTATGCAGAGGCCAAAAAAGCGGTACTATGGTCGCCAATCATGGCGGCGGTGTAACTATTCCAGCATGGAAAAATAGGCAGCCAGCCCCCTTGTTTACCTTTTAAAATAAGTGAGCGTGCAAATGAATTCACCAGATCAGGTTTCAACAGCTCAACCAGCGGAAGCTGTGCACGGTAAATGTCCCACATGGAAAAATCGTCATAATAATTGCCCTTATCTATTAAACCAGTCTGAGAGTTGCCTGAGAATAGAGGGTATTCGCCATTTACGTCATTAAAAAGCCTTGGATGCTGCTGGGCATGATAAAGTGCAGTATAAAAAATCCGCTTTTTACGATCCTCTTTATCAGCTATCGAAATCTGGCCTAGCGAATGCTGCCAATCCTGTTTTGTGCGCTCCATAACCTCTGCAAAGCTGCTGTTTCCAATTTCCTTCTCCAGATTGAGTTTTGCGGAAGATGTGCCGGTGAAAGATGTGCCAGAATAAATGAATATAGTCTCCCCTTTGTTCAGTTTGAAACCGATATAAGCACCCAAGTCCTTTTTGTTACTGATGGATTGCGAGGTGTAAACTTTACTTTCGGAGAATACGCCACTTTTTGTAAAAGGACCTTTCATTTTAATATAAAAATAGCCGCTAAAACCTGCAGGCTGACCAAGGCCCTGATAAATGCGGTGAACGGGATTAAAACCGGTTATTTCGCCTCGTTCAGAATCAATTTTGACAAAACCTTTCTGCTGGTCACTGTTTGGTGTAATTAAAATATATACGCTATCGGTTGCTAAAGCAGTAATTTTCATTACTCCGCAGCGTAAGGTCGCGGTAAGCTCCACTTTTAAGTTATAATTCGGCAGATTTAACTTGTAATAAGCAGGGGTGGCAACCTCCTGATCATGGCTATAATCAGCAGCGTAAACCGCAGTGCTGGTGTGAAGCTTGCCAGAAATAGGCATTATGGTAAAACTGCCATAATCCTGGGTGCAAGAACCACTGATCCAGTGGCTTGCCCTGAAACCGTATATTTTTTTATTGCTATAGTAATATGGCGCAAGGCATTTTGTTTCTGAAAGTTGGGTTTGCGGTGTCCATTGTGTCATTGCAAAAGGCGGCGCTACGGCTGGAATTGTATTTGCTAGCCTTTCTGTTTTATCTTCAATGTGCTGGCTGGCGGGTGTTGTGCTGGCTGAAGTGCCAGAAAACGGCTGAACATATTTTACAAAATCCTGCTGCTGGCCGTACGCATCAGCGGGATTAAGCATAATGCTCACCCCGTACATTACCAAAAATATGACTGGAATAAAGATTTTCTGATATGTAGACTGATAAAAAATATTTTTCATAATACGGAACTATCGATCATTTAACTTTAATGCCTGAGTTTGAGAGCAGGGTCAGCATATTTCTCCGATATTTTCAGATTTTTCTGAGCGTTAAGATTTTTTATTTTTCCAAATTACTGACCATCTTTCTTTACGCCGCACCACCTGACTATTGATGAGCGGAGCCTATAATTTTACGATATTTTGTATGCAAATCGATTGCAGTTTGTACCGGATTACCAACCGCATTTAGTGGATAATCTTTCCTCATATTAACCCACTTCCATTCCCATTTACTTACCTCATCATTAAACTGTTCTACATTAATCTGCTTTTTCTGTTGCATCGCCTGCTCCATTTTGCTAAAAAATAATTCCCAACGAGGTTTATAGAAATCGTTCAATAAGCCGCTCCATTGCCTGCAAGCATATTCATTCAGCGGATTTTTTGCGTCACCCCATAATGTAATTAAATCTTTAGCGTTCATTTCATATGTGGCTTTTTCTTCAGCATTATTGCCCCAAGCTCTAGCCTGATTTACCCATGGACCAAGCATAAAATCCTTACGAGTACCTAAAAGCTTATCCATATCATTAATTAAATTCAGAAATTTGGCTTTCTCTGTTTGATAAGTTTTTGTATCACCTTTTTTATAAGCCTCAACAAATTTTCTTTGAACTGGCAATGCATAGTTTGCAAGAACTTGTCTGGTAACATCAACAATATCATATTGAAAACCATCGCTAGCTTTACAAGCTGATGATGCTTTTACGAATTCATCCCAAGCTGGTAATAAATCTTTTTCATTATAATTTAAAGTGGTTTTTGCCCATCTGGTTAGCGAATCTAATGTAGGGCGAGCCTGAATGATAGATTCAGCACCATCTCTAATATATTTATCCTTTGGTACAGTGTAAACTGTTTTTCTTAAAATATCCCATGCCTTTACCGCATTAGCGTTTTCAATACCATATCTGTTTCTAACAAATTTTGGCAACCAGGTGTTAATATCAATGGCTGTAGTTTGCCAGGTATTAGCCATCATCAATTCATAAAGTACTGGGTTTTGTTCAATACCTTCCATACTTAAACCAATCCCCTTCATTTTTCCACTTTGTGGATTATTTAGCGCCGCGGCCGGCTCTGTGGCCACTACATCCATCCTACCAAAAAGATTCGTGTTTCCACCAAAATTATGCAGCATATTCCAAATCCAGGGCTTGCCATAAAAACCACTGGTGCGTTTCCAGACAGGCTCAATTTCGGTAGCTAAATCCAGTAAAATCATTTTATCATCTGGTACAGCTTTTAAAAGCGCTTCGGTTTGTGGTTCTTTCCAAAATTTTCTATCACTGTAAAAAAGCCAACCTTGCATTACCCAAATTGCCTTTGGGTCAGCAGCCGACATGCCTGCGTAAACCTTTGCCGATAACTTACTTAAAAATTCTGGTTCGGATGAAGGGGGTTCATTTTCATTAAATGTATCTGCTGAATACAAGTGGTCGGTACCCAACATTTCGGTTTGCTTAAGCAAAAATTTCTTACCAATTTCTGCAAACAAAGGGTCTTCTGCATCTAAAATATATGTATCTGCAAATCCATTGGTCCAATTGGTTGCCTTTAATTTTGCATTAGGAAATTTATTTTTAAAAGCTGCCGGAACGTGACCCGTAAAAGCTGGCAGAACCGGTTTCATACCCAAAGCACGTTGGCGATTTAATATTTTCTTTTGTAGTTCAAAATGGCTTTTCATCCAACTAACCGGAAGCGGCCCGCCCCAACCATCAATATTCCCCATCCAAAACCATGAGAAGTAAGCTGGACCAGTAAAGAAGCCTTTTAGTTCATCATCAGAAAAACCCATTTCTTTATACAACAAATACCATGTATACTCCTCTCCGGTAATAGCCAATGGCATGTTAATACCATGTAGCGCCATCCAATCAATCTCCTTTTCCCATCGTGGCCAATCCCACCAACTCATGCTGTAATTAAAAGTGCAGTAGTTTAAATAATAGCGGTATTCGTAAGGTGTTTGTTTTCTTATTTTTTTAGCTAGCTGAGGAAGTTTCGCCGGCAATTTCAAATTGGTTCCATTCCATGTTATCTGGCAATGTGCATATTCGGTTAAATAATGGTAAAATGCCGATGCAATTGCTACACCACTACTTCCGCTTAAAATAATTTTATCATTTCTGCTTTCAATTTCAAAAACATCTTTATCATTTTCTGAATTTATACTTTTGGTAATAAAATACTGATGGTGCTTTGGCACAACCCTTTCTATAAGCGCATTTGAGGCACTCAAAAAATCTTGCGACCAAGATTTAATTGAAAACAATACAAGAACAGAAACTGAGAATAAAACTTTATATTTCATATTTTTAGAAACCACTTTTTATCGTATAAAAACTTTAGCAAACAAAGCTGAACAAGTAAAACACCGAACCACAACGCAGCTTGGTGGTAATTTTCGGGTAGAAAATTTATTAATCCACCAAAAAGGAAGTTTGAGGTTGATTCAAAATTAAAAAGCCCATGTGCACATACATAAATCAATATTGAATTTGTACCAATCCACACAAAAGGCAAACTCCAGTTGATGTAGTTTTTTACATCTATAATAAAATAAAAAACTGCAAAAATGATTAAACTTAAGCCGCCTGCAAAGAGCACAAAAGAACTTGTCCACATAATTTTATTAATTGGAAAAAATAAATTCCAAAGCAAACCTGCAGCCATGCAAACCATGCTTGCAAGCACCATATAAATTGTTTTTTTAGTTGCATTAATGTTCGTCAAATCTGCTTTTAAAAAAGTACCTGTAAAAACACCAAGCAACGCAGAACAAATAGATGGGATTGTGCTTAACAAACCTTCAGGATCGTAAACAACTCTGTGCAATTTCCCAGGAAGAAACAATCTATCAAAATAAGCGGCTAAATTACCTTCAGTCGTTAAAATTCCACTTTCGAAACCTGGAACCGGAACTAATATCATCATTAAATAATAACCTAATAAAATACCTACAAACCAATAGATTTGCTTAGGCAGCGAATTATTTAAGTAAATTAATGCAGCGAAGAAAGTTGAAAGTCCTATTCTACCCAAAACACTTGCAAAACGTGTGTTTTCATATCCGTTCCATTTAAATAGTCCGTTTATAATTACACCAAGGGTGATGAGCATTAAGGTTCGCTTTATTAAAGCAAAATATATTTTTTTTGAATTATGCTTCTGAGGATTTTGAAGATATTTATGATATGAAAAGGGCATTGACACTCCAGAAATGAAGATAAAGAGCGGAAAAATCAAATCATAAAAGGTAAAACCATTCCAAACAGAATGATGCAATTGGTTACTTATACCTATAAAAAATTTCTCAATAAAAGATAATGAATTATTCGTAGCTATAGTCCAATCGTGTGAATTCCTAACAAGTCCATTATTTTTCATGATAGCATCTGCTATACAGTGAAAAATACCTTCACCGCTAACAATCCAAAACATATCAAATCCCCTCAAAGCATCCAAAGAAATTAGTCTTTTTGGCTTATTACCTGATTCGATTTTATCTGACTGTTTTAAATTCATTTAAAGAAATTCTAACGCAAATATTATTTCGTTATAACAGTATTGTAAATTATTTCACCTTCATCATTTATGGTTTGTAATCTGATTTGTGAATTGGTAATGCTAAAAAGCATAAAACCATAAACAGATGCCACCATTTCTGCATCGGGTATTAATTTTACGGGTGTTTTTTCTGAGGCTGCGCCAGAAATAAAATGATGCGTTTTACCAGCTGGTTTAATATGTTGCAAACTATGTTCATGACCGGTTAAATATACGTCGACATCATATTTTTTTAACGTAGATTCTATTGATGAACGAACTGCTTTCGTATCGTAGCCATCGGTTCTGCTTCCTCCGGTGTAAATTGGATGATGCCCGACCACAATTTTCCACTTTATTGATGGATCTGTATCGCTAAGGGTTTTTACTAACCAACGTTTTTGCGCTGTTGTATCTTGTCCTTTAACATTTGGTCCATACTCTGCATTCTTATAAAATTCCTTTATTAGCGGATTGGTATCTATAAAAGCAATCAACACCTGGTTATTTACATCACCATTTATTGGAAATTTCTTTGCATAATAACGTGCAGGCATTTTCCATCTACGGCTAATTTTTGAATATTCTACCTGCGCATCAGGATTTGATTTGTAATCGTGGTTACCTAAAGTAACGTACCAATCCCATTGAAGGGAGAAGTCGGTATAAATATCTTCGAAAGATGTTCTGAAAAGTGGATCTTGAGCGCTTATCACACCACTCGGGTAAAAATTATCACCGGTAGAAATAATGAATTGAGCTTTAACATCGGTTGCAGTTATACCCATTTGCTTGGCCACCTGTTTCTGGTGGTCGGCACCGTTACGCCCCCAATCGCCCATGGCAATAAAATTTAAGGCAGCTGGCTCCTTTGTTAATGTTTTTCTTGCAGCAACATTTGCCAAAGATGATTTAAACAATACCTGAGCTTGAACATAAACAGAAGCGGTAAATAAAAAAAAGGTTAGTATTGGTTTAATCATAGTTAAAATTTAGGATGTGATGTATAGCAACAGGTAAAATTATAAAAAAGTAATTTCCTCAAATATCGAGGAAATTACTTTTAAAATCGGATTAATTATAACCCGGGTTTTGTTTTAATTTTGGATTTAATACCAGAGCCGACGCCGGTATTGGCATTAACCTATGGAAAGTTTGTGCATCGGTTTTGAAACCCCAACTGCCTTCATATTTCCCAAAACGAATCATATCGTTACGGTGCCAGCATTCCCACGATAATTCGCGGCAACGTTCTTTATATAAATCTTCTAAAGTGATGGTCGTCCAGGCAGGGGATGTTGTGCGAACAGCTCTTAACTGGTTAACCAAACTTAAAGCGGTTTGACCTAAAGTTGGCGTTGCACCTCTTAAAATAGCTTCTGCTTTCATCAACAAAATATCCGAATATCTAAATACAGGCACATCATTGTTTTGATTTCTGTTTGATGAAGTACTATCACAATAGAATTTATTATTTCTATAACCCATGTTCCATGCAACCTCATCATTACCTGCATCAAATGGTCTGGAAGCATCTCTTAATGTAACGTTTGGCGTAATGTCTACCTGATAAGTTAGTGGAGTAGAACCATCAGAACCAGTATAGAATTGGTCATAACCCTTTTTAGTTGTTGCTACAGTTACCGGGCGACCATCGTTAAGAAATTGAAGACCTTTTATCCACTGCGCATTTCTTTTATCGTTCGCATCATTAAAATTTGCATAAAACTCAGGCAAGGTACTCATAGGTGCGCTTGGTGTAAATTTTAAGCTAAACTTAGCTTGTAACGAACGTGGTAACGAATAACGTGAGTAAATCATATTACCATTACTGAAACCAGGATCGAAAGGAATAGCGAATATAAACTCTTTAATTTGTGGACCATTATCGATAAAAAACATTTTTTTGAAATCGCTTTCTAGACTGTAAGGGGCAGATGGAGCACCAATAATTGCATCACATGCAGCTACCGCCTCATTATATTTAGGTGTACCAGTATAAATCTCGGCATTCAAATACATTTTAGCCAAAATTGCGTAAGCTGTGTATCGGTTTGGTCGGCCATAAGTTGCTGCACCAGTCGCTGTGCTTAAACTAGGCAACACTTCTTTTAATTCAGCTTCAATAAAATTGAAAACTTCGGCTCTTGTTTTTGTTTCAGGTGAAGTAGTTTCTCCGAAAGTGGTAACAATTGGAATATTACCCCACAAATCCATCATCATAAAGAAAGCTAAAGCTCTGGTTGCCCTCACTTCGGCCAATGCAGAAGTTTTTGCAGGCGAATCTGGCGCATCTTTAAGCAAAAACAAACTTTGGTTTGCCTTACTAATTGTACCAGAAAGCCATCCCCAACCACTGTTTACGTGTCCATTATCCTTATTCCAAATGTGTTTATGGTGTGCTTCATAAACACCGCCATCGTACCAGTTACCACCTCTTGCGGGCATAATAGCCTCGTCGGTACTTAAACTTTGCATAAAAAAGTAATCGGTACTCCAATTTTGGCGAAGTTGAACATAAACCTGCCCGGTTAGTTGCACAAAGTGCTGGTCGGTTTGTGGAAATGTTTCTGGAGTTAGTTGTGTTTCAACTTTTAAATCCAGTTTGTGGCACGATGTTAATACGCCTAGCGATAGCGCTGTACCAGCAATATATTTAATAAGATTTTTCATCTTCTTAGTTATTAATTAAATGAAACGTTTAAGCCGAATAAAAATGTTCTTGTTTTTGGATAGAAGTTATTTGTATCCACACCTGGAGCTATTCCACCTTGGTTAATCTCAGGGTCAATTCCTTTGTATCCTGTAATTACAAATAAGTTATTTGCAGTGGTGTACAAACGGATAGAATTTATGCCCGGAATTATTCCTTTTTTGAAAGTATAACCCAATGTAGCGTTATCCAAACGAAGGTAATCTCCTTTTTCTAAGAAACGGCTTGAGTATTTATATGAGTTAAAATCGGCTGTAGATTCGTTTTCAACCTCAACAGGAATATTTGTAAACTGTGCAGTGCTTGGTCTAAAAAGGTCGGCACGAGTTACGTTCATAATTTTATTTCCAACAACAGCTCTCACAAAGAAACTTAAATCGAAGTTTTTGTAGCGGAAATTGTTGTTCCAGCCAATTAATGCTTTAGGTTGTGCATTGCCCAAAATATAGTAATCTGTTTTGTTTAACAAATTTTGGGTTTTGATATTACCTGCTGCATCATAATATTGAGAAACACCAGCCGCGTTTTTACCGGCATACTGAAAGGTGTAGAATGTACCAATTGATTGGCCAGGTGCCAAAAGCTGTAAGGTCGCACCACTTTGGCCGGCACCATCAGGTGAAACCGTTAACTGATTTTCGATGTTGAACTTGCTATCAGAAAGCGAAACAATTTTGTTTTTGTTATGTGCTAAGTTAAAACCTGTAGTCCAGCTAAAGTTATCGTTAATAACCGGTGTACCGTTTAAAACAAACTCTATACCTTTGTTACTCAATTTACCTACGTTAGCAGTTAACATACCTGATGGGTAAAGATTCTGATCAACAAAGAAACTCATGATTAAATCAGTAGTTTTTTTATCGTAAACATCTACCGAACCTGTTAATCGGCCATTAAATAAGCCAAAATCTAAACCAAGGTTTGTAGTTGCTGTTTTCTCCCATCTTAAATTAGGATTTTCGTTTTGGATAGCTCCGTAAGCACCTTCTCTTGGTGCACCATTATAGTAAAACTGACCAACTGCACCGTAAATTAATTTTGTTGTTAAGGGCTGGAAACCTAAAGAGTTACCTGCGATACCATAACTACCTCTTAATTTTAAGGTTTTAATCACGTTTACGTTTTTAAAGAAACTTTCCTGGTCTATATTCCATGCAGCACCAACTGATGGGAAATAACCCCATTTTTCGTTCTCACCAAAAACGTTAGAACCATCTCTCCTTATCGAACCCTGCAATAAGTATTTATTTTTATAGTTATAATTTACCCTTGCAAAGTCAGAAATCATTAATATTTCCTGATAAATTGTGCTTGGGTTAAAATCAACTCTAAAATCGCTTACCGCGTAAGGGTTACCTAAACTTAAGTTATTGTAACCAACTTGATTGATTGGGAAATTTGTTGAAGTAGCCTGAAAACCATCATTATTTAACGATTGCTGATAAGAATAGCCTACAACAGCGTTAATATCGTGGTCACCAATTTTTTTATTCCAGGTTAAATAAGTTTCGATTATTTTATTTGTATTTTGATAAGCATTACGGACAGCCACACCATTTGTACCAACCAAAGAAACAAAAGTTGGGTTTGCAGGAGGATCCGGAGTGTTTCTTACATTATTATATCTAGATGTATAAATGCTATTGTAAAAAGCACCATAAATATTTTGGCTATTTTGGTAAGATGCCGACACATCGTAAGAGAATCCCCATGGTAATTTTAAATTAACGGTTAAGTTTCCAAGAATATTCTTGTTCTTTAGATTTTCCTTACCATTTTCTAACATCGAAACCGGATTGTAATAACTAGATTGTGTTAAGTTATCGAAATATGAACCATCAGGATTTCTAACTGGTGCAGTTGGAAGATAAGTTAACATTTGCGCCAGTACAGTATTACGATATGGCACCAAGTTGGCATTAGAAACCGAATTACTAATATTTAAACCGATTTTTAATTTATCGTTAAGTGCCTTTTGCTCGATACCAATTCTACCAATAAACCTGCCTAAATCACTTGTTTTAACGATACCTTCTTGTTTAAAATAGTTTAAACTTGCATTATAGGTTGTTTTTTCATTTCCGCCACTCAATGAAACGTTATGGTTGTAAGACATTGCATTAGTACGCTGAACTTCATCCTGCCAGTTTGTGTTTGCACCTTTATCGTTAGCAGGTGTTAAAGCCGAATTATTTTTTGCTAAGAAGGCTCTTAATTGGTCGGCATCCATCATTTCGTAACGTTTTGATACATTTTCTACACCGAAATATCCGTTATATGCAATCTGAGTTTGCCCTGCAACGCCACGCTTGGTAGTAACCATAATTACACCATTTGCAGCCCTGTTTCCATAAATAGCAGCAGCAGCAGCATCTTTTAAAACATCGATAGATGCAATATCATCAGGCGCAAGAATAGAAATATCTGCACCAACCACACCATCTATAACAAATAAAGGAGATTGTGCGCCTTCTCTTAAAGTAGAGGCACCACGCATAATAATAGCTGCATTACGGTTTGGGTCGCCACTTCGGCTAATGTTTAAACCTGGTACTTTACCTTGCAACATCTGCCCCACATCACTAATTGCACCTTTGTTTAAATCATCACCTTTTACTGTAGAGATGGAACTTGTTAAAGCCTTTCTCGAACTTTTACCATAACCAACCACAACAACATCGTTTAACGATGCGGTGGCATCAGCCAAAGTAACCTGATAGTTTGAAACCATACTAACTGTAATTTCTTTGGTTTCGTAACCTAAAAAACTGAAAACTATTTTATCGCCGGTTTTTGCAGAAATTGTAAAAGCACCATCAGCTCCGCTGGAGGTTACTTTGTTAGTTCCCTTTACAGCAATAGATGCTCCTGTAATGGGCTGCTTAGTATTATCTGATAAAATTCCGGTAATTTTTCGCTCTGTTTGAGCGTAGACATTGTTGAACGATTGCGCAACAAGCATTAGTAGCAAAAGAATGCAACTGTACTTTAAGCCTGTAATTTTAAATCTCATGATGTTGTAGATTTTGGTTCATAAATTGTTAGTTAAATTTGGTTATTGAAAGATTTTTATTTTAGAATTTTATAGTAACCGGAAGGTATTTTGCCACCAATTCCTGGTAATAAGGCTTTAATTCTGCCCAGCTTTTCTGATTAGGATTTTTTGAATACAAATCATAAGGATTAAATAATCTAACCCATTTGAATAATTCGTGATCTTTTTCGCTCATTAAATGGTTGTATGCATTTTCTCTATGCTGCGAATAAAAAGAGTGGTAACGTAACATGTACAATCCGGCTTCCGGGATATACGGTTTCATCATGTGGTAAACATATTCATCGTGGCCCCACGACATATGAACATTGTCCAATCCGCAATTTTCGGTGTAAACGCCTAATTTAGTTTGGTAAGTTGGGTTGTTGTAATCGGGGTTATATTTAAAAAATTCCGGATAAACGATTTTATCTGAATAAGCACATCCAACAGGAAAAGTATCGCCAACCACAGCCCATTGAGGTTCGCCATATAAACACAAAACTTTGCCCATATCGTGGATTAGTCCGACCAAAACCATCCAATCCGGATGCCCATCGTTTCTTATGGCTTCTGATGTTTGAAGCAAATGCTGCATTTGATCTAAATCCGTATCTGGGTCAGAATCGTCAACAAGTTTGTTTAAAAAATCAAATGCACTCCAAATCGGCATTTCTTCTTTATCAAACTTTAAATATTCAGCCTTTTTTTGTTGTACAAAATCGTAGGTTTGATAGGTATGGTTTAATCTATAAAACTCCTTCACACCGTCTTTTTCGGTTTCTTCGTAGTTTCTAAATTGCTCTTCCTTTTTATCTGCGTTGATGTTTGCAGGATCAGGATAACGGGTTAAAATATCCTCTTCCCATTGATCTAAATTTTTCAGAGGATTTTGATTATCCTGAGAAAATTGCTTTTCGTTACTCATAAGGCTAGAAATAATTTGGTTAAAATTTCTTTGGTTTTATAAGTTAAAGTTGTGCTTTTGAAATCTTAACTTTTTATTTTTAGCGAATTATATTTACTTAAACGATTACGTAAATTTTCATTATATTTATACAACAAACTGAAAAACAAATAATTAAATATTTTTTTTTAATTAAAAACTAAAATTGGAGAAGATGGCCTTTTTGATTAATGCGTAAGGGGCATGTTAAATAAATGTTATTGTTACGATTATTTTTTATTTTCGCAACTGCGGATGTTCTGAATGCTTTTAAACCAGAACACATCCAATATATTTAACCAAATAATTTTCATATTTAAGCGGAGATATTTAAGACTTGTACGACGAAATTTCTTAATCCAACCGTTTAAATTTAAAAAGCCACCAACCAACCGATGTGAACATTGAGAAAATGTTTTATTTATTATTTGGTTAGGTAAAATAACTAGCAAAACAGCGTAACAAAATGTCGGGAGAGGTAAATATCAAAAGGCTTGCGCAGGAATTGAATATTTCAATTGCTACGGTTTCAAAAGCATTAAATGATAGCTATGAAATTAGTTTAAAAACAAAAAACAGAGTCTGGTCGCTTGCAAAAGAGCTCAATTATACTCCCAATCCGGCTGCGAGTAACTTAAGAAGTAATAAAACCAAAACTATTGCGGTTATTATTCCTAATATCGCAAACAACTTTTTCTCTTTAGCTATAAAAGGCATCGAAGAAATTGCAAGAAATTACGGCTATCATGTGCTTATCTATCAAACGCATGAAAATGTAGAGATGGAAATGTCATTTATCAGCAGTTTACTTAATGGAAGAGTGGATGGTATTTTAACTTCGGTATCTAGTAACAGAAACAATAATGATTATTACAGCGATTTAGTAAGCAAAATCCCTTTGGTATTTTTCGACAGGGTTTACGAATCCATTAATGCTTTTAAAGTGACTACTGATGATTATAAGATATCTTTTTCGGCAACCGAACATTTAATTGAGGCTGGGTGCACCAAAATTGCCTACTTATATGGGCTTGAAAAACTACCTGCCGGAAGAGCCAGGTTTTCGGGCTACCAAGATTGTCTTTCGGCACATGGTTTAAGTTTCTCAGAGGAGCTAGTTGTTCCCTATCACGATGAAGAAGAAATTAACGCAAGAAACATAAAGGAGCTCTTTGATAAACACAAACCCGATGCACTTTTTTCATCAATAGAAGAATTTATAATACCTGCCTACTCTGCCTGTCACGAAATGCAATTGAAAATACCTTCTGACGTTAAAATATTAAGTTTTTCAAATTTAAGCTCAGCAAAATTACTTAATCCATCACTCACAACCATAACCCAACCGGCCTTCGAAATTGGCAACGAGGCAGCAAAATGCTTGTTTAAAATTTTAAATAAAAAAGGTGTCGATGATGATCAGAATATCGTTTTATCATCAGTGCTAATTAAAAGGGCATCAACTGGTTGCTAAACTTCATTTCTCCTCAACTACCCGAAAACGTTTAAGTAATTAAATAGAACTGCAAAGTTCTTATCATTAAGTTTTTTTCAGACTTTTAAAAAAACCAAATATAACTTTCCTTATGAATCATCTCTCGGGGCTTGATTGTGCAGTATTTTTTATCTACTTTATTATTGTATCCGCCTATGGTTATTGGGTTTATCGGAGTAAAAAGAAAAAACAAACCGATACTAAAGATTATTTCTTAGCAGAAGGTTCCCTTACCTGGTGGGCAATCGGCGCTTCAATTATTGCCTCCAATATATCAGCAGAACATTTCATAGGCATGTCGGGCTCGGGTTTTGCAATGGGTTTGGCTATTGCAAGTTACGAATGGATGGCCGCAGCTACACTAATTATTGTTGCTGTTTTCTTTCTGCCAATTTATTTAAAAAATAAAATTTACACTATGCCTCAGTTTTTATCAACTAGGTATAATAATACAGTAAGTACCTTAATGGCGGTTTTTTGGCTTTTAGTTTATGTTTTTGTTAACTTAACATCTATATTTTTTCTTGGTGCAATAGCCATTGAAACCATTACCGGTATCCCTTTCAGCACTTGCATCATCTTTTTAGCTATATTTTCTGCAATAATAACCTTGGGTGGCATGAAGGTAATAGGCTACACTGATGTTATACAGGTTGTTGTGTTGGTTGTAGGCGGTTTAATAACATGTTACATGGCATTAAAGCTGGTTTCTGAGAAATTAGATACTCAAACGGTTTTAGGAGCGCTTCCAATTTTAAAAACCGAAGCTTCAAGCCACTTTCATATGATTTTTAGTAAGGGAGATAAATTTTATAATGAGCTACCAGGAATTGCAGTTCTTATTGGTGGGCTATGGATTAATAACTTAAACTATTGGGGCTGTAACCAATATATTGTTCAAAGGGCTTTAGGTGCCGATTTAAAAACAGGCCGAAGCGGATTAATATTCGCAGCATTTTTGAAATTACTTATTCCGGTAATTGTTGTTATACCAGGAATTGCAGCATTTGTGCTATACCAACGTGGATATTTTCAAGCAGAGATGCTAGATGCAACCGGTGTTGTTAAACCCGACCATGCTTACCCTGTTTTGATGAATTTATTACCTGCAGGCATCAAAGGAATGGCTTTTGCTGCCTTAACCGCTGCAATCGTAGCATCTTTGGCAGGCAAATCAAATAGTATTGCAACAATTTTCACTTTAGATATATATAAAAAGTACCTTAATACCAATGCTTCGGAACGCAAATTAGTTTCCATTGGCAGATGGTCGGTTGTAGTAGCATCACTTATTGCGATTGTTGTAGCCCCGGCTTTAAGGAGCTTTGACCAGGTTTATCAATTTATTCAAGAATATGTTGGATTTATTTCTCCCGGAGTTTTTGCTATTTTCCTATTAGGTTTTTTCTGGAAAAGGACAACCTCGAGAGCGGCCTTATCTGCCGCCCTCCTTACCATCCCGCTTTCTATCTTACTTAAGTTTTTACCAATTTTAACCAACGGCCTAATAGAACCAATACCCTTTTTAAACAGAATGTCGTGGGTTTTTGTAATTATAATTGTTTTAATGGTACTTGTAACCCTAACCGACCCGAAAAGTAAAGACAATAGTCAAGGCTTAGAAATAGATAAGAGTATGTTTAAGGTTACCCCATCTTTTGCTGTAGCATCTGTAGTTATATGCGGCATATTGGCTGCACTTTATACTGTATTCTGGTAAATAATTATAACCAATCTCAACGTATTAAAATTCATCATCAACAATGAAAACCAAAATTATTATTGCCCTAACATTTGCTCTTTTTCTACATTTCATCGCTAAAGCGCAATATAATATTATAAAATATGGAGCCAAGGGCGATGGAAAAACAAATGATGCTGCGGCTATTCAAAAGGCTATTGATGAATGCTCGGCAGCAGGTGGCGGTCAAGTTTTAGTACCTGGTGGGCATGTTTATTTGGCTGGTCCGTTTGATTTAAAATCCTTTGTGGAATTAAGAATAGAAGGTGGTGCGAAAATCTTAGCGAACCCTGATGAAAGCATTTATACCAAAAGTGCCTTTAAAGATAATAAAGGCGAAGGCACCATCTGGATTGGTGGCGAGAAACTGGAACGGGTTAGCATTACCGGAACAGGTGTTATTGATGGAAACGGCATATCCTTCATGGGGGCAGAACTGGAAGATTCCTACGAATTAAAACCATTTGAAATCGTAGACCCGCGACCACACATTCTAACGCTTATCGGTTGCAAAAAACTGAATATAGAGGGTGTCACTTTTCAAAATTCAGCCTACTGGACCATCCACCTGGTTGGGTGTGATGATGTTGCGATATCAAACATCACCTTGCTGAACAGCATCAAAATCAGGAACAGTGATGGGATTGATTTAGACCATAGTAAGAATGTAAGAATTACCAATTGTTACATTGAATCAGGGGATGATTGTATTTGTCTGAAGAACCGCAGGGAATTTGAAGAATATGGCGCCTGTGAAAATATCGTCATTAGTAATTGTACGATGACTTCCAGTTCCTGTGCGATTAAAATAGGTTCAGAAAACATGGATAGAATCAGCAATATTTTGATTAACAACTGTAATATACGCAAGAGTAACAGGGGTGTGGGCATTCAGAACAGGGATGAAGGAACGGTATGTAATGTGGTTTTCTCCAATCTGGTGATTGAATCAAAACTTTTTTCAGATGTCTGGTGGGGGAAATCAGAGCCAATTTATATAACTGCCTATCCACGTGCAACCGCTAATAATAAGGATGCAGGCTGGCGTTTACCAAAAGGCAGCACCAAGGGTGAGGTTGGCGCAGTACGCGATATTAGCTTTAGCAACATCCAGTGCATCGGCGAAGGTGGCGTATACGTCAGCAGCGCCTCTGCTGACAGAGTATCGGACATCAGCTTTGACCAGGTTAGTGTTACTATGAACAAGACAACCAATCTGGAAGGCGGCTACTATGATAGGAGACCAAGCAACGTAGAGGGATTGGTAAAAAGTGATATTGCCGGTTTCTATTTCGAAAATACAGGTACAATACGATTGTCAAACAGTCAGGTTATCTGGGGTAAAAGTAAACCGGGTTATGCAGGCAAAGCCGTCAAAAAGATAAATGTCAGCAAGTTGCAAATGGCAAACTTCAGGGTATCGAACAGTTCCTTTTAATTTTATGAAGAAGATTTTCCAATTGAGTTTGCTCATAAGCCTGTTGAGTCTGCAAGTGTTTTCACAGGGCTTAAAAAAACCAATTATCAAAGGTTACTTTGCAGATCCGACGGTTGTGCAAAACAAGGGACATTATTTTATATATGCTACTATCGACCCTTGGGGCGGAGATGAACTGGCGGTATTCGAAACCGAGGATTTCAATAGTTTCAAGCGCCATAAGCTGAATTGGCCAACCAAAGCATTATGTACAAGCTCAAGTTCAAATGATTCAAAAGTATGGGCACCATCAGTGGTAAAAGGGATTGATGGTAAATTTTACATGTATGTTTCTGCCGGAAGTGAAATCTGGGCCGGTGTCAGCAGCAACCCGCTCGGGCCATGGCAAAACCTAAAAGCTGATAATACGCCTTTAATCCGGGCAACAGATTTCAAGACTGTCCATAACATTGATTCTGATTGCTTTATTGATAGCGACGGAAAAGCATATTTATATTGGGGTTCAGGATTTAACTGGATTAACGGAAAGTGCATGGCCGTTAAACTAAAAGCCGATATGCACAGTTTTGATGGGCTTCCGCAGGAAATTACTCCACCTAATTACTTTGAAGCGCCGCATATGATAAAAAAAGACAACCGATATTTTTTGATGTATTCTGCCGGAAAGGCGATAGATGAAACCTATAAAATTGGGTATGCTGTGGGTGAAAGCCCTTTCGGCCCATTCACTACCGGCGTAAATTCACCAATACTACAAACCATTCCATCAACTAGAACAATTGGCCCTGGTCACCATACAGTGTTCAATTTTAAAGGACAGGATTATATATTATACCACCGGATTGTACCTCAGAATCAGGAATATGTTCTGCGTGAATTGTGCATTGATAGTTTAAAATTCGATGGCTCGGGCAATCTAAAAAAAATCCTCCCTAAATAAATTATAAAGCAATCATTTCCCTTAGTGATTACCAACAATTAGCGGATCATTTATATAACTACGCTTGCTAAACAAATTTAAGTAATGAGAAAAGAGATAAGCGTTTGTGTTGACTTTCCTGACTACGGCATAGTTGAGGTATCTGCCAAATATGAACTTACCGCACTGGTAAATACGAACGAAGATTCATCGTTCCGTTGTGAACTGGAAACTTTTTTCACAAAAGGAGATACAGGAATGGACCACAGAGAATTTACATTTTTAATTACAAGACACAGCGGACGGAATTCCTCAGCAGTGAAGCTATTGACCGCCAGTATGCGGCATGGGCAAAATCAGGAGCACTTGGTCAATACACTATCCTCTTACATTATACTGAACGAATTAGAAAAGCATTAACGAGAAACGCGTGTCTTCCATTTTTGACAAACATTTAGGTACCAATCCAGGGGTGGACGCTAATTGATGGAAACCTATAATTATATGGTAACTCGATTAATAATTTATTATTAAGTAAAATAACACCCATTTATTTCCAGGCTTTAGCTTATGGGGCAAAAAGCAACAGCTTGATTTCATTAAGAGCAAGAAATTGCCAGAAAGGCCCAATCTTTCAGTTTAGCCTATGGATGTTGATTGCGCCATCAATCTAAAACTTGAGTTGTCTAATCAGAAATGCTGATATTCCCTATCGCCCAGCCGTATATAGCCTCTTGGTTAATGAATCATTTTTAAAATAGTACAAAAAATTAACATAATGCATTACTAAATTTACAACAAAGCGCTATATTAGAGCCAACGCTATGTATTCCCTAAATTTCTTAGTTAGTATTACTTGTTTTTTTCTTCTACTTTTTTCGGTACATCTTTTTTTTGCTAAAAAAGGTAACCGGACCAATAACATCCTGCTCTCTATTGTCTTCTTTACCCGATTTGGCCAGATTTTAAATTCTATAGCCATTACCACTGGTCATGAGCAAGTATTATCTATTATCTTTCAAATACTTACTCCATTTCATTTTGCAGCACCAGCTTGTTTTTACTTATATGTTATTGGTGTTTTAACTGATAGAAAAGGTATTTCAAAAATACAGTGGCTTCATTTTTTGCCGGCACTTTTGGCAATCATACACGTAATTCCGTGGCCGGGAATGCCACAGCTCGATTGGTCACTTATTTCAGAGCAGCTTGCAAAAAACGGATATTTAACTTTGAAGGCGAGAAACGGGCTATTTCCAGGTTATATTCATAGTTTGGGTAGAACCGCATTAATGCTGTTTTATTTATTTCTTTGCTGGCGGTCTGTGTTAAAATCTGGCATTATTAAAACCTACAAGCAAGAAGATTTAGGGAGAGATTGGGTATTATTTATTCTGGGTGTAGCTACATTATTCCAAATTATAGGGTTAGCGCCAATTATTTATCTTTCATTAAATATCCCTTTAAATCATACTTCGTTCATTATTTTTAACTGCGTTGCACTATTATTGATTTTATCTTACGCACTTCACAGACCTAAACTTTTTTACGGTTACTTATTGGTTGCTACTACGTGGGAGGGAAAATCATATCTTGTACAAGCCGTATCACCTGAGCCAATAGTTTTGGTTGAAGAAGAATCCGTTCAAAAACAGATTGCGGTAAGTAAAAAAAGAAACCTGCTTTCAGATGAGCAGCTATTATACTACAACTTACTTATTAAAAAAGAAATGGAAGAGGAGCAGTTGTATTTAAAATCAGATTTGCAAATTATTGATTTGGCTACTAAACTAAATATCCCCATTCATCATTGTTCTTACGTTATAAATAAGGAGTTTGGAAAGAATTTCAGGGATTGGATTAATGCTTATCGGGTAGAATGTTTTCTAAAGGTCTATCCTGTGAAGGGTTCGAGGATGACTATAGAAGCGATTGCGCAAGAATCGGGCTTTAAGAACCTGGCTACTTTCTACAACGCCTTTAAAAAAGAAAAAGGCTCTTTACCAAGCAGTTATTTCAATCAGTAAACCTTAAGAATAATTTTTAAGAATATAAATTCATCTAACCGTTGAATCGTTAGGGCTTAAGGAGCTATAATTCTAGTTGCTTTGGAATAATTGAGGATACCTTTGATAATGGGAAAAATTACCTCAATGGATTTCTCCCGCATTAGCATACATCTCTAAATTATTCCCGAACTTATATGATAAAAGATTCAGAAAATCCTTTATTTATACAACCGCTTTTAAATTTCTTTGAGCAGTTTCATCCCCTATCCGAAGGCTTTATAAACTATCATTTGAAAACCTGCAGGTATATGCACGTTAAGAAGAATAAGTTCATTCTTTCCCCAATGGAAAATAACAACTCCATTTATTTTTTGGTTAAAGGTTTGGTTAGAGGCTTTGTAAAGGAAGATCAAAAAGACATCAGTACTTGGTTCGGCATCGACAATGAACTCATCGCGGCTATCCGTAACCCAAATCAACATTCAAAACCATCATATGAATACGTTCAGGCACTGGAAGATAGTGAACTAATTTCTATCCCCTATCAAAATATCGATTTCCTGGCTCACTTCCCCGAAACGAATCTGATAAGCAGAAAATTGCTTGAATTGCAATATCACGCTGCCGCTGAACGTGCAATTCTTGCCAGAGTACCTTCTGCAATGGGCAGGTATCTTAAATTCGAAAATACATATTCAAATACCAACCGGATTCCATTACGCTATTTGGCTAGCTATTTGGGTATGCGATTAGAAACTTTAAGTAGAATTAGAACTAAATCCTTGCAGCTATCAAATGCCAGTTAATAATATTATATTTTTTAGTAGATATTAATGCTTTTTTCGTAAATTAAACTAACCAAGTTATTTATTATGAGCGCAATAAAAAAAATTCAGAAATGGGGCGATAGTCACCATCCTGCATGGATTGATGTTTTTAGAATTATTTTAGGCATAGTATTAATTTGGAAAGGTGTGGCTTTCTGGATTAATCTTGATGCATTTAATGCTTTAATGCGAGGTGCACACTTAGGCGCAGCGGTTTCCATCAGTTTATTCGCACACTTAATTATCTTAATGCACATTATAGGTGGCCTGGCGATAACATTGGGCACATACACACGTACCTTTTGCCTCCTTAATTTGCCAATACTCGTGGGTGCAACATTTTTCGTCAATTTATCGCATGGCATATTTAAACCTTATAGTGAGTTTTGGCTTTCACTAATTGTTTTGATAGCGCTTGTTTGTTTTCTGATTGAGGGTAATGGAATACTTTCGGTGGATAAAGCACAAAGCGATGCAAACCTCGATAAGCCATAATCTTTAGTGAGAAAATCTCTATTTTTCATGATTTGTGCAAGCTTAAATACAATTTGATGCTAATGGGCAATTATTAATTATATATTTGTTTTAAGCCTTATTAATATTCTGGCTAATAATAACTTATTAAGCATAAATAAATCAATGCACGAAAAAATATCGATTAAAGATATCGCAAACCGTGTGGGTACATCAACAACCACCGTATCATTTGTTTTAAATGGTAGAGCAAAAGAAAAACACATCAGCGCCAGCATAACTGAAAAAGTATTAAGCGTAGTCGCCGAATTAGGCTATCAACCAAACTCCATCGCCCGCAGTTTAAGAACCGGCAAAACCAAAATTATAGGTTTTTTAGTTGATGATATTTCAAAACCATTTTTTTCTGGTCTTGCCAGCGTAATAGACCAGAAGGCTTCTGCAGATGGTTACAAAATCATATTTAGCAGTACCGGAAATGATAAAAAAAGGATTAATGAAATTTTGAGCCTGTTTAAGGAAAGGCATGTTGATGGTTACATTATTGCAACGGCAGAGGGATTAGAAGAGGAAATTGGTGAGTTGGTAAATGGTAAAACCCCTGTTGTGTTATTTGACAGGTATTTACCTGATTTAAAGGCCGACTATATCCTTACCGATAATTACTTGGCAACCCAAAATGCAGGTCAACACTTGTTGGATAAAGGCTTTAGTAATATTGCATTTGTAACCATTGATACACAACAACAACAAATGATAGATCGTTTGAATGGTTATAGTGCCGCAATGGAGCATGCCGGCAAGCAACAAAATGTTTTAAAAATAAAATATACCAATTCTGAAGACGCCACAGAAAGCATTAAAGTGTTTCTGGAGCAAAACCCCGATTTGGACTCGGTTATTTTTTCGACCAACTATTTAACAATGGATGGATTAAAATTATCCCGAATTGGGCAAGAGCAACTAATTAGTTCTCGTGCGGTAATTTCGTTCGATGATTTTGAATTGCTTGAATTTATTAAACCATCAATCACAGCAATTGAACAACCGATTCAACTTTTAGGTGAAAAAATTGTTAAGCAGCTGCTTAAAAGATTAAATCCGGAAACAAAGCCGACAGAATATGGTATCTTTAGGATTCAAGCGACATTGAATGTTAGGCAATCTACTCAAACTAAGCAACTCCTAAATTAAGCTGATAAGCATACATTAAAGTTTTGCATGAAATACATTATAGGAATCGATATCGGTACTGGCAGCACAAAGGCTGTGGCACTTAACTTAAATTATGAACCCATAAGTACGAGTCAGCACCATTATCCTACCCATTCTTCTAAACCTGGATATAGTGAGCAGGATCCTGAAGTTATTTGGCAAGCATTTTTAAAATGTATTGCTGATTTAAAAACTGAACTAGGCGCTGAACCAATTACAATAGGTTTAAGTAGTGCAATGCATAGCTTAATTTTAGTTAATGCGGAAGGTTTACCATTAGCGCCAATGCTTACCTGGGCAGATAATCGCAGCGCTACCATTGCCGAGAGATTGTTAAGTAGTGAGATTGGTTTAAAACTATACGCTGAAACGGGAACACCTATACACCCAATGTCGCCATTGTGCAAAATTATTTGGCTAAAGGAAAATGCGCCTGCATTATTTGCTCAAACTGATAAATTTATCTCTATTAAAGAGTACATCTGGTTTAAACTATTTGGCGAATATGTAGTTGATTATTCTATTGCTTCATGCACAGGGTTATTTGACATTGATACACTCAAGTGGAATAATAAAGCTTTAGAACTTTGCAATATCAGCACCGCTAATCTATCTGAACCTGTTTCAACATCGTATAGCAGTTCGAAAATAACTCAAATACATCAGCATTTGCTCAAAAGTGAAAATCTAAGTTTTGTAATTGGCGCAAGTGATGGTTGTTTGGCAAATTTAGGAAGCGAAGCAATTTTTGAAGGTTCGGCAGCATTAACAATTGGTACATCTGGTGCTTTACGTGTTGCGAGTACTAAGCCAATCGTAAATAAAAAGGCCATGACATTCAATTACATTTTGGATAGAGAAACATTTATTTGCGGTGGACCTATTAATAATGGAGGTTTAGCCTTACAATGGCTAATGAAGAATGTATTTGGCAAAAACGAGCTTAATGAAGCAGATTATATCCATTTGTTTGAAGAGATGGAGAAAACAGATATTGGCAGTAATGGATTAATTTTCCTCCCGTACTTAACAGGCGAAAGAGCACCAATCTGGAATAGTAAAGCTTCCGGTGTTTTTATAGGATTGTCGAATCAGCATCACCAAAAACATATGGCAAGAGCTGTAATTGAAGGCATTTGTTTTTCTTTAAACGATGTATTAACCGAAATGGAAGCAAACGGCGCCAACATTCAAAAAATTCATGCAAGCGGTGGATTTGTTCATTCTCAAACTTGGATGCAGATTTTAGCTGATGTTACCGGAAAAGAAATTTTGCTTATCACTGAAGAAGATGCATCAGCAGTAGGTGCTGCCTACCTTGCTGCTAAAACTACTGGAATTGTAGATTATTATCCAAGCAAGAAGAAAACATTTGATATGATTAATCCCAATCCTGCAAACCATATTTTCTATAAACAAAGATTTACCATTTACAAAAAAGCATATCTTAATTTAAAAGAATGCATGCAGGAAATTAATCAACCTTAAACCTCTAACCATGTCATTACTCATTGTCTTTTTAGGCATAGTGCTCCTTTTTATATTGATAATTAAAAAGTTAAACCCAATGATAGCGCTTTTATTAGTAGCTATTTTGACCGGTTTATTTTTAGGTATGCCTGCCACTAAAGTAATGAGCGCTATTAGCAATGGCGTAGGAAGTACCCTGGGAGGAATGGTGATGGTATTGGCCTTGGGTGCCATGATGGGTAAATTAATTGAAGATAGTGGTGCTGCCCGTAAAATCGTTTTTATCTTAATTAAAGCCTTCGGACAGAAAAATATTCAATGGGCGGTTTTAATTACGGGCTTATTGGTCGGCATTCCACTATTTTACAACGCTGGCTTTGTTGTATTGATTCCATTGGTTTTTGCGATTGCAAGCGCAACAGGGTTACCCAAGCTTTACATCGGTATACCGATGGCAGCTGCACTTTCTGTTACTCACGGTTTTTTACCACCTCATCCGGGTCCTGTATCATTAGCCGCAATTTTTAAGGCTGATGTTGGCAAAACCTTGATATATGGTTTAATATTAAGTCTACCCATTGCAATAATTGCCGGTGTTTATTTCCCGAGAATGATTATTAAACGACCTTCAGATAGTGATTCGACGCAGTTTACTATTTCGGAAGATGAAAATTTACCATCCGGAGGAAAAAGTTTTTTTACAGCTTTATTGCCTGTATTCCTAATTATTGCCGGCACAATTGGAACGGCCATAACACAACCATATTTATTAAAACCAATATTCATCTTTTTATCAGATCCAACATCCGCTTTACTTATTGCCGTTTTAATAACGGTTTTAGTTCAAACTAATCCGGTTGCGAAGGCAATGGAATCTTGCGTTGAGGGCGTTAAAAGTATTGCCATGATTATTCTAATTATTGCAGCAGGCGGTGCCTTTAAACAAATCCTGGTAGATAGTGGCGTGGGTGAAACTGTTAAATTGCTTACCATGGGCCTGAATTTATCACCCTTATTTCTGGCATGGTTAATAACTGCTACCTTAAGGGTTACATTGGGTTCTGCTACCGTTGCCGCACTTACCGCATCTGGCATAGTTTTACCGTTAATAGGTATTGGTGCATCACCAGAGTTAATGGTTTTAGCCGTTGGTGCAGGCAGTTTAATGTTTTCTCATGTAAACGATACCGGATTTTGGATGTTTAAGGAATATTTCAACCTAAGCTTAAAACAAACCTTTAAAACCTGGACCATGATGGAAACCATTGTTTCCATACTTGGATTGTTAGGTGTTCTGATAATTAATCATCTTATTTAATTTTTACGTAAGCGGTATGGTTACTTCAAAGTTTGTACCCCATCCTTCCTGAGATTCTATTTGTATATCGCCATTTAAACTTCTGATATTTTCTACAACCATTGGCAAACCTAAACCGTAACCACGCTCTCCTTTTGTTCCTTTGGTTGTTTCTAGATTTCCAGCTAGTATTTTTTCTACCGCAGTTTCGCTTAAACCATTTCCATTGTCAGAAACGTTCATCTTTAAAGTTTTCGATTTATCCTTTATTTCCAGCCCGAGCTTAACCGTAACCGTTCCATAATCGGAACTAAATTTAATTGCATTGGATATCAGGTTACCAGAAATTTGCAAAAGTTTACTCTTGGCGAATAAAACCTTGGTGTTCATATTTCCAATTGCAACCTTAAAGAAAATGTTTTTAGCCTTTGCCTGTGGAAGGTATAACTTCTCCAACTTATCTTTAAATATGGTCAGGTCAAAATCATCATCTTTTGGAAATTTTTTCCTGCTTAAAATTTCTTCTGACAAGGATAAAACAGCCTTCGTTGTCTTATCTATCATTTCAATATAATCAAGAATGTCTTCAGGTTTTGCTTTATCCATCTTTTTACGAATAATATCAATTATACCCGTAATGCCAGATAGTGGCCCTCTTATATCATGAGCCGTTTTACGCTGATCGCTTTTGTATTCATCCAGTTCAGCCTTTACCCTATGGAGAATTTTCAAATTAATTAGCTTATCAACAACTTCATTTGCAATGAGTTTAAGTAATTCTATTTTATCCTCAGTAAGCCTATTGGTTTTAGTATCCAATACACATAATGCGCCAATATTATGACCATTAGGTGTGGTTAGTGGTACACCAAAATAATACTTTAAGTTTAATGGATTTCCAACGTAGAAGAAATTTTTTAATCTGTCATCCAATGATAAATCATTTACTTCGAAGTGCCCGCTTTCCATAATAGTGTACTGGCAAATCGATTCTTCTCTTGGCATCTGTTCTAAATCGATTCCATAATGAGAAATAGACCATTGTGTAAAAGAATCTATGAGATTCACTAAAGAAATATCAGTGCCGGCAATTTTGGCCGCCAGTGCAGTTAAATGTTCAAAATCGTTTTGAAGATCTGTATAATCAGGGTCGAATTCGGCTAAATCTGCAAGCCTGCTAACTTCATTCTCGGGGATCGGGCGGATGTGTTCTGTAACGGGAGTCATGTAAAATGTTAAAATTTCCGAGCGTACGCCAATTTATAACATTAACTGTTCATTCAAAAATATTTAACGATAAAAATTAAATAATCTTATTTTGCAAAAAAACTGCAATCTGTTAGTTTAAAGCAAAGGTTTTAAAACCACCCAAACATTATCTGCCAAAATTTTATCGCCTTCTGCCGTTGGATGAATTCCATCTGCCTGATTAAGTTTTGCCACACCACCCACCTTATCTAAAAGAAATGGAATTAACGTAGCATTATTTTTTCTTGCAACCTCTGGAAATATATTTTTAAAGTCGCCTGTATACTTGGCACCCATGCTTGGCGGCATTTGCATACCTGCAATAACAATCTTCACTTCGGGATATTTAGCTTTAACCTTATCAATAATACTTTGCAAATTTTTGGCAGTTTCTGCAACTGGCAAACCACGCAAACCATCATTAGAACCAAGTTCCAATACAAAAACATCAATTTTTTGCTTCAATAGCCAATCGATACGGCTTTTGCCTGCAGCAGAAGTTTCACCGCTTAATCCAGCGTTAATTACTTTATAAGGCAATTTCTCTGCATCAATCTTTTGCTGAATTATTGCAGGATAAGCTTCAGTAGGATCTAATCCTAATCCGGCGGTTAAACTTGTACCAAAAAACAAGATTGTTTTTATTGGCGATTCCACTTCGATTGCGCCATTTTTAACGGAATCTTTATCAACAATCTCTTCTGAACTTTTATTGTTTGAGCAGGCTGTAAACATTCCGGCAAAAACAATTAAACTCATTATACGTTTTCGTAACATATCTATAATTTCAATCTCTAATTATCAAAAAACAATATCTTTAACAGCTAAATGCATACTAAGTTTGCTATGTAGCTGTCCTCATATTTAATTATTCAGCCATTGGAAAATATTCTGAACATCCGAAATGTAAGCAAAATTTATCAGAGTGCAGGTCACGATCTTACGGTTTTACATAACATTAACCTGAGCATAGAAACGGGCTCTACTGTTGCCATAACAGGTCCGTCAGGAAGTGGAAAAACTACGCTATTAGGTCTTTGTGCGGGTTTAGACCGAGCTACTGAAGGTAATGTTGAACTTGCCGGAGTTTTACTAGATAAATTATCTGAAGATGAACGGGCTTCATTACGTAACCAACATGTAGGTTTCATTTTTCAGAATTTCCAGTTACTGCCTACGCTAACCGCTCTAGAAAATGTGATGGTACCTTTAGAATTAAGGGGCATAAAAAATATTAAACCCCAAGCTATAGAACTTTTAGACAAAGTTGGATTGGCAGAAAGAGCGCATCATTATCCAATACAACTCTCTGGTGGCGAACAACAAAGGGTTTCTTTGGCAAGGGCATTTTCCAACAAACCAGCCATTTTATTTGCTGATGAACCAACTGGAAATCTTGATGCCGAAACAAGTGAAAAAATTATAAAACTGCTATTCGATTTAAATACAGATGCGGGTACAACACTGGTTATTGTAACGCATGATTTGGATTTGGCATCGAGAACAAGCAGAGTTATAAAAATGAAAGGTGGATTAATCATCGCTGACGAAAATCCGAGTTATGCATAATCAAATAAAACAAACCGTTCCGCTATCCTGGATTTTCAAAATGGCTTGGCGAGACAGCCGCAAAAACCGTTCACGCCTACTCCTTTTTATCTCCTCTATCGTTTTAGGAATTGCCGCACTTGTAGCTGTTTATTCTTTTAAGGATAATCTGCAAAGCGATTTAGACCGGCAGGCGAAAGAACTAACCGGTGCCGATTTAATTATTGAGAGTCGTAAGGCAATAAACAAGCAAACGGAAGCCAAACTAAAAACCATGGGCGATGATAGGGCAACTGAAAGTACATTTGCCTCGATGGTTTATTTTTTAAAAGGTGGAGGAAGCCGATTGGTGCAAATGAAAGCCCTGCAAGGTAATTATCCATTTTATGGAACAATAGAAACCACACCATTAAGCGCTGCAAAAAGTTTTTTTAAAGGCCGTGATGCTTTGGTTGATAAAACGCTAATGCTTCAGTTTGGTGCAAAAACGGGAGATTCGATTATTGTCGGCGAGTTAAAATTTAAAATTGCCGGAACTTTAGATAAAGCACCCGGGCAAACCGGAATTGCAGCAAGCGTTGCGCCAATTGTATATATTCCTTTAAAATATCTCGATAAAACCGGGTTGGTAAAAACCGGAAGCAGAATAAATTATAAGTTTTATTATAAGTTTAATAGTGATGATAAACTTAACGAGGTTGTTAAAAATCTTGAATCTAAAGCCGAAAAAGAAGGCTTAGACATTGATACCGTTGCTGAAAGGAAAGAACAAACCGGGCGCTCGTTCAGAGATTTGAATCGCTTTTTAGCACTAACGGGTTTTATTGCTTTATTGCTAGGTTGTGTTGGTGTCGGAAGCGCTATCCACGTTTACATTCAAGAAAAACTTTCTGCAATTGCCACGCTTCGTTGTATGGGCTTAAAAGCTTGGGATGCTTTCTATATTTACCTTATGCAGGTTTCGTTCATCGGAATTATTGCAGCTGCAATTGGTTCGTTATTGGGCACATTGATACAATTTTTGTTACCAATTGTGCTGAAAGATTTTCTCCCGGTAGAAATTACGATGCAAATTTCATGGTCTGCTATTGGACAAGGCTTGTTACTTGGTTTGGTAATATCTGTTTTGTTTGCTTTACCCTCGCTCCTTTCGGTTAGAAGAATTTCTCCGTTAAATGCAATAAGAGCAACATTTGAAAGCAACTCAAGTAAAAGGAGAGATTATTTAAAAGCAATTGTGTATTTGTTAATGTTGGGCTTTGTTGCAGGCTTTACCTATTTACAAATGAAAAGCTGGTTACAAACCTTAGCCTTTACCATTGGGATTTTAATTGCTTTTTTACTGCTCATGGCACTTTCAAGTGTCTTGATGTATCTGGTTAGAAAGCTAATTCCCTCATCATTAAGCTATTTATGGCGACAAGGTTTTGCAAACTTATATCGCCCAAATAACCAAACCTTAATGCTTACGGTATCTATCGGACTATCAACGGCATTCATTTGTACGCTCTATTTCGTTCAGGGGATATTAATCAATCGCGTTACATTATCATCGGGAACCAATCAGCCAAATATGGTTTTGTTTGATATTCAGACTTCCCAAAAGCAAGCCGTTGCAGATTTAACCAAATCTTACAAGTTGCCATTGATGAATCAGGTTCCGGTGATTACCATGCGCATTGAGGAAATTAACGGAAAGAAAGCTGGGCAAGACAGCACCAACAACAGGGCTTTTAGAAATGAACTTCGTGCCACTTATCAGGATACCTTAACGGCTGCTGAAAAAATCGTGGATGGAAAATGGATACCAAAAGTTAATAGCCCGAATGATGTAATTTATATCTCGTTAGATCAGAACTTCGCCCGCAGCATTAAAGTTAAGGTGAACGATAAAATTACCTTTGATGTTCAAGGAATGTTGTTACCTACCGTTGTTGGCAGTTTAAGAGAAGTGAACTGGACCAGACTGCAAACCAATTTCAGGGTTGTATTTCCTGCCGGCGTTTTAGAGCAAGCTCCGCAATTTCATGTATTAATGACCAGGATTCCAAATAGTGAAACTTCTGCTGCATTTCAAGGCAATGTAGTGCGCAAATTTCCAAACATTTCAGTTATCGATTTAGGTTTAGTATTAAAACTACTAGATGAAATATTAAGTAAAATTGGTTTTGTAATTCAGTTTATGGCTGGTTTTAGCATGATAACCGGATGGATAGTTTTAGTATCAGCTGTGCTTACCAGTAAAAATCAAAGGATAAAAGAAAGCATTTTGCTGAGAACAATGGGCGCCAGCAGAAAGCAGATATTGGCCATTAATGTAATTGAATATTTTTTTCTGGGCTTGCTTGCAGCTGCAGCAGGTTTAATTTTGGCATTGGCTGCTAGTTGGGGTCTGGCAAAGTTTAGTTTTGATTCAAACTTTATTCCACCATTCTTGCCAACAATAATATTATTTACAAGCGTTATAGCTTTAGTGGTAATTACCGGTTATTTAAGTAGCAGAAGTATTTTAAATAAACCACCTCTGCAAATATTAAGAAATGAAGCAAGCTAGAGAATAAAATTCCATATAATCGATAGAACCTTTTAACCTGATGAGTGTTAAAGTATTACCATCTATTATGTTAAACCCTAAAATTGAAAACATGATGAAATTAAAACTTTATTACTCACTAATGGTAGCTTCGCTACTGGTATTTACTGCATGTTCTAAGGTAGATGATGGTGGTGTTGATGAACCGGGAACAGAACCAGCTACGGGACCTGGTGTGGAAACAAATGCACCAAATACAAATTACAAGCCTGCATTTAGCGGGCAAACACGAGTTGGAAAAGTAGCTACAACAACGGCCTTTAGTGGTACAGCAATTGCAACTAATCTTTCATCACCCTGGGGAATTACACCACTACCAGATGGAAGATTATTGATAACGGAAAAAGGTGGAACCATGCGTATTGCAACCAATACAGGTACGCTAAGTGCTGCAATAACCGGAGTTCCGGCAGTAAATGCTTCTGGACAAGGTGGTTTATTGGGCTTATGTATCGATCCTCAATTTAGCACAAACCGAATGGTTTATTGGGTATTTTCACTTAACTCAACTGGCGGAACGCAAACCGCGGTAGCAAAAGGGAGGCTTGCAGATAATGAGCGTACAATTGAAAATGCCACGATTATTTACAGAGCTAATCCGGTTTATAACGGAACCTTACATTATGGTGGTAGAATTTTATTCGACCGCACCGGAAATCTGCTCGTAAGTACAGGCGAACGTTCTGATTTAGCGACAAGACCACTCGCTCAATCGGTTTCTGCAGCCTTAGGTAAAATTGTAAGAATTACAACTAGTGGTGCCGCAGCAGCAGGAAACCCAACATTTACAGCCACTGGTGCATTACCTGAACTTTACAGCATGGGTCACCGAAATCCTCAGGGTTTGGCTATTCATCCTACAACCGGAGATTTATGGCAAAGCGAACATGGACCACGAGGCGGTGATGAACTGAATCGAATTCAGCCTGGCAGTAATTATGGCTGGCCAACCATAACTTATGGCATCGAATATGGTGGCGCAGCAATCGGCTCTGCAACACAACAACAAAACGGATTGGAGCAACCCGCTTATTACTGGGATCCAGTAATTTCTCCAAGCGGAATGACTTTTTATAAAGGGAACCGTGTACCGGAATGGCAAAACAATCTTTTTATAGGTTCATTAAGCGGAACTCACATTGTTAGATTAGTAATCGAAAATAATAAAATTATTAGTGAAGAAAGATTATTGAGTGGTGAAGGTCAGCGCTTTAGAGATATTACACAAGGAACTGACAACGCTTTATATGCTGTTACCGATGGTGGAAGATTATATAAAATTGATAAGCAATAGTTCTTATATGTAATTTGAATATAGCAAAGATTTATATTACTAATTCGGTAACTTATTTGCTGAATAAAATTTTAAGTGTTCGTCATTCCCATGAAAATGGGAATCTTAAAGCGATTTGATGACCTTAATTCTTTCTTAATCATTTGGATAAGTCACTAAACTTTGGAAATCGTTCCAATATTGTCTGAGCCAGACTGGCTTTTTCTTTTTGACAACAAAAAGAAACAAAAATTTGCCGGCTCGCTAGATTTCTATTAATGACAGTAGGTTGGCAAATTATTGCAATCCGAAATCTAGACAATGCCGGATAAAAAGTATAACGTAAATATAGTGGTGTGGCTGGACTAAACCTATAGCTTGCTGTAAATATCAGTTCTACGTTAAGTTGAACGTGGGAAAATCATTTTTACATACAGGACTTATTTATTTAAGATTGGAGAATCGACCAATTTTTCATACTTTCGCAACCCCGCCGAAAATCTGTTAAATTAATCTTCTTCGAAATGAGCAAATATCTGTATGGAATCGATTTTGGAACAACCAACTCTGCACTATCTATTTATGATGAGCAAAGAGCAGAAATCATTGATACGATAATTATTCCTTCACTCATTTATTTTCCAGAAAACCACGCACTTGCTGGCGAACAAAAATACGTGGTTGGCGAAAAAGCGATAGAAACCTATTTAGAAGACGGTATGAAGGGTCGTTTTATTAAATCCATAAAACAGATTTTATCGAGAAGTAGCTTTACAGAAACACTAATTCAAAATAAGCGTTACAATGCTTCTGATTTGGTTGCCATTATTTTAACAGAGTTGAAATCAAGAGCAGATAAAATTATTGGCACAGATTGTAAGAAAGCGGTTATCGGTCGTCCGGTATTTTTTGATGATGATAGCAGCCAGAAAGATACGCTTGCTCAAAGCCGACTAAACAAGGCAGCCGAAAAAGCAGGTTTTGAGGAATTAAGATTTCAATTCGAGCCAATTGGTGCAGCATTTGCTTACGAAAAAACGATGAATCAAAAAGAAAATGTTTTGGTTGCAGATATTGGCGGCGGCACAACAGATTTTACTTATTTGGTTCTTGATCCTGCTAAAGTAGGAAGTCTAGACAGGAAAGATGATATGATGGCCACCGGTGGCATTTACATTGGCGGCGATAGTTTCGACTCGGCATTTATGTGGGAACAAGGCACACCTCATTTCGGTAAAAACACACAGTATGAAGCCAGTCCGGGTAAAAAATTAATGGTTCCTAAATCGTTGTTTGCAAATATTTGTACCTGGGACAAAATGAACTTTTTTAATGGTTTGAGAATCAAAAAAGACATCGAAAACTATTATTACTATTCTGGTAACGACCCGAAATTTAAAAACCTGATTACTTTGGTGGATAACAATCTCGGCTATTCAGTCTTTCAATCTATAGAACGTACAAAGATTGAACTTTCTTCGAAAAACCAAAGCAATTTCAAATACAAAAACATGGGCATTTCTATTGATGATAACATCAGTTCATCAGATTATAATGCCATTATTGATAAAGACCTTAAAAGAATTAATGAGTATTTGAATGCGTTTCTGGAGAAGAACAATATTAATCCAGCAGAAATAAATAGCTTGTTTTTAACAGGTGGAACTTCCTTAGTTCCGGCCGTACAAAGTTTATTTAAAACTCGTTTTCCGCATATTAACTTAAACTCTGGCGATAACTTTAAAAGTGTGGCAAAAGGTTTGGCTTACAGCGGGTATCTTTTTAATTAAGCTTTTTAACCAGGTTATTATACACACAATTTATCGCCGCACGAGAAAAATCCGGAAAACCATCCGTATAAGTTGGGTTGCAGCCATTTGTAACAATTACAATTCCGAAATTTTCTTTTTTGGAGAAAAACATGGTGCTGTATAAACCGTAAGCAGAACCAGTATGTCCGGTTAATTCAACACCCGGAATAAGCGAACTGGTTTTTTGCAATGCAAGCCCATATTCCTCAGGTTCAGAAACTTTGGTTTGCATTATTTTCGCACTCTTTCTGGAGATAATTTTCACTTTATTAAATGTACCCAAATTCATATGCATAGCCATATACCTTGCCAAATCAACAGCCGAAATTTTCATTCCGCCAGTTGGCGAAAAAATTGGAGTGCTATAGCCCATAACGTAATTGCTAATTTCTTCTCTTCTGGGCGCATAAGCTTGGGCGGCCTCGGTAAATACGCTGGTTTTCGCATTATACTCATACAAACTTACAAACCGAGTATTATCTAAAGAATCAACGCAATAACCGCCATATAATTTCAATGGATTTAGAATATGGGTTTTCACATATTGGTCGAAACGCTCTCCTGAAATTTTCTCAATCAGCGTACCAACCATATTATAATTTAGATTGCAATAATCGTATGTACTTCCAGGTTCATTATCGCTATAACATTTTGCCCAGTCTGGATTTGTATCTGGATTAATCACATTTAAACTAAAATAACCTTGGCTATCATTTAAACTAGATGTATGCGACATTACCATTTTCAGCGTAATTACCTTATCCGGAAATTTTGGATTTCTGATTTTAAAACCCATCAAATCGCCAAAATCATCAGATAGTTTCACTTTTCCTTTCTCTAACAACTGCATGATAGAAGTTGCCGAAAATGATTTTGAAATGGAAGCAATACGGAAAATATTCTGTTCGGTTAAGGCTTCATTTCGCTCGATATTTTTTAAGCCATAAGCTTTGCTAAAAACTACTTCGTTACCTTTAACAACTGCTAATGAAACACCAACATTTTTGTAGCGCTCCATTATATTTTTAAATTCAGCTTCGAATTTTAAATACTGACTAAAAGCTTGTGCAGATGATAGCAAGCAAAATGCGAATAAGCAAATGGTGCGGAACAACTTTGTTCTCATTTTTAACAGGGTTTGGACTTAATTGTGTAAACTAAAGTATCTTTTGAATTACAGATCAATCTATTTTTATAACTTGCGTATTCATTCAGCAGCCTTTAAACCATTGCCAAACCATACAAAATCAATTATAGCAAAACCATTTTTAAAATGGGCAGGAGGAAAAACACAATTAATTCCTGCCATTGAAAAGTACTTACCCGAAAATATAAAAACTTTACAGGATTTAACCTACGTTGAACCATTTATTGGCAGTGGTGCGGTATTTTTCTGGTTTATTCAAAATTTCGAAGTAAAAGAGGCTATTATTAATGATGTAAATGCTGATTTGATTAATGTCTATCATAGTATTAAAGAGTCACCAAAGGAATTGATTTATCTTTTAGAAGATATTCAAAATCAATACTATGCCTTATTAAATGACGAAGTCAAAAAGAATTATTTTTTAGAAAAAAGAAAGCTATTTAATTCAAAATCAGAGGCAGATATTATTAATGCTGCATTGTTTATTTTCTTAAACAGAACTTGTTTTAACGGTCTTTATCGCGTTAATAAAAAGAATGAGTTTAACGTTCCTTTCGGACGATATGCAAGACCAAAAATTTGCAATGAAACCAATATTTTAGCCATCAGTAAGTTATTGCAAAAGGTTACCATCCTAAACGGCGATTACGAAAGCACGCTTAATTTTGCCTCACATAATGCTTTTTTCTATTTCGACCCACCTTACAAACCTATTAGCAAAACGGCATCTTTTAACGCTTACGCAACTGGAGATTTTAATGATATTGAACAAAAAAGACTTGCTCTTTTTACGGAAAATTTAACCTTGCGAAACAAATTTTGGTTGCTGAGTAATTCTGATCCTAAAAATATTAATGCTGATGATGATTTTTTTGACCAGCTCTACGATAAGCCTGAAAACACAATTTTTAGGGTAAAAGCAAAAAGGATGATTAATTCTAATGCAACTAAACGCGGTGAAATAAATGAGATTTTAATTATGAATTATTAATAATTAAAATCCACTCTCTTTCATAAATAAATCTAATTCTTTCCATTTTTTACCTTTTGAAAAGTTGGCAGCATAAACCGGAGTTAAATGCTGAACGAATACTTGGTGCATACCCAATCGTTTAATGCGTTTTTTCAAAATGGCATGAGCCTTATTTTCTTCGGCAATCATGCCCGCATAAATTACTGTAAACCAAATATTAATTTCAAGCTCATCTTCTGCATATTCTTTTGCTATCGCATCAATTAACCTTAAAATTACCTGACTGATATTTTTATCGGTAAGTGAATAAAATTTAACAAAATCGTTATAGATTTTTTGGTGAGCATATTTTTCGCCCAATTGGTTTAAACGCCCAAAGTATCTGTATCGAGCGGTGCATACCTGCGTTCGTTGGGTTTGGAAATATACACGCAACAATCGTCAAAAGTGCCTTTATCAAATTCGATGCGTGTATTATTAGGAAGTACTTTAATAATTGTAGGCATACCCCTAAAATTTAATTTAAACGGGATGCGTATTAAAGCTACAATTTTTTTCTATAAACTAATTGCGCTTTGAAGTTCCATTTTGATATAAGAAAACACTACTGATACTAGGTAAATATTTGCTTTTATATTTCTGATGAGCTTGTTCACTCTGTTTTTTATCATTCACTATTAAACTGTTTTTATCCAGAAAGAATGAAAATTTGGCTTCATTTTTAATAAGCCCATCCTTTATCATTTCTTTAATAATCTTTTTGTGTTCAGATTCATCCGCATCTGTAACACTTACAGACTCAACAGATGTTTGAGAACTGGTACTAACCGAAGTTTTAGAACTGCTTTTACGAAGTTTCAACTGTTGTTTTACAAAAACTTCTTCATCAGGAGCGATTGGTGGAACTGGGGCTGCTACCGGAACATTAAGTGCGCCATGACTTGGCGGCGCTGGTGGAGTAGGTGGCACAGGAAACTTATTGTTATTTCCACCTCTCTTTTCTCTAGCTTTTTGAATCTCCGCTCTAATTTTTTGCTCTACTTCATAACGCTTCTGTTCAGATTCGTAGCGTTTTTGCTCGCTTTCATATTTCTTCTGTTCCGCATCATACTTTTTTTGCTCTACTGCGAATTTTTCATCTGCCAATTTACTTTTCGCATCACCTTCACTTGCTTTAGATTTCAATTCTTGCGATTCCATACGAATTGCAATTTCTTTCTCTAAATCTAAATTGGTTCGTTGCCTTTCAACTTCTTTTTTAACAGCATCGACCTTTTGCTTAACTAATTTATTTTTTAAGGAATCTTGTAAACTTTGAGCAGGTTGATTTAATCTAACATCAACTGTATTTTTCACATAAGTATCTTTCGCACTTAAATTTTTGAACGCTGCTGAAAATACCATAACAGATACTAATGCAGCACTAAGAATTGTTTTTTCCATTCTATTTAGCGTTTTTTGGTTATTGTATAGCATCCGGCTTACCCTTTTGAACAACGGGCTTTTTTTATTGCTAAAAGCCATCGCATATTTTGGTGCATTTAATTGAAATTCCTGACAAACGATTAATGCCTTGACATAATTTTTCTTGTTTTCTATTTTTGCTACTGCTAAATCATCACAACAATTTTCACGTTCATCACGAATGAGTTTTGATAGCCAAATCACGGCTGGATTAAAGAAAAATATTATTTCTACAAAACTTTGTAAAAGGTTAACCAGGTAATCCTTACGTTTAATGTGCGCCAATTCATGGTATAAAATGGCTTCAACTTCTTCTGTTGAAATACTATTCAGTAAGCCCAATGGAATCAGGATTAGAGGCTTAAAATGACCTATGACCATTGGCACTTGCGCCAAACCAGATTGCATGATTCCTATCTTTATTTTAATGCCAAATTGATGAGCCAAAACATCCAATTTCTCTTCCCAAACTATTCCAGCGGCATATATTTTGTTTCGCTTTAAGTGGTACACACCGTTTAAGCCAACAAACAAATGAATGCTCTTAATGCAAATCACAATAAGCCATAAAAGGACAATTTCCGGTGAGTAGATATTCCAAATATTCATCAGACCATCAATACCAGCTTCAATTTTATTTGCAGCAATGCTATTTGGTGTTGAAATTGATTCAGCAATTTGTTCAGTTGCCGAAGCCCGAATTTTTAGTATTTCCGGATAATTAAAAGACTTGCAAAACACAAATGAAACCGCCAATACAAACAAAAACATTGCACCAGTTAGCAAATTATAGCGCAGGCCTGCTGTAGCTTTTCTGGTAGAGAAAATAATTATTGCTACCAAAAACGATAGTAATAAACCAAGCCAAAGCGAGTGAAATAACATTGCACCAAAAGCGTTTAGCCAATTCGGCGCAAAAATATCTGATAAATTAAACTCCATAATTTGTGGTTCTTTATAAATAATTGATTTAATTATCTAAGTCGTTAAGCAATTTTTTGATTTTATCAATATCTTCCTTAGAGGTTTTTTCATTGCCAAGTAATTGCATAACTAAAGAAGAAGCGGAGCCTTTGTAAAGCGTACTTACAAACCTGTCTAATAATTGATTTTTAGTTTTAGATTCTGCTTCAACCGGAATGTAAATGTGTTTCATTTGGCTTTCATCACGCCTCAAAATACCTTTTTCAGTTAAAATTTGCATCTGTTTAAGGGTAGATGTATAATTCACTTCCCGCTGCTCATTTAACTTATCATTTACAAAACGAACGGTAGAGGGACCAAACTCCCACAAAACCTGAAGGATTTCTAACTCGGCTTTTGTAGGTTCTGGTAAATTATTATCTCCATTATTTATTTTCATACTCCTAAGGTACGATGTTTTTCGTACGAAACAAATATTATTTATTTTTTCTTTTCAATATTTCAAAAATTATATAAATCATTTTATAAATGATGTAACATCACGAAAATAAATCAGCATAATTTTGCACTACATACAAGAAATCATTAATCAACTCTATATGGATTTGAAAATCAAATTATTCGGTATTTTATTTATCGGTATTACCTCGATAGCAAATGCACAACATGAAATGCATCAATCTGCCAAAAAGGATACGGCTAAAAATAAGGTTGATACCAGTATGAAACACATGGACCATGACATGCATAATATGAAAGATGCTACGCCAATGAGCCATGCCTATTCTCTAAATTTACCAATGAATAGAAATGGTTCAGGAACTTCATGGTTACCAGATGTTGCACCTATGTACGGCATAATGCTCCATTCGAAAAAATGGATGTTTATGCTACATGGAAACATAGCTTTACGATACACTAAGCAAGATGTTGGAAACAAAGGCAGCAGAGGTGGCGATAAATTTGATGCGCCGAACTGGTTTATGGCAATGGGACAGCGTAAAGTTGGCAAAAAGGGCTTGTTGCACTTTGGTGCCATGCTTTCTTTTGATAGATTAACCGAAGGTGGCGCAGGTTACCCACTATTGTTTCAAACCGGAGAAAGCTGGAAAGGAATTCCCTTGGTTGATAAGCAACATCCGCACGATTTATTTTCTGAGCTCTCTATAGCCTACACATATGCTTTTTCGAAGAAATCGGATCTTACTTTTTACTTGGGTTATCCCGGTGAACCCGCTTTAGGTTCTGTCGCCTTTATGCACCGTCCATCTGCACTTGCAAACCCCGATGCCCCAATATCACACCATTGGAATGATGGTACACACATTACTTTTGGAGTTGCTACAGTAGGTTTTAGATATAATAAAATTAAAATAGAAGCTTCTTCTTTTACTGGCAGAGAGCCTGATGAAAATCGTTTTGACTTTGACAAACCACGATTTGATTCATATTCTGCCAGATTATCTTTCAACCCGAATAAAAATTGGGCTTTGCAAGTTTCGCAAGGTTGGATTAAAAGCCCAGAAATACTTCACGATAATGAGAATGTTAACCGAACCATCGCATCGGCAATTTACGCTTTGCCAATGGGCGATGAAAAAAACTTAAACGCAACCGCTTTATGGGGCTTGAATAAAAGCAAGGGCCATGAAGGTGAAAATGCTGTGCTTTTGGAAGCTGCTTACCGAGTTAAAAAACTTTCGATCTATAGTCGTTATGAGTGGGTTCAAAAATCAGCAGAAGAATTAAACCTGGATGAAAATAGTTTTAATAAGAACTTATTCGGCGTTAATGCTTTGAGCTTAGGTTTAAACTACGATGTATTTAAATTTTCCAAATTCCGCTCGGCGATAGGTGGGCAGTTTTCTATCTATAGCACCAATAGTGCCTTAGATAATCTCTATGGAAAAAATCCCATCGGTGGGCAAATTTTTTTGCGTTTTTATCCTAATTTAATGAATAGAAATTAGTGAAATTAAACCGCCTCTGCTCCGGCAACAGCAACTTCGTGATCATCATCTACTGTACTTCCAGATACACCAATTGCACCGATTATTTCGCCATCTGAGTTTTTTAGAATAACCCCACCCGGAAAAGTTATTAGCCCGCCATTTGAATGCTCTATGTTAAATAATGCTTCACCCGGCTGTACAAGTGGTGTCAATGCTTTTGTATCCATTTGAAACCATGCCGCTGTTTTAGCTTTTTTTAGCGAAATATCAACAGAACCAATCCAACTGTTATCCATATGTACAAAAGCAACTAAATTACTACCTGAATCTACAACAGCAATATTCATTTTGGTATCAATGGCTGAAGCTTTTTCCTTTGCCGCTGCAATTACTTTTTCTGCTTGTTCTAATGTGATGTTCATAACTTTTAGATTTGATTGTTAAATCTCTAACAAGTCAAACAAACTAAAGTTTTGCAATATTATTAGATAGGCACAACTTTGCGAAGTGTGTTGGTTACTACGTAAATGAATAATTATGTTTTACTAGTTTGCGTAAAACCATTAAAACATAAAGTTTTTCACCAATAACTAAGCTTTCAACGCTTTTAAGACAGCGATAATATCCTCACTTCCATATGCTTGACTAGCATCTTCATAAGTTTTGAGTGCAGCTTGAGCGAGTGGAGATGCTAAGCCTTCAGATTTAGCTAAGTTTAAGTCTTTAACGATATGTTTCAAGGCAAAAGCAGCGTTGTAATTATCATTTACAATTGCCTCGCCTTTTATTTTGCTGAAAACATTACCTAAAGCACTATTTTCTATCAAAGTAAGTAAATTTTGGGTGTCGATATTTTTCGATTGAGCGAATAAAACTGCTTCAGCCAAACCTTGCGCATGTAATGCTAAAAGTCCGTTTATGGCAAGCTTAGCATTATTCCCTGCACCTGTTTCGCCAACGAGTTTTGCTAGTTTTCCAAGTTTTTCAAAAACAGGTTTAACCTGATTGAAAGTCGTTTCTTTTCCACCAACCATGATTACTAAGGTTCCGGTTTCTGCTTGCTTAACGCTGCCAGATACAGGAGCATCCAAATAATCGCCACCTTTTGCTATACACAGCAAAGCCATTTCTTTACTTATGCCAGGCGAAACTGTACTCATATTTACGATAATCTTATGGCTTAAATCATGTTTCAGCAAACCATCTGTTCCGGTAAAGATTTGTTTGATTGCTTCATCATCAGAAACCATCACGAAAACGATCTCATTCTCGGTTATCAAATCAGCCGGATGAGCAGCTAAACTCGCACCCATATTTAAAAGTGCTTGTTCTTTATCCTTACTTCGGTTGAAAACCGTTACCTTATAACCTGCCTTAATTAACTGTGCCGACATTGGATTACCCATATTACCCAGTCCAATCCATCCGATATTAAATTTTTCCATTAAGCAAATATCAACAAAATACTAACCGAATTGTGCAAAAGCTTTTTTAAACGCTGTTAAAATTATCATTTAATTTGTGATTCAATTACAGATATGAGCTACCTTCTAAAAGATTTATTCGCTCCAAATTTTTACGAAAATTTATCTAACGTATTCGTTAAAACCTTAAATGGCTTCGATAGGGATAAGTTTATCAAAATGATTTACGTTGAGGACTTTGAATCAAAAGCACTTAAAGAAAGGATGAAGCATACCACACTTGTTTTGCATCATTTTATGCCACAAAACTTTACTCAGTGTGTTTTAATCCTTGATAAAATCATCAATCAATTGAGAATTGAACGCATTGGCGAAGATTCTTTGCCTTATATGTTTCTTCCCGATTACATCGAAACTTATGGCTTAGATGATTTTGAAAGTGCAGTAAAAGCGCTTGAATTCACTACACAATTTATAAGTTGCGAATTTGCCGTTCGCCCTTTTGTTTTAAAATATCGAGATGCAATGCTTGAGGTAATGCTAAATTGGTCGACACATGAAAATCATAAAGTAAGAAGATTGGCAAGTGAAGGTAGCAGACCTCGATTACCTTGGGCTATGGGTATTCCAGCTTTAAAAAAAGATCCTTCTGACATATTACCAATTTTAGAAAACTTAAAAGCAGATACTTCTGAATATGTACGAAGAAGTGTAGCCAATAACCTAAACGATATTGCAAAAGATCATCCATCTGTTGTGCTGGAAATTGCAAAGCGATGGTCGGGATTAAGTAAGGATACAGATGCTATTGTAAAGCATGGAAGCCGAACCCTTTTAAAACAAGGGCATTCGGAAATTTTAAAACATTATGGATTGAGCGATAAAGGCATAAATCTTTCAAATTTCAAGATTTTAACCCCGGTTGTAAATATTGGCAGTCATTTGGAGTTTTCCTTCAGTATCGCTAATGAAAATACTGCCCCACAAAAAGTTAGATTGGAATATGGTATTTACTATATGAAACAAAATGGCCAATTGAGTAAAAAGGTATTTAAAATTTCTGAACGTGATTATTTACCTGGCGGAAGTTTAGTGATTAACCGAAGACAAAAATTTGTACTCATTACAACAAGAAAATTTTATCCAGGTAAGCATCGAATTTCCATTATCATCAACGGTATTGAAAAGGAAATATCGGACTTTGAGTTAGTGTAGAACAGATTAAGAATCTATAATTTTTCATCTTTAAATCGCTGCATTACTTCCTCAAGAAAAGGGATTTGCCTTTCATTAATTTTAATTTTCGCCTCTTTATACTTAAACCATTCGCCTTTATCAATTTCGGGAATTTCTATTTTTTTATCGCTTCGCGGAGGCCATTCCATTTCAAAAGTATTGCTTACAATTTTAGAAGCATCAAAGTCGAAATTAATTGCCCAACAGTAAACCTTTTTCCCTCCCTTTTGGATTATTTCTTTTAAAGGGATAAAATCGCCTTCAAGAGCAATAGAAGTTTCTTCCTCAAATTCTCGAATCGCCGCTGCAAGTACTTCCTCATCATCAAGTAACTCTCCTTTCGGTATAGTCCATGTACCGATATCTTTTTTAGCGAAGAAAGGTCCGCCCGGATGAACAAGGAAAAACTCAAACTGCTGCTCAATTATCCTGAATGCTAATATTCCTGCACTTTGTTTCAAAACTTAAATTCTTATATAAATTTAATAAAAAAAGCAACCTGATTTTTTTATCAGATTGCTTTTCATAGTTAAAACTTTTAAACGATTAAAGTAGTCCGTATATACCGTGAGCGTAAGTACGCAAAGATTCTGAAACCGTTTTCATCTTTTCTGGAGACGGTCCCTTCACTTTATAAGCTTCTGGGTGCATTGTATTTTGATTGTTATGATTTTGTTCTACAACGCTTTTACGTGAAAGCGTATCATTCTGGTTTTCGTCTGTTTTCAAAGGAGCCATGTGCTATAAATTTTCTTCAAGAACACGGCTCGAATCAATATTGTTTTACACTAAGTATAAAAAATATCAATCTCACTAAAAACCAACAAACAGCGAATTATTTTTCAAGACTTGATATCCAGTTTTCAGTTTCTGAAACCACTACCGGAGTTGCTGAAGCGACAATTTTCAATATTCCTCCTTCGTTAATTTCATCTTGGGTAATATAATTCTTGTTAAATTTTTTTCCATTGAGGAAAACAGTCTGTATGTATTTATTTTTCAAATTGAAATTTTCTACCTCAACCTTAAAAGTTTTACCAGCTTTAACCTGATAGGTGACTGATTTAAAAAGTGGAACATTTAAGTAATAAACCGGCCAACCTACGCAAGGAGGAGAAAATCCGCTTGCTGTAAAAACATACCATGCAGACATTGCACCTGCATCATCATCCATTGTACGTACGTAAGCTTGTGGCTTATTTTGGTAAATCTTACCGATAAAAGAACCAATGCCTCTGCTGTTATCATTAAAATAATTCTGAATAACAGTATCAGCAGCAAGCTGGTGCATCCAATCTTGAGATTTATAACCAGATTTAGTAACATTATACATTAATGGTGCTTGTAAATCGGGTTCGTTTGCATGGTTGTACAAATCTTTTTCGAAGAAAGTATCTAAGTTCTTGAGGTAATTTTGCTCTCCTCCATCAAGTTCAATCAAACCTTTAAAATCGTAAGGCACAAACCAACGATACTGCCATATTGTGCCTTGATACAAACCTCTGGCTTGCATTCTGTCAACATCATTCTTCGATAAATCTTTAAAATCTTTATTCCAATAGTTTTTATATTCCAAAGTTTTATTTAAGTAGTACGCTGATTTTTCTTTGTTATTTTGAATTTTAAAAATCTCTGAAAGCGCCCAGTTGTCGTAGCTTGATTCTAAAGCCTTATCTGGCGATTTATAATCCAAACCATTAACCTCTTTCATTAAAGAATCGGTTATATTTTTAAAATCAACCTCATAACCTTTGCGGTAAGCATCTAACAAAACAACTATACCATGCTCAGTTCGAACTGTATTTGATGGTTCAGTTTGCGTTGCGTAATCTTTCTTACCTGAGTTATATAAATCAGCAATGGAAGTCACAATTCCCTGATAACGATCTGGAGATATAATTGAAAGTAGTGGTAATTGCGTACGGTAATTATCCCAAATAGCCCAACCATTATATCGTGTTTGTGAATCCTTTTTTAACTCACCTTTTGTATTACGATATTGCCCGTTCTTTTCAGAAATAACATATGGCGATTGCATGGTTCGGTAAAGCATAGAATAAAATAGCTTGGCACTTTCCAAATCTCCATCAACGGCTATTTTGCTCAGGTTACTATTCCAGTCCTTACTGCTTTGAACTCTCATTTGCTCAAAAGCGCCTGTCTTAATTGATTTTTTAGCCGCATCTACACTCACAGAAGAAAATGCTATGTTAATGCCTGCCGATGTAGATGCGCTATTTAACATGGCAATCAGTTTGTGATTATTTAGTTCTTTCCAAGTTGCATTTCCTTCAAGCACCAAATAATAGTAAAGACGATATTTCCCAACATTACAAGTAGTTTTAGACACTAAAGTTCCGCTTACAATATTGGCATTTATCTCATGTTCTTCTGAAACAAAAGCGCCATTAAACGCATAACCTAAATCTAAATAAAATCCCTTTTCTCCTTTTGGAAATTGATAAGCATGTTTTCCGGCATTGCCCAGAACTGTTAATTGTGTTTTAATCTGATTCTCAAATCCAACTTCATAATATCCCGGTGATGCCTTTTCAGTTGATTTTATTAAGATTGATTTTGATGGCTCTGTTCCTAAAAATGGTTTTATTAGGATATTGCCACCAGAACCCTGGCAACCAACGCCTTCAAAACGGTTATGTGTAAACCCTTCGAATTTCTTAGCCAAATACTCGTATCCGGTGTGGGTTTTAGGATAAGTTTGCGGGCAGATACTTAACATACTAAAAGGATATGATGCTGCCGGCGACATTTGGCCATGATCTCCCGATGAGCCTAAAAAAACGTTCACTAAATCTACAGGCCTTGTGTTAGCAATTGAAAAATTAGTTGATTTGCTTTGAGCTAAAACGTTTAAGTAAATTAAAAAGCAAATGGCGGTTAAAATTCTTCTCATCTTTAATATCAATAAATTATTTGGGATTTATGCTGGCTAAATTATGTAATTTAAGGTTAAAATAGCGTTATATTTTATCTTCTTTACACAGCATCAAATACCAATAAAAAAAGCCATTCTGAAAAATCAGAATGGCTTTAACATTTTATTAATAATGTACTATTTTATAGCTACTGGAACTGAAACTTTATCCCAATCCATTGTGAAGCCAGCTTTATTTACCTTATAAACCAATGTTTCTTGAGTTGCTTTTAAAGGTTTCACTTTTACATCAACACGCAAAGCATCTTTTGCTTCTTCATATTTATAAGCACCCCATTGTTTAGGTTCTTTGTTAAAAATTGCAGTCCATGTTCCACTTTCTTTAGGAATTAAGAAAAAGCTGTATTTACCAGCTGGTAAAGCTTTTCCTTGAACGGTAATATTTTTATCGGTTTCAAAAGTTGTAGCTTCGTTAGCACCTGCACGCCAAACTACATCATACTTTTCTAATCCGCCCCAAATTTTACGACCTTTTACAGATGGGCTGCTATATGCAATTGTGATGGTCGCATCTTTTATTTTGCCAGTAGCAGTAGCTGCCGGACTAGCTGGTTTTTTTGCTTCTTGAGCCATTGCACTTACTGAAATTGTGATCGCAGCAAACAATAGGGAAACTGATTTAATCATTGTTTTCATAGTATTTCTTATTTGTTTTTGTTGTTTTGATTTTACGAATTTAAGGCTTTAGGTCGATAAAATAATAATCCTAAAGTCGAAAAAGCGATTACAGCAGCAGCCCCAATTACATTTAACCACAAAAAGGAAACTACATCGAATTCATAAACGGCAATTACTGCAATTTCTGATAGAATTGCAGAAATAAAAACTAATGTTCCATTAATTCTCTTAAAGTAGAATGCTACAAGAAAGATTCCTAAAATCGGGCCATAAAAGAGTGAGCCTAAAACATTAACGGCTTCTATAAGAGAACCCATTTGAGTGGCAAACATGGCAACGGCAATGGAAAAAATTCCCCATCCTAAAGTATGTAATCTACTGTATTTAAGTTCAACTTCATCATCTATTTGCTTTTTACTAAAAATTAGATGCACATCTTTTAAGGAACATGCTGCAAGCGAATTTAATGCTGCAGAAATAGAACCCCAACTCGCCAGAAAAATCACAGCAAATAGTAAGCCTATCATACCAACCGGGAGTGTATTTTTAACAAAGTACAGGAAAATATAATTGGTATCCGTTTTCTCTGCATTGTAATTTGAGTTGTTAATTGCTTCCTCTACCCTACTATGTAAATTTTTTACTTCGCCTTGCGTAATTTTGAAACTGGCAATTGTTGAATTTAATTGTGACGAATGATTTTCTCTCTGGCTTAATATGGCTTTGGATTGTGTATTAAATTTAGCTTCTAATATTTTATGTTCGTTTTCAAATGCTGAAGCTTGCTGAGGTTTATTTTCTTTTAAAAACTGGTAAGAACGTTCGTTAAAATAAATTGGGGCAGGTTTTAATGAGAAGAATGCAAAAAGTAATGCTCCTATTAACAGAATGGCAAACTGCATTGGTATTTTAACCAAACCGTTTAAAAGTAAACCCATTTTTGCATTTGTATTGTCTTTGGCTGTAATGTATCGCCCAACTTGGCTTTGGTCGGTACCGAAATAAGATAGCGCTAAAAAAAATCCTCCGATTAAACCACTCCAAATGTTGTATTTATCTTTCCAATCAAATTCAGTTGTAATTACGTTTAACTTTCCAGATTTTCCTGCAAGGTATAAGGCATCACCAAAACCAATTCCATTGGGCATATTTTGCACCAACAAGTAACCTGCGAAAGTCATCGTACCTAAAATAATCAGAAACTGAAGCTTTTGTGTATGTGCAATTGCTTTTGCACCACCAACATAAGTGTAAATTAAAAGTATTCCACCTGTTAAAATATTAGTTAAATAAATATTCCAGTTTAAAACGCTTGATAAAATTATACTTGGGGCATAAATGCTTATCCCGGTAGATAAACCACGAGAAAAAAGGAAAAGCAATGACGTAAGTACTCTGGTTTTTTTATCGAACCGATTTTCCAAATACTCGTATGCGGTATAAACGCTTAAACGTTGAAAGATTGGAATAAAAGTGATGCAAATTACAATCATCGCCAATGGCAAACCAAAGTAGTATTGCACAAAACGCATTCCATCGGTATACGCTTGTCCGGGGGCGGATAAAAATGTTATTGCACTGGCTTGCGTTGCCATAATGCCGAGTAATACAATATACCATGGCATTTTGCTATCAGCCTTTAAATAAGACTCATTACTTTTTTGCCCACGACCGATATAAACTCCATAGACGACTACAGCAAGTAAGGTAAATATTAGAACAATCCAATCTATATTACTCATGCCCAGAATTTAGTAAACAAGTAATAAAATACGATTTGAAACACTAAGGCTAATGCGAGTAAAATGTACCAGGTGTTCCAATTTTTTAATTGATTTTTCATTTATTTTCCTGCCGAAATAAAATTAAAAAACAACCTTGCCGCTCCAACATTTCCTGCTGGTAATTGTCTGAAAAATGCTAAAGGCGTATAAATAAAATTGCCTTTGCCATATTTAGCATATAAGGTTGAACCCTTTAAAGGTTCCTCACCCGTATCATTCATTTCAAAAAGTGGTTCATATTTATCGTCCCATCTATCAGGAAAATAAGCACCACGTTCTTGCACCCACCCGTTAAAATCATCAGCTGTAATTTTGTTTGGATAATTTAAGAGCTTGTGTTTGGGATTTAGAAATTTAACCGCAGCATTTTCTTCAGTAACCCTTTTTCCGCTAATGCTGAAAGGATAAATACCAAAATCTTGTAGTGCCATATCTTGAGTAGTATTGTATTGCATCACAATCGTGCCGCCGTTTTCAACATAAGTTTTCAAAGCAGTTTGCCAGTTTTTTATTCTTTTTTCTGTATTGATAACCCTAACGCCCGTTACAATGGCATCATAAGTAGCAAGTTTTATTGGGTTTAATACATCTGCTTCAGTTAAAACATCAACTTGTAAACCAGCTTGTCTCAAAAATTCTGGTATTAAATCTCCGGCCCCTTGGATGTAACCTACTTTTTTTGCCAATACTTTTACATCATCTTTCAAAAGCCATGTGGTAGCTGGAATAAAATATTGCAATGATGGCAAATGTGGGTATTGAATAAGCACCTGCCCTTTCATAAAATCATTGGTTTCAGAAGAAAAAACAACCTCAAGTTTATTCTGACTTGTTTTAATCTTCGCTAAATCATCAGCAGGAATTAAAAAATCTTTAATGGTTGCGGTGTTCTCAGCTAAATTTATTCCGGTAAAGGTTTTAATTACGGAGTTACCAATTTTAAAGCTAACCTTGCCATAATTAATATTCTTGTTTGCTTTAAGTTTCAGGGAAACAGCAAGTGCTTCTTTATCTTTTGCAAAATAAACAGGTTCTGTAAAACTTAAGTCTAGAGCAGGGATAATTCGAAGTTGTTCTACAATATCGCCCTTAACCGGATCAAGCTTTTTGAAAGATAAAGGAAGTTTAACCGTAAACTTATCTGCACCAATTTTAAGCAACAATTTAACATTAAGTGCAGCTTTATTCTCAGCCAAGCCAATTAAGGTGTCATTTGCAACACTAAAAGTTGCTGCATTTTTTGCTGGTTTTTCTAACCAATATGGCTCAGTTAATTTTGCATCGGCGGGTATTTGAATTTTACGTTCAATTGTAATTAAAGAATCTCCGGCAATTCTTCTATTTAAATTATCTGTTTGGTTAATCCAGTTTACCTGTTCTAAAATAACAGGTTCTGCCGACCTTGAAATCACATTTAAACGAAAATTATAGCTATTTCCTGCAATGGCCTCAGGCTGATTGGTAACCACCTCACCCATAAAGCCTGCACAACTTAAAATAATTTTATCTATGGCAGCAAGCTTGTCTTCTTTCAGGTTAACATCCTGAAGCTCAGAAATTCTTTTACGCAGCATTAACAGACCATGCAAACTCTTATCGGGATGATTGTAATCAAAGGATAGCAGGAGCACATCAATTAAATCATCAACATCATTTATACCTTTCTCTATCCAATTAAGTGGAATTCTATCAAACAATGTAAGCTTAGCCTGATCACCTGAAACGTGCGTAAAATATTCTGTTCGAACTCCCGCCACGGATTGCGTTCCTGCACCCTGACTTTTATGTAAACTTCTGCTCAAACCAGCAAGTTCTCCGTAACCCATGCCCAGCTGGGCATCATACTGACCAACATTTACTTTTAATTGATTTTCGGAAGTCGTGTTTACATTTCCAAAGCGGAAAGTATTCCATAATAATCTTTTGGGTTGCCAAACACTTACATATTTTAATTGATTTGGAAACGCATTTTTATCAGCCGCAAGTTTAAATGCTTTTTCTGCGACTACTGCAGAAGCTGCGTGCTGTCCGTGACCTGCCGCAGCAGTTGGTGGAAAACGGCAAATTATAACATCAGGACGGAATTTGCGGATTACCCAAACTACATCAGCAGTAATGCTATCAGCATCCCACTGTTTAAAGGTATCTTCTGTATTTTTAGAAAAACCAAAATCAATTGCACGGGTAAAAAATTGCTCTGCACCATCTAAGTTTCTGGCTTCCAGAAGTTCGTGTGTTCTGATTAATCCTAAAGCTGCTCCTTGCTCTGTTCCAAGTAAATTTTGACCACCATCACCTCTGGTTAAAGATAAATAACCTGTTTCTACATTCTGTTCGTTAATTAACCAAGAGAGTAAACCAGTATTCTCATCATCTGGATGAGCTGCAAGGTAAAGCACCTTAGGCATATGCTTTAGGGTTTTTAAATCTCTATATATTTCTGAGGATTTAGACGGTCGTATTTGTTGCGCCGAACATAGAAAGGTGAAAAAGCCCAATCCAAGTGTGGCAATAATTATCTTAAACATACAATTTGCTTTGTGTTATTTCAAAGATGCTAAAATGCTTTTATTTTGAAGCGTAGAAAACAAAAAAGGTACAAACAAAGAATCATTTTAATCCTTAATATTGCATCATAAATTACACCTATGAATGGGATTGTACTCATTATCGATGATGAGAAAAAAATTTGCAGCTTACTATCTAGAATTATAGAGTTAGAGGGTTTTACAACCTTGCAGGCAAATACTGGGAAAGATGGTTTAAAACTTTTAAAAACGAACGATGTAGATGTTGTTATCAGTGATGTAAAATTACCAGATGTTAGTGGAGTTGATTTGGTTAAAGACATAAAAACGATTAAACCTTATGTTGAAGTTGTTAACTTAACTGCTTACGGAACCATTCCTGATGGTGTTTTGGCTATGAAGAATGGAGCTTTTGATTATTTAGTTAAAGGCGATGATAATGAAAAAATTATACCCTTACTTTATAAAGCAATTGAAAAAGTTAACCTTCAAAAGCGTGTATTTCAACTGGAAGATAAAACAACAAAGAAATACAGTTTCAATACCATAATTGGGCAATCAAAAGTTTTAAGGGAGGCAATAGATATATCGAAAAAAGTAAGTAAAACCGATACAACCGTTTTAATTTTAGGTGAAACTGGCACAGGTAAGGAGGTTTTTGCACAATCTATACACTACGAGAGTTTAAGGGCATCGAAACCATTTGTTGCCTTAAATTGCAGCGGCTTTAGTGCAGATTTATTAGAGAGTGAATTATTTGGTTACAAAGCCGGAGCTTTTACCGGTGCAAATAAAGATAAAAAAGGCCTTTTGGATGAAGCAAACGGCGGAACATTATTTTTAGATGAAATTGGAGAAATGCATCTCGATTTACAAGCGAAATTGCTTAGGGTTTTAGAAAATCAGAGTTTTATTAAGCTGGGAGATACAACTACACAAAAAGTTAATATTCGCATTTTAGCGGCTACTAATAAAGATTTGAAGGCCGAGGCCGCTATCGGAAAATTTCGTTCTGATTTGTATTACAGGCTTTCGGTTTTTACAATTTATCTACCGGCTTTAAGAGAACGAAAAACTGATATTACTGCATTAGCTGATTATTATTTAAAAGAATTTTCTACTAAAATGAATCAGCCTAAAATTAAACTAAGCGATAAGATTTTAGAAATATTCAAAAAATACAATTGGCGGGGAAATATTCGCGAACTTAAAAATGTGATAGAACGATTGGTCATTCTATCGAACAATAATGAGCTGAGTACATCGGCTTTGCCACAAGAATTTTTTGAATTTGCACCTCTTGAAAATAATTTTAACCTACAAGATGTAGAGAAACAGCATATACAAAAAGTGCTGAAGCATACTAAGGGGAACAAAACAGAAACTTCGAGATTGCTAGGAATTGGGCTGACCACACTTTACAGAAAAATAGAGGAATACGGAATTTCAGAAATTTAATCTAAAAAATTACGTTCTTTATAAAATCGATTCGCTTTAATAGTCGATAAATATTTACATAAAACCAAGTATGCAAAAAAGCTTTCTAACCATTTTATTATCCCTTTTTACATTTTCAATTTTTGCACAGCAAAATTATTTCCAGCAACATTTAACTTATAATATTGATGTTACCTTAAATGATAAGGATAAATCGCTTAAAGGAATGGAAACCATTGTTTACAAAAATAACTCTCCTTCAAATCTCGATTTTATTTGGTTTCATATTTGGCCAAATGCTTATAAAAATGAGTCTACTGCATTATTTCAGCAAATTAGAAATGATACATCCCGCAAGGAAAAGCTTAAAAACATAGTTTATGGGAGTATTGATGGTTTAAACTTTAAAGTTAATGGTAAAACTGCTAAAACCGAAGCCCATTCAAATCCACAATATATTGATGTGATAAAGGTTTTGCTACCAGAAATATTAAAGCCTGGCGATTCTGTTTCAATATCAACAGATTTTAATGTAAAACTACCAAATTATTTTTCTCGTTCTGGTTATGCAGAAACGCAGTTTATGATAACACAATGGTATCCAAAGCCAGCGGTATTTGATAAGGATGGGTGGCACGAATTTCCTTATTTAGATATGGGCGAGTTTTACAGCGAATATGCAGATTACAAAGTAAACATCACTTTACCATCTTCTTACATTGTGGGTGCAACGGGTGTTTTGCAAAATGTTGATGAACTTAATGCATACAAATCAATAGGTGCAAAAAATGTTGCTTCTAGAAACGGAAAACCTACGCTATACAGTTCAATAAGCAAAGCAGACACCAAAAAACTAAGCTATTCTATTAATAACGTACCGGATTTTGCATGGTTTGCCGATAAAGATTTAGTTATACAATATGATACGGTAAAATTGGCTTCAGGAAAAGTTGTTGATGCATTCAGTTATTATCATAATAAAAAAAATACGCTATGGGTAAACAGCATAGATTATATCAAGGATGCCACCAAAAAATATAGCAAATGGATTGGTGAATATGAATACCCAACCGTTCAGGCTATTGAAGGACCAAAAAATAATGCAAGTGGCGGAATGGAATATCCAACAATTACATTGATTACCAGTCCGGATGCTAAAAAGGAAACTTTAGATGGCGTTATTACGCATGAAGTTGGGCATAACTGGTTTATGAGTATGCTTGGAAGCAACGAGCGTATGCATACCTGGCAAGATGAAGGTTTTAATACTTTTTACCAGTTTAGATATGAGGCGGAAAAATATAGATCGAATTCTATTTTTGGTGATGCAATTCCGGCAAATCTTAAAGAATTACCTGCAGATAAGTTTTTGGCGAGCATTTACGGTGCTCTATCAAACGTGCCAATGCAATCTGCCATTGAAACACCAGCTGCTGATTTTAAAACATCTGAAGAATATGGCTTAATTTCTTATGCCAAAACTGCTTTGTGGCTTTATATTTTAGAAGCTGAAATCGGTCAGGAAAAATTTGATAAAGCCTTTCAAGCTTATTTTAGCGAGTGGAAAAACAAACACCCATCGCCAGCAGATTTTAAAGCATCTTTTGAAAAATCTTTAGGCGTAAATTTGGATAGATATTTTGCTTTGTTAAAGCAGCAAGGCAAATTTTAAAAGTAAGAAGTTTATAATTATGATTATGCTTGTCTGGCTAAGACAAATCCTTTCAAACGATAAAAACCCTTCCATTTCGGAAGGGTTTTTTTAGGCCCAAAATTTCTACTTATCAAAGTAAAATAGATAAAGTGGATTTGCAAGGCATTTTAAACCGTCACCCAGAAATTGTGATTGTTGATGAATTGGCACATACAAACACCGAGGGGCGTAAAAACGCAAAAGGCTGGCAAGAGGTCTTTGATTTATTAGCAGCAGGAATTTCTGTGATATCGGCTGTACATATTCAGCAGCTTGCAACGATGAATTTACAGAGCTGGCAGATGCGTTTAATGGGATGGTGGTAAAATTAAATTAATGGAAGAACAGTAATCTTTCTAAAATCAAATCAGAAAAATCAAGAATTTCGAATAGCCAGTGGTTGCCTAAAGTATTATATTATGGTGTAAATGCCCAATAAAAGTTTTGATTAAACGGTTAAGAAATCTCCAATTTTTTTTACCATTTCATCAAGAAGATTATATTTTATATTTATCCAGTTCTTTTCTGTTACCAAATCTTTTAAAAGATTTTTTGTTCTTGAAGTGTGTAACTCGGGCAACTGTTTTAATCTATTAAAAATGTTTTCAATACTTTTTGGGTTATAAGTTTTTAGCTTTTCCGTTTCCATTACAAGACCTTGTAATGAAAGAATAAGTGTTTGATTGTTCATTTCAGTTTGATTTACAACAAAAATAAATCATTACGTTTCAAATCGCACCGTAAAAACACCCTAATTCAATTTAATATTATAAAGTAAATCAAATCGTTACAAACGCACTAAACAATGTAAGGTTCCATTTCCTTATCGATACTTTTTCTAAGTTCCATCAATTTTATTGCATAACCATGCATGGCCACTTCTTTATCTGTTTTGGGTGTAAAAGATGGAATAGCTTTTGGTTGACCATTATCATCAACAGCCACAAAAACAATGATGCAATGGGTATTTTTCACAAAATCGGCTTTTCCAACAGGTTTTGAATAAGCATCTACAGCAATGTGCATACTAGTTTTTCCGGTATAGATTATCCGGGCTTCCATTTTTACCAAATGCCCAATATGCACCGGACGGAAAAAACGAATTCCACCAACATAGACTGTAACACAATAAGAATCGCTCCATTGTAAAGCGCAGGCAAAAGCAGCTTGGTCAATCCATTTCATCATCATACCCCCATGAACCTTACCACCATAGTTAACATCAGATGGTTCGCTTAAAAATTGTAGTTCAATGTGATTTTTTGTTCTTGCCATGTTTTGTTCGATTGATTAACCGCAAAGTACGCAAAGAGAAAATGCAAAGAAAGAGAAGTTGGGTTTTTCAAACAAAAAGTCGTCGAGCCAATTCCGTCATTGCGAGGCACGAAGCAATCTCTTTTTCTTAATGCATTACAAACGCTTAAGATTGCTTCATACCTCGGAATGACGAGCGCTGGAAACAAAATTCCTACTTCGCCATTACACTAATTGCATAACCACCGCCCGGTGCGCAATTTAAAGTTAGCTTCGTTTTATTGGTAACTTCCATTTTGCGAATGGTATAAGCCTTTGGATTTGTTTCGTAATGTGCATCTTTTGCATCAGCATAAATGGTTGCGGTGTATTTTTTACCAGCATCTAAAAAGCTGAAATCGATTTTCGATGTCCTGGCAATTTCATCATTAGTACGACCAATAAACCAATTATTCGTGTCTTTGGCCTTGCGGGCGAAAGTGATGTAATCGCCGGGTTCAGCTTCTAAAACTTTAGTATCATCCCAATCAAGTGCAACATCTTTTATAAATTGAAAAGCATCTAAATGTTTGTTGTAAGTTTCTGGTAAATCTGCCGCCATTTGCAACGGACTATACATGGTAACATACAGCGCCAATTGACGAGCAATTGTAGTATGCACAAAAGAGGTGTTTTCAGGATTGTATGCACTCACTTTAGTTTCGAAAATACCAGGTGTATAATCCATCGGTCCGCCGATTAAACGTGTAAAGGGTAAAATCGTTGTATGGTCGGCATTGTTACCGCCAAAAGCTTCATACTCCGTTCCGCGCGCAGATTCGTTTCCTATTAAATTTGGGTAAGTACGGGCCAAACCTGTCGGCCGAACCGCCTCATGCGCATTCACCATAATTTTATATTCAGCTGCTTTTTCAATGGCATATAAATAATGGTTATTTAACCACTGACCGTAATGGTGCTCGCCACGAGGAATCATATTGCCAACATAACCACTTTTTACCGCATCGTAACCATTGGCCTTCATAAATTTATAAGCCGTATCTAAATGGCGTTCATAATTACGAACTGAAGAGGAAGTTTCATGGTGCATAATCATTTTAATGTTTTTGCTTGCCGCATAGCGATGCAATTCCTGTACATCAAAATCGGGATAAGGTGTTACAAAATCAAAAACATAATCTTTGGTTTTACCGAACCAATCTTCCCAACCTTCATTCCAACCCTCTACCAAAACGGCATCCAAACCATGCTTAGCTGCGAAATCTATATATTCTTTAACATGGGCAGTATTTGCAGCATGTTTTCCGTTAGGTTTAGTTTTCGAATAATCGGTTACGCCTAACTGTACACTGGTTAAATCGTTGTATGCCCAAGTACTTTTTCCGGTAATCATTTCCCACCAAACGCCAACATATTTCGTTGGTTTAATCCACGATACATCTTTGAATTTTGTTGGTTCATTAAGATTGTAAGTTAATTTCGATGTTAAAATATCACCCGCTTTATCGCTCACGATAATGGTTCTCCAAGGCGATAAACATGGCGCTTGCATATAACCCTTATCGCCTACTGCATCTGGTGTTAACCACGATTCTAAAACCATATTTTTATCATCCAGATTTAACGACATTAAGGAGTAGTTAATTAGCGCTGCTTCATGAATATTGATGTATAAACCATCTTTACTTTTCATCATCAATGGCGTTTGTAACCCAGTTGGCGAGAAAGTAGTTTGCGACGCATTTGGAGTAACAGCTGCCTTCATTTTACCACGAACTTCTGATAAATTTGAAGTTACCGTACTATATTCCTGCGTATCATAATCTCCAGGTAACCAAAAGGCTTTATGGTCGCCGGCTAATGCGAATTGTGTTTTTTCTTCCTTAATTACAAAATAATCAAGATTCTTTTGCTCTGGAAATTCATATCTGAAACCCAAACCATCATTAAATAAACGCAAACGAACAATAATGAAACGGTTGGTTTCCTTTTGCGTTAGCGTAACTGCCAACTCATTATAATGATTTACAATTTCTTTTACCTCACCCCAAACTGGTTTCCAGGTTTCGTTAAAGCTGCTTGTTTTGGTATCAGAAATAGTGAAACCATTTTGCAATGATTTACCATCTTTTAGTTCCAAACCAAGCTTACTTGTTTTGATAACTTCTCTGCCTTTATACTTTAAGTTATAAGTTGGTACACCACCATCAGCCAAAGAAAAATTAGCAATAAGGTTAGCATCTGGCGATTTCAACTCTTGTCCGGAAACGTTCCCGGAAAATAGCAAAATGCACATCAACGCCAGAAATTGAAAAGGCTTAAGAGATTTGTTGTTTAGGTTTTTATTCACTTTATTTAGTTTTATTTGATATTAATTTCTATTATTTTTCGTCATTGCGAGGTACGAAGCAATCTCCTTGATAAACATATTGAAATGAGATTGCTTCGTACCTCGCAATGACGAGTTCCTCTATGTGTTGTTAAATTATTTAATCCAACAACAACGTTTCGTCGTCTTCGTCCGTTAAACTTAGTTGAATACTGTCGCTACCGGCAATACCTTCAATTGAGCCACGGATGTGCGTTGCGTTTAACAACACCTTTTCTAATTGTTTTTCACGGGCTTTCCATAAGCGTTCCATTGCATCGCGTTCTCGTTGAATAGATAATTTCATGCTCATAAAACCTTCACGAATGGCTTTCCATTGCTCCGAAAATTCTGCTCCGGTTAAATAATCGTAAAGCATGTGCATTTTATCGCCACGGTTTTCCTGTGATTTCATTGCGCTGGATAAACGCAAAATTCCATCACGCAATACGTAAGCTACTGCGTTTACTTCCTCGAAAGAGCAAATCCAAACGCCATCCTTTTGCCCAAAACAATCCATGCCTTTTGGGTAGCACTGACTTACAATAACCGCAACATCAACGCCCATGCTACGCATGTCCTTCTTAAGTTTTTCAATCCAATCGCCACCAAAATCTTTGGTACGCTTGCTTTCATAGATGATTTTGCCGCACTCTTGTCCAAAGTTATTACGTACAACCTGTACGCAATCTGCACCACGAACGCCTTTACCCACTTCCTCAATTAAATCGAAAGGAAAATTACTGCGCAGCAATTCTTCTAAAATCAACTCCTGTACTTCGCCTTGCAATTGCATACTGCCCTGCTCGGCCTTACGCTTCATTTCTTCAGCAAGTTTTTTCTGGTCATCGAGTTGTTTCTCTAGTTCCCTTAAACGCAACTGATGCTCCGTATCCTTAATGCTGTTCTTCTCCGCTTCTTGTTTACGAATTTGCTCCGCCAATTCATTACGTTGCTCCTGTAGTTTACGCTGAAAAGCCAATTCCATTTCCTCTTCTTTAACTTTCAAACTTTGCTCACGACGTAAAAATTCCAATTCCTTTTCGCGGGCAAGTTTTAGCTTTTCCTCATTGCTTTTGGCGTTCCCTTCCAACATTTGCAATTTAGTTTCAAAGTCAGATGCAATGCTTTTACGCAAATTTTCTTCTAAATCGCCTTTTAATTTATTTTTTTCCTCCACTAATTTCAAGTCGAAGGCTTTTTGTTGTTGTTGTTTTTCACTTTCAAGCGTGGCCAATTTCCGCTGAAATTCTTCATCTTTCTGCTTCGTAAATGTTACCATTTTTTCACGCAGCTCTTTCTTATAATCTTCGGCCATGGCTTCTTCCATCGGAAAAACATGAGCACAGTTGGGGCATTTAATTTCAGTAGCCATAAATAATTTTTTACTCCAGAGAAAGCTGAAGCCCTACAAAGATATTAAAGCATTTTAGGAAAACGTAAACGAGTTTTGCACCTTTCGCTTACAACACTTTCGACCGAACTTCGTTACCGGCAGTTAAAATTTTACTAACCGGACATTTAGCCGCAATATCTTCCAGGCGTTGTTTTTGCTCAGCGGTTAAATTGCCTGTGCAGGTAATTTCCTCTAAGAAAATATTTTGTGCATTTTCGATGCCCATATTTACTTCTACTTCAATTTTATCTACTTCCCAGCCTTTTCTATCCACATACATTCTTAAAGTTATGGCAACGCAAGATGCCAGTGAAGCCATTAGTAAACCTTTTGGTGCAAAGCCTTTATGCGTTCCGCCAAGCTCTACAGGCTCATCAACCACAATATCATGCGAGCCATTATTTACCGAACATGCGTAATGTTCTTTATTTATCGTTGCTTTTACCATATTAATTTCGATTAAAGAATTATAAACTTAGTTGAAATCAAATTGTTTTTCTTGAAAATGAAGGGTTCTATTGATATGGCAAATTCAGTCCTGCTTACCATTACAAGTCCGCACTCGTACCTCGCTTGCGGGCTTTCCATTAAAATCAGGTTTAGAAACAAGGGTTAAGTGCCATGCAAACCGCCAAAATGAAAAACTGCTTTTGCCAATTAGCCCACATTGAAGTGAAAGTACTTTTTGTTACCTCAAACTTGAATATTTTTCATGCTGAGGTACAGCTTGTCCCGACTCTTCGGGAAAGCATCTGCAACCGATGAAACAGATTCTTTGTAGCTCAGAATGACAGGAGTTTAAAAAAGATTGCAACGAAAAGCGGGACTGATTTTAATACCTGTACTCCAATTTGCGCTTCAAAAAAATCTTCCCGAACATTTTTAATCAATAATTGAATTTAAAAAATATCAAACATTATAATCTGGCGGTTGTTCAGAAATAAAAGCTAATGTTATGAAATACAGAAAATTAATAGGAAAATATTTAACGCATAAATCTCATAATAATGCGCAGATTGCAATTGCTTTAGTTGCAGGTTTAGCTGCTGGAGCAGTTATTAGTATTTTGTTTGCTCCAGATAGTGGTACTGGCACAAGAAGTAAAATTGCCGGCGGAGCAAGAAATCTTCGTTATGGCTTTCAAGATAAATACAATATTTTAAAAGAAAAAGTATTCGGCGATGAAGCGATTGTGGAAGATATTGTGGAGCATGAGGTACCACATTTTAAGCATAAGGTAGAGAAAAAAGCGAAATCAGACATCAAGGATATTCTGGAGCATGCTCACGAAAATGGCCAGGTTCAGGAAGGACAAGGATAACCAGAAATCAGCAAAATAATCTTAGTTTTACAGGATTATTTTGCTCTTATGGTTTTTATTCTTTCGAAGATTTTAATATTTATTTTGCAACCCATTATCTGGATATCTGTTGCGCTTTTGTTTGCCCTTTTCTCTAAAAAACCCACTCGCCGGAAGCGTTTTCTGGTACTTGCAGTTTCTTTATTTTTTGTTTTCTCGAACAGTTTTCTGATATGCAAAATCTATAATTTGTATGAGGCTAAATATCCTCCTCAAAGAAAATATGATATTGGAATTCTATTAGGTGGTTTTTCAAAATCAAATAAGGATGGGGAATTAGCGGTTAGCGAACGTGGCGACAGGTTAATTCAAGCGATACATTTATTAAAAATAGGTGCAATCAAAAAAATACTGATTAGCGGTGGCTCGGGAAAAATTATTGGTAAAGAACCGATAGAGGCAGATATTACATTAAAATACTTGAAAGACATTGGTATTCCAGATTCCTTAATCTTAGTTGAGAACAGAAGTAAAAACACCATCGAGAATGCAAAATATAGTGTAGAATTAGCAAATCACTATCGAGCTGATGCCTCAGTTTTGGTGATTACTAGCGCTTGGCATATTCCCCGTGCTAAAATGATTTTTAACCGGGCTTTTAAACGGGAATTAGACTATTATCCAACGGATTATATAGGCAAAGAAAGTTACGATATCTCTGATTATTATATGCCAGATGCAAGCGCATTAAGTTATTGGCAGTATATTCTTAAAGAATGGGTTGGCTGTTTGGTAGACCGTTTTAGGGGTTAGGTTTTTTGGATTGGTTAAAAGGTTTAAAGGTTGGAAAGTGTGAATGTATAAATTGTTAATTGCTCGAACGAGAGAACACCATGCACTACGCTTTTCGCTCGAAACTAAAGACTCCCAACTCAAGACTCAAAACTTAGGCTTCTATTGCTTTTACAAGCATATCTTTTAATTCCAGCAGATTTTTTTGTGCTACAGATGAAATAAATATAGACGGAACATTTGGCAAATCCTGTTTCATTTCTGCCATTAGTTCTTCATCCAACATATCAGATTTTGTAATGGCCAAAACGTGAGGCTTTTGCATCAATTCAGGATTGTAAGATTGAAGTTCGCTTTTCAAAATTTCATATTCTTCCGTAATTGTTCTGCTTGTATCGGCAGGAACCATAAATAATAACACAGAATTACGCTCTATGTGTCGTAAGAAACGGTAACCTAAACCCTTTCCTTTTGATGCACCTTCAATAATTCCAGGAATATCAGCCATTACAAATGATTTTCCACCTCTGTAACTTACAATACCTAAATTCGGAACAATTGTAGTGAAGGGATAATCGGCAATTTCTGGTTTAGCTGCAGAAACCACAGAAAGCAAGGTAGATTTGCCTGCATTTGGGAAACCAACCAAACCAACATCTGCTAAAACTTTAAGTTCAAGTATGTTCCAAACTTCTTTTCCTGGTTCTCCTGGCTGTGCAAAACGTGGCGTTTGTTGAACGGAGTTTTTAAAGTGTGCATTACCCAAACCGCCACGACCGCCAGCTGTTAAAATTTTGGTTTCACCATGTTTAGTGATTTCGAAAAGCACTTCACCAGTTTCTGCATCTTTAGCTATTGTTCCAAGTGGAACTTCTAAAATTTCATCCTTACCCTGGCGACCAAATTTATGCGAGCTTCCGCCTGCCAAGCCATCTTCAGCAATAATATGTTTACGGTATTTTAGGTGTAGTAATGTCCAGATGTTGCTATTACCAACAACAGTTATATGCCCGCCGCGACCACCATCTCCACCATCAGGGCCACCCATAGATGTTAAAATATCACGATGTAAATGTGCTGAACCTGCTCCGCCTTTACCAGAACGGCAGCAAATTTTAACATAATCTACGAAATTCGAACCCTGCGACATATTAATTTACAATTTTAGATTGACGATTTTAGATTTGACTTTAAACCGTTAAGATTAATCACTTAGATTTTTGATTTACAAAAATCGTTAAAAAACAAACATCCGCAAAAAACAACTAATGCTTTTTTTGCGGATGTTAGTATTTGAAATATTTTATTAAAATTTATCGATAACCGAGCAAAGGTTATTGTAAACTGTATCTATTTCGCCAATTCCGTTTACTTTTTCTAATTTTCCTTGCTCTTCGTAATAAGGCAGAACATGGATGGTTTTATCGAAATATTCAGAAATACGTTTTTTCAACTTCTCTGCATCATCATCCGGGCGACCACTAATTTTATGACGCTCAGCAATGCGTTTTGTTAATTCAACCTGGTCAACATCTAAAGCGATAACTCCAGCAATTTTACTGCCTTTGCGCTCTAAAAATAAATCAAGCTCAATTGCTTGCGGAACCGTACGAGGAAAACCATCAAATACAAAACCTTTTGCATCGGGGTTTTTATCTACTTCTTCTTCAAGCATTGCAATTGTAATCGCGTCTGGCACTAACTCACCATCAGCTAATAATTGACTAACTTTTTTTCCTAATTCTGTTTCTCCTTTAACGTGTGCTCTAAAAAGATCGCCTGTTGAAACATGTACCAGCTGATATTTTGCAATCAACTTTTCAGATTGGGTGCCTTTACCCGCCCCTGGAGGGCCAAAGAGAACTAAATTAAGCATTAAAGTGGTTTAGGTGTCTTTAAAATTAAGAGCCTTGTACTTGGGACTCAACTAAAATTGAAAAAATAACACAAAGTGTTGCCTTTCAAGGCTGCAAATATATAATTATTAATTTAGATGAAGTTTAAAATGAGCAATAAATTTAAAAATCAGAGCTTTTTGAAACCATTCTAAATCTTTTTAAAAAGATTTATTGGATATAACTTATTCAAACCAAATATTCTTTCAAGAAACTAACTTTTTTGCAATGTTATTCCTTAAAAATTAGTTGATATCTACTGAATAAGTTGGTTAAAAGAAATTCTAAAATTTGAATTAAATAAAAAAGAGGAAATCAAATTAATGAAATCCTCTTTTTGTGCACTTGTAGGGATTCGAACCCCAAACCTTCTCATCCGTAGTGAGATGCTCTATCCAATTGAGCTACAAATGCATTTCCGTTTGTTAACGGACTGCAAAGGTAAGATTTGAAATTTAAATTCAAAATAAATTTTTAAAAAAACCTTGCAAAATGTTACTTCTAAAAATAGTTAGGCTTTTACAGCATCGTCAATCGCTTTGAAATCAGGTAATTCCTTTGCATCTTCTAAAACTTCTGCGTAAGCAATTTTTCCTTCTTCATCGATAACAAAAGCGGCTCTTTTCGATACGCCCTTTAATCCGAATACAAATTCAGGATATAAAGAACCATAAGCTTCAGATACTTCTTTATTAAAATCTGATAACAACGGGAACTGATAATTCTGAACCTCCTTAAATTTAGCTAAGGAGAAAGGAGAATCAACAGAGATGCCTAAAACTTGTGCGTTTACACCTTCATAATAACTAAAGTTATCTCTCATGGTACATAATTGTTCGGTGCAAGTTCCGGTAAAAGCCATTGGGAAAAAGTGTATAATTACTTTTTTACCTTTAAAAGCGCTTAAAGAAACTTCAGTTAAATCCGAACTGTATAATTTAAAATCTGGGGCATTATCGCCAATTTGTAGTGACATATCTATATTGTTTAATTGTTTGAATTGTTAAATTGGTTAAGTGTATTAGTTGTTTTATTGTTAAATTGTTTGAATTGTTGTAATCGTTAAGTTTTTTGAATTGTTTAAGATGTTACGTGTAACATCAAATTAAAAAGGAAAGAGCTTACAAATTTGTATACTTCCGATATCAGCGTTTTTTACTTTTTACTTTTCATAATCCAGTCTTGATACTTGCTACTAAATACTTGCTACTTCTTCAACTGCTCATCTACAATCTTCAAACCTTCTTCAAAGCTATGCGGTTTATAATCCAAATCTCTGATGGTTTTATCCAATACAAAGCCCGTTTTAACTGGCCGTCTTGCTGTTTGGTTTAAGCTTTCAGAACTGATTTCAGAAATAATTGATTTATCGAGCGACCAAAAATCGGCAACTTTTCGCACTAAATCTGCAATACTCAGGTAATCTTTGCCTGATACATGATAAACGCCTTGTGCATTTTTTTCTATTGCTAACAAGCAAGCTTCGGCCAAATCTTCGGCTAAAGTTGGCATACGCCATTGGTCGTTAACTACATTAATTGGCTCAGCTTTCTCTAAAGCGCCTTTAGCCCAAAGTACAATGTTGCTCCTGCTCATATCATTCGTAATGCCATAAACTAAAATGGTACGCAAAATTGCCCAATTGGCTTTTGATTCTTTAACGGCTAGTTCGGCTAGCAGTTTGGTTTCCCCATAATAACTGAGTGGATTTGGCGCATCTTCTTCTTTGTATGGTCCATTTGCACCATCAAAAATAAAATCGGTGCTTAAATGTATAAAATGAATATTCAATTCTTCGCAAAGCGATACCAGATTTTGAGTTGCATCTACATTTAACTGGTGGCAGAGTTCCTTGTTTGCTTCGCTGGTATCAACGTTAGTCATTGCTGCTGTATGAATAATAGCATCTGGCTTATATCGCTCAATTACTGCCCTAACCTGCGCTGCATCCTGAATATCCATTTCTGCATAATCGTAGCCTATAGAAGTTGGATATCGGTTTGCGCCTTTTGATGTGGCAATAAGTTTTACCCTGCCTTCTGTCAGCACTTTTTCAGTTATTTTCTGACCTAAAAGTCCGTTGCTTCCTGTTGTTAAAATGGTTTTCATTTGATGATTTTATTCATCTAAATTATCCATTAAAATGATGTTAAAAAAATTTATAATATATATTTAAAATTCGCTAATAATAACTTAACTTTGCCAACCGAATTGGAGCCCTTACAAACAGCTTTAATTCACTGACTATAATAAATTTACTCACAACAGATATGCCTAACTTAGGAAAAATAGCACAAATTATCGGCCCAGTGGTTGACGTTAGCTTTGCTGATGATGCCCATCTACCTAAAATTTTCGATGCGTTAGAGATAACAAAAGAAAATGGACAAAAAATTGTTTTAGAAGTTCAACAGCACTTAGGTGAAGACCGCGTACGTGCTATTTCAATGGACTCTACAGATGGTTTAGTTCGTGGAATGAAAGTAGTTGATACTGGTTCAGCGATTAAAATGCCAGTTGGTGACCAAATTAAAGGTCGTTTATTTAACGTAGTTGGCGATGCTATCGATGGTATCACGGCTGTAGATAAAGTAGACGGTCGTCCGATTCATGCAACTCCTCCTAAGTTCGAAGATTTATCAACTGAAACTGAAGTACTTTTTACAGGTATTAAAGTAATAGATTTATTAGAGCCTTATGCAAAAGGTGGTAAAATTGGTTTGTTCGGTGGTGCTGGTGTAGGTAAAACGGTATTAATCATGGAGTTGGTAAACAACATCGCTAAAGCTTATGCTGGTTTATCAGTATTCGCAGGTGTTGGTGAGCGTACTCGTGAGGGTAACGATTTATTACGTGAGTTTATCGAGTCAGGCGTAATCAATTATGGTGATGATTTCTTACACTCAATGGAAAAAGGTGGATGGGATTTGAAAGCAGTTGATACTGAAAAATTAAAAGAATCTAAAGCAACATTGGTTTTCGGTCAAATGAACGAGCCTCCTGGTGCACGTGCTCGTGTAGCATTATCAGGTTTAACAGTTGCAGAATATTTCCGTGATGGTGATGGCGAAGGTGCTGGAAAAGACATCCTTTTCTTCGTTGATAACATCTTCCGTTTTACTCAGGCAGGTTCTGAGGTATCGGCTTTGCTAGGTCGTATGCCATCTGCGGTAGGTTACCAACCAACATTGGCAACTGAGATGGGTTTAATGCAAGAGCGTATTACTTCAACTAAACGTGGTTCAATTACATCTGTACAAGCGGTTTACGTACCTGCAGATGATTTAACTGACCCGGCTCCGGCTACAACTTTCGCCCACTTAGATGCAACTACGGTACTTTCCCGTAAAATTGCTGAGTTAGGTATTTACCCAGCGGTAGATCCATTGGATTCTACTTCACGTATCCTTTCTCCTGCTGTTTTAGGTGATGAGCACTATAACACTGCACAACGTGTTAAAGAAACTTTACAACGTTACAAAGAACTACAAGATATCATCGCGATTTTAGGTATGGACGAATTATCTGAGGAAGATAAATTAGTTGTATCAAGAGCTCGTCGTGTTCAACGTTTCTTATCTCAACCATTCCACGTTGCTGAGCAATTTACAGGCTTAAAAGGTGTATTAGTTGACATTAAAGATACCATCAAAGGTTTTAACATGATTATGGATGGTGAAGTTGACGAGTATCCTGAAGCTGCATTTAACTTAGTTGGTAGCATTGAAGATGCTATTGAAAAAGGTAAAAAATTATTGGCAGAAGCGAATTAGTACGTTGTACGTAATAAGTTATACGTTTTAAGTGCAAGTCGGCTGACTTAAAACTTACAACGTAAAACGTAAAACTTTAAAAATGAATTTAGAAATATTAACTCCAGATAAAAAAGTTTACGAAGGCGAAGTAACAGCGGTTACCGTTCCAGGGACTTCAGGTTCTTTTCAGATTTTGAAAGACCACGCTGCTATTATCTCAACTTTAGAGGATGGAGAAGTAATTATAAAAGGTAACCAAAATGATGAGCAACGTTTTTTTATCAAAGGTGGAGTTGTTGAAGCCTTAAATAATAAAATTGTTGTTTTAGCAGAAGGTATCTCTTAATCGACATTCGTCAAGCTTTCCTCATTTTAGGAATTGCAATTTATAAAGCCTTTTCGATTAATTTCGGAAAGGCTTTTTTTATTCTCAAAGCTCAACATTCATTTTAAACTCCTTTTTAGTAAAAATTCCCAATAGACTTGCCAATGGGTTCGCGTTAAAAATTTGAAATAATTATATTACCAGGATAACTATTTAGCACAATATTTTTACACACTCAATTTTTTTAATGGAATTATACTATTCGTTTTCAGTTCTCATCGTTATCGCATCTTTTTTCGCCTATTTAAATTTACGTTACCTTAAATTACCTTCAACAATAGGCATCATGATTATCGCGATGCTTGCTTCAATTATCTTGGTTGTTACCGGAAATCTTTTCCCAAAAGCCTTCAATCATTTCTCTACCTTGTTGCAGGATGTGGATTTTACAGAAGTGCTTATGGGCGCTATGCTTAACTTTCTGTTATTTGCCGGGGCGATTCACATTAATTTAGTTGATTTAAAAGAGCAAAGAGGGCCGGTAATTATTTTCTCGACAGTAAGTGTGGTCATATCTACTTTCGCAGTTGGTGGAATCTTATTTTACCTTGCTCCTATTTTAGGCATTCACGTTCCGTTTATCTATTGCCTGCTTTTTGGAGCGTTAATATCCCCTACTGACCCCATTGCGGTAATGGGCGTTTTAAAAGAAGCGAAAGTAAAAAAGTCTTTAGAAACCAAAGTTGCCGGAGAATCGCTTTTTAATGATGGTGTGGCTGTTGTGGTTTTCGCCGTAATACTTCAACTTACACAGAGCAGTGAGGTAGAAATTTCATTCCTAAATATCTCATGGCTGTTAATTAAAGAAGCATTTGGAGGTTTTATCTTGGGTGCGCTACTAGGTTTAGGTGCATCAAACGCAATGCGAAAAATTGACGATTATAAAGTCTCGGTTTTAATTACCCTTTCTGTTGTGATGGGCGGTTATTTAATTGCACATTCAATGCATATATCTGGTCCTCTAACGATGGTGGCTGCAGGTATTGTGATTGGCAATTATGGCAAAAGAACGGCTATGTCTGCAACTACAAAAGATTATCTAAACAAATTCTGGGAACTAATAGATGAAATCCTGAATGCAGTTTTATTTCTTTTTATTGGTTTTGAACTGTTAATTATTCAAAACATTACCTCTTATTGGATAATTGGAACAGTAAGTATTGCTATCGTTTTATTCTCCAGATTTCTATCGATATATATTCCGGTTTTACTTATTCCATTTAAAAATAAATTCAGTAACGGTACAATCAAGGTATTGGTTTGGGGCGGTTTACGCGGTGGTGTTTCCATTGCCTTAGCTTTATCGATGGATGAAGGCCCTTATAAGCCAACTTTAATCGCAGCTACTTATTTTGTAGTCGTGTTTTCAATTATTGTACAAGGCCTTACTGTTGGTAAGGTGGCCTCAAGAGTACTATCCAAAGAAGAAGAATAGTTATATACTCAATTTGAATAATTAAAAAGCCAATCGAAATTGCATTGGCTTTTCTTTATGTTTAAGTTAATTTTATGATAATCAAATCGTCTATCAAGATTTTAAAATTTTAAGCAAAATCTTAATTTTAAGAAGAAAAAATATAAATTTACAATGCTAGCATAACAAACATACCGTATACCGTTTTGATATTTAGTCTACCGCCATCAGCATATTATCACTAAACACATCTATAAAAAGAACAATATTCTGTTTATATTAAATAAAATAGAATAATATTCTTATTTCATTTTTTTTTGATTTCCCTTGCATATTTCTGAACCAAAAACTAAATTGGTATTTATAAAGAATAAGCAAATAATGATTAATCAAGACAATACATTTTTAAACAACGGTACTGCAATTTCAGCTGGCCATGTTGTGTTGTTACCTGTCATCATTATTAATCTGCTACTCCTAAATATTTTACTTGGGAAGAAAACGGACTGCTTTTAAAAAATATTAACTAGATATACTCAAAGCGTCCTGACAAAAACAGGACGCTTTTTTTTAAATAACGAAACGTGATGAAATATTATAATTCGAACACGATTATTTACCTTGATGGAAAGTTTGAAAAAGCGGTAGATAGCAGCACCGACCTTTATGGCCAATCGCTACATTATGGCTATGCGGCATTCGAGGGTATTAGAGCCTACAAAACGCATAATGGCAATCGAATTTTTAAAGCAGCGGCTCATTTCGACCGTTTAGAACGTTCTTGCCAATTGGCAAATATTCCATTTCCATGGGATAAACAAGAACTAATTAAGGAAACTTATAAGCTTCTTACTTTAAATAAATTAAAGGATGCATATATCCGCCCCTTAGTTTTTTGCCATCCGAATATGAAATTGAATCAACCAAGCGGTGTTTCCATTTTAATTTGCGCTTGGGATTGGGATGCATATTCAGGCAATAAACTATTAAAATTAACGATTTCGGATTACGAAAGACCAAATCCAAAATCAACGCCGATGGAAGCAAAATTGAGCGGTAACTACGTAAACTCGATTTTAGCCACAACTGCAGCCAATATTAAAGGCTACGATGAGGCTTTACTTTTAGATATGCATGGCTTCGTTGCTGAGGCTTCAGGTGCTAATATATTTATCGAAAAAGATGGAAAACTTTACACGCCATCCTTAGGAAATATCTTACCTGGAATTACCAGAGCAACGGTTAAAGAACTTTGTACAGTTCTAGATATTGAATGCATAGAGAAAAAATTAACCATTGAAGATTTAAGACAGGCAGACAGTGCTTTTCTATGTGGCACAGCGACAGAAATTGCTGGAATTGCTTCAATTGATGATATCGTTTTCCGCAGCTTATGGAGAGAATCACTCGGTTATACCATCCAACGGGCCTATAAAAATCTGGTACTTGAAAAAGTCAATTATGAGGTGATTATTTAGCATCAAGTGGCTAGAATCAAGTAACAAGCCAGATTGCAAAACATTACAACCTTAAAACAATACAACATTACAACCAACTAATAACAATGAGCGAAATCAATAAATACAGTAAAACATTTACACAAGACCCAACGCAACCTGCGGCGCAAGCGATGCTTTATGGAATCGGGTTAACTGATGCGGATATGGCAAAAGCGCAAGTCGGTATTGCGAGTATGGGTTACGATGGCAACACCTGCAACATGCACCTTAACGACCTTGCAAAAGACGTTAAAGCAGGCGTTTGGAAAAATGATTTAGTGGGCTTGGTTTTTAATACGATTGGTGTAAGCGATGGCATGAGTAACGGTACTGATGGCATGCGTTTTTCTTTGGTTAGCCGCGATGTTATTGCCGATAGTATCGAAACCATTTGCGGCGGTCAGTATTACGATGGTATTATTTCTATTCCAGGTTGCGATAAAAATATGCCAGGTGCAATTATGGCAATGGCTCGTTTAAACCGTCCATCGATTATGGTTTATGGTGGTACAATTGCGCCAGGCCATTACAAGGGCGAAGAATTAAATATTGTTTCGGCCTTTGAAGCACTAGGTCAAAAAATATGTGGTAATTTATCTGAAGATGATTATCAGGGTATCATCAAACATACTTGCCCAGGCGCTGGTGCTTGTGGCGGTATGTACACCGCAAATACCATGGCTTCGGCAATTGAGGCTTTGGGTATGAGTTTACCTTATTCTTCTTCAAATCCAGCAGTTAGTGCGGAGAAAAAACAAGAATGTTTAGATGCTGGAAAATATATAAAAGTACTACTGGAAAAGGATATTAAACCATCTGATATCATGACGAGAAAGGCCTTCGAAAATGCCATTCGTGCGATTATCATTTTAGGTGGAAGTACCAACGCGGTGTTGCATTTTATCGCCATGGGTAAAGCTATCGGCGTAGAAATCACACAGGATGATTTCCAACGCATGAGTGATGTCACCCCTGTTCTAGCAGATTTTAAACCAAGTGGTAAATATTTGATGCAGGATTTACATCAATACGGCGGTATCCCTGCTGTATTAAAATTCTTGCTAAACGAAGGTTTATTGCATGGCGATTGCTTAACGGTAACGGGCAAAACAATGGCTGAAAATTTAGCTGATATGAAATCGATTATGGATTACGACCAGAAAATTATTCAAAAACTTAGCGAACCGATTAAAGCCACTGGACACCTGCAAATTCTTTACGGAAACTTAGCTGAAAAAGGTTCAGTTGCAAAAATCTCAGGTAAAGAAGGTGAGAAATTTGAAGGTCCGGCAAGGGTTTTTGATGGCGAAAAGGACTTAGTTGCAGGAATTTCTTCTGGTAGAATTAAACCTGGTGATGTTGTTGTAATTAAAAATGAAGGTCCAGTCGGTGCGCCAGGAATGCCCGAAATGTTAAAACCTACCTCATTAATTATTGGTGCGGGCTTAGGCAAATCAATCGCTTTAATTACTGATGGCCGTTTTTCTGGTGGTACACACGGTTTCGTGGTTGGGCACATCACACCAGAGGCCTACAAAGGCGGCTTAATTGGTTTGGTTGAAGATGACGACCTGATTGAAATTGATGCGGTAAATAACACCATCAACTTAAAAGTGAGCGAAGAAATTATCGCAGAGCGAAGAAAAAAATACATTCAACCTGATTTGAAAGTTAAAAAAGGTGTTTTATATAAATATGCTAAAACGGTATCAGATGCAGCAAGTGGCTGTGTAACTGATGAATATTAGCATTAGCAAAGGTTTGTGGATACAAGCCTGAATAAAAGTCGTCCCTTGACTATTAAGTAAATTTAAACATAAAACGATATGCAAATTATTAAAAGCATTGAAAGTAGAATTTATGAAGTTAGGGGTGAGAGAGTGATGTTGGATTTCGACCTAGCTTCATTGTATGAAGTTCAAACAAGAGTATTAAATCAGGCAGTAAAACGGAATATAAAGCGCTTCCCTGAGGATTTCATGTTTCAGCTTACGAAGCAAGAGTTTGAAAATTTACAAACTGAAGTTAGCAACCAAAATATGTCATCACAAATTGACGACAAAAGACCCCAACTTGATATCACAATTTGTGATATCAAGTTGGGGTGGCACTAGAATATTGCCTTACGCCTTTACAGAACAAGGTGTAGCCATGTTACGTGGGGTATTGAAAAGTGTGACAAAGCAATAAATATGAACATTGCCATTATGAGGGCTTTTGTTGATGTAAGAAAAATCTTATTCAAACAAAATAACTTAAATGAACAACTGCTCGAAATAAAAGAGCGACTTGGGGAACATGATGTTCAACTAAACGAACTCTATGATGCAATGGATAATATGCTCGATGAAAAGATTGCTCAATTGAAATGGAAAGATAGGGAGCGAATAGGCTTTAAGATTAAAGAATAATACAACCGTAAAAATATAATTATGGAAACTGCACAAGAAATACAAACGGAGGCAAAAGCAGAAACCTCAAAAAAACTGTTTAAGGGAACAGGTTCTCAGGTTCTTTTAAACGGACTAATTGAAGAAGGCGTAACTACGATTTTCGGTTATCCTGGTGGTGCAATAATGCCAATTTACGATGCATTGTACGATTACACCGATAAGTTGCAACACATTTTGGTTCGCCATGAGCAAGGTGGTATTCATGCTGCACAAGGTTTTGCCCGTACCAGTGGTAAAGTTGGTGTTTGTTTCGCAACCAGCGGACCAGGTGCAACGAATTTGGTAACTGGTTTAGCTGATGCACAAATCGATAGTACACCCTTAGTTTGTATTACTGGTCAGGTTTTTGCCCATCTATTAGGAACTGATGCTTTCCAGGAAACGGACGTGATTAACATTACCACTCCTGTTACTAAATGGAATTATCAGGTTACGGATGCGAAAGAAATCCCCGAAGTTTTGGCTAAAGCTTTTTATATAGCTAAAAGCGGCAGACCAGGCCCTGTTTTAATTGACATTACCAAAAATGCACAAATACAAATTGAGGAATTTCCTGAATATGTAAAGTGTAACCACATACGTTCCTATCGCCCGAAACCAGAAGTTAGGGTTGAATATATTGAGCAGGCTGCTAAATTAATTAACGCTGCAAAAAAACCATTTGTATTATTCGGACAAGGTGTTGTTTTGGGAACGGCTGAAGAAGAGTTTAAAGCTTTTATTGAGAAGAGTGGCATTCCAGCAGCTTGGACTATTATGGGCGAAGGTGCAATTCCAACAGCGCACCCTTTAAATGTTGGTATGTTGGGCATGCATGGTAATTATGGCCCGAATGTTTTAACGAACGAATGCGATGTTTTAATTGCCATCGGAATGCGTTTCGATGACCGCGTTACTGGTCGTTTAGATAAATACGCAAAACAGGCTAAGGTAATTCATTTCGATATCGACCCAGCAGAAATTGATAAAAACGTTAAAGCTGAAGTTGGGGTTTGGGGCGATTGCAAAGAAACCTTACCGCTATTAACCAACTTGATTGAAGCTAAAAAACACGATGATTGGGTTTCTAAATTCAACGAATACAACCAGCAGGAAATAGACCAGGTAATTACTCCAGAACTCTATCCAAGTGGCGAAGAAATAACAATGGGTGAAGTGTTGCGTAACATCAACGAAATTTGTGGTGGTGATGCAGTTATCGTTACTGATGTTGGTCAGCACCAAATGGTGGCTTGCCGATATGCGAAATTTAATAATACCCGCAGCAATATTACTTCTGGTGGTTTAGGCACCATGGGCTTTGGTTTGCCAGCGGCAATCGGCGCTAAATATGGCGCTCCTGATAAAACGGTTATCGCCATTATTGGTGATGGTGGTTTCCAAATGACGCCACAAGAATTAGGAACCATTATGCAATTTGGTGCCGCGGTTAAAATCCTGATTTTGAATAACCGCTTTTTAGGTATGGTTCGCCAATGGCAGGAATTATTTAACGATAAGCGTTATTCTTCAGTTAACATTACCAGTCCTGATTTTGTGGCTTTAGCAAAGGCATATTACATTGAAGCGAACAAAGTTGATGAACGGGCAAACTTAAAAACTGCTTTAGAAACTATGATTAACCATGAAGGTTCTTACTTATTGGAAGTGATGGTTGGAAGAGAAAATAACGTTTTCCCAATGGTTCCGCAAGGAATGAGCGTTAGCGAAATTAGATTAAAGTAATTAAGATAAAAGAACAATGAGCAAGGAATAAAGATTAAAAGTACAAGCATTATGTCTTTTATCCTTGTTCCTTTATCCTTAATCCAAAAAACATGAGTACTGAAAATACATTAGAACATAAAATAACAAAAGCTGATTTTGAAGGTAAGCAAGAATACACCATTACGGTTTATGCTGAAAATCGTATCGGTTTATTAAATAGGATTGCGATTATCTTCTCGAAGAGAAAAATCAACATCGAGAGCTTAAATACTTCTCCATCAGAAATTGACGGGATTCACCGCTTTAATATTGTGATTACTGAAAGCTACGATGTGGTGCGCAAACTTGCACGTCAGATTGAAAAGCAAGTGGAAGTTTTGAAAGTATATTTTAATACGAACGAGGAAATTATCTGGCAGGAATTGGCACTTTACAAGGTATCAACTGATGAGATTGCAGAGAAAGTAACTGTAGAAAGATTGTTAAGACAATATGGTGCAAGTGCAGTTGTAATTCGTAAAGATTATACCGTTTTCGCTGTAACGGGTCACAGAGAAGAAACCGATGCTTTAGTAAAAGCTTTAGAGCCTTATGAATTGATTGAATTTGTGCGTTCGGCTAGAGTTGCGATTATTAAAGACAGTGCCGGTTTCCACGAAAAATTAAAAGAATTTGAAGCCTTCGAACCTGGAGAAGAACTGGTTGAAAATGAATTTTTAGATAAGGGTGAGAAGATATTTACGATGTAGGCATAAGTTGTAAGTTTTAAGTAGTACGTTTTACGTTGCTGTAAAAACGTATAACCTACAACATACCACCTAGAACATATAATAATGAAACAAGTATTTGAATTTATAATTAACTCGAGAAAGGCCTTTATTCAATTAATCGATGGTTTAAGCAACGAGCAATTGAATAAAATTCCTGAGGGCTTTAACAACAACATTATCTGGAATTTTGGTCATATTGTGGTGAGCACGCAAACACTTTGCTACGTCAGAACTGGAATTTTAGAAAATGCCAGCTCAGTTAAATTTGTGGAGAGTTATAAGAAAGACACTAAACCGACTTATTTAGTTTCTACCGAAGAGGTTGCTGAATTGAAAAACATTGCCTTAGATAGCATTAAGAAGATAGAGGAAGATTATGCGAATGGAAAGTTTATTTCGATTACGCCCTACTCAACTGCTACTTATGGTGCAGAAATAAATAGTATTGAAGAAGTTTTAACAACAACCATCGGCCATGATAACCTGCATTTGGGTTATGCCTTGGCTTTGAGAAAGCTTGTTTAAGTGATGGAAGATGTGGGATGGAAAATGAATGAGGGTTTTGAACACTGAACAGAAGTTTTCTACCCGATTGAAGTGATAATACTTTTGTAGCAGCAACCTTGAATAATCTGTCATGCTGAGGCACGAAGCATCTGCAACAGATGAAACAGATTCTTCGTTCCTCAGAATGACAGGAGTTAAAAAAGATTGCAACGAAAAGCGGGACTGAAATAACCGAAAAGCACAGAAACTTGCTTTTCCAAAAAAAAGAACAGTAAAAATGTTTCGTGGAGACACGAACCATGGCGGTGGAATACACGAACAATTGCAAAATTAATAAGACGAATAAAATGGAGACGAGTATCTTAAAAATCCTAAAATCCAGAGAATCCTAATAAAAGAACCGATAAATAAATAGAAATTAACCAATAAAAACGATGTCAAATTATTTTAACACATTACCTCTTAGAGAAAAATTAAACCAGCTTGGTGTTTGCGATTTCATGGACAGCAACGAATTTTTAGATGGCATTAGCGCATTAAAAGGCAAAAAACTGGTAATTGTAGGTTGCGGCGCACAAGGCTTAAATCAAGGTTTAAATTTAAGAGATAGTGGTTTAGATGTAAGCTACACGTTGCGCAAAGAGGCGATTGAAGGCAAAAGAGACAGCTGGAAAAATGCAACCGAAAACAACTTTACAGTTGGTACTTACGAAGAATTAATTCCTACTGCTGATGTGGTAATTAACCTTACACCAGATAAACAACATACTGCTGTTGTGAATGCAATTATGCCTTTAATGAAAGATGGCGCTACTTTATTGTACTCTCATGGTTTCAACATTGTGGAAGAAGGTATGCAAATCCGTAAAGATTTAACGGTAATTATGGTGGCCCCAAAATGTCCGGGTAGCGAAGTTAGAGCAGAATATGTGCGTGGTTTCGGCGTACCAACTTTAATTGCTGTGCACCCAGAAAACGACCCTCAAGGTAAAGGTTTAGCACAGGCTAAAGCGTATTGCGTGGGTACTGGTGGTCACAGAGCTGGCGTTTTAAAATCATCTTTCGTGGCTGAGGTTAAATCTGATTTAATGGGCGAGCAAACCATTCTTTGTGGTTTATTGCAAACAGGTTCTATCCTATCTTTTGATAAAATGGTAGAAAAAGGAATCGATGCAGGCTATGCTTCTAAATTGGTTCAATACGGTGTTGAGGTTATTACCGAAGCTTTAAAGCAAGGTGGTATTACGGCAATGATGGACCGTTTGAGCAATGTAGCTAAAATTAAAGCCTTCGAAATTTCGGAAGAATTGAAAGACATTATGCGTCCGTTATTTCAAAAACACCAGGACGATATTATGAGTGGCGAATTTAGCCGTACCATGATGGAAGATTGGGCTAATGGCGATAAAAACCTATTAAAATGGAGAGCTGAAACTGGTGAAACTGCTTTTGAAAAAACGCCTGCTGGTGATGTTAAAATTGGCGAGCAAGAGTACTTTGATAATTATACGTTAATGGTTGCTTTCGTACGTGCGGGTGTTGAACTGGCTTTCGAAACAATGGTTCAGGCGGGTATTAAACCAGAATCCGCATACTACGAATCCTTACACGAAACGCCGCTAATTGCGAACACCATCGCCCGTAAAAAATTATTCGAAATGAACCGTGTAATTTCTGATACCGCTGAGTACGGTTGTTATTTATTCGACCAGGCTTGTAAGCCATTACTAGCTGATTTTATGAAAAAAGTAGATACTGATTTAGTGGGTAAAAACTTTAATGATGGCAAAGATGGCGCTGTTGATAACAGAAAGTTAATTGATATTAACGAGGCTATCCGCTCGCACGAGGTAGAACAAATTGGTGCTACTTTACGCAAAGCGATGACAGCAATGAAGGCAATTAAAACTGCATAGAATAAAAAGAATGTCATCCTGAGCTTGTCGAAGGAATTCTTTTTATTCGTAAAAAATCTTCGACAAGTTCAGACTGACAACATTAAATACATAATAAAATGTCAAAAACATTAGTAGAAAAAATTTGGGATGCACACGTTGTAAAAAGTGAAGAAGGATTTCCTGATATTTTATACATTGATACACACTTAATACACGAGGTAACCTCACCGCAAGCTTTTGATGGTTTGCGCAAAAGAGGTTTGCCAGTTTTTCGTCCGAAGCAAACGGTGGCAACAGCCGACCATAATGTGCCAACTTTAAACCAATTACAGCCCATTAAAGAAGAGCTTTCTCGCTACCAGGTGGATATGCTTACTAAAAATTGTGCTGAATTTGGCATCGAACTTTATGGTTTAGGTCACCCGTTTCAAGGCATTGTACACGTAATCGGCCCTGAGTTGGGTATTACCCTACCAGGAAAAACAATGGTTTGTGGTGATAGCCACACTTCTACACATGGCGCTTTTGGTGCAATTGCTTTCGGTATCGGAACATCGCAGGTAGAGCAGGTTTTCGCAACGCAATGTTTATTGCAATCGAAACCTAAAACCATGAAAATTGAGGTGAATGGTGAGCTTGGAAAAGGTGTTGGTGCAAAAGACATTATCCTTTACATCATCGCTCAGATTTCTGCTGCAGGTGGAACCGGATATTTCATTGAATATGCGGGTTCGGCAATAGAGAGTTTGAGCATGGAAGCTCGAATGACGATTTGCAACATGAGTATCGAAATGGGTGCGAGAGGCGGCCTAATCGCTCCAGACCAAATCACTTTTGATTATATTAAGGGTAGAGAATTTGCGCCAAAGGGTGAAGAATGGGATAAAGCTTTGGCCTACTGGAAAACTTTATACAGCGATGCTGATGCAAAATTTGATAGTGTTTTAACTTTCAAAGCAGAAGATATTGCCCCAATGATTACTTATGGCACCAACCCAGGAATGGGAATGGGTATCCAGGAAAATATTCCTGCTACCAATGCACAACCTGAAAAGGAAAAGCTTTCTTATCAAAAAGCATTGGATTACATGGGTTTTGATGATGATGCTTCTTTAATAGGCAAGCCAGTTGATTATGTTTTCATCGGAAGTTGTACCAATTCTCGTATTGAAGATTTACGCGAAGTTGCGGATTTTGTGAAAGATAAACGCAAAGCGGATAATGTTACCGTTTGGATTGTGCCAGGCTCTAAACAAGTAGAGTTACAAGCTAAAAACGAAGGTTTGGATAAAATTTTTGAAGCTGCAGGTTTTCAACTTCGTGAACCAGGTTGCAGCGCTTGTTTGGGTATGAATGAGGATAAAATTCCAGCTGGAAAATATTGCGTTTCTACATCGAACAGAAATTTTGAAGGAAGACAAGGACAAAATGCAAGAACATTATTGGCGAGTCCGTTAACGGCTGCCGCTGCTGCTGTAACCGGTGTGATTACGGATGTGAGGGAGATGTTGACAGAAGAGCAGGTATAAAGGAGCAATATAGAGGAGCAAAGATGAAGGAGCAAAGAATAAAGATAACGAATTCTTAACCCACTCGTCATTGCGAGGAACGAAGCAATCTCTGCTAATTAGATTGCTTCGTTCCTCGCAATGACGACAAATTTATAAATAAAGGATTGAGATAAAATGATTGGATGATTGATTATCGCATTGCAAATTAATCTTAAAATCCTCAAATCATGTAAATCTTGGTCAAAAAACAAGTAAAAATGCCAGAAATAGTTTGGGATGCAACATTATACGACAAGCAACATCACTTCGTATCTAATTATGGAGCAGATGTTTTGCAATGGTTAGCGCCAAAAGCCAATGAATACATTTTAGATGTGGGGTGCGGAACTGGACAGCTGGCTGCGCAAATTGCCGAAAGTGGTGCCGAAGTTTTAGGAACCGATGCATCAGCAGATATGGTGGCGAATGCAAAAGCAGCTTATCCAAACTTAAACTTTGAAGTTGTTGATGGAACTCAACTTCCTTACAACCAAAACTTCGATGCAATTTTCAGCAATGCTACTTTCCATTGGATTGAAAACCAGGAAGCTTTAACTGAGGGATTGTTTAAAAGCTTAAAAACTGGTGGAAGGTTAGTTGCAGAATTTGGTGGCAAAGGCAATGTGAAAGGCATTACTGATGCGATACAAACTGCTGCAGAAAAATTAGGTCTTGCTGATAAGGTAATTCTAGATTATTGGTTCTTCCCATCCATTAGTGAATATACATCACTCCTGGAATCGAAAGGTTTTGAAGTGGAGCAAGCCTGGTTATTCGACCGACCAACAAAATTAATCGGCGAAGAAGGTATGTATGTTTGGATAAACCAATTTGCACAACATGCCTTTAAAAACCTAAATAATGAACAAGCTGAATCGATTACAAATTTAGCTGTTGAACTACTGAAACCTAATTATTTCATCAACGGAGAATGGGTTGCAGATTACAGAAGGCTAAGAGTGAAAGCATTTAAAAGATAAAAGAACAAGGAGCAAAGAATAAAGACAACAGTCTTGATACTTGATACTCACTACATGATACTAATACAATGAAAAAGTTCACAAAATTAACATCGGCAGTTGTGCCGTTAAATATAGAAAACATCGATACCGACCAGATTATCCCTGCGAGGTTTTTGAAAGCGACTACCCGTGAAGGTTTTGGAGAGAATTTGTTCCGCGATTGGCGTTACAATGGCGACAATACACCAAAGCCAGAATTTGTAATGAACAACCCAACCTACAGCGGACAAATTTTAGTTGCTGGTAAAAATTTTGGTTGCGGAAGCAGTCGTGAGCATGCCGCATGGGCCATTCAGGATGCAGGCTTTGACGCAGTTATCAGCAGTTTCTTTGCCGATATTTTTAAAGGAAATGCATTAAATAATGGTTTACTTCCTATACAGGTGAGCGAAGAATTTTTAAAGCAAATTTTTACTGCTATAGAAGCAAGCCCGAAAACAAATTTAACCGTCGATTTAGAAAACCAAACGGTTACGCTTGAAGGGCAAATCCTCCCTACTGGGGAGGATTTAGGTGGGACTGAATCTTTTGAAATTAATCCTTACAAAAAATCTTGTTTGATTAATGGTTACGATGATATCGATTTCATTTTAGCACAAAAAGGATTGATTGAGGAATTTGAGAAAAGCTAACACACTCGTCATTGCGAGGTACGAAGCAATCTCAACAATAAAAAAATCTGTTTAATCAAACCGTAGGAAACCATGAAAGAAAGTTTCGTCAGTATTCAAAATTTAAACCTAAAGCACCAACAAAAATCGGTGCTAAAGGATTTGAACTGGACTATAAATACTGGTGAGCAATATGTTTTATTTGGCGAAAGCGGAAGTGGAAAAACCTCCTTAGCCAAAATAATAGCGGGTTTACAAAGTGCAATTGGCAATGTAAAAATCAATTTCAAAGAAAACAACTTACCTGCCGAAGTTTTATTCGTAGAAAGCTGGTATCAATTTAAAAACCTGGAGGGTGTTGCTAATTTTTATTATCAGCAGCGCTACACCAGTCAGCAGGCGAAAGATACCTTAACTGTACATGCAGAATTGGTAAGCTATGGCAAAGAAAAAAAACTGCATTTAGATAAAGTTGAACAGATTTTAGAAGCCTTAAATTTTTCATCATTCGCGAGCTCTCAACTGATAGAGTTATCAAGCGGAGAACACAAAAAATTACAATTGGTTAAAGCATTGTGGTTAAAACCGCAGCTGCTAATTATCGACCAACCCTACACAGGACTAGATGCTGCATCAAGAAAAAATTTAAATATTTTGTTGGATGATGCTTCAGCAAGTGGCGTTCAATTGATTTTAATTTCTAATGAAGATGAATTTCCAGAATCTATTAATCGTTTTGCGGAGATAAGAAACGGACAAATTTCAGTTTCTGATTCCAAAAAAATCAGCTCAGTTTCTGACGAAAAACAACTTAGAGAAATTCCAGATTTTTTAAAGGAATCGCCAGTTTATTCATCCGAAAATATCGTTAAAATGGTTGATGTAAACATCAGCTATGGCGAAAAACAAGTGCTTAAAAACATTAATTGGGAAGTTAAAGCAGGCGAAAAATGGCTGTTGCAAGGTCATAACGGTTCGGGTAAATCAACTTTGTTGAGTTTGATCAATGGCGACCATCCGCAATCTTACGCCAACGAGCTTTATTTATTTGGCAACAGACGTGGAAGCGGAGAAAGCATTTGGGATATAAAACAACATATTGGTTTAATCTCGCCAGAGTTTCATTGGTATTTTGATGCAACTGCAACGGTTTGGCAAAGTATTGCCTCAGGTTTTTATGATACGGTTGGGTTATTTCAACAATTACCTTACACCAAAAGCCAGCAAGTTGACGAATTGGTTGAATATTTTGGTTTAACGGCATCGAAAAATGACTTATTAACCTCACTCCCATTGGGCAAGCAACGTTTGGTTTTGTTAGCGAGAACGATAATTAAAAATCCTGAATTGTTAATTCTGGATGAACCATGCCAGGGTTTAGACCAACAGCAAACACAGCATTTTAATCAACTAATTGACGAGCTGTGCAGCAACGGAATGACCTTAATTTATGTTGGCCATTTTGAATCGCAGCTGCCAACCTGCATTGAAAAAAGAATATTATTAGAAAAAGGCGAGGTAAAAGTCGTTGAAAGTTTAAATATAGAAATACCAGGCTAAAGCAAAATTGCCAAGGAAACACCGAATACACGGAATCAATTTTTCCCCAATTCCGAGTTTCCGTGGCAAATGATTAGCTAAGGAACAATAGAAGTCGACAATGAAGAAGAACATTTTAGTAATACCTGGAGATGGTATCGGACCCGAAGTAACCACATGGGGAAAAGCGGCATTAGAAAAAATTGCTGAGATTTTTGGACATGAATTTGAGTTTGATGAAGCTCTGATGGGTCATGCGGCAATTGAAGTTACCGGCGAACCACTACCTGATGAAACATTAGAAAAAGCCAGAAAAAGCGATGCTATCCTGTTTGGTGCAATTGGTCATGCCAAATACGATAATGACCCAAGTTTGAAAGTTAGACCAGAGCAAGGTTTATTAAAAATACGCAAGGAACTGGGTTTGTTTGCCAATCTACGTCCGATATTACTATTTGATGAACTTCTTCAGGCATCAAGCATTAAACCCGAAATTTTAAGGGGAACTGATATTTTGTTTTTCCGTGAGTTAACTGGTGATGTTTACTTTGGCGAAAAATCGCGTTCTGAAGATAGAAATACCGCTTCTGATTTGATGATTTACCACCGCTACGAAGTTGAACGTATTGCGCATAAAGCTTACCAAGCGGCACAGCAACGTAGTAAAAGGTTGTGTTCGGTAGATAAAGCCAACGTTTTAGAAAGTTCTCGCTTATGGCGTGAAACCGTTCAGGAAATTGCTAAACAATATCCTGATGTAGAAACGGAGCACATGTTTATCGATAATGCTGCGATGCAGTTAATCAAAAATCCAAAGAAATTTGATGTGGTTTTAACGGCTAATTTGTTTGGCGATATCCTTACCGATGAGGCTTCACAAATTGCAGGTTCTATGGGTATGCTTGCTTCGGCTTCAGTTGGCGAAAGTACAGGTTTCTTCGAGCCTATCCACGGTTCGGCGCATGATATTACAGGTAAAGATTTAGCAAACCCGCTCGCCTCTATCCTTTCTGCAGCTTTAATGCTCGAAATTGGATTCGGCTTAAAAGACGAAGCAAAATTATTGGTTGATACTGTTGATGCCGTTTTAAAAGAAGGCTTTAGAACGCATGATATTGCCGACCAAACCACCAACCGATTTAAAGTTTTAGGCACAGCCGAAATGGGCAAGTTGGTTTTAAAATTCTTATCACAAAAATTAGTCAACTCCTAAACACAAGATTATGATTCACGACCCGAACAAAGTTTATATTTTCGACACCACCTTACGCGATGGTGAGCAGGTTCCAGGCTGCCAATTAGATACAAACCAAAAAGTAGAAATCGCTAAATCACTTGAGCTTTTAGGTGTTGACGTGATTGAAGCTGGCTTTCCAGTTTCAAGTCCAGGTGATTTTAACAGCGTTATTGAGTTATCGAAAGCAGTAAATCATCCTATTATTTGCGCCTTAACGCGTGCTAACAAAAATGATATTGATGTAGCTGCCGATGCTTTACGTTATGCCAAAAGACCACGTATTCATACTGGTATTGGTGCATCAGATTTTCACATTAAACATAAATTTAACAGCACACGCGAAGATATTTTAGCACGTGCCGTTGATGCGGTAAAATATGCCAAAAAGTATGTAGAAGATGTTGAGTTTTACGCAGAAGATGCAGGCAGAGCCGATATCGAGTTTTTAGCCAAAATGGTTGAAGCGGTAATTGCGGCTGGTGCAACGGTTGTAAATATTCCAGATACAAACGGTTATTGCTTACCAGGCCAATACGGTTCGAAGATTTTATTTTTGAAAGAAAATGTTAAAAATATTGATAATGCCATTATCTCGGTACACTGCCACAACGATTTAGGTTTGGCTACGGCAAACTCTATTGCTGGCTTACAGAACGGTGCCCGTCAGGTAGAATGTACCATAAATGGTATTGGCGAGCGTGCAGGTAATACATCAATGGAAGAGGTGGTGATGATTATGAAAACACATAAATCGTTGGGCTTAAACACGCAAATTGATACCACTCGTTTTTATGAAATGAGCCACATGGTGAGAAACCAAATGAATATGCCTGTTCAACCGAACAAGGCAATTGTTGGTGGAAATGCATTTTCGCACAGCTCGGGTATTCATCAGGATGGTTTCTTAAAAAACCGTGAAAACTACGAAATTATTAAACCTGAAGATGTTGGTTTCCCGGATGCAACAATTGTATTGACAGCAAGAAGCGGCAGAGCAGCTTTGAAACACCATTTAGACCGTTTGAGCCATAAATTGGAAAAGGAAGAATTGGACATCGTTTACAAGCAATTTTTAATTTTAGCCGATAGCAAACAAGGCATTAACGATAATGATTTAAATCAATTGGTTGCTTTGCATTTGGCTTAGTGAGGTTAAAGATTAAAGACTAAAAACCAAAGATTAAGACCTTTATAATTGCGAGGCACAGCTTGTTGCACTATTTCGGGGAAGCAACCTTTTTTAGAAAGGATTACTTCATGCCTTGCAACGAAGTAGGTGCATTAAACCTGATAGCAGTGGAAATATTTTTTGTTATCCGTACCAGAAAGATTGCCGCATTGTTCCTGCTCGCAATGACGACATTTGAAGCATGACAGATGTTTAAAAAATATTGCAACGAATAGCAGGACTAAATTAACCGAAAAGTACAGGAACCTGCTTTTCAAAAGATTAAAAGTGATTCAATTCTTGATACTTGATTCTCACTACTTGATACTAAAAAAATGAACGACACAATAAAAAACACTTTCGATTTTGAAAGCGCTTTTAAAAACCTTGCAGGCGTAGTAAAACGTACGCCATTGGAGTTTAACGCAGGATTATCGCTAAAGTACAATGCCAATATTTACCTCAAAAGAGAGGATTTACAAATTGTTCGTTCGTACAAATTGCGTGGTGCTTACAACAAAATAAGCGCACTGCACACTGATGCTTTAAAAAATGGAATTGTTTGCGCCAGTGCAGGTAACCATGCGCAAGGTGTAGCTTATTCTTGTAAAAAACTGAACATTAAAGGTGTAATTTTTATGCCTGAGATCACACCTAAACAAAAGATTAAGCAAGTAAATATGTTCGGTGGCGAGAACATAGAAATTGTTTTGGTTGGTGATACTTTTGATGATTGCCTGAAAGAAGCTTTAATTTATTCTGAAGAAAAATCATCGACATTTATTCCGCCTTTTGATGATGAGAAAGTGATTGAAGGACAGGCAACCGTTGCAATGGAAATTTTTGAAGATTTACCAGATTTAGATGCCATTGTGGTACCTGTTGGTGGTGGCGGTTTGGCTTCGGGTGTGAGTGCTTATTTGCAAACGGTAAAACCCGATGTGAAAATTTTTGGTGTAGAGCCAATGGGTGCGCCATCGTTAAGCGAAGCTTTAAAAAACGGTGGGCCAATTACGGTTGAAAATATTGAACGTTTTGTAGATGGTGCTGCCGTTAAAAGAATGGGATGGATTACCTATCAATATTGTAAGGAGTTGCTAAGCTCGACTTATTTAATTCCGGAAGGGCAAATTTGTACCACGATTTTAAAACTTTATAATGAGGATGCGATTGTAGTAGAACCTGCGGGAGCTTTGTCTGTTGCAGCTTTAGAACAAGTTAAAGACCAAATTGTAGGCAAAAATATTGTGTGTGTGGTAAGTGGTGGCAATAATGACATCGAGCGCATGCAGGAAATCAAAGAAAAATCTTTGCTTTTTGAGGGTTTGAAACATTACTTTATCGTTCGTTTTCCGCAGCGACCGGGTGCTTTAAAGTTATTTGTGAATGAGGTTTTAGGCCCTCATGATGATATTACGCGTTTCGAGTTCATTAAAAAAACGAATAAAGAAAATGGACCTGCTTTGGTTGGCATCGAGCTGACGAATAAGGAGGATTATGCAAGTTTATTGCAACGCATGAAAGATTTTAAATTCGAGATTATCGAGCTGAATCAGGACCAGACTTTATTTGAGTATTTGGTTTAAGCTTTGTTAACCGCAAAGGACACGAAGTTTTTCGCAAAGAATATTAAGCATTTTTATGCACTTGTCATCCTGAGCTTGTCGAAGGACGGCAGATGCGTTTCGACAAGCTCAACATGACATACCCCATATTAAACAATGAATTTCAAAGATTTAACTAACAAAACACTAATTACAGATAACGATATCGATTGGGAAGATTTGGGTGCGGGTGTAAAACGCAAAATAATGGCTTACGATGATAAATTAATGTTGGTTAAAGTTGCGTTTGATAAAGGCGCCATTGGTAGCGTTCACAACCATCCACATTTACAACTCAGCTACGTTGCAAAAGGTAGTTTTGAAGTAACCATGGGCGATGATAAGAAAATCCTTACCGAGGGCGATGTTTTCTTTGCGCCAACCATGGTTTTTCATGGCGTGGTTTGCTTAGAAGATGGTTTGCTAATCGATGTGTTTAATCCACATCGTCAGGATTTTTTGAAATAATTTTACACCACTTAAGAGAATTTCAAAACGTGAGGTTTAAAGTTTTCTTAAGTGTCTTAGGTGGTAAAATACATTATTCAAAAGTCAATCTTACGTTTTCGTAACCTAAACCCTGAATAAGTGGCTTCAATACATTTGAGGCATTTTTCTTTGTCTGTGCTAAAATATCTGATTTCTTAACTTCAGCAGCAACGTGTTTTTCAGCGGCTTTGTACGCTTCATCAACTAATCCTGCCTCGCGGAAAAAAGCCATTTTTGTATCGTACACACGAGAGTTTTTGTGGTCGATTTTTACATAACAAATTTCGGGTTGTGGTAAATTTACTACAGCCGTATCTGCAACAATTTCGATATCATCTCTGGTAATTTTTGTAAGGTCGATACAACCAACAGCTTCTGCTTTTACAATTAATAAAACACTGGCTTCGGGTAGAAAATCAGTTTTATTTTTATGCTCCAATACATCACTAATTTGATAGCGAACAAGTTCCAATTTACCAATAGCCTCAATTTTCTCTACCAAAAGCTGATGTTTGCTTTCAACTGAGGTGTTGATGCTAAACTTTTTCGATATAAAAAAGTAGCCTGCAACCAGTAAAATTAACCAAGGTAAAACTCTAAATATTATTCTCATTGTTAAAAACTATTAAATCAAATTTCGATGTTGTGTCGTATTAGATAAACAATTATTAATCCACATTGTGTGATTCAGAATTTTTGGCAGTTGTTTTGTATTATGCAAAGCACACACAAATTAAACACAAATCAACATGAAAAAGCTCACTATTTTAATGATTTGCATCGTCACACTAGGTTTGGCATCTTGCAAAAAGGACACTATTGTTCAGAATACTCCAAATATCACGCTTTATAAAACGATTCAACCAAACCAATGGCTTTCTGGAAGTGATGCAAATGGACTTTATTATTACATAGACATCATGGATAACAGAATCGAGCAATATGAAGATGATGGCATAATTTTATCATTTGCAAGGTTTAATGATGATGGCTATGACGCTTTGCCCTTTACTTATGGAACTGATTCTTACAGCTATAGTTCATTTCCTGGTAGGATAAGGGTTTACCTTCAATTTAATAATAATAGAAATACATTACCTGTTAGACCAACAGCTAGCATTGGTGCAAGAATTGTATTAATTGCATCATCTGCCGATTAAAAAATTATACTAAAACTCTAAAAAACGACTAATGTTCAATTGAACGTGGTCGTTTTTTTTATGCTCGCCCCTATTCAACTGCAAAGCCCGAACGGTTACGCCATTTCTTTCCAGCAATAATTCATCATAAAAACCTTTATAATAAACATCTTTTACTTCGAAACGCCTGCTGCTCCAATTGTTATTTATTTCTGCCCATTCGGGATAAAAAACCACATTGGCCGCAAAGGTTTTCAAACCTAATTTTTCAGCATCGCCACGAGTTAAAACTATCGCATTGCCCAAAATTTGTGCAGTATAAATATGTTTAGGGTGTTGATAAATTTCTGACGGCTTACCTGTTTGCAAGAGTTCACCATTCCTTAAAATCAATAACTGGTCGGCCAGAAATAAGCCATCTGCAGGGTCGTGAGAAACCAGTATAACCGTGACGCCAGTTTCTGCAGCAACACGCTTTATATCGGCTCTCAATTGGTTTTTCAACAAGGCATCAACCTGACTAAATGGTTCATCCAACAGTAAAACCTTTGTATCGGCAACCATCGCTTTAGCGATTGCTACTCTCTGTTGCTCGCCACCGCTTAACTCAATAATCTTTTTATTTTGTAAAGGAAGGATACGCAGGTGTTCCATTATTGCCAAAGTCTTTTCAGCTTTGGTTTTTAAATCAGTATTAGAAAGCTGCGAGGCAATGTTATCGTAAACCTTGGCATAGATATTCAATGAAAAATCCTGGGTAACCATTTTCATTTGTTTGTGCCCGGGAATTAACTGTTCATCAGGACCTAAAACACGCTTATCTTCAAAGAAGATTTCGCCTTCATCGGTTTTTAATAAACCATAAATAGATTTTAACAAGGTTGATTTTCCACTACCGCTTTCACCGATAATGGCTACAACATCACCTCTGTTAATATCAAAACTAATGTTTTTTATTCCACCAGCTTGCTCGGCCTGATATTGTTTCGTTAGATTTTTTACACTGATTATGGTATCGCTCACGGGGTAAATATAAAGCTTAAAGCAGAAAGACTAAAGCTTAAAGTAAAATCTTTTGAACAAAAAAATCCTGTTTCGCCTAACCGAAACAGGATTTAACATTTTGTGTGTGTTATATTTTAATTTAAGCCAAAGGTTACACCGAAGCTCATGTTTTTCAAGCCAGCTTGTTGTGCTGTAGTAAACATATCGTTGAAATAATATTTGGTGAATAAACCTAAACCGCCATAACCAAACCTAACTGTACCTCCGTAACGAACGGCTTGAAAATGGTAGCTATCGTATTGTTTTTCTTTTCCTCTTTCATCACTTACCTGTTTAATTTTTCCATTTAATAGGAAGCTTACTTCTGGTCCAACTACAAAGTAAAATCTTTTGCCTTTGCCGTTTTCCTTTGTACGAAACTCAAAGTTTAAAGGAATGTGTACATAACTGCTTGAGAAACGATTTTTAGAAAAATTAACAGGTTGTTCTGTATAAACAAATTCGTTTGAGTTTTTTGCTATTGTAATATCTTTTCTCAATCTTATTAAAGTCCAGTCGAAACCACCTGCTACATATACCTTAAAATTTGAATTAAAGCGATAGCCAAATTGCAAGATATCAAAAGAGAAAGTGCTTGTTTTACCGCCCTTGTAATCTAAAAATTCGTTGTTGGGCGAAAGGTTAAAATCTCCGTTATCAATCAATCTAGAGAAACCTAAATCAACCCTTGTAAAAGTAATTCCGCCTACAAAACGACCCGGTTTGGCAGCTACTGCTGAGCTATCCTTTCCGCCTCTGGTAAATTTTACCATACCCAAGTTAATATCTCTTTTATCTTTCTTAACCGAATCTTGTTGTGCAAAAGCACCTGGAGCTATAACACCGGCAAGTCCGCTTACCATAAGTGCTGTAAAAATTAAACGTTTCATATTTTGTGTGTTTATTATTGAATGAGTGAGTTTTGAATGATTGAATTTTTAATGCTTAGTATTTAAATCCAGAATCCTGTAAATCCTGCCTTATTTTTTCTTTTTACCAATTTTAAAAGGACCAATATTTATAGATGAAAGTGAAGAATCATCATCATCTGTACGGAATTGGATAAACTTATCTTTCCTCTTATCCACCTTGTTTACAATCAAGTTTACCACATCCCCGACATTCCTAATGCCTTTATTTTCAGCCTGATTATTATCATTCTCAACATCATCAGTTTTAATAATAATAGGGTTTGCCGCAATTACAGTTTCTTGTTTGGGCTGTAAAATGGCTTCTTCAATTTTCGTTTTAATATCCTTTTGAGGCTCCTCAACTTTAGCAATCATCTGTTCTTGTTTTTGAACTTCAAATGCATTAACCACTCTTTGTTTTTCTACAATCTTAGTTTCCTCTTTTGCCTTAGTTTTAGCTAAAGTTGTAACTGGCTTAGCACTTATTGGTAAAGCTTGTTTTAATTTCTCAACTGGTTTTACTATTGAAACCGATGTATCAATCTTTGTATCTTCAACCAAAACCGGAGTTTCAGCTTTAAATTTAACATTGTTGGCGTATTGTTTTGGTTTAACATCTTGCTGTTGGTAAACCAAAATGCCAACTGTTGCAATTAATAAAACCGCCGCGGCCGATAACCAATAAATCGGAATTATCCTTTTTTTCTTAGGTTCAATTTCGCTTTCAATGCTGCTCCACAAATCTCTAGATGGTGCAATTTCAGCATCTTCAAAAGCGTTTTTAAATAACTTGTCAAAATCCTTATCCTGTATAGGTTGCATAACCAAATCCCTCCATTTTTATAATTTCTTCTTTTAAAATCGCTCGTGCTCTCGAAAGTTGAGATTTACTAGCGCCTTCCGAGATACCTAAAGTTTCTCCAATTTCCTTATGCGAATAACCCTCAATTACATACATATTGAAAACCATTCTATAACCGTCGGCCAGTTTTTGTATCGCTTTCATTAAATCCTGCATACCCAAAGTACCAAAATCAAATCCGGTAGATGGTTGTTCATAAGCCTCATCTATCTCCACCACATTTAAGCTGCGCAAATTTTTGCGGTAACTTTCAATGGCCGTATTTACCATTACTCTTCTAATCCAACCCTCAAAAGAGCCATCGCCTCTGTATTCCTTAATCTTCTGAAAAACCTTGATGTATCCCATCTGCAATACATCTTCGGCCTCCATTCTATCTTTAGCGTAACGCATACAAACGGCCAACATTTTCGATGCCGTTTGCTTGTAAAGCAGCTCCTGCATCTTCCGGTCGCCAGCTTTGCAGCCCTCCATCAAATCGTTTATCGTATAGCTTCGCGTCAATTTCATTGTGTGTTTGTATATAGTAGATGGCAGATTACAAACTTTGGTTGCATAAGGTGTTAAAAAAAGTTAAAATAATTTGTTTTACATTGATTATCAGATAGATAAATTAAATATTTTCTTCAAGAAAGATATTATTTTTTGATTTGGAAAGCAATGGCAGATGCATTTTTTAAAAGTTAGTCCCGCTAACCGTTCCAATCTTTTTGCGACTGGTCAGTGTAAACCTGTCGAAGACCAGCAAACAAAAAGTATTTCCACTTTTATCGGGTTTGTAAAATTGGTCCAGTTTTTCAAACTGAGGGGTTACAAAGGACTTAATTTGGCTGAAGCCAAACGCAATTTGCTTAATCCGTTGGCTGAAGCCAATGGCAAAGAATGGCGATATTTAAAAAACGGGAACGATATTAATTTATATTTCTGGGTAATTGCAACAATTTGGCTTTTTGAATTAACTAATTAGGTTATCTGCATCATCCATTTCATGTCCGTCTGCTTCAGCTGACGGCTCACTAATGCAATTAATTTTCACCCTTTACCTATCAGCTTTCTTAACCTTAAACAATTTGAAATCCTGTTTGTAAGTCAAGAAAAATGAATGATTAAACTGCAACTGCTTATCTGTATTATCCAAATCAATATGTGGCTCAAAACGGACATCCAAATACAAATTAGGAATCAGTTCCTTTTGATAAGCATATCGTAACGAAACAATATTCCTGCCGCTTTGCTTTAATCCGTTAGTATATAAATTACTCGAAACCGATTCATACAAAGGCATTCCTTTAATCGAAATGAAGTTATTGCCCTTCCAATAGGAAGCAACCAAACTGCCCCATTTACTTTCAACACCAGCGTTTAGCCACATTCCAAAACCACCTTGATAAGCTCTTCTTTTATCAGGCGATAAATCTTTGTAAACTGCAATATAATTATCCGTGTAAACCTCTTTAATATTGCTATTAATTTCTTTATGCAATTTCAATCCGGCTGCACCGTTAAAAACTGTACTAATCGGAATTTCCTTTAAAACATCAATTTGTCCGCCTTGGTGAAAAGCTAAAAACTGTGCGGGAAAACTAAATTTCCAGCCATTATTTTCAGCAATTGTGGTTTCGGTAGATAAACCACCAACAATTTCTTCCTTTGCCGCTTCGCCTTTTTCAATCATTTTTTGCCAGGCAATCCAGGCATCCAAATTAAATCTCTTGCGATTTACCAATAATTGCGTTCCATATTCAATTGGATTCGTTATGGTTCTTTCAAAATCATAAAGCGGCTCTATATATCTGTGTTGAATTCCACCTTCTAAACTTCCAAAAATCAGGGTTAAATTTCTTTTATGATACTTTAAGTTAAATAAGGGCTTGGCATCCGTAATTCCGTTTCTTCCAAAATCTTTACGGATAAACGCTCCAGCGGTAATCGCCAAATTCGGATGGGCATAATAAACGACTTGTGGTTGCAACTGCGTTCCGTATAACGTATAACCATCGTGAAAGTCATTGGTATACTCATAATTACGAACATAATTAAAATTGTAAAAGTTAAAGTGAACCTCGTTGGTTAAGCTACTATCTGGGCGAACCCTGTTTTCTAAAGCTGCCTGATTAAACTGTGCCGAAGCAAAATATGTAGTAAAAAGAAAAGATATAAAGAATAAGGTTTTTTTTAAACCTGGGGTTATAAACATGAGCTTGGTTTTTATCGCTCAAATTTAGGATAGTTTTTTCATAAACTATAAGCAGCAAGTACCAAGTATCAAGAAATATATACAAGTTTACTCAAGGAGAACAAAAAGGTCTCATCAACCCCGCAAAAAAAGTAATTTAGCTTAAATGCTATTCTTTGAGCTTTCTGCTTTAGTCTTTCTGCTTATTGCGATAATTTTTATACAGCTTCACCGCAATCATTATCGCCATCGCAACGCCCATAATGCCAATTAAACCATAAATCCAGTTTAACGCATTTTTTAAAATCACTACAAAAACAATGGCAATCATAAAAATGGTAGCCAGCTCACGCCATAAGCGCAATTGAAAACTCGACATTTTAAATTGATTATTTTTAAGTTGCTTAACAATGTTTTGGCAAATAAAATGATAAATAATCAATCCAATAACGAAGCCAAGTTTTACATGCATCCAATCAGCTTGCAGCAAACTTGGGTGTAAAGTAAGCATAGAAATACCTGCCAAAACAGAAATTATCATGGCAGGGGCGCAGATAATTTTCCATAAGGTAGCTTCCATCTTTACAAACTGATTGACTAGAATCGTTTTTTCAGGCTCGGGCTTTTCGTTAGCCTCAGTGTGATAAATAAAAAGGCTTAAAATATAGAATAATCCTGCCATCCAGCTAATTACAAATACAATGTGTACAGCAAGAAAGTAATAGTAATAGGGTTGAAGAGTTTCTATCATTAGATGTCAACGAAATAATGTTATAACTAAAATAAATCAGAATGAGTACCTAATCTTAAAAGAATTATCTCATTCTCATTTGTTATATCAAACCAAATAATCAGTAAATCAGGTTTAATATGAGCCTCCCAATTATCCTTGTAGTTTCCAGTGAGTTTGTGAGGGAAATATTTTTTTTCGATGCCTGCTGCACCGCTAAATTGTAGTTTTACTAAGAAATTTTCAATTAATTCTAAATTTTTAGATGCTCTTTTGATTACTTTCTTTGCATCCTTTTTGAATTGGTTGGTAGGTCTTAAAGTAAACATTATATAGAACCAAGAAATGATTTTATATCTTTTATTGGCTCCCCAATACCAATCCCTTTATGGGCATCTTCAATCGTTTTGCGAGTAAGTTTATTTGGAGCACTAACTTTCTTAGTGCTCTTTTTATGGATAGTAACACCAAGCTCTTTAAGCAAGCTCTTAACTAAAGTACTTTTGCTTTCAGGAATATCAATAATTAATGTTTCCATATTCAAATATAATTAATTTTAAGCCGTTGGCAAATGAGCTTAATACCTAAACTCCTTAACCACATCAATTGCATATTTCACATTATCAAAAGGAATATCTGGCATTATACCATGACCTAAATTGAAGATAAAACCTTCAGTTCCATGCATACGCTCAAATAATTTATGAATCTGCGCTTTGATTACCGCTTTATCAGCATATAAAATATGTGGGTCTAAATTTCCCTGTACTGCAATTCCCTTTGGCAAAGCATTTTTAATGTTCAGTAAATCTGCATTCCAATCAACTGAAATTACATCAGGTTTTGCTTCTGCCATTATAGGTGCAAAAACCGAACTTCCTTTGCAGAAAGAAATTACCGGAATGTCTTTTCTATTTAAGTTTGCAATGATTTCCTGAATATAACGGTGAGAGAATTCCTGATAATCATTCCAAGATAAAGCTAATGCCCAACTATCAAAAATTTGAACTGCATTTACACCAGCAGCAATTTGTAAGTTTAAATAATCGGCGGTAACTTTTGCAATTTTAGCCAAAAGTTTATGCGCCAATTCTGGTTGATTATGAATAAAAAGCTTGGTTAATTTAAAATCTTTTGATGAACCTCCTTCAATTAAATAGCTCATTACCGTGAAAGGTGCCCCAGCAAAACCAATTAAAGGAATACGATTATCCAAACGTTGTTGAATCACTTTAATCGCATCAGCAACATACTGCAATTCATCTAAGCAATCAACATTTAAGTTTTCAATATCCTGAGCATTACGAACAGGGTTTGCAAACTTTGGCCCAACACCTTGAGTAAAGCTCAAATCACCACCCATAGCCTCACCAGTTACCAAAATATCGCAGAATAGAATTGCAGCATCAATATCTAACAAATCAACAGGCAACATCGTTACATCAGCAGCAATGTCAGGAGTTTTACACATCTCTAAAAAAGAGTATTTGTTTTTAATTTCCCAATATTGTGGCATAAAACGACCTGCCTGACGCATCATCCAAACTGGTGGACGTTCTGTTTGTTTTGAAAATGCTGCGTCTAAAAATAAATTATTCTTCATGATTTGTTGTTAGTACCCGTTTAGTCGTCATGCTGAATTTAATTCAGCATCTTTTTATCCACACGTCATCCTGAAATGAATTCAGGATGACGTGTGGATAAAAAATTTTTAGTTCCGCAAAGGTATAAATAAAAAAAAAACGAAGTACCTTTTTATTCCTAAACTGGTGCTTCGTTATTCAAAATGACAATACGAATATTATAATTTGCTAATTTCTCTTTCTATTTTAACAATAATATCTTTTGAACGTTCTGTATCTGCAAGTTCCTTTGCAATTTTTGTATAAGCTTCGGCTTTCTCTTTATCCTTTTTTCGCAAAGCGAGATTTGCCAAATGTATTAAAACGTAACCTTTTTGGGTTTTACCACCAACAGGAAAGCGACTTGCCAATTGAAAATGATATTCAGCTCTATCGTAATCCTCTTCTTTTAATGCAATATTACCTTGCATAAATTCGTAGTACCCTCTCCTGTTTTTTGATAAACGCTCAGGATTAGGAACTTCGGCAAGCATCAGCTTTGCTTTTGCAAACTCGTTATTTTTAAAATACTTTGAAGCCATTAAAACAGAACCGTGCCTGATGTGACTCCAAACTACAAAACCAAATAAGAAGCCTGAAACTGCTGCAAGTTCATACTGATTAAAGAAGATACAAACTAGCGTAGCAACGATAAAAACAGCCATTAAGGCATACCTGCCGATACTGTTATACATTAATGGATATCAGTAAATTTATAACCAACACCACGAATAGAGTGAAAGTACATAGGATTTTTCTGGTCTGGTTCGAAATACTTACGGAACGTTAAAATGAAGTTATCAATCGTTCTGGTTGATGGATAAACATCGTAATTCCAAACCGTTTCCAAAATTTGTTCACGAGAAACTGCATCATTCTTACGCTCAATTAAAAGCTTTAACAACATCGTTTCTTTCTTCGTTAATGGCGTAATTGTACCATCATCATGTTTCAATTCAAAAGAATTAAAATAAATAGTTTTATCGCCGATTTTGTATGAATTTAATTCTTTTAAATCGTCGGATTTTAAACTGCGTTTAACTAAAATTCCAACACGAAGAATTAACTCCTCTAAGTTGAAAGGTTTAACTAAATAATCATCAGCCCCTTTTTTCAAACCTAAAACACGATCTTCTGATGTGTTTTTAGCTGTTAAAAACATAATCGGAACTTCTGCATTCTCTAAACGGATTGTTTCACAAACCTGGAAACCATCCATTTCAGGCAACATTACATCTAAAACAATTAGATTAAAGCGTTCTTCTTTAAAAACTTTAAGAGCGGTTTTGCCATCTTTAACGGCGTGAACTTTATAACCTTCCAGTTCTAGGTTTAATTTGATAGCATCTAACAAGTGGTCCTCGTCTTCTACCAATAGAATTCTTAATTTTTGTGACATAATTGAGATTAACTAAATGTTACTTCAAAAATACTTCCTTGAGGCAAATTGTCTTTTACTGTAATATCTGCATCATGGTATTGTAAAACCTCTTTCACAATAAACAAGCCTAAACCTGTTCCTTTCGCTTTCCTGACATTCTCATTACCAACGCGGTAAAACTTATCAAATATCAACATTTTTTCGGCATCCGAAATACCTGGCCCCTTATCAATTACACTTAGGCGAATATGCCCATCAACCATATCCAATGCCACATTTATCTCATCACAAGGGCTCGAATACTTTACCGCATTTTCAATCAAATTCGTCACAACTGACGATAAGGCAAACTTGTCACCCATTAACTGCAAATTTGGCTGAATTTGAGCATTAATCAACTGCTCGTTACCGCAAGAATGAACCTGCAATCTATCGGTAATTCTATAAACCAATTCCGAAAAATTAAATTCCTCTTTAGGAAATGTGTATGACCGATTTTCAATCTTGGTTGCTAGCAACATATTTTCCACCAAGTCATCCAAACGTTCAATATCCTTTAAAGAATTCGTTAACAACGATGTTTGACGGGCTTTATCTAAATCTCTTTTAACAATGGTTTGGATAGAAAGTTTTATTGCAGCCAAAGGCGATTTTAATTCATGTGTTATCGACATCAAGAAATTCTGCTGTTGCTCCCTAAATTTATCGTCTCGTTTTAACGCTTGATGCAGAAAGTAACCGCCAATGCAAAGCAAAAATAAAAACACAGAACCCTCGCCCATAATCATCGTCATGCGGCTGGGTTGCAAACGCACCACCAAAGTACCCCATGAAATAAGCTGAATTAAAGCGTAAAGCAACAACGCGTAAAATATGATAATTGATTTTTTCATTTGTCTTTACCAGGATTTTCGTGATTCGATGATTTAAACATTTATTCCTTAAACACTAAATTATATTATTTTGAAAAGCAATTTTCTGTTCATTTTGGTTATTTCAGTCCCGCTTTTCGTTGCAACCTTTTTGTTATTATCAGTCTGAGCCTGTCGAAGACCTGCAACAAAAAATATTTCTACTTCAATCGGGTTTAGGGAATCTAAGGGGAGTACGCTATAAACTTAAAAACCACCCCCACCCCTCCTTGAAAATAAGGAGGGGAGCTCCCCTCACAGTTTTATAATCCTTTGCCAAGAACGCAATCCTTATTCTTTGTTCCTTTATCTTTGTTTCCTACCTACTTCTTAAACACCAAATCCAGCGCTTCAAAAATTGCTCTTTTTGCTTTCTCCAGTTCTATTTTCGTATGTGCGGAAGATACAAAACCAACTTCATAACCCGATGGACCCAAATAAATACCACGGTTTAACAATTCACGGTGCATCACTTTAAATTTTTCCATGCTGCTCGCATCAATATCATCAGCCGATTGAATCTTATCCTTATCCGTAAAGGCAAACCAAAATATAGAACCAACTGTAAACACCTTAAATTTATAATTTCTGGCTGTTGCGAAACGTTGAATACTTGCTACGAAATCTTGTGTCTTATTGTTTAAGTCTTTGTAAAAACTCGACTTATTCAATTCCGTTAACGTTGCAATACCAGCTGCCATGGCTACCGGATTTCCAGATAATGTACCTGCTTGATAAACACCACCATCAGGCGAAATATGCGCCATAATTTCGGCTCTCGCACCGTACATACCAACTGGCAAACCACCACCAATAATCTTTCCGTAAGTTACAATATCAGGCGTGATGCCATAGTAAGCTGCAGCACCTTCAAAACCTACACGAAAACCCGTTATAACCTCATCAAAGATTAACAATGCACCATTATCCTGAGTAATTTTACTTAAGAATTTGATATATTCTTCATCTTGTAAAATCAATCCGTTATTGGCGGGGATACCCTCTATAATTACCGCAGCAACCTGGTCTTTAAACTGCGCAAAAGCCTGTTCAATTGCAGCCGTATCATTCAATGGAATTACAATGGTTTCCTCAGCAAAAGATTTTGGAACACCAGCCGAAGAAGTTTCACCAAAAGTAACCAAACCCGAACCCGCTTTAACCAAAAGAGAATCGCTATGACCGTGGTAACAACCCTCAAACTTGATAATTTTATCTTTACCGGTAAATCCTCTTGCTAAACGAATCGCCGACATAACTGCCTCTGTACCAGAGCTTGTGAAACGAATTTTCTCTACAAAACGATTGTTTTTAATAATCAATTCTGCCAGTTCATTTTCTAAAGCTGTTGGCGCACCGAAACTCATGCCATTTTGCATCACCTCGGTAACTTTCTCCCTAATTTTAGGGTTGTTATGACCTAAAATCAGCGGTCCCCAACTTCCACAGAAATCAATAAACTGGTTTCCATCTGCATCCCAAATATAACAACCATCTCCTTTTTCGATAAAAAGTGGCGTACCATAAACCGATTTAAACGCCCTAACTGGCGAATTTACGCCACCCGGAAAATACGTTTTTGATTTCTCGTACAATTCCGCAGATTTTACCCTCGAAATATCAGGTTTACTTCCAGTATTTAAAGGAATATCGGCCTCGTTGCCTGAAAACATTTTCTTTAATGAATCTAACATTTTTATTAAGGTTTAGGGCTTAGAGGCCTAGGGTTTAGGGCGATGGTCTGAAAACCTTTTACCTTATACCTTTTACCTCAAACCTTTCTTACATCCAATCGTTATTTAAAATATCTTTAATGTGGTAAGTGGTAATAATACTTGCCCCTGCTCTTGCAAAAGCATGCATGGTTTCCATTACAACTTTTTGTTCGTCAATCCAGCCACGTTCTGCAGCCGCTTTAACCATCGAGTATTCGCCCGAAACATTATAAACTGCAATAGGCAAATTGGTATCTTGTTTCAACCGCTGAATAATATCCAGATAAGCTAAACCTGGTTTTACCATCAAAACATCAGCTCCTTCTTGTTCATCTAATTGTGCTTCACGCAAAGCTTCCAAAGGATTTCTGAAATCCATTTGATAGGCCTTTCTATCGCCTTTACTTGGCGCACAATCTGCTGCTTCTCTAAATGGTCCGTAATAAGCAGAGGCAAATTTCGTAGCGTGACTCATAATCGCTGCATTTACGAAACCATTTTCGTCCAGCAAATTACGCATCGCTTCAATTCTGCCATCCATCATATCCGATGGCGCAAACATATCTGCTCCCGCTTGCGCATGGGTTAAGGCCATTTTCGCAATTACATCAACGGTTTTATCATTCTGAACGTAATCGTTTTCCATAATGCCGCAATGTCCGTGAGTAGTATAAGAACAAACGCAAACATCTGTAACTACATATAAATCTTCGTCAAATTGCTTCTTCAATTCGCGAACTGCTGTAGGTACTAACGAATGGTCGTGGTAGGCAGACTTTGCATCAGCAGATTTTTCATCGCCCACACCAAAAAGCATGATTTTATTCAAACCTTTCTTCATTCCAGCCTCAACATCTTTAACCAAAGTATCAACCGAATAATGGTTTACACCAGGCATAGCGTCAATGGCATGCGTAACATTCGTTCCTGGCACCACAAAATAAGGGTACACAAACATATCTTTCGATAGTCGGGTTTCGGCTACCATCTCTCTAACCAACGGGTTTTTCCTTAATCTTCTCGGACGATGTAACATTTTATTTGTATCAAGTATTTAGTATCAAGTATTTAGACTTGAATGTTGTATTATTTCAATCGCCATGGTCCGTGTCTTCACGAAACATTTTATTGTCATATTGAGCGTATTTGAAGTATGAAAAGCAGTTTCAGTAGTTCTTCGGTTACTGTAGTCCCGCTTTTCGTTGCAAGCTTTTTGTGATGGTCAGTCTCAGCCTATCAAACGCCTGCAGCAAAAAGGCTTTCCACTTCAATCGGGTTTAGAGAAACTTAGTTTATGCAAGAAACTAAAAAACCACCCCCAACCCCTCCTTGAAAATAAGGAGGGGAGTTCCCCTCAAAGTTTCTGAAATCAGTAATTCAAAGCTGTTCTTTTTCGCTTTAAGATTGCTCAGCACCTCGCAATGACGAGATGGTCTTGAGTTTCATTTAGGTCTTTCACCTTAAGTCTTTCCGCTCCCAAACCCTCCACCTTAAACCTTTAAACCCTCTGCCTCTATATTATTTCTATTCCAAAAACCGCTTCCGACAATCCAATTTCATCTGGCGAATACGGTAAAGCATACTTCACACCCATTTCATCAAACTTCTTACCAGTAGAATTTCCAATCGCAATAACTTGCTGGCCAGGCTCCAGTAAATTATCAGCGAAATACGCATCAACATTTGATGGACTGGTGAAAATCAATACATCAGCATAACTTTGGTCAATATTTTCTTCGATTACCGTTTCGTAAATTGGTAAATCGATAATCTTAGCATCGGGTGGTAACGATTTTTGAATGGATTGCAATGAATCTTGCGCCCTTGGAAACAATATATTTTTGCCTGTAACCAATTTTGCAAAATCTTCAGCAACTTCTTTAATATCGCCGCTTGTACCTACAAAATCGGCGAAATGATTAAACTTGCGTAAAGCATCTTCCGAACCTCTACCCACAACGCCAAATTGCGTTTTCTTTGGCAACTGAGGTTTTAAATTGAAGAAATACTCCACACTATTGCGACTGCTAAAGAAAATCCAATCGATATTTTTTAGAATAAACTGGTCTAAAACAGTTACAATCGGGAATGTACGGATTAACGAACGTCCTTCGATTTCGATATTATTACTTTCTAAAGCTTTTCGGAAATAACTGTGCTCGCCAATTTCGCGTGAGATGAAAACCTTTTTAGGTTTTTTTCTTGATGCATCAAACTTGGCTACAATTTTTTCGGCTAAACCATCGGTCGTTTCCGAACGCAGAAACAATCTTTCAGGGAAATCTTCGGCAGTTTCAGCTTTTGAAGTCCAAACTTCAAATTCGCCATCTTCTTTTTTGCAATAGCAACCTAAAGGCATATGACAACCACCCTCAAAAAGATTTAAAACCTTACGTTCTACACCAACCTCTTCGGCTGTTGCAGGGTCGTGGAGTTTTTGCAAAGCATCAAAAAGTTCACCATCATTTTCTCTGATTTGAATAGCCAAAGCACCTTGAGCGGGTGCAGGTACAAATTCCGTAGCTTCCAATTCTTCTACATGAAACTCGCTAACATCTAAACCTAAACGTTTAATGCCTGCTTTTGCCAACATAATCGCATCGTAATCTTCATCACGAAGCTTTTGAATTCTTGTTGGTACGTTTCCGCGTAAATCTTCAATTTCTAAATCAGAGCGTAAACCCAATAACTGTGCTTTTCTTCTGTTTGATGAAGTACCAACCATCGCTCCCTTTTTTAAAGAAAGCTTCTGTGAAACATCAACACAATCTTTTAAAATTAAAAGATATTCGGTTGCCTCTTCACGTGGAGGTATTGCTGCAATGGTTAAACCAGCAGGATGCGTAGTTGGCAAATCTTTTAAGCAGTGAACTGCCAAATCGATTGTTCCGGCTAAAAGTTCTTCTTCCAATTCTTTGGTAAAAAAGCCTTTTCCTTCTAATTTATCTAAACGTAAATTCAGGATTTTATCGCCCTGCGTTTTAATAATTTTGATCTCTGCTTCGATGCCAATAGCAGCCAATTCGCTTTGAATATGATTTGCTTGCCATAAAGCAAGTTCGCTACCGCGTGTTCCGATGGTTAATTTCTTCACTGTTTTATTAAATGATTTGCAAATCTAATTAAATACGGCTTTATCTTGTAAAATGTTTAAAAATGAGACAGTGAGGTTACATTCTGAGCTGAAAAAATGAAGCTGAAAGATGCGTTCGTGGGAACGTTAGCAGCGGACGTGAGTTATTTTGCGATTTGCAATTCCCCTCCTTTGCAGGGTGCCCGTATTGTAATTTAGTTACACCATATATAGTCGTCATTTCGACCGCAGCGAAGCGAGTGGAGAAATCTTTTAAAGCTATCATTTTCAAAGATTTCTCCACAAGGTCGAAATGACGACTCTTATTAGCTTAATGACATTGGGAGTGCCCAAATGGCGGGGTGGTTTTTAAGTTTCAGCGCACAAGCTTAGTTTCAATAAACCTGATTGCAGAGAAAATACTTTTTGTTGCAGGTCTTCGACAAGCTCAGACTGACAATAACAAAAAGATTGTAACGAAAAGCAGGACTGAATTAACCGAAAAGCAGAGAATTTGCTTTTCAAAAAAATAAAAATGTTTCGTGAAGACACGAACCATGGTGACAAAAAATATAAGATTAACTTTGCGTTCTTTGCTCCTAAACTTTGCGGATAAAACTTATGATTCTTTAACCAAAATTTCTTTGGCCATAATCATCGGCACACTTATGCATTTTTTCTCCATGTAATTCATTACACGCTCTAAAACTTCACGAGATGCATCATCCATTTGACTAATTTCATCAGCGAACACCCCGTTTAGCGCTGTATTTTTGATTTCCTTAATTTTACGGGGAACATCTTGCATGGCCAATTCGATACGACGTTGTTTTAAAACGGTAAAAAACTCGGCAATGTTAGCGTTAATGATATCCTCGGCGTGAACCAATTCGTTGTAGCGCTCTTGAATATTTTTGCGGGCAACTTCTTTTAAAGATTCTACCTCGATGTAATGAATCGGATTGTTATGAATAACAGCTGGCGCAACATCATTCGGAACAGCTAAATCAACAATTACCTTTTTACCTGTATCGCCGTTGAGCAATTTGGCATAAAGTTTTTCATCAATAATAGCCTCCGTAGAACCAGTGCAAGTAATAATTACATCAAAACCTTCGGTAAAATTTTCCAAGGCTTCTAATTGATAAGCTTTACCATTCAGTTCTTCGGCCAAAGTTTCGGCTTTAGAAAGGGTGCGGTTAAAAATTGAAAAATTAGAGTATTTATGCTTGTTAAGGTATTTTGCAATATTTTGGTTGGTTTCGCCTGCACCAATAATTAAAACGCGTGAATTGCCACACATATTTAATTCTTTAAGCTTACGGTAAGCCAATGAAACAACAGAAACTGGATTTTTTGAGATATTGGTATGTGTATAAACTTCCTTAGCTGTTTTTACTACCCTATCCATAATCATACGCAAATAATCGCCTGTAAAACCTGCATCGCGACAGTTTTCGTAAGCTTTACGTATTTGAGCAAGGATTTCCTTTTCGCCAACAACCAAACTTTCTAAAGAACAAGAAGTTCTTAAAAGATGATTAAAAGCCTCTTCATTTTCAAAAACGGTAACATTATCAAGGAAACGCTCCATAAATTCAGGAGGCAACCCCATATCTAAAACGGTAAGAAATTTAGTAACAAACTCTTTGTCGGTTTTTTCTTTGGTTAAAAAAACAAACTCAACGCGATTACAGGTACCGATATAGAAAATTTCGCTAACAGGAAGCTCGGCTTGCAGATTTCTCAACCTGTTATCTAAACTTTGGTCACAAATAACTAATTTCCCTAAAGATTTCAAGTCGATGTGGTGATGCGTAAAAGCTATTACTTTTAAATATTCCAAGTGATTCCGTTGTTAACTATTATCGGGATACAAAAGTAACAGGGTTGATGCATGTCACCGTCATTAATCTGTAATTTACATCAATTTAGAACGGTTTTAAATAAATGCAATAACATGACACAAGATATTAAAACTCATAAATAGCTCTAAATGTTAAGGAAAGCACTTCCAGCAAAACTATTAATGTTAGCCCCGCTTTTCGTTTCAATCTTTTTTAACTTCTGTCATTCTGAGGAACGAAGAATCTGTTTCATCGGTTGCAGATGCTTCGTGCCTCAGCATGACAGCTTATTTAAAGTTATTACAAACAAAAAGTATTTCCACTTCAATCGGGTTTTTAAACACAATTATGTGCTAAAAATTAAAAAACCAACCGACAAAATGAAATTTTATCCTTTAAAGTATAATTACTTTTTCTCCTCATCTGAGGTTAAGTCTTCCCATTTTTCCTCAGCTTGTTCTTTTAAGTCTTCTGCCTTTTCTTTGGTTTCAGCCCAAATATCTTCAGCTTTATCTTTTATTTCATCAATTGCATCTTCAGCCTTTTCTTTAAAATCGCTAAATTTATCCTTTAAATTATCAAAAAATCCGTTTTCTGACTCAGTATTTGGTGTTTGGTTTTCTGTGCTCATGTTCTTTGTTTTTATAAATTGAGGCAAACACTATTCCAATAACATTTGTTAAAATATTATGATTAAACAAAGTGAATTTAGCCTTAAAGGCGCAGACGAAAAACTAATTATTGGCGACATTACTTTTGATGAAAACAACCCCAATACACCAATTGTGCTTTTTATTCATGGTTTTAAAGGATTTAAAGATTGGGGAACACACAATTTAGTAGCCCGATATTTTGCGTCCAATGGTTATCGATACCTCAAATTTAATTTATCGCATAGTGGTGTGTCCGCCGATAATCCAAACGATGTTAGCGACTTAGAAGCTTTTGCCGAAAATACTTTTTCTAAAGAACTTTTTGATGTAAATGCGGTGTTAGATTTTATTGAGAAATCTTATGGAAAAGAAACGGAAATTAACGTTATCGGCCATAGTCGAGGTGGTGGTTTGGCCATTGTAGAAGCTGCCAACGATTTGCGCATTAATAAAATTATTACCTGGAGTGCAATTTCAAGTTTTAATAGCCTTTGGAAAAAAGAACAAGAAGCAGAATGGAAAAAAACCGGAAAGATTTATGTTACCAATGCTAGAACAAAGGAACAAATGCCATTAAATGTTGCTTTACTAAACGATTTTGAAGAAAATGCGGAGACTTTAAATATCCTTAATGCGGCAAAACGGATTAACATTCCCTGGTTAATTGTTCAAGGAGATGATGATGTAAATGTACCGTTTGAAAATGCGCAGAAATTGGCAGAAAGCAATTTGAATAGCAAATTAGTAAAAATTGAAGGCGCAAATCACGTTTATGGTGCAACACACCCTTATGAAAGTGAAACTTTGCCACCGCTCTTATTTAAAGTTTGCGAGAAATGTTTGGTGTTTTTAAAAGAGAAGTTTTAGTGACCGTCACCCTGAATTCATATCAGGATCTCAATCGGAAGTAAGATGCTGAAATATATTCAGTATGACGACAGTTTAAGTAAGTTCTATAAAAAGGATAACTAACCAATTAATCATTTCCTCTGCCAACAAAACCACGCATATCGCTTCCACTTGGGCTTTGAAAAATCTCTAAATCAAAATACGGAACTGCAGCTAATAAGTGGTCGAAAATATCGGCAGCAACTTCTTCAAATTTCTTTAGGCCTTTTTCTTTCGAGAAAACATAAATTTCAATTGGCAAGCCATTTTCTGTAGCCTGCAACTGGCGAACCATAAAAGTTAAATCGGTATTTATATAAGGATTACTTTCCAGATACTTTTCTGCATAAACCCTAAAAGTTCCAATATTTGTCATGTGCCTACCATTAACTAAATTATTCGGATCAACGGTATTTTCTGCATTAAAAAGCTCTATCTGCTGCTGTGTTTCACTTAGATATTCCTTTAAAAAATCGATGCTTTTTAAGCGATTTATCAAGTCTTCATCACAAAACTTAATGCTCGAAATTTTAATGTTGATGTGGCGTTTGATTCTTCGTCCTTCACTTTCCTCCATTGCCCGCCAATTTTTAAATGATTCGCTAACAATTGCATAACTTGGTACAATGGTTACTGTTTTATCCCAGTTTCTAACTTTAATTGTGGTTAAATTAATCTCGGTCACTTCCCCATCGGCGCCATATTTTTCAACAGTAATCCAATCGCCAACGCGTACTAAATCTATTGCACTCATTTGAACGGAAGCTACAAAACCCAAAATCGGATCTCGGAATACGAGAATAAAAACTGCCGTTACCGCACCAAAACCTCCGAAAATATAAAGTGGATCTTTATTAAGTATGATTGATAAAATCAAAACAAATCCTAAAATATAAATGATAATTTTTGCAACTTGTTTGTAGCTTCTTATTGGTTTATCAGCATACTTTCTAGATGCTTCCATGATAGAAACCATAGCATTTAAAAAAGCATTAATGGCAAACATTGTTGCTAAAACAACATAAATTCTGGAAAATATTAATGCATAAAAAAGCCAGTTTTTGAAATCGATAAATACGAATGGTACGGCATTGTAAATGATGTAAGCACCAAAAATTAAGGCAAATGCCCTAAAAACCCTAAATTCAAAAAGTGCATTTTGCCAATCGCGTTTGGTTTTAGCACTTTTTACCACGAAAATAAATACTTGTCTGGTTACAAATATGGTTACGAAAAGGAACAGAACTATACCAATTAAACTAATAAAAAAGTACGAATAAATTAATTCTGAACCAGATAAATCTTTTGCGATAAGCCAATTTCTTAACTCATAAAATATGGTTTGAAAAGTAGGAATATTCATCGAGGCAATTTAATATTATTATTAGTTAGAAAATCTGGATGCACCTGTGTATTAATACATTTTGTGATCTTGAGCTTGTCAAGATTTACTAAATGCTTAATTAGAAAACATTTACTTAATTTCATTGATGTGAATGCACTAAAATAGATTGCTTCTTGCCTAGCAATACGATCACCCAACATCAAACATATTAATTTTTACAAAATTAAATGCTACACTTTCTCTACCCAGTTCCCGTCGCCTTTTATGATGTCAATTAACTCATCCAAAGCAAATGCTGTGTTTACATTTTTCTTAACAACCTCTTGCCCACGATATAAAGTAATTTTATCTGGTCCGGTTCCTACATAGCCATAATCGGCATCCGCCATTTCGCCCGGTCCATTTACGATGCAGCCCATAATACCAATTTTTAAACCTTTTAAGTGGTCGGTACGCGAACGGATAAGCTGAGTAGTTTCTTGTAAATCGAAAAGTGTTCTTCCGCAACTTGGGCAAGAAATGTATTCCGTTTTACTTATTCTTGTTCTGGTTGCTTGTAAAATGCCAAAACTTGTTGAGTTAAGTAAAGCCAAATCATTGTTTTGTGCATCAATCCATATTCCATCTCCAAAACCATCTGTAAATAATGCGCCAAAATCGGTTGATGCATAAAGCTGTAAGCTATCTGCATCTAAAACTCCGTAGGTTCTTTTGATAATAACTGGAATTTGAATGTTCTTCTCCTGTAGTGCAACAAAGAAAGCCCTTTGCTCGGCCATTCCATGGTTCGCAGATGTTTTAAGAATAAGTACGACATTGTTTAATTGTTCGATTGCTGGATTGTTTAATTGCTTCGAATCAATTTCAACAAAATTTAAAAGGTCATCCTTAACTTCAGCCTTGCTAAATTCCTCTAAAGAAAATAAGGGATGGCAATTATTTTTATCACTTAGTTTTAACCAAGTGTTATAATTATAAATTTGCTTTAAATTCCCAGGAAAGGAAAATGATGGTAAATTATCACCAAAAAAAGCTAAATCGCAAGCTTGGTCTGCCATGTTATATTTATCTAAGCCTGCGCTGTAATTGTAGCCTACAGCACTTAAAAAGTATGGGTCTTTCAAGTTCTCTTTAGATACATTTATCATTACCACAGGGTGATGGTGCCCTCCTATATGCTGAATGCTGTCGGTAACTCTACGTGAATAGGTATAAGGGGAATAAGTTTTAATGGAAGACGTATCATGTGAAATGGAGAATGTGCTATCAACTTCTCGACCTCCTACCTCCGACTGACTTCTGATAACATATCTATCTGCTAAAGCCTTTGCTACAGGTGCTTCAAATTCCGGGTCTTCAGTTAAAGAAACACGAATGGTATCGCCCAAACCGTCTTCCAATAAAGTTCCAATACCCACTGCCGATTTTATACGACCATCTTCCCCATCACCAGCTTCGGTTACGCCGAGGTGCAGCGGATAATTCATGCCTTCTTTCACCATCGTTTCTACCAGTAAGCGGTAAGCTTGAACCATTACCTGCGTGTTGCTGGCTTTCATCGAAATTACCAAATTATAATAGTTCTCGGCTTCGCACATGCGAATAAATTCCATTGCAGATTCGACCATACCACGCGGTGTATCACCGTAATGGCTCATAATTCTATCAGATAATGAACCATGGTTGGTGCCAATACGCATTGCCGTACCGTATTCTTTACAGATTTTAATCAGCGGTACAAACTTTTTATTTATCCGCTCCAGTTCTGCGTTGTAAGCATCCTGCGTATATTCAAGATTTTCAAATTTCTTTTTATCAGCATAGTTGCCTGGATTTACACGAACTTTTTCAACAATTCTTGCCGCCATTTCAGCTGCATTTGGCGTAAAATGGATATCAGCAATTAATGGAACATCGTATCCGCGAAGGCGCAATTCCTTTTTAATATTGGCTAAATTTTCAGCTTCCTTTATACTTGGAGCCGTAATTCTAACATAATCGCAGCCAGATTCTACCATTCTGATGGTTTGCTCTACCGTACCAAATGTATCCATGGTATCGGTTGTTGTCATCGATTGGATGCGGATAGGATTGTGACCGCCCAAGGCAATGTCGCCAATTTTTACTTCGCGGGTTAAAAACCTAGAGTAAGTAGTTAAACTATTACAATAACCACCTGCCAAACCATGTTGTACCGATATATTTTCCATGCGATTGCAAAGATAGAGATAGAATTTTGAATTAGTGAATTTTGAATGAGTGAGTTTGAAAGAGAGAATGACTGATTTTGAGTGATAGAATAATTGGATTACGATTTGTGAAATTTTCATCAATTAGCACATTCGCTAATCCACTAATTCAAAATTCCCTCATTCATCATATCAACCTATCTTTAATAACCAAAGTATTGGCTGATATATCATGCCAACATTGGTTTTTCTTATTCAGAAAACTATAAAAGTAACCAAAAAAAACTGGGATTACCGAGAGTATTTTTGAGAAATTACGAATTAAAGAGCGCCCGAAAGAAACCCTTGTTCCTTCCAAATCGGTTACTTTTATATTAACCAACCGCTTACCAATTGTTGCCTGTTTACTTGATGATTCTGCAAAACTTCCGTAAATAAGTTTAACAATAAAAATTAGAGCTAACGGAGATACGAATGTCATAATTCTTTGGTCTTTTCCTTCTATAAAAGCAAAGCTGATTAAAATACAAATGCAATAAATGATAAAAATTAAAAAGTGGTCTATTACCGAAGCAAGCAAACGCAAATCGAAACTTGCGAAGTATTGAGGTGCTGTTTTTTGATAATTAAAACCAAGAAGCTCACGCAATTCTGGCATTGCATGAGCTTCTTTGTAATCATCCATTCCCGGTTTACGGACAAATGTATTAGGTGTAATATTTAAGCTGGCAAGTTCGGCTAATGAATAAGGCCCTTGTGGTTTACCATTTACTACAACTGTGTATTCCATTGAGTTATAAGTTTTAAGTAGTACGTTTTAAGTATTAGGTGACTAAAGAATATCTATTCAATTATGCTCATCAACAACATTAAGTGTCTTCGAGGTTAACCTACTCAACGTAAAACTTGCAACTTAATACCTAGAAACTTCAAAGTTACTTAAACCACCATCTAAATTTATAAATATTTTTTTTGTTGATGTTTTGTAATTAGCCGTTTCGTAAACGCCATCACTTAGTTTTTCAAATCCAGAAAAATCTTTTGCCGATAAGCCAGTTTTTGTTTTTATACGGCAACCAGAGTTTGTGGGTATTTTAATTTTAACATCAGCTACGCCCGACTTTACTACCACATCAGTAATCGGCAGCAAATCGCCAATTTTAATGTCCAGTGATGCTGCACCTCCATCGAAGTGGAATGACCTTATTTTATATTTTTCGAAATCGAAATCAGCTTCTCCAGCGCCCAATTTCATATTTATATCCCAATTTGGGGCTTTGTTTAACTTGAAATCAACGTCATTTCCACCATCACCAAAATTCCATTTATTGGTTTTACCGTCCATTTTGAAGTCTAAAACCACAGCGCTATCTGTTAATTGTTTAACAAGTGAAAAATTACTGCGTCTTTTCTTCTTAACATCGGCATTAATCAATTCAGAAGTTTCACCATCAAGATTGAAAGAAACTCCACCTCCAGAAATGTTTAAAACCGTTTTCTTGGTGCTATCTGCTGCATTGAAAATCTCAGAGAAATTTACACGATTTTCAGCTGTATCCTCCTCATTTGAGTCGTCGTTGTCATCATCAATATTGATATCAACATCATTTTTAAGTTTATGTCCCCACCAAGAACTGCGTTCGGGTTTTTCTTGTCCTTTTACAAACAAAAAAGAAAGGGTTATTACTAAAACACCTATCGAAATTATGCTTCCGGTTTGGCTGTTGTTTTTATTAAAAAGTATGTTTAAGCCTGCAATAATTAAAAATACTGGCCAGAAGTGCCAAACATTACGCCAGTAAAAAGTAATTACATTAAAATTTTCTAGTAAGAGTACACCACCTATAAAAAGTAGTAAAATACCCCAAATCAGTCTATCAAGTTTCATAATATTTATATTTGAGGATTAGCAGGATTTGAATTGTTATCATCTTTTGGCTTTTCTGTTTCTTCAACAATAATTGCATCTGTCACAGGTTCAGTACTTGGTTCGGTTGCTGCCGACTGCTGATTTTGAAATGTTGCCCATTCATTTTTTCTTTTGGCTTTCGCGATAATGCTAATTCCTAATACAATAAAAATAACTGGCCAAAAATTTCTAAAACGGAACCAATCCGGAATAAAATCAAGTTCTCTCATGAGAAAAAAGCATCCAATTACCAGCAATACCAAACCACCTATTGTACGCCCTGTATCATTCGGTTTATTGAATTTGCTAAAGTCTGCATGACTTTCAAATGGTACTTTTTGAGCATCGCTCAAGGGTTGGCCCCAATTTGTATTCCCAGCCCCTACTGGCCCACTGTAAGCGCGATTACCAAAAGGTGGTGTGTTCGGATTATTCTTAAAATAATCGTTAAATTTTGAGAATTTTGCAGCCGGATCATTATTAACCGGAACAATAATCCACATTACAACATAAGCGATGAGTCCGCCTCCTGCAAAAAATATTGCAGATAGTGCAAATAATAACCTAACAATGGTTACTTCAACCTGCATGTAATCTGCAAGACCCGAAGCTACACCGGCAATCATTTTATCATGTTCGTTTCTAAAAAGCTTCTTTTCCATAACGCTGTTCATTTTGTGTTTAAAAATCAAGCGGAGTGATTAAAACCTCATCAACGTTTACCCCTTTACTTAAGTTTAAAATGGTAAATAACGTTTCTGCAATATCTTCGGGTTGTACAAATTTTTCATCTGGAATTGTTGTGCCTTCCCAAGATGATGTTTTGGTTGAACCCGGCAAAAAAGCAGTTACTTTTACGTTGTGCGGAGCTAATTCTTGCCGCAATACATTATTAAGACTTAACATCGCTGCTTTTGTTACACTATAACTTCCACCATTTTTTACTGCGGCTTTACTGGCAACCGAACAAATGTTAAATATGTGCCCACGCCTTGCTGAACGCATTTTTTTAGCAAAGAACTTACTAATGTAATAAGCAGAATTTATGTTAAGTTGTTGTTGTTTTTCAAAAACTTCATCTTTTTCATCAATCAAACTACCAGGCAAATAAGTACCCACATTATTCACCAAAACATCAACAAAACCCAACTCATCATCAACTTTGTTTAAAAAATTATAAACCTGCTCCTTGTTAGAACAATCTACTACATAAATTAAAACCTTTCTCCTGTTCAGCAATAATTCATTCTTAAAGCTTTCGAGTTCTTTTTGATTTCTGGCAACAAGCGCTAAATCAAAGCCGTTTTGCCATAATTTAACCGCTATAGCTCTGCCAATTCCTTTTGTTGCACCTGTTATTAAAGCTTTCATGTTTTATGAGTTAGTTTTTGTAAGCAAAAAACCATATTTATATTCAAAACCACGAATATTTTTGTAATTAACAATTGCTACAACTTTTTTATCGTTTCTTTGTAGTATTATATAATGTACATTTAAATTAAGCAATACATACGGAATGAATTTTACCAATTTCGGCAGGTACATACTGCTACTCAAATCTGTATTCAGAAAGCCGGAAAAACTGAAGATATACTTAAAGGAAATAGCCAAACAAATGGACTATGTTGGTGTTGGCTCACTGGGTTTAATTGCAATTATCTCTACGTTTATTGGTGCGGTAATGACTTTGCAGATTGCTTTCCAGCTGGTTAGTGATTTTATCCCTAAAACTATTATTGGTTCGGTTAACCGAGATTCGAGTATTTTAGAGCTTAGCCCTACAATTAGTGCGATTGTTCTGGCTGGTAAAATTGGTTCTGCTATTTCATCAGAAATTGGCTCTATGCGTGTTACAGAGCAAATTGATGCCCTTGAGATTATGGGTATAAATGCACCAGGCTATTTAATTCTTCCAAAGATTATTTCAGGCATAACAATGGTTCCAATGTTGGTAATTATTTCGATGTTTTTAAGTATTTCTGGGGGTTACATTGGCGGTTCTATTTCTGGCGCTGTAACACCAGCTGAGTACATTCAAGGCATTACAACAGATTTCAACCCATACACAATTGTTGTTGCTTTGGTTAAGGCGTTTGTTTTTGGCTTCATCATTACATCAGTTCCAGCTTACGAAGGTTTTTATGTTCGCGGTGGTGCTTTAGAAGTTTCACAAGCCAGTACAAGAGCAGTTGTGATTAGCTGTATCTCTATCCTTGTTTGCGATTATTTAGTTACTCAATTATTATTGTAATGATCGAAGTTAAAGATATATACAAATCATTCTCAGGAAATGAAGTTTTAAAAGGCATTTCAGGGAAATTCGAAGAAGGTGTAACTAATTTAATTATTGGAGGTTCAGGTTCTGGCAAAACAACTTTGCTAAAATGTATGGTTGGTTTACATCAACCAGATTCTGGCTCGGTGTTATACGATGGACGTGACTTTACACCAATGACTTACGAGCAGCGTATTGATGTTCGTAAAGAAATTGGAATGCTGTTTCAAGGTTCGGCATTATTTGATAGCATGACAGTGGAGGATAACATTATGTTTCCGTTGAATATGTTTACCGACCAAAGTAGAAACGAAAAAATAGATAGGGTAAATTTTTGTTTGGAAAGGGTTAATCTCGCAGGCAAAAACAAACTTTTTCCAGCTGAATTATCAGGTGGTATGAAAAAGCGTGTAGGTATTGCCAGAGCAATTTCAATGAATCCTAAATACTTATTTTGTGATGAACCAAATTCCGGTTTGGATCCGAAAACATCAATCGTAATTGATGAATTAATTCAGGAATTAACAGAAGAATTTAAAACCACAACTATTGTAGTTACGCATGATATGAACTCGGTTATGGGTATAGGTGATTACATTTTGTTCTTACACGAAGGAAAAAAATTCTGGGAAGGAAGCAACAAAGAAATCGCTCATACTGATATAAAAGAACTTAACGACTTCGTATTTGCGAGTCGCTTCATGAAAGCCGCAAAAGATAAGTTTTAATAAAATTCTTATATTTGAGAATGACAACGGCGACAAAAAACATCATCGATAAGCTAGAAACCTTACCAAAAAGCATGGTAACCGAGGTTGAAGACTTTATTGATTTTTTGAAAGCCAAACATGCTAAAAAGCTAAATGATTCTCCTAACCAAAGTAGTTTGGTTGAAGAACCTAGAAGTTTGTATGGTGCTGCAAAAGGAACAATATTATATATTTCTAAAGATTTCAATGAGCCATTAGAAGACTTTAAAGATTATATGTAATGAGTTTATTATTGGATACTCATATATTCTTGTTCTACATCAATGGCGATAAATGAATCGCAGATGAAATAATAAACACGATTAGCAATCCATTAACTAAAAAACATTTGAGTGTAGTTAGTATTTGGGAAATTGTAATGAAAATGAATATTGGCAAGCTCAAACTAAAAGATGATATTGCTTCAATTTATAAATTATTACAAAAAGGCGAAATAGAAATTTTAAGTCCAGCACAAGATGATTTTGAAATTTATCAGAATTTACCTCTTATACATAAAGATCCTTTTGACAGAATGATTATTTCGCAAGCTTTAGCTAACGATTTAACATTGATTACTGATGACCAACACATCAAAAATTACCCAAATTTAAAGTTATTTTAACACATGATACAATTACTTGCCCCAACCCACTGGAAAGATTATGAACTGATAGATTGCGGGGATTTTGAAAAATTAGAGCGCTTTGGAACCGCAATTTTAATTCGTCCGGAGCCGCAAGCAGTTTGGAAAAAAACGCTATCAGAGCAAGAATGGAAAAAGAGGGCAAATATAACTTTCAGAGGTCGTTCTGCTACATCAGGAGAATGGGTTAAGAAAAACCAAAACATACCAGATAGATGGCACGTTGAATACAAAAACAATGAAGTTGCCATTAAACTTCGTTTAGGTTTAACATCATTTAAACATGTAGGCGTTTTCCCTGAGCAAGCTGTTAATTGGGATTATATTTCATCGTCAATTAAAAAATTTAAAACGCCTCAGCCAAAAGTTTTAAACTTGTTTGCTTATACTGGTGCAGCATCATTAATTGCCAACGCTGCTGGTGCAGAAACAACTCACGTAGATTCGATTAAGCAAGTAGTTACCTGGGCAAATGAAAATCAAGAACTTTCTGGTTTAAAAAATACCCGTTGGATGGTTGAAGACGCTTTAAAATTTGTAAAAAAAGAGCTTAAAAGAGGTAAAAAATACAACGGAATTATATTAGACCCTCCTGCTTATGGTCATGGACCCAACGGCGAAAAGTGGAAGCTTGAAGATCATATTCAGGAAATGATGCAAGATGTTGTTCAACTTCTTGATGAAAAAGAGCATTTCTTAATTCTGAATACCTATTCATTAGGATTTTCATCAGTTATTGTCGAAAACTTAATCAGAACATCGTTTCCATCTGTAAAAAATTTAGAAACCGGCGAATTATACTTACAAGCTACTGAAGGCGTAAAATTGCCACTTGGCGTTTTTGGTAAATTCTGTAATGTTTAAATGTTAACTATTTTATTTTGTACTCTCAATTTTCCGTTATAATTTCATCCCAAACAGATTCGGAAAAACTGTCTAAAATTTAACCTAAAATATATCTATGAAATTTCCAAAATTAACCGGCACAATTGTGCTTGGCTTTGCTGCAATAGGCTTATTTGCCAATTGTAATTCTGACGGCAAAACCGGTGGAATTGGCAAAATGTTCTCTGCTGACACGACAAAGAAAAAGACAGATTCAGCTGAAAACGTAATGAAGCCAGTTGATCCAAAGCTTTACGATTCATTAGTAAAAAAGCTTTCTTTAACAGATACAACAGGGAAATGGCCGGTTAAAAACCAACCCACACCATTAGCAGGAGCAATTTTACCATTCAAAAGGATTGTTGTTTATTACGGAAATCTTCATTCAAAAAAAATGGGTGCACTTGGAGAATACGCACCTAAAGAAATGTGGCAACGCCTAAATACAGAAGTTAAACGTTGGGAAAAAGCAGATCCATCTACGCCTGTGCAACCAGGTTTACATTATATTGCTGCTGTAGCTAGTGGAACAGCTGGTAAAGATGGCAAATACATTAACCGTATGGGAAATAAGCAGATTGACTCTGTTTTAAAAATCGCTAAAATGCAGCCAAATACAATTGTATTTTTAGATTTACAAGTTGCCCTAAGTACAATTAAAGCAGAATTACCGCATATTGCGAAATATTTAGAATTGCCTTACGTACACTTAGGCATCGATCCTGAATTTTCTATGAAAGACGGTTCTTTACCAGGCAAGAAAATCGGAACATACGATGCTACAGATATAAACTATGTAACTGGCTACTTAGCAGATTTAGTTAAAAAGCACAATCTTCCTCCAAAAGTATTTGTATTACATCGTTTTACAAAAAAAATGGTTACCAATTCCCAAAACATTAAACTTCGCCCAGAGGTACAAGTTGTAATGCACATGGATGGATGGGGAGAGCCCGAATTGAAAAAAGGTACTTATAGACATTTCATCTTTTCTGAACCCGTTCAGTTTACCGGATTTAAGATATTTTATAAAAACGATTTGAAAAAAGCTCCAAATAGATTAATGACTCCGGAGGAACTTTTGAAACTCACGCCAAAACCAATTTACATACAGTACCAATAATATGCAAAGCCTGTAATTAAGTTTACAGGCTTTTTGTATATTAACAGAAAAATATCAAACGCCTCATGAAAAACTTATTTATCACACTAGTTACTATTGTACTGTCTTTTTCTACTTCATTTGCACAAAAGCTAAATACACAATCAACACTACAAAAAGCGTTAGAGCAATCGGTTAAAAAAGATAAACCGATTATTTTAATTGTTTCAGTTCCACACATGAATGTGCCGCAAACTTCAAATGGCACAAAAATAGATTTTAGTTCTGCAATGGATGATGCTGAAGTGATTGATAGAATTAACCAAAATTTTATCGCTTATAAAACGATAATGAATGATACTTCGATAAGAAGTATTTTATCAAAATCTGCCATAAATTCATTTCCAGCCTATATCTTTTTACGTTCAAATAAAGAAGTCTTTTTTAAGGATTTCGGGAATTCTACCGCTAAACAAAGATATTTTAGCATGATTGATAATGCTTTAAAAGCTTTAAATGAAAAACCGCTTTCAGAGTTAGAACGTGAGTATGCAGAGAATAAATCTAATATTCAATTATTGAAAAATTTAATAGACACTAGAAAAAAACTTGGCCAAAATAACAATGCCGAATTAATTGAGGCTTATGTTAAGAACTTAAAAATTGATGACTTTAACAATTACCAAACTGTACTTTACATTTTAGAAGCCGGACCACACACCGATGGTGATGCATTTAAGTTTGCTCATACTAATCGAAAATTAATTGATAGTATATACAAAATAGAACCTTTTGCAAAACGCTCAGCATTTAATAATTTTATGATTAACAATACCATGAATGATGCTATTAAAGCCAAAAATATTGCGAAAGCTCAGTCTGCAGCAAATTTTACCAGGGGCACCTGGACAAATGATTACATAAAGGGTTCTAAAGCTTACGACACTCAAATGATGCGTTATTATTTAGCCGTAAAAGATACTTCTAGATATCTACAAACTGCAACATATCATTATGATAATTATTACATGAGAATTGGAGCTGATAGCATAAAGAAGATGGAAGCAGCAGAACGCAAGGCAATGGAAAAGCGGGGATTGCCAGCAAGATTAAATCAAAACATTGTGTCCAAAGAAAAAATGGACAGCTTGATGAAAATAAGAGGCGCAAGCATGATTACGCAATCTGTTGTTTCTGTAGGACCAACATCTAGCAGTTATGCGAATGAATTAAATAACGCGGCCTACAAATTTTATGAAACTGGTACAAAAAACATAAATCATTTAACCAAAGCCATGATTTGGAGTAGACGTTCACTAGAATTAAATCCGATAAGTGGATATTACGATACATTGGCGCATATTTTATATAGGCTCGAATACTATGAAGAAGCGATAAAAAATCAGCAGCTTGCTATAGAAAAATCTAAAGCTGAAAATCGCGACACAAAACATCTTCAAGATGAATTGAAAAAAATGAAAGCAAGACAAATTTAAAAAAGAGCGTCCTCAAGTAAATTGAGGACGCTCTTTTTCATAAAACCTTTATTATCTCCGTTACGTTTATATGTTATGCAAACAGCAACATTTGGTGGAGGATGCTTTTGGTGTACTGAAGCTGTATTTCAAGTTTTAAACGGCGTAAATTGCGTTATCTCTGGCTATATGGGCGGCGTGTTGAAGCATCCAACATATATGGAAATTTCTAACGGCGATACCGGACATGCAGAAGTTATTCAAATAGAATTTGATGAAAATGTAATCTCGTATAACGAGCTATTGCTTGTATTTTTTAAAACCCACACACCTACTGCTCTTAATAGGCAGGGTGATGATATCGGTAGTCAATATCGCTCTGTTATTTTTTACCATGATACTGAACAGCAGATACTTGCAGAAAAAATGATAGAAAGATTAACCGAAGAAAAAATTTATAAAAAACCTATTATTACTGATGTTAGCTTGGCAGGAGATTTCTATGAAGCAGAAAACTATCATCAAAACTACTTTCTAAAAAATGCAGGTAAACCTTATTGTGCGTTTGTAATACAACCAAAACTCGATAAACTTATTTTAGAATTTAACGACATGATTAAGTCGGAATTATCTAATTAATCAATAAATGTTAACAAAGCATGTTGGCTCGCCGTATGGATATCTCTCCAAACTCTGTTAATTTCCGTCTCCTTTTTCGCGGCTTCTAATCCGGCATAGGGAAATAATTTACCTGTTACACGCCAACAAGTATGTGCTAATGTTCTGCTTGCGTGGCTTACTTCTTTTAACTTTTCAATTGTGATGTTACCGTTAGTTTCAAGTTGTAACCATGATTCATCAAAAGCTATATAAAAATTATTACGAAGCTTAGAAATTTCATATTTGCAGGTATTTAAATCAGATTTAAAGTACAAAACCTGTTCTTCCGAATATCTTTTTAAACCACTACGCGATAAAAATTCACCCTCAACCAATTCGATAAAGTGATTTGTCATCCCCAAAGTATTTACAACAAGTGTTGTTTCTGCAAGTTGTAAAAATGGGTAATCGAAACCCTCATCTTCAAACTTTATATCGTTATTAATTTTAAAAGTACGATTAGCAGGTACTTTAAGATTTTCAACTTCAAAAGCATGACTACCAGTTGCAACTAAACCAAAGTAAGACCAACCTGATAAAATTTTCACTTCATCCTTTTTAAGGATGAAAGACATTACTTTTGGATTCCCTTCGTCATCTAAAACATCAGAATCATCTTCATTTTTTAGAAAACAGTTTGCGGTAAATATCGTTGCATGCAAAGCGCCACTTGCATATTTCCAATGGCCATTAACCACGTATCCATCTGCTGTTTTAATTGCATAACCACCAACAGCGCCACTTCCGGCAAAACAAACCTCTCGGACTGAAAAAATTTCCATTGCTAATTCAGGGTTTAAAAAGCCTGCAAACCATGCCGCTCCGGCGCAAAGTGTAATGGTCCAACCTAAACTGCCATCTGCTTGGGCAAGTTGCTCTTCTAATCTTAAAATCTCCGGAAGTTTTTTACCTGCACCTCCATAAACTTTCGGCACAAATAATTTAAACCAATCTTGCTGATAAGCAAGTTCCAGAATTTCTGGATGCAATTCACCCATTTTTTCTGAAGGCGCTGCAAATTGCTTAACCTTTTCTTGCCAATTTATTGAGGTTAGTGTTTCCATTTAGGCTGCAAGTTTTAATTTTTTACTATCGATAATTTTTTTCCAGTCGAAAAAACCAAATATGGCAACAACAAATAAAAACGCAGTTAAGCAACCCATTAAAGGAAGTTTTTTGTGAAATAAAAGTGGAATAGCAACAATGTTGGATATGTTTAGAAAAATCCAGTTCTCAATTTTTCTTTTGGCCAGCAACCACATTCCAGCCCATGCTGTTGCAGAAACAAATGCATCTAAAACCGGAACATCAGAATCTGTATGATTTTTTAGTGCAAAGTAAAAGATTAAGAAACCGAGTGTAGAAATTAGTATTGCAATTAGTAAATCTTTATTGGAACTATAAGAAACTTGATTTTCACCATCCTCTTTGCGTTTTTTCCAGATTATCCAGCCGTAAACACTCATCACTAAATAGTAAATGCTCAACAGCATCTCTGCGTAGAGTTTTACATTGAGCAATAAAAACATCGATAATAAAATTGAAATTATACCTGTTGGGTATAACCAAATGTTGTTTTTTTTCGCCAGTAAAACTTCTGAAACACCAAAACCAACGGCTAACCATTCTATTATTGAAGTATTTTCTATCTGCTCTGCAAAAAGCTTAAACCAATCCTGAAAATTCATTTACAACAAATCGTTAAATAATTTGATTTACAGCAGAAATATCTCCTTACACTGGTGAATCAAAAAAAATAAAAAATAATTGAAAACTGCTTTCAGGGGCGAAACAGTATTATCTATAACCTCTTCCCTACGTCGGCATTATCCGAATCAGGTGCATCAAAAGGTAAAAGGTGTAAGCTAAAAGTTATAGGGTCAAAACCCTACACCTCAAACCCAATACCTTAAGCCTCTTAAATGGGTGTAATCTCAGCCTTTTGATTGCTTTGGAGACATTTCAAAAAGCACCCCTATTGAGTAAGGCAAATATAGTTTTTAAATTGAAAGAAATTGATTTTTATTCTAATTGTTACCCTGAGTTAGTTTATTTCTCAGGGTAACAATAGTTTAATGTTTAGCAATACTGCTCGAAAGCACCGATAAGGTTATCAGCAATCATAGCCGCTGGTCTGCCTTCAATTTGGTGGCGCTCAATCATGTGTACTAATTTACCATCTTTAAACAAAGCCATTGCTGGTGATGATGGAGGAAAAGGCATCATGTAATTTCTAGCCTGGTCAACTGCTTCTTTTTCCATTCCTGCAAAAACTGTAACCAATTTATCAGGATGTTTTTCGTGTGCTGCTGCTGCTCTTGCTGCCGGACGAGCATTTGCTGCCGCACAACCACATACAGAGTTTACAACAACTAGTACAGTGCCTTCGCCTTTAATAGCTGCATCTACCTGTTCTGCATTTTTTAATTCTTCAAAACCAACGTTGGTTAATTCCTTACGCATTGGTTCTACTAAATATTCTGGATACATTTATCTTATGTTTTGATTTACAATTGAATGTACAAAAATAAGAAAATCGAATGGCATCAACCATTCGATTTATATTTTTAAGGTAAAATTAAAAAGCTTATACTATTGAAGTCCCTTCAAAATCTCTTGTACTTTTTGAGGATCGTTCATCATTCCAAAGCCGAAAATAATGATAATTGCAGCATAATAGAGTATAGATATTATGTTTAAAATTAAACCGATAATCGCACAAACCCTTCCTGCATTTAGATTTTTAAACGAACTTTGTGTATAAATTGAAGGATTTGCAGCATATAAAGCTTTATCCTTTTTGCTTAATACTAGTGCAACTATAGCAGGAATTAAACCTAGTATACCATAACAGCAACATAATGCAATTGATGCAATACCTAAAACCAATACTATGGTCGAATTTGGTAAATTTTGATACCCCATGCCTCCACCAAATTGGCCGAAAGGCGGCTGTTGTTGAAACGGTGGTGGCGTTACCGGTGGTGTATTAATTGTTCCAAATGATTGGTTTTCTTGTGGAGTTTGTTCTTCTGACATGGTAGAGTTAACTTATGAGTTGGTGGTTGTATATTTTGTAAATGTAATTGATTACTATAATTACTGCAATAGCAATAAAAGTACTTTTAATAATTAGTGCCCCAAATTTGAAATCGAGCTGTATGTGTAGAGCCGTAAACAAGACAAGAAAAACCATGAAAATGGTTGGCGGGTAAAGCCTAAAAGATTCAACAAAATTACCCTGTAAAAGTGCAATACCAGAACGTTGTAAACCACAACCTGGACAATCAAAACCAAATTGCGATTTAAAAGGACAAGCAAATAAATGGTGACTTAACCAATCGAAAAAACCTTTATGTTGTTGCGCCATCTAGTTCATTTAGGTTCAGTTGTTCGTCTTTCCAAGCCTTGTATTTCTCCAAATCTTTTAAAACCTGTTTGTAAACCAGGTTTAAAACAAATACATCATCTATAAAACCCAATACCGGAACAAAGTCTGGCACAACATCAATTGGAGATAAAAAATAAACAATACCACCTAATACAGCTATAATTGAACGTTTAGGGATTTCTGTGTACCGACCACTAACATAATCCTTTGCGACGGCAAAAAGCAAAATCAATTTGCTCCAAACACCTTCTAAATCACCTTTATTTGTGACAGCTTTGCCTAAAGCATCGTTAATGGTTTGCTTGGCTTTACTTTTATTATTCAATAAAACACTCGCCTTACTTTCCGATTTTTTAAAGAAATCTAAAATTTTCTGTTTGTTCAATTTCATACAACCGTTTTAAATTTAACGAGAAAATCACAATTTTATTGAGATTTCATCATTTCCAAAATATCGTCTAGGTACTTTCTTTCATTTGCAAGGCGTGGTACTTTATGTTGTCCGCCCAATTTATTTTTAGCCTTTAGCCAGTTGTAAAATGTGTTGGCCGCTGCGTTATGCACTTTCGGGCGACAAAGCGCCATATCCTTAAAGCGCTTTGCATCATAATCAGAATTTACTTCACGAAGCGTATTATCCATTACATCGATAAATTTCTCAAAATCGTTTGGTTGTTTATCAAATTCAATAATCCATTCGTGTCCACCTGCTTTTTCACCCTCAAAATATATTGGTCCGGCGGTATAATCCTTTATTTCCGCACCAGTTTCGGCACAAGCTTTAGTTAGCGCCTGTTCGGCATTATCGATAATTACTTCTTCTCCAAAAGCATTAATAAAGTGTTTAGTTCTTCCGGTAATTTTAATACGATAAGGCTCTAACGAAGTAAATTGAACGGTATCTCCAATCATATATCGCCACAAACCACCATTGGTAGAAATTACAATCGCATAGTTTTTATTCAGTTCAACATCTCCAAGTAAAAGTGCTTTCGGGTTTTCTTCTCCAATGTTTTCCATTGGAATAAATTCGTAGAAAATGCCATAATCCAACATCAAAAGCATCTCATCAGAATTATCTTGATCTTGAATACCAAAAAAACCTTCTGATGCATTATAAGTTTCAAGATAATACATATCTGGCGATGGAATCAGCTGTTTGAATTGCTCGCGGTAGGGAGCAAAATTTACAGCCCCATGAACATAAAGTTCTAAGTTTGGCCATACTTCAAGTAAATTTTTCTTCCCAGTTAATTCTAATACCTTTTTGGCAAGAACGATGGTCCATGTTGGTACACCTGAAATGCTGGTTACGTTTTCATGGATAGTAGCTTCTGCCATTCTATCCATCTTAATTTCGTAATTATCCATTAAAGCAATAGACATATCTGGTGTACGGTAAAACTCGGCCCAAATGGGTAAATTCTTTATCAGCACAGCTGATAAATCACCATAAAAACAATCTTCGTTTAATTGGTTAACCTGATGGCTACCACCTAATACTAAACCCTTTCCGGTAAACATTTGGTTATCAGGACGGTTGTTACAGTAAATAGACAACATATCTTTACCACCTTTAAAGTGGCATTCTTCCAAACTTTCTTCTGATACGGGAATAAATTTACTTCTATCGCTTGTTGTACCAGAAGATTTTGCAAACCATTTTATATCTGATGGCCATAGAATATTCTGCTCACCATTAAGCATACGCTCGATGTATGGCTTTAAGGTATCATAGTTTTGAACGGGTACACGCTCCTGAAATTGTTGTGGCGTTAATATGGATTTGTAATCGTAATGCTTTCCCCACTCTGTATTTTCGGCACTATCAATTAAAGTATGAAACCACTCTTGCTGAACATCGTGAGGATATTTCATAAAAAGCTCAATCTGATGAATGCGCTTTTTCATTAACCAGGTAAAAATAGAGTTTACTATTGCCATGAGCTTTTCTTAAACATCGAAGTTCTTACGTTTTAAAACAAAGTTAGAACCCAGGTAAACCTTTCTAACCATTTCATTTTCTGCCAAAACTTCTGGCACACCTTGCTCCAAAATTTTCCCTTCGAAAAGCAAATAAGCTCTATCGGTAATCGAAAGTGTTTCCTGTACGTTGTGGTCAGTTATCAGAATACCAATATTTTTGTGCTTGAGTTTTGCTACAATTGATTGAATTTCCTCAACCGCAATTGGGTCTACTCCGGCAAATGGTTCATCTAATAAAATAAAACTTGGGTTGGCAGCCAAAGCCCTTGCAATTTCTGTTCGCCTACGCTCTCCACCAGAAAGTAAATCGCCACGGTTTTTACGAACCTTGTGTAAACTAAATTCGTTAATTAATTCTTCAAGTTTATCTTTTTGTTCTTCTTTGCTTAGCTTACTCATTTCCAAAATGGAAAGAATATTATCTTCAACGGTAAGTTTTCTGAAAACTGATGCTTCCTGAGCCAAATACCCAATGCCTTTTTGTGCCCTTCGATACATTGCATCTTCAGTTATATCTTCATCTTCAAGGAAAATCCGACCTTCATTTGGCTTTATTAAACCAACAATCATATAGAAGGAAGTAGTTTTACCAGCACCATTTGGCCCCAATAAACCAACAATTTCACCTTGACTTACACTAAATGAAACATCGTTTACAACAGTTCTCTGTTTGTATTTTTTAACCAGATGTTCAGCTCTTAATATCATTTATATTCTTTATTTGATGAAAGAAAAAAGAACAATGATGAAAGATTTTTTTGAAAAAAACTTTCAATTCAGTTGACTGTCCTTGTCTTTATTCCTTGTTCTTTATTCCTTAATCTTAATGCCTTTAATATTCAGTTGCAGCCTTTTTTTATCTCTCCACACGTTTTCTTCCAAAGTATAACAAACAGAGAAAGGAGTATTTGGTTGTAAAAGTTTTTCAAATTCTGCTAAACCGAATCCAATGCCTTCAAAAATACTCGAATTTTGTTGCTTTATATTAATTTTTAAATGATTTGCACCCACCACAGTTGGATATTGTGATAGGTAAACATTATGGGTTACAAAAACCGGAGCCATATTTTCTGGCCCGAATGGACCCATTTGTGCTAAAATTCTATAAAACTTGCCATCAATTTGTGCCAGCTCAATTTCAGCATCAAGCTTTATCATTGGCGTAAGCAATTCTTCAGTTATACTGGCCGATACAATTTGCTCAAATTTATCCGCAAAGGCATCAACATTACTTTGTTGCATGGTTAAACCTGCTGCAAATTTATGTCCTCCGTATTGGTCTAATAAATCGGCACATCCGCTTAAGGCCTCATATAAATCAAAACCAACAACCGAGCGGCAAGAGCCTGCAACGTGTCCGTTAGATTTTGTTAGCACAATTGTTGGTCGATAATATTTTTCTGTTAGCCTGGATGCAACAATGCCGATAACACCTTTATGCCAGTTTTCATTAAAAACAACCGTTGTCTTTCGGTTAATTAAATCTTCGCTATCGCTAATTAAAGCTAAAGCTTCTCGGGTAATATCCTGATCGTAAGTTTTGCGTTCTGTATTTTTTAAGTTTATCAGTTCACTTTGTTCTGAAGAATTTCCATCAGCCTGGCAAAGCAACATGGCAACTGCATGTTTTGCATGGTCAATTCTGCCTGCCGCATTAATACGCGGACCTAAAGTAAAAACTACATCAGTAAGGGTGTAATTTTCGGTTTTACCAGATACCTCCATTAAAGCCCTCAAACCCTCGCAAGGGTTAGAATTTAATTTCTGCAAACCATGATAAGCCAAAATTCTATTTTCGCCCACCACTGGAACAATATCGGCTGCAATACTTACCATAACCAAATCCAGGTATTGTAAATAAGTTTCTTGCGGCAATTCGTATTGTTGAGCATAAGCCTGTGCCAGTTTGAAACCAATTCCACAGCCTGCAAGTTCTTTAAAAGGATAGTCGCAATCATTCCTTTTTGGGTCTAAAACTGCTAAAGCTTTCGGCAATTCATCGCCGGGTAAGTGGTGATCGCAGATAATAAAATCGATGCCTAAAGTATTCGCATAATCAATTTTATCAATCGATTTTATGCCACAATCTAATGCAATAATTAACGTAAATCCATTATCTTTTGCATAATCTATTCCCAACGTAGATATACCATAACCTTCTAAATATCTATCAGGTATATAGTATTCGATATTGGATGTTAATTGCGAGAAGAAACTATAGGCGAGTGCCACGGATGTTGTTCCATCAACATCATAATCGCCGTAAATTAGTATTTTTTCGTTGTTATCAATCGCAACTTCAATTCTGGCAACGGCCACATCCATATCCTTCATTAAAAAAGGATTGTGAAGATGCTCTAAATTTGGCCTGAAAAAATCTCTCGCTTCATCAAAACTGCAAATATTTCTTTGCACTAAAATTTGCGCCAGAGAGCGATCTATATTTAATTCGTCAGCAATTTTATTTATCGTATCATCATTACAATCTGATGCTTTTACCCATCTTTTTTCCATTTATTATATTTCCGAACAGTAAATATACATTTTAATTAAATACTCTTACATAACTAAGACTTACTGGTAAAAACGAATACACAAATAGATTGTTAACTTTGTACAACATTAAAACTCTAACATTTTGCAAGTTCATACCTTATTTGAAGGCACCTATTCTGTAGATGCAACAAAAAAATTTATTCCATTCGATTCTGCTATTCACAGCTTTAAAGATAGACCGGCATCATTATTTATTAATGTACAACCTTTTTTAGTTGAACTGAAAAACGATTTGATTTTGTTCGATACTGGCTTAGGTTTCAGCGATGACCATGGCGAATTGATTTTACATAAAAACATTCGTAATGCAGGTTTCGACCCGACAGATATAACTAAGGTTTTAATGTCGCATTTACATTACGACCATTCTGGCGGTATGATTCATAAACTCGGCGATAAAACCGAAATCAGTTTTCCTGATGCAGAATATATCATTAATCGTGGCGAATGGGAAACTGCTTTCAGCAGTACTTCTACTTCTTACCACACCGACATTTTTGAGTTTTTGCAGCGCAATGCCCAACTGAAATTTATAGAGGGCGATGGTAATTTAGATGAAACCATTGCCTTTGAATTTACTGGCGCACATTGCCCGAATCACCAGGTTTTTTTATTAACTGAAGGTAACCAGAAAGTATTTTTTGGTGGCGATGTTTTACCAGAACCAGGCGAATTAATTAAGAACTTTATTGCTAAATACGATTTCGACGGTCGAAAGGCGATGGAACTGCGTAAGGAATTTGGAAAAAGAGCCGCAGCCCAAAACTGGGAATGTTTATTTTACCATAGCAAAGAACAAGCAACTGGATTTGTAGATGAAGTTGAGGGCGGGTTTAAGATTAGGTAAAAGTTGAACAAAGATTAAAGAACAAAGAATAAAGACTAAAAGTAAAAAGCTCAAAGTGAGAATCAAGGCGATGATTTAATTGCCGTCAGTTTCAACTGACGGATAAAAGTTAGGCTTTTAGGCAAATCTGCAACCTGAGTTACTTACCCTGTTTTGAGTTTCTAAACCCGAACGAAGCGATATCCTTTTTGTATGCAGTCCTTCGACTCCGCTCAGGATGACAACAAAAAGATTTAGCGTAGTGCGGGAACAAGCTTTGATAGTTGTAACTGCAAAGCTTTTCAAAATCTTAAAAAATTACTTCTCCATTCTTTAGCGTAAAGCTTGCTTTCCCGAAAAATCGGTATAAACTTTGCCTTGCAATAACGTTTAACAAAAAAAGTCCCGATTTTCATCGAGACTTTTACTTTTTCCGAGACTTGGAAATTATTTTTTAGCTACTAATTTAACAGCTAACTCGAAGTTATCATCAATTGCTTTGTCGCCAATACTATCGAAGAAAGATTTAGAACCGTAACGGATATCATATTTAGTTCTGTCAACAACGATTTTACCTGCTAAAGCCGAAACAGTACCATCTGCATTTACAGTGATAGTTGCAGGAAAAGTTACTGGTTTAGTAATTCCTTTAATGGTTAAGTTACCTGTTACGTTTGCACCAGAAACTTTAGTAATTACGAAGGTTGAAGTTGGAAATTTAGCAACACCAAAAAAATCATCAGCCTTTAAATGACCTTCTAATTTAGCGCTACCATCAGCATCTTTAATTGAGTTCATATCGATAGTGAAAGTACCACCTGTTACTTTTTTACCATCAACGTTTAACGTTCCTGATTGTAAAGCGATAGTTCCGTTGTGAGAACCTGTAACTTTTTTACCAACCCAAGTTATGGTCGATTTTGCTGCATCTACAGTGTAAGTTACTGGTTTAATAGTTGTAAAAGCTGACAATGCAACCACTGCAACTAATAAAAAGATTGAAGAGATTTTTAATTTCATTTTCTGGTTTTTTAAAATTTGATACAAATATATAATTAACTTAATCCGAATATTATTGATGTATGTTAAGTTTTCAAAATTAATCGGATTTATTTAAAATCATTCTATTGACTGAAAAATATTGTTGAGGTTTAATCGAAAGAATTTTATAATGATTTGGAAAGCAGATGCAGCATTTTTAATTAATGTTAGCCGGGCTTTACATTAAATCTTTTTGACAATGTCATGCTGAGCCTGTCGAAGCACCTGCAACAAAAAGGATATCATTTCAATCCCGTTTAAACTACAAAAGCTATTACTACTATTTAAGGTTGCAAAGTTGCTGGCCGATTATTTACCTTTAGTCTGTAGAATATTCGAAAGCATTTAAATGTATTTCGACAAGCTCAGTATGACAAATTCAATTAATATGAACCACAACGCAAAATCAATCCGCCCGTTTATTGGCGCAAAGGATTTCGAAACATCAAGAAGTTTTTACCGCGATTTAGGCTTTGAAGAAACAACCCTTGGCGAACAGATGTCGGTTTTTAAGAGTGGCGAAATGGCATTTTACCTACAAAATGCTTACGTAAAAGATTGGATTGAAAATACCATGATTTTTATGGAAGTCGATGATTTGAATCGTTTTCATACGGAATTATCTGCATTAGATTTAGAAAAAAAATACAAGGTTAGTCCATCACCAATAAAGCACGAAGATTGGGGAAGCGAATGTTTCTTACTCGACCCCGCCGGAAATTTATGGCACTTTGGCGTTTTTAAATAGGATTACTGTTCTTTGTACCTAAACCCGACAGCAACGAAAATCTCCCGATTTTTCATCGGGAATTGTAGTGAATGGCGGGGCTGGATTTCCCGATGAAAAACTGAGCATTCATTTCCAAAAAAAAATCTGCAAGCTTTATAAAAACTTGCAGATGATTTTCGATTCGTGGAGACACGAACCGAGACTTAAATTTTTCTAATTAGATTGCCATGTCAGCTGAAAAAACCTCCTCGCAATGACGGAATTGCAATGGACGATAAAACCATCATCCATATTACCTCTTCCATTTCACATCTTTAAGGCACGATTTCCTCCAAATAACTCTCAACCGGCGGACAAGCACAAATTAACGACCTGTCGCCATGGCTATCATTCACACGACCAACCGATGGCCAGAACTTACGCTCTAACACATAAGGAAGCGGGAAAGCAGCAGTTTGACGGCTATAGCTATGCGACCAATCGTTAGCAGTAATTACCGAAACGGTGTGCGGAGCGTTTTTTAAAGGGTTATCTGTTTTATCTAAAGTACCGTTTTCAACCTCGCTAATTTCATTTTTAATGGCGATTAAGGCATCGCAGAAACGGTCTAACTCGTGTTTAGGTTCAGATTCTGTTGGCTCAACCATCAAAGTACCTGCAACCGGGAACGAAACAGTTGGTGCGTGGAAACCATAATCCATTAAACGTTTTGCAATATCAGTCACTTCAATTCCGAAAGCTTTGAACGAACGGCAATCTAAAATCATCTCGTGTGCACAACGACCTTGAGCGCCTGAATAAAGCACCGGGTAGTGTTGCTCTAAACGAGCTTTCATATAGTTAGCATTCAAAATTGCGTATTTGGTTGCATTGGTTAAGCCTTCAGCACCCATCATTGCAATATATGCATGAGAAATAATCAAGATTGAAGCCGAACCCCAGGGTGCAGATGAAACCGCAGATATTGATTTTCCCTTATCGATATCTACCACAGCATGACCAGGAAGGAAGGGCACTAAGTGTTTTGCCACACCAATCGGACCCATACCAGGACCACCACCACCATGAGGGATACAGAATGTTTTGTGCAGATTTAAGTGGCAAACATCGGCACCGATATTAGCCGGGCTTGTTAAACCAACCTGCGCATTCATGTTAGCACCATCCATGTAAACCTGTCCGCCGTTAGCGTGAATAGTTTCACAAATTTCGATGATGCTCTCTTCGAATACACCGTGAGTTGATGGATAAGTAACCATCAAACATGACAAGTTATCTTTGTGTAATTCCGCTTTCGCTTTTAAATCTTCAACATCAATGTTACCATTTTCTAAAGATTTAACCACAACGATTTTCATATCGGCCATTGCCGCAGAAGCAGGGTTTGTACCGTGAGCAGATGCAGGAATTAAAGCTACGTTACGGTGGAAATCGCCTCTATCTTGGTGATAAGCACGAATAACCATCAAACCAGCATATTCGCCCTGAGCACCAGCATTTGGCTGTAAACTCATGGCTGCAAAACCTGTAATTTCACTTAACCATTTATCCAATTCGTTAAAAACCGAATAGTAACCCAAAACTTGGTCAGCTGGTGCAAATGGGTGTACGCGACCGAAGTGAGACCAGGTAACCGGAATCATTTCTGCCGTTGCGTTTAATTTCATGGTACAGCTACCCAAAGCAATCATCGAATGGCATAGCGATAAATCTTTTGCTTCTAACGATTTGATGTAACGCAACATTTCATGCTCTGAATGGTGCGAGTTAAAAATTGGGTGTGTTAAATATTCAGATGTACGTTGTAAAGCCGATGGAATTACTGTTTCAACATTTTCTACAACTTCAACCTGGTCGGCAGCTACTGCTTTAACTTTAGCAAAGATTTTAGCAATTAAAGCAACATCTTCGAAAGTTGTGGTTTCATCAATTGAAATCGTTGCAACATTGCCTGAATAGTTTAAGTTGATTTCATTATCTAAACAACCAGAATGAATACCACCTTTTAAATCGCCTAAATCGAAACGAATGGTATCAAAATAAGCCGAGTTTAATTGCTCGTAGCCTAAAGTTTTTAATGTAGAGGCTAAACTTACTGCCAAACCATGTGTACGTTCTGCAATCGCTTTTAAGCCTTTCGGACCGTGATAAGCTGCATAAAAACCAGCCATAATAGCCAATAATGCTTGCGCTGTACAAATGTTTGAAGTTGCTTTATCTCTACGGATGTGTTGCTCGCGGGTTTGCAAAGCCATACGTAAAGCGTAATCGCCATGGCTATCGATGGTTACCCCAATAATACGACCCGGGATAGAGCGTTTGTATTCATCTTTAGTTGCAAAAAATGCTGCATGTGGTCCACCAAAACCCATCGGAATACCGAAACGTTGTGTAGTACCAACCACAATATCAGCGCCCCACTCGCCCGGAGGCGTTAATAAGGTTAAGCTTAAAATATCAGCCGCAACTGTTAATTTTATGTTTTTATTATGTAATTCAGAAGCAAAGTTTTTATAATCATAAACCTCGCCATTACCTGCCGGATATTGAACAATTGCACCGAAGAAATCTTCAGTTGCAACAAAATCCAAATGATTGCCAATAACCAACTCAATACCGTAAGGATTTGCACGGGTTTTTAAAATATCTATCGTTTGAGCGAAAACCAATTCTGATACAAAATACTTTTTAGCCGCTTGATTTTTACGCGTACTATATTGCATAAACATCGCCTCGGCTGCAGCTGTACCTTCATCTAAAAGTGATGCATTGGCAATTTCCATTCCGGTTAAATCGATAACCATGGTTTGGAAATTTAACAAAGCTTGCAAACGCCCTTGCGCAATCTCAGCCTGGTATGGCGTGTATTGTGTGTACCATCCCGGATTTTCGAAAACATTACGCAAAATTACACCTGGCGTAATGGTATCATAATAACCCTGACCGATAAAGCTTTTGAAAACTTTATTTAACAACGAAGTTTGTTTTAAAGCACCCAGATATTCAGTTTCTGATTTTGCTGCCGGCAAATTTAACGGTTGTTTTAACCTAATTGCCGTCGGAACAGTTTGTTCAATTAGCTCATCAATAGAATTTACGCCAACAGTTTGCAACATTTCAGCTGTATCTGCCTCATTTGGTGCAATATGACGATTTTGAAAATCTTCCTTGTAATGGATATTTAAGCTCATGCAGGTATGAATAATAATTTGCTGCAAAGGTAGCAAAAACGAGGCTTAATTTTGCTATATCAAAGTGTAAAAAAGGTGTCTTATTTATAATTAAAAGCTACAAAAATAGTAGTTTATATGCCTCGCTATAAACTCAAACGTTTGTGTGTTTTTACTAAAGATTTTAATTATTTGGAAAGCGCTGCTTGTGTAAAAATTTAAGTTCGCTCCCGCCATTTGCTCCAATCTTTTTTTTGTCATCCTGAGCGGAGTCGAAGGACTGCTAAAAAAAGTATTTCCGCGGCTGTCGGGTTTAGGTACTCTAACCTGTACCAATATGCCAACCTAAACCTTTTCAATTTTTTATAACTTTACAACCTTAATCTTTTAAGTATACATGTCAAACGCTAAAAATAATGTTGCGCTTTTAGTTCATGCCTGCGACCGCTACGAATTTTTATATAAAGGTTTCGATTATGCGTTTTCCAAAAACTGGGATTTTAAAGTTCCTTGCAACCATTATTTTGCAACCGAAGTAAAAGATGCAAAGGTAAAGGGCTTTACAAACATCAAATCAGGCAAAGGTGAATGGGCAGATAGACTGGCAACACTTTTAGGAAATATAGACGAAGAATACATTCTTTATTTTCAGGAAGATATGTGGTTAAGCAAACCTGTAAGTGCTAAATTCTTTACCGAATTGTTTCAACTTGCAACCGGAAATAATTGGCAACAGGTAAAACTTCACAGTTCTGATGTTTACAAAACCAATCAAACTGATACATTTATCGAGGGATTTAATGTTGCAGAGGTTAACAACAAAGCCTCTAACTTTTTAATGTCGCACCAAATTACGCTTTGGAAGAAGGACTTTTTACTTGCTCAACTTCACAAAAAAGAACATCCGTGGCGTAACGAAAGAAAAGGAACTATACGTTTAAAGAAACTCAATCCCTTAATTCATCATATTGATTACTTTGCAGAGAATGGAGCTGCTGCAATTAATACAAATAAAGAGACTGTAAAGAGAAGTGAGTATTATGCAGTTTCTTTTAACAGTACATTAAATTTCAATGCGGTTCAGTTTATAAATGAGTTAAAATCTGGAAGTAAAGAAGAGCAATGCTATGCCGCTGAGTTGCAAAACCATTATGATAATGACTTAACACATGACGGTAAACCTAAGCCTAAGAAAGTAGATTTATTTAAGAAATTTAAAACCTGGTTTTTGAGTAGAAAGAAATGAAAAACTATTTCTGCACTTTCCAACCTTCATCCTTACTCAACTTAAGTTTGTATGTTTTAGTGATGAAATTACTATTCTCGCTCGCATCCTTGTCAAAAGTCGCGAATGGCGTATTTACCTTTTTTAGGGTTACAGTTACTTTAGCCGTAGTAGAATTTACCTGCGAGAAATCTACAGGTTTAGAATCTGCCAAAACATAATCTACAACTTTTACCGTTGCTTTATCTTCATCTTGTTTCAACACCAGTGGACTTGCTGTGTCAGTCAAACTAATCTGATAAACAAAACTGCTATCGCTGGAAAGAAATTTTTTCTTTGCACTTAATCTTTTTAGTAAAACCAAGCCCTCATTCGATAAAGTTTTGTACTTATTTAAATCAAGCATATCATTTTTACTATTAAACTTTAATTCCCCAAAACTAAATCGCGTAGTTTTATATTCAGGATTTGCTATTAGGTATTCTGTAATTGCTTCACCGGCCTCATCGCGATTGATAGTCGTTTTCGATTTACATCCGGCAAAGCCGATAATAATTGTTGATAAAATATAAATAGTAATCTTTTTCATTGTAGATGTCTTATGCTTTTTAAAGATATTTATTTTTTTTAAAAGTCGGAGGTACGAAATCCGAAAGTCGGGTGATTAAACCAAAATATATTTGACAATGAAACCTTATACCCTCTACCTTTTGCCTATACCTTTTTCAAATACTTCAAATTTGGCAAAATCATAGCCGACAATATCACTGCTACGCCTACCCATCTTAAAAACGAAACCTGTTCTTGTAATACAAATCCAGCCATCATTACCGCTACTGGTAATTCTGCTGCACTTAAAATAGAACTTAAGGCCGTGCCAATCCTCGGAACACCTTCAGCATAAAATAAAGGTGGAATTACTGTTCCGAAAATTGAAATAATTAATCCCCACTTTAACAAGCTCCCGCTCAAAGCACCATTAAATAAAAACGCAGGTGGAAATAGTATAAAAATCAAAATACATGCTCCGGTTATCATCAGTGCACTTTTTTTAAGTGGCGGATATTCGTTCCCAATTCTTCCACTCAACATTAAAAAGCCTGCATAAGAAATTGCCGCCAACAGACCAAAACCAATGCCAGTTAGATTCAAACTTCCTATACTGGTTTCTGCCATACCGCTTGCTAAAACCGTTCCGCCTAAAACTAATAGAATGGCAATAAACTGCAATCCGGTAGGCTTCTTTTTAAAAATAAGAAGTTCGAGTAAAATGCTCATCCAGATAAATTGCATTAATAAAATTATCGCAACCGAGTTTGGAACCAGCTTTACACATTGATAGTAGAAAACACTTACTAATCCGGTACAGGTTCCAGACAATACCATCTTCCACCGAGGCGTAACTATTTTAATTTCTTTGGCTTTGTATTTAGATGTTGTGCTTTGAAAGAAAAACAAAACCCATAAAATCACGGCACCAAAAAATGCTTGGGCACCTGTAACATCGCCCAAAGTGTAGCCCTCATGGTAAGCTAATTTTACAAACGTTGATAAAATACCGAAACTGCAGGCACCGAAAAAGACGAGGAGTATTCCTTTTAACATTTATAAAGTTTAAAGTGAAAAGCTTAAAGTAGAAAGTTGATGGGTATACGCCTTGACACTTTATACCTTTAACCTTAAACTTTTGACTTAAATAAGTTGTGCTAAATATTTTTGAATTGTGGTTTCCAATCCCAGGTAAAGTGCATCGCTAATTAATGCGTGACCAATAGAAACCTCCAATAAACCTGGAATACTTTGAGCGAAATAATGTAGGTTATGCAAATCTAAATCATGCCCTGCGTTGATGCCTAAGCCTAATTTATTGGCATGGTTAGCAGCAGCGATGTAATTAACAACAGCTTTTTCTCTATCACCAAAATAATTGTGTGCATAAGCTTCAGTGTATAATTCAATTCTATCTGTTCCAGTTTCGACTGCCCCTTCTACCATTTCAACAACTGGGTCAACAAAAATAGAAACGCGAATGCCTTCCTTTTGGAAAACAGCGACCATTTCTTTCAAATAGTCTTTATGTTTAACCGTATCCCAACCATGATTGGAAGTAATTTGTCCTTCCGCATCTGGAACCAGCGTTACCTGAGCAGGCTTATTTGCTAAAACTAAATCAACAAATTTATCTTCACGGCAGTTACCTTCTATATTAAATTCAGTTGCAATAACAGCTTTCAAGTCATAAACATCCTGATAACGGATATGGCGTTCATCCGGACGAGGGTGTACCGTGATACCCTGCGCACCAAAACGCTCACAATCTAACGCAACCTTAACCAAATCAGGATTGTTACCTCCACGACTATTACGTAGTGTAGCAATTTTATTGATATTAACCGATAACTTTGTCATGCGGTAAAGATAAGGCTTTGCCTCAGTTTATCTTAAACCTTCCATAAATTTGACTTTTTTTTGCTCATATTTGTTCAAATCAAGATGAATTCAAAAGATACAACCCTATATAAATTTCTTGTTGTTTTGCTTGGACTGGCAAGTATTCCTGCATTGTTTAGCGGTGTAATGGAGCCAGATGGTGCATTATATGCCTCCATGTCGAAAAATATAATTCTTTTTAAAGATTGGTTTAATCTTTATGGCCGAGGAGCAGATTGGTTAGACAAACCACATTTAACTTTCTGGATTTCGGCTGCGTTTTTTAAGCTTTTCGGCATTTCTTCATTTGCTTATAAATTACCAAACTTTTTATTCGGCTTACTTGGCGCATGGTATCTATATAAGTTGGCAAAAGATATTTATGATGAAAAAACAGGATTAATATCGGCAGTGATATTTCTAAGTGCATTACACATCATTACCTCAACTTTTGATGTTCGTGCAGAAATTTACATTACCACATTTACATTAGCTTCAATTTACCATTACTATAAGGCACATCAACATAGCATTTGGCATGTGATTGCTGGTTCATTTTTTGCGGCATGCGCCATATTAATTAAAGGCATTTTTGTTTTGATTCCGGTTTTTGCTGGCTTCATTATATATTGGTTATTCACGAAACAATACAAACAACTGTGGCAACCAAAATGGTGGATTGCAATTGTGTTAATCTTTGTTTTTATTACACCAGAACTCTATTCACTCTATACCCAATTCGATTTACATCCTGAAAAGGTAGTTTTTAACAGAACTGGCGTTTCGGGTTTAAAGTTTTTCTTTTGGGATAGTCAATTTGGGCGTTTTTTTAATAACGGACCGATTAAAGGAAAGGGAGATATTTCTTTCTTTCTACACACTACACTTTGGGCGTTTTTACCTTGGTCGGTATTGTTTTACGCAGGAGTCATAAATCTTTTCAAAAAGAAAAACAGACAAAATTTAGCTCCAGAAAGTATTATAATTTGGGCAAGTGCAGCTGTTACTTTTTTAATATTTTCTCTCTCAAAGTTTCAACTGCCTCATTACATTTTAATAATTTTTCCGCAGTTTGCCATCATAACATCTTTATTTTTGCAGAAACTTGAGGGCAAAGGTTTAAAAGGGTTTTTAATTGTTCAAAATGTTATTTACATTTTAGTCGTACTCATTCTTTCGGCTTTAGCTTATTTCTATGGTTTTGATAATTTCTTAATAGCAATTATAATTTTAGCCATTTTATTTATCGTGGCGTTTTTGTATTTCAAAGGAGCGGAAATTGAAACGATAATCGGAAGAAGCGTACTGCTTTCCGTTGGGTTAATGATATATCTTTTTGTGTTTTTCTATCCTGCATTATTGAAATACCAATCGGGAAGCGAAGCTGGCAAATGGTTAAAGAAAAATTACCCAACAGCTAAACCGGCGGTTTTAAATTATATTGATGCTTTTTCTTTTGATTTTTATGCGCCGGGCGAAGTAAAATATTTATGGAATTATGAAGATTTAAAGCAATATGAAAACACCCAAGATTTGGTTTTGTATGTTTCGGAAATAGAGTTATCGAAATTAAAATCAGCGTATAATGTTAAAGTATTAAATTCTTTTGAATACTTTCATATTTCAAAATTGACGCCCAAATTTTTAAATAAAAAAACAAGAAACCAATTATTAGAGCACTTTTACTTGGTTAAAGTAGAATAGTATGGATTTGATTTTCCGCATTGTAAAATTTGGATTAACCGGCCTTTTAGGCATGGTGATAGATTTTGGTGCAACCTGGTTGTGTAAGGAAAAGTTACATATTAATAAATATATCGCGAATGCGATTGGTTTTTCGCTTGCAGTTACGAACAATTATTTAATTAACAGAATTTGGACTTTCCAAAGTACAAATGCGCACTGGGGAGCCGAATTTTTTAAGTTTTTAGCCGTAAGTTTATTTGGCTTAGGCTTAAATACGGTAATTATTTACTTTTTTCATCAACGTCGAAATGGAATTAACTTTTACTTAGCTAAGTTTTTTGCAATTGTAATTGTTTTTGTATGGAATTTTTTAGCGAATATGCTGTTTACTTTTAAGTAACATTTTTGCCAATATAATAGAATACCACAAGCCAAACCAAGCCTTTAATTAAAAAGAATAGGAAACCAATTAATCCTACTCGTTTAAACCATAATTTTAATTTCTCTTTATTCATGGCGATGAGGTAAAGATAAATTAATTAACCTAAATTAGAAAGATTTTAAATAAGGATTTTTGGGATTTAATATTGAACGCCTATGCCAACAACTGCGCATTGTAAGTTATTTTTTTAATGGTAATAATGTAATCGAAGTTGCCTTGAAACGATTACCAACAATTTCTCCTGTAATTTCGGCTTTGCTTACCGCATTACAAAATCCATGTTCGCCATGGGCATCACCAAAATCATCAATGTTTTTGCCATCCACAAAATAAGGTTTACCATCGATTTTAACAGCTAAGTCACAATCTTTACCTTTCATTTTGAATTGGCATTCGCCGCAGGCGATATCTACAGTTTGTTTAGTGATTACTTTTTTGGGAGGGCTTTGTGCATTTGCAATTAAGGAAAATACAACAATAATTATGGTAAAACTAAAGTTTTTCATGGTGGCTATTTTTTATAAATGTAGGTTTTTTAGCTGCAAAAGTATTACTGATTTTGCAAAAATAAACCTGATGGAAACGAACACGGAGTGCAACGAAGTAAAGTGTACAGCAGGGCTGAAATTGCCGAAGAAATACTGAACATCATTTTCTAAATATTTTCGGCCACGGAAACACGGAAAGCACGGAAAATTTTATTCTTTAACATGCCCAGGGACTCTGATTATAAACTAAAAAAGGGATATGCAAATTGCATATCCCTTTTGATATATTAAACTTCGGACTTCTGACTAGAAACTTCCGACTTTTTTAATAACGATATTCGTCTGATTTAAACGGACCTTCTACTTTTACGCCAATATAATCAGCTTGGTGTTGGTCTAAAACATCTAACTCTACACCGATTTTAGCCAAGTGTAAACGAGCAACTTTTTCATCTAAATACTTTGGTAAAACGTAAACTTTGTTTTCGTATTTATCAGTGTTAGTCCAGAGTTCTAATTGCGCTAAAGTTTGGTTAGTAAATGAGTTACTCATTACAAAACTTGGGTGGCCAGTTGCGCAACCTAAGTTTACCAAACGGCCTTCAGCCAATAAGATGATATCTTTACCTTCGATAGTATATTTATCTACCTGAGGTTTAATTTCTACTTTTGTTGAGCCATATTTTTCGTTTAACCAAGCTACATCAATTTCGTTATCGAAGTGACCAATGTTACAAACGATGGCTTTATCCTTCATCGCTAAGAAATGCTCGCCACGAACGATATCGCGGTTACCAGTTGTAGTAACGATAATATCTGCTTCTTTAACTGCTGTAGCGAATTTTTTAACTTCGTAACCTTCCATTGCAGCTTGTAAAGCACAAATTGGGTCGATTTCGGTAACAATTACGCGTACACCTTGTGAGCTTAAAGATTCTGCAGAACCTTTACCAACATCGCCATAACCACAAACAACAGCAACTTTACCAGCCATCATTACATCAGTAGCACGACGAATTGCGTCAACTAATGATTCGCGACATCCGTATTTGTTATCGAATTTAGATTTAGTTACCGAATCGTTAACGTTGATTGCAGGTAAGTGCAATGTTCCGTTTTTCATACGCTCGTACAAACGGTGAACACCAGTTGTAGTTTCTTCTGATAAACCTTTAATTGCAGCAATTAACTCAGGGTATTTGTCGAAAACCATGTTAGTTAAATCGCCACCATCATCCAAAATCATGTTTAATGGTTGTTGCTCCGGACCGAAGTGTAAAGTTTGCTCAATACACCAATCGAATTCCTCTTCGTTTAAGCCTTTCCAAGCATAAACCTGAATACCTGCAGCAGCAATTGCAGCAGCAGCGTGGTCTTGTGTTGAGAAAATATTACAAGATGACCAGGTAACTTCTGCACCTAAAGCCACTAAAGTTTCGATTAAAACAGCCGTTTGGATAGTCATATGCAGACAGCCTGCAATACGAGCACCTTTTAACGGTTGCGTAGGACCGAATTCTTCGCGTAAACTCATTAAACCTGGCATTTCTGCTTCGGCTAATTCGATTTCTTTACGGCCCCATTCTGCCAGTGAAATGTCCTTAACTTTGTAAGGGATGTAAGTTGTCTCTACTGATGACATATTATTTGTTTTTAAATGTGATACAAAGTTACGGCATAGCTTTGTGAAAGCCAAATAAATACCTAACAGGAACGTTTGATAATTGTAAACAAACCAGTTGTTTTACAGATTACTACTGCAAGAAGGGCAAAAGAATGATACATCCTTTTCATTTGAGATTTTCTGATTTCTTAATAGATATGAGCTTAAAATGCTAACTACAATCAAAAAGCCTAATAAAATTATAAGCATTTTCCGGGCATCATTCGATTGATTATTCATTCCCAAAACTACATGTAACAACCAAAGGTTTATAAGGTAAAATCACCCTTTTTGCTCCGATGATTCACTAAAAAAGTGATTAAAATAACTTCTAAAAGAAAAATTGATTTACCATTAATTATTTCTTAAATTGAAGTAACCAAATTAAACGATTATGAAAACTGTAAAACATTTACTTGACACCAAGCAAGTTAGAATTATTTCTGTTAGTCCGAACAGTTCTGTTTTGGATGCATTAAAAGTTATGACAGATAAAAATATAAGTGCTGTACTTGTTATGGAAAATGAAACTTTGCTTGGGATTTTTACAGAAAGAGATTATGCCAGGAAAATAGTTTTGCATGGCAAGGCTTCAAAAGATACTAATATTGATGAAGCCATGACTGCTAACCCAGTTACTATTTCAATGAGCGATACAATTGATAAATGCATGGAAATTATGACTGAAAAGCACATTCGCCACTTGCCAATTGTTGCCAACAATGAAGTTAAGGGCATGATTTCCATTGACGATTTGGTAAAGTTTATTATTGCAGATCAAAAACAAACAATTTCTCAGCTGGAAAGCTATATAAGTGGGTAGAAAGTTAAAGTGGAAAGTAAAAAGTTAAAAGTAAAAATCCGTCATTTCGAGAAACAAAGCGTAAAAAAGATTTCACGGCTTCGGTTGAAATGACGGGTTTAATGATTAAAATATTTTTAATGGAGAACTATTTCCAACGCCATTCGCCTGCTATAGTTAACGGCTCTTTTAAATTCTGCGATTCTAAGAAAGTTTTCAACTCTTCTTCGCCTTGTGTGTCAACCGGAATTTTTGGAGTATTGGCTAATGCGTAGGTTAACATTGCGCTGTAACGAACTGTGTTTTTCAAGCCTTGCTCATCAACCAGTTTAAAACTATCGCCATCTGAATGATAAAACGGACCGGAATTATTTGGCAACTTACCTCCTGCTCCACCACCTGTTGTGATGCCTTCTAACATAAATGGTTGATGATCGCTGTGCAAACCTGCACCGGCATTAAATAAGTTTTTAAAGCCAGTATCTATTTTAACAATATCTGCTCCCCAAGCTGTAAATAATTCTTTCATTTCTGCTCTCGATGTAGCAAAACCTTTCGGGTCGTTAGTCATATCGTAATTAAGCATAAACTTAACCTGATTAAGGTTTTTATCTTTCTTGGCTTGCTCTACATAAGCTTTAGAACCTAATAAACCCTGCTCCTCACCCATAAACAATACAAATTCTACAGTACGTTTCGTTTTAAGATTTAGCTTTTTAAACGTTCTGGCCATATCCATAATTGCGAACGACCCAATACCATTATCGATTGCACCAGTGGCTAAATCCCAGCTATCCAAATGCCCGCCAACAACAATTTTATCCTTCGGCATTTCAGTTCCTTTAAAGGTTGCAACTACATTTCGGGCTTTAATTAAGCCTGAGAAATTTGTCATTTCGATATGTGCAACCTGCGATTGTGTTTTAAGTTTTTCCTTTAATGCTAAACCATCTTCCAAACCAATACAAACAGCCGGAATAGTAATTAATTTACCGGTAACCGATGCTGTACCAGTTAATAAAACACCATTTTTAACGGTATTGATTATAATTACGCCAGATGCACCATATTTGGTTGCAATTGCGGTTTTTTCTGAACGGTGTAAAGATTTCGTTCCTACCGGAGAACCAGGTAAAACACCTAAGTATATCAAAACAATTTTACCTTTAAACTTATCAGGATTTGCTTTGTAGTCAACTTCCAAGCCATTTCCTGCTTCTACAATCTCGCCTGTAATGTTTGCACTCACCGGCGAATGTGCAAGGGTTACTGCTTTAACTTTTGCCAAAGAATTTTTATCCGCACCAATTTCTACACTAATGGCCTTTCTACTCCAGCTTTCTACTTCAAAGGGTTGAAATTTAACATCGCAACCGTATGATTTTAGTAAATCGTACGCATACTGTTCTGCTTTTGCGCCATTTTCTGAACCCGTTAAACGGTGACCAATGGTTTCCGTTTCGTATTTTAAGGTTTGATATGCTTTTGAATGTTGCTGTACTTCAGAATTGATTTTTGCAAATACATCGCCAAATTTATCTTGTGCGCTTGCAAATGATGCTGCACAAACTAGGGCAGCAGAAAAAAGGTATTTCATAAAGGTTTGGTTTTTGATGGGCTTAAAGTACAAATTTTAATTGCCAGATTTTTGCTGTAACGTTTATTTTGCGCTTTGCAATTGAGCATACTTTACCACATTAGGCATACAAGAAAATCTATGCCAATGAGCTAAAAAATTTAAATCTATAAGTTAAAAATTTAAAATCATAAGCTTACATAAACCTTAAGTGTATTAGGTGATGAAAAAAATCAAACATGTAAGGAATTTTAGAAAATATAAGACCTTATACTTATATGAAGCTTACATTTCTTATCTGGTAAACTTAAGTATGATGTACTTTTTTCTTTGGAAAAACCAGTGAAGCAACCACGCTAATTACCAGAATGCTCAGAATAATGATTAACGAATGTTCTGTTGTGAAGCCCCATTTTTCCAAATAAACATGACCTAACATTTTTATACCGATAAAAGCCAAAAGAAACGCCAAACCAGTTTTTAGATAGTGAAATTTATGGATAATATTGACCAAAAGAAAGAACATAGAACGTAATCCCATGATGGCAAAAATATTTGAGAAAAATACAATATATGGATCTTTAGTAACTGCAAATATTGCCGGAATAGAATCTACAGCGAAAAGCAAATCGGTAAATTCTACGATTAATAAAACCAGAAATAATGGCGTAACCATGCGTTTATGGTTTATTCTAACAAAGAAGTTTTTGCCTTCGTATTTGGGATGTATTGCAAAAATTTTGGATGCAAATTTAACAACCGGATGGTTTTCAGGGTCTATTTTATCATCTTCCTCCTTGCTGAAAAACATTTTTACGCCGGTAAAAACCAGAAATGCACCGAAAATATAAAGTATCCAGGCAAATTTTGTAATTAATGCTGCACCTACAAAAATGAAAATAAAACGCATAATAATTGCGCCTAAAATGCCCCAAAATAGCACACGGTGATAATATTTTTCTTCGACAGCAAAGGCTGAGAAAATTAATACAATTACAAAAATATTATCTACTGATAGTGCATATTCAATAACATAGCCCGTTAAAAATTCCAAGCCGAGGTTTTGCCTGTAAACCGCCAAACTCTGTGGAAAATCGTCGGGTATCAGTTTAATGTGGTGTTGATGTTTAGTAACGATGTATTGTAATCGTTTAAAATCTTCAATACCATGTAATTGATGACCTTCGGTTAGCAGCAAAAAGTAAAAACCAAGCGCAAGTCCAACCATTATCAAGCTCATAATGCCAGCTTGTTTTAAACTTACAACATGCTCTTTCTTACTAAAAAGACCTAAATCAAGTGCTAAAATAAGCACTATAAATAACAGGAAACCCAGACTGAAAAGTAATTCGTTACTCATTATTTCTTACGTTCGGTAGTATATAAAACGAGTTGTTCGAGTCCCGTTCTCGCTTCGCCGGCTTCAAATTCATGTAAAATATCAAAAGCTTCCTTTTGGTATTCTAGCATTTTTTGATTAGCGTAATAAACGCCTTCCTTTGCGTTTACAAAATCAATGATCTCCTGAATTTTCACTGCATCATCCTGATGGTTTTTCACCAGATTAATAATACGCTTCCTTTCAGATTTTTCGGCTTTATTTAGTGCATAAATTAAAGGTAAAGTCACTTTCTTTTCTTTAATGTCTATGCCCAAAGGTTTTCCAACATCATCCGTACCGAAATCAAAAGTATCATCCTTAATCTGAAAAGCTATTCCCACCTTTTCGCCAAACAAGCGCATTTTTTCAATCGTAGAATCATCTGCACCTGATGAAGCTGCGCCTGCAGCACAACAAGATGCAATTAACGAAGCCGTTTTCTGACGGATAACATCAAAATACAAATCTTCCGAAATATCCATTCGCCTTACCTTTTCAACCTGCAACAATTCGCCCTCACTCATTTGCTTAACCGCTTCTGATACAATCTGTAACAATCGATGTTCGTTATTGTTCACAGAAAGCAACAAACCTTTTGCTAAAAGATAATCGCCCACCAAAACGGCAATTTTATTTTTCCATAAAGCATTTATAGAGAAAAAACCACGACGCTCGTATGCATTATCCACCACATCATCATGTACCAGCGTTGCCGTGTGTAAAAGCTCTACTAAAGCCGCCCCACGATGCGTAGATTCGGTAATTCCGCCACAAAGTTTTGCAGCAAAAAAAACAAACATCGGGCGCATTTGCTTCCCTTTTTGCTTTACAATATAATGTGTAATCCTATCCAGCAATGGTGCATCGCTGTGCATAGATTCTTTAAAGGTTTTTTCAAACGCTTTAATATCGGCTGCTATTGGTGTTTTTATCTGTTCGATTCCCGGCATTAAGTCGAAAAAATTTTGACTGCAAACTTAAGCTTATTTCCCATAAAAAGATAATCTATAATGCTAATAATAAGGATTTGGAAAGGAACTACAAATTACATTCTTCAGTCCCGCCATCGCCTATAGTCCTCACCTCATGCTTCGGCTTGCGGGCTATTTGGCTTTGTCGGGTTTAATAAACAAAATTATCTGCAATAAAAACTCAAAGCGCAGATTTTTAAATCCCATTGCAGGTTTCGGTTGTTCATTAAATATTTTACCTTTAATTAGAAAAAAGTTGTATCAATGTCGCAAAAACTCGAAGTCTGGCAAAGAGGTCCATTACCCGAATATGTAACCATATTGCAACCTATTGCTCATGCATTTTTACAGGCGAGAGAAGAAATAAATGAATACATGCAACAATTCCCGGTAGAATTGCTTTGGCTACGTCCTGCAAATATGGCATCTGTAGGTTTTCATCTTCAGCATTTGAGTGGCGTACTCGATAGAGTTTTTACTTATGCCAGAGCAGAAAAGTTATCTGATTTTCAATTCGAACAATTGTATGAAGAAGGAAAAGATGCAGCAGAGGGTTACAGCGTTGAAGCATTAGTTAAAAGATTTGATAAACAAGTTGATATAGCTTTGCTGCAATTAAAAAATACTGACGAAGCAACGTTAAGCGATTATCGCGGCGTTGGAAGAGCAGGTTTGCCATCAACAGTTATTGGATTACTATTCCATGCCGCAGAACACACCATGCGCCATGTTGGCCAATTAATGGTTACCGCAGCAGTGGTAAAAGAAATTCATTCAAAATCAATCCTCTAAATGAAAAAACGTTACAAAGTTTTACTAGGGCTTTCGGCAATATTAGTAGCAGGCTATTTAATGGGCCCCAAACCTAAAAAACCACTTTACAATGCCGAACCAATTAATGTTCCCGATTTAAAAGACCTTGATAATTACGTTAAAACGATTGAAGGAAAGCATAAAATTAAGCCTGGTAACGAAGCCGAGATTGTTTGGGCAGATTCAAGCCATATGCAAACTGAGTATGCAATTGTCTATTTGCATGGCTTTTCTGCATCCAAAACAGAGGGTAATCCGGTTCATTTAAATCTTGCGAAAAAGTTAAAAGCAAACCTATATTTATCGCGATTAGCCGATCATGGTGTCGATACCATTGCACCTTTACAACATTTTACCGCCGATGGATTGTGGAATACCAGTAAACAAGCATTCGCAATTGGTAAAAAGCTGGGGAAGAAAGTAATTTTAATCGGCACATCAACCGGTGGCACAGTTGCCTTAAAACTTGCGGCAACTTATCCAGAGATTAACAGTTTGATTTTATTATCTCCAAATGTTGCTATAAATGATAGAAATGCCTGGATGTTAAATGACCCTTGGGGTTTGCAAATTGCCAGAAAGGTTTTAGGTAGTGATGAACGCACCGTTGATGGCAGAACTTTAGAATACAAAAAATACTGGTACACCAATTACCGGATAGAATCTTTAGTTCAACTGCAGGAATTTGTAGAAACCACTATGCTCAAAAGTGTTTTTGAAAAAGTAAAACAACCTGTTTTAATGGTTTATTATTACAAAAATGAACTTGAACAAGATCCCGTTGTTCGAGTTGATGCAATGATAAAAATGTATGATGAACTTGGTACTTCTCCTGCCTTAAAACGTAAGGTTGCAATTCCAAATGCCAATAATCATGTATTAGGCAGCTATCTAACATCAAAAGATTTGCCAAGTGTAGAATCAGCGATTGATGGTTTTGTAGAAACAGTTTTGAAGGTGCCTACTCATTAACGATATTTCCTATCGTCATCCTGAACTTGTTTCAGTGCCTCATACAAATAGATACTGAAACAGGTTCAGCATGACGACTTAATTAAGCTTTTTACCCAACAATATTCCTCACAATCAATTCTGAGTGAACACGAGAGTTTTCGATAAAAAGCTTATGTGTATCTAAGCCTCCGCAAACTACACCGGCAAGGTAAAGTCCTTTCACATTTGTTTCCATCGTTTCTTCGTTGTAAGCCGGACATAAACTTTCAGGTAAATCAATTCCAAATTTGCGCAACATCGAAAAATCGGGTTGATAACCCGTCATTGCAATTACAAAATCATTAGGAATGGTTTTCACACCTTCTGGCGTTTTTATATCTACTTCGTTTGCTCTGATTTCAAGCAGTTCAGAATTAAAAATCGCTGTAATTTCACCTTCCTTAATTCGATTTTCAATATCCGGACGAACCCAGTACTTCACATGCGGACCAAGTTCATTGCCTCTAATGATAATTGTAACCTTTGCACCTTTTCTATACGTTTCCAGTGCAGCATCTACGCCAGAATTATTTGCTCCAACAACTACCACGTTTTGAAAAGCATATAAATGTGGGTCTTTATAGTAATGTGTAACCTTAGGCAAATCCTCACCAGGAACATTTAACATCAGCGGAACATCGTAAAAGCCCGTTGCAACAATTACGTTTTTTGCTGTGTAATCAGTTTTTGAAGTATTGATTTTAAACAAGTCATCATCTTCTTTTTTTACCTGATTCACACGTTCGAAAAGGTTAATTTTCAATTCAAACTTTTCGGCCACACGGCGATAATATTCAACAGCTTCATTTCTATTCGGCTTCGGGCTAATCGTTACGAAAGGCACTCCCCCAATTTCTAATTTTTGCGAAGTAGAAAAAAAGGTCATAAAAACCGGATAGTTATAAAGACTGTTTACTAGTGCACCTTTTTCTATAATTAAATAACTAAGGTTAGCTTTTTGGGCTTCGATAGCACAAGCCATACCAATTGGGCCAGCGCCAATGATGATGATATCGAAATGATTTTGGTTTCCTGACATACCTTTATATCTATTGTAGAATTTAGCCTTTTAGCTAGGCCTAACCACTAAATCTTCGTTCTACTTTAATCCGGCCTAGCAAATTTTTCGGGAAGAACTGTCAAAACCAATCCACAATCTTTAATAGAAAAATTTTAAACCGGCAATTTTGTTTCTTTTGTTGTCAAAAGAAAAAAGCCCGTCCGGCCAGGACAGAAAGATTGCTTCGTGCCTCGCAATGACGAGCATAGAAAATTTTAAACTTTCATCGCTTTACTCGGGCAAGCAAAATCCGTTCTTTTTAAACCTGTATTTTTAATAGCACCGTAACCGCCAGCAACATCAATTACGTTTTCTACACCACGAGATTTTAAAATCGATGCTGCAATCATAGAACGATAACCACCTGCACAATGAATGTAATAAGTAAATTTTGTATCTATTTCTTCCATCCAATCGTCAATAAAATCCAAAGGTCGACTTAACGTAAACTCCAAATGTTCTGATTCATATTCACCGGGCTTGCGAACATCTAAAGCGATAATTTCATTTTGATTAACTGCCTCCTCGAAAGTCTCGGCAGAAATCGTTTCTATATTATCAATTTCTTTATCTGTAGAAATCCAGTTTTCGAATCCATTTTCCAAGTAACCGATTGTATTATCGTAACCCACACGAGTTAAACGCGTAATAGTTTCTTGCTCTTTACCAGCATCCGTAACCAATAAAATTGGTTGTTGCAAATCATTAATTAATGCACCAACCCAAGGTGCAAATTGCCCATTTAAACCAATATTTATAGAATTAGGTATAAATGCTTTCGCAAAAACCTGTGGATCGCGAGTATCTAATATTAAGGCACCAGTTTGATTTGCCAAGTCTTCAAAAGCTTGTGGCGTTAATGGATTAAGTCCTTTCTCAAAAACTTCATCAATACTTTCTACTGAACCTTTATTAATTGCCGCATTCTTTGCAAAATACTGTGGCGGAGGCATAATTCCATCCGTAACTTCGGCAATAAACTGTTCTTTTGTTTGTGCTTTTAAAGCATAATTAACTGCTTTTTGATGGCCTAAAGTATCAAACGTTTCTTTACTCATGCTTTTGCCACAAGCAGAACCTGCACCATGAGCAGGGTAAACGATTACATCATCTGCCAAAGGCTTAATTTTTTCATTTAATGAATCGTAAAGCATTCCTGCCAAATCTTCCATTGTTAAATTTCCTTTTTGTGCTAAATCCGGGCGACCAACATCACCAATAAAAAGTGTATCGCCACTAAAGATGCAATGGTCTTTAGCGTTTTCATCTTTTAAGAGATATGTAGTTGATTCTAGCGTATGTCCGGGCGTGTGCAAGACTTTAATGGTTAGGTTACCAATTTTAAATTGTTCTCCATCCTTAGCAATATGTGATTTAAATTCAGTTTTGGCCGTTGGACCGTAAACTATTTCAGCCCCAGATTTTTCAGATAAATCAACATGACCAGAAACAAAATCGGCATGAAAATGAGTTTCAAAAATATATTTAATTTTTGCTCCAGCTTTTTCTGCCTTTTTTAAATAGGTTGAAACTTCTCTCAAAGGATCAATTATCGCAGCTTCTCCATTACTTTCTATATAATATGCAGCTTCTGCTAAACAACCTGTGTAAATCTGTTCTATCTTCATATTTAATCTTTTCGTCAACCTGAATTCATTTCAGGGTCTTATTTGATAGATGCTGAATTAAATTCAGCATGACGATTGCGTTAAAGACAAAAATAGAGCTAATTACTCATATCTGGTGTGACTTCCATCATAATTGCAGAAGTTTTACTTTTAAACTTAACTTCCAAGAGCAAAAAAAAAGACCATCTTTCGATAATCTTTTCACAAATATTTAGTTAATGATTATTTAACTTGTTCTTCAGCTCTTGCAATGTAAGCATCAATTAACTGCGCTTCTTGACTTTCAGGATACTGAGATTTAATTTTATTGTAAGCTTCAGCAGCACCTTTAAAGTCTTTCAGGTTCTCGTTTACTAAACCTAATTTCTTTAAAAACATTGGCGAAGTAAATTTGCTCGCTTTATCAGCCGCTTTTTTATAATAAGTTGATGCTTGTTTGTAGTCTTTCAATTCGCTGTATGCATCACCCAATAAACCTAAAGCTAATGGATCTGCAACCGGGCTACCTGTAGCACTATATTTACTCAAAGCATCAATAGCTTGTTTATATTCGCCTTTGCGTAAATAAATACCACCTAAATATAGGTTAGCTAAATTAGCAGATTTAGTATTATCATAATCTTTAGCAACCTGCTCCAAACCAGGGTAACCGCCTTCACCTTTAATCGCTTTGTTAGATAAAGAATCTACACCGATTAACTGCTCTGCTTTGAACATTTTACTTGCAGCTTCTTCAGCACGATCTTTTAAGTAAACGTTTTGGTACCAAAAATAAACGCCTATTAATACCACTACAGCACCCGCAATAAATAGCAGGCTTTTATTGTTTTCCTGTAAAAAAGAACCTTTTCTAATAGGTTGAGTTGTCTGATTATCTGTTGTAGACATGTTTGTTTAAAAAATTTAAGATTGCAAAAATACGTTTTTCAATCAAAGTATCAACCTTTATTTTTAAGTATTTAATTAAACTATAGTTATTTAGAAGCTGGAAATATGGTAAATTGTGTTTCTCTTACCTTAGCAAACTAATTAAGGTGTTAAACCAGGTTTTATTATCACTAAAAATACCTTTATAGTTAATAATAAGGTATATGGTTTGACTTTCAGAGTTGCGAATAAAAGACTTAATGCGGATGGGTTGCCAAAATACACAAAAGTTTTTTACAGATGTTGCCGGAAATAAATCGTCAAAGCCCATGTAAACCTCTTCAATGTGCGAAAGTGGAAGTTCTAAATGTTCATCGCCAGTAATGAAAAGACCATTTGATGCCAGTAAAATATTACCTTCGTGACTGTGCATTGGCCTTATAAAGGAGAATATCCCGGCAATGTTTTTTAGCCAACCGTATCTTTTATCGTTGTTTAGTTCGTGATCGTATGACCAGAGAACGTTACCTTCTAACATTTTTTGTGCTACCATTTATTTTTTCTTGAAATGAATGTAAGCTTTAATTTTTAACATTAACCACTTAAAGGGTAAAAATTAGGTAAATTGCGACATATTTATGTGGTTAAAGAACATTACCCTTCTTAATTTTAAAAATTACAGCGATGCCGGAATCAGCTTTTCTGAAACCGTCAATGTATTTACCGGCAATAATGGCTCTGGCAAAACTAATATGTTAGATGCCATTCATTATCTGTGTTTGTGCAAAAGCTATTTTAACCCGATTGATGGACAGCAAATTAAAACCGGGGCTGATATTTTTATGATTCAGGGTGATTTTGACCGCAATGAAAGAAACGAAAAGATTAGCTGTGGCGTAAAGAGAAGCCAGAAAAAGCAGTTCAAAAGAAACAAAAAGGAGTACGATAAACTTGCAGACCACATTGGTTTATTTCCGGTCGTAATGGTTTCGCCATACGATGTTAATTTGATTATGGAAGGTAGTGAAGAACGCCGGAAATTTGTTGATAATGTGATTTCTCAAACTGATGCACATTATTTAGATCAATTAATTGGTTATAACCGCGTTTTGGCAAACCGAAATGCAATGCTTAAGCAAATTGCTATTACAAAAAGATACGACCCAACTTTGCTCGAAATTATGGATGAGCAATTGGTTTTGGCTGGTAATAAAATCTTCGCTACACGGAAAGCTTTCATGGATGATTTCATTCCCCTGTTTAATCAATACTATATTTACTTAACGGATAATAATGAGTTGGTCGATTTAAATTATCAATCTCAATTAATTGAAACACCTTTTGAAGAATTGCTGAAAAAATCAGTTGAAAAAGATAGGGTTTTAGAACGCACAACTACTGGTATCCATAAGGATGAGCTGGTATTTAGCATTCATGAAATGCCACTCAAAAAATTCGGATCGCAAGGTCAGCAGAAATCATTTTTAATTGCTTTAAAACTTGCACAATATGCTTATCTGGCAAAAAATAAGGGCTTTAAGCCATTACTTTTACTTGATGATATTTTCGATAAACTGGATGATAACCGTGTTCAGAAACTAATGCAAATGGTTTCGCATCACGATTTCGGACAAATTTTTATTACCGATACAGGCATCGAAAGAGTAAAATCAATTTTTAAAAAGATAGAAGTTGATGTAACTTTGTTTGAAGTAGATAACGGCCAGATTCAAAATGCGTAAACCCAACGATGTAACCTTAAAAGATGCCATCAGCAAAATGCTGGATGTTTACAGAATACGCCGCAAATTTGATGAAACCTCTATTGTAGCCATTTGGCCTGAGATAATGGGCACAGCAATTGCAAACCGTACAAAACAAATCTACATTCATGATAAAAAACTTTTCATCAGGATAGAATCATCCGTAATAAAAAATGAATTGGTTTTAGTAAGAGCAGGAATTATACAAAAACTAAATGACCACGCAGGAAGCGTTGTGATAAACGAAATTGTGTTTTTGTAGAAAAGCGGTAAGCTTTAAAATTCATACATATTACTTCCCTTTAAGTTTTCAATTGCATTCATCGCATTTGATTTCAAAGTTTTATACGCAAATAAATCATCTTCTAGCACTAATGAATCAGGTTTATATTGATTGAGAAATGTTTGTGTATGAATATTATAGTCATTGAGAAACTCACTCATTGATATCACATCAGCTTCGAAGCCTTCGTTTTCTAAATTAAATTTACAATAGCTTTTGTAAGATAATAATATTTCACCTGCACCATCTTCATATATGGATGTTCCCATCACTAACCATTCATTTGGGTTATCGGTCATAAAAATTTCTTCATGTGATTCTGACCCTCCAACAGAATAAAGAATTTTAAATTCAACAATCATCGTTTTTATTGAACCAACAATACTACAATTGAAAGAAAAGCCATATTCGAAATGACCATCATTCATCCGTTCGACTAAATGTTCTTCATTAAATAAATATTCTTTAACGGTTATCGGTTGTAAGTTAAAAATTTTCATCACGCCAATATAAACACAAAAAGGCTGGCAATTATAATTGCCAGCCTTTAATTAAAGTCTTTAATTTGTTTTAACTTATCCTTTACCGCCGAACACTTTAGATAGAATCCAGATGATAAGCGCAACTACGATTACTACAATAATAATTCCCGACCAAACGCCGGCTTTAAAAATACCTTGAGCCAATTCGCAACTGGTTAAGGTAGTGCACAAAAATGCAATAAGTACTAAAGGCAATGTTCTTTTCATGTGATGTCAATTTGCTATAATTAACATCAAACCCGAAAGAAAGTTTTATTTTAAGGCTATTTGCCGTTAACTTTTAACAATTCAATTTCAAAAATCAAGGTGCTGTAAGGTGGGATATCTGGACCATATCCACGCTCGCCGTAAGCTAAATTGTAGGGAACGAAGAACTTGTATTTTGAACCTCCATTCATTAACTGTACACCTTCAGTCCAACCTTTAATTACCTGGTTTAAAGTAAAAGTGATTGGCTCGCCTCTATCATAAGAACTGTCAAATTGCTTTCCATCAAGCAATGTTCCTTTATAATTTACTAAAACAGAATCCGTTGCCGTTGGCTTCGCACCGTTTCCAGCTTTCAACACTTCATATTGTAATCCGCTTGCAGTTGTTTGCACACCTGCACGTTTTTTATTTTGCTCCAAAAATGCTTTTCCTTCTGCAATTTTGCTTGCAAATTTGCTTTTATTGGCATTATTTAATACTGTTGAAATGGCTTGTTGCGCTTGTTGCTGATCTAAAACTGTTTTTGCATCAGTAAAGGCATCTTTTAAGCCTTTTAATAATATATCGTAATTTAAGGTTGATAAACCGGTTGTTTTTAAACTTGCACCAATTGAAATGCCGAATGCATAACTGGCCGAATCTAAAGATGATTTTAATACGGCTGGAGAAGCAGTTGGTTTTGCTGCAGCTTTGGTTGCTATTGCTGGTTTTTTAGCTACAGGTTTTTTAGTTTGTGCAAATGATGTGATAGCGATACCAGAAGCCAATACCGTTAAGAAAATTTTTTTCATTTAATTTATATTGTGTTTGAAAGGCGAAAGATACAAAACTTATAAAACATAAAAACCCCGAAATATTTCAGGGTTTTCATGTTTTATATTTTAGAATATGCTTAGAAACGCTCGTCTGCCTTGAAGAAGAAATTACCTTCAATTTCTGCATTCTCGTCAGAATCTGAACCGTGAACTGCATTTGCATCTATTGATTTTGCATATTTTTGACGGATTGTACCTTCTGCAGCCTCAGCTGGATTAGTAGCACCGATTAATTTTCTGAAATCTTCAATTGCATTATCTTTTTCTAAAATAGCGGCAACAATTGGTCCTGAAGACATGAAACTTACTAAATCTTTATAAAAAGGACGCTCAGCGTGTACTGCATAAAACTGACCAGCAGTTTCATCAGTTAATTTAGTATATTTTAATGCAATGATTTTAAAACCAGCATTAGTAATGTCGTTTAAAATAGATCCGATATGGCCGTTTGCAACTGCATCTGGCTTAATCATTGTAAAAGTTCTGTTAGTGCTCATTGTGCTTTGATATCAATTTTTCTGCAAAAGTACGTTTTATTGATGAAAGAAAAAGCCTAAATAACAATCTCTTTATCGCCTAAACCAAGTTGTTAAACAATTACATTAAGGCATTGTTCGTAAAATTTATAAGGATGTTAGATACAAAAGCAATTAAACGGTTAAATAACAGTTTAACTAACACTAAATTTAATTAGCTTTGCAGCGCAAAAATTATGCTTACATTAACAGAACTAAAATCCATTCTGGCTTCGCCACAGAAAATTGTTATCACTACACATCATAAACCTGATGGTGATGCAATGGGCTCATCGCTAGGATTGTACGGTTATCTTATTCAAAAAGGTCATCACGTAAAAGTGATTACCCCTACTGATTACCCAACTTTTTTACATTGGATGCCAAATAATGCTGATGTTGTAATTTTTACAGAGGAACAAGAAAAAGCAGCAAAATTAGTAGAAGAAGCAGCGCTGATTTTCTGCCTTGATTTTAACACCCTTAGCAGAATTAACGAGCTTGGTGAATTGGTAAGAGCAGCATCTGCGAAAAAAGTGATGATAGACCATCACCTTGAGCCAGAAGATTTTGACGATTACCGCCATTGGGACATAAATGCTTGCGCTGCAGCGCAACTGGTGTACGATTTTATCGCCAACCAGCTAAATGACAGTAACGGTATTAATAAAGATGTAGCAACTTGTTTATATACCGGTATCATGACCGATTCTGCTTCATTTCGTTTTCCATTAGCTACATCAAATGTTTATCGCATTGCGGCAAATTTAATTGATTTAGGTGCCGAGCATTATAAAATACATCAATTGGTTTATGATAACGCAAGCGAAGACCGCCTTAGGTTTTTAGGTTATTGCCTATCCAACAAATTAGAAGTTTTTCATGAGTTTAACACGGCAATTATTACCGTAAATAAAGAAGAACTTGCAAAATACCACAGCGCAACAGGCGATACCGAAGGCGTTGTAAATTATGCCTTATCTATAAATGGAATTCGTTTGGCAGCATTAATTATCGAAAGACCAGATAAGGTAAAATTATCTTTACGCTCTACCGGCGATTTTCCTGCAAATGAAATTTGTAAAAAATATTTTAACGGCGGCGGACATAGAAATGCTGCCGGAGGTGCATCAGATAAATCTTTAGCAGATGTTATAGAAGAATTTAAATCAATTTTACCAGAGTATAAAAGCCAGTTAATCGCTTAAAAATTTAAACAGAAATATAAATAATAATGAAATGGCTCAGCTAATTTCATGACAAAAAAACAATTCAATAAAATAATGAAAAAAGGAATTATTATTCTATTTGCAGCAACAATGGGTTTGGTTGCATGTAACAATTACAAAAAGGGCGAAGGCGATTTGCAATACAAAATCTTAAAAGATGAAGGCAAAGAAAAAATTAAAGAAGGCGATTTTGTAAAATTAAACGGTATTCAAACAGTTGAAGGCACAACCAACGCAGATTCTACTTTAGTAAACACTTACGATAATGAGCGTCCGGCATTCTTTCCAATAAACAAATCTATGTTTAAGGGCGATTTAGTTGCGGCTTTAAAAATGTTAGGCGAAGGCGATAGCGCATCATTCAAATTAAATTTAGATTCGATGGCTAAATATTCTGGCCAACCAAAACCAGCTGGTTTAAAATCTAACTATGCAACTTTTACAGTGAAAATCGAAAAAGTATTACACAAAGCTACAAACGAAGCTGATTCTACATTCGAGAAAAAGAAAAGAGATTTCTTTGAAACTGAATACAAAGCTTTAATCGACAAAAACAAAGCTAATGAGCCTGCAAAAATCAAAAAATACATTGATGAAAATAAATTGGAGGTTAAGACAACTGCTTCAGGTTTAAACTACATCATCGAGAAACCAGGTAACGCAGAAAGAGCTGCATTAACGGATACTGCAATTGTTGATTACACTGGTCAATTTACCAGCAAAAAAAGCAATGGAGACCCAAATGTATTTGATACTTCTGATGAAAAAACCGCTAAAAAAGCTGGCATTCACTCTCCAATGGCACAATATACTGCTCGTCCGTTAGTGTTAAACCAATTGGCTCCAGGTTTTGTAGAAGGTGTTCAACTAATTGGTGTTGGTGGTAAAATCAAAATCATTATTCCTTCTAAATTAGGTTATGGCGAAAATGGTGGTGGTCCAATCAACCCATTCACGCCATTGGTTTTCGATATCGAAATCAAAGCGATTAAGAAAGGTCCGGCTGGTGCTCCTGTTGCAGCACAACCTATGGCAACTCCTGCTCAATAATTATAGTTTAAAACATATTAAAGCCTCAGGATTTATAATTCTGAGGCTTTTATTTGAGCTTTTTTGGAGCGGATTGTTTCTGTTTCATGGCAACACCTGTCTCGCCAATGCTGCAATCTTTTGGCTCGAAAAAACTTCAGTCCGATAACTTACAAAGTTAAGGAAGCATTTGGAGCGGAACTTCGTAAGTTTAGTTAGCCAAAAGTATTTCCGCGTATGTCGGGGCTATTTAACAACGGTTGCTTTTACGCCATACAAAACTGACCACGGTTTATAAACCTGATTGGAGTGAAAATACTTTTTGGATTGTCATCCTGAGCGTAGTCGAAGGACAACCAAAAAGATTGCAACGGAAAGCAGGACTGCAAGCTGCCAAAAGCTTAAAAACATCCATTTTCAAAAAAATAGCACAATTCAAAAAGCTAGTCCATTTTTTAAATCCTTACCTTTGCCCCATGAATTTTACTGACACTCACACGCATTTATATTATGAACAGGACGCAGAAAAGCAAGCTCAATTGATGGAGCGTTGTTTTGAAAATAATGTTAACCGTTTGTTTTTGCCAAATGTTGATGTGGCTTCAATTAAAATGATTGATGACTTGGTGAAAAAATACCCTGATAATTGTTTTGCTATGGCAGGCTTGCACCCTTGCGATGTTAAAGATGATTATGAAACTCAACTGGAAGAAATATACAACAGTATTGAAGGCAGAAAAATTTATGCAATCGGCGAAATTGGAATTGATTTATACTGGGACAAAACCACTTTAGGCATTCAGCAAGATGCCTTTCGTAAACAAATTAATTGGGCCAAAGATTTAGGTTTACCAATTGTTATCCATTGCAGAGAGGCTTTTGATGAGGTTTTTGAAGTATTGGAGGCAGAAAAAGACGATAAATTAAGAGGCATTTTCCATTGCTTCACAGGTAATGAACAACAAGCCAACCAAGCTATTAATTTGAATTTTTACCTCGGAATTGGCGGCGTAGTAACTTTTAAAAAAGCTGGATTAGATCAGGTTTTGGTTAATATTCCACTCGAAAAACTGGTACTCGAGACCGATTCACCTTACCTTGCCCCGGTTCCATTTCGAGGCAAACCAAACGAAAGCAGCTATTTAATTTATGTTGCTCAAAAGCTGGCCGATATTTATAATGTATCGGTAGAGGAAATTGCGAACATTACTACAGCTAATTCTAAGAAAATTTTTGGCGTGTAAATTGGTTATTATTGATTAATAAATCCTCCCCCTGCCCCAATGTCATTAACTTAAGGCTCATATCGCTCTTTTGTAGTTGGTCCATGTTTGATATTTTCCTTTGGTTCTTTTACTTTTTACGATTCGCAAGAGTTGTCTG
>NZ_JAUFPW010000011.1 GCF_030409415.1 Pedobacter aquatilis | reverse complement strand
TGATATATACTCTTTGGAAAAACAACACAGAATTTATTGAAAACTACAAAAGTGGTAGCCTCGATCCGAAAATCGAGACTACGCAAGATAGTTCAGTAGCTGAACTTCTTTAGAATACAAAAATACTTTTTTGTCTAAATATTTGGAATTTATAACAGTACCTTTTTTTATGGTTTTAATGGAATAAAAATTAGTTTTGCTGCATAAGATTTTGCTTAACAAACAGTACAAAAGATTCTTTGTATTTGCTTGCTAAAGAAGTTGAAAGTCCTCCTTTTAACACGATTTGGTCGCCTAAAAAACTTTTTATATGTAATTTAGATATGATTGCCGATGAATTAACCTGAATAAAGGTTGGATGCTTACGAAGCAATTCTAAAATTTTACTAAAATTCAGTTTAAAACTCATGTAATTTCCATTAATAGTTCTGAAATAAACCATTTCATTTATTTGTTCAAACATAACAAGCTCATTAAAAACAATTTCAACTGCTTCAGAAGTGTTTTCTCTTAACTGTACAGAAAATGATTCTTCAAGCAATTCTTCACCTATTGGGTTTTCGTTAGGGTAAAGGTTATTTATTGCCTCAGAAAAATGAATTAATGAATAAGGTTTAAGTAAATATCCATCTGCGGCAACATTAAAAGCATCCAAAGCATATCTTGGATGCGCTGTAGTAAAAATTAAATGTTTAGTTTTTTTCCTAAGTAATTTGGCTAATTCTATCCCTGATAAAGCGGGCATTTCAATATCCATAAAAATAATATCGACTGTTTCTGCCGAAGAAATATCTGTTAATGCTTGTACAGGGTCTGTAAAGCTTTTTACAAGCTGCAAATCGGGAATTTTAACCAAATAGGAATTAAGGTTTTCTATTGAATTTGGATCATCATCTATCGCAATACAATTAATCGGCATATAAGAGGTTTTTGAGATTTTAATTTAAATTATGTTTTTCTACAATTATTCAATCTTTGGTTAAGAATTAAGATTGCATAAATTTAAGCCCCTTCATGTGAGAATTAAATATCGTTGGTGCTAATTTATGAATTATCTTTTTATATTTTCTACTTTTTTATGGTCACTTCAATATTAAAGTGTTCATTATCATCGGTGTAGCTTTTGATATTTGCATTTAAACCATAAGTATAATGTAAACGCTTGGTAATATTATCCATTCCAGTTCCAGAGCGTTTATCTTGCTGTAACTTGGGTTTAATTAAATTTTTTGTTTTTAACTGTAAGCTATTTTCTTTTTTAATTATTGATATTTCTCCCGCCTGCTCTGATTTAGATAAATCTCCGTGTTTAAATATATTTTCAACAAGCGTAGTTAATACCATTGGAATAATTTGCTCTGATTTAACTTCATCATCATACCAAATTCTTATTTGTAAAGTATGATTGTTTCTTAGCTGATGTAAATTAATTAAATTTTCTGCCTGTTCAATTTCATCTCCAAGAAGTACAAATTCGTCTTTATACTTGCTATCTGCTGCATACCGCATCATTTCTGATAATGCTACAATTGTTTCTGCCGCAACAGGAGCTTTATCTTTTGCGTTTTGATAAATAAAATCTAAAGTGTTAAACAATAAATGGGGATGAATTTGTGCTCTCAAAAATGCATTTTCTGATTTAGCGAGTTGAATAATATTATGCAACTTTTGCTGCTCCAGATTTTCAGTTTTCTTCCTTTCTTTAAAAAAAGTAACCAAAAAATAATAGGCTGTTCCGAATACTATAAAATAAAGTGCTCTGATTAATCCTCCCAAGAAAAAAGTTCTGTTTATTTCTATTTCCTTATTTATAATAATGTGTGTAAATCTGTTAACATAGTTGTATGCAACATACATCACTAATAAAAAAGCAATTGTTTCTAAAATTAAAAAAAGTGGCACTTTCCAAATAGCCGATTTTAAATTTTCTAAGCCATATTTTAACACCAAATTGGCATGGCAGTAAAATATTCCAATATTTATTATATAGTGAAATATATAACTTCCTGGTGCACCAAATTTACCCGCATAAAGGCCAACAACAACAATTTCATAAAATATAAATACTGTCCAAAAAATAAAATGATACTTATTGGAAACAACCCATTTCCATAGAAATGGGTTTTTGTAGAGCGAATTTTCTGACATTAATTTTAAGATCTCCCGGTTTTAATTGTCTTTTCTTTGATGTAAGCCAATATTTCTTCGCGATAATTATTGCCTAAATTTACTTGCAAATTATTCGTCATTTTTAAGGTATAGCCTTCTAATTTTTTAATGTGATTTTTTGAAATTATGAAAGACCGATGCGCTTGTAAAAAATTAGGTTTCTCCTTTAAAATTAATTTTATTTCAGATAAACCAATATATGCTACAATATTTTCATCTGGAGTATATATTCTAACATAGTTTTGTAAACTCTCTACCGCAATAATAGAGTTGTATCTAACTTTTATCAGGTTATTGTTATCGTTCTTATTTCTGATAAAGAAATAATCTTCTTCTATTTTGTGATTGGTATTAGGAACTGTATTGGTTGATGGATAGAGCCGTGAAATTGCTTCAGCAAAACGAGCAAATGTATATGGTTTTAATAGATATGCACTGGCTAACATTTCAAAAGCTTCATAAGCGTATTTGCTATGAGAAGTTGTAAATATAAGCTTATCCGTTTTGTGTCTGATGGATTTAGATAATTCAATACCTGAAATAAGAGGCATATCAACATCCATAAATATAATATCTACATCCGGCCCTGCAATTATTTCATTAAGCGCTTTCAATGGGTCGGTGTAAACTTCTACTAATTGTAGGTTATTTAACGATTTTATATATGTTTTTATTCCCTCAACAGCGAGAAGATCATCTTCAACAACAATACATTTTAATTTAATATTTGGCATCGGCATAAACAGTCGCAAATTAACTTATACTTAACTAAAAATAAAAAATAATCCATTCGTAGTGTAAAAATATATTTCAGTAAAGGATAAACTTATGTTGGTGTAGAATTTTAAAGTATTGATTTTATAAAATGATACAAACTTTCACTATATTTTTCGATAAATACCAATATTTAAAAGATATGTAATAAATTATGCTGCCTGAAAAACCAATTTCGAACTTATTGGTTTACAATTGTGGAATGTTGCTTAAACTGAATAACTTCAATATTTTAGAATTTTTTGAAAGCTTCAATGGAAATTATTGATATTTTTATTGAAAATTGTTTAAAGAATTTTTGTGCAATTAATAATGAATCTTAAACAGCTTATTTACACATAAAAATTCTCCTCTATATGAAGTTAATGTTCGATCAGGTTTCGTCAAAATGTAGCAAGCTCACTACCCGAAGCTACAGTACAAGTTTTTCTTTTGGCATTTATTTTCTTAATAATCAACTCCGAATGCCAATTTATGGCATTTACGGATTTGTTCGTTTAGCTGATGAAATTGTAGATAGTTTCCACGATTATGATAAAAGGTTTTTGCTGGATAAATTTTCAGCAGATACTTTTGAGGCTATTGAACTTGGTATAAGCCTAAATCCGATTTTAAATTCATTTCAAAAAGTTGTGAACCAATATGGCATTGATAAAGAATTAATATCTCTTTTTCTAAATAGCATGCGAATGGATTTACAAGAAAATGTTTACACTCCAGAACTATATAATGAATATATTTTAGGCTCAGCAGAAGTAGTTGGCTTAATGTGTTTAAAGGTTTTTACTAATGGCGATAATAATGAATACGAGCAACTAAAGCCTTACGCCATGAAACTTGGTTCTGTTTTTCAAAAGGTAAATTTTTTACGCGATTTGAAAGATGACCACAATGGGCTAAACAGAACTTATTTTCCAAATGTTAATTTGGCTGCATTTTGCGATAACCAAAAACGCGAAATCGAGCGTGAAATTGAAATTGAATTTAATGAAGCTTTAGCTGGGATTAAAATGCTGCCGAAATCATCAAGAATAGGCGTGTATTTATCTTACATCTATTACAGGAAACTTTTTTCGAAAATTAAGAGTTTAACAGCCGAAAAAATTATGACCGAAAGAATAAGAATATCAAATCCACGTAAAATTGGATTAATGTTCGATTGCGTAATCAGGCACAAGTTAAATGCAATATAATATTAACCTTATATCCCTAATTTAAACATCTCATTTAATGGAAGAAGAAGTTATACTTGTTGATACCTTCGATATACCAATAGGAAAAATGGAGAAGTTGGAAGCTCACGTAAAGGGGCTTCTTCACCGTGCTTTTTCCGTTTTTATTTTTAACTCAAAGAATGAGTTACTTCTTCAACAACGTGCTAAAGATAAATACCATTCTTCTGGACTTTGGACAAACACTTGCTGTAGCCACCCACGTTGGGGTGAAAGTAATTTGGATGCTGCCATAAGAAGATTAAAAGAGGAGATGGGAATGCAATGTGATTTACGTTATGGTTTCAACTTTATTTATAAAAGTGAATTTGAAGATGGCTTAATTGAACATGAACTCGACCATGTATTTTTTGGAATATCTGATGAACTTCCAATCATTAACAAAACTGAAGTTGAAAGTTTTCGTTATTTAAGTCTGGCTGAACTTCAAAACGAAATTAAAAACAATCCAACAAACTATACAACCTGGTTAAAAATCTGCCTTGAACGAGTAATAGAAGCTGTTTAAGTTGTTCTAAACAAAAAACGGGCATACAACTTTCGTCGTATACCCGCATCTAAATTAACGCTCTCGAGGACAAAGATAGAGTTAGTTATGATATTATCTAATTTTTTAACGATTATCTTTACATTTTTTTTAATTTTATTACTCAGGGCTGATGTTATTGCTTAAATGGCAAAATTATGTTTTGCTTGAAAAAGAAGCAATAACCTATTTTTCATTAAATTCAGACTCTTCTTTTGCAGCTCTGATTTTTTCTTTTTTAAGGTCAATTCTAATTAAATTATACAAACTCATATAAACATTAGCAATCCAAATTATACTGAAACCCGAAATTAAATAGCCACGCCAATCATCATATAATAAAGTAAATTTTGTAATTATTAGCAGCAATATGGTTACATAATGGCTAAAACAATACTCGCACGTAAAAACGTAAAAGAATTTTCTCTTATACAGTTTGTTGCAGCTTTTTGAGCGGTCAACGCAAAATTCTCTTGCTTCTCTAAAAATTTCCTCTTTGGTAACTGTCCAGGCAATGCATGCAACAGGAATTGCCAATACAAATAAATGATAAATATGCGTTTCCATAAAATAGTAAATACTTAAGCTATATTAACTTTAACGTTATGGTAAATGTTTGTATAAACTTTATTGATTATCAAATGTTTATTAACAAATCTTTAAATAATGGATAGAGCAGAAATACAATCTCTACTTGAGGTTATCGAACAACAGGTTAGTTCATCAATTCTTGGAGGTATGGATGAACAGTACGAAGAACTGGAATTTCTTGGGTACATTAGCATTAATAGAGAAGCTGTACAATGGTCGGCAACGATTACGCCTGCAGGTTCAGATTTTCTTCATAATCATATAAATTCCTAAAACCCTAAACGGTAGTAATCATTAATCTGTTTTTAGTTTAATTCTTTTAAATTTGAGGCTTGCTAATGCTATTTAATTAGCTTAGAATCTCAATTATGAATGATATTAATTTAAGAAGCGTTAATGTAACTCGATATGTAACGCCTTTGCGAGAAGGCGGATCCATGCCGGCAATTGCAGAAGCTGATGATGATTTTCTCTATGTACTAAAATTTAAAGGTGCAGGACAAGGTTCGAGGGCTTTAATTGCCGAGTTAATTGGTGGTGAAATAGCGAGGATTTTAGGCTTCAACATGCCCGAATTAGTTTTTGCAAATTTGGATGAAGCGTTTGGTCGAACTGAACCCGATGAAGAAATTCAAGATTTATTAAAGGCAAGTGTTGGATTAAATTTAGCATTACATTACCTTTCTGGCGCAATAACATTTGATCCAACAGTTACTAAAGTTGATGCTAAATTATCTTCGCAAATTGTTTGGCTGGATTCTCTTTTAACCAATATGGATAGAACTTGCCGTAATACAAATATGTTATTATGGCACCAAGAATTGTGGTTGATAGATCATGGTGCTTCTTTATATTTTCATCACTCTTGGCAAAATTGGGAAGAGCAGGCAAAAAAACCATTTGTGCTCATTAAAGACCATGTATTACTTCCTTGGGCCGAGAATTTAGAGGAAGTTGATCGAGAATTCAAATCAATAATAAAGCCAGAACATTTCCAGAAAATTGTTTCAATTATACCTGATGAATGGTTAGAAGGAGAAAATGTTTTTGAAACAAAAGATGAACATAGGCAAGCATATGCCAAGTTTTTAGAAATTAGGTTAGCTCATTCGGATATATTTTTAAAAGAAGCACAGCATGCAAGAGAAATTCTTATTTGAGTATGCCGTTATTCGAGTTATGCCCAGGGTAGAACGCGAAGAATTTTTGAATGTGGGTGTCATTTTATATTGTGCGAAACAAAAATTCTTAAAAAGTATTTTCACAATTGATCAAGAAAAATTGAAGATATTTTCTCCGGAAACCGATATTATAGACATTAAAGAAAATCTTTTAGCCTTACAAAAAATAAGTTTAGGTGGCGAAGGTTCGGGAACGATTGGTTGCTATGACATTGCATCGAGATTCCGTTGGTTAACTGCTACAAGAAGTACGGTTGTACAATGCTCAAAAGTACATCCTGGTTTTTGTTCAGATGCCCAAGAAACATTAATTAAATTGCACCAGCAATTAGTTCTTTAATAATTTATTTATAGAACGACGACATTAAAAAAACTAAAATTGCTTAAAGAATATTTCACAAAACAGCTTGAATTGCTTCAAATTGAGCAAAAGGCAGATCACGAAGCTTATTTAAAACTTACAGAAAATAGTTCTGCTGCCGATAGGCGAAATTTAGGATTAACCTGGTACCCAATTTCAATCCGCAACACGGAAATTGGGAGAGGAGAGTATCTAAATATCGAAATTGAAAGAACAACTCATAAGGATTTGTCTCAGCAGTTCCGTTTCGGATCATCTGTTGTAATCTTCTCCAATCATAATCCAAAAGATGATAGAATTGAAGGCGTAATCAGTCATTTAAGTCGCGATAAGATGAAAATCAGTTTAAAATTGGATGAATTGCCAGATTGGACAAAAGATGGAAAGCTTGGTGTAGATTTGTTGTTTGATAATAATAGTTATGATGAAATGCGGAATGCCTTAAAAACTGCTGGTTCAATTATCGAAGATGAAGGCAAAAATAGTCTCATTAAAATTTTAATTGGTCATAAAACACCTTCATTTAAAACTTTAGATTGTAATTTTAAATCTGAAAAGCTGAACAATTCTCAGATAGCTGCCGTTAACAAAATATTATCGGCTAATGAGTTGGCAATTGTTCATGGTCCGCCAGGAACTGGTAAAACAACAACCCTTGTTGAAGCTATTAAAGCTGTTAGTAAATTAGAAAAGCAGAAAATATTAGTTGTTGCTCCGAGTAATACTGCTGTAGATTTACTTACCGAAAAATTAGCCGAAAGCGGATTAAATATTGTTAGAGTTGGAAATCCGGCAAGGGTTTCTGAACATTTAATGCATGCAACGCTGGATTATAAAATGTCGGTTCATGCGGAAATGAAAAGTATTAAAGCTTTAAGGAAACAGGCGGCAGAATATAAAAACATGGCGCATAAATATAAGCGCAGTTTTGGTAGGGCAGAGCGAGAGCAGCGAAAAGCGTTATTTGATGAGGCACATAAAATTGGCAGAGAGATAGAAAACTCAGAAAAATACATCATTGAAAACATATTTGCCAACACCGAAATTATTACAGCAACATTAGTTGGATCGAATCATTACACAGTCAAAAATTTAAAATACAGCACAGTTTTTATAGATGAAGCCGGACAAGCCTTAGAACCCGCTTGCTGGATACCAATATTAAAAGCTGACAAAGTTATTCTAGCAGGAGATCATTTCCAGCTTTCGCCTACAATAAAATCTAATGAGGCTGCTGAAAAGGGTCTGAGTAAAACATTACTCGAAAAATCTGTTGAATTAAATAGAGATTATGTTACGCTTCTACAAGAACAATATAGAATGAACACTCAAATTATGGGTTATTCATCAAAGGTTTTTTATGAAAATAAGCTCCAGGCTCATTTTTCTGTTGCTAACCATCAGATTGCAGAAGATGAGCCGCCAGTAATGTTTATTGATACTTCGGGTTGCAGTTTTGATGAAAAAGCTGATGGTACAAGTACAACAAATCCAGATGAAGCAACATTTGCTCTAAATCATTTAACCGCATTAATAGAAAAATTGAAATTAGGCAATATGAATTTGCCAACATTTGGCATTATTTCTCCCTACAAGCAACAAGTCTATCTCCTAAAAGAATTGCTACAAAACAATGAAATTTTGGTCGATAATGCGCACAAAATATCAGTTAATACGATTGATAGTTTCCAAGGCCAGGAAAGAGATGTAATTTATATCAGCCTCACTAGAAGTAATAACGACGGTATTATTGGCTTTCTATCCGATATTAGAAGGATGAATGTTGCCATGACAAGAGCAAGAAAAAAGCTTGTTGTTATTGGTGATGGAAGTACTCTATCAAGATTTTCTTTTTATAATGATTTTATAAAGTATGCTGAAGATTTAAATGGCTATCACAGCGCCTGGGAATTTATGTCGGTTTAATAATAATTGTATATTTTGTCCGTAAATCAATAAAATTGTTATTTTTGGTTATCATCCCATACTAGCAAATTTTGCATTAATTTTTAAGGTAAAATAGCATATCTACTGCTTGTATGAGCGGTGTTTTTTCTTTAAATCATCATACCTAATTTAGAATGCGAGGAAACATAAAGATTTTAATTGCCGACGATACAGAGTTAATGCGATTGGTTATGCGTGGTTTCTTTAAAAAACTTTTAATAAATCCTCATATTTTCGAAACTGAAAACCTTTTAGATACGCACCAACAATTAAAAGAAGAAAAATTCGATCTTTTACTGCTGGATATTAATATGCCAAATGGTGATAGCAGTCCAAATACTGTTATAGAATTAAAAATGGAATATCCAGATCTGGTTATAGTAATGTTTACCGGTAATGATAAAAAAACTTTAGAGGCTGAGTACAAAGCTGCTGGAGCATTTGGTTTTATACAAAAAGATGAAAATATGAATGTTTCAACTAGGAAATAATAAAAGAACTATTTGGCTAAACTTTCAACTTTTTGCTCTTCAATTTTTCCTGAAATTGTAGCTCCTGCTATTAAAAGTTCTGTGGTAATGGTTTTGGTATACTCCTGTATTTCTTCCTTAAAGTCTTTAACAGATGCACCAGAACGGATTTCTTCCAATCTTTTTTCCCATTGTCCTGTAAGTTCTGCTTGCGCAATACGCTTATCTTTCACTACTTCATAAACAGCTAAACCCTTATTTGTAGGTATTAAATTTCGCTTCTCCCTGCTAATATAATCTCTGGTTATTAAGGTTTCAATTATTGAAGCTCTTGTTGCAGGTGTACCCAAACCACTATCTTTCATTGCATATCTAAGTTCCTCATCTTCAATTTCTTTACCAGATGTTTCTAAAGCTTTTAATAAAGATGCTTCATTGTACATTGCCTTTGGTTTGGTCTGCTTCTCTAATAATGTCTTTTCAACGATTGGTAATGTTTCACCAACAGCAACTTTTGGCAATGCGGCGTTATCTTCATCCTTTTTATCGTCTTCGGTTTCATTAAAAACAGAACGCCATCCAGCTGAACGAATTACTGTGCCGTTTGCTAAAAAAGTAGTGGCAGATTGTATGGTTATTTTTGTTATTTCCTTTAAACATTCCTGATGAAAGGCTTCAATCATCCTTCCAACAACCATATCATAAATTGCCTGCTTATCAGCACTTAAGCCGTACGCTTCTTCGCCAGTTGGCAATATAGCGTGGTGATCGGTTACTTTCTTTGCATTTACACTACGCTTATTTAAACTTGTAGTTTGCAAAAAAGTGGCTTGTTTACCAAAGTCCGGATGATTAATGAACTTCGAAATTAAATTCGGTACGCCTGCAAAAACATCGTCGCCAATATATCTGCTTCCGGTACGTGGATAGGAAACCAATTTACTTTCGTATAAATTTTGTAGAAGATTAAGTGTTTGGTCGGCTGTGAAACCTTTTTTCTTATTGGCTTCTTGTTGTAAAGAACTTAAATCGTGTAAAAGCGGTGGTGGTTCTTTTCTTGGTTTAGCTTCAACGGCAGTAATATTTCCTCCGTTAGGAAAACCAGCAGGCACATCTTCAACTAAATTAAAAACAGCTTCAGCTTCTGTTTTATCTTTATAATTACTTGTTGAAATTGCTTTAAATGTTTGCTCATCTTTAGTAAGTTGAATGCTTATCTGAAAGTAAGTTTGCGGAACAAAATTCTTAATTTCTAAAAAGCGGGCGCAAATCATAGCCAGAGTAGGGGTTTGCACACGACCCAAAGAAAGTACTGTTCTGTTTCCGGCAGAAATACTCAAAGCTTGCGTTGCATTCATACCCACCAACCAATCAGATTCTGACCTGCAATGTGCTGAATTAAATAGCGTATCGTAATCGGTACCTGGCTTTAAATTTCTAAAGCCATCTTTAATCGCTTCATCAGTTTGGGATGAAATCCACAATCGCTTAAAAGGTTTTTTGCACTTTAAGTAATAATAGATATATCTGAAAATCAATTCACCCTCACGTCCAGCATCCGTTGCAACAATTATTTCCGATGCTTCATCAAAAAGTTTTTTGATGGTATCTAATTGTTTTCTAACTGCCGGGTCTTCAATAAAGCCATCTTTTGTTTTATTTTTTCTAACCGCAAGTTTAAACTTGGCAGGCAACATTGGTAAATGTTGTTTTCTCCAGCCAATAAAGCCATAATCTTGTGGCGGTGCTAATTGTAATAAATGCCCAAAAGCCCAGGTAAATGAATAACCTTTTCCTTCAATGTATCCATCTTTTCTGGTTGTTGCGCCAAAAACTTTAGCTAACTCTCTACCAACCGATGGTTTTTCTGCAATTACAATTTTCATTAAAAGCTTTAGTGTTTTGAACCCCAAAGATGATTAAAAATATGCTGCCAGTAAGTAAAAAATTATGCACAATTACGCTTCACTTTGCAAATTGTGCTGCTAATGAAAATAAATTAATTGATAATCAGCATATATCTGAATTTATATTAACAATTTTAGTTTTCAACTGTCTAACATTAACAGTTAGATAAAATGGATAAATTTTACGAGATAGATAATTATAGAATTAAGGTTTCACTTGATGATGGTTTAATCCGTTTAAAGAGCGATAAGGCGCTTTGGTTATATCTTGATGGTGGATCGATTTCACAAACATTAAAACTTGTTAGATTTATAAAAACCGATTACGAAGCCACTTTTGAAAAACAGCTAAACATATCAGATAATTCTTTGACTGTAGAAATATGGGCACATGTTTACAGTCATTATTTTGGGTTGTTACTCAACAAATATAATAATATCAAATGGCTAAAAAAGATATTGCTAAAGGGTATTGAAAGAGCTGAAATTATAGATTGTGGCGAAAAATATAAAGATACGAACCGCTGGTTTTGGGATTTAATTTCTGGTTTAAAACGGCAAATTTCCTGGTTTTTACCCAAAAATATTGGCAATGAAAAATTAATTTCTTAATCAAAATTCGAAGCTAAAACATCTGCTTGCTGGTTAAGCGCCACATTTGCAGCAAGCGTTTCATCTAAATACCTGGAATTATAGTTTTGGTTTGTATTATTAATAAATAAAACGGTTTTATCAGATATAACATTGATTACTTTATCTACAAGTTTTGATGAAACGGCAGGGCAGCCCTGACTTCTTCCTAAACGACCTAATTGGTTAATACTTGCCTGACTAACATAATCCGCACCATGCAAAACAATTGCCCGCTCTCTTGCATTATTATTAAAGCCATAATCAACACCATCAAGTTTTAGCGAGCGACCATGCTTACCATAATAAGTTTCTCCGGTGATGTAAAAACCTAAGCTACTGGCATTTGAGTTCTTTGTGTTCGAAAAATAATTCGGTTTATCATCACCGCTATTTAAACCATGAGCGACCCAGGTGTTTAAAATCAATTCTCTTTTTTCTATATCGATAATATAAAGTCTCCGATTGCGGCTTTCCTGATCAAAATCAGCAATAGTTAAAATGGATTTAGAATGCAATAAACCCGAATGTTTAAGGTTATAAAACCCTGTTAATGCCTTTTCGAATACATTTATGTTTAAACCTATCGAATCGAGGTGAACTTCATGATAAAGGTTTTCGATATGCTCATTGTAAAGGCTATCGCTTGATAAAACCTGAGTTATCGATTGATTCTTTTGCGGATGCTCAACCGCTTTCCAACCTGTTCCAATAATGCCTATACCTATCAAAAGGAATAAGGCCACGCCCACCAATCTTTTTCTCATTAAGGGAATATTTGTATGATTCTGAATTACTTATACGCTCCTTTTCGATAAATATTGTAACAGCGGCGATACAAAATTCATACTAGTTCCTTAATGACAATTCTTTGATATTGATAATTTGATTGAGAGATAAATATTAAGATGCTTATATGAGGCAATTGTTTAACTTTGAAAACAGATGCCGAATCAAGATAAAGACTATTCATTCTGGACAAAATATAAGCGTTTTGCCACTACAGAAATCCTTATGTACTTAATTATGATTATTGGAATTAGCCTTGGAATTATCTTTTTAAGCTAAGAATAAGTTTATATCTATCTGCTGTATAAACTTCAGTTATAAAATTATAAAACTCTGCATAAGCATCAGGCGGAAATGTTCCTTCATTAATAACAAGTTTCCGGTAGTAATTTAACTTCTTTCCTTCTAAAGTTACTTTAGTTATGTATTCACCAAATTGATTTTTGATTTTTTTATCATTATTCGGAATTGCGGTAGTTAAAAGCCCGTCAGGTAGATTGTATGTGATGCTATCCTCATCAGTAAAGCCTCTATCTAAATAAAGTGATTTCGTTCGGGTTTTAGTTTCAGCTATGCTTTCTTTGATGTTAAAAGCATTGGGTATCAGAAATAATTTATCATTATTAACAAAGGCATATTTATTGATGCTAACATCTAATTCTTCGGTTATTTGGGGAGCGAGACTTTTGTTTTGAATATAAGTTATCTTGTTAAAATTAATGTTATCAATATTATAAGCATCAGCTAAAAGCTTCTGTTGTTCTGGAAATGATTTACCAATAATGTGTTCGCTGTTATCGTACTGTGCTCCAGAAAATATCGTTTTTATATTTCCCTTAACATCTCCGTTTGGAAGAATAGATAAATTTGCAGTTCTATGTTGCTTATTTTCTTGTGTACTGAGTTTTGGTGTTTTTAATAACTTTCCTCCATTAGCTGTGCATGCTAAAACTAATCTATCATCGGTAAAATCACTCAAAAAACCGAACGGAATTTTTTGATTGGTGCACTCTAACCAGGTGGTATCTCCTTTTAAAGGCATACATAAAATAATATGATTTCCTTGCACCATACTTGCGTAGTTTGCATCGAAACTCTTTTTGCGGCTTCCTGCTTCAACTACACAATAATAAGATTCGATACCGGCAACACTAAGCAAGCTTTGAGTATAATTAACCAAAGCCTTACAATCACCATAACCTAGTCTATCCACTTCTGACGCTGCTACAGGTTGATTACCACCAATGCCAATTTGAACACTTATATATCGTGTTTTATTTTGCATGTATTGATAGATTTTTCTCGCCTTATCTTTATCATCAATATCATTCTTTACTAAATCTTTAATCGCCTCAATAGTACCTTGTGGGAGCGCAGAACGTCCTTTTAATAAATTACTATAAATCCATTTACCCAATTCATCCCAATTATTATAAGTGCCTTTGTAATTATAAAAAGCAAAATCTTTTGGTGCAATTTTTACACTGGTTTCGTAAGTATCTCTATCCGGACTGTAAGGTTCCGGTTTAACAGCGGCTATATTTTTAACAGCCCAAACATAAGTTTTTTGCTTATCTGTTTTAGTTTCTAACGGATTACCTGGATAGTTTTGAGCCTTAATTCTTAATTCATCCATTAGGTTACAAATAAATGTGTAGCTGCTTTGCTCAACTGAAACATCATTAGCTGGTTTTGGATTCCAATCTGGAATTACAAGATTTTGTTTATGCTTAATTTCATAGTTATAAACCACAGTATAAGGATAAACACTTTCATTAGGCAAAAAATGCTTAACTCTATTATCTACAAACAGAGAAAATCCATCGGCTGCACTTTCATCTGTAAAATTACTCTGATTGAATTTGCCTGTTAGCTTACCTGCAGCATTGTAAACTTCTCCTTTTAAACTTTTTATTGTTATGCTTTTATCATAAAATAAAACTAATCTGGCTGCGTTTTCTCCGTTTTTATTTAAAACTGTTATTGCTTGTTTTACGGTTTGTGTAACATTATCTATGGCAAGCATATTAACAGTTGTTTCTTCGTTCCTTATTATTGCATTGGCACGGTTCTTTAAACTCGCTGGAATTAAATCTGCATTGTAAGTGTCTTGCGCATATACATGAACAAAAGTTACGCAGAGCGATAAAAGGATAAAAGCAAATTTCATTAGTTTGTTTTTTTAAGTAAAAGTTCAGCCTTTTGGTTTTGAATTATTTTACTATAAAATTCTTTTAAATATGGATACTCTTCTGGAATGTAACTAGCTTTATTAAATTGCATGATTTGACTAAACGAAATCATATTATCTTCGATTCCGGTTTTTAGCAAATATTTGCCACCTGTATTTGGTAAACCAATTGCTAAATCCTTAGGTTTATCCTTTAATTCATACTTGCCAGGAAGTTCGATATTAATTAAAATTCTTTGGTCTGATGTTGCGCCCAAATCGACCGGATAAGTTCTCGAAGTTAAGTTAAATGGGTTTTTAGTAATTGGATTTATAAAAAACGGATTAAAGTAAAGCTCATCTTTATCAGCATTTAGCAGGGGTGCAAATTCTATATCGTAAATTTCGGTAAGCGTTTTTTCTACACTATCAACATTCTTAATTTCGTGTTTAAGAATTTTTATTTTAGACATTGATTCATCTAATTTTTCTACATACTCATCAACACCACTATTTTTTATAATCGCATTTCGTTTATTAAATGCATCATAACCAGTGCTATGGGTTGTAATTGTGCCAGTAATTACACCATCGACATTTAGCTTTCCCTGCAAGATATAGCTGGTTGATGATTTTTGCGATGCGGTTAAATCAATCCAATAAGATGGCTTTTTTAGGTTTACTACTCGACCCTGATCGTTAATACACCGTAGCGGTAATAAGCCAAATGGCAATAAAGGTTCGGTTGCATCAAGCAAATAGCTTTTATCGCCAATGTTAACTTTAGCAACCAGGTAATTAAAATCGCTTATAATAGGAAATAATTTATTTACGGTCCCGTTATCTCTGGTTGATATTATAACAGCTTCAGCATCAAGATTTGCGGTAGAAAGTGCCGAAATCAAGTTTAAGTTTATATCCGCTACGTTACCCGAGCGTAGATCTAACGCTTTTTTGATATTATCTTCGCTGTATTTACCATAATATCTATTCCACTTTATTTGATTTTTAACATAGTTATAAATTGCTTTGGCTTTAGATAAATCATCAGTTGCAGATTTTAAAATCGAGGGGAGCAAGTCTTTATAAACATCTTTTCGCTTCATTTGAGAACCGAAACTTTTATCACTTGTTAATTCGTAATCTACATCTCGCCAGCTTTTAGTGTAATTAATTTTAGCACCTGTTGTAGTAATCTGGTCTGAAAGCTCAAAATATATTGCAGATTTAAAATTGCTAGCCGCAGTCATAAAATCTTCTTCTACAAAAGCGGGTACATCTTTCATAATGTACCAAATTTTCGAACAATCTATTGGCGTTCCATTAACTCTTAAGCATTCTTTAGAAATTTCACTTTTTGTATCGCTTAGTTTTTGAAATCCCCGTAGCGATACATTATAGTTGTAAATGGCTGGAATATAGATTAAATATTCGCTGTAAACCTTGGGAATATCTGATTGAAACTCCCATGTTTTAAAGTTGAATAAATTTGGCGATTCTAACTTATAGCTGTACTCAATTATAGAACCATCCTTTATGTTTGGTAAGGTGAATTTTGTAAGCATGGTATATTTCGATCTGCTTTCAGAAAAAATGGCCTTTTTATCCATTATTGTTTCTACAAACTTTCCATTTTCATAATTAAATGTTGAGGCTTTAATTGAGCTAATCATTTCTTCTCTGCTACCATCTTTGTAAGAAGGAATTACAATATTAGCTTGGTCATAGCCATCTTTATTGTAGATTTTAATTTTGACATGATATTCAAAAAAAAGTTCGGTACTATTTGTTCTATCACTTATTTGAATAGATGTTGTTCCAAACTCTTTTAGTACAACTGCATTGGCAGAACTATCGATTTTATTTTTGTCAAAATTGTTATCATCATGCGTAATTCTGCCAAATTCAAAATTTTGTGCAGTACAATAAATAGAACAGAAAGAAGCGATAAATAATAATAGAAGTCTACGCATTGAGTTTGGTTAATTTTGCTGCAATTTAATTTTAAGGGGCAACATTTAGAAATAAATGTTAATTAATTTTTAAAATTATAAATGCTTTTTAAAAAACAAACCAAACCTTTTTAGCACTTTTGATTTAGAAACGTATGGGTGCTATAAATGCGCCAAAATTATATCAGAATGAAATTAAATTTAAAGCGTCCGCTAGCATTTTTTGATTTAGAAGCAACCGGAATAAATGTTGGTGCCGATAGAATAGTAGAAATAGCAATTTTAAAAGCTATGCCAGAAGGCGATGAAATTGTAAAAACTTGGCGTGTTAATCCGGAAATGCCAATTCCGCTACAAACTTCTTTAATACATGGAATTTACGATGAAGATATTGCAGGTGAACCAACTTTCAGCGAGCTAGCGAAAGAAATTGCAGAATTTATAGGGGAAAGCGATTTAGCAGGATACAATTCAAACAAGTTTGATATTCCGATGCTTTTGGAAGAGTTTTTACGTGCCGATGTTGATTTTGATATGAGCAACCGCAAATTTGTTGATGTTCAGAACATATTTCACCAGATGGAACAAAGAACTTTAAAGGCGGCATACAAATTTTATTGTAATGAGGATTTGGTAAATGCCCACGCTGCCGAAGCTGATGTTATTGCAACATACAAAGTTTTGCTAGGCCAGTTGGATATGTATCAGGATAAAGAATTTGAAGATAAACAGGGCGTAAAATCTAAACCTGTTGTAAATGATGTCGATGCGTTGCACACCTTTACCAACATTAATAAACTTGTAGATTTTGCTGGCAGAATGGTTTACAATGATAAAAACGAAGTGTGCTTTAATTTTGGTAAACATAAGGGTAAAACTACCGAACAAGTTTTTAGCATCGAACCAAGTTATTATGCCTGGATGAAGAATGGAGATTTCCCGCTTTATACCAAGAAAAAACTTGATGAGGAATGGGCAAAATTTAATGCCAAGAAAAACGAGAATAGGGCGCCGCGTCCACAGAATAATCAAGGAAATAAACCTCAGTTCGACAAACCAAAACCTCAGGAAAAACCTGCTCAGCCTATTAATAATGATATGCTTGACCAGTTGAAAATGAAGTTTGGAAAATAAACTCAAAGTTAAAAGTCAAAAGTTTAGAGTAAACAGGCACCATGTGTCTTAAATTGCTTTGCATTATGAATTTTTTAAAAATAACGATCCTTTTTCTACTAGCCGGAACCCTTGCGAATGCGCAAACTCAGCTTCCGATTGAGCCAGTTTTTCAAAAAACTTATCAAAAGGAAACCCGGAGTACAGACGGAAAACCTGGTAAGAAGTATTGGCAAAATACATCTAATTATAACCTGAAAGTTAATTTTAATCCGATAACGAGATTGCTTAATGGAAAGGTTGATGTTGTTTATACAAATAACAGCCCCGATACGTTAAAAACGATATGGTTTAAGTTGTACCCAAATCTTTATAAAAAAGGCGTTTCTCATAAAGCAAAAATTGCCGAATCAGATTTAGGCGAAGGTGTTAAAATTGAAAGTTTAGCCGCAAACGGGAAAAACATTGGCGATTTTAATATTGATGGAACCAACATGACTGTAAACGTACCAACAGTAATGCCCGGTAAAACTATAAATTTCACCATTTCTTACAATTATATTTTAAACAAAGGCTCCCATATGCGCACCGGGCAAGTTGATGAAGGTTCGCACTTTATTGCATATTTTTTTCCTAGAATTGCTGTTTATGATGATGTTGACGGCTGGAATAAATACCCTTATACCGGTTCAGAAGAGTTTTACAACGATTTTGATAATTTCAATGCTGAAATTACCGTTCCGGGTAATTTTGGTGTTTGGGCAACTGGCGATTTAAAAAATGCTTCTGAAGTCTTTCAAAAACATATCGTTTCAAAAATTTCATCAGCAGAAAAAAATGATGCGGTAATTGATGTTATTACTGAAAAGGATTTAGCCGAAAAAAAAGTAACGCAAAACAAAGCTTTTAATACATTTAAGTATTCTGCAAAAAATGTTACGGATTTTGTTTTCGCACTAAGCGACCATTATCTATGGAAATCATCAAGTTTGGTGGTAGATTCTGCAACTAAGAGAAGAACCAGGGTAGATGCGGTTTTCAATCCTAAACATAAGGATTTTTACGAGGTGATTGATTTTGCCCGTAAAACGGTTGATGCAATGAGTTTTAAGTTTCCAAAATGGCCTTTTCCATACAACCACGAAACTGTTTTTGATGGTTTAGACCAAATGGAATACCCAATGATGGTAAATGATAATCCGGTAGATAACCGCGAAGATGCCATCACCTTAACCGACCACGAAATTTTCCACACGATGTTTCCATTTTATATGGGTATAAATGAAACAAAATATGGGTGGATGGATGAAGGTTGGGCAACGATAGGCGAGTGGTTAATTTCACCCATGATAGATTCTACAATTGTTGATGAGTATGGAATCCAACCGACTGCATCCAGTTCTGGCGGAAGAGATGATACGTCAATTATGACTTTAACGCCTGATTTAAAAGGCTCTGGCTCATTTACAAATTCTTATCCAAAACCAGCGCTCGCTTATTTATATGTAAAGGATTATTTGGGTGATGAATTGTTTACCAAGGCTTTACATTATTATATTAAAAATTGGAATGGTAAACACCCCATGCCTTACGATTTCTTTAACAGCATGAATGAGGGAAGCGGTAAAGATTTGAATTGGTTTTGGAAACGTTGGTTTTTTGAAGGTGGGGTAACCGATATGGCTATAAAATCAGCCGTTAAAACAACTGATGGTTATACTATTGTAATTGAAAATAAAGGTAAGCCTCTGCCAATAGATTTAACCTTAACTTTTGATGATGGTTCTGTAGAAAAAAATCACAGCACAATTTCCGTTTGGGAAAAAGGAAGTAGTCAAACAACAATTGATATTAAAACGACAAAGAGGCTAAAAAAGATTGTGATGGGAAATCCGCACACGCCTGATAAAGCTAAGTCTGACAATAGTTTTTCGGTGAATTAATATTTTGTTCTAATTGGATAATAGGGCTTTTTAATCACACCCTCATCACTAAAATAACCATTTAAATTAGGTTCTTTCAAAATCTTCTTTAAAGTGGTTTTTTTTGTGTTTAAATATACATAGTTCTGAATAAGCCTAATACCATGACTGTAATCAACCCATGTGTTACTATGTTTGTTATATACCGGTTGAATTGCTTTGTAATTGGATTTATGCCAACCGTAAATGACAACCCTGGGTGATGTTTCCCCATAAATTTTGTTTGATATAATGATATCTTTTTTGTGACCTGCTGTTAGAGCACCTTCTTTGTGTTTAATGATGAATGGCTTAAGTTGTTTTTTAATAGAATCATTATGAGCAACAAAAATTGGTACAGTAGACATAGCGCTTGTCGGTGCAATTGGTTGTGGATTTAATTTTATACTTGCTAAAGCATAAATCAAATCAGTAATTTGTTTAGTGGGTAAGCTACATTTAGTTAAGTTGGCTACTTTTTGAGCAAGCATTGGTGTCATCGGTACATAAAAGAAATCATCATCACTTCCAATAGAAAAGTAATCTGGTAAAACATAATAAGTCAATTTATTTTCGTCATGCGAGAAAATTTTTACCATTGGCGTTAATTTTCTCAAAAACTCTGGAACATTACCTCTTTTTATTTCTTTATAGATTATCTTTTCTCTTTCTTTTAAACTTAAAGAACTATCAGAAATGCTCAGTGCGAAAGCACTACCAACAACTGCATTGGCTTTTCTCTTCTTTAATTTTAAAGTTTGTGCACTAACAATATGAATTGATAAGGAAAGTATAATAAAGAATAAAAGCTTATTCATTTTAAGATTGTAAAAAATCAATATTTCTTTTCAAACCTATATATTTTGTTCGTTTTACTGCAGAACCTTTAAATACCTTTTTAAAAACCTCATCCGTAATTTCGGTAAGTTCTTTAGCACTTAAATCTAGCAAGCCATTTTCTGGTTTAAAGGCTTCTTCATTATGTGCTTTTGAAAAGCGATTCCACGGGCAAACATCCTGACAAATGTCGCAACCAAACATCCAGTTATCCATTCTATCTTTAAACTCATTTGGTATTTCATCTTTAAGTTCGATGGTTAAGTAAGAAATACATTTTTTACCATCAACAACCTGTGGAGCAATAATTGCATCCGTTGGACAAGCATCTAAACAACGCGTACAAGTGCCGCAATGGTCGGTTTGAAATGGGTTATCGTAGTCCAGTTCTAAATCAATTATCAGCTCTGCGAGAAAAAAGAATGAACCATTCTGCTTGCTGATTAAGTTGGAGTTTTTTCCTATCCAGCCAATTCCCGAACGTTTAGCCCAAGCTCTATCTAAAACGGGTGCAGAATCTACAAAAGCCCTTCCCGAAACTTCACCAATATTTTCTTCAATAAAATGAGTAAGTTCCTTTAGCTTATCTTTTATTACGGTATGGTAATCTTTTCCGTACGCATATTTGGAAATTTTTGGAGCGTTTGGGTCTTGTTGTTTATCATCCGTATAATAATTTAATGATAAGGAAATTACTGATTTTGCACCATCTACCAATAACCGAGGGTCGAGGCGTTTATCGAAGTAATTTTCCATATATTTCATTTCGCCATGGTGATTATTGTTTAACCACTTTTCCAAACGGGGTGCTTCCGCTTCTAAAAATTCTGCTTTCGAAATGCCACAATCAAGAAAGCCGAGGCGCAAGGCTTCGGCCTTTATCAATTGACTATATTTTGCAGAATTATTATACATCGCTTTGCAAAGATAGGGCTTAGAATTAAAACCTTTTGCTTTATTGCTTGTTGTTATTTTAAATGCTACAAAATTGATTTGAACTTCATTTCAGAATCCTTTTAGGCAAATAGTCCAACTAACGCAAATTTTTAACAATGGAAAATATAGATCCGAAACATACGGAAAGTGGAGAAGCTCCAAAACCGATAGAAAAAGATTACGAAAGTCATAAAGAAGATCCAGGACCAGCACAACCGGCAGTTACCGAAAAGGATGAAAATGGTGCAGGTTCGATCTTAAAATGGATATTACCAATTGCCGTAATTATCGGCTTAATCGTATGGTTCGCCATGAGCAAGTAATTAGCTTTAGTACAATTGAAAAAGCCGGTTATCGTATTGATAATCGGCTTTTTTTTGTGTTTAAAAACTTATTTTAACAGCTTAACCTGGTACAAATCTTTACGTCTGTCCTTCAAAACTTTCACTGTACCATAATGATGTAATTCATCCAGAAGATGCAAATCCACATCAACTACTAAAACCATTTCGGTATTTGGCGTAGCTTCAGCTTTTACCGCATTGGTTGGAAAAGCAAAATCAGATGGCGTAAAAACAGCCGATTGAGCAAATTGAATATCCATATTATTCACCTTTGGCAAATTACCTACGCAACCAGCAATGGCAACATAACATTCGTTTTCTATCGCCCTCGCTTGTGCGCAATGCCTAACACGGGTATAGCCATTTTGCGTATCGGTTAAAAACGGAACAAATAAAATCTGCATACCTTGGTCGGCATAAATTCTGCTTAATTCCGGAAACTCAACATCATAGCAAATTAAAATCCCAATTTTCCCACAATCGGTATCAAAAACCTGAACTTTATCTCCACCAATCATCCCATAATATTTCTGTTCGTTTGGTGTAATATGAATTTTCCTGTATTCATCAATTTTACCAGTTCGGTGGCATAAATAGGTTGCGTTGTAAAGTTTGCCGTCATCAAGCAATGGCATACTTCCGGTGATAATATTTACATTGTAACTCAGTGCGTATTCATGCATTTTATCAACAATTTCCTGCGTTTTTTCGGCGAGCTTCCGCATGGCTTCAATTTCAGGTAAATGATTGTACGGTTGCAGAAGCGGTGTGTTAAAAAGCTCCGGAAACATTACGAAATCTGATTTATATCCGCTCAGTGCATCAACAAAAAATTCAACTTGCTCGTAAAAGGTTTTTAAATCTGGAAATAAACGCATTTCCCACTGAACCAAACCCAATCTAATCGTCATGGCAGAACGTGCCGAAGCATCTAATCCTTGATAATAAATGTTATTCCATTCAATTAGTGTTGCATATTCTTTTGATTCTTTATCTCCGGGAAGGTAATTTTTTAAAACCTTTCTAACGTGAAAATCATTAGAAATCTGAAAGGTTAGGGTAGGATCATAAATTTCTTTGCTTTTTACCTTATCAATGTACTGCCTTGGTGTTAAAGTTTCGGCATAGGTATGGTAACCTGGAATTCTTCCTCCGGCAATAATACTTTTTAAGTTCAGACTCTCGCAAAGCTCTTTTCTGGCTTCATACAATCTACGCCCTAATCTCAACCCCCTAAATTCAGGATGTACAAAGATTTCGATTCCGTATAAGGTGTCGCCATTTGGATCGTGAGTTGTGAATGAATAATCGCCAGTAATTAATTTGTAGGTATGCCTGTCTCCATATTCGTCATATTCAACAATTATAGCTAACGAACAGGCCACAACTTTATCATCAACAGCAATGCATAATTGCCCTTCTGGGAAAATAGTTATAAGCTTGGCAATACTAGATTTGGGCCAGATAGAACCACCCATGCTATCATAAGCCTGCAACATAGATTCTTTCAAATCGGCATAATCTTCGAGCGTTAATCTTCGTAATTCTATATTCATACTTTGCTGGTTTTACAACTAATGAACAGAGAAAGGAGGTTAATGTTTGCCTTTTTAACTGCCATTTTTGTAGAATTGTTTAGTTTTTGGAAATGAAAGCCACAATTTCATTGGTAAAAACAGTCGGGCTGTTCGCTAAATCTTTTTTGAAACTACTGTCATTCTGAGGAACTAAGACCTGCGGAGCAAGCATGAATTCCATAACAAGAATAAACAACCATGAATAATCTGTTTCATCGCTTGCAGATGCTTCGATCCTACCATTGACGTTTTTACATCGGTCGTCATTGCGAAGCTGGGTTTGTGTGAGCTGAAGCAATCTATTCCTATTAATCTTTAAATGAGATTGCTTCGTACCTCGCAATGACGAGCGGCTTAAAATGTTAGTTATATCCACTCTTACGAAATAAATTAACCATCAGCATGGCAGGAATACGAAGTTTTATCTGTCAAAAAAGTATAACGCTTCCATCCCGTTTAAGAACAAAGGATTCTGCAAATATTGCCAAAGCCTTTTAAAACACTAAAACAACTTCCCAGTCTGACCAGGCCAATTCTTCTTTAGGTGCTTATAAGCCGCCTCGGTAACCTCACGCCCGCGTGAAGTACGCATGATGTAACCTTCTTGAATCAGGAATGGCTCATAAACCTCTTCAATTGTTCCTTCATCTTCACCAACAGCTGTTGCAATGGTTTTCAAACCAACCGGTCCGCCTTTAAATTTATCGATAATGGTTACCAATATTTTATTATCCATTTCATCAAGTCCATGCTCATCAACGTTTAAAGCATTTAAGGCATAACTTGCAATTTCTGTATCAATTTTGCCGTTACCTTTTATTTGGGCAAAATCTCTCGTTCGGCGTAAAAGCGCATTCGCAATACGCGGCGTACCACGACTTCTTCTGGCAATTTCATAAGCACCCTCATCGCTGATAGGCGTTTTCAAAATCTCAGCAGAACGCAGAACAATGGTAGTAAGTAGTTTTGCATCATAATAAGCTAGCCTTGCATTTATCCCAAAACGAGCCCTTAATGGTGCGGTTAGCAAACCAGAGCGTGTGGTTGCACCAACAAGTGTAAATGGGTTTAAAGAAATTTGCACTGACCTTGCATTTGGTCCGGTTTCAAGCATAATATCTATCTTGAAATCTTCCATAGCGGAGTACAAATATTCCTCAACCAAAGGTGATAGACGGTGAATTTCATCAATAAATAAAATATCTCCCTCATCTAAACCAGTTAATAAGCCTGCTAAATCCCCAGGTTTATCTAATACAGGGCCAGATGTTACTTTTATACCAGTAGCCATTTCATTGGCTATAATGTGCGATAATGTTGTTTTCCCTAATCCTGGGGGGCCATGAAGTAAAACATGGTCCAAAGATTCTCCACGAAGTTTGGCTGCCTGAACAAAAATTTTCAGGTTTTCCATAACTTTTTCCTGCCCGGTAAAATCCTCAAAAGCTTGCGGCCGTAAAACACGTTCGATGTCTCTATCGGTAGGCGTTAAATTGCCTGCTTCTGGGTCAAGATTTTCGTTCATTTTCTTAGTATCAAGTATTTAGTATTTAGTATCATGACTTGATGCCTAAATCAAAGCTGCTAATGTAAATCAAAATACTCAAATTTTTAGTATTTTGATTTACATTATTTGTGTTTTATGATGAATGATTAACCTTATCTAAGTACTTTTTACTAAATAATTACTGCTATTTAAATTTGTCAGCTACTACCAATTCTTTTGAACCAGCGGTATATTTATAAAAACCCTCTCCAGTTTTTATGCCTTTTTTGCCAGCAGCAACCATGTTTACCAAAAGCGGACAAGGTGCATATTTTGGATTACCAAAACCATCATTTAACACTTTTAAAATTGCCAGACAAACATCCAAGCCAATAAAATCAGCTAATTGCAGTGGTCCCATCGGATGCGACATACCTAATTTCATAACGGTATCAATTTCATAAACACCAGCAACATTTTCATACAAAGTGTAAATTGCCTCGTTAATCATCGGCATTAAAATGCGGTTAGCCACAAAACCAGGATAATCATTTACCTCAACTGGTGTTTTTTGTAAACTTTCAGAAAGCGACATTATTGTTTTGGTGGTTTCATCACTGGTTTGGTATCCTCTAATCACCTCTACCAATTTCATCACCGGAACGGGATTCATAAAATGCATACCTATAACTTTATCGCCACGATTGGTAACAGCAGCAATTTGAGTAATTGAAATTGAAGAAGTATTGGAAGCCAAAATAGCATCAGCAGGAGCGAAGCCATCCAAGGCCTTAAAAATTTTAAGTTTAAGCTCCATGTTTTCTGTAGCGGCTTCTACAACTAAATCAGCATATTTAATACCATCAGCAATAGATATGTAAGTTGTGATATTATTTATGGTATCAGTTTTTTGAGCATCCGTTAGGGTTCCTTTAGCTACCTGTCTATCCAAGTTTTTTCCTATGGTTGCAATCGCCTTATCTAAAGCATCTTGGTTAATATCTATTAAATTAACACTAAACCCGAACTGCGCAAAAGTATGTGCAATTCCATTTCCCATTGTACCTGAACCTATTACTGATATATTTTTCATTATTTTTTCGTTGGATGTTTAAGGAGCCAATCTATTCTTAACCCAGCTTCCTTTTATTAATTCAAAATTAATTCTATCATGCAATCTACTTCGTCGACCCTGCCAAAATTCTATACGCGTAGGTTTAACGATATAACCGCCCCAGTGTGCAGGTTTTAAAATTTCTTTATCATCACTTTTAGATTTTAGTTCTTCAAACTTCTGCTCTAGAATTTGCCTGTTTTCTATAATTTGGCTTTGGGGAGAAGCAACGGCTCCAATTTGGCTGGCAACTGGTCTGGTTTTAAAATATGCTTCAGAAGTTTCTTTATCCAACTTTTCTACCATACCCTCAATACGAACTTGTCGTTCTAAATCAGGCCAAAAGAAAACCAAAGCTGCATAAGGATTACGCTTAAGCTCTTTTCCCTTAGCACTTAAATAATTCGTAAAAAATCTAAAGCCATCTTGATCAACACCTTTTAAAAGTACGATACGAGCATCTGGTCGGCCGGCTTTATCGGCTGTTGCCAAAGTCATTACGTTTGGTTCGTAAACCTGGGCTTCAACGGCGTGGTCAAACCATTTTTTAAATTGCACAATCGGATTATCATCTACGTCATTTTCATCTAATGTAGCGCTTATGTAATCTTGGCGCAGGTTTTGTAGAAATTCATTTGTAACTTGCATAAAACAAAAATAGGCATCTTTTATGGTGCTTCAAATGATTATCATCATGTTAAATAATATAAAACCAAAAACCGGCCGATTACTGATTTCTGAACCTTTTATGGCTGACCCAAATTTTAAGCGTTCCGTGGTTCTAATAACCGAACACGGCGAAGAGGGAACAGTTGGTTATATTTTAAATCAGGTTGGTAATTTGCTTTTAAAAGATGTTATTCAGGATTTGTGGGAAGCTCAGAATCAAATTTATTTTGGCGGGCCAGTTGCTGCTGATACATTGCATTTCATACATCGTGCTTACGATAAGTTGCAAAGTGGGGAAGAAATTGGCAACGGTATCTACTGGGGTGGTAATTTCGAAACATTGAAAATTCTTATCAATACCAACGCAATACAGGAAGATGAAGTTAAATTCTTTTTGGGTTATTCAGGTTGGGATAATGGACAATTAAGTCAGGAAATTGAACAAAACGCCTGGATGGTTAGTGATGTTTCACACCCTGATATTATTTTCGGTAATGATGACGAGAAACTCTGGAGAGATGTTATCGTAAACCTGGGTCCGAAATATGCTCATGTGAGCAATTTCCCAGTAGACCCAAGTTTGAATTAGATTAGTAGAAAAAGTCCGGTGTCGGAAGTCTGATGTTAAGCTGTAATTTTTTTATATTTAAAATGAGCAATATATCATCCAACTTCGAACTCCTGGCCTCAGACTACAAACTATCAGCGCTTTCTTCAACTTTCTTTCTCAACTCATCTTTATAGGCTTGCATTTTAACCGTCAAAGATTCATCAGCAGTAGATAAAATTTGAGTAGCCAATAAACCAGCATTTTTAGCGGCATTTAACGCAACCGTAGCAACAGGAATACCATTTGGCATTTGTAAAATTGATAAAATACTGTCCCAACCATCAATAGAATTTGATGATTTTACAGGAACGCCAATAACGGGAAGCGTAGTAATTGATGCAACCATTCCTGGTAAGTGTGCTGCACCGCCTGCGCCGGCAATAATTACCTTTAAACCTCTGCTTTGAGCTTCCTTTGCATAATTGAACATACGTTCAGGCGTTCTGTGTGCAGAAACAACTGTAATTTCATAGTCAATCCCAAATTCTTTTAAAACATCAGCTGCATCTTGCATAACAGGCAAATCAGATTTGCTGCCCATAATTATTCCAACTTTCGCACTCATTTTTTGCTTTTATCTTTGTTCTTTAATCTTTATTCCTTGCTCTTTAATCTTTGTTCCCTTAAGCAATCACCCTCAATGTTTTCTGCACGTACCTGGCCTTTTCAATCGCCTTTTCCCTATCAATATCAACAATAGTTACGTGGCCCATCTTGCGGAAAGGCTTTGTATATTTTTTGCCATATAAATGAACAAATACACCATCAATCGCTAAAATCTTTTCCAAATTTTCGTATTTAGCAACGCCTTCTGAGCCTTTTTCACCCAATAAATTAATCATTATGGCATTCGTAATACTTGTGGTATCACCCAAAGGCAAATTATATATCGAACGTAAATGTTGTTCAAACTGAGAAACATAATTGCCCTCAATTGTTTGGTGGCCACTGTTATGCGGACGAGGTGCAACCTCATTCACCAATAACTCACCATCCTTACATACAAACATTTCTACAGCTAAAATTCCGGTAATGTTCATCGATGAAGCGATGTTTTTGGCAATATTTTCTGCCTTTTGCTGTAAACTTTCTGCGTACGTTGATGGCGAAATTAAAAATTCAACCAAATTGGCTTCCGGATTAAATTCCATTTCCACCATCGGGAAAGTTTTCATATCACCTTTAGAATTTCTGGCAACTATTACAGCAACTTCCTTCTCAAAATCCACTAACTTTTCGATAATGCAAGGCGCATCAAAAGCACCGTTTAAATCTTCAGCGCTGTTAATTCGCATTACGCCTTTGCCATCGTAACCATCCTTTCTCAACTTTAAAATGTATGGAAACGGAATCTGGCAATTTTCCATATCCTCTTTCGTATTTACAATTTGAAAAGGGGAAGTAGGAATGTCATTTTCTTTAAAAAACTGTTTTTGAACGCCTTTATCCTGAATTAAACGAATAACTCTCGACTGTGGAAAAACCTGTTTGCCCTCTTTTTCAAGCTGTTCCAAAGCATCAATATTCACTTTTTCAATTTCTATGGTGATAATATCGGCTTTCTTACCGAAGTTATAAACCGTATCAAAATCAGTAATCGAGCCATTTTCAAAGTGGTTTGCAATGTGTTTGCAAGGCGCATCTGGGTCAGGGTCTAGAACCAAAGAAGTTACGTTGTAGTTAATCGATTGCTGAATCAGCATTCTGCCTAATTGGCCACCACCTAAAATACCTAACTTTAATTCGCTTATCTGTTTTGCCATCAATAAAAGAGATTTTTAAGTCACAAAAATAGTAAAAAGAACAAGGATAAAGGCAGAATGATTGATTTGTAACATTAATTTTCGAAGCGCAAGGCTATTACAACTATTAATGCTCAGTCCCGCTTTTCGTTACAATCTTTTTGTTATCACTGCCATTAACTTCTGTCATGCTGAGCCTGTCGAAGCATCTGGAACTAACAAACAATCCTTCGACAAGATCAGGATGACACCAACAAAAAGTATTTCCACTTCAATCGCGGCTATAAAACAACTAACACAACAATAACTCTAAAACTTATAACTTTGCTGCTATGAATGCTGATGCAATAATTATTGGTGCGGGTGCTTGCGGATTAATGTGTGCGGTGCAAGCTGGATATCTTGGAAAAAGAGTGATTCTGCTGGAAAAGAATGAAAAACCAGGTGCCAAAATCCTGATTTCTGGCGGTGGCCGTTGCAATTATACCAATCAATTTGCATCGGCAGAGCAATTTATCTCGGCTAATCCACACTTTATAAAATCTTCCTTTACGCAATGGACGGTTGATGACACCATCAGTTTTTTTGAAACCTATGGCATTCAAGGCAAAGAAAAAACATTAGGTCAATTATTTCCCGATGAAAAAAACGCCAAAGATGTAGTTCAGGTTTTTACTTCGATTTGCGAAGATTTTGGTCAGGAAATTCGTTGCAATGCAGATGTAAAAGATATCGAAGTATTACTTGATGGATTCAAGGTAACTTATGAGAAAAATGGAAACAAAGTAGTTTTAAAAGCTGAAAAATTGGTTATTGCAACAGGTGGTTTACCGATTCCAAAAATGGGTGCCACCGATTTTGCTTTACGCTTTGCTAAAAAACATAACTTAAAAATTATAGAAACTGCTCCGGCCTTAGTTCCTTTAACCATTACCGGTAAGGATGAAGAGTGGTTTGCGCAACTTTCGGGTAATTCGGTTTTTTGCGAAGTCAGCAATGATGAAATTTCATTTGAAGAAAATATTTTATTTACACATTGGGGCTTAAGCGGACCAGCAATTCTGCAAATTTCATCATTTTGGCGTAGGGGTAAGGTTGTCAATTTAAATCTTCTGCCCAAACAAAATATTATTTCGTTATTGGATGATGAACGTAAATCGAACGGCAAAAACATGTTGTCAACTTTGTTAAATCGTTATTACACTAAGAAATTTACTGATGCTTTAGGTAAGTTTCTACCCTTAACAAAACCTGTTGCATCCTTAACAAAAGCCGAAATTGACTTAATAGAGCAAACCATTCATCAATTTAAAGTAAAACCAGCAGGCGATAAAGGCTATGATAAAGCTGAAGTTATGCGTGGCGGAATTGATACTAATGAGATATCTTCGAAAACTTTAGAGTGTAAGAAAATTCCTAATTTGTTTTTCGGTGGCGAATGTATGGATGTTACGGGTTGGCTTGGTGGCTATAATTTTCAATGGGCCTGGGCTAGTGGTTTCGTAATCGCACAGAATTTGTAAAGTATTTATTGCCACGGAAATCACGGAGAAAAAATGAGCATCCTGAAATTCCGTTTCAAAATATTCAACTCTAGTGATTGCGATGTACAAAGCATCTCATTTATAGAAAATTATTAGCAAAAGCATTAGGATTGCTTGTGCCAAGCAATGACGATTTGCTTATAATAAGATTTTCAGTGACTTCCGTGTTTCCGTGGCAAAAAGCTTATTAACTACAAATAAACATTAGGCATAATTTCCCATGCCCATGGCTTTTTAAAAGTCTTAAAAGTTCTCAACTGACTAAAATATAATACCTCGCTACTTTTTCGATTTGCCACATCACGTCGATGTAAATTACCTACCGTTGTAAATAATTCACGGGTTTTAAAATCGTAAATTCTTTCGGTCATATCGCCAGTATTTTGGTTGAAATAGAGATTAATCGCACTAGTTAAAAACCAATCCTTATTTTCGAATTTAAAAGTATAACCCATTTCCCAACGCCATTCGGCACCACCCTGAAACCGCAAATACAATTGTTGGTCTTTAATTCCGATTTGGTTAAGCGGGTCTCCAAGTTTGCCGCCCTCTTGTGACCGTAAGATAAAATCGTTATTTTGCATGGATAACCGAAATTCTCCATTCGTTTTATCCTTAAAATAAATCGCTAAAATTCGTGGCTTTTGCGTTTCTTTTATGATTTCGGAGTTGTTATCGCCATAAGTTCTTGTCTCATCTGTAATTTTATTCGATTCAAATACAAGGACCAAATCTTCAACGCCGTCATTGTTTAAGTCTCCATTTGCGGTTTCAATGATAGTCCAGTTTGCAGGTTTTAAATCTTCTGCTATTAAACCTTGCGATTTAACTTTTGGGAAAATAAATGATTTCTGAGCGAAAGAGATTTCAGCAAAAATTATCAATAAAAGGAATAGCAAAAATCTCATATTATGTAAATGGCGTTGATGTATTTGTAAAACGTGTTTTTTATTGATTTAGTTTAGCATAACTCTCGAAGTGCCGTCTTTTCGACTGCAGCGCAGCGAAATGAAGAAATCTTTGAAACGGATAAGCTAATTACAAAGATTTCTCGGCTTCCCTCGAAATGACAGAGATTACGAATCGGATAACTCCTAAAATTCCCTTACTTTTGCACTTTAAATATTTCTTTTGAAGACAGAACTTTTTATCATAACGCCACCTTTTACCCAACTGAATACTCCTTATCCAGCAACAGCGTATATAAAAGGCTTTCTAAACACAAAAAATATATCTTCAACTCAGGCCGATTTGGGAATAGAAGTGATTCTTAAAATGTTTTCAAAACAAGGTTTGATTGATATATTTTTTAAGGCAGAGCATAGTCGAAGTGCTTCAAGTCCAAATTCTAAAAGAATTTTAGCCTTACAAGATGAATACTTAAAAACAATTGATTCGGTTATTGATTTTCTCCAAGGCAAAAATCCAACTTTAGCACTACAAATTTGTGGAGATAATTTCTTACCTCAAGCCTCTAGATTTGCGCAATTAGAAGAATTGGATTGGGCTTTTGGCGCAATGGGAACGCAAGATAAAGCCAAGCATTTAGCCACGCTTTATCTCGAAGATATTTCTGATTTCATCGTAGAATGTGTAGATGAAAACTTCGGCTTTAGTAGATATGCGGAGCGTTTGGGCAGAAGTGCGAACTCTTTTGATGAGCTTTACAATGCGTTGTGCCAGGAGCCAAGTTACATTGATAACATTCTGATTTCTATTTTGAAAGAATATATAGAATCCGTTCAACCAAAATTATTTTTGATTTCAGTTCCTTTTCCAGGGAACTTATATAGTGCATTTCGTTCGGCACAATGGGTTAAAAAATACCATCCAGAAATTAAAATTTCTATGGGTGGGGGATTCCCAAATACTGAATTACGCTCCCTTTCGGATAAACGTGTTTTTGAGTTTTTCGATTTCATTACGTTGGATGATGGCGAACTACCGATTGAATTACTGATTCAAAATATTAGCGGAAATGTTCCATCTGAAATGCAAATGTACAAGCGTACATTCTTGCTCGAAAATGACAAAGTAGCTTACAAGAACGATTCTTTTAGAAAAGATTATAAGCAAGCTGATGTTGGTACACCTGATTATTCGGGTTTGTTATTAGATAAATACATTTCCGTAATCGAAATTGTAAATCCAATGCATCGGATGTGGAGTGATGGACGATGGAATAAGCTTACGATGGCTCACGGTTGTTATTGGGGCAAATGTACGTTCTGCGATATTTCTTTAGATTATATTAAGGTTTATGAACCTGTTCAGGCGAAACAAATTGTAGATAGGATAGAAGAACTTTCCACAAAAACTGGTCAGAATGGTTTTCACTTTGTGGATGAAGCCGCACCACCAGCATTAATGCGTGAAGTAGCTTTGGAAATCCTGCGAAGAAAATTAGCTGTAACCTGGTGGACAAACATCCGCTTTGAAAAAAGTTTTACTGCTGATTTATGTTTATTACTGAAAGCTTCTGGCTGTATTGCCGTTTCTGGTGGTCTAGAAGTGGCATCTGATAGGTTATTGAAACTGATAGACAAAGGCGTAACGGTTGAACAAGTTGCAAGAGTAACTCGAAATTTTACCGAAGCGGGCATCATGGTGCATGCCTATTTGATGTACGGTTACCCAACGCAAACGGTTCAGGAAACGGTTGATAGTTTGGAAATGGTTCGCCAATTATTTGAAGCTGGGATTTTGCAATCTGGTTTTTGGCATCAGTTTGCCATGACAGCGCATAGTCCTGTAGGCATGTATCCTGAAAAATTTGGCGTGGTTAAGGAAACAGAAGTGATTGGAACTTTTGCGAATAACGACATTAATTACACGGATAAAACTGGCATCGACCACAACAAATTTAGCTTCGGATTGAAGAAATCGCTTTTCAACTTTATGCATGGAATTTGCTTTGATTATGACTTGCAAGATTGGTTCGATTTTAAAATTCCACGAACAAAAATACCCTCTGATTTTATTGAGAAAGCCATAAATGAAGATAATAACTTCAACACAAAACCTACTGCAAAGGTGGTTTGGTTAGGTAGCAAACCTAATGCTGATTTTTTTACTAAAACTAAAAAAGGCAATTCCTGGGAAATGGCTTCACTAACTTTTCATGATAAAAAAGAAAGCTTTACCGTTCAGACCAGCAAAACCGAAGGAGAATGGTTGGTTTCCATTCTAGATAAAATAAAAGTTTCTGGAGATAAAATTTATTCATTTCAAGAAGTAAAAACTGATTTTGAAAAGGATATGGAAAACTTTGAATTATTCTGGTATTCGAAACCGATTAACACTTTGAGAGAGTTTGGATTGTTGGTGTTGTAATTTGAAAATTGTTTTCCACCAGAGAACTTTGTATATTTGTTTTCTAATAGAAAACTATTATATGTTTAATATCATTAACAGAAAAACCCTTTTGGATTACAGTAAAATCTATCCGAAAGCTAAAAATGCGCTTTTCGAATGGTATTATGAATTTTTAACTACAAGCTTTAAGAATTTTCAGGAACTAAAAAGCATTTATGGCAATGCCAGTTTAGTTGGTGATGACAGGGTAGTTATAAATATTATGGGCAATAAGTATAGATTAGTTATAAGGATTGTTTTTCTATATAAAACCATCCAGATAAAATGGTTCGGCACCCATAAAGAATATGATGAAATTGATGTGGCTACAGTAAAATTTAAATCATAAAGATGGATTTACAAATAATTAATACAGAAAAGGAATATCATAATCTATTAAATTGGGTTGATGAGCAATTTGATTTATCTGTACATCCTGATAGCAAAGATGGACAAAAACTACAAATTGCATTATTGCTTATTAAACAATATGAAGATTTGCATTATGTAATTCCATTCCCCGACCCATTAGAGGTTGTGAAATTAAAGATGGAAGAAAAAGGTTTAATCAACAAAGATTTAGTTGATTTGATAGGAAGTAAGGGTTATGTTTCTGCTTTGCTAAATGGTAAAAAGCCACTTACCTTACGCATTGCAAAGTTGTTTCATCAAAAATTAGGTATCCCTGCAGCTGTATTATTAGCTTAATCTTGGTATCCATAATGTATAAATTGGAGTACTTTAAGCGAGTATGAGTGGCTAAAATTAACCTTTCAAGAAATTTAAGATTCATTTAAGCTTATTGTCCTAAATGAATCTTAAGTTCTTTCCAATGTTAAAACCTAATCGCAATGCGGAACGGTATAAGTCCAGGTTTCTGATTCTCCATTTGGAATAATGTAACCTGTGCCTTTTGCATTTTCGAACCATAATTTTCCACGAAGTTTGTCTCGGCTTCCAATCTCATTCATCGTTGCGCTATCGTATAAACGCCCATTAATCATTACATATTTAATCTTCTCTGAATTACGGATATCATCCAAAGGGTTTGCATCCATAATAACCATATCCGCTAATTTTCCAACTTCTAACGAACCAATTTCTTTATCCATTCCTAAATAATGTGCACCATTTAAAGTTGCATTTCTTATGGCTTGTAAGGGTGAAAATCCACCTTGTACAAACATCCACAATTCCCAATGTGCGCCCAAACCTTGAATTTGTCCGTGTGCGCCAAGGTTAACTTTTGTGCCACCATCAGCAATTTGTTTAGTTGCTTTTGCAATGTCGATATGATTGTAATCGCTATATTCTGAAGTTGTTCTACGTCTTGCTCTCGAATCAATAATCGAACGAGGTGTATACGTCATTAACTTTTCGTTTTCCCAAACATTAGTTCTATCATACCAATAATTTTCGCCCCACTGACCGCCATAAGCAACAATTAAAGTTGGTGTGTAACCAACAGTGGTATTGTTCCAAAGCGTGGTTACATCTTTATAAACTGGTAAAACCGGGATGCTGTGTTCAATTCCGGTGTGTCCATCAGCAACCATATTCATATTGTGAAAAAATGTGGAACCACCTTCCGGAACCACTTCCATTTTTAATTGACGGGCAGCCTCTAAAATTTGCTGGCGTTGTTCTCTACGAGGTTGATTGTATGATTTTACTGAAAATGCACCTACAGCTTTTAGGCGTTTTAGGTTTGCCAAGGCATCATCTAAGCTGTTAATCACAACCTTGAAATCGCCATCGGCACCGTACAAAATTCCACCAGTTGAATAAACCCTTGGTCCAATCATTCGGCCAGCTTTAAGCATTTCACTTTGACTAAAAACCATTTCCGTATTGCTCGATGGGTCGTGAGCAGTGGTAACCCCAAAGGCCAGATTAGCCAGATAACTCCAATCACTTTGTGGCGTAATTCCATCCGGACTGGTGCGTAAATGTGCATGCACATCAACAATCCCAGGGATAATGGTTTTGCCGGTTACATCGATAATTTTTGCATTTGCAGGAATTGTAACCGCATCAGCTTTTCCAATTGCCGTAATTTTATTTCCATCCGTTAAGATGGTTCCATTCTCAATAACTTCATCGCCTTTCATTGAAATTATTCTTGCACCTTTTAATGCTACAATTCCAGTTGGCGCATCAGATTTTAAAGTTAGATTGATATCAATTGATGAAGCTTGTGTTTTTGGAGTTGTACCATCAAAATTGAAAGCACTATTTACATCAATGGTAAAATATTTTGGTCCTAAAGTCCAATGTAAATTTTTACTATCTGCGCTCCATTGCATATATGTACCGCCATTGGTTGTAACTTTAGCTACAGGAATTGCTTTGTTTCCTGCAGATGCATCTTGCGCCACACCAACATTGATCATCGGCGTGATGTAGACATTAAACAACTCGTTAAAGGCCAGCCATTTATTATCAGGACTAACAACAAATTGATTTGCATATTGAGAAGTAAAGTGAGTTCTTTCATTCGCTCCATTCAAATCAATACTTTTCAAAGCCTTTTTTCCTTCAGCAAAACTTTGAAAATAAATTCTGGTATCAGTATTATTGAAAGATGGTTTAATTCCATTTTCAGAAACCAATGTTTTAGCACCACCATTTGCAGCAATGATAAAAATACCGGTTCCGCGACCGTAATTATAGCCTAAAACATCATTTCCACTTCCTTTTCTGAAAACGATTTTATCACCTTTGGTAGAATACTGCGGTGAATAATAAAAGCCCTTTTCATCACTCAGCGTTATCGTTTTGCCCGATTTTAAATCTGTTCTTTTAATCGCTCCGCGAAGTTCATCGCTCCAACTGGTGTAAATTACGTACTTTCCATCCGGACTAAAGTTTGGTTCAAACTCGAAATCCAAACCACTTGTTAATCTTTCTGGTGTTCCGTTTGGCAATTCTTGCTTATATAAATAACCTGCAGCGTTAAAAACGATTGTTTTGCCATCAGGTGATGTTGTTAACTGGCGAAGCATTTTAGCCGAAAAATCATTGCTAAAAACATTTTGTTCGAAATGTAAAGCTTGCTGTACGGTTTGAACTGTATTTGCTTGGAAAGGAATGGTCGAAGTGATTAATGTAGCCAATTCGGTTTTTCTGATTTTTCCTTTCGCATAAAACACCAAACTCTTGCTATCGGGCGTCCAGGCAAAGTTTGGATAAACACCAAAAATAGCCCACGTTTCTTGTTGGTCGTGAGATAAATCTTCGTTAACAGGCCACTCTTCGCCTGTTTTTATATTTTGAACATACAAAGTAGATTTTAAGCGAACACGTTTTACAAAGGCAATTAAATTTCCATCAGGAGAAACTTGCGGACGGCAAGCTCCACCTTGTTCGTTAATTAGCGTTGTTAATTTACCAGTTGTTAAATCCAGCTGACGAATGGCATAAATCGTTCCATTTGGGTCTTTACTGTATTCAAAATTTGGTCCTGGCGTAACATCCTCGCTAAAATAAACAAATCTGCCATCGGGCGAAACGTTTGGTTCTCCTGCATCTTGCTGGTCGTTTTTGCGTTTCGTTAACTGAACACCGTCACCGCCATTAATATTATACATCCACATTTCGCCTGCACCTAGAGAACGACCTGCTGTAAAGTGTTTTCTAGCCACAATATATTCACTATTGGGCATCCATGTTGCATTATTCAAAAGCCTAAAGCTTTCTTTGGTAACTTGCTTTTTATTCGAACCATCGCGGCTCATAATCCAAATATTATCACCACCATTTTTATCGCTCGTGTAAGAAATATACTTTCCGTTAGGGCTAAAACGAGGTTGTACATCGTAAGCGATACCGCCACTAATTAATTTAGCCTGTCCGCCTGCAATTGGCATGGTATAAATATCACCCAGTAAATCAAAAACAATTTCCTGACCATCTGGACTTACATCCAGATTCATCCAGGTTCCTTCATCTGTATTTAAGGTGAAGTTTTTGGTTGTTCCCATGTATTTTTCTACATCCCATTTCTTTTCCTGTGCGTTTGAAGTAAAAAATAGGAGCGAGAGTGCCGATAGAAAGTAGAGTTTTTTCATTAAAGTTTTGGATTAATTGTGGCGCAATTTAGTAATATAACAAGCTTTTTTATAGTTTTGATACCGCCGATTTATGACAGCAATAGAGATTTTACAAAAATATTGGGGACATCAAGCTTTCAGACCCTTGCAGCAAGATATTATTACTTCTGTTTTAGAAGGAAATGATAGTTTGGCTTTATTGCCAACTGGCGGTGGTAAATCTATTTGCTTCCAGGTTCCTGCATTGGTAAAAGAAGGAATCTGTATCGTGGTTTCGCCATTAATTGCCTTAATGAAAGATCAGGTAGAAAACCTGAAGTCGAAAGGGATTGAGGCCATTGCCATTTATGCAGGAATGGGCAAACGGGAAATCGATATTCTTTTGGATAATTGCATTTATGGAAAGATAAAATTCCTCTATTTATCGCCAGAAAGATTATTATCAGATTTGGTTCGTGTTCGAATTTCTTACATGAATGTTAATTTAATTGCTGTTGATGAAGCGCATTGTATTTCGCAGTGGGGTTACGATTTTCGTCCACCATACCAGCAAATTGCCAAGCTCAGGGAAATTCATCCTGATGTACCTGTTTTAGCACTCACGGCCACCGCTACAGATTTTGTTAGACATGACATCATCGAAAAGCTTGAGATGAAAAACCCTGAAGTTTTTATTAAAAGCTTTGCTCGAGATAATTTAAGCTATGTTGTTTTTAATAAGGAAGATAAATATAAAAAGCTAATTGACATTTGTAGAAAGGTTAAAGGCACTGGTTTAGTATATGTTCGAAACAGACGAGAAACTGCAGAGGTTTCAAATTTCATAAACAGAAACCAAATCAAGGCCGATTTCTATCATGCCGGTTTAGAGCGTGATGTTCGTTTTCAAAAACAAGAAGACTGGAAGCTAAACAAGACCAGGATAATGGTGGCAACAAATGCTTTCGGAATGGGGATTGATAAAGCGGATGTTCGATTTGTGGTTCATTTAGATTTGCCTGAAAGTTTAGAAGCCTACTATCAGGAAGCGGGTAGAGCCGGACGCGATGAAAATCGAAGTTATGCTGTTTTATTAGCCAATCAATCGGATATTTTAAGCTTGGAAACCAGATATGTAAACAGCTTTCCTTCTCCGGATGAAATTAGAAAAGTTTATCATTATTTAGGAAATTATTTTCAATTGGCTTTTGGTGCAGGTGAGGGCTTGACTTTTACTTTTGATATAGCTGATTTCTGTAAACGATTTAATTTTAGCGTTTTAAAAACAATTTCTGCATTAAAATTTTTAGAGCACGATGGTTATGTGATTCTTTCAGAAAGTGTTTTCTTACCATCAAGGTTAATGTTTACTGTCGGCCATGAAGATGTGTACCGTTTTCAGATTGAAAACAAGGCTTATGATGGAATTATTAAAACCATTTTACGTTCTTACGGCGGTGCTTTTGATGGTTTTGTTAAAATAAATGAATCAGATTTAGCAAAAAAAACGGGATTATCTTATAAAGAAATTATAGTATTTCTGGATAAATTACAGTCGATGGAAATGCTTACTTACATACAACAAACAGACCAGCCACAATTGCAATACATAAGAGCAAGGGTTGATATGCACCATTTCGATGTAGACGTAAAATATTTAGAGCTTCGGAAGGAAATTCTGCTTAGACAAATAAATGCTGTGGTTAGTTATGCATCATCCAATATTTGCAGAAGCGTACAATTACTTAATTATTTTGATGAACACAATACTACAAAATGCGGTGTTTGTGATATTTGTCTGGCAGAAAAAAGACTAGAAAATGAGGTGCAATTAAACGATGAAATTGAATTTGAAATTGTTTCCTTACTTCAACAACAAGCCTTAATTTTAGATGATTTGGTTATCAACATAAAAAATGGTTCTGAAAATGAGCGTATCGATACCATTCGCGAATTATTAGATGCCGGCAAGATTAAAACTGACGGAAAGAAGTATTATCTTTAGCTGTAAAATCATTACAATCAAACAATCAGTGTAATCATCCGCGAAGCGAAAATTCAAATGATAAAAAAAGATAATAAGAAAACCATTCGTTCATGGGCTTTCTTCGACTGGGCAAATTCTGCCTACAACTTAGTGATAACTTCAACAATTTTCCCTGTTTATTATGTAGCGGTAACCACAACCGAAGCGCATGGCGATGAGGTTACATTCTTCGGAAAAACGTTTATCAATACTGTTTTATCAAACTATGCGTTGGCTTTTGCTTATTTGATAATGGTTGTGCTTTTGCCAATTTTATCTTCTTATGCTGATGCAAAGGGTAAAAAGAAATTCTTTATGAAACTGTTTACATATGTAGGTTCAATTGCTTGCATGGGTTTGTTTTTTTTTAAGCTTGAGACTTTAGAAGCTGGACTAATATGCTTTGTTTTAGCCGCAATGGGCTATGTTGGCGGTGTTATGTTTAATAATTCTTATTTACCAATAATTGCTTCAACCGAAAATCAGGACAAAGTAAGTGCACAAGGATTTTCATACGGCTATGTTGGTAGCGTAATTTTACAGTTAATTTGCTTCGTATTTGTTTTGAAACCCGAGCTTTTTGGCATTACTGACAAATCATTACCTGCACAAATATCATTTTTACTTGTAGGTATTTGGTGGCTGTTATTTGCTCAAATTCCTTTTAAAGCATTGCCAAAAGATATACCAAACCCGGCATCTGTTGGTAAGGGCATTGTTAAAAGTAGTTTTGGCGAGTTTGCAAAAGTTTGGCAACAGCTAAAACGAATTAGTTTTTTAAAAACATATCTGTTTGCCTTTTTCTTTTACTCAATGGGTGTTCAAACCATTATGCTTGCAGCTGCAGGTTTTGGTGCTAAAGTTTTAAAATTAGAATCGGGTAGTTTAATTGCAGTAATTTTAATTATTCAGTTGGTTGCAATTTTAGGTGCTTGGTTAATGTCGCTTTTGGCAAAGAAATGGGGTAACATCAATGTGTTAATTCTTGTGGTTTTAGTTTGGATAGCTTGTTGCATTTACGGTTATTCTATTACTACAGAATATCAGTTTTATGGGTTGGCAGCAATAGTAGGCTTAATTATGGGTGGAATCCAGTCACTTTCTCGGTCTACTTATTCAAAACATATTCCTGAAAATACTACAGATACTGCATCTTTCTTCAGTTTTTACGATGCAACAGAGAAATTAGCAATTGTCATAGGTTTATTCAGCTTTGCTTTTATAGAAGGAATCACGCACAATATGCGCCAATCCATCATTGCTTTGGCATCATTTTTTATTGTTGGCTTAATCTTTTTAGTAATCTTGAGGAAAATCGAGCGCAAAGAAAAGTAAAATTGTAAGTTTGTAGCTCGAATCGTAATTATAATAGATGAAAGTAGAATTGTTTGTTCCCTGTTTTGTAGACCAATTATATCCTGAAACCGCATTTAATACTTTAAGATTATTAGAAAAATCAGGCTGCAATGTCGAATACAATTCAAAGCAAACCTGTTGCGGTCAACCTGCATACAACGCTGGTTATTGGGACGAAGCTAAAGAAGTTGGTACTAAATTTTTAAACGATTTTACCGAAAACACTTATGTTGTTGCACCTTCGGCATCTTGCGTGGGTATGGTAAAAGGTGGTTTTAATGATTTATTTACCAATACAATCGTTCATAACAAATGTCGCAGCTTACAATCAAATATTTGGGAACTGTCTGATTTTCTAATCAATGTAGCTAAAAAAGATTATTTCGGTGCAGAATTAGAAGGTAAAGCCGTTTATCACGATTCTTGCAGTGCTTTACGTGAATGTAAAATTAAAGATGAACCTCGTCAGCTTTTATCAAAAGTACATGGTTTGGAGATGCTAGAATTGCCGGATAATGATATGTGCTGTGGATTTGGGGGCACATTTGCCGTAAAATTCGATGCTATTTCCTCTGCAATGGCAGAACAAAAAGTTAATCATGCGCTTGCCCAACAAGCTGACTATATTATTTCTACAGATTTATCTTGCTTGTTACATCTTCAAGGTTACATCGAAAAAAATAATTTACCCATCAAAACCATGCATATTGCTGATGTTTTGTGTAATGGTTGGTTAGAAAGCACTGAATATTAACAATATTATTACCTCTGATTTCTAAGTGTTTAACACTTTTTAACAAGCTTTAAGTTAAATTGAAATAACTTTGTTAAACCTTTCTTTAAGTTTTATATCTAACAAACAAAACATAACAAAATGAAAAGAGCAATCTTCGCTTTATTAGGCGTTTTAACTTTTGCATCAGTAGCAAATGCACAAAAGAAAACTTCTGGAGCAATACAGTTTGAAACTACGATAGACCCGGCTGCGATGATGGCTGCAAGTGGCGTTAAAATTCCTGAACAAATGGCTGCAAGAATGCCATCAACAAGTAAATCAAATTTCGAATTATTATTTAATGCAACCAATGCAAGTTATATGCCGGTTGAAGAAACCGAAGATAGTAATGGTGCTGGAGGTGGCGGCGGTGGAATGGGCCGTATGATGAGAGGTTTTGGAGGTGCAGGTGGCAATAGAGAATATTATTACACTTTTGCCGATAAGAAATTGGTTGAAGTTTTCGATTTAAGTGATACGACTTATGTTATGCCAAGCAGCTTAAAACTAAATACTTCGGGTCCAATCGGTACATTTGGCGGAATGGGAATGGGTAGAAATAATCCAAACGATACAAGTAAACCAAAACCAGTTGTTCCACCAAAAATTGAGGTGGTTAAAACTGATGCAACTAAACAAATTTTAGGTTTAACCTGTAATGAGGTTATCGTGAAATCTACACGTTCAGTTAAAATATTGGATATGGATAAAGATGTTACTGAAGAAACACACATTTGGTATACAAAAGATTTAGGATTTGATTTTTCTCCAAACCCAAATATGTGGACGGAAGGAACTGTTTTGGCTATCGAAGGAAGAGGAAATAGTACGATTGCCAAAAGTATCGAATATAGAAATGTTAGCAGTAAAGATGTTACAGCACCTAAAAAGGCAACCCCAATTACTGATGCAGAATATAAAGTTAAAATGGAAAACATGATGAAACGTTTCAGAGGAAACGGAAATAATAGACCTGGCGGCGCTGGCGGACAAAGAGTAATTATGGTTAACTAAAACAGGACCATAAAAAAAAAAAGTAGAGCCTGCTCAATTTATATTTTGAGCAGGCTTTTTTATTGAAATTTATCATAAATTCAAAGTATATTTTTGGTTACACTTAATCAATACATCTTCAGATTTTCGCCTCAAATACAAAATGATTATTATTGAACAAAATTTTTAGCCATAGCCAAATGCAAAACGATAATTCATTACTAAAAACAAAAAAGCATTTCGAGATTTTAGATGGATTAAGGGGCATTGCCGCCATATCGGTGGTATTATTTCATTTCATAGAGATAATATTTCTTCCAAAAGAAAACCTTATTGCGCACAGTTTTATGGCAGTCGATTTTTTCTTTTGCCTATCAGGCTTTGTTATTGCATATGCTTATGATAGTAGAATAGAACAAATTGGTGTATGGCAGTTTATAAAACTGAGGTTAATCAGATTACATCCACTAGTTGTAATTGGTTCGGTTTTAGGGTTAATGACATTTTTAATAGATCCTTTTAGTGATTTTTATTCTACTTATGGTTTTGGTAAAACGTTTCTGATGTTTTTAGCATCGGCATTTGTTATTCCTTATCCTTTAATGCCTGAGCGTTATTTCAACTTATTCAATTTAAATGCACCAGCTTGGTCGCTATTTTGGGAGTATGTTGCAAATATTTTTTATGTATTCGTTTTGTACAGATTGAGTCGCAATACCTTACAGATTTTTACTTTTATCGCTGCTGCGTTAATTTGTTTCATTGCTTTTAAATCAACCAATTTAATGGGCGGTTGGAGTGGCCCAACATTTTGGGATGGTGGCGTACGCGTTTTTTATTCGTTTTTAGTTGGGATGTTGGTTTATCGTTCTAAGTGGGCAATCAAGAATAATTTAGGCTTTCTTGGTTTATCAGCATTACTACTTTTGGCTTTTATTGTTCCTTTTGATGATAAATATAACTGGCTAACAGAGCCATTAATTGTATTAATTTATTTCCCTGTTTTGGTTGCGCTTGGTGCCGGAGCAACCGTGAAGCCTAGATTACAAAAGCTTTGTAAGCTTTCCGGAGAGATTTCTTATCCATTATACATGACGCACTATCCATTTATTTGGGTCTTTCTAACATATTTTATGACAGCAAAACCAGAAATGTCGGTACTCAAAGTTACCGTACCAATTTATCTTATTGTATTGATATTGTTTTCATGCTTGATCATGAGATTTGTTGATGTTCCGCTTCGTAAATATCTACAAAATAAGTGGATGTAAAACAAAGTTTGACAAGATTAAATTTCAGCCTGATTTCGTGTCATTAAAATGGTCAAACTTGCATTTCTGATGAAAAAACAGCATCTTTGCAGCAAATAAAATCACGTAGTAAGTGATTTAGAAATAACATTATTTTTAAACCGTTCCAATATTTCTGATTGATGAGGAACAAAATCATAGTTGTAGATGATTAATATTACATTACCTGACGGCTCCGTTCGTCAGTACGAAAAGGGCACATCTGCCCATCAAATTGCATTATCAATTTCCGAAGGATTAGCAAGAAACGTTTTAGCTGCCGAAGTTAACGGCGAAGTTTGGGATTCAACTCGTCCAATTGAAGCAGATTCTTCTGTTAAATTGTTAACCTGGAATGATGCTGAGGGCAAAACTACTTTCTGGCACTCATCAGCGCATTTAATGGCCGAGGCTTTAGAAGCGCTTTATCCGGGTACAAAATTCGGTATTGGTCCGGCAATTGAAACTGGTTTTTATTACGATGTAGATTTCGGCGATAAAGAATTTTCTTCGGATGATTTTAAAGCCATCGAAACCAAAATGATTGAATTAGCTAAGCAGAAAGAAACTTTTACTCGTGAAAGTGTTAGCAAAGCTGATGCAATAAAATATTTTACAGAAAAAGGCGATGAGTACAAACTTGATTTAATTGATGGTTTGGAAGATGGGAAAATTACTTTTTATACTCAAGGTCAATTTACCGATTTATGTCGCGGTCCGCACATTCCAAATACTGGTTTTGTAAAAGCAGTAAAACTGATGAATGTGGCAGGCGCATATTGGAGGGGTGATGAAACTAAAAAACAGTTAACTCGTATTTACGGTGTAACTTTTCCAAAAGCAAGCGAGCTTACTGAATATCTGGCAATGATTGAAGAAGCTAAAAAACGTGATCACCGTAAGCTTGGAAAAGAATTAGAGTTATTTGCTTTTTCTGAAAAAGTTGGAATGGGTTTGCCTTTATGGTTGCCTAAAGGAACAGCTTTACGTGAACGTTTGGTAAATTTCCTAACTAAAGCACAAGCAAAAGCAGGTTACGAGCAAGTGGTTACCCCGCATATTGGTCATAAGAATTTGTATGTAACTTCTGGTCACTGGGAAAAATATGGTAAGGATTCATTTCAACCGATAAAAACGCCGCAAGAAGGAGAGGAGTTCTTCTTAAAACCGATGAACTGCCCGCACCATTGCGAAATTTATAAAACAAAACCACGTTCTTACAAAGATTTGCCGGTTCGTTTCGCAGAGTTTGGAACTGTTTATCGTTACGAACAAAGTGGCGAATTGCATGGTTTAACACGTGTGCGTGGTTTTACTCAAGATGATGCGCACTTGTTCTGTATGCCAGAGCAGGTTAAAGATGAGTTTAAAAAAGTTATAGATTTAGTGCTTTATGTATTTAAATCTTTAGGTTTCGAAAACTATACTGCTCAAATTTCGTTAAGAGATCCAGATAATAAAGCTAAATATATCGGTTCGGATGAAAACTGGAAGCTTTCTGAAAATGCAATTATCGAGGCTGCTGCTGAGAAAGGTTTAAATACAGTTGTAGAATATGGCGAGGCGGCTTTTTATGGCCCGAAGCTGGATTTTATGGTCAAAGATGCCTTGGGTAGAAAATGGCAATTGGGTACAATCCAGGTTGATTATAATTTACCAGAACGTTTTGAATTGGAATATACTGGTAGCGATAATCAAAAACACAGACCTGTGATGATTCACCGTGCACCATTTGGTTCATTGGAACGTTTTATTGCTGTTTTGATAGAACATTGTGCCGGAAACTTCCCTTTGTGGTTAAGTCCGGAGCAATTTATTATTCTTCCTATTTCAGAAAAATATGAAGAATATGCAAAAAAAGTTTTAGATGAATTAAATAATTCCGATATTCGCGGGCTGATTGACTTTCGGGATGAGAAAATCGGTCGCAAAATCCGCGATGCGGAGGTTAAAAAAATCCCTTACATGCTCATCATTGGTGAGAAAGAAATGGCTGAAGGTAAAGTTTCAATCAGAAAACATGGAGAGGGAGATTTAGGAGAAATGACGTTGGAAGAGTTCAGCGGCTTATTATTAAAAGAAATAACAGTTTAAATAAAAATTAACATTATACAATATTGGCATTAGGAAGACCAGGATTTAACAGGGGACCACGTCCACCTTTTAAGAAAAAAGAAGCAGAACATAACATCAATCAGTATATAAAATCGCCCGAAGTGCGTTTAGCTGGCGATAATGTTGAACCGGGGATTTATCCTTTGGCTAAAGCTTTGGCACTTGCTGATGAACTGGAATTAGATTTGGTAGAAATTTCTCCAAATGCAGTTCCTCCGGTTTGTAGAATTATTGATTATAGCAAGTTTGTTTACGAGCAGAAGAAGAAACAGAAAGAGATTAAAGCAAACGCTAAGCAAACGGTTATTAAGGAAATTCGTTTTGGTCCAAATACAAACGACCACGATTTTCAATTTAAATTAAAACACGCAGTAAGCTTTTTAGAGAACGGAGAGAAAGTTAGAGCTTATGTGCATTTTAAAGGTAGAGCAATCGTTTACAAAGAGCAGGGAGAAATTTTATTATTAAAATTTGCCCAGGCTTTGGAAGATGTAGGAAAAGTAGAGTTATTACCTAAATTAGAAGGTAAACGTATGTTCCTAACGGTTGCGCCTAAAGTAGCAAAAAAATAAAAATAGGTTTATAAATTAAAAAACAGGTTATGCCAAAAATGAAAACCAATTCCAGTGCTAAAAAGCGTTTTTCGCTTACTGGAACAGGTAAAATCAAAAGAAACAACGCATACAAAAGTCACATCTTAACAAAGATGAGCACTAAACGTAAACGTGCACTAGGAAACGCTAGCATGGTAACAGCAGCAGATACTGGTAACGTTAAACGTATGCTTTGTATCGGAAAGTAATTTATTAATTCACCAGGTATCAGGCATTAAAGTTTCCAATAAACGGAACGCCGCTTACCAAAAAACAACAACAACATGCCACGTTCGGTAAACGCAGTAGCTTCGAGAAGAAGAAGAAAAAAAATCCTTAACCTTGCAAAAGGTTACTGGGGAGCAAGAAGTAAGGTTTATACTGTTGCCAAAAACACAGTAGAAAAAGGTTTGCAATATGCATACCGTGACCGTAAAGTTAAGAAAAGAGAATTCCGCGGATTATGGATCCAACGTATTAATGCAGGTGCTCGTCAGCACGGTATTTCTTACTCTCAATTAATCGGTAAACTTGCTTCAAAAGAAATCGGTTTAAACCGTAAAGTATTGGCTGATTTAGCAATGAATCACCCAGAAGCTTTCAAAGCTGTAATCGATGCAGTAAAATAGAAATTTTCGCTTAGGCGATAATCATATTTGAAAAAAGTCCTGATGCAAATCAGGACTTTTTTTGTTTAAAGTGTTTGGTCATCAATTGAGGCATCGGGTGCGTTGCTTTTTACCGAAGCTATGCCATTATCTCTCGAAGCTTCGCTTTCATACATTTGGCTGGAGCCAATAATTTGGCCATTTGTTGCCTTTAAGTTAAAGTAAGCCTTGCCATTTGTCGATGTTTTCTTTTCGAATTTTGAATCATCCTGTGAATTTTTTCTTACAGATTCGATTCCGTTTTCACAGCTTAATTTTGCTACATAACCTTCGCTGCTTAAAATAGTTTGCCCGTTGCTGGCATTTAGATTAAACTGAAATTCACCGTTTTTTCTTGTACTGATTACAAATTTTCCCATTTCTAATTTTTAATTAATTTTTATAATTATTTATAAGGGACGATTTGAATTAAAGTTATAAAATCAGTTTCAAATACAAAACTATTTATAAACCATCCTGAATTTTTCCAAATTTGGCTTGTTATTCTTCTTTCTTTTTAATTCTTCCTCATAAATGATTCTACCTAAATGCTTCATAAAAGGAAAGCAAAGGGTTTCATATTCATATTTATTGTCGTTATAAATTCCATCTTCATTACTTTGGACAACAGCCGTTAATAAAAACTCTATTCCGTTTTTGTAATCAACGAGGTAGGCATTATCTATAATGAAGCCATAACTATCACCATATTTATTGAATATTCTAATGTTTGAATTTAAATCAGCATTTTGTTCGCGACCATAATAAAGCATCTTTGCATAAGTTGGCCAAAATTCCTTTGCCTCATACTTAGGGAAATCACTTTCTGTAGGAAACTTACTCATGTAAGTATAAATCAATTTGTAATCTTCAGCAGTTAAGTTATAACGCTCCTTTACCGGAAAAGCTTCCGGGAACATTAGTTTTTTCATCAACATCTGTTGGTCTTCAATGGCAAAGGCATTTTTGTTTGCTAAGCTAAAGGGCTTGTTTACCAATTTATCGGCACTATCCAAATAACCTTTTCCCATTACGGTATTGGTTAATTTTAAATCGTATTCTTTGGCATCATACTGAGCATCCTGAGTGTAAACTAATTTAGTTCCATTGAAAAATTTGATTGGATTGGTATGCTTAGCGCTTTCTCCGGCATCGCCAATGGCCAAGCGATTTAAGATTCTACTATTTAGTAAACCATTTTTCTTTAGTTTCTCATTAATTTCGGCCCGACCAATAAATTCGAATAAACGATTAAATGCATCGTTATCGCTGGTTAATAAAATCTTTTTGATGTAGTGTTCGATACTTGGAAGACCATTTTTAGCTGTAGTATCATTTACAACTTTTGTTTGATCTTTAAATGCGCTATCTGTGATCATTGAACTTTTCGCAGATAAACCAGTACTTTTTAATCGATTTACTTTCTCCAATGCAAAAATTACAGCAGCTAACTTTACTGTGCTTGCGGGATAAAAGTAATGGTGGGCATCAAGATTGTAACTAAAACTTTTGAAACTTGGCTTATTATTTACATCTCGATTAATTTGAGTATATAAAATCTGTACTTGATTTTTATCCGGATGATTTAAAACACTACTGAAAAGCTCCGGCTTGGTACTCATTAATTTCTCAAGAAAAACCGTATCTATTTTTTGACCCATGCTTGATGTATAAATTAACAAAAGGAGTGATGTAAAGATTGCTTTCATAGTTTGAATTTGAATAATAAAGTTAACTTTTTGTATAGTAAATGCCATTTTCCATCATCCATTTTACAAGTTACATTATTTTACTACTTTTGCAGCGCTTTTGGTTCCCGATCTTACAATCGGGATTAAAAGGGAATGCAGTGTAATTCTGCAACTGTCCCGCAGCTGTAAGCTCTGTAACGTTTTTTCATTCTAATAACCACTGATTATAATTCGGGAAGGTTGAAGAAACTGGAGTAAGTCAGAAGACCTGCCTTAAGCGAATAATTTCATAGCTTTCGGGGATTGAAGCTAGGATTGAGGTACTAAACGTTTTCGTATTTTCATTTCCTTTCCTAATCTGTTGGCTGTGGGCAAAACTCACAATCAAATGAACAAAAAAAGAATTTTAATTGCGGCAGGCCTGGGGTTTGCTCAGTTAACAGTTAGTCAATCGGCTAATGCACAAGACAGTTTGCAACTTAAAGATGTTGTAATTACTGCGACTAAGAACGACCAAAAGCAGTCGCAAACTGGTAAAGTTGTTACCATCATTTCAAAAGAAACTTTAGAGCAAAGTCATGGTAAATCCTTACCAGAATTAATTAGCGAGCAAGCCGGAATTATTGTAGCGGGTTCAAGTAGTAACCCAGGTTTAAATAAATCGGTATTTTTCCGTGGAGCCGGAAGTTCATATGCAGTTGTTTTAATTGATGGAATTGTACAAAATGACCCATCAGGAAATGGTGGTGCTTTCGACTTACGTTTAATATCTATCGACCAAATTGACCATATTGAGATATTAAGAGGCGGTCAATCTACTATTTATGGATCTGATGCTGTTGCGGGTGTAATTAACATCATTACTAAAAAAGGCGGGCCAAAAGGTAATACCATTTATGGTGTTGCAACTGCCGGAACTTACGAAACTTACAAAGGTACGATAGGTTTAAATGGCGGTGTAGAAGGATTCAATTACAACATTAACTATACTCAACACAAAACAAATGGTATTTCTGAAGCTGCAAATCCAGTCGGAAATAATACTGAATTTGATAAAGATGGTTTTAGAACGGGAGCTGTAAATGCAAATTTTGGAATTCAGTTAGATAAAAACTTTACAGTGAATCCATTTGTAAGATATTATTATGGCAATTATAGCTTTGATGGTGGTGCTTTCGTTGATGCCGGTAATTATTCAATTTTAAAAAACGTTGCAGTCGGAACAAATGCTAAGTATGAATTTGGAACTGGTAAAGTAACCTTGAATTATAGTTACGAAAGTACATCTAATGATGCACACAGCAGCTTCCCAAGCTTTTCTCAAGGAAAAATCAATATTGTTGATTTGTTTTACAATCAAAAACTTGGCGACAAGGTTGATTTATTGGTTGGCTTGGATAACAGAAACATGAAGCTAAAATCTGGTACAGCTAGTCCGAATGCAAATATTTTTGCAGCTTACACTTCTGTGTTATTGCATGATTTAAGTATTTTCAATTTAGAAGTTGGTGGTCGTTATAACAAACACGAACAGTATGGCGAAAACTATACTTATTCGGTAACGCCAGCCATCAACATCATTAAGGAAATTAAATTATTTGGTACGGTTTCAACTGCATTTAAAATCCCTACTTTAAATATGTTGTTCGGGCAGTTTGGTGCCAATTTAGATTTGAAACCGGAGAAATCTCAAAACTACGAAGCTGGTGTTAATTTCAGTTTTGCTGATGATAAATTTAGCCTAAGAGTTGCGGGTTACAAACGTGATTTAACCGATGCAATTATTTATGCTTTCCCGGCAGGATATGTAAATCAGGTTAGTCAAAAAACAAAAGGCTTTGAAGTAGAGCCGGCTGTGAAATTTGGTAAGTTTAATTTTAACGGTTATTATGGCTACGTTGAAGGAAATGAATTCAACTTTGTTGATAATGCAATTGCCGATTATTTATTCCGCAGACCAAAACATACCTTTGGCTTAAATGCAGGTGTTCAGGCTACTAATAATTTATATGTTAGTGCAAATTATCGTTACTTCGGTAACCGTACGGATGGTAATTTTGCTACATATACTGTTGATACTTTGCCAGCATACAAATTATTAAATGCTTATGCAGAATATACATTGGCAAACAAACGTGTTAAGATTTTCTTTGATGCTAAAAACATCTTAAACGAAAAATATAATGAAATCATAGGTTATAATGCTATGGGTTTCAATTTTAATACAGGTGTTAGTTTTAATATCCGATAAGAAAAATTAACTTTGCAATCAGGTGTCTAGCTATACAAACTTGATACCTGATACTAAATACTTTATACTACGACATGGCTCACTTAAAATTTAATCCACGTACGGCAATTTTACTATTAATGATTTTGGTAATTACCGGATTTCGTTTACTGGTAACCTTTAATTCTGATGAACTAAAATTTGCTAATTTCTCATCAATTGGTGCGGTTGCATTATTTGGCGGTGCTTACTTTAAGGACCATCTGAAAGCATTTGCCTTTCCTTTATTAAGTTTGTTTTTAAGCGATTTTGTATTATCAACCACCATTTTCAGTAAATACAGCAGTGGATTTTTATATGAAGGCTGGTATGTGGTTTATTTTGCCTTTGCATTGATGGTTTTAGTAGGCAGAGTGTTATTAAAGAATGTGAATGTAGTTAATTTACTAACTTCAACATTTGTAATTGTTTTAATCCACTGGATTGTAACTGATTTCCCGATTTGGTTTAGAAACCCAGCTTACACACAAGATTTAGCAGGTTTTTGGCTTTGCTTAGAAAAGGCAATTCCATTTGAAATTAGATTTTTAGAAGGAACAATTATTTATGGTGCGATTTTATTCGGAGCATTTGAAATTCTAAAAGCGAAATATCCGGTGTTAAAGTTACAACCACAAAAAATATAATCATTCTTTAAACGAATACATAAATCCTCTTTTGAATCCTATCAAAAGAGGATTTTTTTTATCTTTATCATACTTACATATCCATTTTAACGAATATATTTTTCATTCTATGAAAGTTGTTTCTTTTCTCCCCGCTGCAACCAAAATGATTTACGATATGGGCTTGCAGGAGTATCTACATGGCGTTACTTTCGAATGCCCAAAGGAAGCTGCTGAAATGCCAAAAATTGTACGTTGCATTTTAGAGGGCAAAAATTATTCGAGTATAGAAATCGATAGAATTTTCTCTGCCTCAAAAGCGCAAGGCAAAAGCTTATACTGGGTTGATGATGAACTTTTAGAAAGCATTTCACTAGATATTGTATTTACGCAAGATATATGTGAGGTTTGTAATATCGATACGGTTTGTACCGAAACGGCTGTTATGAAGTTAAGCAAGCAGCCTAAACTTGTACCACTTTCGCCAAATAACCTGCAAGATGTTTTTGAATGCGCAATAACAATTGCCAAAGCGATGGATAAAGAGGAAGTTGCCTTAAAATACTTAGCTGGCTTGCAACAGAAAACGGACACCATTTTAGATAAAATAAGAGCCAATAGAGCACCACTAAAACGGGTAATGATAATGGAATGGATTCAACCCATTTACAATTGCGGACATTGGATTCCTTTTCAAGTTGCCGCAGCAGGCGGTGTAGATATGTTATCAAATCCTGCCGGTGATTCTCTTGTTACCCAATGGGATAAAATCATAAAATATAACCCGGAAGTTTTAGTTGTTGCACCTTGTGGTTTTGATGTAAAGCGCAGCGCTGAAGAAATGACTTTACTAACTTCAAAACCAGGCTGGAATAATCTTGAAGCCGTAAAAAACAACCAGGTGTATATCGCCGATTTTGATATGTTTACGCAACCAAGTATCGGAACTTTAGTTGAGGGTATTGAGGCTTTATCTTGCATGTTTCATCCAGAGATTTTTACCGCTGATGATAGAATTGCTCAGAAATTTATTAACTATTCAGAAATAAAAGTTTTTAGCTAATTATGAAATTAGTTGTTCTAACAGGTGCAGGAATTAGTGCAGAAAGCGGATTGAGAACTTTTCGAGATTCGGATGGTTTATGGGAAGGTTATAACGTTTACGATGTTGCTACACCCGAAGCCTGGGAAAGAAACCCAAATTTGGTTCAGGATTTTTATAATCAAAGACGAAGACAGGTTTTAGCTGCTAAACCAAATTTAGCGCATACCATTTTAGCCGAATTGGAAAATGATTTCGATGTTGAAATTATCACACAGAATATTGATGATTTACATGAAAGGGCAGGTTCAACTAAAGTCACACATCTTCACGGTGTGATAACAAAAGCTCAATCAGATAAAAATGCTTCGCTTACTTATCCTATAAATGGAACTGAAATTAAAATGGGCGAACTTTGTGAACTTGGTACTCAACTTAGGCCGCATGTAGTATGGTTTGGTGAAGCAGTTCCAATGATAGAAGTTGCTGCTGAGATATGTGCACAAGCTGATGTTTTCCTGCTTATCGGAACTTCTTTAGCTGTTTACCCCACTGCTGGTTTAATTGACTTTGTACCTAGAGATGCACCAAAATATATTATCGATCCGAAAACACCTGATGTAAAGCGTTATGGTAATGTTATAAACATTGAGCAAACTGCTATAAACGGAATGCAGTACATAAAGAATATTTTATTGAATGCAGAATAAGACACAATGCATATTTAATTGGAGTGGAGGAAAGGACAGTACACTAGCATTACATTATGCATTACAAGATAATTCGCTAGAAATTAAATATTTAGTTACAACAATAACCGAAAAGTATAATCGGGTTTCAATGCATGGCGTCCGTGAATCTTTATTGATAAAACAAGCCGAAAGCATCGGTATTCCGCTTTACCAAATCCGTTTGCCCGAAATGCCCGACATGAAAACCTATGATGATGTTATGAAAACTCACATGAGTAAATTCAAGGCAGAGGGGATTACACATTCGATATTCGGAGATATCTTTTTGGAAGATTTAAAGAAATACAGGGAAGAAAAATTATCTGAAATAGGGATGAAAGCCATATTTCCTTTATGGAGTATAAACTCTTCAATTATAATAGATGATTTTTTAACCTTAGAATACAAAACCATAATAGTTTGTGCTCAACAGAATTTAAAATATATCTGTGGAAAAGTTTTAGATAATGAATTAATTAATAGCCTTCCGTCAGAAATAGATTCATGCGGCGAAAATGGAGAGTTTCATACTTTTGCCTTTGATGGGCCACTGTTTAAAAATAAAATCAGTTTTACGATTGGCGAATTAGTCTTTAGAACATACAGCAAACCACTCAGTACAGGTCAAGATAGTAGTTTATCTACCAGTGAATCAGATATTTTAGGTTTCTGGTATGTAGATTTAGAATAAAAAAATCAAAATATTAAAACTTTTTGGCATCATTTTTTCTTTACTATCTATAATTAACTAAAAAACACATCCAAATGAGACCTTCGGCTTTAGGTGGCCAACGGTTTATTTTTAAAGATTTATGTTATGAAAAAGATATTAGTAGTAATCGCATTAAGTAGTTCAGTATTATTTGCTTGTAACAATAAAGCAAAAGAAGAAGCTGCATTAAAACAGGCAGAAGCTGAAAAAGCAATGGCTGTAAAAGCTGTTAAAGATAGTTTAAGATTGGATAGCTTCAAAAGAGCTGAAACAGCAAAAGTCGAAGCTGAAAAAGAAGCCAAACATCAGGCAGAACTAGCAGCCGCAAGAAAAGCAGGTCAACGTTCTACCGCCGGCCGTTCATATTCTAGTAGCAGTTCAAGTTCTTACGGCGGTACACAGCCAACAGCTAAAAAACAAGGATGGAGTGATGCTGCAAAAGGTTCGGTTATTGGCGGTGCAGCCGGAGCAGTTGGTGGTGCATTAATCGACAAGAAAAAAGGTAGAGGTGCAATTATCGGTGGTTTAGTTGGTGCCGGTGGTGGATATTTAATCGGTAGAGGTGAAGATAGAAAATCAGGTCGTGTGCAACCTAAAAACTAATATTTACACTTCTTAAGAGTTTTAAATATATGAAATGGCAATCAGTTTATCTGGTTGCCATTTTTTGTGTGTATTAAACTTCAATTCAAGTTTAAAACTATCTTCATTATTAACTTTTGCCAGAATGTTTAAGCAAAAAAACATTCATTATTTACAATTCGGAAATGAAAGATTGTTATTTCATTGCGGTCTTCAATACCGCCATACAGTTTAGTCCGCTGTGCTTCGTATTCTTTAATATTGGGTTTAAAGTACAAAGGCAGGTTAAAACTATGTCATTCTCAACTCAATTCTTAATCTCATTAAATGTAAAGCGATAGTTTTAAAGATTGCTTCGTGCTTCACAATCACGTTATTCATAATGCAGTTCGTCATTCTGAACTTGATTCAGAAACTTTAAGCATAATAAATACAGTCATTATCTACGAATTTGAAAATGAAAGATTCTTTATCATGGCGGTCTGTAGTCCCGCCAAACACTTTACTCCGCTGCGCTTCGTGTTCGTTAATGTCGGGTTTAAACACAAAGGCTTGTGCAATAAAAACCCTTCAAAAAGGTTATGCCAGAAGTTAAATAGCCCCGACATAGCGAAAATCCTTTTGGCAAAACTTACGAAGTGTACTTAAAAAACATGAACAGGCTTTGTAAGTTTTATTGCCAAAAGATTGCAGCATTGGCGGGACTGCTTTAACCTAATTTTCACTGTATTTGCGCTTCGAATATTTATAAAGCACTCTAATTTTAAACTCTTTCGCCATTTAGTAGCAAGATAAACTATCTAAACCAGTCGCAAATTCAAACCTTGAGTAGTAGTTAGGAGTAGCTTCGTACCTCACAAAGACGTGATGTATATGAGAAGGTCCGTCATTCTGAACTCGTTTAAATTTCCTTTATATCTAGACCATAATTCACAACAAAGCCCCGATGAATTAAATCCATCGGGGCTTAATATGCTATTTAAAGCTATCGATTAAAACAATGTAAATTCTACACGACGGTTTTCTTGACGACCGGCTGCAGTTTTATTCGTAGAAATTGGTTGGTCTGGACCATAACCTGTAGCCTCAATTCTCGATGCATTAGCACCTTGCGAAACTAAGTAAGCTTTAACAGATTCTGCTCTTTCTTTAGATAAACGTAAGTTTAATTCTCTACCACCAGTATTATCAGTATGTCCAGCTAATTTTAGGCTAAAGTTTTTCTCTACTAACAAATTAGCAACTCTATTTAATGTAGTGTAAGATTTAGAACGAATTGTCGATTTACCTAAATCGAATTCCAAGTTAGAAATTGCATCTCTAACAACTTTGCGGTCTTCTTCTGTAACAACAACTTTTGTTTCTTTAATTACTTCGCGTTGAACTTTAATCGGGCAACCAGAACCATCTACAACTGTACCTGAAACAGTTCCAGGGCATTTATCGAATTTGTTAGCTACACCATCATTGTCATCATCTGCTAAATCTTTTGCATACTGCGCTCTATCTCTTGCTGCATTTTCTTCAGCTGTAGATAATGCCCTTCTTAACTCGTTACTTTCCTCTGCAGTTTGTTTACGTAAATCTGCAATGGCGCTGTAATTTTGTAATTGCGACTTATCTTTGCTACCTAAAGCAAATTCTAAACCAACGTGTGAGTAAGAATATCTGTTTTCTAAGTAAGCACTTTTAACAGTAGGAGATGATTTTATAAAGTTAATATCATAACCTAAATCGATATTTATGCCTTTGGAAACGCCAAATTTGAAACCAACACCTGTTGGAATATACCAACCTTCTCTATCTTGGAAAACTTGAGTAGCACCAACCTGCGAATCTGATGACATATAACCAGCACCAGCTTTAATATAAGGAATTAAAACTGCGTTCTCAGTATTTAAGCTGAAATTTGCAATGTTTAATACAGCTGTTAATGAACCTGCCCAGTTAATACTATTTTTTTGTTCAATTGTGCTCGATGCATTTAGTGTTTTAATTTCACCACGTAAAAAATCAGCTTGTAAACCTAAAGCTGGTAAGATTTGTTTTTTAACAAAAGCACCGTAACCAACACTTTTAAATTCTCTCGCTTTAACACTTCCGCCACCTAAAATAGTATTCTGACTGAATATACCAGCTTGAGCACCTACGCTCCATGTTCTTAAATTTTGTTTGCCAAATCTGCCTGATGTAGTTGGCGTTTCTTGTGCAAATAGTTGCGATGATAGGCCTAATAAGGCAACCAACATTGTTGATTTTGTAATTCTCGTATTCATATTTATTTTCTTATAATAGTGGATAAACAGCTTTTTTCTAATTCTGTTTGGTCACCAATAGGAAAAAATCTTATCAAAATCTACTTTTACAGTACAATTCACAATGAATCAGTAGTTTATACACAAAATAAATATTCACAAAAAAGTTACTTTCTAATAAATTTTTAATTTTACAACCTTAACTTTGCAAAAAAATCCCAAAAAACTATACCGGCAGAAATGGTTATGTTGAATGAATGTTTTGTACCAAACTGAGGAATCTCGATACATTCATCAATTTTTTTCATTACTTCATCACTTACACCATCAACTTCATTTCCAAATATTAATGCATACTTTTTGTTTTTATCAGGCGTGAATGTATTAAGCATTGTGCTGTTTTCAGCTTGTTCAATTGCAACAATTTCATAACCTTGGACTCTTAATTCATCAACAGCAGTAGTTGTTTCTGTATAATGAATCCAATCTACAGATTGTGTTGCTCCGAGTGCGGTTTTCTCAATTTCACGATGTGGAGGTTGAGCTGTGATGCCACAAAGTACAACCTTTTCTAAAGCAAAACCATCGGCAGTACGAAAGATAGAACCTACATTATGCATACTTCTAACATTATCCAAAACTGCTACAACTGGTAGTTTTTCTTGTATTTTAAACGACTCAACATCCGTTCTGTTAAGTTCATCAAGTTTCAATTTTTTCATTTTAATAAAATAGATGTACACAGACTTTTAACCATGAATAACAGTAATTTAAAAAGTTACAACTTGGTAGGGCCGTTACCAATTTTGCTTACATAAATCTCTGCTGGGTAACCTATGTGTTCTACGTAATAATCTGTTAAGTGTTTAGCAAAATCTTCTTCAAAGCCTTTCTCTAAAAGTGCGATTGCGCAACCACCAAATCCGGCACCAGTCATTCTTGCACCAATTACATGCTCATAATCAGCACAAAAATCAACAACTGTATCTAATTCCTTTCCGCTAACCTCATATAAAGTTCGTAGTGATTGATGAGAAGCGTACATTAATCTTCCAAACTCATCTAATGCTCCAGCATTTAGGGCCTTTGCAGCTAAATGTACTCTATCATTTTCTTTTACAACGTGTGTGGCCCTGTTTAGGATAGTTTCATCGGTAATTAAGTGATTATGCAGTGCAAATTTCTCTGCGTTCAACTCACACAAATTGTTAAGTTTTATTTCAGAATTTAGCAGTTGCAGAGCAGTCTGGCATTCTTCAACTCGCTCATTGTATTTAGAATCTGCAAGTTCTCTGGGCTTTTTTGTGTTGATGATGGCCAAAACATATTTTCCTAAATCAACATCAACCATCTTATATTTTAATGTTTCGCAATCTAAAACTATGGCTTTATCTTTTTCGCCATAGGCAACCGCAAACTGATCCATTATACCTGAGTTTAATCCGATAAAATCATTTTCAACTCTTTTGGCAATCTTTACTAAATCGAGATTATCATATTCTAAGTTGAAATAATCGTTAAGCGCAAAAGCTGTAGCAATTTCAATTGATGCCGAAGAAGATAAACCCGATCCAATCGGAATATTACCGAAATAAAGAAAATCTAATCCAGTAATTTCTTTGCCATCCTTAATGAATTCATTTATTACTCCAATTGGGTAATTAGCCCATAAACTTCCATTCTTTTGATGTAGCACATTGCTTTCTACTTCAATCTGCTCGCTGAAGTTTAAGCTCCTAAATCTAAATTTGCCATCGCTATTTGGTGAAATTGCCAGCCATGTACCTAATGTAATTGCACAGGGCATTACGAGGCCACCATTGTAATCAATATGTTCACCAATTAAATTTACACGGCCAGGTGTAAAATATACTGCATCAGCATTTTTTTGATATTGTTCTGCAAATTTTTCTTCGAGTTGGGATTTCATCAGTTTAAAATATTTATAAAAAGCGAGTATTAATAGTATGTTTGTTAAGTAAACAAAAGCCCTAAGTTACAATTTATGAGCATTAAGCAAATACCCACAGGAAATATAATTAATGGCGAAGAAGTTATCGCGATTGAATTAACCAACAGTAATGGCACATATGTTAAAATATATAATTATGGAGCCATTATTAATAATTTTATAGTTAAAAATGGTAAAGGCGATATGCAAGATATCGTTTTAGGTTTCGATGATTTTAATCAGTATTTTGATGAAGAATACCTTGAAAATAACCCACATATTGGTGCAGTGATTGGCAGATATGCAAACAGAATAAAAGGCGCATCATTCAAAATTGATGGAGAAACGTATCATCTAGCCAAAAATAATCAGAATGATAGCTTACATGGTGGAATAGATGGTTTTGATAAAAAGGTTTGGGATATTATAGATTTTAATGAAGATACCCAATCTGTTACACTACAATACGAAAGCATTGATGGCGAGGAGGGTTTCCCTGGAAATTTAATTGTTGATTTAACTTTTGAATTAACAGAAAATGATGAACTTATTTTAAGCTACGAAGCAGAAACCGATAAGGCTACTGCATTAAATTTAACCCATCATGGTTATTTTAATTTAGCTCCACAAGGTGGAAAAATTGATAAACATAAGCAACAAATTTTTGCAACCAATTATCTTGAACAGGATTCTAACTATTGTGTTACAGGAAAATCAATTCCTGTTAAAAATACTGCTTTAGACTTTACTCAATTAAAAGAAATTGGCAGAGATTGGAATCCAGATGAAGGTTACGATCAAACTTATGTTTTAGATAAAAATTATGGTGATTTATCATTAGCAAGCAAAACAACTGAGGATGAAAGTGGTTTAGTGCTCAGTATTTACACTACAGAACCTGTGGCCCATTTCTATACGTCGAAATATCTAAAGGTTAAAAATGCCAAAGGAGGGAAGGATTATAATGGTTTTGAAGCTTTTTGCATGGAAACACAACACCATCCAAATGCGATAAATATTGAAGAATTTCCATCAACAATTTTGTATCCGGATGATTTATATACGCAGACAACCATTTATAAAGTATCAAAAAAATAAATAACTTATGTTTACGATAGAAGAAATAAAATCTGCAGAATCTAAAATAAAAACTGGAGCAGATTTCCCTCAATTTATTAAAGAAATTAAAGATTTAGGTGTCGTTAGAAATGATGTCTATGTCTCTAACGGATTATCTGTTTACTTTGATAATGAAAACCACACTGAACAAGCAAGTCCAGAAGAATATCCCGAATTAATAATAAATGATGAATCATCTGCTGGTAAATTAGAGCATGCTTTGAAAATTCATCAAAAAGGAGAAACTGATTATTTTGCGTTTTGCAAGCAAGCAGCTGATGCAGGAGTAGAAAAATGGGTTATAGATATTCCGAAGATGACTTGCACTTACCTTGATACAGAACAAAAGGAATTGGTAAAAGAAAATATTCCAAGAGTATAATTACTCAAACTATCGTCATTCCCGTAAAAACGGGAATCTTAATGCAATTGCAAAATATAATCAAGCTAAAGTATTAAGATGCCCAGTCAAGCTGAGCATGACGAAAATTTATTTTAAATTTCCAAAATGATTTTTTATATCCTTTCCAATACGGTTTCAATTGCCTTGGCAACTATTTTTTCTGGATTGTTGCTAAATTCATATTTAACTCTACTAGCTAAGATTGCATTAACAGAAAGTGCGTTATGCCCTAAAACTTTGGCTAAAGCATAAATTCCAGCTGTTTCCATTTCCAAGTTTGTAATCCTTTCCTGATTGCTTTTAAAGCTATTAATTAAACCAACAAAATCTGGTACAGCATTTTTTGCCCGTACTTTTCTACCTTGAGGTGCATAAAAACCTGGTGCTGTAACGGTTATTCCTTTAACCATATCTTTCCCAATTGTATTTATTAGAGCACTGCTTGCTGCTGTTAAGTAGGGTTTGATGTTCTTTAAATGCCCGAAATGAATATTTATGTCATTCAAAATATTTTGCTCATCGCCATTTAAGTTATGCACGTAATAATTCATAAGTGCATCCATGCCCAAACCATAAGAAGAAGCTAAAATTGTTCCCATTGGGATATCTGGTTGTACAGCACCTGAAGTACCAACTCTAATAATATCTAATGATTTTAATTCGTTCTTAACTTCTCTAGTTTCGAAATCAATGTTCACCAAGGCATCAAGTTCATTAAAAACGATATCAATATTATCTGTTCCAATTCCTGTTGAAAGCACTGTAACTCTTTTTTTGCCTACAAAACCTGTGTGCGTAATAAATTCACGTTTACCTTTTTTGAGTTCTATACTATCAAAATATTTGCTCACTTCCCCAACACGGTCAGGGTCGCCAACTGTGATTACAGTATCTGCTACATCCTCTGGTAATATATTTAGGTGATATATCGTACCATCAGGATTTATTATTAGGTCGCTTTCTGGAATTTTCATAGGATTTGGTTAGAATTTAAAATTAGATAATATGCTTTACAAGGTTTCTAAATATTTTAATTTGATGCTTTCAATTTTATCAAACTTTCCTAAAACCTGATTTAATTGTGCCTTTCTGATTTCAAATTTAATTACGCAATCAATATCAAAGTTCTGATTGATTACCTCTAAGTGTTCATCCTTAATAAGTTTCATAACGTCGTTCATTTGCAGGTAATCGAAATGAACTTCGTAAACATCATTTATGGTTTTAGTTAATTTTTCAGCATTTTGCAGTGCCTCTATGGTAGCAGATTTATAGGCGTTGATTAATCCTGGAACGCCAAGTAAAGTACCGCCAAAATACCTAACTACAACAACTAAAACATAGGTTAAATCTTCTGATAATAAACAATTTAAAATTGGCCGACCTGCGGTTACGGATGGTTCTCCATCGTCATTAATTCTGAAAACTGAACGGTCTGTTGTTAATCTGTAAGCGTAACAAAAATGCCTGGCTTTGGCATGCTCATTCCTCAATGCAATCAGTATTGGTTTAACTTCTTCATCAGAACGTATTGGATAAGCGTAAGCAATAAATTTGCTGCCCTTATCTCTAAAAATGCCTTCAGATGTTTTGTTTATAGTTTGGTATGAATCGTCAAAAAGCATTTAGTTGGGATAATGTGATTAAGATAACCGCACAAATTGCAAAAGCAATTCCGATGTAATTTATTCGCGTTAATTTCTCTTTAAAAACGAGTACGCCAATTAAACTACCCACTACAATAACACCTAAATTCATAGCCGCAAATACAGTTGATGGATTTTGTGAAAGTGCTTTATGGGCTTTCATATAGAATAAAATATTTCCAAAGTTAAATAAGCCCAATATAAAGCCACAACCAAGGTTTACCAGCTGTATTTTTGTTTTTTTTGCCAAAATCATGCTCGTAACAATTAGTAATGAAACTATGAATGCAAGGCAGAAAACAATAAATAACGAAGTTGTATATGGAAATTCTTTATGTAAAGCGATTTGTTTGAAAAGAACATCAATTACGCCAAAGCCAATAAATACAGAAATGGGATAAAGCCAGCGATTTGAACTTTTCCCCACATCACTTTTGCGAAGAAATGTTAAAACTATTGCAGCGAAACCAACAGCCAAACCTACAAACTTCAATTGGTTAAAATTTTCTTTAAAAATAAAATAAGCTGCAACAATGGGAATAAATAAGGATAGCCGTTGTGCGATATCTGTTTTTACAATTCCTAAATTTTTAACCGATGCCGCCAGTACGAGAAATATCGATGGTAACAAAATTGCCAGAGCAATATAAATGGACCATGGTGCGGATGCGTTAATTAAGCTTACATCGGGTTTAAAAAACAAAAAACACAGAAGCAATGCAATTAGATAATTAACTGTAACTGCTTGAATAATACTTATATTATATCTTTTTGCAAGTTTTAAAAGTACTGCTACTGTAACGCTACAAAAAACACTTAAAATTATGAATACCATTAATTTAGTTATTTATATATACAGAAAGTTTATCGCACCTTATTTGAGTTTGTTCAATTAAATCACCCGTAATTGATGGCGAAGGTACACCTTCATTCCAACTGTTAGAGGAACTAATAATCCTTGCCTCATCCCAAAGCCCGGCATCTAAAAATTGTTTTAAAATGCTTGCGCCACCTTCTATAATTACAGACTGAATATCCATTAGATAAAGCTGAAAGGCAACTTTTTGAGCCAAGTAAAAGTGCATATCTTCCATTTGTATGTAATGGATATTTCCCACAACGTCAGTTTTCACTTCGTTGAAAATTATTGTTTTAGCTTCATCATTAAAAATATTATTGGAAGCTGGAACTTGAAGGTTTTTATCAATAATTAACCTTATTGGATTTTTGCCTGGCCACATTCTACTTGTTAATTTAGGATTATCAATAACAGCAGTTTGTTTCCCGATTAAAATAGCATCTTCCTCAGTACGCCATTTGTGCGCTAATCTTTTCGCTAAATTGCCGCTAATCCACTTCTGATGACCATCCAAGCTGGCGAAAAAACCATTAGCAGTTTCTGCCCATTTAAGTACAATAAATGGTCGTTGTTTTTGTATTCTTGTAAAAAATCTTCTGTTAAAGTGCCTGCATTCTTCTTCAAGAATTCCACTCACCACCTCAATGCCGGCGTTTTTTAGTTTTTCAATCCCTTTACCATCAACACCAGAAAAAGGATCGAGATTACCGATTACAATTCTTTTAAGCTGATGTTTTACAAATAAATCAGCACAGGGTGGAGTTTTACCAAAGTGTGCGCAAGGCTCTAAATTAACGTAAGCTGTGGCTGTTTTAAGTAATTTTTCTGCATCTGCACCACATTTATCCAAAACGGCTTTTACTGCATTTGGTTCAGCATGGGCTTCGCCATATTTTCGGTGATAACCTTCGCCAATTATTTCTCCATTCGAAACGATTACACAGCCAACCATAGGATTTGGACTTACATTGCCAATTGCATTAGAGGCCAATTCTAAGCAGCGCTTAATATAAAATTCATCGCTCATTAACGCAAAAGTAGTTAAATTATGACAAGGATACTTACTCTATTTATTACTTTTGCAATAGATGGATATTAAAGAATTAGAGAAAGAATATATAAAGAATTTAAGCGAACTATATGGTGCCGAAGAAGCGAAAGCTTTATTCATATTATCAACATCGAATATTTTAAAACTTACACAAAGTGAAATACTTTTGAAACAAGATAGGGAAGTTGCTGTTAAAGAATCTAATAAACTTTTAAAAATTTTGGAAGATTTGAATACTGGCAAACCCATTCAGCATGTTCTTGGTGAAACACTATTTTATAGGTTACCATTCATCGTTAATGAAAATGTTTTGGTTCCCAGACCAGAAACTGAAGAGTTGGTCGATTGGATTATAAATGAAGTAAAAGATAGCAAGAAAAAATTGCTTGATATTGGAACAGGTTCAGGCTGTATTGCTGTAAGTTTGAAACAAAATTTACCTCATTTAGATGTTTCTGCAATTGATATTTCATCTAAAGCTTTGCAGGTTGCCACGGATAACGCTAAGCTCAATAAGGTAGAGGTTAATTTTATTGAGGCTGATATTTTGAAATACGCTTCAGATGAATTTTACGACATTATTGTTAGCAATCCACCATATATTCGGGAGCTCGAAAAGGCAGAAATGCATAAAAATGTTTTAGAGCACGAGCCTCACAGTGCGTTGTTTGTGAGCGATGAAAACCCACTTATTTTTTACGAGGCAATTGCCAATTTCGCAGTTAAAAACCTGAATCCAAATGGTTACCTTTTTTTCGAAATTAATGAATATCTATGGGAAGAAACACTTCAGATATTAATTGATAAGCAATTTAAAAACATAGAGTTAAGAAAGGACATGCAGGGTAAAGATAGAATGATAATGGCAAGAACGAATCCTTAAGAACGTGGATGAAATTGGGTAATTACATCCTTCAGATAATCTCTATCCAAATGCGTATAAATTTCAGTTGTGGTTATGCTCGAGTGCCCCAGCATTTCTTGAACGGCTCTTAAATCTGCCCCTCCTTCTATTAAATGCGTTGCAAAAGAATGGCGAAAAGTATGCGGACTTATTGTTTTTTTTAAGCCGGTAATAGCTGCCAGACTTTTAATTAATGTAAATATCGATATTCTTGATAGTTTAGCCCCAAAACGATTTAGAAATACAATGTCCTCGTTGCCTTTTTTAATAGTTTGATGAACTCTAATTTGCTTAAGATAAATATCGATTAGCTTTAAGGCCACACTTCCCACAGGGACTAATCTTTCTTTGTTTCCTTTTCCTGTAACTTTTATAAATTCAATTTGTGTATAAAGGTTCGAAATTTTCAATTCTGTTAATTCTGAAACCCGAAGTCCGCAACCGTACAAAACTTCAAGTATTGCTTTATTGCGCATTCCTTCAGGTTTTGAAGCATCAATGGCATCTATTAGCCGATTTATCTCCTCAATATTTAATGTATCTGGTAACTTTCTGGCTATTTTCGGCGCTTCGATAAGTTCCATTGGGTCAGCTTGTATAACTTCTTCTAATATTAAATAAGAGAAAAAAGCTTTTAAACCTGAGATTACTCTTGCCTGCGTTGTGGCAAGCATACCAAGCTCATTTAGCCAGGTTATAAACAATTTAATATCGGTGGTTTTTATGTCGCTTAACCTTGGCTCTTTATTTATCGATTTAAAATATTGATTTAGCTTATCAACATCGTTTAAGTAAGCATTAACAGAATTACCCGACAATGAGCGCTCTAATTTTATGTAGCTTTTAAATCCTTTAATATATGTTTGCCAAAGCATGTTTTGTTTGAGATTTTTTTATAACATTGCAACGTTACAATAAATAATGCGATAAAAATCAAAATGAAAGTACAAATTATCAACGGTCCAAATCTCAATCTTTTGGGTGTAAGAGAACCTTCAATTTATGGAAATACAAGCATCGAAGATTATATTAAGGAATTAAAAGCCATTTATACAATTGTAGAAATTGAATATTACCAAAGCAATGTTGAAGGTGAAATTATTAACAAACTTCACGAAGTTGGATTTTCTTTTGATGGAATTATTTTAAATGCGGGCGGTTACACACATACTTCTGTTGCTATTGCAGATGCAATTGCAGCAATCAAGGCACCTGTTGTTGAGGTACATATTTCAAATATTTACGCCAGAGAAGAATTTAGGCATACATCGCTAACCGGCAAAAATTGCCAGGGAGTTTTAACCGGATTTGGAATGAATGGCTATCGCCTTGCGTTAGAAAGTTTACTAATGAATTCAAATAAATAATATGATTAAAAACACGCTCTTCATCTCTCTAATTCTTCTTTTCTTTTGGTGCACCGCACAAACTACAGCCATTAAATCGGCCATCAGAACAGATGAAAAAACCATTGTTAGGGGGGAAGATGGTATGGTTTATCCTTATAATATTTGGCAAAATTTAATGCGAACCGGGAAATATGGTTTAAGAAGTAGAAACACCAAAACTGATAATGGCGAACCTGAATTTCTTTTATATGAACTAACCGCCGAACAGCGTAAAAGTTTAATGGACCGCTTGCCAAAACCTCGCCCTAGTGATGCTTTTGCTGAGGGAACACAGTTTAAAGGTTTCAAGACCAAAGATATGAATGGTAACAAGTTCGATTTAAGAACAAATACCGGGAAGGTTATTGTTTTAAACTTTTGGTTTATCAATTGTCCGCCATGTAAAATGGAAATACCAGAGTTAAACGAACTTGTTGAAGGTTATAAAGAAAATAAAGATGTTGTGTTTTTAGCTATGGCGTTGGATACTAAAGGAGAATTAAAGGATTTTTTAAAAACAATGCCTTACAATTATAATATAGTTGACGATGCGAGATATATTTCTGATAAATATGGCGTTAAGGGCTATCCAACACATGTCGTAATCGATAAAAATGGCAAGGTTAAATTCAGCACCATTGGTTTAGCCATGAACACCGTTTCCTACATCAAGAAATCAATTGACGAAGCATTAGTTACCAATTGAGATTGGAGAATGACCTAATCTTATTGATAAAAAACGCCCAAACAATGCTGTTTCTATAAACACCTTTATGCTTTAAGTAAGGTTTTTGATATTGATTTCTTTTTTTAGCGGTCTTGGTTAAAGATTTAAGAAAATGCCAATGACCTTTGCTTACAGCCATTGTAAATTTTGGTTTCCCGGATAAAAGAAAGTGCCACCAGGCGATAAAATCGATACACATTCTAATTGATATGCGAAATATGGCATCACCAAAAGGCAAATTCTTTTGCATTATAATTAAGTTGTTTCTAAAATTAAGGTAGGTTTTAAAAGGATTTTCAGTCTGCAAAGTTCCGCCACCAACATGGAAAACTTCACTTTCCGGACAATAAACTATTTTGTAATTTAAGTTTTTCAGCCTCCAGCACAAATCAATTTCTTCCATGTGCGCAAATAAATCAGCATCTAATCCACCTGTTTCTTTCCAATATTTACTTTTAATGAAGAAAGCTGCTCCACTTGCCCAAAAAATTTCTTTGGTTTCATTGTATTGTCCATTATCCGTTTCGTAAACATTAAACAATCTGCCTCTACAGAAAGGATAACTATACACATCTAAATAGCCACCGGCAGCACCTGCATATTCAAATTGATATTTAGCTAATTGCGATTTAATTTTAGGTTGCGCAGCTGCAATTTTATCATCGCTTTGCATTAAATCTATAACGGGTTGTATCCAATTCGAGGTTACTTCTACATCAGAATTTAAAAGAATGAAATATTCAGCCTCAACACGTTCTAAAATTTTATTGTACCCACCAGCAAAACCATAATTAACATCGTTTTTTAAAATCGTTACTGTGGGGAAGTTTACCGCCAGAAACTCCACAGAATCATCGGTAGAGCCATTATCTCCAACAATAACCTGTAAATTATCATACGCAGAATTTAAAACTCCGGGAAGAAATTTCTCAAGCCAACTTTTACCATTCCAGTTTAAAATTACAACAGCTACTGAAGGATTCATCTATATATTTCGGGTTTAAATTTCCAGCGTTTATGACTCCAAAGCCAATATTGCGGTTTTTCTTTGATTATTTCTTCTAAAAATTTGAAGTGCAAATTAGTAATTTCTCCATCAACGGTTTCAGCTGGATTTAAGCACATTGGCAAAACTTCAATATCGTAATAACCCGGTTTAACTGGGTTTACTTTAAAGTAATAAATTGGTCTGTTTGTGGATTTTGCTATTTTCTCAACGCCCAAAAGGGCAGGAGTAGGTTGGTTTAAAAAATCTACGAAAAACTTACTTTCCTCTTTAACCGGAGATTGATCGCTTGCAAAACAAAGTAAGCTTGGTTCATTTTTGTAAGTCGCCATACAACGCAATGTTTGTCGCATTGCCACAAAAATGTTTCCAAATTTGGTTCTTGCTTTATCAAACCAATGCTCAAAAACTTTATTATTTATAGGCTTATAAATTACAATGGTTTTAGCAGAAATATTTAAGCCAAGCGATAAGGTGCCTAATTCCCAATTTCCGTAATGTCCGGTACAAGCTAAAACACTTTCACCTTTTTCAAAGTGTTTCTCCAATTGCTCCAAACCTTTAAATTTAACACGTTTAAGTGTTTCCTTTTTTGATATTGAGGTTAATTTCACGATTTCAAAAATCAGCCTTGCCAAAAACTTATAATAGTTTTTTTCTATAAGCTTAATTTCAGCATTGGTTTTCTCTGGAAATGAGTTTCGCAGGTTATCGGTTACTACATTTTTTCTGTAACCAATTAGGTAATAAAGTATATAATAGAGTAATCTTGCGAAAACAAATAATACTTGCAGTGGCAAAAGCGAAATTAGGTATAATAAAAATACGCCTACATGCGCAAAACCCCTTTTAATCATTAATTTTGAAACGTTTGAACTACAAACATATATTTTCAAATGCAGAATACAGCTATACTTCCATTATTTTATCTTCCTCCTGTAGGCTATATAAGTAAACTACAATCAGTTAGTGATAATTTTTTATTAGAAAAATACGAGCATTTTCCAAAGCAAACGTTCAGAAATCGGGCAAGTATTTATTCGCCCAACGGAAAATTAGATTTAACTGTTCCAGTTGTTAAAGGCTCAAAAATGCGCACAGCGATGAAAGATGTTAAAATAAGTTACGATTTTAACTGGCAACGATTGCACTGGATGAGTTTTGAAAGCTCTTATCGCAGCTCTGCATATTTTGAATATTATGAGCATGAATTTTCTGAATTTTACAATAAGAAATACGATTTTCTATTTGACTTTAATTTAGCACTTTTAGAGTGGATTAGTAAAAAACTAAAACTGAACGTCAATTACGATTTTACGAACGAATATATTGATGATTTACCATCGGAACTTGATTTTCGAAATTTTATGAATCCGAAGAAAACTACGGATTATTTAAACAATAAACCCTATTATCAGGTTTTTGAAGATAAACATGAATTTATCGCCAATCTAAGTATTGTAGATTTACTATTTAATCAAGGTCCGCAGGCAAAATTATATCTTTAAGCTATGGCTAAAAACAAACCTAGTAACAGGAGTAGACACAAGCATTACAAGGTTCCAGAACCAGGAACAAGTCCGGGTTTATATACGATAGATGATAATGCACTCAAGCCAATAATTACACTTCACACTTACAACGATAAATCGTATAAAAAGGAAGAGTTAAAAAACATCAATAATATTGATAAGGTAACTGAAAATAAAGAGTTTTTCTACTGGTTTGATATTAAAGGTTTAGCCGACCCAAGTATTTTTGAAACGCTTTACTCAAAATTAAACATTAGTCGCTTGGTTTTAGAGGATATTACAAGTTCCTATCAACGACCAAAGCTTGATGAATATGATAATGATGAATATGTTTTTGCAGTGAGCAGGCATCTTTATATAAATGATGAAAGTGACCTATGCAATGAACAAATCTCATTCATACTTACTTCAAAATGTCTAATCACTTTTCAAGAGAACTACGAAGATTGCTTTAATCCTGTTAGAAAACGTTTAGAAATAGGGAAAGGAAATATCCGAATTGGTGGCCATAGCTATTTAATGTATGCCATGATGGATGCAATAGTTGATAATTATTTCACTTTGCTAAATTATTGGGGAGAGGAACTCGATGCCATTGAAGATAGATTGTTTGATAATCCAGATAAGCGTATTATGTATGATACTCAAGGTATTAAGCGATCGCTGATCACGATTCGAAAGGTTGCCTGGCCAGAAAGAGATAAATTAAACGATATTATTAGAAGTGATAGTAATCTAATTTCGGATTTAACAAAAACATACATGAAGGATGCCTATGACCATTGCATTCAGATTATTGATTTTATCGAATCCCTAAAGGAAATTGCCTCAGCTAATATTGATATGAATTTATCAATCATAAGCAACCGAATGAATGAAATAATGAAGGTGTTGACCATTATTTCGTCAATATTTATTCCCCTCACATTTATCGCCGGTATTTACGGAATGAATTTTAGCAGGGAAGACCCAACAACAGGCAAAATATTAAGCGATAATATGCCCGAATTGTATGCTGAACATGGCTATTTATACACTTGGCTGGTGATGTTGGTAATTGCTATCATCCAAATCATTTATTTCTGGCGAAGAGGTTGGTTTAAATAACTACACTTTACAATAAATAACCATTAAAAATGCATTAGAATTTCTATTTTAGGGGAATTAAAGCTATGCAGTCATCATTCGAAATAGATAAAAGCGACGTTGTAAAGGTTAAGAATGCAATCTTAGCTGGTGATGAAACCCTAAAACAGGTTTTAGAAGAATACCATGCCTCAGAAATTGCAATTTTATTTGAGCGATTGGATAAATCGGAACAGCAGCATATCATTAATTTACTGCCGGCAGAAATTGCATCTGAAATTATCTCGGAAATGGATGAGGAATCCCATCCTGAAGATTTACTTTTTCAGCTCCATCCAGATAAGCGTACCGAGATTGTTGAGGAGTTAGATTATGATGATGCTACAGATATCATTTCTCAACTCGAAGATCATGAGCAGAAAGAAATTTTAGAAGACTTACAAGACGAGCACGCTTCAGAAATACGGAATCTTTTAACCTACGACGAGAAAACTGCAGGAGGTTTAATGAATACAGAGTTAATCTGTGTAAATATAAACCTCACCAAAAAAGATGCAATTGATGAAATCATTCGTCAAAGCGAAGAAATGGAAGAATTCTACACTATTTACGTTGTAGATGATAACGAAATTTTCAAAGGCATCGTTTCTTTGAAAGATATTATTAAAGCCAGGCACGATGCGAAAATTACAGAACTTGTTTTTACCGATGCGGTTTATGTTTACCCGGGCACTGACCAGGAAGAAGTTGCCCAGCTAATTTCTCAATATAATTTAACAAGTATTCCGGTTATTGATGAAAATCAAAAACTTTTAGGGAGGGTAACTTTTGATGATGTGATTGATGTATTAGAAGCAGAAAGTACCGAGGATATTTTAAAAATATCAGGGGTTTCGGAAGATGAGGAATTAAGTGGTAACTGGGTAGAGGCCGTAAAATCTCGTTTACCTTGGTTAATTATCAATTTAGGAACTGCTTTTCTGGCATCGTCAGTTATTCGTTATTTCGACCCGACTATCAAATTAATTCCATCTTTAGCCGCCTACATGACAATAATTGCGGGTATGGGTGGAAATGCAGCAACACAAGCCCTGGCTGTAACTGTTCGCCGTATTTCATTGTACGATTTAAGTGATAATCAAGCATATAGAACTGTTTTAAAAGAATTTACCGTTGGTTTAATAAATGGTGCGGCGAATGGCATAATTGTATTTGCCTTTGCATTCTTCTTTGATGGTAACCCAATGTTAGGTGTAGTTATTTTCTTAGCCATGACAGGAAATTTGCTTATTGCAGGAATTACTGGCGCAAGTATTCCACTGGTATTAAAGCGTGTAGGTATCGACCCAGCTATAGCATCTTCAATAATTATTACAACATTTACCGATGTTTTTGGCTTTATGTTAATATTAGGTTTAGCCAGTAAATTGTTATTATAAAATATTACGTTAACCATATTGTGTTATGGCGTAGCTTTTATAATAATGACGACCATTGAATGTTATAGGAAAAAGCAGACATTTCTATCTGCTTTCTTGTTCATTAACAACTAAATCGCCGTCACCCGCACTTCAATATTTCCTTTGGTTGCTTTAGAATAAGGGCAGGTTTTATGAGCCTTATCTGCAATTTTTTGTGCTTCTTCAGTGGTTATACCCGGAATATGTACATCTAAATCGGCTGATAAACTGAAAACATTTCCATCTTTATTAAACGAAACCTGTACATTAACATTTGCTTCAGTGGTATCAACACCTTCATGCTCTGCAATTGAACCTAATGCACCTAAATAACATGCACCCCAAGCTGCTGCAAATAATTGTTCAGGGTTTGAAGCACCGCCTTGTCCGCCAAGTTCCTTCGGTTTCCTTAGTTCAAAATCCAATATGCCATCACTCGATTTTATGTGACCATCGCGACCTCCTGTAGCTGTAACTTCAGCTGTATATAATTTTTCCATGATATTGTCCTTTAAAATTCAACAAAGAACTAATAGCATTGTTTTAATATAATTTCAAGATTAAACGGCTAATTTTCGTGTAAAAAAGCAGTGAACTATTAGACAAATAAGTTCCTCTTTGTGGAGCTATAGGCACTAATTTACAGTAATTTGCGCAACCCCCCAAAGAGTGAAATATTCCTAAACGGAGTAATTCGTGTAATATTTACTTAAATTAGTATAACCGAATCAAATCAAAATTATTTAATAGATAATTTTGATTTGTAAAGTTATACAAACAAATCTCCCTAAGGTGAATTTTAAATTTATAACGATGCTCATTGTGACTTTGATTGTCACAACATCGAATTTGAATGCGCAATTATGTCCGGAAAATATAGATTTTGAAAATAGTAATTTCAAAAATTGGAAGATCTACAGTGGAGCAATCTCAGCCACAGCTTTAAGCCTTGAAGATATTTCACAATCAATATTAGGTCGGCATACAATTATAAATGACAAAAATGCAGTAGATCCCTACGGTCAGTTTCCATTAATACCAAAAAGTGCTGGTAATTATACGGTTAAGTTAGGAAATAATGGAACAGGTGGTCAGGCGGAAGGTATATCTTACATAATTAATGTACCAGAGAATAGGCCAGAATTTACACTTACCTATCAATATGCAGTGGTATTAGAAGATCCAAACCATCAAGCCATTGAACAACCAAGATTTATTGCCAGGGTTAAGGATGTTGAAACCAATCAATACATCTCCTGTGCATCTTATGAATACATTGCTACAGCAAATTTACCGGGTTTTAAAAAATCAACCGCTAGTTCAATTGTAATTTACAAAGACTGGACACCAGTTACAATTAACTTATCCGGTTATCAAGGAAAACAACTAGTTTTAGAATTTATAACAACTGATTGCACCTTAGGAGGCCATTTTGGCTATGCATATGTTGATGTAAATGGTCTATGCGGTAATTTAATTATTGGTAATACCTATTGTAAAAGTTCAGAACAACTAACAGTATCTGGTCCTAGCGGTTTTAAAAATTACAATTGGTATAATGAAGACAGAACCGTAAAATATGGTACAACGCAATCGGTTGTTATCAAACCAACTCCTCCGGATGGAAGTAAAATCTATTTAGATTTAGTGCCATTTACAGGTTTTGGCTGTGAAAGTACGATTACAACAACGGTTGCAAAAATTGATTACCAACTACAACTCCGCCCAACAAATACCGTTTGCGAAGGAGCGGTTATTGACATATTATCAGATAATTACATTTTAAACAGGCATCCCGATTTTTCATATTTTGCTTATGCGGATAAGGATTTGACCATTCCTGTAAATACGCCGATTACGGTGAACCACGCTGCAACTTACTACGTAAAGGCTACAAATTATAAAGGTTGTGAAAGTGTAACGTCTACATATGTAGATATGTATGATTTGATTTTAACAAGGAATAATAATCTGGCACAGGCATGTTATAACGAATCAGTTGACATTACAAAGTTGGAACTTTATAAGGTAGGTTTAGAGAGTACTGTAAGGAGTTACTTTACCAATCAAGAAGCAACAATTACTTTACCAAATCCATCAGCTGTTAGGGTAACTGGTAGATATTACGTTAAAATATTATCAAATACTGGATGTACTAAAATTATTCCAATTGATGTTCTGATAAATCCGAAGCCTAATTTAACTATTGCAAACCCGCCAATTGCATGCTTTCCATCAACGGTTAATATAACGGAAAAATCTCTGTTTACAGGAAGTGATGTAGGATTGGTTTATTCTTTTTATCGCGATGAAGCATTAACACAAGAAGTTGTTAACCCAGCGGAAATAACAATAACAGGAACATATTATGTTAAAGCCATAAATGAACTTGGTTGTACAGTTTCAGGAAAAATTATTGTCGATATTAATGACCCGCCAATATTATCGATTAAAAATCCTGAAGAGGTATGCTATCCATCTACTATAGATATAACAGTTGCTGATTTGTATGATGGAACAACCCATGGGGTGAGGTTTGAATACTTTAAGGATAAAAATTTATCAATAAAACTTAATCAACCATGGAAAATTTCTGAAAGCGGAACTTATTATGTTAAAATTATAAATCCAAATGGTTGCTTCGTATCCGATAAAATAGTAGCAACTATAAACAAAATTCCAGTAATAGTTTTAAATCAACCAAAACCAATATTCGATCACGATTACATAGATTTAACTGCTCCAGAAATTATTAAAGGAAGTAAAGATTTTATAAAGGCTAAATATTTTACTGATGCTACATTATCTACACCGCTTGCAGAACCAAACAAAGTAAACAAAGCAGGTATATATTTTATCTCATTAGAAAATGATAAAGGATGCGGTGTTTCAGCAGCGATAACACTAAATATATTACCATCGCCAAAAATCTTCGTACCTACGGCATTTACACCACAAAAAAGTACAAACAATAGGTTATATCCTTTCTTAACAAGCATTCAAAAATTAAGCAGTTTCAAGGTTTACAATAAATGGGGATTATTGGTTTACCAAACCAACGATATGTCTGCTGATGGCTGGGATGGGCAATTTAAATCAAGAATGCAACCTTTAGAAACTTTTTCGTGGTTTGCAGATGGCATCGATGTATTAGGTGGGAAGTTTCAAACCAAGGGGAAAACTATATTAATACTATAATGTACAAAATTAAAATCACTCTATTTTTGTGCTTTATTACATTTTTTAGTTCAGCACAAGATCCACGGTTTTCGCAATATTTTGCGGCGCCGCTTACATTAAACCCAGCTTATACTGGCTTTTTTGATGGTAATTACAGAATTGCGTTAAATACCCGACAGCAATGGGGAAATCTTGGTGATCCGTACAATACGTACAGCGTTTCTGGCGATGTAAAACTAATACAAGACGAGAATTTCACTAATGCCGTTTTTAGTATCGGTTTAAGTGGATTGTTTGATGAATCTTTTAACAAGGCACTTAAATCTCAATACATTAACGCTAGTGCTTCATATTATCAATATTTAGATGTGCATCACCGCTTTAAATTCGGTTTAGCGCCACAAATTGCCTATGTATCAAGATACCTGGATCAGAACAGACTTACATTTGCTTCGCAATTTACAGGCAATGGTTTTGATACCTCATTGCCAAATTATCTCGACTTAGAAAACGACAGGCTATCGTATTTCGACATAAATTTTGGACTAACCTTTTCAGCAGAATTTAATAGGTTTAGTGTTGTTGCCGGTTATGCGCATTATCATTTAACAAAACCTGTGGAAAGTTTTTTAGGCACAAATAACAAATCGGTACCTGCTAGAAGAACTTTAAATCTAAGTTTACTATATCCGGTTAATAATTATGTAGACTTGAATTTTAGCGCAATATATAATTATCAAGGAGTTATAAATGATAGAGTTGTTGGAGCTGTTATTGGATTAAAACCTAATGAAAATTCTAAAATAAAAATTAACACCGGTTTGTGGCATAATTTCAATGAATCATCATTTTATCCATATCTCGGTCTCGTTTATGGTAATGTAAGTGCCGGGATAAACTACACACTTTACGGCAATAAAATTTTAAATTCAACACCACGCACTTACGAAATATCTTTAATATATCGCCATAATAATTTTAAAGGCTATAAAGTACCTTGCCCTAATTTTTAAATCATGAAACCTTTCTTTATAATTATTTCTTGCCTCGTTTTAGCTAAATTTTGTTTGGCTCAAAGCCTAACGAAGAGTATAGATTATCAATATTTTCGTGATGATAAAACATACTATGCATATTCCATTTCTAGAAATATAACACCTTCAGATAAGTTATTATTTATTGATTTTTGCATCAATAAACCCTTTAAAAAGATAGAAAAAATATGTTTAATAGAAGGGGGTAAGGAGTACAAACTGAAAATTACAACAAACAATAAAACCGCAAGTTCTGATAATCCAGAAATTAGATTCTATTCATTAATAATAAATTCAGTTGATTTAATTAAAGAGCACATTAAGTGTGAAAGCATAATTGCTTTTAAACTTGATGACGCAACAGTAGTTTCGCTGCCCTTTAATAAATGCTTGATAATAGAAAGTTTAAACAAAGGCTAAATTTTTATCTTAACCGTGAGCTTGTAAACATCATAAGCTACTTTTTGAATAGAATCGAATTGTTCTGGAATCAAATCTTCTCCAGTTACAACTTTTAATGATGCATCACTTAACCTTATTAATGGTACATTATCAATCGTTGTTTGCCTTTTTTCCAGATTTTCAATTGATGTATCGAGCAAATATATCGTGTTATTAGCAATGGGCTTTAATAAATCAAAATTCTCGGTATGGAAATCGTGTTCTTTATTATAAAGTGATAAGGTAGCGGTATATGATGATATTAAATGACTTAATGCAGTGAATTGATGCACCTCCTTTATAAATAATTGCTTGCTTTTAGGTTCAGAAAACATCCTTTGGAATAAAGATGCTAAGTTTGCTGTACTCACATAAACTTCTTTTCTGGCTAATTTATACTCGGTTCTATTATAGGTTTTTTCAAAATATAGTTTTACTATTTGCTCAAAATATGCCTTATTAGCTTTAAGCATATCAATCATGGCTTCCTTAAGTTTTTCATGTTCCCATGTTGGGAAAAGGGAATAGCTGGCTAATAATGCAATTCCCGAACCAATAAACGTATCGTAAATCCTTTCTCGAGCCAAAGCAATAGAGCCCATTCCTAAGAAATCGAAAAGGATTAAAATATACGGCGTCATAAATAAAACGCTAACTACATAATTTTTCCTTTGAAAGCTGTAACAACCAATCATACAGAATAATAGAATGGCAAAAAGCGTGTTTTTATCGTGGATATAGCTTACAACTGCCATACCGATAAATGCTCCAATTGTGGTACCAATTAATCTTTGATAATTTCTTTGTTTTGTTAAACTGAAACCTGGTTTCGATATTACGAGTATGGTAAGTAAAATCCAGTAGCTGTGAGAAAAATTTAAAATTTGAGATACAATAAAACCTAATAGCATAACTACCGTTACACGTAATGAGTGCCTGAATGTAGATGAACTATAGCTTAAATTTTCAGTAAATAAATTGAAATCGAATTTTTGTCGTGTAATAAATTTCTCGGTATCAACTTCGGCTTTACGAATATCCTTACTATTTCTAAGTTTAAAGTAGCTATTTATCGTTTTAACTCTACCTAAAATATTTTCGATGTTAACCTCAATGTTTTTTAAGGCTATAATTCCTGATGTACTAAATTTTTGGTCGCTGTTATTTTTTTCGAAATGATTTATTTTAATCTTTAAACGTTCAATTTCTATTAATAAACGTTTTGAAATGGTTGGTTTACCACCGCTTTTTAAAGCAAAGGCAATATCATCCAAAGCATACGAAATTCTTTTTATCGCCATTTCATAATCAGATAATATTCCAGCTGAATCAAATTGCTCATGAAGTTGTTTGTAATTGTAATACGTAGACATTACTTGCTCAAACAAATCAACCATATCTACAAAAACCAACATCAAGAATCGACCTTCTGGAGTAGAATCTCTTATAATTTCTCTAGTCCTAAATAATAATTCCCTTACAGCATCTTGCTTCTCATGTACAGAAACCTGCAATTGTAGCAAATCGGCATAGGTTTTATCGTAATTATTATTTCGGTGGTAAAACTTTGCCTTTTCGCGTAAAAACTCTGCAACCTCGAAAATAGAATCGCTTAACGATTGTTGCACCAACCTAAAGGGACGTAGTCTGTAAACAAAATAGCTTAAAGCCGTGTACCAAATACTGCCAGCTAAAATCATCAAACCATGCGTTAACACTTCTTGCCATGGTCTAATATCATCAATACTTAAAACAATTATGAGCAAGGTAGCCGTTCCAATAGACGCGGCCCTAACACCATAAATGTAAAACATGCTGAAAATAAAGCTTGATGCAGTAAGTAAAAATCCGATGAAGAAATGGTTTTTATTAGTTAGTCCGGTTAAAATCGAAAACACAAAAATTAAAACGGTGGTAATCAGCATCGCGTTTCTGCGGTGAACCATTGGTCCCGGACTATCGACTACGCTTACACATAATGCACCAAGAGAAAGTGTCATTCCATACTTAAGCATTCCAAACTGAGCTAAAATTAATGATGGAAGTAAAACACCAATAGTAATGCGTAATCCATCAGCAAAGTATGTGCTTAATAAAAAATCCTGAATACTTCTAATGGGTTGCTTAATCTGCATGTGTACAAAAATAACATATTTACAAGTGTTTTTGTTGAGGCTTTTTCCAATACTTTTTAATTTTTAGGCAGATTATCAGTATCTAAAAAATAAAGTTTTTTGCAAGTTTGTTAATAAGCTGATAATCAGTCAATGTTAATAAAATTGAGTGATACGTTAAATCTTAAAATGAAGGCATATTTTATCTAAATTATATGTTAACAATACTGATTTTTAGGTTAATAACTTTGTTTATAAAATAAATGATTTAACTATTGACAAATGTTCAATTCTGCACTAAATTAGATTATATCAAATACGGAGTAATTGAAAGTTTGAAAAGAGCATCAAAAAGAAAAAATTAACCGAAAGGATAAATCTTTCAGATGAATCTAATAAGGATATGATTGTTCTGAAGGGTTAAACTAACAGAAATAAATTAATAGCCGAAAGGTTATTATTTAAATCAAAAGACTTAACAAACATTATTAAAGATAGTATTGTTCTATGGAATATCGCTATTGGAAATAATTTCTAAACGAGTTACAAAAGTTTGCAAAGACCAAGTAAAGACGAAGAAATTCAATTACAAATATTAGATACCTGATAACAATTACGGTTGTTATTAAGGTTAAACGGGGAACAGAATCGAAAGAAGACGGTCCCCGTTTTTTTGTGCTTTTTTCAAAACCTATCTTACAATCTTGCGCCTAAAACATTAAATTTACAGAATGGCTAAGAAAAGTAAATCAGATACAACATCAAAAAAGATTTTTGTTTTAGATACTTCTGTTATTTTGTACGATCATGATGCAATAAATAACTTTCAAGAGCATGATGTAGCCATTCCAATCCAGGTTTTAGAGGAATTGGATAATTTTAAAAGCGGTAATGACACCCGAAACTTTGAAGCCAGAAGTTTTATCAGGTTAATTGATAATGTTGCAAAGCAGAAATTAATCAGCAATTGGGTACCACTTCAAAAGCAAAATACCGGAATGTTTAAGGTATTGATGAGCGAAAACCCCAAGTTCATAAATGCAGAGGATGTATTTGGTAAAGGCAAAACAGACAATAAAATATTAAATGCAGCCTTGATTTTAAAAGAAGAAAATCCTGATAAAAAGGTTGTTCTTGTATCTAAAGATATTTGCTTGAGGTTAAAGGCTAAAGCATTAGATGTAAATGCCGAAGACTATGAAACTGGCAAAATTAAAAATGTTGATGAATTGTATGCGGGCAAAACAGAATTAAACAATTTCCCGGAGCATTTAATTGAAACTTTAAAGAAAAGTGAGCACATCAATATTGATGATTTGAATTTACCTGTAAAAACAGCCAATCATTTTTACATTCTGAAAAATAAACGTAAGGCATTAAACATTTTTCAAAATTATCACTTAAAAACAGTTACAACCATAACCAACGATTCTATTTTTAAAATTAAGCCAAAAAACCCTGAGCAGTCTTTTGCAATTCATGCCCTACTAAACCCAGATATCAAGCTGGTAAGCATACAAGGAAATGCTGGAACTGGTAAAACACTACTAGCTTTAGCAAGTGCATTAGAGCAGCGCCGAGATTTTAGGCAAATCTACATCACCCGACCAATTGTATCGCTAAGTAATAAAGATATTGGTTTTCTTCCTGGTGATGCAAAATCCAAAACTGATCCCTTCATGGCCCCAATCTGGGATAATCTACGCTTTATAAAGGAACAATTTAATGGTGATGAAAAGATGATTGCCAAAATTGATGAACTAATAAACACCGAAAAAATTGCGATTGCGCCGCTTGCATTTATAAGGGGTCGTACGCTTACTAAAATATTTTTTATAATAGATGAAGCGCAAAATTTGACACCCCATGAGGTAAAAACCATCATATCGAGGGCAGGAGAGCACACAAAAATTGTTTTTACTGGCGATATATATCAAATCGACACACCATATCTCGATTCAGAAAGTAATGGATTAAGTTATTTGATAGAAAATGCAAAGAATCATCCATTATATGCACACATTACATTACAAAAAGGGGAGCGAAGCGAGCTGGCAAATCTTGCTAATGAATTATTGTAAATTATTACTTTAGTATCTTCTAAATTAACAATGCAGCTTGGGTACATCACTAATTATATTTGATCTTAATTAGATATTGACACAAAAAATCGAGGGAATAGTATTACTTGCCTATAATATTGTAATGGCTTTTGATGAATATACAATCGTAAAATCGATTGGTTAGTGATATTTTTTTAATGCTCTTATGGCAATAAATAATCCAATTAAGGTTAAGAATGCACTAAGAATAAACGGTGCCCCAGGAAAATAGAATGGTGTACCTTTCTCTATAAAATATACAAAAATGTGGCTAGCTAAAAACGGACCAATTATGGCTGCTAAGCTTTGTAAACTCGCTGTAATTCCTTGAATTTCACCCTGTGCATTCTCTGGTACTTGATTAGAAATTATACTTTGCATCGCAGGTCCACCAATACCCGCTAAACAATATGGAATAATAAACAGCATCATCATTAAGCCATTAGCTGCGAATGCGAAACAGATAAAACCGATTACATATAAAGATAATCCGAAGTAAATAGCTTTACGGTTTCCAATTTTTGGTATTATAAATCTAATTAAGCCGCCTTGTACAATCGCCACCATAATTCCAACAACGGCTAAAGAATAACCAATCATGGTTGGTGTCCATTCAAACTTTTCTATAACATAATATGACCAGTTCGACTGTACCGAATGGCTGGCGATATACAGCAGTAATAAAGTAGCTAGCAAACCTAAAATTGCCGGGTATTTCGATGCATTTATAAAGGAGCCGACAGGATTAGCCCTTTTCCAGGAAAATTCTCTTCTTTTTTCTTTTGATAAAGATTCGGGTAGTATAAAGAATCCGTAAAGCCAATTCAATAACGATAAGCCTGCAGCAACCATAAATGGTACTCGCAATCCGAAATTACTTAATAGACCGCCACCAACAGAACCCAAAATAAAACCCAAACCAAATGCTGCACCAACTAAGCCAAAATTTTGTGCTTTCTTTTCTGGCGTGGATATATCAGCGATGTAAGCCATACCTGTCGTAAAACTAGCACCAGTTATCCCTGCTATAATTCTTCCAATAAAAAACCAAAAAATTGATGGTGCGAAGGAAAGAAATAAATAATCTACACCTAAACCAAATAATGAAAATAGTAATATTGGGCGTCTGCCGTACTTATCGCTTAGTCCTCCTAAAATTGGCGAAAATATAAATTGAGGTAGAGCAAACGCAACCATCAGGTAACCTCCATAATCGGCTGCTACGCTAGTATCTCCACCTGTAAACTCCTTTATTAAATCTGGTAAAACAGGTATAATAATTCCGAAGCCTGTACAATCTATCAGCAAGGTTATCATAATAAATATCATTGTTGATTGTTTTTTCCTTGCCATTTTAAGTTTATGATTTGGTACAAAAATATAATTTTAGAATTTAAGTAATTCTAATTCAATAACACCAATCCAAATTTTATAAAACATTTTATGATCATTGAACCTAGGTTGGTAACATAATGAATACTGAATTCAAATTTTTAGTTGGAGATAAGCTGCATAATCTCCAATAATTCTAATTATACAAATACTAAAAATCATTTAAAAGCTTGTTTAAGAAACCAAAAAACCTTTACCATCTCGAAACCATCGTTAAACCCTAAAACTTTTCCACAATGCCTTATTTCGGCATATTTTTGCTAAATTCGCAAGGTTATAATAATACCTTTTTGAAACATCGCTTTAATAGCGAGAATAATAATTTATGGCAGAAGATTTAGAAAATCAACAAAACGACAAAATCATCCCAATTAATATAGAGGAGCAGATGAAATCGGCCTACATTGACTATTCAATGTCGGTAATTGTATCAAGGGCTTTGCCTGATGTACGCGATGGATTGAAACCGGTTCACCGCCGTGTTTTATATGGTATGCTCGATCTTGGTGTTACCAGTAATAAACCACATAAAAAATCTGCCCGTATTGTTGGTGAGGTTTTAGGTAAATATCACCCACATGGTGATGCTTCTGTATATTTTACCATGGTGCGTATGGCTCAGGATTGGAGTTTGCGTTACCCAATGGTTGATGGACAAGGAAACTTTGGTCACATTGATGGTGATTCGCCGGCTGCAATGCGTTATACTGAGGCCCGTTTCTCAAAAATTGCTGAAGAGATGCTTGCCGATATCAATAAAGATACGGTAGATTTTCAGCTAAACTTTGATGATACCTTACAGGAGCCAACGGTTTTACCAGCTAAAATCCCTAACCTTTTAGTAAACGGTTCTAGCGGTATTGCAGTAGGTATGGCCACTAATATGGCACCCCATAATTTAACTGAATGTATCGATGGTATTGTAAACTATATCGACAATAGAGACATTACTATTGAGGAATTAATGAAGTTTGTAAAAGCTCCGGATTTCCCAACAGGTGGTATTATTTATGGTTATACTGGTGTTAAAGAAGCGTTTGAAACTGGTCGTGGGCGTATCGTTATGCGTGCTAAAGCAGAAATAGAAAACCTTAAAGACCGCGAAGTAATCATCGTAACTGAAATACCTTACCAGGTTAATAAAGCACAAATGATTGAGCGTACTGCTGAATTGGTTGGCGAGAAAAAACTTGAAGGCATTTCTAACATTAAGGATGAATCGAATAAAGATGGTATTCGTATTGTTTATGAAATTAAGCGTGATGCAAATGCATCTATCGTTTTAAATAACCTATATAAATATACTGCTCTACAAACATCTTTCAGTGTAAATAATATTGCGCTGGTAAAAGGTCGTCCGCAGATGTTAAATCTTAAAGATTTAATTGTACATTTTGTAGACCATCGCCATGATGTAGTTATCCGCAGAACAAAATATGAACTAGCCGAAGCTGAAAAACGTGCACATATTTTAGAAGGATATTTAATCGCTTTAGACCACTTAGACGAAGTAATTAAGTTAATTCGTGCATCAGAAACGCCAGAAGAAGCCCGCGTTGGTTTAATGGAGAAATTTGGCTTGAGCGATATCCAAGCCCGTGCTATCCTGGATATGACTTTACGTCGTTTAACAGGACTAGAACGTGATAAAATTAAGGAAGAATATGCTGAGTTAATGAAAACCATCGAATATTTGAAATCTATTTTAGCAGATGAAGGTTTGCGAATGAAGATTATCAAAGATGAGTTGGATGAAATCAGACAGAAATTTGGCGATGAACGTAAAACAACCATTGTTCATTCTGCTGAAGACATGAGCATGGAAGATTTCATCGATGATGAAGAAGTTGTAATCACCATTTCTCACGAAGGTTACGTTAAACGCACACCAGCAACCGAATTTAGAGCGCAGGGTAGAGGTGGAAAAGGTTCAAAAGGCAGTACATCAAGAAATGAAGATTTTATTGAGCACATGCTGGTTGCAACCAACCACAATTATATGTTGTTCTTTACTGAGGCCGGAAGATGTTTCTGGTTAAGGGTTTATGAAATTCCAGAAGGTTCTCGTACTAGTAAGGGCAGGGCCATTCAAAACATCATCAATATTCCGAAGGAAGAAAAAATTAAGGCATATATTAAAGTTAAGAATCTAAAAGATCAAGAGTATTTAGAGAATAACTTTATCATAATGTGTACTAAACAAGGTACAATTAAGAAAACATCTTTAGAAGCATATTCTCGTCCGCGTGTTAATGGTATTAATGCAATTAATATTAATGAGGGCGATGTTTTATTAGAAGCTTGCTTAACCAATGGTGAGAGCGAAATTGTTATGGCATTGCGCTCAGGAAGAGCAATTCGCTTTAATGAGAAAACTGTTCGTCCGATGGGTAGAACTGCTACAGGAGTACGTGGTGTTCGCTTAGCACACGATAAAGATGAAGTAGTTGGCATGATTGCTGTAAACAATCCTGACGTTACGGTGTTAGTGGTATCAGAAAAAGGATATGGAAAGCGTACTGATATTGAAGATTACCGTGTAACAAACCGTGGTGGTAAGGGTGTTAAGACAATTAATGTTACTGAAAAAACCGGACAATTAGTTTCGATTAAAGACGTTACCGACAGTGAAGATTTAATGATTATTAACCGTTCGGGTATTGTAATCAGAATACCTGTATCAGCGCTAAGAGTTATGGGACGTGCAACACAAGGTGTTCGTTTAATATCTTTAAAAGGTGATGATGAAATTGCATCAGTAACAAAAATTGACCACGAAGATGACGAAGAAGAAGTAGATTTGGAAAGTGTTGTAGTTACAGACGGAGAGGAGTTAGAAGCAGACACAACTCCAGAAGCTGATGACACTGAAGAAGAAGCAGACTCTGATACCGATGATGAAACAGAAGAAAATTAATCTAAAAATTATAAAAGAGTAACAATTTTATGAAAAGAATAGTTCTAAGTACCATTTTAGCAAGTGTTGTTAGCATCACATTTGCTCAGAAGAGTGAGGTTAATGCAGCCAAAAATGCTTGGGGTGTTTTCCAAATTACAGGACAGGCTACCGCAACGCCTTTGGCCAAAAAATTAGAGGCAATTTCAGCAGGTTTAGCGCACACAGATAAAGCAATTGCTGATGAAAAATCTAAAATTATGCCTGAAGCTTGGTCTTATCGTGCATTATTCGCATCATCTGCAGCTTTATTAGATACTACAAACGCACAAAATGCTGATGCTCAGCTTAAAATTGCAACAGATGCAGTTGCTCAAGCTAAAACATTAGATACAAAAGGTGCTGAAAAGGATAATATCGCAACAGCTGAAACTAATATTTCGAATGCAGTTAGAAATGCAGGCGTTTTAGCTTATAACAAAAAAGATTATAAAACGGCTTACGATAGATTCGTTCAGGCAACTGTAATTAATCCAACTGATACTTCAATGTATTTGAATGCTGGGGTTGCTGCAAGGTATTTAAATGATTACCCAAATACAGTTAAGCAATTTAAAAAGGTAATTTCTTTAAATGCGCCACAGTCTAAAGATTTGTATTCAGAGTTAATTACGATGTCTTTATCTCAACAAAAAGATACAACAGCGGCGTTGGCCTTAATCCAAGAAGCTGCAGCTAAATATCCGGATGATGCAAACTTTATCAAATCAGAAACTCAGATTTATATAGATAGAGGCGATGCAACCAAATCAGAGCAAATGTTAACTACTTTAGCTTCAAAAGAGCCAAATAATCCAACTTATCAGGTTTTATTGGGTAATGTTTACTTTTCTCAAGCATTAAAACTGCAAGATGCTAGAAATAAAATTGATGCTAAAAAGGTTAAAGAGTTTAATGATGTAACCACAAAAATGAATGGTTTGTTGGAGAAATCTTTACCCTATTACAAGAAAGCTTTAGATTTAGATGCTAAAAATGTAGGTGCATTAGAAACTTTGAAAACGATTTATGCTTTCAAAAATGACACTAAAAATTACGAAGATATTAAGAAACGTTTGGATGCACTTCCAAAGCAATAATATTTAACATTGTAAAAAAAGAGTCCCGAATTAATTCGGGACTCTTTTTTTTGTTTATTTTTACGCTTTACCATTTTTAATATTCTATGCAAAAATATTCAGGTTTATTATTCGCAACGCTAATTACACTATCATTTAATACATTTGCTCAGAAAAGCCAAATGCTAATTGCAAGAAACGCAGTTGGTAAGTTACAGGCATCTTTTGCAGGTAAAGAAGATTCAAAAAAGCAGCTTGGAATAATTACGGAAGGATTAAAATCAATAGAATCGGCTGAGAAAGATAATAAAACCAAAAACTGGCCAGAAACATTTGCAATTAAATCTTACTTAACCTCTTATGCTGCCATCATCGAAACAGATGGTTCTGCATCTGATAAATATTTTGATTCTGCGGTTGATGCAGTTAAAAAAGCAAAAGGGTTAGAAAAGTATGAAGATCCGGCTGGATTACTAAAAGCATCAGAACACAATATTTTAATTAAAAAGCAGGAGCGGGGCAACTTAGCCTATTTCAATAACGATTTTAAAGAAGCACTGGAAGATTTAAGAGAAGTGAGTGATAAATTTCCAGCAGATACCACATTAGCCTTAAATACAGCAATTTGTGCTCAAAATGTTCAGCTTTATGATGAATCTTTGAAGTATTTTAAAAGAGCCAAGGATGACAGTATTAAAAATCCGGCAGTTTTTCAAAAAATGTCCCAGCTTTATGTTGCTAAATATAATAATGAAGCTGCAATTAAAGTTTTAGAAGATGGCTTAAGTTTAAATCCTTACAATCACTCGTTAACAAACGATTATATAAATCTGTTACTTGATAATGAGAATTATGCTAAAGCTTCGTCACTAATCGAAAATAACTTAAAGGTAGAAAAAGGAAATAAACTTTTGTTTTTTCTATATGGATATTTGCAACAAGTTGGTGGAAATAATCCAACTGCAATCTTAGCTTATAATAAAGCCTTATCAACCGATCAGAATTATTTTGATGCGCTTTACCAACTAGGTGTAGCTTATGTTAATACAGCAAACGATGCATTAAAGAAAAACGATGCAGATAGAAAAAATCAATACGGTTCGCTAATAAATAAAGCGCAGTTTGCGTTGTTAAGAGCAAATGAAATTAATCCTAACGATAAGAAAGCTGTTCAGCTACTCATAGAAATTTATTCCAGAAAAAATGCACAAGATAAAGTGCAGGATTTAAAACGTCGCTTGCAAGAACTTTAGCAATTTTTAATATTATATTTAGGGAATGGGAGTAGTCTTCAAAAAAACAACTTAACATAATATTAATTATAGGACAATATCCTTGTATCTTTTTAAATACTAAAAAAATCAGTTATATTGTGATTGATAATAAACACACTATGAATATTTCGGCATTAGTTTTCATACTATTAATTCCAGTTTGTATAATTCTGATTGTTATCGTAAGCTTTAGTATCTGGGCAGTTTGGGAAATTAATAAAAATAAAAATCTTGACAGGGAAACAAAGCGAGAATTGACCAACTTAGTAACATGGTGGCCAATTTGGGGTTTCTTTGATTATTATTTTTCAATTCGTCCTAAACTGAAAAAACAAAAATGAATGCTAATTGGTAGTTTGTTTTGCTGCAGTAATTACCAACGGCGGATTATCAGCAGCATTGCCTTTGTTAAGTTTTAAAATGCCTTTTACAGAAACTGGCAAATAAGTAAATTTAATTGGTTCAGCCATTTCGACTAAAACCATTATCGGGATTCCATTTTTTCCACAAAAGAAACATTGATTAATTGGCAAAGTTGAAAGCATAAATTTAGTTTGCTTCATACCATCTTTAATTGGAACAATATAACCCTCTAATTCAAATGCTTTATTTTCGTGTTTTTTTATCCCAGCGTTATAAATGGCATACATTTCAGTCGGCTTAACCGTTTTGAAAGTTACATCACCAATAATATCCCAATTTGGAGAATCTATCTGGTCGCTAAAATCGTGTTCTTGCGCAACAGTCTTAAAACCTATAAAAATTAATACAAATAAAAATATTCTTTTCATTGAATGATATTTTAAATTAACTAACCTTTTCTGAACACGAAGCGCAGATCCCTGACGCTATTAGATTTAAATTTTCGACTTGAAAACCTTTAGGAACATTAAATGCCGGGATTTTTATGCTATCTAAGCAGTAAACTTTTTGGCAATTATTGCAATTAAAATGTACATGTTCATCATGGTGTTCGTGTGCAGAACAACTTTCTGAGCAGATGGCATAATTAGCAGTGCCATGGTTATCTAAAACTTTATGAATGATTCCCTTTTCTTCGAAAGCTTTCAAAACCCGATATAAAGTTACACGATCTACAACTTTACCCATAACTTGCTCTAAATACGGTTGCGAGGTTGCCGAATCTCTGTTACTTAAAATATCCAGAACCTGTAGCCTTGGTCCTGTGCGTTTTAAGCCATTCTTTATAAGTAAATTTTCAAATCGTTCCGTGTTGTTCATCAACACAAAAATAAGCAATTATATTATGATTTTGGCATTTTTGAGGGATATAGGAACTCCATAACTTGCATCCCTCCTTACGAGTTTTAATATTCCAGAAAGCTTAATTGGCTTGGTGGTAAAGGATATGCATTTATCCATTTCTATCATTATCATTGCCGGAATGCCATTTTGCCCACAAAAATAACATTGGTTTATTGGTAAAGTAGCCAGTAAGAATTTTTGCTGATTTGTGCCCGCTTTAATTGGGATGAGGTATCCTGTTAGGTCAAATTCTTTGTTTTCGAACCGCTTAATGGATTCAGAAAATATTGGAAAAAGTTCATTCTTCTCTGTCAGTTCAAATTTAACTGAACCAATAATATCCCAGTTTAAAGAATGAAGCTGGTCGTTAGCATTATGCTGTTTACTTGATTGCGAAAAGGAATTTAGCCCAATCAGGGTAAACATTGTAAAGAAAAAGAATCTCATAACTGAACTGCATCAAGTAAAAAGAATTCAGAGCGTTTATCGCCAGAATCATTAATTATAATTTTGCCTTTAAGTTTTATTGGTTTGCTGGTGTAATTAATCGGATTATTCATTTTAACTTCAACCATTGAAGGTATGTCTCCCGAACCACAAAAGGGACAAGATTCTATTGGAACCACAGATAACATAAATTCGCTAAACTTATTACCAACTTTAGTTGGAATGATGTACCCTGGTAATTCGATTGTTTTGTTATTTAAAGCCTTAAGTTCAGCAGGAAAAAACACTTTCCACTCTAAAGGTTTAACCTGTTTTTCGTACCTCAAACCTATTAAATTCCAGTATTTAGTTCTCATATCGTTGTGAACCTGAACCTGTGCACTTAATCTTTCACTACCAAATAAGAGAAATAAAATGATTAAGGGAAGTTTTAGAATTGAGTTTTTCATTTTAAAACTAATACAGCGTTTAACAGAAAAAATTCACTTTGGTCATTGCCAGAATCGTTTATGACAAATTTACCTTTCAGTTTTATAGGCTTATCCGTAATCGGGATTGCAACGTTCGTACTAACCTGCAACATCGCTGGTATATCACCAGTTCCGCAATACGGGCAAGATTCAACAGGTACTATCGAAAACATAAATTCTGTAAATTTTCGTCCGACTTTAGTTGGTATCATGTAACCAGGCAACTCGATTATTTTGTTGTTCAAAGCTTTAAGCGAAGGAGGATATACACTTCCCCATTTCCCAGGACTTAATTCTTTATCATATCTCAAGCCTATAATATTCCAGGTAGAAGTTCTTAAATCTTTATGTACTTTAACTTGAGATTTAACATTACTATATTTTAATAATGAAATAGTTATGAAAAATAAAAGCACTAATATTTTCATCTATCTATCCTTTGAAAGTGTTTTAGCAATATCTACCCGGTAAGTTTGCAATGCTGGAATAATTGATGCTACAATCCCGATTAATAATCCTGCTAAGAGCAAATAAAATTCTTCGGTAACAAAATATAAGCCTGTTAATTTAGCTTGGGATGATTCTTGATATTTACCAATAATCTCTAGTGCCAAATGGCCAATTAGTAACCCTAACGCCGCACCAACAATTGTAATTAATAGTCCTTCAAGCATTACTAAAAAGAATAATTTTAGTTTTGAAGCGCCCAAACATCGCATTATGGCTAAATCGTATTTTTTCTCTTTCATAGAATTATACAGACTTATAAATACACTCAAGGCAGAAATTGCCATAATTAATAAGGCAAACCACTTTAAAGTATCAATCCCAACGCCAATTAATGAAAACAATCTTGCACTTTCCATTGCTGGCGAAGCTGCCTGCATATTTGTACTTTGATTAACCATTCGCGGAAAAATCACTACAGACATTGGAGAGCGATATTGTATTAAAATTGATGTAATCTCCTTATTATCAATATTATGCTCAGCTTCTTCGTGATGTTCCTCATGTTGGTCATCTGAACCATGCATTTTATATACACTGCCAATATTAGTCAGAATCAAATTGTCGGTTACGTTATTTTGTTGCTTTAAAATCCCCTTAACGCTGTATGCATTATTTTTATGCATATCGCCATTATCACTTAAACCATGTGCACCAAAAAACGTATCGCCAACCTTTAAATTGGCTTCTCTTGCAACAGTACTACCAATTGTAGCTTCTAAATCTTTATTCCAAAAACTTCCCTTATCTATTTTTAAGCCATACAAACCAATAAATGTAGTGTCTGTTCCAACAATTCTATAACCCGAATAATTATCACCCAAAGCTAACGGGACCGCTCTTTTAACTAAAGGATTTTGCATAAGTTCTTGAGCATCTTTTGCAGGAATATTTCCTGTAGGAAAATCTATATGATAAATGCTACTGAGAATTAATTGTAGAGGACTCCCCTTTGCACCAACAACCAAATCGATATCTTTTGCATTTTGCTCCAGTTTATTACCAATTTGAGTTGATGCCAGAAATAAAATTGAGAGTATTCCTACACCGAAAGCAACCAATAATATGTTCAAAATTGCTGTAAGCTTATTTCTTAACAGGTTTTTGATACTAATTTTAAGAATGTTCATTATAGTAAATAAGCTTTTGAAATGTGGTTACGAACGCGTTGATCATGCGTTGCAATAATTAAGGCTGCATCGTTATTTTTTGCCTGAGCGGTTAACATTTCTAAAACCTGGACAGTATTTTCATCATCCAGACTGGATGTTGGTTCATCAGCAATTAAAAGCGATGGCTTATTGACTAATGCCCTTGCAACAGAAACTCGCTGCAGCTGACCCTGACTAAGTTCATCCGGATAACTATTTATCTTTTCTAATAATCCCAAATCCTCCAAAATAGCTATTGTTCGCATTTTATCAAATTTACAACCAGCCATAGAAGTAGCAATTTCTAAGTTCTCTAACACAGTTAAGGATCTTATTAAATGAGGTCTTTGAAAAACTATACCAATTTTTTGCCCTCTGAATTTATCCATTTTTCGGGTTGATAAATTATAAAGACTTACTTCATCAAACTTTACTAATCCTTCTGTTGGCTTTAATAAACCTGAAATAATATTTATTAAAGTACTTTTCCCACTGCCAGAAGCGCCCAGCAGCAACCATTGCTCCTTATCTTCAATAGTCCAATCGGGAAATATTATTCTTTGACCTTTAGGATATTGGTGTGAAATAGAATTCAAATTAATCATTCAATTTTTTTATTAAAATCGGCTTTGCCTGATTATTTATTAAATTTTTAATTGCATATCTTCTGTAAAGCTCGGTTGGATTATTAGTGCCGTGCTTACAAGATGGATTAAGCATTGCTATAAAAGCTAAAGAAAAACTAAATAGCAGTTTACTTTTATTCTTCATGCGCTACAAATATATAGTTTAATTAAAAGGCAGCATCGCTGTATTGAGATGGTTACGGTTAATGGTTATGCTTTACACCGCAGGATTTCAAAAGTTTCAGATTAACAAAATGTGCGATAGCTATAACAATTCCCCCTGCAGGTATTAATATTGGTTCTAAAAAATCGTGACTAGAAAAATGACCAAAAGCAATAAGCGCAAAACCGGTTATTAGAATAGATAATGGAGATATTTTATGGTGATTTTTTTTGAATGATGAACCAAGAGACCAAATCCCTAATAGTAACGAAATCGAAATCATGCTGATTTCTACCCATTCGTTAGCTAAAAAGCTTAAGCCCCACAAAGGCAAAAATGTAATTAAAAGCGGCACTATAGCACAATGTACAGCGCAAAGTACTGATGCGGTAATGCCTAAATTGTCTAAATTTAATGGAGATTTCAAAAGCTTCATACAAAATAAATTATACTGCAAATATAAAAGCAATAATGTTGCATTTATAATTTATTTGAAAATATTATCATTCTTTATAATTAGCAAGATTTTTTTTGAATTAATTTGTTGTAGTTATATGTATGATAACTATTCTTTCGATGAAGCAGCAAAACTTCAAATTGAACTAGCAAAAAAACTAAAATTTGAAAGTATAAGCAACGTTTCAATAATAGCAGGCGCTGACATTTCCTTTAATAAGGATAGTTCTACTATGTATGCAGCTATAGTTATTTTATCCTTTCCAGATCTTAAATTAAGGAGCTATGCACTCGATACTTTTGAAACAACATTTCCATATGAAGCTGGTTTCTTGGGTTTTAAGGAAGTTCCTGCTTTGTTAAAGGTTTGGGAGTTGATTGATAGAAAGCCTGATGTTGTTGTGTTGGATGGTAATGGAATTCTTCATCCACGTAGAATGGGCGTTGCTTCTCACTTCGGAATTTTATCAAATCAGCCAACCATTGGTTGCGCTAAAAGCCTGCTTGATGGTAAGAATTATTTACCAGAAAAATCTAAATATAGTACTGCAGAAATTAAAAACAATCAGGAATTTTTAGGTTTTTCACTTAGAACAAAAGTAAACTGTGCGCCGGTGTATATTTCTGCGGGACATTTAATTACTCAGCAACAAAGTATTGAAATAATGAAAAAATGTGTTGGAAATTATAGAATTCCAGAACCTACACGTATTGCGCATGAAATTGTCAACCAATTTAGAATAGGGAAACTGAAAAAAGGGTTTCATAATGTTCAATCCCCTTTAACTTTATTCTAAACCCAATTAATGCCTTTTTTTAGAAATTGTAAGGTTTTATACTCTTCAGAACCATTTTCAGGCTGAACATTATATCCCCAATTTGCTTGCGGCGGCAAACTCATCAAAATAGACTCAATTCTTCCGTTTGTTTCTAAACCAAACTTAGTTCCTGAATCATAAACCAGATTGAATTCAACATATCTGCTTCTACGCTGATATTGCCACTCTTTTTGAAGTTCTGTAAACTCTTTTTCACGGTTTCTATCTATAAGTTCTGTATAAATTGGTAAAAATGTTTCCCCAATATTTACCGAGAAATCAAGAATCTGTTCCCATGATAAAGAAGTGTTATCAGGTTTTAAACGATCGTAAAATATACCACCAATACCCCTGGTTTCTTCACGATGTTTAATAAAGAAGTAATCATCAGCATGCGTTTTAAATTTTTGGTAAAAATCCTCATTAAATTCGTCACAAGCTTGTTTTAATTTATGATGAAAAAATCTTGCATCGTTTTCAAAAACGTAATGCGGTGTTAAATCTATACCCCCACCAAACCATCTTGTTTCTTCATTTAGCTCGAAGTAACGAATGTTCATATGGATTATTGGAACCAACGGATGGTTTGGGTGAATTACAATCGAGACGCCGGTAGCAAAAAAATCATCTTCAGTAACGTTAAAAGCTTTTTTTACCGCTTCCGGAAGTTTGCCATAAACCGCAGAAAAATTAACACCACCTTTTTCTATAATTGTACCGTTTTGCATAATACGCGTGCGACCGCCCCCTCCTCCATTTCGTTCCCAAATTTCCTCCTGGAATTTACCTTTTCCATCTGCTATTTCCAATCCACGGCAAATCTCATCTTGTATTAATTTATATCGCTCGGCTACTTCTTCTTTAAACATGGCTTCCTTATGTAATTAAATAACAAATTTAAGGCTATTACACTAGCATTGCCTATTTATGTTTAGATAGTACATTTTATTGACAGTTTAAGTTTCTATTCTTCCAAATAGTTTAAATCCTTATTAAAGCTTTCCTTTAGCGACGCAACAGAAATCATCGCGATTACGGTTACAATGCCCATTACAATAAAGCCTGCAGTTACAATATTAAATTGATGAACAAAATATTCAAAGGTTAAAGTAATAGGAATTAAAGCGCCGCGAACAAAATTTGGAGCAGTGGTAGTTACTGTAGAACGAATATTTGTACCAAATTGTTCTGCCGCAATGGTAACAAATGTTGCCCAATATCCCACAGCGAAGCCCATAAACAAACAAATTAAAATGAAACTGCTTTCTGTTAATTGAGTATTGGTTAAGTAAATAATTACAGTAACAACTGATAAACTTTGAAAAATTAGCACAGTTTTCTTTCTTGATTTAAGTATTTGAGCCAGAAAACCACAAACAACATCACCTATGGCGATACCAAAATAAGTGTACATAATCCCTGTACCAGCATTTAACACCTCTTTAGCGCCTAATGCTTTGCCAATTTCTGGCGATTGTGTAACCAGAATACCCACAATAAACCATAGTGGTAAACCCAAGCAAATACAAGCCAGGTATTTCAAAAATCTTTTCCTATCTGAGAATAGCATAAAGAAATTCCCCTTTGAAACTCCAGTAGCTTCTTCAGCCTTTTTAAACATGCCAGATTCAAAAGTGCCAACTCTTAAAAGTAAAAGCAGCAAACCCATGCCTCCACCAACAAAATAAGAGGTTTGCCAGCTAAAATGTTTACCTACTGTCGCTGCCGCTGCCGCTCCTAATAAACCAATACCTGCCACAACCATTGTTCCGTAACCACGTTTTTCTTTTTCCATAGTTTCGGTAACCAAAGTAATTCCTGCACCAAGCTCCCCTGCTAAACCTATGCCAGCAATAAAGCGGATAATTGCATAACTGTGCACATCCGTTACAAAGCCATTTACAATGTTTGCCAGAGAATACATTAATATTGAGCCAAAAAGAACTTTTATCCTACCAAACTTATCGCCAATGATGCCCCAAAGTAAACCACCTAGCAACAAACCAAACATTTGCATGTTGATAACATATTCTCCATCGGTACGCATATGTTCTGGCGAAACACCTATATCAGCAAAGCTTTTTAACCGAACTACAGAAAAAAGTACGAGGTCATAAATATCTACAAAGTAGCCAAGTGCAGCTACTATTACTAAGAAAATAACACTGCGGTTATTTGATGGTTTGGAATCCATTATTTCTATTTGGTTTATTTGCTGAAAGTACAAATAAGCACAAATATAAAAAAGCCGGAAATAAAAAAGCCCTGATTTTTCAGGGCTTTTCTACACTCTACATAGGAGGCATTGTCTTTGTAGTATCTGGCGGTGTCGTCTTTTTCATTGTGTCCGGCGGAGTTGTTGTTGTTCTCGTCGTATCCATCGGTGCAGTAGTTGTTGTCGAATCCGTCATTGTACTGTCTGTTGAACCAGCCATATTTTTTGACGAATTGCATGCTGAAGTTGCTACCATGATTGTAGCTCCGAAAGCAAGGCTTAAGATTAATTTTTTCATTAGGGTTGAGTTTTAATTTTCTTTTTTAAATGAAGCGACCATTTAAATGATAGTTTCACTGTTTAATTGTTAACTTTTAATCTAACAAGCTTTTAATCATTTAGTTTTATTTTAAATAAAATTTTGTTTAAGTAGCTAACCAAAAAATAGACAAGTAATATTCTACATAAAATATTCCTCACTTCCTATTGACCAAAATATTACTTAAACATCACTTGTAAAACTTTAAAACCTGATAAATCTTTCTGATATTAGTAAATATGATTATTTCTCAAAATACCCTTAAATGGGTTATGCGCCTTTATCCACCATTATTTTTTCAGCGCATTTGGGTTCAAAAATTCGAAAATGACTTTAAAAGTTGTACCGTAAAACTGAGTAAGAGTTTCTTGAATAAGAATTACAACGGTTCTATTTTTGGAGGCACAATTTATGCTGCTACCGATCCATTTTATGCCTTACTTTTCGACCAGCTTATGCAGCGTAGAGGAATGAAAGTTAGGGTTTGGCTAAAAAGTGCTTCAATTCAATACTTAAAGCCAGGTCGGTCTAATTTATATTTTACGATTAATGTTACCGAAGAAATGATTGCTGAAGCTGAAGAAGCATTAAAAACAGTGGGGAAGTTTGTAATGGCTTATCCAATGGAAATTACAAATAAACAGGGCGAACTTTGCGCTACTGTAATGAATGAAGTTTACATCAGAAACCTGCATCAAGGCGAAGAGCCAAGAGTTGCCTATTAATTTATATTATGCCGAGTATTAAGAGTTTGATTTTGCAGGGCGAAGGTGTTACGCTTGATTTTAAAAAGACCATTACAAATACCGGAAAGATTGCGAAAAGTCTGGTTGCGTTCGCAAACAATAAGGGTGGGAAATTACTAATCGGTGTAGCCGATGACGGCACAATTAAAGGTGTGAAATCAGAAGAAGAAGAAAAATATATGATTCTAACTGCTGCACACCAATTTTGTAAACCTGCTATCGAGCCTAATTTTGAAGAAATTTATGTTGATGATAAACTGGTTTTAGTAGCTAATATACCTGAAAGTGATATTAAACCTCATTATGCATTAGATGATGACAAGAAATGGTGGGCGTATATCCGCATTGATGATAAGAGTGTATTAGCGAGCAAGATAGTTGTCGAAGTTTTGAAAAGCGATCATAAAAATGGCGTTCTTATTTCCTATTCAGATAATGAAAAAAAGTTACTGGAATTTTTAAATGATAATCAGAAAATCACCTTAAAAGAATACAGTAAGTTGCTCCGATGCTCTTATCGCAAAGCACAAAAAATAATCGTTAACCTTATCCTTGCTAATGTTATAAAATCGAACACAACAGAAAAAGAGGAATTTTTTACTGCGGTTTAATCCAGGTAAAGTTAAATTCTGTTTATCATCTTTTTTGAGGTTAAAAAAACCGACCTTTGCAAACTTATGTTTTCAAAAATCTATACCAAATACAAACCTTACTACAAAGAAAATCTTCATCTGGCTTTACCAATTGTAGGCTCTCAAGTTGGCCATACTTTAGTACACATGGCAGATAGTGTAATAGTTGGTCATTTTACAGATACAACCCAACTGGCAGCAGTATCGTTAGTAAACAGTATTTTCATTTTAATTATGGTAATTGGTCTTGGTATCTCTTATGGATTAACACCTTTAATAGCACAAGAAAACGGTCGCCAGAATTATGAAGAGTGCGGAAGGCTTTTATCTAATAGTTTGATTATAAATGTGTTGGTAGGGATTTTCCTTTATTGCTTGGTTCATTTTGGCGTTTTATTAATTATAGATCATTTAGATCAAACTCCAGCAGTTGTACAATACGCAAAACCTTATCTTGGTTTACTTTCAGTATCCATTATTCCATTGTTAATTTTCCAAACATTCAAGCAATTCGCCGAAGGCTTGGGTTTTACCAAACAAGCCATGTTTGTATCAATTTGGGGTAATGCGATTAACATCATTCTCGGAATTATTTTCGTTAAAGGAATGTTTGGAATCAAATCAATGGGTGTTAGTGGTGTTGGGTTAAGTACACTAATTGATAGATTATTGATGGCTACTGTAATGGCTATTTACGTTTTAAGGTCAAAGCATTTTAAAAAATATCAGGTTAATTTTAAAGCTACTTTCATTGATAAACTTCGGGCAATAAAAATAATTAAAATTGGTGCACCAGTTGCGTTGCAATATTCTTTTGAAATTAGTGCGTTTAGTGGTGCAGCCGTATTAATCGGAACAATTGGAGCTACAGAGCAGGCTGCGCATCAAATTGCCATTAGTTTAGCCGCAATGACATATATGATTGCAAGCGGAATAGCATCAGCAGCAACAATTAAAACTGGTAATAATTTTGGCAAAAAGAATTTTGATGATTTAAGAATGTCGGCCATTGCAAGCTACCATGTAATTTTATTATTTATGAGCTGCACGGCAATCATATTCATTTTAGCAAATAGTTTAATGCCTTTCATCTACACTCAAGATTTGAACGTAATAAACATTGCAGCTCAACTATTAATTATTGCTGGGTTTTTTCAACTATTCGATGGAACCCAGGTTGTCGGATTAGGCGTTTTAAGAGGGATTGGTGATGTAAATATCCCAACATTTATTACCTTCTTAGCTTATTGGGTTGTCGGAATCCCGGTTGGATATATTTTAGGATTTAAGTTTAATTTAGGCGTTAACGGAATCTGGTATGGCTTAACCTTTGGATTATTAACCGCTTCCATCCTACTTTTTTTTAGATTTCAGAATAAAACCAAGGCATTGAAATTAAAAACAGAGATAACTTTCTAAACTTTATTATTTCCCACCAACATTAACAACAACACCAATAGTAAATATTGAGTTGCCGGCCGACATGTATTTACGGTTCTTCAATCCGATATTACTACTGGTAGTATATTGCAATTGAATAGTTTTATTTAATGCCATTCTGGTAAAGAAAATAGGCTCAAAGAAAATATTATCTTCTTTAGGTTGAACAACGCCGTTAATGAAGAATCTATCCATAGTAACGTGGCTTATTCTCAGTGCAGTACCATAATTTATTGGAAAATTGGTGCCGAATAGTTTTAAATTATTTTTTTTCTTCGAGCTATAATTTACCTGTAGAAAAGCCTTTCTATAATCTACTTCCTGTACTTCGTTGTTGATTAAAACATCATTCTGGTAATCCCTAAATGAAATATCACTCCAACCCTTCCCAACACCGGCATATACTTCAATAATTCTATTGTTATCTGGACCGAAAGTATCAAAATAACCTCCACCAATCTCAACTAACTTATGCCCAAAATCTTTACTTTTCCGTTCGTTATTCATCGTAGATGCACTAAAAAGTACTCCAACATGATTAGAAACTGCATAAGCGCCATTAATACTTGCATTACCTTTTAAAGAAATATGTCCGCCACCACTAAACTCACCTTGTTGACTAAGCATTGGTGTATTTGGAACATTAGGCATATAAACTGAAGAACAACTTGCTGCAAAAAGCGCTAAAACCGGAATCGTAAAACGTAAGTATTTAATCATAGATGTTTTATAAACAGAATTTCCTGACAAAAATTGTGCTAAAGTTTTATTTTCATAAAATCCATCACTCTTTTAAATTCTTGCTGCAAATCAGCTTTTAAATGAATTTGCTCATTAGTAATTGGATGTGTAAAACTTAATTCAGAGGCATGCAGAAGCATTGTTGTCATATTCCATTGCTCCAAAAAGAATTTATTTTGTTTGTTGCAACCGTGTGTTCTATCGCCTATTATTGGGTGTAATATATGACTGAAATGTCTTCTTAATTGATGCATTCTTCCAGTTTTTGGTGTTGCTTCTACTAATGAATATCTCGAAGTAGCGTGTTTACCAAAGGGCACATCAATTTCGGCTTTTTGCAAGGTTATAAAGGAGGTAAAAGCATCCTGCATTGTCCCATTCTCTTTTGCTAATGGATAATCTATATCCATTTTATCAGGGGCAAATCCGCGTAAAATAGCTAGATATTTTTTTTTGGTCTCTGTGTTCATAAATTGCTGATGCATAGCAATTTCAGATTCTTTATCGAAAGCAAAAAGTAATATTCCACTTGTTTTTCTATCCAACCTATGAACCGGACTAACATGCTTGCCAACTTGGTCGCGAAGCATTTGCAAAGCAAATTCTGTAGCGTCCCTTGCAATAGAAGATTGATGAACCAATAACCCATGAGGTTTGTTAATCGCAATTAAATTTTCATCCTGATAGATAATTTCCAGCATGCTGCGAAGATAAGGATATTGTTAAGTAAACAAATCAAAAGCTAAACGATAGGTATTACAATGTGCATCAACAATATCTTTAATATCTGTTGAATAACCCCCACCCATACTAACTTCTACCGGTAAATTTCTACTTTTACATGCTTTGAGCACTAATTCGTCTCGTTCTTTGCAAGCGGCTTTGCTTAAAGAAAGTTTGCCGAGCTTATCCGTTGAAAGTACATCAACACCAGATAAATAGAATACAAAATCTGGCTTTGCGCTATCAAATACTTTTAACAAATTTGTTTTTAACAGAGACAAATATTCATCATCTCCAACACCATCATCTAACGGAAGATCTAAATTTGAAATTTCTTTTCTAAAAGGAAAATTTTTATCGCCATGCATTGAAAAAGTGAAAACCCTTGATTCCTTTTGGAAAATTTCTGCAGTTCCATTACCCTGGTGCACATCTAAATCAATAATTAAGATATTATTACTTAAACTATTACTTAATAGATAGTTAGCTGCGATAGCCTGGTCATTTAGCAAACAAAATCCTTCACCCCAATTGCTACCAGAATGATGTGTACCACCAGCAACATTAAAAGCAATTCCATTTGCCATAGCGAAATGAGTACAATCGATTGTACCTTGCGTAATCCTTAACTCACGTTCTACTAATTCTGCGTTTAATGGAAAACCTATTCTCCTTTGTTCTTTAGCAGGAAGGGTTAAATTTTTAAGTTGATTCCAATAATCTTCAGCATGTGTAAGCAAAATGTTTTCTTCACTCACCATTTCTGGATGAAATATATTTTCAGTTGAGATAGTGCCTTCGTGTAATAATTGTTCAGGAATCAATTCATATTTAAGCATCGGAAATCGATGTCCTTCAGGTAAAGGATGCGCATACAGTGGATGCCATGCAATTTTAATCATTAACCCAAAATTTCTTCAACATGCTTTTCAATATTATTACAAATCTGATCTACAGGTAAATCATTTGCATCCTCACCAAATGGGTCTTCTATTTCTTCAGCTATCAACTCCAAACTCGCTAATACATAAAGAATAAAGGGTACAATTAATACCAAATAATAACCCAGACTAAAAACCCATCCAATCGGAATTGTGAGTACATAAACGAAGATAAATTTCTTTAAAAAGATACTGTATGAAAAAGGTATGGGTGTATTTTTTATCCGTTCGCATCCACCACATATATCTGTGAATTGATTAACATCATTTGTTAAAACAATTAATTGTTCTTGTGATATTAATCCTTTTCCAAGTAAATCATAAAGTCTGGAAATCATACTGCTTGCTATTTGATTTGGAATATGCTTTGTGCCCTCCACCTCAATTAAGAAACTATTTTTCCCGAAATATTTTTTCTCCCGAAGATGCTCTTTTAATGCAAAGGCATATTTAGGAATACCGTATTCAAAGAAGCGAGTATCTTCCTCTGGCAATTTTAAGGCTTTAATTTTCATTGCAAAATTTCGGCTTACATTGGTTAGTGAGCCTAAAAGTTTTCGCCCATCCCACCATCTGTCATATGAAGTATTCGTACGAAAAACCAATAACATGGATATAACAAAGCCTAGTAAGCTGTGCATCATGCCGATATTGCTAACATAATCACTTTTGGAGAGCTTAAAAATATTAAGTTCTAAAAAAGCCACTAAAGCTGAAAAAACAGCAACGCTAATCATCAAGGGCCACAACTTCCTAAAAGTATCAGCCTTATGGATATGAAAAATGAAAGTAAACCAGTCTTTTGGATTATAATTTATCATATCAAACTTATCTTAAAATGTTTTGAGTTACCTGCAACAATACTTTTCCGGTTAAGTAAATATCTTCGAAAGAATTATACAGCGGAATCGGACTTAACCTGATAACATTTGGTTCACGCCAATCACCAAGGATTCCATTTTCAACCAAACCATCAAAAATCTCCTTACCTTTTTCTAAAGCAATTATAGAAAGTTGTGCGCCCCTTTCTTGTGAGTTTTTTGGAGTAATAATTTTATATTGCTCGACATCTAGATCTATATTGATTTGATTTATAACATATTCTAAATATCCAGTTAAATTAATACTTTTATCTCTTAATGGCTCGATGTAACCTGCCTTATCAAAGATTTCTAGTGAAGCATGATAGATAGCCATTGGTATAACTTGTGTACAACTCACCTGCCACCCGTCGGCACCAACTTCTGGGATAAATCCCTTTTCCATCTTAAAACGCTTACTTTCCTGATAGCCCCACCATCCGGCAAAACGATTTAAATCAGTGTTACTAAAATGTTTTTCATGAACAAAAATTCCGCTAATGCCACCAGGGCCAGAATTCTGATATTTGTAAGAGCACCAACAGGCAAAATCTACATCCCAGTCGTGAAGCTTAAGCGGCACATTGCCGGCAGCATGGGCTAAATCCCATCCAACCAAAGCTCCAACTTCATGTCCGGCTTTGGTAATTAATTCCATATCATAAAATTGCCCGGTGTAATAATTAATACCTCCGAAAAGCACTAAAGCTATTTCATCACCGTTTTCTTTTATTTTAGCAATAATATCCTCAGTTCTAAGGATTTCTTCGCCATCACGTGGAAAAACCTCTATAATGGCTTCATTTGGGTCAAAGCCATGAAACTTAACCTGGCTCTCAAGCGCATATTGATCAGATGGAAAAGCCCCGCCTTCCATTATAATCTTCAACCGTTTACCTTTCGGCTGGTAAAAACTTACCATCAACAAATGAAGGTTAATTGTTAAGGTGTTCATCGGACAAACCTCCACGGGTGAAGCACCAATAATTGGAGCCATCAACTTTTTTAATTCCTTATGATAAAACATCCAAGGTTCTTCACCATCAAACCAGCCCTCAACAGCATAGTTCGCCCAATTATCTAATTGATTATTTAAAACCTGTTTAACAGCTTTAGGTTGAAGCCCTAAAGAATTACCACAGAGGTATATAAAATCATTTCCCTTATGCTTTGGAAATAGAAATTCAGCCCTAAAATCTTTAAAGACATCGGCTGCATCTTGCCCTTTTGCGAATGCTAAATTATTTTCAAAATTCATTTCTTCAATTATACAAAAAAAGCAGGCATTGTTTCCAATCCTGCTTCATTCGAATTTAAATATTTTCTAAAACTTAATTGTATCGTGTTTACCTAAATCTGGAGTATCTCCGGTTACAACTGCTTTTAACATACTAAATAGTACCACAATTTTTGATGATGAAGCGTCCCAATATTCTGCTTCTTCAGGCGTAACCTTTATCAATATCAATCTCGGATCTTCAATCCCATCAGGAAACCAAGCTTTAACAAATGGATTAAAATAAGCTTCTTTTCTTACTTTATCATCTACTAATTCTGCCTTCCCTTTTACAGATAAATATGTATTTTTAGATGGCTCGCTGTAAGCTAAAAGCACATTATTATCTTTAGAAACTTCTTTTGATTTTAAAGAATACTCGTTTGTAAAGAACCAAATGCTTCCATCTTCTTCAATTTTCGCAGTTCCCATCGGGCGACTACCAAATTCATTATCATCAGAAAATGTTGTGAACATACAGGTTCTTACACTTTCTGCCATTTCTTTTAAAATCGATATATTTTTTTCGTTTTTCATAACTTATAGATGTATTTAATGAAAAACAGAATTCAGTACAAAAGGTTTGTATTATACTTTATTTGGTTTACTTACATATTTATTACCAGCAATAAAAAAGCGCCAAGGCAGTAAGGCATGCTCCTGAGCATATGCAATTCCCACACGCGGAGCGGCAATGATTTCGGAATCCATATAATTGATTTTATAATCTTCTATCCAAATTTTATTCCCTGATAAATCTTTTCCATTAAAAGATCTATCAATACCCAAAGCTTTTGCAGCAGAACCTGGCCCTGATGAAATTGCAGGTTTGGTACGTGGCATATTTCTTCTATGCTCTATTATGTCAATGCCAATGAGTGGCTCAATGGCTCTTATTAGGATTGCATGTGGTTCATCTTTTACTGAACTCACAACATTAAAAAGATTATGCATCCCATAACATAAATAAACATAAGCTACACCGCCTAAACTGTACATAGTTTCAGTACGGTTTGTGCGCCTGCCACCATAAGCATGAGAAGCTTTATCCTTAACCCCAAAATAAGCCTCAGTTTCTACAATTACACCAGCAGTTACTTGTTTATCAATTTTAGTAAAAAGAACTTTACCAAGTAAATCTTTGGCTAAGAGTACTGCATCTTGATTAATAAAATATTCTCTATTTAGCTTCAAATTATATAATATTTTACTTTAATAAGATTGATATAACATCCTGTAGATAAATCTTATCTATATCATCAAAATGCTCTAAGTATTCGCTATCAACATCCAATACACCAATAACTTCCCCACCTTTTATCAATGGCAATACTATTTCAGATTTTGATGCTGATGCACAAGCGATGTGACCCGGAAATTCATCCACATTTGGCACAATCAGCGTTTCAGCTTGTAACCAGGATGTACCACAAACACCCTTACCTTTTTTAATTCTCGTACAAGCCACCGGACCTTGGAAAGGACCTAAAACCAGCTCATCATCTTTTACAAGATAAAACCCTACCCAAAACCAATTAAATTGCTCCTTTAATGCTGCGGCCACATTTGCCATATTAGCCACAAAATCTGTTTCGCCAGTGAGCAATCCCTCAATCTGCGGAATTAGCGATTTATACTGTTCAGCTTTCGCGATACCTCTATCAATTATTAAATCTTCTGCCATAAGTAAACAAAGTTAATCAGGAATTTGGTGATAATGAGATTTCCTTTCTGATAATGACAAAAAATTGAAAAGATCCTAAGCGTAATTTGATTAGTTTTGACACAATAACCCAATTAAAATGATTGTCGCCTTAACAATAACCAAATTTCGATACTATAATATTCCATTTGCATTCTTAGGTATGGCTATTTTGCGCTTGCCTTTATGGTTAAATAAAAAATGTAAATTTTGGAAATTAATGGGCAGCGGAAAAAATGCACAGGTTGATTTAGCACCAGATTTTAAACATTGGGCAATACTAACAACTTGGGAGGGCCGAACAGATTGTGATGCGTTCTATACTAACTCGTTTGCGCTGAAATGGTTTCGGATGTTTGGCGTTGAAGAATTCACAGTACTACTCAAACCATTATCATCGCATGGTTTATGGTCAGGCAAACAACCATTCATTGTTGAGAATAAGGGTGAAAATGCAGGCAAAAGAGTAGCAGTGATTACAAGGGCAGCAATCCGTTTTGGTAAATTAAAAGAATTTAGGAGTAATATTAAAAGAGCCGCGGAAGAAATGCGAAAGGCTGATGGTTTTGTACTATCTGCTGGCATAGGCGAAAATCCGTTTTTTGATCAGGCAACTTTTTCGGTTTGGGAGAGCTTAGACAGCATGAAAAACTATGCTTACAAATCCGTTGACCATTCGGATGTGATTAAACTCACCAGAACACGCCAGTGGTATTCTGAAGAGTTATTTGCACGTTTTGAGATATTGAAATGTGCCGGAAGCTTGAATGGTCAATCATTATAAAAAAATCAAATCAAAATATAACAACATCCATGAGAGTAATAGCAGAACTTCCGCATCCGGAGTGTAAAATATCAATCTTTTCAATGAATCAAAAATACATTGTAAAATTTGAACAAGGTACGTTTGAGCAAAGTTATAAACTGGCTGAATTAGATTTGAGTGGAGGTGGTGTTAACGATGTATTTGAAATATTAGATGAGGAATTTATATCAACCGTGATTGAACGATTTAAGATTATGAGAACTGACTTTGGTTTAGCTTATAATAGACATCAATTTTAGTACTTAAGTCACTGATATACAGTTTATAATATGTGTATACAGAATTTAATTTTGAAATTTAGTAATAAAAATGATCATTTTTTAAGTCTCAATTGAAATTTCAGTTTACATAAAAAAGGATAAGAAATTGATAAACATATATTTAATATGTGATACGAAATAATATTTTGGGAGTATAATTTACCAAATAAATGAGAAGTTTCAATAATACCAGTGCTTCCACACAATCTCATACAAAATCAATTGAATTAACCATTACAGAAACAAAAGCTTACACTCACTTATCAGTCGTATGTGCTGAAATGTATATCTATAGACCATAATTACAACAGGTTTTCTGCAATGGCTTATATTATCCACCCCAACCCAATTAAACGCAAAAAGGTCCCGATTTTATATCAGGACCTTTTTATCTTTACTCGCGAAATATTATTTTCCAGAGTTTTTCTTGTCAGTTACTTCTGCACGGATTTCTTGTGCTAAAACTTTAAGATCTTGCATTGCTTTACGTACACGAGTACCAGCAGCTGCATTGCCAGCATTATAAAATTTTTCTACATCTGCTTCGATTGCAGCTACAGCAGCTTTAACTTTTGAGAATTTTTCCATCGCTAATTGATGTTTTTAAGGTTTAAAAAATTTATTTTGTCAATAATACATATTTACCTCGAATTAACAAGAGAATGCAAATATTAATTTGAAAGAAGTTTTGCACATTATAAAAACCCCCAACATGCCCCCACTACATAATCTAAGGTATCTTTTTGTTTTTTATGGCCTCATATCCTTCAAACCTAGCTTAATTGTTTCGATAGTTTTATCAGATTATTAAAGGTTTCGTTAGCACTATTTACGGTTTTTTCGTAATCATCCTCTTGCACTGTTTCATTTAATACAGAAACAAAAGTTTTCCATTTAGAACCTAATTCATCGCCATAAACACCATAATAGTTTAAACCATCTTCCTTGCCCTCAAAATTATTATTTGCGAGTATATGCTTTCTAATAACATTTCCGCCAAGTGTAGCGCCTTCCAACACATATAATGCTCCAAGAACTTCAACATTATTATTATCAGGTACAAATAATTCAAAATTTAAAGCCGGTAAGGTTAAAGAATCAATTCCCCAAAATGCTAAGTCTTTCTCCAGGTATTCTAGTTTTAACCGATTTTTCATATCAAGTTTTTCTGCAAGGTCGCTATCAAGCATATTTGCGAGTTTATATTCAAGCTTTTGATGAATGAGATAGTTTATGGTCAGCAGTTTCTTATAATTATCAACACTTAGCGTATTGTTCATAATTTCATTAACAAACATTAACGCTTCGAGTTGTTGGTGTTTTTCAGCAGTTTGAGTTCTCAATATATCGGCAATCATAGAAATATATAAAATTAAAAATGTGGTTAAAAAGAAAAGATTCGATATAAAACCGAATCTTTAAAATATTGATGTGTAATTAATTTAAACGGAGATGTTGGTTAAACCAAAAATCGTGTACCGAATGCACACATTTTACAAGATTATCGTAACCATTTGGCTTGGTTAAGTAAGCATTTGCACCAAACTCAATAGATGCTTTTACATCTTCAGGATTATCAGATGTTGAAAACAAAATTACGGGCACCGATTTTAAATAAGGAATATCGCGGATAAATTTAAGTAAATCTAAGCCTGAAAGTCCAGGTAGGTTTAAATCCAATAATATTAATTTCGGTTTTGTTCTTGTATCAGCAAACAGTTGAAGCTTTTGCAGTGCCTCAGTCCCATCCTCTACAATCGATAAATTCAAGGTATCCTTTACCTCTTGTACGGCACTTTGCATAAAGAATGCATAGTCCATATCATCTTCCACGTAAAATATATCGGGCGTTTTCATTTTTTTAGTTTTTAAAAGCTACGTAAAAAGTAGAGCCTTCGTTTAGTTTACTGTCAAACCAAACTCTTCCATCATGTTTTTCTACAACTCTCTTCACAATCGCTAACCCAACTCCTGTTCCATCTATTTCCTTAACATTGTCCATGCGCTTAAAAAGCTCAAAAACTCTATCATAATATCTATTATCAATTCCTATACCATTATCTTTAATTGTATAGATTATTTCATCACCATCTTTTTTAGAAGATATTTCAACTATTGGTTTCTCTATTGTTGATGAATATTTAACGGCATTACTTATTAAATTAGTAAATACTTGAGCAATCATTGTTTTATCGCCCTTTAAATCTGCTAATTGCCCTAATTTTAGTTCGGCATTGTCTGCTTTAAAAGCAGCCCAAACTTCAGTAGTAATCTCTTTCAACAAAGATTGCATATTAACTGTTTCAAAAGTAACATCAGAACGACCAACCCTTGCCAGATTTAAAATTTCCTTAATTAGGAAATTCATCTTATCTGCAGCATTTAAAATCCTACCTAACATTTTTCTACCATTCTCGTCTATGCTCTTATTTTTTAACAATAATTCTGCATAAGTTTTAACCGATGTTAGTGGCGTTCTTAAATCATGAGAAACCGTGTAGCTGAATGTATCAAGTTCATCGTAGGCAGCCTGAAGCTTTTCATTCAACTGCCTGATTTCATTAGCTTTTTTATTTACATCAGTAATAATAATTTCGCGTATGCGAAGTACTGAAGCTATTTCTTCTGCAAGCCACTTTTCTGAAGTATTGTTAACAACCTGCGACCATTTTTCAAACGATTTTCTTGGCGATAAACTAAGCATTCCATCTGCGGATGGATTTACAGGTTTCTCTGGATTTCCAGCCCAATGAACTGTTGTAATTTGCTCGGGCTTAAACCATATAATTAATTCATTTAGCTCTTTGCTTAAAGTGCAAGCTAAAACGCCAGAACCTACATTTTTATACTTTTTTGCAGGATGAAAAATTTCTGATAAACGATGCGTATAATAAACAGATTCTTCGTTAATTTTTTGCAACCATTCAGAAAGTTCCCAAATGTCTTCATCGTCCGGAACGTTCCCTAAGGTCTTAAGCGTTTTTTCAAAAATTATAGCAACACCGCTCGCTTTGGTCACATCAAGAATTGTACTATTATGCTCGGTAACGGCGTCAAGCAAGAATTTATCCCTTGCAAGATGTTCTGTGAGTATAGAAGCTGTATTTTTAAATTTTTCAATAATCTCAGAATCTTCCTCGCCCTGACGATATTCTAGAGCCGACGAAAGAATTTGACCGATTAACTTAGAACCTTCCCTTGCCTTATAATCGATAAATTTAGCACTATAGTTATGGCATGCAATTAATCCCCAAAGTTCTCCTTTTAACATTAGTGAAATACTAAAGCTAGAATGCACACCCATATTTTTTAAGTATTGAATGTGAATTGGTGAAACGGCCCTTAAACCACTGTTGGTTAAATCTAAAGGTTTCTCATCTTCAAAGGTAATTATTGGAGCATCGTCGGTATTTACATCAGCTATTAAACGGGTTAAGTTTAGCTTATATAATTCTCTGGCTTGTTTAGGTATATCTGATGCTGGATAATGTAAACCAAAAAATGGTTCTAAATCAGGCTCCATTTCTTCGGCAACGACCTCGCCATGTCCATCTTCCTGAAATTTATATATCATTACCCTATCATAATTGATAAGTTTTTTAACCTCGGCAGCAGCAGCTTGTAATAAACTGGAAACAGTTTTGCCTTGTAGCATTGCAGAGGCGGAACGACCAATTGAACTCTGAATATCATATTGTAATGTGAGCGGTTCAAATTCAAGTAGCCAATCGTTTACAGATGATGAAATAATTAGATAGTATTGTTTACCATTAATTTCTGTTGGATGCGGACTTATCGCATCGAAACTCTTTCTGATGATTCCAAGCTTAAGTAAATCCTCTACATTAAACTGCTGATCGTTTTGAGTTATAAAATTATTAAGAACCTCAAGCGATTTATCGAGTAAATTCTTAGCTGGCGCTCCTAAAAATGTTTCAGCATTTTCACTTAAGTATGATATTTTGAAACTTACTTTATTAACAGCAATAAGAAAGCCATGTGATTGAACCTTTCCAGGGATGTGAATTGGCTCTTTATCACAATTTGTTAAATCTACAGAGAATTTATTCATAAATGCATTTGTATTGCAAAAGTATCAGATTTTCTGAATTATCAAATCCTCTAGAGCTAAATATGGCGAAATTATTCAATTCAGTTTTGCGGTTTATTTTTTATTATATATTTGTTGAAAATTAAAATTTATCCCGTTGGCAAAAAAAAACATTTTGGTTGTTGAAGATAACCATGCTATTTTAGATGTTATAACTCTTATTCTTGAAAGTGAAGCTTTTAACGTTGATGGCTTAAATAAAGGCGCCGACTTTATTGAGCATGTTAGAGATTTTAAGCCTGATGTTATCATCATGGACATCATGCTACCTGATATTGATGGAAGGGTTTTGCTTAAAGAACTTAAAGAAACTGCGGATACAAATCACATACCTGTTTTAATGATTTCTGCACGATACAACGCAGGAAATTATATGTTAGATGAAATTGCTGCTGATGATTTTATGGCAAAGCCATTTAATATTGATGAACTTATGGATAAAATCTATTCGTTACTCAAAAAAACTGATGCTTAATCGGTCATTCCAGGCAACTTTAAGCCGCTGTTTTTTAGGTTTTGCATAAGTTCTTTTTGGAATGATAGTTTAGTATCTGTAAAACCATGTGCATTTACCCAAACATTTAAAGCCACTTTATAGCCGCCATCTTCAAGTGCAGAAACGCCTATTCTTCGTTTGGGTGTCTTTAAACATTCCTTAAATTCGTCTACAGTTTTATTAAAAATTTCTTCAACTTTATTAAAATCTATTCCATAATTAAATTTCATTTCGATATCTAAACGGCGACTTCCCTGCCTGCTTATATTAATAATAACTTCGTTTGATAACTTTCCGTTGGGTATAACAACAGAACGATTATCAAAAGTGGTCACTATTGTATAAAATATTTGAATTGAAGTTACAGTACCTTCTTGTCCCTGTGCTAAAATATTATCGCCAACAACAAAGGGCTTAAGTAGTAGAATAAGTACGCCGCTAGCAAAGTTTTGTAACGTTCCGGATAATGCCAAACCAGCGGCAACGCCAATCCCACCAATTAAAACCGTTAAGAAAGTTAGCTGCAAACCAATGATTTGCATCACGGTTAAAACCAACAATATTCTAAGCGCAATTAGTATTAAACTGGTTAAAAAAGGTCTTAACGAAGGGTTCACATCCTTTCTAGTCATACCATTTTTAAGCCATCTACCCAAAAGTTTAATAAGCCAAAAACCTAATATTAGAATGAAAATACCTAATAGAACTGTAGGGCCTTTTTCGATTATCCAACTTATCGCCCTATCACTAAATTTATTAATTGTACTTGCGTCTACATTCATACAATTGGTGATTGCGCTTTAATTAAGGTTTTTTATGTTTTGCCGATGAATCTTTTTCTACATTTACTGTTTTAGCATCTTTAGATGATGTCACTTTATCACCGGCACCTTTTGCCTTTGATGTTTTTGGCGCAGTAGCCTTGCTACTTTCTGCCGATGTTTTTGAATTTTTCATAAACGATTGGTTATAATAATATATTTAAATTGTTCTCTCTAATCCAGTTAAAAGCACATTCTTTAAAATCATTGCTATCAACTTCACCTGTGTCTCTTAGGCCAAAAATATTATCTGTTAAGCCAGTTATTCTGTTAACATCATTTTAATTATTTATATAGAACAAGCTTTTGCTTAAGATGTTTGGTCATCATATAAATTCTAAAAAGTTGTGAAATAGATGAAACACTTATCTGATTGATAATGTTATAGATTCAAATTTCGAAGACAATTAGATTAACCCTATGAAAAACAATGTATTAAAATGGCCAACCGCTATTGTAGCTTTAGCCATAACAATATCAGCGTGTAACAGTGGCTCAAATAGTTCTGTTACAACCGATTCAACATCAGCTGATTCTGCTAAAACATCAACACTTAAACCTGCTGGACCACCACCCGAATGGGGAAAAACAATAAAGCCAGAAATGCAGGCTGTTATTGAAAAACTAGCCAGTTATGAAGACAAACCTTTAGAAACTTTAAGCGCTGTTGATGCCCGTAAAAACCATACGCCAACTGATGCCGTTATGGATTTAGTTGCCGCTAACAATATTGCAATACCTGCACCAAAAGTAGATACAGTTGGTAGAGACATTGATGCAAATGGTGCAAAAATTCATGTTAGAATATATACACCAAAAGAAGCCAAAGGACCTTATCCGGTTATTGTTTATTATCACGGTGGTGGTTTTGTAATTGCAAATTTGGATGTTTATAATGCTTCAGCACAAGGTTTAGCAGAACAGGTTAACGCAGTTGTTGTTTCCGTAGCATATAGATTAGCACCAGAAAATAAGTTTCCAACGGCACATAATGATGCCTTTGCTGCTTACGAATGGGTGGTAAAAAATGCAGCAAATATAAAAGGAGACCCTGCCAAAATTGCTGTTGTTGGTGAAAGCGCAGGTGGTAATCTTGCTGCAAATGTTTCTCTTATGGCTCGCGACAAGAAGATAATGGTTCCTGTTCATCAGGTTTTGGTGTATCCAATTACACAGGCGAATATGGAAACAGAATCGTACAAAATGTATGCAGAGGCAAAACCTTTAAACAAGGCAATGATGACTTGGTTTACAGAGAAGTATTTGAATACTATGGTTGAAGCAAAAAATCCTAAAATTTCTTTAGTTGATGCAAAGCTTGCTGGTTTACCTGCAACAACCATTATTACGGCAGAGATTGACCCTTTGCATGATGACGGTACAATGTTAGCCAATAAATTAGCAGCAGCAGGTGTGAAAGTAAATAGCAGAAACTATGAGGGTGTTACCCATGAGTTTTTTGGAATGGCAATTATTGTTCCTGAAGCAAAAGAAGCACAGGCATACGCCTCTGAACAATTGAAAGCAGCGTTTAAATAAAACTTTCTTTTAGAGGCTGTTTCAAATTAGAATTTGATAATTTGAGAAATGATTTTATCTTATCGTCATCCCCCAAGGCGCAAATCCTAAAGCGCCATACAAACCGCTTTAGGATTCCCAATTAAATTGGGAATGACGATTGTTCTAAAATATTCATTGAAATTAGTTTCACGTGTCGTTCCCGCGAAGGCGGAAATCTTAAAACAAATATTAATCGCTTTAGGATTCCCAATTAAATTGGGAATGACGATTGTTTTAAAATATTTCTTTAAATTTAGTTTCACGTGTCGTTCCCGCGAAGGCGGGATTCTTAAAACAAATATTAACCGCTTTAGGATTCCCAATTAAATTGGGAATGATGACTGTTCAAAATATTAATTACAATTTGGTTTCACTTCATTCCCGCAAAGGCGAGAATCCTAAAGCGCCATAGAAGTCTAAAATTTTTACGCTCCTTTTTTCGAACTCAAACTTTGCATAAGTTGTTCGTATAAATCATCACTACTCGCTTTTTGAGGTTTCATTTTCTTAACCGTAGCACGTTTTCCTTTAGCTTTTGCTTTAACAATTTTTAAAAGCTCATTATGGTATTCATCCTTAAAAGCACTTAAATCAAATTTGCTGGAGTATTGTTTTATTAAAGCCAAACCAACATCCATTTCTTTCTTGGTAATGTTTATGTCATCAACCTTAGTAACCTCAGATAAACTTCTGATTTCTTGTTCAAACCGAATTTTTGTAATTACAATTACGCCCTCCATTGGGTGAATAACGCAAAGATTTTCGTTGTTACGCAATACAAAACGGGCAACACCTGCTTTACCCGATTTTTCTAAAGCTTTTAACAACAAAGCGTAAGCCTTTCTACCCTGCTTTTCGGGTTCGGTATAATAGGATGTTTCGTAATAAATTGGATTAATTTCCTTTATATCAACAAAATTCTCCAGCTCTATAATTTTTGTTTTCTCCGGAGCAGCTTCTTCAAAATCATGCTTTTCAAGAATTATGTATTTATCTTTTAAAAAATGTCCTTTTACAATTTTCTCGAAAGGAACTTCTTTATGGGTGTTTTCATTAACACGCATGTATTTGATTTTAGCATGATCGCGTTCATCAAGCATATCTAAATCCAGATTACTGCTCTGTACTCCGGAAAATAACTTTACCGGAATATTTACTAAACCAAAGCCAATTGAACCTTTCCAAATCGATCTCATATCATTTTATTTTATTTTTTTATAACAAGACAGCGTTTCATATTGTTTTTAGATGGAATTGTCAAATTATACACAAAGCAAACTATTTCAGATTACTCATGTTATCAATATATCTATCCTTGAAATATGAAAATTGCGTATATATCAACCTATCCACCAAGAGAATGCGGACTTGCTACATTTAACCAGAATTTGGTTAATGCGTTAGCGCTAAATTCAACTTACGAAGCAGATAAAAGTTTTATAATTGCTATGAATGAATCTGATGATTTAAACGAACATCAGTACCCAAATGAAGTTAAGTTTGTAATCCGCCAGCAAAACCAGCAAGATTATTTAGAAGCAGCAAAATTTATAAATGATAGCGAAGTTGATGCTTGCATAATTGAGCATGAATTTGGTATTTATGGCGGCAACAGTGGCGTATTTTTATTATCACTAATAAACAATTTAAAAAAACCATTTATTACAGTGCTGCATACGGTTTTAAAAGAACCGAATTTTATGCAACAAACTATAATTAAAGAAATTGCATTAAAGTCAGCAAAAATTGTAGTGATGAGCAAAAAAGCAGTTTTGTTTTTAACCAGCATATATCAGATTCCATCAGCACAAATACAGCTAATTGAACACGGTGTACCAGATTTAGAGCCTTCCTCTGATAATGAATTGTTGCACAGCGATTTATTTAACAATAGAAAAGTACTTTTTACTTTTGGTTTAATAAGTCGGAACAAGGGGCTGGAAACTGTAATCAAGGCTTTACCATCCATTGTAAAAAAGCATCCTGAAGTATTATACGTTATCCTTGGAAATACACATCCTGGTGTGGTTAAGCATAATGGAGAAGAATATCGCGATAGCTTAAAAGCTTTAGCAAAAAACTTAGGCGTTGAAAACAACATCGCGTTTGTAAATAAATTTGTATCAGAAACAGAACTTCACCAATATTTAACTGCGTGTTACTTGTATATCACGCCTTATCTTAACGAAGCACAAATTACAAGCGGAACTTTATCTTACGCCGTTGGCGCTGGTGCCGCAGTAATTTCTACGCCTTACTGGCATGCACAAGAATTACTTGCCGATAATAGAGGCAAATTGTTTGATTTTAAAAATGATAAACAACTCGCTGAAATCGCCAATTCGCTTCTAGAAGATAAAGATAAACATGAGCAACTTAAGAATAACGCATATCAGTATGGCTTAAAATTAAGATGGCCTGAAATAGGAAATGTTTATATCAACACGTTAGACGAAGCTATTAAAATGGTTAGAAAACCAAATAGAGCTATACCTCCTATTATAGATGTAGATAATATGCCAGCGTTAAATCTTAGTCATGTTGCTTTATTAACGGATGATACCGGAATTATACAACACGCTAAGTTTGGCATACCCAATTTAAAGGAAGGATATTGTATTGATGATAATGCCAGAGCTTTAATATTATCAATACTTGCGTACGAACAAGACAAAAACCAAAAAGCGCTGAAATTAATGCCCGTGTATTTAAGTTTTATTCAATACATGCAACGTGAGGATGGTAATTTTAGGAATTTCCTGAGTTTTAACAGAAATTATCTGGATGAAGTGGGGTCAGAAGATTCTTTTGGAAGAACAGTTTGGTCTTTAGGTTATTTAATTTGCGCAGCACCCAACAATTCTTACCGAGAGTTTGGGCGGGAATTATTTTCAAACGCTGTGAAGCATTTCAAAGATTTAAAACATATCCGTTCTATTGCAAATACAATAATTGGTATTGGATATTATTTAAAAGCGCATGATGGCGATGAATTATTGATTAATGAAATTAACCGTTTGTCGAAAACCCTTAAAGATGCATACATTGCTAACAAGGATGGAAACTGGCATTGGTTTGAAGATATTTTAACTTACGATAATGCCATTTTGCCCTTGGCCTTACTAAACCATTATGATGTTACAGGCGATTTAGAATCATTTGAAATTGCAATGGAATCAATTGAATTTCTAAACAGCTTCTCATTTGAAAATGGGTATTTAAACCCTGTTGGTAATGCGGGGTGGATGAAAAAAAATGGCAAAAATCCAGTTTACGACCAGCAGGCGCTTGAAACAATGGCAATGGTATTATTATATTATAAAGCATTTGAGGTAACTAAAGATGATAAATATTTAAGTTTAATGCACATTAGTTATGAATGGTTTTTAGGCAGAAACAGTTTGCACATTCCTTTATATGATTTTGAAACACATGGATGTGCAGATGGACTACAATTTAATAGTGTAAATAGGAATCAAGGTGCAGAAAGTACTTTAGCCTATTTTATATCGCATTTAACGGTTTTAATGGCTGCAGAAATTGAATTTCAAAGCCTTTCATCGCCTTTGTTGAATGCAGAAAAAATGTGCTAACAATATTAATGTGAATAAAAAAAGCCGGATTTTATAATCTGGCTTTTTTATTTTTGTGCTAAACCATCCGTTGTTAATAAGCCCGATGGTAATGACATTCTGTAGCAGAAACAATCAAGACGTGAAAAGTTTCACAGAATATTAATGAACAGCGGGGCTGCATTAGCCATAATTTGCTGAACATTCACTTCCAAGAAAAAACCTCAAACATTAATTTTGAGGTTTTAAAATATTTTACTCCAGAGGATGGAACTTACCCAAAGCTATTCTGCATTATTCTCTAATAACTTGTTTAGCAATAATTCTAAATTTACCGTAGCAAATGATGAACTATAATCGGATAATCCGTAAGGAATAATCAATTCTCCGTTGCTGATTATTGAACCGCATGAATAGACTACATTTGGTACATAACCTTCACGTTCATCTCCATTTGGAATAATTAAGGGTTCTTTTAAATGACCGATTTCTTTACTCGGATCTTCCAAATCTAATAAACTTACGCCTATGCAATATCTACGCATCGGACCAACGCCATGTGTCATTAGAATCCAGCCCTTGTCAGTTTCTATTGGCGAACCGCAATTACCGATTTGTACTAAATCCCAATCATAGCGTGGTTGTTTAAGTAAAACAGGATTCTCCCAAACATTAATTTTATCAGAAAACATAAGATAATTATTCCAGCCATCTATCCTACTCATCATTACATATTTTCCATTAATTTTTCTGGGGAACAATGCCAGGTTTTTATTCTGCGCACCATCGCCGTATAATGGAATAACTTTAAATTCGTAAAAATCTTCTGTTTGAACCAGCTTCGGAATAATTAAAGAACCATCAAATGCTGTGTAGGTTGCATAATAACTTACCTTTCCATCTTCTTTAATAAACTTAACAAATCTGGCATCTTCAATTCCCTTTCGTTCAAATTCCGAAATCGGGAAGATTACCCGGTCAGATAAATCTGTATCTTTCGAAAAACTAATGGTATGGTAGGTATCAGAAAGCCACAAAACTTTATCATATTCTATCAACCTGGCAGGATTATCTTTATGCAGTGTTTTAGAATCTTTAATGATATTACTTAGACTGGTATATTCAAATTTATCATCCAACTTAGATTCAATTTCTTCTAAAACTAAAGGATCTATTTGTGCATATGCCGCCTTTTTAAGAAACAATTTTTTAACATAAATTGCGTTCCTTATTACTTCAGCTTCATCAACGTAATTACCTACAGGTAAAACGGATATATTATTTTTAGCATCAATTAAAGCCCTTCTAAAAACTATTGATGAGATGTGACCTTCACCTACTGCTCTAAAGCTAATGATCACCCTTTTTTCGCCTTCAACCAAATCAGTTTGGTCTGGATCATCAATAATGCTGGGGTTAAAAAATGCTGCTGATTCTATTGAATACTCATGTGTAAAGTAAGCACCAATCAAAAGTTTTGTGTAAGGATGTAAATCTTCTAAATCTACATTTAATAAAGAAAGCTGCTTTTTGAGTTTTTTACAATGTCTGTTTAATATTTTGGTAATGTTTCTATGCCGTTTAGAATATTCTTGTAAAATTGGCGAAACAAGAGAAAAGATTTTTTCATCAGAAAATTGCAAAACCTTTTTTATGACTTCCAATGCTCGCTCTTCTCCATTAAAGAAAAATCGGGCTATGACTCTTTTTGTATCAGGATTAACTTTTACTGGTTTCCGTTCTATGTGTAATCTCATTATGTATGTATTTTGGAGATAAAAATTTCTTTCTTACCTACCCCGTTCTTCGATTTATTAGTAACTAAATTTACAGTATAATTGTTTCAATTTTGTCTGTTTCCCATATTTATCATAATAATCTTTAACTTTAAAATCTGTAAAATATTCTCATAACATGTCTGAAATTTTAGAAATCGATTTATTAAACAAAGAAAACAATCGTTTAAAAAAATTAGAACGCTACGAAATTTTACAAACACAACAAGAATTAGCCTTTAATGCTTTAGCAAAACTTGCTGCCAATATTCTTAACGCCAATTATGCTGCAATTTCTTTTGTAGGCGATGAATCTGTATTTCACAAAGCAATGGCTGGAACGCCATCAACTAATATAGATAAGCTATGCAAAAAAGCCATTAACAATCCTGAAATTACAGTTGTTAAAATTAACGCTAACCTATTTTTTATTGCTTCGCCCTTAATTACACCCGAAAATTTAATTGTTGGCACACTCCATGTCTTGGTCGATTCTGAGGTAAATCCTTCTGAGGAACAAAAAGAAATGCTTAGAAATTTGACTGTGTTAATAATTGATAAGTTAGAAACCAGATTAGCTATGCGAAAAACCATGCGTGCTCAAGATCACCGGGTAAATATGCTTGTGCATGATTTAAAAAACCCAATGACAACGATTTCACTTCAATCGGAATTAGTTGGAAAAATGCCAGGTATTGATGAACGAACAAAAATGATTGCCGGAAAAATTAATTCACAATCGAAAAATATTGTTGAGCGCTTAAATCACATTGTAAGCATCGCACGAAGTGAAAATGCATCAGTAAAGCTTCAAAAAACCAAAGTAAACATTAAAATACTTTTGGAGAAAATTACTAATGACTTCGAAATAAGACTTAGGAGAAATGATTTGACACTTTTGGTTGATATCTCAGAGGCTTCAGAAATTTATGGAGATGAGGAAAAACTATACCAAATTTTTGAAGAACTCATTAATAATGCCATTAAATTTTCGTCAGCTGGTAACGAAATTACAGTTTGGTCTGCACAAAGTGATGATAGACTAATCATCTCCATAAAAGATAATGGTACCGGAATTTCTGGTCGAGATTTAGAAAGACTTTTCGTAAAGTTTGCCAATTTTAGTAATGCCCCAGTTAACTTACATAGAGCAGAAGGTTTGGGCTTATTATTAGCCAGAACTATTGTTGATTTACACCATGGAAAACTTTGGGCAGAAAGTGATGGAGAAGATAAAGGCACAACATTTCACGTAGAACTGCCCCTAAAATAATCAAGTAAAGCTAACAAGCGATTCCAATTTCATTTCTTCTAAAACAAATCGTTTTGAATCGTTGGTCTTTTTGTAAGACCATTTTATCAGTCTGATAAAACCATTTTCAATTTCAATGCCTGTGATATCGCCATCATTAAAGCAGCAGCAACCAGTATTAAAGTAAGCCGATTTATATTTTTTGAGTGGAGGCATTTTTTCGCCCTTACCAATTAGCTTATTCAGTTCTGCTTGTAATTTTTCGATTTCAACCACATCATTCTTTTGTTCTGCCAATTGTATTTTTACATACAAACGTTCTAAATGTGTTAACGATGCAAATACAGGTTGATGCGTGTGTCCGGTAATTAATGCCATATTATTTTCCTTTTCAACCCAATTATACATCATTGCATTATGAACAGTTTTCAATTGATTATCATAAGCAGGCGTATTTGGATTAATTTTTAAGTATGATTGTAAAGGCGCCCAAATGGTACTCACAAACCATTTGCTAAACCAATTACCATCACTTTGTAAATCGCCTTGATGACCATGTGTTAAGAAAATATCGAGTTTTTTATCATTGATGCTATAACGTAAAACTGCGCCCTCGTAAATCCGAATGCTTTTGCCATAAATCCTGTTTAAGTTGAAAGACGACAAAGGATCATTATCCCAATATAGATCATGGTTACCGAAAATTTTGGTAAAGGCATTTCGATCGATAAATTTGCGCTCAGCATCAAATGTATTTTTATTGTGTTTGATAACTGATTCCAGTAAATTCTCCCAGAGTTCTTCGCTATCACCTAAATTGAGGTAATGAAAACCTTGCTGATTGTAAAAATTTAAAGCTTCAAGGTAATTTCTTTCAGCTAAGGTAAAATCATCGGCAAAATCTCTAGCGCCTTTATGCTGATCGGATAGGATAATATATTTTTGGTTGAAATCAGCATCGAATATTAAGCCCCTTTTGCTATCGTTGCTATCAATTTTTTTGTGAAGTTTAGATAATGCTTCATTTATTCTTGCTGCATTAGGTCTTGAGCCGAATTTATTCGACATTCGGATTACCCAGTTACTTAATAAGCGTTGAAGCAGCTTGCGCATAAAATTTTTGTTGAATTAGCTTAAATTTAAAGTCTACATGGCGAGGCACAAAGCAATCTTGAAGCAAGAGAGATTGCTTAATGCCTCGCAATGACAAGATAAAAAAAAGGCTGCAATTACTTGCAGCCTCCGGTTTTGAATTATTTAGGTTAGAAATTATGCGTATGCAACTGCATCTTTAGATGGTAATTTAGTCTTACCCATTAAGTATTCATCAACTTTACGGGCGGCTTCTCTTCCTTCAGAGATTGCCCAAACCACTAAGGATTGTCCACGGCGAACATCACCGGCAGCAAATATTTTTGCTATATTAGTTTGATATGTATGTTCTGATGCTTTAACATTACCTCTGTTATCCAACTCAACGCCTAATTTTTCTATCAAGCCCTCTTTCTGTGGATGTAAGAAACCCATTGCCAATAGAACCAGTTCACATTGCAAATCCCTTTCCGTTCCGGCAAGTTCTTTAAAAGTAACCGGACGACCATTTGCATCAATTTCCCATTCCACATCAACCACTCTTAATGCTTTCAGGTTGCCATTTTCATCTGCAATAAAGTTTTTCGTATTTACCGACCATGCCCTTTGTGCACCTTCCTCATGCGATGATGTATTTTTCAATAACATTGGATAATTTGGCCAAGGCATATGTTCTGTTCTTGCTTGCGGCGGCATCGGCATAATTTCGAACTGGGTTACAGATTTAGCACCATGACGATTTGAAGTGCCTATACAATCCGAACCTGTATCGCCACCACCAATAACAATTACATTTTTGCCGGTTGCCATAATATCTTCTGATAACACTTCCCTGCTGGCTACACGTTTATTTTGTTGCTTCAAGAAATCCATAGCATAATGAACGCCTTTAGCTGCTCTGCCGGCAATTGGTAAATCTCTTGGAATAGTTGAACCTCCTGCTAAAACAATTGCATTAAAATCTCTCAGCAAAGTGCTGATTTCTACATTTTCGCCAACATTTGCATTGCATTTAAAAATGATACCTTCTTCCTTCATCAAATCAATGCGTCTGTCGACAACATTTTTTTGAAGTTTAAAATCAGGAATGCCGTAACGCAATAAACCTCCCGGAGCATCATCACGTTCAAAAACCGTTACCTCGTGTCCGGCCTTGTTTAACTGTGCCGCTGCGGCCATACCAGCCGGACCAGAACCAATAACCGCTACCTTTTTACCCGTTCTGATTAATGGTGCTTTTGCTTTGATAAAGCCCTTGTCGAAAGCAATTTCGATAATGTGCTTTTCAATTTCTTCAATGGAAACTGGCGGACGATTAATCCCTAAAACACATGCAGATTCGCATGGTGCCGGACAGATTCTTCCTGTGAATTCAGGAAAGTTATTGGTACTTAGCAAAATATTTGCTGCTTGTTCCCATTTACCTTGATAAACGGCATCGTTAAATTCTGGAATTACGTTACCCAATGGGCAACCTGATTGGCAGAATGGAACGCCGCAATCCATACAACGGGCAGCTTGTTTATTTAATTCTGTTGATGGTAATTCATTTAAGAATTCACCATAATGTTTAACACGAGCTGTAGCCGCTTCTCTAGTGGGCGCAACTCTATCGTATTCTTGAAATCCTGTTACTTTTCCCATGATTAGTGTGTTTTAACTTGTTGACTACGTTTTGCTAATACCGCTTTGTATTCTTTAGGGAATACCTTGACAAAATGGTTCGATTGCGTTTTCCAATCGCTTAAAATAAACTCTGCAACTTTACTGTCTGTCAATCGGATATGCGCTTTAAGTAAGGCTAATATTCTTTCTTCATCCTCAGCTTGTAACGGATCTAGATCGACCATTTCTTTATTGCATTTTCTTGCAAAAGTCTTATTCGCATCGTAAATCCAAGCTACACCACCACTCATACCAGCTGCAAAATTACTTCCTGTATCACCAAGAATTAAAACTTCGCCACCTGTCATATATTCGCAACCGTGGTCGCCAACACCTTCTACAACTGCCGTAGCACCTGAGTTACGCACAGCGAAACGTTCACCTGCTTTACCTCTTGCGAATAATTCACCAGATGTTGCTCCATAGAGTGCAACGTTACCAATGATAATATTTTGCTCCGGAACAAATGTTGAGTTAGCGAATGGATAGATAGCTAAACGAGCACCCGATAATCCCTTTCCAACATAATCATTTGCTTCACCTTCAAGTGACAATGTAACCCCTTTAGTATTAAAAGCACCAAAACTTTGTCCGGCAGAGCCGATGAATTTAAAGTTAATGGTATCTGGAGGTAAACCTGCACTCAAATGTACTTTCGAAATTTCGTTAGATAACATCGTACCCAAAGAACGGTCGGTATTTTTAACGTTAAAGCTTGCAAAAACCGGTTCGTTGTGTTCTATAGCTGGTTGGGCTGCAGCAATCAACTGGTGGTCTAAAACATGGGTTAACCCGTGATCTTGTTTTTCAGTATTAAATAACGGCAATCCATTATCTTCTGCTTTGAAAAGAATGGCCGATAAATCCAGATATTTCAACTTCCAATCTTCCTCAGGTAATTCGCGTACTTTTAAAATGTCTGCTTGTCCAATCATTTCGTGAATGGTTCTGAAACCTAATTCAGCCATAATTTCACGTAATTCTTCCGCCAGGAAATGAAATAAGTTGACAACATGGTCTGCATCACCGCTAAATAATTTTCTTAACTCAGGGTCTTGCGTGGCCACACCAACCGGGCAAGTATTTAAGTGGCATTTACGCATCATAATACAACCAGCGGTTACTAATGCTGCGGTTGCAACACCCCATTCTTCAGCGCCTAGTAAGGCTGCAATGGCAATGTCCCTTCCTGTTTTTAGTTGACCATCGGTTTGTAAAACGATTCTGTTACGTAACCTGTTTTTAACTAATGTTTGATGCGCTTCTGCCAAACCTAATTCCCAGGGTAAACCTGCGTGTTGAATTGAAGTTAAGGGCGATGCACCTGTTCCTCCGTCAAAGCCTGAAACCAGAATTACATCGGCATGTGCTTTAGCCACACCGGCTGCAATCGTACCAACACCTGCTTTTGAAACGAGCTTAACGTTAATTCTTGCCGCACGATTTGCATTTTTCAAATCATAAATCAGCTGTGCTAAATCTTCGATTGAATAAATATCATGATGCGGCGGTGGCGAAATCAAACCAACGCCTGGTGTAGAGTGACGAACTTTTGCAATCCAATCATCTACCTTATCACCCGGTAATTGACCGCCCTCCCCAGGTTTAGCACCCTGAGCCATTTTAATCTGTAACTCATCAGCATTAGTCAAGTAATAACTCGTTACACCAAAACGTGCTGAGGCCACCTGTTTAATAGCCGAACGCATGCTGTCGCCATTTTCCATTTTGGTATAGCGCATTTCATCTTCACCACCTTCTCCGGTATTACTTTTTCCGCCGATGCGATTCATTGCGATAGCTAAGGTAGAGTGTGCCTCATGAGAAATGGAACCGAATGACATTGCTCCTGTTGCAAATCTTTTCAAAATTGCTTCTGTAGATTCAACCTCATTCAATGGAACTGGTGTTCTGCTATAATTAAATTCAAACAATCCGCGGATGGTATAAGCTTGTTGTGTTTGCTCATTTACCAGTTTCGAATACTGCTTGAAGATATTGTAGTCGTTTTTACGCGTTGCATTTTGCAGTAAATGGATGGTTTGCGGATTAAATAAATGCGCCTCCCCTTTTCTGCGGAATTTATATGTTCCACCAGCAGGCAATAGGTTTTCGGTTTGCGTTGCCGGACCAAAACTGCGATGGTGTTTAATTAACGTTTCCTTAGCAATTTCATCCAAACCTAAACCGCCTACACGAGAAACAGCACCAGTAAAATATGTATTTACAACTTGTTTATTTAAGCCAAGGATTTCAAAGATTTGAGCCCCTTGATAAGATTGTAAGGTCGAGATACCCATCTTCGAGAAGATTTTAAGTAAACCCGCATTAACCGCATAAATATAGTTTTTGGTTAATTTTTCTGCTGATAAACCCGATTCTTCCTGGAAACCATTAATGGTTTCTAAAGCTAAATACGGATTGATTGCCGTAACCCCAAAACCTAACAGGGTAGCGAAATGATGAACTTCCCAGATATCGCCAGCCTCGATAACGATACCTACCGCACCGCGATAACCTTTGCGAATTAAATGGTGGTGAACAGCTGAAACGGCTAACAAAGATGGCATTGCGGCATGTTCCGAATCGATTGCCCTATCCGTTAACACGATAACCTGGAAACCATCCTCAACAGCATCAACCGCATAACGGCAAAGTCTGTCTAAAGCTTTAGCCATTGCACCCGGTTTGCCATCAGCTCTGAAATAAGTTTGCAAGGTTTTTGCCTGGAAAACGCCAGTATCAATACTTCTTAGTTTTTCTAACTCCTGATTGGTTAAAATTGGATGTTTAATGGCAACACAGTGCGCTTGCTTGGGATTTTCATCCAGCAAGTTTCCATTGCTACCCATAAAACTCGCCAAACTCATCACCACTTTTTCCCTAATTGGGTCGATTGGTGGATTGGTAACCTGGGCAAATAATTGTTTAAAGTAATTGGATAAATGCTGAGGACGTTTTGATAAAATCGCCAAGGGCGTATCTGTTCCCATCGAACCGATTGGTTCTTTGGCATCAATAGCCATCGGCTTTAAAAGCAAATCAACATCTTCTCTACTATAACCAAATACCTGTTGATATTTAAAAATAGATTCTTCTGAAAGCCCGGTAAACATTACACGTGGCTCTGGTAACTCCTCTAAGCGGATTTGATATTGGTTAATCCAATCCGAGTAAGGACTTTTGCTACAAACCTGCGTTTTTATTTCATCATCGCTGATGATTCTGCCTTGCTCCATATCCACAACGAACATTTTGCCAGGCGTTAAACGACCTTTTTCAATAATTGTACTTTGGTCGATGGCTAATGCGCCCGCCTCAGAGCCCATGATAACGCGGTCATCAGAGGTAATGGCGTAACGCGATGGACGTAAGCCGTTTCTGTCTAATGTTGCACCAATTAACTTACCATCGGTAAAGGCAATTGCCGCCGGACCATCCCAAGGCTCCATTAATGTTGCATGAAACTCGTAGAAAGCCTTTTTCATCGGGTCCATGTCTTCATTACCATCCCAGGCCTCCGGAACCAACATCATTAAAACATGTGGCAATGTTCTGCCTGCATGTAGCAACAACTCAATTACGTTATCCAAACAACCCGAATCAGAATTCGTTTCATCGATAACTGGTAAAAGCATATCCAGTTCTTCAGGCGTAAAGTAGGCTGAAGCAAATGATTTAACACCGGCCCTAAACCAGTTTAAGTTTCCTTGTAATGTGTTGATTTCACCGTTATGCGCAATAAAACGGAATGGCTGCGCCAATCTCCAGGATGGAAAAGTATTTGTAGCGAAACGTGAGTGTACCAAGCCCAATGCTGAAACCACACGTTTATCAGTTAAATCGTTAAAATAGGTACGAACTTGCAATGATGTTAGCTGACCTTTATAAATAATGGTTTGCGCAGAAAGGGAAACAATGTAAAAATCCTTACCGCCATGAACTGTATTTACAATTAGTTTAATCAGGTAATTCTTAAAAATATAAAGCTTACGTTCGAAATCGGCTCCAGGACTAACCGCGTAAGGACGGGCAATAAAAACCTGCTCTATCTCCGGCTCAACTGAAAGTGCCATACTGCCAATATCAGTAGTATCAACATCAACCTTTCTAAAACCTAAAATTTCTAATCCAAGTTTTTCAGCAGCACGATAAATAAGCTCTCTACATTCTTCTCTCGAACGAATATCCTTAGGCATAAATAACATACCAACGCCGTAGTTATTGGTTTCTGGAAGGCTAAAGCCAGCTTTAAGACATTCATCGTAAAAAAATTCGTGAGGAATCTGAATCATAATCCCGGCACCATCGCCAGTATTCGGTTCTGCTCCACTTGCCCCTCTATGATCTAGATTTTCTAAAATAGTAAGTGCATCGGAGATGATTTGATGCGATTTCCTCCCTTTCACATGCGCCACAAATCCGATACCGCAGGCATCGTGTTCGAATTGCGCATTATACAATCCACTGTTTGGTTCCATTCTTTGCTCGTTAGTTTGTTAGTGTATAGGAAACACTAAGTTAAAAAAAATGAATTACAAATTATAGACTTGATACGATTTTTAGAATTATTTTAGTTACTAAGTAAAAAAACATGAATAGATTAAAATATCAATAATATTTTAGCATAAAATTTATAATTCTAATAATGATGATTTTTTAATAAAAATGTGCTTTTTCAACTAAATTCTTAGCTAAACCGATTTAATAAGAATTTCATATATAAATTCTCTATTTATAAATAAACATATCAAGTCCTATTGCCAGCTCTTTTAATATTCAAAATAAGAAAACGTGGCCAAGCAAAACAACTAAAGTAGAAAGCCTAATAAAGAATACTATTGGATGATTTTCTCAACCATGGCAGAAATCATATTTCGCATAACACAATCAACGAAAAACGAGCAACGAACAACCTACTACTTCAATCAACGAAAACGAGCAACGAAAAACCTACTACTTCAATCAACGAAAACGAGCAACGAACAACGATTACCACACCTTCAAATCAAAAAAACAAAATTATTAAATTACTAATCAGCATGATAGCCATATAGATTAAAAAAATTGGAAAATGGGTTTTGCGAAACCACATCTTTTTCTACCTTTGTGCCGGGCAAGTCTTTTACGACCAGCTCCCTTTGAACTCCCCCAGGATGGGAACATAGCAAGGGTAGAAGGTTGTAGCGGTGCGATAGAAGTTGCTTGCCCATTTTTTCTTTTCCCTTAATCCCTCCGAAAAAGTTCGGAGTTAACTCTGAAGGGGTTAATTAAATTCTTCAGGGTTTAATCCAATAAAAACTCAAATATTTAGAATTTATAACCATGAAATTTTTTATCGACACAGCAAATCTTGACCAGATTAAAGAAGCTCAGGATTTAGGCATTTTAGACGGCGTAACAACTAACCCAAGCTTAATGGCTAAGGAAGGTATTACTGGCGATCAAAACGTAATTAACCATTATAAGGCTATTTGTGATATCGTTGATGACAACGTGAGTGCAGAAGTTATCTCCACTACTTACGATGAAATCGTTAAAGAAGGTGAAGCTTTAGCAGCGCTTAATCCGAAAATTGTTGTTAAAGTGCCAATGATTAAAGATGGCGTTAAAGCAATTAAATATTTCACATCAAAAGGAATCAAAACCAATTGTACTTTAATTTTCTCTGCCGGACAAGCATTATTAGCCGCTAAGGCTGGTGCAACCTACGTTTCGCCCTTCTTAGGCCGCTTAGATGATATTTCTAGCGATGGATTGGTTTTAATCGAAGACATCAGAACCATTTTTGACAACTACGGATACGAAACTCAAATTTTAGCAGCTTCAATCCGCGGACCATTGCACATCGTAAACTGCGCTAAATTAGGCGCTGATGTTATCACTGCTCCATTGGCAGCAATTGTTGGTTTATTAAAACATCCATTAACAGATAGCGGCTTAGCAACATTCTTAGCAGACCACGCTAAAGCGGCGGGTAAATAAGTATAAAGTCAAAAGCTAAAAGCTCAAAGCAGAAAGCGTACTTTCAAGAAAAAGTCCTAAGAAAAGAACCACATTGATTCGAAACTTAGGACTTTTTTTATGCCGATTATCTATTTTCTATTTCCCATCTACCCTTTTCCATCTCGCATAGTCCATCTTACATGGCAAGAACTTCCTTTACTTTATCGTAGTTAATCTGTTCATCCGGCTCGATTAAAATCCCCTTCACTCCTGCTCCGTTTGCAGCTTCAACATCGCGTGGTTTATCGCCAATCATTACCGATAAAGACGGATCGATATCATACATATCAATTGCGTCTAAAATCATTCCCGACTTAGGTTTACGACATTTACATTCGCCGCCAACAGTTGGGTGGTGTGGACAGTAATAAAAACCAGCAATATCTGCACCTTTGGCAACGAAAGCATTTCTAAGCATTTGATGCATAATGGCCAATTCCTGCTCAGAATATCTCTTTAGTGCAATACCACCCTGATTTGTAATTACAATCAATAAATAACCTTCATCAAAAAACTTCTTTAATACAGGGATTTGATAATCAAGGATTTTGAAATCTTCGACACGGCAGATATAATCGTATATTTCATGGTTTAAAACACCATCACGGTCTAAAAAAATAGCTTTATTCATTGGGAATTAATTTAATGGCTTTCCAAAAGCCTCAGATTGTTACGCAGGCAAAATAAGCGAAAATAACTTGTATAAGAAAGAGATTCCAAATGTCAATAGCTCATCACACGTCATTGCGAGGTACCAAGCAATCTATTTCAAAATGTAATAATCAATTCCTAAACAAACAATGGAAAACGAAAGGCGAAAAACGAACAACGAAAGACAAACAACGAAAAACGGAAAACGAAAAACGAAAAACGAAACACGAACAACACATTTCATTTTAAGCCTGTACAAAAATCTACTTAATATTCAATCCAACTTTATGCCCTTTTACAGCAAAGTATAAAATATATAGGTAGCAAGGCAGAACCGTTACGAAATACGCAAGTTGAAAATCTAATCCCAACTCATCCTTAATAAAAGCATACAACAACGGCCAGATTGCACCGCCGGCAATACCCATAACCATTATCGCCGAACCAGTTTTGGTAAATTTACCCAAATGACTAATGCCTAATGGAAATATCGCCGGCCACATTAAAGAATTTGCTAAACCCAATAAGGCAATAAAGATAACAGAAGCGTAACCTGAAGTTAAGTATGCAACAAAGGTAAATACTAAACCTAAAATTGCACATATCCGCAATGCAGCTTGTTGTGAAATATATTTCGGTATGGCAATTATGCCAACGATATAGCCAACCAACATACTACCCAAGGTTAGCGATGTAAAATATTTACTGATGTCGGCGCTTATGCGCAGAGCTTTACCATAAACACCAATAATATCTCCAGCCATAACCTCTGCTGCAACATAAACGAAAATACAAAACGCACCTAAAAACAAATGCGGAAACTGAAAAATGCTTTTATGTTGAACAACTTTGCCTGCTTCTTCATCTACAACATCTTCCTCAACCTGAATTTCCGGTAGATTGGTAAATCTGATAATTGCTGCAAATATTGAAAAAACAATAGCCAGGACGAAGTAAGGCGTATTAACCCTGCCTAAAAGATCATTTAATAATTGCTCCTTAGCTAAACCCGTGGCAGCTTCAATCTTTTTCTCGATAGCTGAAGCATTTTTAAGAAACAATGTGCCCATGATAAACGGTACAATTATACCTGCAAATTTATTGCAGATACCCGCAATACTGATTCTTTTTGCCGCACTCTCTATCGGACCAATTATGGTTAAATACGGATTGGATGCCGTTTGCAACAGAGCCAATGCAGCACCCTGCACAAAAATTCCGGTTAAGAAAAGTCCAAATGTTCTGCTTTTTGCTGCCGGAATAAATAGCAGTGAACCCAATGCGAGAATAAATAAGCCCAGTATAATACCATTTTTGAAACCAACCTTCTTTAATATCCATGATGATGGCAAGGCTAAAAAGAAATAGGCCATGTATGAAGCAAATGTTACCAGGAAGGCTTGTATATCGGATAAACCAAAAGACAATTTGAAGAATGGAATAAGCGTTCCATTTGCCCAGGTAACAAAACCGAAAATAAAAAAGAGCGCACAAATAACAATAAGTGGCTTTGGTCCCTTATTTTGAACTTGGTTGATAGTATTTGACATAAAGATTTGCTTGGTTTTGGTTGATTTTGCCAAACTAAGCAATAATTTTATAATATTTTACATCAAACGTTTGTGTAATTTTACTAATGGCATTAATAAATATTAAAACGAACAAACAAAACTTACGAGCGTATAAAAAAACAAATTTCTGGAAACAAAAAAAATAATGAGTTAAGCTTTAGTATAACTCACTAAAATTTAAACACGAAACACAAACTAATAGATTTTAAATAGACAAATTGTAGATCAAAACATTGATTTAAGAGAAAATTCAGTCTAAAAAATTAATCTTACTCTTTAGCACTTTGGTTGTACCAACAAGCAGCATAAATCAATGTTCTTCTACTACTTATATACCGTTTACTAACCATTTGTTAACCTTTTAGGTAAGCAAGGGGTTAACAATGGGTAATGAATGGGTTAACAAAGGGTTAACAATGGGTAATGAATGGGTTAACAAAGGGTTAACTAATCTGCACCGAAGGGTTAAGAAATGAGCAACTTGTTTGTCACGAGCTTTTAGTTATTGCCATGCATTGGCCAACATTTAAAACACTAATCAGACAATTGACATACAACCTAAAAACGTTGATACCACCACCAATTTACCCTAAAAGCATTTAATCTTTCTATAAATCAATACTATAGAATATTTGTAGATATTTTATTTGCAGGAAATACCTAAGAACCCTATATTTGCACCACTTTAAAGGAAACGGTTAAACGTAAACTTTAAATTGATTCCGTAGCTCAGCTGGTAGAGCATTACACTTTTAATGTAGTGGTCCTGGGTTCGAATCCCAGCGGGATCACAAAATCAATGTCAAAAAACGCTAAAAGCCTGCAAATCAAACATTTGCAGGCTTTTAGTTTTTTACGAAAATGTCATTTTATGCATCGTTTAGGCGTGTTTTGGCATAGTCTGGTGAGTAATCTGGTGAGTTGAGCTAAATTTTAAATTTACTCACCAGACGGCTTAACGAATTGAATTACAAGCCGTTCACCTCCCGCACATCTTGTAAAGGTCTTACTGCAATCCTAATTTTGTTTCACTCTTAATGTTATCATTATGAAAACCAATTTTAGTGTTCTTTTCTATTTGAAAAGACAAAAAAACTATGAAGGTGATGTAGCACCGATTTACATCCGACTCACACTCAACGGTAAACGGGCAGAGATTTCTACTGCACGTTCCTGTCATCCTAGCCTGTGGAACTCGTTTTCCGGTAGAGCCAGTGGTAAAAAAGAAGAATCAACGACTCTGAATTTTCAGTTAGACCAGCTGCAACGAAAGGTCTACGATGCATACAAGTCGCTGTTAAATGCAAATGAAGAAATTTCAATTGCGTCAATCAAAGCAAAATTCCAGGGCAAGGAGATTAATATGTTGTCCATCCTTGACGTTATCGATGAACACAATGATGAAATGAGAGCACTGGTCGGAAAAGATTATGCGCTTGGTACGCTCAAACGTTTTCTAGTCCTTAGAAAACATGTTCAAGAATTCATTCAAAGAAAATACAAACTGGAAGATCTTGATTTAAAGAAGGTAGATCAGAAATTTATAAGTGATTTTGATTTTTACATCCGATCGGTAAAAAAGTGCTCGAACAATTATACTGTTAAAGTATTGAAAAGTGTCGGTAAGATCATCAACATTAGTCACCACAATAAACTAATTGAAAATAATCCTTTCATCGGATATAAAGGCAAAACAAAGAAGACAGACAGATTCTTCATTGACGAGGACGAACTTCAGAAAATTACTGAAAAGGAATTCTCCTCTGAAAGACTTGGCACAGTTCGCGATGTATTTTTATTTTGCTGCTATACTGGTCTGGCATATACAGACGTCAAAAATTTAAGAAAAAATCACATCAATAAAGGTATCGATGGTGAGCAGTGGATAGTCAAGGTAAGGCAAAAAACCAATACCCGTTCTGCAATACCGATTCTCCCACAAGCGCAAGTGCTATTAGATAAATACGCTGACCATCCTATGTGCGATGGGAATATGCTACTGCCGGTTCATAGCAACCAGAAAATGAATGAGTATCTGCACGAAATAGCGGCCATATGCGGGATAAATAAAAAACTAACAACACATATTGCCCGCCATACCTTCGCAACAACTGTAACGCTGTTAAACGGGGTTCCAATTGAAAGCGTATCCCAAATGCTTGGCCATACCAACATCAGAACTACCCAACAATATGCCAAAGTTGTGGACATTAAGGTTGGTGCTGATATGGCCAGGCTGAGAGAAAAATTATTGCAAAAATTAAATAAGAAAAATTCAGATGGATAATCACATAATTACTGATGAATTGGTCCTTAACCAGATTTATCTCATTAGAGGTTACAAGGTAATGATTGATTCAGATCTTGCTAACCTTTATGGCGTGGAAAATAAACAGCTTAAAAGGCAGGTAAGGAGAAATATTGAACGTTTCCCTGATGATTTTATGTTCGAAATCACGGCTGACGAGTATTATAATGCAAGGTGCCAATCTGGCACCTTGGAATCTGGGACTAATTTAAAATACCTTCCCATGGCCTTCACAGAGCAAGGCGTCTCAATGCTTTCGAGCGTATTATCAAGTCCAAGAGCGGTACAAATGAATATTCAAATTATACGAATTTTCACCAGGGTCAGAAACATATTACATGATAATATGGAAATCAAACTCGAAGTCGAAAAGATTAAAAAAAAGTTGGATAATCAGGATAAGAATATGGAGATCGTATTTAAATATCTTGATGAATTATTGAATAAGCCAGAATTACCGAAACCAATAAGGAAGCGAATAGGCTTCAAACCAGATGATTTGTAAAAGACCAATAGTTTTCAAAGGTCAACAGTATGTGCCAAAAAATGCAAAAGAGCTCATCACAATTTGTGATAAGCTCTTTTGCATTTTAATATTTAAACGAGGATCTAAGACTTTTTTAAAATGTCGATCTTTTCTCTTTCACTTGCTAACAATCTTTCATAAAGTTGCTTATTGCCTTCTAACGCTTCTAACAGTTTATCAAGCGGATTGAAGGTACAGTTGTTATTAACCGTAGGTCCAGAATTTACAACTGAGCTATCATAGTTATTTTGAATGTTATTAATAACTGCTTCATCAGAATAATTCTTTATTGCCTCAGCAGTTACTCCTAAAGCTTGGGCAACTTTGTCTAAGGTCGAATCTTCAATATCTTCACTCTGTTCAAGTTTACTAATTGCTTGCTGGCTAATACCCAATTCATTGGCAAGCGCTTCTTGCTTCATGCCACGTAATTCACGGATACGAGAAATCTTACGTCCTAAATGCATTCGAGTGTTTTTTTCAGGTGTTTCCATACCCAAATATACCTATTTTTTTTGACCGTTAAAAACAACTTGTTTTTCGTATTTAACAACCCACTTGTGGTTCGGTACGCCTGAATTGATTTGCAAATTCGAGATAACTTAAAAGCCATATAGTTATGAAAACAAATCAACCTACACCTCACAATCGAACAGACTGCATCATGAACCTCGTAAAATCATTGGTCGAAAAATTCAGGCCGATGTACATTTACTGTTTTTGCAGGCTCACCAAAACTGTTAGTAAATCTGGATGTTTCGGTTCGAACTATAATGCAACTGAACATCATCACTTTCTTTTAATGGTTATGGAAAGTAAGACAAGAAATGAACATGAAGTGCAGGATTTTTGCAATACCAGATTTTACCCTGGAAAAACCACAATATTATCTCATGGTCTGGAAACCATTCAGGAATGCATATCAAAAAACAACCGTTTTTTCATTTCCGTTTTAAACGATTCACAGCAATTGTATAGCGTTGACGGGATTTTCAACACAGCCAAAAAAATTATTTTTGACCTATCTAAAGATTTTGAAAAAGCAACTAAACATTATGCCCATAGAATTAAACTATCTTCTGGTTTCCTGGAAGGCGCGGCAGACTGTTATAGTAATGAACATTTTGTAGTCTGCCTCTTCATGGCGCATCAGGTGATCGAACAATGTACGATAGCATTAATTAGAGTTCATCTATCCTATCGGTCGGATATTCATCATTTAGGACGCCAACTTGATTTATGTTCCAGCTTTTCATCATTACCCTACGAAATGTTTAATTCAACCGCTGAAGATCGCAGACTATTCGAAATTTTGCTAAAAAGTTATTCTCAGGCCCGCTATAACGATCAATTTAAAGTAGAACAAGATGATGCTGATAAAATTCTATCTAAAGCTTACGCTTTTGAAAAATTGACAAGAAGTCTGTGCGAGGAAAAGATAGCAGAATTTGAAAGACAAGAAAATCATGAAAATGAAATTTATTTCAGCAATATTGCTCATATGCCTGAATCTCCGATCACATAAATATTGCCTAAACGATTTTTTATTTATTACCACGAAATCAATAATTTTCAATTTCATTAGATAAATCTTCTTAAATAGTCTTGAGTAAATCAACTATTCCTGATGGAAAAGCTTATGAACAATGACTTTGATGATAGAACCACAATAAAAGACATCATTATGAAAACTAAGATAAAACAAAAACGTAAGAACCGGATTAACTTCCTTGATGCTGACGAAATAGAGATGCCAATGAAACCCATAACAGCTTTCTTTGATGCTGCCTGGTTGCCGCAACAGCTGGAAATGTTAAAGGATTGGCGAAACGATGTTTCATTTGAATCAAGTCATCCGATCAAAGGTAGCCCGTCAGACAGATTATATGACCATGAACTTACCATGAAGCTTATTGAAGCTGCCTGGTTAATTCGAAAAAAAACAATTGGAAAGCTCGATATTGAGAACGATGAAAATAATGTAATTAAAGAATGGTGTATAAAAAATGAGAGAAAACAATTACGGGATTACCCAAGCCACCTGGAAGTAGATGAAATCATAAATCCTGCTACCGTAATTAAAAAGTTTTTTAAAACTAATAAGCTGCGCCATTACAATTCTATCTTGAGAAACTGGCTGTATGATGCTTTAAGTCATAAATACATGGAGGAAAGTCTATCCAAAGAGCAAATTATTCCTATTTACGAAAACCTGATTTGTCTGTTCGAAGCAACGTGGTTGATTAGTGAAAGAAATAAACTACGACCTTAAAATTCGATTGATTTTTCTTGACAAATTGTTAAGGGATTTATGGACAAACATCAATCGGTATCTGTGCTGACCATCTCAATTATTTAGATTATTAATCATAGCACTAAAAAGCCAGGATAAGAAACAGACAAATAATTACAAGGGAATAATAATTTTCGTTCTCGTTAACAGGACTTAGATGTTAAAATTGCCGTTTTTCTGATTATCAAATTAGAAGAAATTTTATGTGTGGTTAGCAGAGCTTAAGTTAGTAGATTCGCCAGACAAAAAAGCTAGTCAGCTAAGAAACTATTTTTTCTTCTTCAAATTATTTTGCTTTAACGCTTTAGTCTCAGCTTTAGCTTTCTCATAGACAGACTTGGCACTCTGTTCTTTTTCGGTGGCTAATATTGCCCGCTTTTGCGCTAAAATTTGCTTCTCAGCTTGGTTCATAAGATTATCGCTGTCAATAAGGTATAGTGAGTCAATTGCTAAAGCCAAGCCAGGTTCATTACCTCTTATCACCTTAAACTTATCAGCCTCATTTGATATATTCTGGTTTTGAGAAAACATATAGAAAGAAAAACCAATTGAAAAAATGAAGGTAATTGTTATAATTGCCAAACCGGTGAAATATGGTTTTGAACTGAAGTCAAAATTATGATAGTGCCTGACCGGAATTACAGCCGGTGCCGCAGCTGATTTCTTGATTAAAATTTGCAGGTGTTTATTTAAAACAGAGAATTCTTGCTCATGTTTCTGCTGTAGCAAAATTTCTATGATCTTCGAAAATGATTGTTCATTGCATAAACCAATTCAGTTGACGCGTTTCCGCCAATTCTCTAAAATACAGACAAGCAAAACCTTACAGCAAATTTATTTCTGGTGAGGCGGGGTCAACGTACTCTGGTTTATCCAGCTTAAAATAAATCTCTGTTTTAATCAAAGAAGACTCATCTTTGATTTGCAGGTTTTAAGAAGTGAATAACACCACGATGGCAATGATGGCGCTGATAATGGTTAGGATACCAGCCCAAAATGCTATTCGCTGATTTAATTGTGGGCTGTCCTGGAAATTAGCAATTTTTTGCCAGGTAGATAAGTCGGGCGCATGCGGCAATACCTTAGATTCCTCTGGAAACCTTTTGTGTTTGTGGCTCTGATCAAAAGATTGAAAACCAGAACGTCTACCAGTCTTTTTTATAGTCTGCTTGTTTATTTCCGCTTGTACACCGAATCTGATCGCCTCACTGAAACTATATTTTTCACTCTCTTTTTCTGCCTGATATGTCGCCCATGATAAACGTGTATCTACAACTTCTTTACCTAATCTATCCAAGTGATAGGTGTTTTCTTTGCTTTTGTAAATAAGTTTCAGCTGTTCAGCTTCAAGGACAATACTCTTCTCTTTTTCGTTCGTATATTCCCCAATAATAATTTGGGTGTATGCTGAAAGGTATTTTAACAGGTCATCTATTTTTTTGATATCCATATTTTTTTAACTTAAAAGAGCTTTATTTTATTAGATTAATGCCTCGGCATAACAACGGTACAGTTAAATTGCTCAAGTATTGGCATTATAGGGCATGCATAGGATACCTGTTCATTTCCCGCAAAAATAATCCCCATTGGCCTACCATCCGTGGTTAAGACTAAAGCGCCCGAATCGCCGCTTCCGGAAAACCGGCCATTGAGTCCTCTGATTTCAAATACGTCTTGAATACCGCATATCCATCATTGAACTTTACCTGGATTCGGCAGGACACGGCGGAAACAATTCCTTTGGTAATACCCGATCCTGCACCAATTTTTTCAACCTCCTGGTGAACCGCAATTTTCTCAGCGTCTAGAGCGTTGATTCGCTCATATGAAATTGTTTTACTCAATTGGTCATCAACAACGACCAGGCCTGCATCCATTTTATTGGGCTCGCTGAAATCACCATAATTGTAGTTTAGGTGTGTAGCATGTGTAAGTTTGCCCAGCGATTGAAATTTTGTATAGCGGATAGAATTCCTGTCATAGAGTAAAACGACCTCATTACTATTCGAGTAGTGCTGTGAACTTACGGCATGAGAACTGGAAAGCACACATAACTGTCCATAGGCATTGATTACAAAAGCACCCAAAGAACCATAATAATTCCTGCTCATTTCAGCTTCGATTTTATTGGCAATTGGAGCACCCATTTCAAACCTGGGTTTCCAATTATCTTGTTGACGAAGCGTTCCATACTGCGCGCTGATTAGCTCGGGAACGCGTTGGAAAATTACTGGAAAGCCTTTGTGCTCAATTATATCCGCCAAATAATTTAATGGCTTTGAGTCTGGAATTTTGAGTACATAATGTGACTTTCCATCCTGTTCAGTCACCCCAATACCCACGCTAAAATCATATTTTATACGTGATTGTAATGATCCGATATTATCTGCCATATATTTTTTTTGATTTGTGGTGGGCACTTCGATTCCATTATAATACTCCTCTGGCCACAGTTTGTCGCAACTGATATCTGGAAGTGGTGAAGTAGGAATCGTACAATTGGGGCCTAATAGAGGCTGGAGAATTTGTTCCGGACCGTGTCTGATAATAACTTTGTCCACAATTACATGCATGGTGTTACCATTCTGCATGGCAATGGTCACTTTGAACTGACCGGAATCTGGTTCATAAGGACCAGCTTTTCCGGCCAAATAGTTAATCTTTTTTAGTTTAGTCAGCAGAAAAACCAAAACCCTGTTGTGAACAGATGCATCCCGACTCATTGGACTCGCGTTTTTTCCATTGAGATTGACCTCGGTATCATTGCGTAACTTGGAGCCCAAAAAATCATATAGTTCATCCGGAAAAGGGATTGTGGAATACCGTCTGTTAAGCTCCTCGCTTGCCTGCTGGCCCGGCATAACACTAAGACCATCCTCAGCATCAAGGATTGCCTGACGGACACCATCAAATGTTGGATGGTTCAGAAATTCCTCAGAGTGCTCCCGATGATTAAAATTCAGAAGGGACAGGCGGAGAGCGTCGATCAGACCGCCATCACCACATCCTGAAATGAGGTATTTCTTTACCTTACCGCTATCGGACTGATGAAGCGAATCATTTTTCCAGTACGTTTGTGCATTAAGAATCCCTTCGGTTTTTTCAATACCAAAACCAGTGGCTAAGATCACGCATTCGTGGTCTTTTAATTCATGTGGGTTAACGCGCACCATACAAAACTCGTCGCGGTCAGTTAATTCAACGACCTCCGTGGACAGGCATACCTGGATTCCAGAGCCGTATTGCTTCCATTCATTCATGATTTGCCTAGAGATTGCTTGCGCAGATTGAGCATACCAATTTAGAACCGGAAGATTAGTGAGTTCGATATTACTGCCTTTCTTAGGCCAGTCATAAATCTGTGGATGGACATACCGCGTGTCATTTCCGCTCCACATTGGCATAAGTACTTGACCACGTTCATACAAGGTAACCTCAAAACCTCTGATCTTAGCTGCAAGTGCGGCGGTCATACCCGCAAGCCCGCCTCCTACGACACCAATTCTGGCGCCGGGCTTTAAACGTCCAGATTCAATCAAAGCACAGATTAGATTGAAAGCACGATGTTGCTGGGCATGAAAAGTCACGCGCTTAGCGGTATTGCCTAAAATATAAACGTATTTATGTTCTGGTATTATGGATCGCCTGAGAATATCCTCTCGCTGGTGTTCATTCATGTATAGAGTACAAATGATTAGATACACGAAGATAAAGATTTATTATTTCTTTAGTTCCGACGACATTAATTTTAATTAGCCAATCGTTGTCTAATTTAACTTGAGTTTATCCAAAACTATGATCTCTAAGGTTCACAAAGCGTGATATATCGAGCAATGAGTACGCATTTAAAGATCGGTTGACGATGGATGTAAACATTCTACAATTTTTATTTTAAAAAATAACACACAAGCAATAAACAAATTAATAAACTGATTAACAGTAATTTATATATTATTTTGTTTGTTTGCAAGCAGATAATGCGTAGTTTTTAATCAAAATAATTTATTGATTATCAAATAGTTATTTATTATCTGTATGTTTTCTATTTTTTTATATCTAATTTTATGACCAAATCATAGCATATGAAACCAATCGAACGCAGCTCAAGTGCTCCAGTAACTCCAATCGAAATTATCCCAGTGGCGGTTGATGCTTCCAAAATTGACAATGAGGTTTTAAAAAGGCTTATTGCAGAGATAGATTTTGACAGGGAGAATCACTTGCACGCCTATAACAGAACCCATAACCGTCACAACCGTGGACGTTAATGCTTATACTTCAAGTCAGATTGACACCATACTAATAAAGGTCGCCAGCAGATGCAATATTAATTGCAGTTATTGCTATGTGTACCATATGGGGGATGATAACTGGTCTAAGCAATCTAAACTCATCTCAAATGAGACCATTGATTCCCTAATTTGTTCACTTGGTGTTCTTGCATCCAGACAACAGGCGAAATTCAGTATAGTCTTACACGGCGGAGAACCGCTTTTACTTGGAAGCAGGCGTCTAGCCCATCTGCTAGAACGGTTGCGCACTGTTTTACCTGCCAGCTACCCAATCAGCATTCAAACGAATGGGGTGCTCATCACTACAGAGTTGTTGGACATTTGTTCCGCTTTTCAAACCAGTGTCGCGGTGAGCATAGACGGTCCGGAAAAAACACACGACAAACTCAGACTGGACCATAAAGGCATGGGAACTTTTCATTCAGTCATGAAGGGGATCAGTTTGCTCAAGGCCCATAAAGACAATAAATTCCTGAATGCAGGTCTGTTGGCTGTCATTGACCCCAGTTCGGATGCGAGAGAGGTATACAGCTTTTTTAAAGAAATCGATGCGCCTAGTGTGGACTTTCTGTATAAGGATGGCAATCACGACCGATTGCCTTCAGGAAAACTTTCGGCTACTTCAATTGAATATGGCGAATGGATGAGTAATCTGCTGGATGTTTATCTGGATGATGCTGACCCTGTACCAATCCGAGTAATTGATGATATGCTTAAGGTGCTTTTGGGCGGAATGGTGAGTAAGGAAGGGATGGGATTGACTGACTTTGGAATTTTAATCATTGATACTGACGGAACCATAATGAAGAATGATACATTAAAAAGCACATTCAATGGGGCGGACAAATTTTCACAACAGTTAAATATTAGAGATACCTCGATCCTGGATTTTATAGTAACGGGCGAATTTCAGGAATATAAAAAAATGCAACGCCCGGTGAATGAAGCTTGCATCAATTGCGCAAACCTTTCTCTGTGCGGTGGCGGCATGATGTTGCATCGGTGGGGTAAGGAAAATGGTTTTGACAACCCCTCAATTTATTGTTCTGATCAGTTTTATCTGATTGACCACATGCGCCAAGTAATTAAAAAAAAATTAGCCTATGCGACCTTATGAACCATTACCAATTGACAACCTTTCTTTGACCGTTCTTCCTTTTCCTCACTTTATCAGTGAGTGTATTATGGAGGCTGATCTGGCAGAAAAAACATTGGAATGGCTAAAAACTACTGATGAGTGGCAACTGACAGAGACAGATTTCTATACCCAGCATGAGTTCAGCTTGATGGACCTCAATATGCCTAAAGAATTAGCAATACTTAATAATAAGTACTTTACTGACCGCATTGCAAAAAAGCTGAAAAATGAATTCCTTACAACTGATCTCGAACTCGTGGGGATTACGGCACATCTGTTAGTGGATGGTTACAAGATGGGGGTTCACAATGATTTCCTTGGAAAACAAGAAAGCCACAGGTTGGTGATACAGCTCAATGAAAATTGGAAATCGGAAAACGGAGGTTATTTAATGCTTTTCGGTTCGAAAGATCCGCAGGATGTTGCAACGGTGATTTCTCCTGTTCACAATTCTGGTATAGCATTTGAAATTTCCTCTAATTCTTATCATGCAGTTTCAACGGTACATAATTTCAAACGTTTCACCTTGGTTTATACTTATAACCAGATATGAAGCTGTTACCAGAGGGGCAAACCCAGGCATACATCAGCAACCCCAATCCTGTATGGAAGTTGAAATTCATTCGCCTACTGGCTGAAGCGCATAATGAAAGACTGCAGTGCAAGAACTACATGTCTAATGTATACAACACACGGGAAGTCTATTTAAAAAAAAGAATTCCCACACCAGTGCAATTTGTAAATTCGTCTTCCCTGCCCATCGAGCTCCCCGATGTTGAATATCTTGGTGACTTTTATCTTAAGAATGATCTCTCCATGCTTGCAATAGAACAATATGAAAAACTGGACTGCGGAAAGCAGATTAATGAGGCATTAGATATGTTGAACTTTGCAAATCATTGTGGTTCTTCTGTGAAAAATATCGTAAAGGCTGTGCAGTTACTTGAACAGTATGCACCTGAATACGATACCAGTTATAGCCATCCGGATATTCCTTTTACAGTTTTTGTTTCGGTTGGAAAAAAAAAATCCGAAATTGATACCGTAAGGCTCGCCGAATCGATTCTCCATGAATCAATGCACCTGATGCTAAGCCTTATTGAAAAAGAAATCCCACTTGTAAGCGATAATGGGAGACAATACTATTCACCGTGGCGCATGGAGAACAGGCCAATACGAGGCGTGCTTCATGGCCTTTTTGTTTTTAAAGCAATTAGTGATTGGTATAGTGAAGCTCAAAAGCATCATCAAGATCCGGCTACCCGTGATTTCATGTTATGGCGAACTGAAGTGATTCATCAAGAATTCCTTCTTATCAAGGATTTTCACCTTGAGCCTGGATTAACTCCAGCGGGTGCCACCCTGTCAAGAAATCTATTGCCATCGAACTAAATTCCGCAGAAGGCTTCATTGAATCTATCAGCCGGTCCATAAGTGGCTTTACCATGTTATGGTCAGCGGAATATCCATTAGCCAAAAACCCTTCTACCAGCTCTTTGTACGTTTTTAATACGATCAGCAGGCTTCTTCTGGATTCTTCAAAACTACTATCACGCAGACCAAGTAATTTAATATTTTCTTTACCTCTCTGAGTGATGCCGATTGGTTCATCAAGATGGAAATGAATATGGTCTCTTGGATTTTCTATTGATGGATCGATAAGCACCGGATGCTCGATTTCCTGTCCGTGATGATTAAGTTTCCTATCTGAGCCTTCCATTAAAGGAAAGAAATTACGCTTATAGCTGCAGTTTATCAGCACCTTGCAATAAAAAAGGTTATCCCATTGGTAAGCTAGCCAGTAATACCCTGGGAATACACTAGTCTTACCTTCAGAGTCCACTCGCTTCTTCGGCCTGAAATGTTCTACATTTGGATAATCTCCACAAAACTTCGCCTCACTAAAACAACATTTATTGTACTGTCGAACTTTTAATGCAGCTCTAACTTCCGCACTGGCGTATTGGTTTCCTATATCAAATTTCAGGCTTCCGTCGTCATACCCTAATTTACTGGCATCATACAGCAAGGCAAACTCCTGCTGTTTTGCTAAAGACACAGCGGCCAACTGCATTGGAGATGCTCCCTTATCTATTGCGATCATTTTAGTTTACCTTCCGTCTTTAAAAATTCAGCAGTTTTTCGAAGCTGATCCAAAAGTGCCTGATCATCATGCTTCTCCGCCATTGGCATCTCAGCGAGCAGCTGATCCAACTCTTTGATCCGCAAACTGTCCCCGTTTGTTTTCACATCCTTGTCAAGCAGCAGTCTGCGTTCATCAATCAAAGCCTCAAATTCTGGACTTCGTTCGCTATCCACACCAAAAAGATCACTGGTAATGATCTGGCCAATACGCCATCCTTTAACGATGAATGGCGTATTGTCGATATGCACCTCCTTACCCTTACGCTCGAGCACACAAAGATTTTCATTTTCGGATGATTGCGCCATGAAAGGACTATGGGCGGTACATATGAATTGGGTGTTTGGAAAAGTGTCAGTTAAAGTTTGCTGAACGATCCTCTGCCAAGTTGGGTGAAGGTGAAGATCAATTTCGTCAATAATAACGACTGCAGGTTCACGAAGCGGATCATCGCTCCTCGGATTGCGCGCCAGCATTTTAAGCGCAAGATCCACTGTCCATGCCACCATAGTCTTATATCCTAGGCTCAGGCTATTCAACGGTACTTCTCCATCATCTGTTCTAAGCCTTACCTCTTTTTGTTTGGCTGAGATTAAGATATCGTCCGTGCTCTTCAACCCTGGAAGTAATTTCACGAGTAATTCCTTAATCTGCTTTAGGAGCTCGGTCTCCTTCCCTATACCCCGTTCTTGGAGGGCAGCGTGATCCTGAGACAAAAGCTGTTCAGTGGCATCAAAGAGTTCACCAGAATCAGAAAAGAGATTATAAGTAGGGTCATTCAGTGCCGAAGCATCGGCATTTTTAAGCTCCATGTGCCTGCTTGCATTGTATGCATAAATATTTGGGGCATAAAACTTATTTACGGCCATTAATACGGGTTCCACAGTATGAAGTTCACCATTCCGGTTTTCTATCACTTCTGAAAATGACAACAGTGAATTATCGTCTGGTTTTTCACCGAATGGTGTACCTACACTAAGTTCAGCAGAAACCTCACCGATTACGTTTTGCCCCAAACGAACCATCTTCTCATACTGACTATCATCTTCGAGCCCATCTAAGGCTGGTTTAATTGTTAAGCGCTTATCATCCTCATTTAACCCAGCTTTAGCCCTTCGCAGAAGATCTGTTTCTTCTACGGGAGTAGACCAGACAATACATTTGAGTAGCGTCGTTTTGCCAAGGCCGTTATTACCTAAAATTAAAGTCCACTGAGAGAGATTTCCATTCTGGTCTTTCAGATCCAAAATTTGTTCCTCTCCGAAACACTTAATGTTTCTTAGTTTGATTGAAGAAAAATATACAGGTGTTGTTTCAGTAACTTCGTTCATAAAATCCGTGTAGGTTAACAAAAATAGAAATTCTTTGATGATTTATTCTATTCTGTTTTTTTCTAGTCATTTCTGATTAAGACAGAAACGAGAATCAATCCACCGTATCAGTGTTCACTCGCTTATCAAACTATTGGGGAGTAGTTAAAAAAATGTATATTGAATTTGAAACCTAAACGCTGTCTGAATGGAGAATACAAAATTTACACTTCCCAACCCACTTCCGAAGCAATACGTAGCTTTTATTGATGTACTTGGCTTTAGTGACTTAGTATATAAAAGTCAACATTCGCAACTTGAGCAATATTTTCATACCATAACAGAGATATTGGGAGAAATGAAGGCTACCAATCAAAAAGTACAACCACTTAACATTAGTGATTCCATAATTATGATAACCCCTGATGACTTAAATGGTCTTAAAAGATTGATCAGGGCTGTACGTAAAATCCAACGTAAATTGCTTTTCAAAAACATTCTTATACGTGGAGCAGTATCTTATGGTGAAGTTTTTTTGATGATAGTCACAACGTGATTGTTGGTAAAGGGTATTTAAGGGCTTATCAGTTGGAAAGCGAGGCTATTTTTCCCAGAGTGATTATTGACCCATCTATCATTTCTCATCTTGAAATGGATAGAACAAGTTTATTGGAAACTTTGAATAAAAGTGAACAGTTCAATTCACATTCGAACTACATATTTCGACATAACTCATATACAGACATAGACAACGATGCAATATTTATTGATTTACGCCTATGCTTTGAAGGAAGAGGATACCAAAATAAGCCCGATCATCAGTGCTGTATATAGTAATATTAAAAAGAATCTTTATAGCGATCAGAAATTCTATGCCAAGTATAATTGGTTACGTAATTATTTTGTCGGTTGTATAAGCCAAAGCCTTCAACTGACAGCCGACAAATCTCGCCTAAATGTACTAAAAGGGTGGATAAAAAAATTTAAACGACTTTAGACACATGCCCCAAGTTTAGTCAAGAAGCATTTTTAGCAACTCACTAGACAAGCTGTCAAAAGCGCAATTTACAAAATTTGATATTGCTCATTTATACGATATGTAGATGAGAAATAGTCAGATTAAGAGAAAGGGTATCAAACCAGAAAAAAGCGATAGAAATCTTGTCAAAGAACGGTATTAATATAGATAAAAAAGGTCAATGGCAGTCCGAAATTTCAACCATTTTGTGGACGAATTAATCGAAATAGGCCGCTTTTCAAAAATTCTTGCAAAAGAATGAAAATCCAATATTGGTTTTGTAGGTGGATATTTCGGCAATAGTGGTTCTTCCCAAATTTTGGTGTTTCTTTTGTCAGCTTAAACGCGGATTGAGTAATCACTTCTGCTGAAATACCCAGATAAAATTCTTCAGAAAAAAAACAGCTTCTGAGAAGTATTAATTTAGAAAGTAACACAGTTCAAGTGAAACTCCCAATTAAAAGGTTAAATTGGCCCATTATAATACGCTACCTCATCTATGTCTTCGTATTTTGTAATTTCTAAAGCATCTAAATCCTTATCGGGATCGATCCAATGTTTTAAAACAGAAATGTACTTAAATGATATTTCGTCTCTATGGTATGTATCTCTCTTTAAAGGTATATTGCCAACAAACTTGATCTCTCCCCAGGTCTGCCTGAATAATTCAAAACTATTTCTTTCAGGTGTTTCCTCATGATATGGATTAACAGGCAAAAGCCATCCCGATTTTGTTAGCTTAAAGTATGTAAAATCTCTCCTCCTATTAATCCTTTCGCTCCTTCGCTCAAAATAGTTTATAGGATAGCTATTCAAAAATCTACATCCGCTGTGATAGCAATGTGTAACGAAAGGATCGCGTGCCAAACAAGATACTGTTGCCAATGTTTTTGGCACCCTATTCTTCAATTCGTTAATACTTCCAGATTTAATAAATGAGTTCATAACATTAAGGTTTAATATGATGATAACGGTTGTATTGGGAGATATGGTGGATAAACCAATTTAATTGACCCCGTTTCACCAATTTAATTGGCCCCGAAACAAACTGGTTATCAGAAAGTAATCAATAATTTGCTTTTGGTGAAGAGGGGTCAATAGGTTGTGGTTTTTCCAGTAATCAACGATTTTAAAAATTCAGCTATCAGCTAGCCGCCGGTGCCCCTGCCATATAACTTGAGCAGTTCCTTCGCCAGTTCAGCTTTAGTGGTATCCTTGAGCAGTGCCGAGCTTTTATCAACGGTTTCCAGGATCTGGATGGACATCCCAACCGCATTTATGCGCTCGAGGACATTGACATAATCCTTGGCCTGGGACATGGTGGATTTGTAGATGATCAGAAAAGTTACCCCCACGAATTCGGTCAGTAAACCAGCTATGGTGACCAGCACCGACGGCTGGAAATTAGCGGGCGATTCGTATACTCGGATAATGCCGTAAATAATTAGGCCAAATCCGGTCAGCATAACAATCACCGTCCAGATAAAGATCCACCTGACCTGACTGATGTTACGGTTAAGATAGGACTCGAGCTTAATTCTGGCCAGGTCCCAGGCGGTCTGGGTATCCTCGGGATTGGCCCTGAGTTCTGCCTCTTTGGTTTTGATTTCTTTTTCTGCTGTCTGCTCGTCTTTAAAAGTCTGATAGGCGATGATCGATAGATAACACAGCACAAATGCGCCTATCAGCACATAACCTACAGTAGAGAGGAGGTTGTTTTCGATCAAGTGTGTTTCGGTAAGCAGCAAAATGAACAGTCCGCCGATGAGTGCAATTAGTCCATAAATAAATAGCTTTTTTGAAAGTGGGTCCTTTTCTACCCAGGCTTTAATGAGTGTCTTGGAAAGGGAAAAGAGGTTGTGGCCGAAGAGTTCAGTGATCATATGATTGCGTTATTTCAGGTCGCAATTTAAGAAATTATTGATGTTCCATTGCTTTTTCAGTAATATCGCATCAGATTTATAAACGCATCTCAAACATGAAAGATATTCTAGAGTTATTTTTTTCGAGGACCATTTTCAGGGGCATCGCCGAATGGATTGGTTATTCCTTCAAAGCCGTCCGGGTTTATTCTTACTGGAGCATTCCACTTTATGTATTGGTCTTTGGCCTGGCCTACCTCACTGTCGACATTACCCAGGACAATGAACGGCTGATGCTAGGAGTTATCGCCATCTACCTGCTAACTGCATTACCGGCAACTTATTTATGCTATCAAAAAGAGATGCGGCTCCCTTATAGCACCGTTTCGGTCAACTTCGCGATTGTGGAAACGATTATGATCAGTGAGCGGGATTACCTAACCGTTGATTTTGAGAGTTCAAGGATCAGTGAAAAACAGTTTAAATTTTTCCAGTATCTTGCCAAAAAAGAGCCTTTTGCCAAAGGTATTGTATATCCTTGGCTGTTGCGTCTGCCCAAGCTTTTCTATATTTCAAAATCAATCGATGAGGTAAAAAGCTTTTTTCGCACTAAGCTGGGACAGCAAGCTTATGTTTCGGTACTGATTGTCAGCAAGGAAAGTGGCGGTAGCCGGATTGAATTTGATGTTCTTTATGATCCGGTTTTTATGAACGACCAGTACCTGGCCGGATTCTGGAGCCATTTCAATGTTTCGGTTATAGACCAGACTGTCACTGAGGAGTATATCTTAGAGGTGAGCAAGGTGTTTTCGGCCCAGATGGGTCAGTGTGTTCTTGATATGGCTACTAGAGAAGAAGACTATTTAATGTGCCATAGGATTATTGACGATTGTCAGGATATTTTCGAGCGTGCTTTCGAAAAAATAAAGCTGCTGCTGGGCAGTCAGTACACTGAAGCCCTGAAACTCGCGGAAAAAGATATGCTGGCCAATATGGAAAGGTACCGGGCCACTACCTACATTAACCAACGCGAATTTCAGGCCGGGATCAGGCATTTGTTTAAGGCAATTAAGTTAAATCCATATTTTCCATACAGCCGGTATGAGGAGTTTAGGGAAGCCTATAACCGAAAATATGTCAGTGCTGTCGCTCAACATACCGAAATTTTTCAGGATGCAATGGTTGAGTCGGAAGAATCGCAGGTCTTGGAAGGACTGGAAAAATTTGTGCACCCCGGGCATGATTCGAATGATTTGAACGCATTTCCATTCACGCCATTTTTTGAGGAATTACTAACTAGGGTTATTCAGGATGCTGCTTCAAATGAAATCAACCAAACCATACTTGAACACCTGAACGGAGATTTTGCGCCTGCAGCCCTATCTTTAATCCTCAAGGGTGAGCTACATAAATTTATGGAAAAAGGAACGGAAAAACATAATGCCATTTATCTGGAGCGGATTCCGGAAGTGATAGCGTTCTGGGAATCGGCATTGGTCCTTGACCCGGACTTTATTCTTCTGCACGGCCGGATTGGTACGATGATGATGATCCAGGCCTTAGATGCAACAGAAGACCAACAGATACCGATGTTGGAAGCTGCCTTTGTCAGGATGAAGAAGGGAAAGGACGTCTATACCCGTCTGGGTTACGATATCGGCCCAAAAGCTTAATTTTTCCAAAATGGCGTTGTTAGGCCCATCGGAACTAGCATCATTAGTTTCAAGGAAACATTTATATTGGCCTTTTTCCAATTACGCTTACTTTGGAACTGGGGAAAGATTTAAATGGTTACTGCTGACCATAGCGAGTATACCATCACCTTATTGTATTTACGGCAGATCAAGTGCCTTCTGGGCTAAATCCTTCTGAAAAGTATCTGGCAAGTCTTTGCAGGCGTACCTTTTTATCCTTATGGAGCTTTTCCAATGTGTTCCGTCAGCCGGGTAGCGAACTCTGCGATTTATTGGTGGTCTGCGGAGATGACATCATGATTTTTTCGGACAAGTTCTGCCAGTATCCCGATACGGGAGACGGAAAACTGGACTGGAGCAGGTGGTTCAAACGGGCCGTTGCAGCTTCGGCCAAACAGCTGTGGGGTGCGGAAAAGTGGATCCGGCGTGATCCGGACAGGGTTTATGTGGACAGCCGGTGTGAAAAGTCTTTGCGTGTACCGATCCAAATCAATGCGCAGACCCGTTTTCATCTGATTCTGGTTGCCCATGGCTCGGCAGAAGCCTGCGAGCAGGCTTTTCACGGCAGCGGAAGCCTGATTATTGATAATAAATTTAAGGGGATCGCTTCTCACAATCAGCCCTTTGTTGTCGGCGATCTGAATCCTGCACAGACCTTTATACATGTACTGGATGATTTTTCGCTGGATGTCGTGCTGCAGACCCGGGATACAATATCCGATTTTAGGGATTACCTGTATAAAAGGGAAAAACTGCTCCGCAGCGATTTTCGGATCTATGCGCCGGGTGAAGAGGAAATGCTGGCACATTTTCTTAAATGCCTGAACGCGGATAACGAACATGACTTTGTATTGCCTGAGTCGAAAAACGAAGGTTATGCCTTTAAGCAGGGCATCTGGACAGACTTTGTAGCCAATCCCCAGCGGCTGGCCCAATTGGAGGCAGACCGGCAAAGCTATTTCTGGGATGAGCTGATCGAGCGGTTCAGCATCCATACCATTAACGATACCCAATATTATGTTTCTGAGGGTGGCTATTCCGACGGTGAACAGGCCATCCGTTTTCTGGGCCAGGAAACCCGGTTTAGCCGGAGGGTCTTATCGGGAAGTGTTTTGGAAATGATCTTTACCACCCCTGGCCACCTGAAAAGAACGCGCGTCTTGCCCGGCCATGATGATGCGCTTTTCTATGTGGTTCTGTTGTTCCCTTATGACCCGAAGCTGTACCGCAATTATGATGAATACCGCGAAACCCGCAGGGCTTTTCTGACCATTACCACTTTTGTGGTGCGATTAATGAACCCTGAGGCGGCACATGTTGTAGGCATTGCGATCGAATCGGGAACACGGCCTACTGCTTTTTCTGAAGACCTGGTTTATTTTGACTGCAGCGGATGGAACCAGGAATTGGAGAGACAGACGATAGAAGATCAGCAAAATCTCCAGATCCTGGTCTCTCCAAAACGTTTTGAGGTGAATTTCAGGGAATATCCTGATCCTTAAGTAGCATTAACGCGTTTATTTAACAAAGCCCAGAGACCATTCCCTACTTATGATATTGTAAGACAATTCATTTCAAACTTAAATAATGATGAGAAAGGAAATATTTAGCTTCGCAGTCCAGTTTTTGATTGTTACAAAAATAAAGCTGTTTATGGGCTTACGAATCCCCAAACCTATCGGAAAGCTCCAGAGCCTCTAGTCTTTTTTTCGCTGATATATATACTTCATTTGGCTTGTGGCTCAAACTTACAATAAAATATGCAAAAGTTAAACCATATCATCTGGCGGTGTGCTTTCCATGAGTTGAGCTGAAGATTATACTGGTGGTGTTGGAGGTAACCCGGAACCTAGGAGCAGACGGCTGGGACGGTCAAGCAAGCCCTGCAGGATATGACCTACCATTTTACGGCGCTCTATGGATTCTCTCCAAAGCCTGTTTCCCCTGTCCCACCAGTTTTCGACCTTTAGGTTTTTGCGCACGCTCAGCTCGCACAGCGCACCCAGATAATCGTTGTGCCGGTGATATGGCTTGAGATCCTGCTCAAAATGGTCCAGATTACCAAAATACTGTTCCGGAAGGAGCTCTTTTCCCGTAAGAATAAGTATCGGATTTCTGGGGCGATTGCGATTACCGGTCTGAAAATGCTCAACAAGTTTTCCGACGAGTTCGATCTCAATTTCATCCAGAGTATCGTTTAGCGTAGCCAGGGTAAGAACAGCACCAGGGAAGGATTCTCCCAAGGTGATCATCCGCTCAATGTCTTTCTGTACAAAACGCTTGTAGGTTTTACACTCACACAGCAGAAGGTCAGGCTGCGTGAGCATGTCATATTGGTCATTGATCAAAATACCCAGATCAACTTCCTTTTTCTCGATATTTTCACCTTCTGCCATACTGAGCTCAAAGCCAATCAGTGCGGATTGCTGGCAGTCAATGCCAGAAAACTCATCGGTGAACAGACCCAGAACGGCGAAGACGGCCATCACACCGTCCGCTTTATTGTTTCTGGTGAAAGGGCCGATGCCACGGTAAGCCCAAACGATGCCGGAAGGGTCTGACTGGGGCATTGCAAATGGGTTGCGGCAGATCGGACAGGTCAGTTCGATGTTCATCTGGGCAGGCAAATGAAAGCCATGCTGGTTACAGACCGCACACTGGATCTCTGCTCCGATTTCTATGATCTTATGTTCAAGAAGCTGTGCGATAAAACGTTTTTCGCTCATATTTTCCAGTCTAGCATTTTTCTTGATCGCTGCAATCAATGTGGCGTAGGCAATGATCCTACCCCCTTCAAAAAGTTCGATGACCTTTAAAATACCTGGGCGCAGAAAAAATTTAGCGCCCCGGATTCCACCGATATTACGCAGAACTTCCGAGGCAAGTTTACTGTTTGAAGTTTCGTTTAGTTTGTGCTTTAGTTTGGAGAAATAAGCCCTAAAAAAGGGTTCTGACCTGGGCAGAAGCAGGGTAACATCTCGGTCGCTCTTGCGCAGGGGCTGATGGATACCTACAGGTGAAAGGCGCATATTCCGGAAGGTCATAGAGCCGACCAGTCTGGTAAACTGATCTTGATCGATTCCGGAAAGCAATTCGGCATACTCGCCCTGTTCATCGTATAAATTCCAGCGCAGGATTACCTTATGGGAGGCCTCTCTGGATACGTTGCCTTCCCATTCCAGCCCAACGGTCCTGATGGGAATGCGTGCGTAGGTTTCCTCGCTGTCATGGTGCTCAAAGTCTGCATGCTGGACAAACATAATGGCCTTGATGTGGTCTGCCTTCAAAATCTCATAACCGGACCAGTTGCGAGGGAACCAGTGCTGATAACTATACTGGGGCATATTTTGCCCATTCTGATAGACAGCTATTGTTTTTTCGAGTGCAGTTCTGCTCAGTCGATGGGAAATTCCCTGTGCGGCAAGCAGGGTAATGGCAAAAGGACTCTGCGATCCGTAATTGGACAGCCGTTCACTGGTAAACTGCTGAACAGCTCTATGAAAATAATCCGCATCCAAGAGGTCCATCGGAATGGGCAGCACCTGCCATCCACTGGCGCGCAGGTTCCAATAGTTCATGACATCGCGCAAACGATTACGGCGCATCGGATAAATCGCTGCCCCAAGCTGATCTGCTCTTTTTCCATAGGGCATCAGTTGGTAAGTGATGCTCTCACGCACATCCATCTTTAGCAGATTACGGTACTCGACTGCAGCGGCCCAGGTCAGTTCTGGCTCGCAAAGGGCATCATTTCCGGTAAAAATCCTTTTAATACGTTGATGTTCGTCGTCGGGGATTCTGCAGAAGACTGCATCGAGCAGCAGACAGTTTTCTTTAAAGACCGGAAGGGCAAATTTGGCACCATCGGCTCTGGTGTACTTGAATTCATGATCGCGGAGGTACACCGCAAGTTCGTATAGGCCAATGGAATATTCATTTCTGCCGTTGCGCATCCCCTCGAGAAGCGATTCCACGGTCATCACTTTTAAGCTTCCGGATATAGTCAGGATGGTTTCCTGGTCCAAGTCCTGATCAAAGAGGATCGCATCTGGATCATAGTTGGCGATCAGGTTCTGATAATAAGCCTCGGTGGACAGGTTAATCTGGTATTCCCGTCGATAATCAGTGGGAAGATTTTGATATAACGGAAATATGGGCATATATATCCCTCCCCAGCAGCAGGATGCGAGCTGCATTGCCCTGCTCAGTGTTTCTTTGTCGTCCGGGCGGATCAGAATAAGGAGTTTGAGCGGTGCGGTGAGCTGATTGATGCCTAATTTCATACGCTTAATTTAATGTTTTTTTGGTTTTGTTTTTATTTCAGGCTTGATGATAGGAGGCTACTGAAAAAACAGTTATTTCTTGTATTTGACCCCTTTGACAATAAGATTATCAATTCTGTGCAAAGGGGTCATCGGGTTATTGTCCGCAGCATCTTTTATATTTTTTGCCGCTCTGGCAGAAACAGGGTTCATTGCGTCCGATTTTTTTGCTGCGCTCGCGCATGTCTACTGGACGGTTTCCGGCAGCCCGGCTTCTACTGAGCAGTTCTTGGGTCTCCTGCTCCAGGATTGGGTCATGCTTCCAGGGCTCATCGAGGTAGATCAGAAAATCAATGAGCTTATTGCTGCCTGCAAAGGCGCCTATGCCCAGCCAGGCATCGCACTTGGAGGCATATTTTCTCAGCGCTGCATATTTGCAGACGCGGTGGTTGAGCTCATCAAAATCCAGTCCATTGAGCACGACGTAACTGATCCCGAAATCAGGGGCGTTGGCGGTGGCAATGGATTTCAGCAACCGATCGCGCCTGGAATCGTTTTTTAACCTGCCCATAGTGGTAACGATATTTTCCCTGGCCTTGCCCGACCAGTCCAGAAGATGGAAAACGATATCGGTCAGCTGTGGGTGATTGCTGGCCTTGATGTTTTTGATGAGCTCATCAAATCTGGGATCTTTCCACCGGTTTGCGATCGGATCATCTTTTTCCGGGAGCAGGTGCAGCTGGCCAGTCTTGTAGGGGTAATAGTTCCGGTCGATGTTCGCACCATAGCTCCCTTCTAGCATACCACCATCGTAGCCTTCGATGGGCCATAGTTTCTGGTGCAGGTGGTAGCCCAGGTAGACCAGTTCCTCATCAGCTTTAAAGTAATCGGTCAGGCGGATGCGCTGGCGCACATAATACAGAAAATCGTATGGATCGGGAAGATAATGGCTCAGGAGCTCTAGGTCGAAAACGGAAAGGACAAGTGGCGCAGGATCGCCTTCCTGTTTTTGGAGCAGCATGCCCACCTGGTGTACCAATGCGGGATAGTTTTCTGTGGTTACCCCCATGATGTAGGCTTCGGTTATTCTGCCGGTGCCCAGGCCAGGAATTTCTTTACCCGATTCATCGAGGAAAGTCAGCCCGTCCTGGAGCAGGCTCGATCTGGAAACCAGGCCCTGTTCGTAGGCATCCTGCACGGCGCCCTGAAAATCTTTGCTCAGCTGTTCAAAATCTCCCCTTTTGGCCATTAGGGTGAGTTTTTTGGATTTTACCTGTACGCAAATCGCTTTATTGCCCAGCAGACACAGTACATCAATGTCGGTAATCAGTGTGCCGTTTTTGGCCTTGATGATCACCGAGCGAAAGGTGTTTTCTTTTCCAAAGACCTTTTGCAAAAACTCGAAGGCAATCTCCTCTCCCACATCGCCACGGTGTTTGGCCAAAGCGTTGGCATAGGCCTTGTCTTCGGTCATCCAGTAAAAGGGGCTTTCATAGACCGCCTCGGGGATCAGGTAACCGATGGGCACAAAATAGCGCTCGGCGTCAAAGCGGATGATGGGACGGGAATGGAGCAGGTTGAAATATCCGGGGCCGTTGTAGGCGGTGTTGCCGCCCGGAGCGAAGGAAAAGTTTTCAAAAAAACTAGGCCCGCCCTGTTGCCCACTGAGGTCACTTTCGGTGATCATGAACATGTCCAGCAGGTTGTCATAAAAAGTATGCCACCCGGTTATCGCGCCTGGTTCCTGGTTTTGGGGATCTGGAAAAAGGTCTCGGTATTGATAGAAACTGGCTGCCACAAACTGCTGATCGAGCATGATCTGCTTTACGGAGGGGCTGTATTTTTTGAGCTTTTTTTTAACCTTTTGCTCAAACTTTGGAAATACGGTCTTCAAGTCCATCAGATTTACCCGCTTGGTATTTTTATGAAAATGTGCCTTGATGGCTTTGGTGATGCTGATGGCCTGGTTTAACACAAAGCCTTTTTCTTTTTCCAGCCAGGGCTGGTCGTATTTGTATTTGCGTTCCAAAAATTCCAGGTACTGGAAATCGTAAACGCCGTCGCCGGCATAAAACATGGGCTCGACCATACCGGCATCTTTGACAAAAAACTCCAACTTGTCCTCCGCCTCGCTACCCAGGGTTTCCCCGTTCTGCTGTTTTTCCATCATCTCCTTCAACTTGGCAAACTGTTTGGCGTTGAAGGAAAATTGAAGTTCCTTCATCAGCTCGTAAGTCTGCGTTTTCATCTCCAGGGTCGCTTCCGGGCTGTCCGGATAGTCTAGGGCGAAGGGTTGCTGACTGAGCAGGCCAATGAGCAGCGCAGACTCTTTGACGCTGAGCTTATCGCGGGGATCGACCTGGTGGATTTTGTTGAGGTCGTGGTGAAAGTCTTCAAAAAGGATCAGGCACAGGGTGTAGATATAACCTTTTTGATTGATGAGCTGCCTGAGGTCGGAAATGACCTGGGCAGTGTCTTTGATGTGTTCCATAATTGAGCGTCTTTTGGTTAAAGGTAATGGAATTTTCAGCAGGAGCTGCCGGATTTTTTTTAACAAATCGTATCAGGACAGATTGAAATCCATTGGCCAGAATGAGCTGATGGCAGCTGTCCAACATTTGATTTTTTATGCAAGGTAGCGGCTTGGCCGCAAAGGCGTTCAAGGGTATATAAACGGCACTCTGCGCCGGCCGCTTAATAAGCCTGCATTCAAAAATCACTTGTTATGGACAACTTACCGATTGTTTTTGCGCAGCAGGAACTGGGCATATTTGAAAAAGAATACAACTTCTGTGCACATGAAAGAAAGACTTTTGAGGAGATCCAGTGTGCCATTGTGCAAAATGACGTCAGCAAGCTGAGGTGGTTTGCGGGTTTTGGTGACCGTCTGCGTGCGGTTCTGCTGAATGTTCATGCCTACCGCATGGGGCTGGGCTTTGGGTTTGAAAAAATTGATTTTGATGTTTATGGTTGGCTGCTCAGGCCAGCTTTTCTGGATGTGGAGGAACTGCGCTTTGGGCTGGCGGACAAAAGTCGCTACGGCAATTATAGCAGCATTTCCCTGGGCCATGGCCCGAACGGAATCTGGACTTATGGCATGTCGATCAGTTATGGAACGGCTGGGTCTGCATGCGGACTATCGGTGTACGGCCCTGTTTTTTCCGGCAGGCAGCAAGTTCTGGATGCAGCGCTGGTGGTCCTGAAAGGCGAGATGGAGGATAAGGTGGGCAATAAGGATACGACCAATTACCATCAGAAGGTGATCCTGGCAACCCTGAAGTCGATTGAGGAGACCAGCTTTGGCCAGGTACAGTTGAGCCTTTTTTAATACTGATGGTTTAAATGGCCTTTGGTGTCCGGAATCTATAGACTTTAATCTGGTTTTTCAGTTTCAGGCGGATCGGTCTGGGTGCCCATAAATCGCTCTAAATCGGATTGGCCTTTATCGGAGGAGATATAGGCAGCGTGAATGTCCATCAGGTCTGAACAAAATTCGATTTCCGATCCTACTGGTGGTTTTCTGAACATGAGATCATCCACCAATAAGGCAAGGGTGCAGAGTAAGATCGCTGTGTTTTTACGGTGCTGATCGAGCAATAGATTAAAATGCGCGGCGATGGGCGAACTCGACATGCTCTTGTTGAGATAACTGTGCGGCTGTAGATTGGATACCCCTTTCTTGTGGTTGAGGCCGTTTCTCAGGCTGTTGAGTTTATCGAGTTCATCGGACTGGATGAATTTCCATAAAAACCTAAAGTAATGCTGGCTCTTGGTCAGTGGCGGAATCTTTTGGTCCAGCGCCCTTAATTTCTGCGAATGTTTCTGTTTTGAATCCAGATCGGTGATCCCGAAGGTAAGCGCCAAGATCAGCACTGTCTTTTCAACGGATGCCTTGAGGTAATTGATGATTGAGTCACATTCGGTCAAGGCTTCAAGTTCTTTGCCGGTGAGCGAAGAATCTCCCTTTTCCTTCTGGATCTGGCTCATCAAATGAAGCACACGGTGAAATGCCATGGAGAGTTTTTGCTGTATGGTCAAGGTCTCATACAAAAAAGCGATGAGATCATCCGCCTGGGGATGTTTGACGGAACGGATCGCATTGAATGTATAATTTTCCTGGATTTCTAGGCCGAAGCGCAGGGAAACTACCGGGATCTTCGCCATCATCGGGATCACCAGTGTACAGATGAGCGGATTGTAGGAAACCAGATTGAGGTGCAGCGCATCATTGGTTCCGGCATGATAATGTTTAAGGGCGGTGAGGATTTTAACACTCATCAGAGCATTGACTTTTTCATCGTCAGATTCGTTAAGTTCATTCAGCGGCCATTCTCTGTGGTGATGCAAAAGATTGATGTCGTGAATGACATCTCCAAAATCGCTTTCCAAACCAAAAACGTCGCGCTGCAATATCTGAATTGCCTTATCATGCATCAGCGCTTCGTCGGGTTTCCACTGAAAGGAGACAACCGCTTTAAGTTTTTGGGTAAAGCTGAGTTCCTGCCAAATGGGCTCGACATCTACTGTAGCCATCAGTGCGCCCGGCTGTTTTAATGGCCCAAACGGGACCAGGTAGTCTTCAGGTAAACGAAAGAGGTATTTTAAAAGGATTTTTGAGCTGGATATCTTCATATATTGGAAAACGGAGTGTGTTTAGATTAATCAAAGGAGCTCCGGAAAGGGATTGGGCTGATGCTGTTTTTCTGATCGATGGCATAGTGGGTGCCGTCTTTGGCCGTAAATTCCCCGCTGTATAAAGGAAAGCCAAAAATTTCGTCTTCATCAGTGCTTTCCATACGATGATCAAAAGTTGTCTTTGGCGGGATCGTTCCAAAAACAATCTCCATGGTATGTCGGGAGCGCATGGCCTCTTCTTGGGTTTTTCCGAGTTTGTCCATATAAAAAACTGCATCCATAATGGGCTGCTCGCCATTGTTCTGAAAATAGAAGACCGTTTCATCCCCGATCCGGTCAGACCAAAGCGTCAAATTGAACAGGGCATTGTGGTCTATCGATTGCTGGGAAATGCCGATGAGCTCATCGGCCGACCGGCGGGTCAGGGTATCATTGAAACCAAAACCCAGTGTTCCCCCGATGGCCCTTACCCAGCCCTTGACGAAAATGGACTCAAAGCCATCGCCATTAAAATCGGCACGGAACTGTTCGCTCAGTGCAGTTTCCATCCCGTTGAATTCGAGTACCAGTTCATAATATTCGCTCTGTTTTTTCTGGACGATTCCCATACCGATCAGGTCGGCGACCGATTTGCCGGCATCAATATAGACCTTGAGCTGTCCTTCAAAATCCTGAATGATGTTTGGAGAAAGCATTTCCAGATCCGATAGGGATACCCAGGGCTCGCTGATAAAGGAATATCTGGGCATTTTTGCAGTCTTTAGGGCATGCAGAAAATTCTCCAGGTAAGTGAAATGGGCGGACATTTTGATATCGTAGGTCGTCTGCGGGTAAAAGTCCATGGCCTTGGCGTCTTCCCATTCATTGAGCGTGCTGACCGTACGCCGTTCCCCATGGTCATTGATGACTTCCAGGGCAGCTTCGTCGGAACTGATGAGGAGCTTTTTGTGATACAGCATGGAGAGGTCAGCGCCCAGGTAAAAGGCATCGTAAACCGCATCGATGAATTCGAATCCATGTTCGAGTTTGATTACCTGACTGGCAAAATTATGCTGTTTTGCCTCCAGGGTGATCCTTTCGAGCTCTTTAAGGTCGATGACGTGGTTTTCCAGTGCGACTTTGATCCTGGACAGGAGCTGGCCCTTGTCTTTTCTGGTTCTTAGTTTTTCTTCTTCCTGCTCTATCGCTTTTAGTTTTTGTGAATGGGTCTGCAGGTAGTAAAGGGTTGCCCCCTTTTCAAAAAGCTGGCCGCTTTTTCGGTTGTTGCAGCGGCTGTGGCTCGGTACCAGATTAGCGGGGGAATTCAGGTCAAAGTCGATGGGCAGGCCATATTCGGCAATAATGTTGTTCAGTCCGGCTCTGTCCCTGGCGAAACGCTCAGGGATAATGTGGTCGATCTGAATATCAAAATACTCCAGTTCACGATGGCAATAAAAACATTTGTTGTTATAGGTATTCCATATGGCTGTTCTGCGAATGGAGTCAATTGGGTTCCTGCTCATCGCTTAATGGATACATCCCAAATAAACCTGTCCAAAGGTGCCTTCAGCATATTCACGGAGTTCCTCACCGCAGCTTTCTGCAATGAAGAGTCCTGCCCTGCCCACCTGCATGTTGGCGTCACGGAACTGGTCGCCTGTCTGCGGTTTGGGATTGCCTTCGTTCATCAGGCAATAACGCAGGGTAGCCCACATCTCAAATTCCAGTTCCAGTTTCATGTCCGGTTCATAGCCCGAATTTTCGCCGGCCTTGACCATTTTTTTGATCAGCCCCATAGCGGACTTGAGTTGAATGGAAGCCATATGGGCAACCAGATCGGCAAGCTGGATGCCGCGGACGGTTTTGGAATCCTGCTCGGCATGAAGGGTAGCGCCGGACAGCCCAAGCGCCTTAAAATGTTTTTCGGCCTGATCTTTTGAAGAAAACAGGCCCTGGTCCAAATAGATGGAAACCGGCTGCCGGATGATTGGACTGAATTCAATAAACTGTTGGATTGCCCTGAGGCATTCCAGTCCGGCCTCAACCCTATTGGCCCTAGGCAGAATAACCAGTCCATAATGCCCGTGGTCCTGCATAAGTTCCTTGAGGCGGGACCGAAACTCGGCACGCTCAGGTTCTTTGCTGTAATTGGCAGAGCTTTTAAACTCAAAAGTTTCAGCATCAAGGTTTAAGACCTGGATAAGCCTTAAAATTTCAGCTTCGATATCCATTGACGCATATACACAGGCGCAGATGATAAAATCGCCCTGATCGTGCACACTGTCGTCAACATAGATATTTCCCATATCCCAAATATAAATTAATAATTCTTATGAATGGGTTTTGGCCGGCAATATCCTGTGGGAATTGTAACCACTACCGAAAATATATTCTGCCAAATGGTCAAAAATATCTGACTGTAACGGCTTATGAGCATCTTCTTAAGAATTAAGTAACGCATAGAGGGAATCATATCAATGGGATAAAAAAGGAAAGCGAAGCTATATGGCGCTTGCCTGCGCTGCGCGGGCATAATGGCTTCGCCACCCTCCTGGACTTATACCGCTACGCTTGGCGAGCCATGCTTCCGGTGCTTTCTTTTTTTTCCATTGATTTTGATGTGATCAACCACAACAGGAGAAATAAGAACAGATGGTTTAACCCAATATTCAGTATCATGAAAACAATCCTTGAAAATTCGCTGTTCAGCGTTTCAGAAATCAAAGTGAGTTACCAGCCGGGCTTTAACGTGTCGGAGCGGCCGAAAGTAACCGCTTCCAACGATGCTTACCGCATTTTTAATGCGCACTGGAATCACGATGTGATCGAAATGACCGAGCAGTTTTATGTTTTACTGCTGAACAATGCTGGCCGCGTGCTAGGCATCCAGCAGATATCTTCGGGCAGTTCCAATGGGACGCTGGTGGATCCCAAACTGGTATTCGCTGTGGCGCTGAAAACGTTTTGTGCCGGCATGATCCTGGCGCACAATCACCCTTCACAAAATTTGGTACCCAAACTGGTCTTTTTTCCAGTAGATAACGAAAGGGTATCCTTGAGTTGGTTGAGGGCCTGGGGCGAGATTTTTTTGGAGGCGTTGGTCATGGTTTCATTACTGCTTTTTAGGAGCAGATTTTTCAAATATAGTACAATCGGATTGTTTTTACCTGTATAGCCATTATTTCATACCAAAAGAGATCTTAACGTATCTAAGGCCCGATAAAAATCCGTTTTAGCTGTTCTTGGTGCTGTGTTTAATTGCTGCAGCACCGGTCTCAAACATGCGTTCTCCCTGGCGCACCAGATTATCGTAAAGATCTTTGAACAGCAGGTTATAGGCTGTGGGCTGGAGCAGCACCTGCCAGTTATAGGCTTCCTGCATCTGGTAATAACGGGCCAGATTACCTGAGGCTATATAGCAAAGCTGGCGGCCTGCTTGTTCAAGTTTATCCTCGGGACAATCTTCTTTGAGCTTTTCAAAATCATAATACATGGGATTTTTTGCCTCGTCCGTTTTCCACAGGTCAAGGTAGCCTGAGCCCTTGACTACTGCTGTGATCTGGCCGTCGTACTGGAGACTTTCCTGCATAAAGTCACTGAGCTGTTCGAGCGTCTGGAGGTCTTTTCCGGTCATGTTTCTGGCGGATTCCAAAATGGTATTGGTTGCTTCTGTCTGTTGGTCAAGAACAGTATTTTGCTCACTTGCATAAGCGATCTGTTCTGCAGTAGCTTCCTGGAGGATGTCGGTAATGTGTAATAGTACCTGAGATTCAAGCAGCTGTTTTGGCGTTGCGTAGTTTGGGTTTTCTGTAATCGGAATGCCAGCATAGGCATAGGCCTGACCCACCAGGCGGGAACAGAACTGGCGGTTTTCCTCCGCGGCGTTTTCGGCTGGATTTCTGGCGGCCCGTCGGGCTTCGGCGGTAGAATATTCTGTTCCGATTTTTAATCTGACGTATTCCACTGCTGCGTCCACTTGCGGGGTGGATTCAGCATCTTTGAATCTTAGTGCGATGGCATCTGTGGGACCGTCGAATAATTTGCGGGCTGCATTGAAAGCATGAACGCCGAGCCCGTCGGACTCGATATAGCTGGATTCGCCGACGTACAACATGGCATGTGAGTAGCGGCAGCCGCTTTGTTCCTGGATAAAAAGGCTTTCTCTTTCCTCAGATCTGATCAGGATGATATCGCCGCTCTGGAGAATCGGCAGGTTCAGTAGGAATTTGCTCATTTGAATGATTTTGGGGTAATTATTGTTGTATGGTTTTGGGTACTAAGGGTCTTTTGTTGCATCGATTTGTTGACGGGTTTAAAGTCTTTTGTCGGATGGCATTTCGGCAAAGCGTAAATTAAAATACTAAGGTAGGCCAAGACAAAGAGTACAATCATCCAGCTGGCCGCTACTTTGTTGGCCATTTCTCTGGCGATCCAGTTCAGCTTCATCTCTTTGCCATTGGCTTTGGCTTTTTTGCCTTCGGAGAATTTCTTCGCCTGTTTGCGCAATAAGGGAAACAGGGGATCTTCATAGGCTTTTGCCTGCTCCATTCTGAACTTGTAATATTTGCTGTTGCGCACAAAAGTACCATAGAAAGGAATGCAGAGTACAAGGCCCATCAACGCACCGATCAGGCAGGGCCAGCTGCCATTTTCAGTGACGCTCGTTTGGTTTGTTGCGATATACTGACCAATAAATCCCAGTAAAATGGTATTGACCACCAAAAATACCGAGAGAATTGTCCAAAGCATTTCCCCTTCGAATTTGATGAGTTCAATGGCATGACTGTAGGCGGTATTTCTTCGCTGGGCATATTCCTCCGGTGTTATTTGCGAAGTGTGGGATAGATTATTGGGGTCTGGGTTTTCCGGTGGTAAATCTTCTGACATGTTAAGTTTTTTTCGTTATTGTTTTTTTTCGGGTTGCTCAGCGCTGCTGCTGCCATTTTTTCTTTTTTTCATGCAGGGTGTCGCTGTAATAGACCGGTGGGTCAGTAAAATGGGATTTGAGCCGCTCGAAATAATCTGGCCTGATGATCAGGTCGGTTCCCTGCAAGCTCGGAATTTCATCCGACAGGCGGGTACGAAAGTCATCTCCCAGATAATCGCAGCACCAAGTGCGCATTTTCAGTACCAACTGGTCAGACTCATTGATCCCAATGAGTCCCTGGGGAACTCTTTTGGTACGGATGCCCATCCCTGCGAGCAGATCTGGATTGACCCAGAGCAGCCGGTAATACTCGATCGGGTCATCCTGGAGGATTGCAAAGATGATCTGTTTTTCGATATCGAATCTGGGACGTTTTTCTCCCCAGAGCTGAAAGGGAAATGGCTGGTAGGATGAATACGGATTTTGGTCGGCTTTGGGCGCACAAAACATGGTCCCGCCAAAACTTCTGTGGGTAGTGAGTTCAAAGATGGATCCCTGCTGGAGTTCTTCTTCGGTGTGGGCCAGGCGGATCCATCCTTGGTGGGGCTCAAATTCTGTTGAGGATTCAATTTCTGAACGCTGACACGGCAGGGGAAGATCTGCCGGACGAGTGGTCATAGCATGTCCGTAGGTGGCCACTGAATCGATGGCCAGAAAGCAGTCCAGTGTGAGGCTTTCTTCACTTTCGGTCTCTGACCATTCTTTAAAGTCCTGGTAATAATCCTGGTTAAAGATCTCTAGTAGGTGTTCTGCACTTTGGATATGTGGGACAAATCTCTTGTACACCCGGTTGGTGTAAATTTCAAGGTGCTCGCTGTATTGCTGGCGGTAAGTATTGACATGTTTACTGAAGGCCTGGTGGATATCAATCCACTGCATTTCAAATATCGAATAGCGTCTGTTTCTTCGCCTCAAGCTTTGTATCTGAACGGCGTGCAGATCATTGTAACTGATGCCTGCAGGCATAACCAGGCTGCTCAGCTTTAAACCGTAAAAGAAAGAAATGATCCAGTCGGACAGAAAATACCGGCTCGGAAAATCTTTGCAGAGCAGTGCCCTGAAATGGTTTTTGAAGCCGGGATTTTTTTGCTCCTGGCGGTACAGCAGTTGCAGGACAATAAGCTCGGCCGATTTTTCGAAGGAGTTCCGTTGCGTGAAAAACCACTGAAAGGGCTTGATGAGTTTATCCGGAAATTCATCCAGGATGGATTCAAGGGCGGCACAGGTGAGCCGATAGCGATGTACAGTGGCAGCGCGGAACCTGCAGATCAGCATGGAAAGGAGCATTTCGGTGCCGTCCATTTTTAGGGGATTGCCGGTTTCCTCCGCCCAGTCTATGGGCTGCTGGACAGGCAGTCGGTAAGCGCTCATGGTTTTCAGGTTTGCCCACATCTGCTCGATGGTGGCGCGGTCGTAATCCAGGCTGATGAGGAGCTTGATCAGGTTGGCCGAAAATTCGGTATTGTTGCCGATCTCCAGGTAATCGGGCAACTGTTCGAACAGCTTGGCAAAGGCAAGTTCGGGGTTAAGGGCATGGGCCTTATGGAAAGCCTCCTGGTTGATAAATTTCTCATACCAGCCTCCACGGTCGTTCAAAAAACGGCAGACCCAGTAAAAACATTCTATATCTCCCCCGTTCTGGAAAACCCAGTCCAGTTCGAGTTTATCTTCATAACGATTGTTGTTGCGGGAGATTACAGTTGAAATCAGCTCACAGGTGGATTCGGACAATGCATTCAGGGAATCCAGCAGAAACGACAGCGCAGGCAGGTCCTGCGTGGTGAAGGCATTTTCATCAAAATATGCAACACGTTCCTCAGCGCCCATCAAGCTGAATTCTTTGCGCTGGATACATTTATGGTACCATTTTTTTTCTGAACGGAAGCTGGGTGCTGTCTTTTTATTCAATGGCACCTGTCCGAACTGCTGGCCCAGACTACTGTTATAGGTTTCGATCAAGGCCTCTCCCCTGTTCCGGTTTTGTTTGGGCTGCATCGCGGGTACGATCATACCGGCCAGTTTCTCGGAAATATAGGAATGGGTGTTGCTGGTCTGATGGTAAAGATCAAGGCAGCAGGCGATAAATGCGCTGTCGGTATTGACTGGAAGCGTTAGGGCCAGGTAGCTTTCAATACGTGGATCAAGGCTGCCCTGGAGCTGGATCAGGAGATGGGCGAGCGATTTTTCGGCGCGCCAATCGAACCTGGAACTTTTAAGCTGATGGAGCAGGTAGGCCATAGAAAGGTCCCGGTCAATTTTGAGCAGCCCCTCAAACCACAGGTTGGGAAAATAGTCTGTCTCTCGTCCGTCGGTATGGTCTACCGCCGAGTCCACGAGCATCCTGCTCAGGACGAGGTCCTCGGTAAGTTTTTTTGGAGAAAGCCTGCCATAGTCCCCGATCGCCACGATCAGATCGCGCAGGGTCTGGTCTTTTCGCATGGTATAGCCAAGGGCAAACTGAAGGGCTTTGCTGAAATACGCTCTGGCAGCTTCCACCGCCCCTGAATCGGCAGAAAGGGAGGCCAGGTAGAGGTTATATTCTGCAATGTCGCTGTGCAGCCGGTACTGCTCTTTTTCTGCTAACTGGAGCTTAAAGATCGTATTGATGTAATCCGCATTTTCTTTGCAGCTGTAAGTAGAGAGTATGCCGAAAAGCTTGTTGGTGGTGAGCGGACCATTGGTGCTGCGCTGCAGGTTAGTCGTGGTCTCATCGCTTACCTTGACCAGGGTGTCAATGGTTTGCTGCCATTGCTGGGCGGTTTTGATCAGTTTCAAACCCTGATGGAGGGATTGGAAGATGAAGCCCTGGATCGAATATAAATCGCAGGCGCGGGGCTGTCCTTGAAATGGATCGGTACTGAAGGCCAGGTGGTCAAAGGCTTCTTTGATCGCACTATAGGGTGATTGGCTGTTCAAACGGTTGATGCTGATGGTGTAAATCAGCCAGTTGTAAAACCAGTTGTGGCTCTGTAACAGCTTTTTGACGCTTTGGTGCAAGGCATCATCATCGTGGTGGGCAGCGCAGCCGCGGATGAGGCGAAAAATGAGTTCCTTCTCGCTTTCGTGTACATCATCAATATCGAGTATTTTGTGCGCCAGCTCAAGCACTTCCTTAACTGAGCCGGCGCTGGCTGGTTTTGCCTTATAGTCCAAAATTTTGTTGATAATGGGATAATGAAGGCGCAGCTTATCGATGTACTCTTTATTGGCAAAGCCCTGCAGTTCTTTGCGGAAGGTTTCCGCCTGGCTGCTTTGGGTATGCTTTGTAAGGTGTTTGGCCAGTTTTTCCAGACGCTTTTCATCCTGAAGAACAAGAAGGCCCCGCAGGCAGTATTTGAATGTTTCTCCTTTGATCTGCGATCCTGGCGGAAAAAAGGACATGTAAGCCGGCCATGGCGCTGAAGTCTGGTGCTCATCACAGACATAGCAGGCTTCAATACCCTGGGCTGCCGGCATGGCGGGCTGTCCTTCGAACAAAAGGTATTCGCTCACGGTTTTAAAGCCGAAAACCTTGCCCAGCGTCCGGATGTATTGAGGAAAGAGTTCTTCGAATTCTTCCTTGCAGCTGGCCAGTACCTTGTCGATCTCGTTGAGCAGGATGATGCTGGGAAAGTGCTGGAGGATGCAGGCGGCCTTGACGAAATAGCCGTAGTTTTTTTCGATCAGTTCCCAGCTGTAACCGTTGATCTTGCTGTCAGTGACAAAAGTATGGCTGAGCTGCTGGATGATTTCCTCGTGGTTTTCGCCTTCAAAGAGGAACTGCAGCTGGTAGCGGTAGGCCTTTGGATAGGAAAAAAAATCTTTACTCGAAAACCATTCGCGAATGGGCCGGAAGATTTTTTTCTCGACCGAGATCTGACGGGCGCTGAGGTATTCGAGGATGAACCGCCGGAAGCTTTCATGGTAAATGCGGTAACCGCTCTGAGAGATGTTGACCGCAAGGACTGGCGAAAGGATTTCGAGCGAGGTTACCACGTCAAGTCCGGCACCAGTGATTTCTTCCAGCTCGGTGCGCGTGAGGGAAAATCCAACGCCGGAGAGTACCTGGGGTACTTCTTCCCGGGTATTGAGCTGGCTGAGCAGATAGGTATAGTAGCCGCTGAGGTTGAAGGCATATTCGGGAAGGGCCTGCAGCTGGGCCAGGTCTGGACCCTGCATTTTGGCTACCTCATCGATCAGGTATTTCAGGTATAGTGGATTGGCCGCGCTTTTTTCAAGCAAAAAGCCGGATAGCAATAGTTTTTTTGTTAAGGGGCTGTTTGTGACTTCGCGTTTTTTGAGCATCGCTCGCACTTCCCTTTCCGTCCAGGCCGGCAGGCTGACTTTCTCGAATCCGCTAATGAGCCCGAGCTCGCTGATCTGCTGGGAGCTTACGATAATGCTCACCAGGGGATTGTCACGGAGGCTGGAGATGGTTTCGATAATGGCCCTGTCCTGCCGGCTGATGTCGCTGAAGTTTCTGAAACTGGCGATGCGCTCGATGTGGTCCAGCCCGTCGATGAAGATATAGGTCTGCTGGCTGATTTGCCCAAGCAGGTGGTTGAGCTCATTTAGGCTGGAGGCGTATCTTTTTTCTTTGAGCGCTTTGAGCGCGGGATAGGCCTGCAGAAGTTCCGCGATCAGGTTGCCGTAAAAAACGTTGAGTTTGATGCGATCTTTCTGGAAGGTATCGTCGAGTTTGGTATAGCACAGGTGGCGGAGCACGTGAATGCCTTTTTTGCGCAGCATCGAGGTCAGGTTTTCGATGAACCAGGATTTGCCTCCGCCCGGCTCGCCCAGGAGCAGGAGCTTGCGCTGGTGGCGGTGCTGATCGATAAAGTCCTGCATACTGTCCGATCGCTGGATGTTTTCCTGTTCCAGGATGGGAAAATGCTGCTCGATGGAACCAAAATCGGTCGCGATGCGCAGTTCATGGAAAATTCCTTGGGTGGTGATTTCCATGTTCTTGCTCCGGGACCGCTTGACGATGGCCAAAAGGGCGAGGATAAAGGTTTCCTCGCGGTAGTGTTCATTGGGATAGACGCCGATGCCCAGGTTCTTGGTCTGCTGGAGGACCAGGCCTTCCAGGTCGCCCGGGTTTTGGAGGTTCAGGCTGAGCTTGGGCATGCCGACTTCGATTAATAGGGCCGCACAGAATACTTTAAAGCTATCGCGGTCGATCTTTTGGGCGGCTTTATTAAAGCGCTGCCAGGAAGGGATCGGGGCAGCATTTTCCGGCCAGAGCTTTTCTGGATCGATCTGATAGACGGTGGTCTGAAACTTGCTAAAGCTACCCTGATTGGATCTTTCGATAAGGATATCCAATAATGAATCCGTGGGCGGCAGCCAGGCCAGGCAGATCCGGAAACTGCTCTGGTTTTTTTCGGGATGGTCCAGCCAGGCCAAATAGAGCGTGTCCAGGGAGAGCTGGTAGGCGGCTTCACTGGAGAGATCGTTTTTGCATAGGCGGTGGTCGGTATCGGCGTTGCTGTATTTGAGCTGCTTTTTTTGCCGTCCTTTGTCGCTGATGATGGTCAGGTCATCGATTTTGTCGCCGGAGAATTCCTTTCGGTCGATGAGGAAGGAACTTCTGTTTTCCTCGAGTATTTCCTGAAGGATAAAATAACAGGTCAACAGATCCTGGTATTCATAACCTTCGTGTGCATTGGATAGCGCCATGGTCATTTAGATTATTGCTCAGGGTTGATTTTGGGAGCGTTGAGCAGGCTAAAATTAAGGATAATCTTTTCGATTTTGAACAGATGTTCAAAAGTTTGGGCTTGGTCTGTTTTAGGGTGTGCTATTGAGAAGTTGGGAATTTTAAAGGCCTGGACTTGCAGAATGATTATATTTGCCAAAATCTCATTTGCGCTCCAAAATGAAACCTAGACCAAAGCCGAGAAAAACCCAGAAAACCACGCCCGAGGGACTGCCAGGCTGGCTGCAGCTGCTGCTATTTTTATGTTCGCTGGGCCTGTGGCAGTATTACCTGATGTGCCGGGCGGAGAAAAGCCGGTGGGAAAACCTCCGCAGTTTGATTCCAGAGATCCGTTTGGCGATCAGGGCATTGGGCGATACCCAGGACATGCTGTTTTATTTTTCGGCGATGAAAGCGCAGGGCTTGCTCCAATGCTACGCTGTGTTGTTGGATTCGGTTCCAAAAGACTATAAGAACTGCGGTCTGGAAGCAGAGGAGCAGGCATTAGTGGGGCATTTTCTGTGGAGCTTTGCCAACCTGGAGCAGATCCGTTCGGATTATAATGAACGTTTTATTCCGATGGAGATCGGCCGGTACCGGGACTTTTTTGCCGGACTGGACGCTCATCCCCGGTCCGAGGAGCAGATGCGGGCGGTGGTGTGCGAGGAGGACAACAACCTGGTGATTGCGGGCGCGGGTACGGGCAAGACGACAACGATCAGTGCGAAGATTGCCTATTTGCTGCAAAAGTCGCTGGTCGAGCCCGAGGAGCTGCTGGTCATTTCCTTTACCAATAATGCGGTGGAGGAAATGGCGGAGCGGACTTCGAGGTTTCTGCGGGACGGCGAGCTTACTAGCCGGATTACCTTTAAGACCTTTAACGGCTTTGGCAATATGGTGACGCGGTACTGCAGCGAAAACCCAAAAAAGCTGGCCTTTGACGGAAAGGATTACCTCACCAAGGCTTTCCTTCAGCGCAAGTTCGATGAGCTGTTTTTGTCCGATGGTGACTTTGCTTTGAAGGCGATCAATTTTCTAGCCTTTTTTGCCAGGCCCGAGCGGGACGATTTTGATTTTGAGAGTGCGGATGCCCTGTTTACCCAGGAGCGTTCCTTTAGGAACAAGGGGCTGGACGGCAGGGAATACCGGAGTATGGAGGAAGTGCAGATTGCCAACTTTCTGTACCTGCACCAGGTGGAGTATGAATATGAAAGCCTCTATCCCATGGAGCGCGAGGACCGCAACCCGGAGTTTGGTGCTTATTCGCCAGATTTCTTTCTGCCGGGTTATGGGATCTACCATGAGCACTATGGGATTGATGAAAAGGGCGATGTGCCTTCGTATTTTAAGTATAGGCCACCTTTTACCTCGGCCAGGGAACAGTACCATCACGGAATGGCCTGGAAAGCAGACATCCATGAAAAATACCAGACGACGCTGATCAAGACCTATTCCTTTCAGGCCAGGGAAGGCCAGCTGTTGCGGGTACTGAAAAACCACCTGCTGGCCCATGGGGTAAGGCTGGAAAAACGGCCTGCGGGTGAACTGCTCGATACGTTGAAAGAGGCCGAGGATTTTGAGGATTTTATGGGGCTGATCTATACCTTTTTGAACCTGATGAAATCCAACCATTCCTCTTTGGCTGAATTGCGTTCGGGCAGGAACGACCAGCGGTTTTCGGTTTTTCTGGATGTATTTGAGCCTTTGCTGAGGGTTTATCAGGCGGAGCTGGAAAGAACTGTGAGCATGGATTACAATGATATGGTCAATTTATCCTCGGGCTATATCCGCTCGGGGGATTTTAGGAAAAAGTATAAGTACATCCTGGTGGATGAGTTCCAGGATATGTCGCTTGGACGTTATGGTTTGCTCAAGTCGCTGAAGTCGGCCAATCCGCAGGCCAGGCTGTATGCGGTGGGCGATGACTGGCAGTCGATCTTCCGTTTTACGGGAAGCGATATTGGCATTATGACCGAGTTTTCCAAACATTTTGGCGCTACCGCGCTCAATGGGGTGCTGCGCACTTACCGGTTCAATCAGGAGATTTTGAATCTGTCCAGCGGCTTTATCCAGAAGAACCCGGTGCAGCTCAAAAAAACGCTCTCCTCTCCTTTTCAGGCTGCCTGGACGGCTTTCGAGCTTGTGCCGGTAAGTGTTTTTGGCAATAGCGCAATACAAAGCCTGCAGAAGTTTGATGCACTGAAGCGGATACTGGGCGAAATTTCGCGCAATCATGGCCGGGCTACGGTATTTCTGATCGGTCGTTACCGCCGCACGGAGCCCGATGATCTTCGGGAACTGCAAAAGGCTTTCAAAATGCTCAGTATCAGTTATTTTACGGCCCATTCCAGCAAGGGACTGACCTGTGATGTCTCGGTTTTGCTGGACCTGGACGGTGGGGTATTCGGATTTCCTTCGGCCATGGCGGATGACCCGATCCTGTCAAACCTGCTCCATGAGGGGGACAGCTTTGAGCATGCGGAGGAAAGACGGCTGTTTTATGTGGCGCTGACCAGGGCTAAACACCAGGTTTACCTGATGTACAATCCGCAGAATCCAAGTGTTTTTCTGCAGGAGATCATCTCTGATTATGCGCTTGGGGAAAAGGCGGGCGAGCAGGCGTTGTGCCGAAGTGCAATGGGCTGCTTGTGGCGAGGAATTCGGCAAGGGGCGCATTTCTGGGCTGCAGGAATTATCCCCAGTGCAACTATACCCAGCAGCTGATCTCCAGGGCTTAGCAATTTTCATCTAAGGCCTTTTGTTTGATGTTAAGGTAGGAGGCTGTTTTTTGACTCGGAGTGCAAGTCCTAAAAAGGACAAGGGAAAGCCTGGCTGGCTGGATCCTATAGTGAAGCCGCTGTGAAGCAGAAACGCTTTAAGCTCGTTTGGTCTGGTTGGGGCAAGGATGCGCAGGGTGTTTTTGCCTAGGTAACGGGAATAATTGCGGATCACCTCGAGCAGCATCCTGGCGAGGCCAATCTGCCAGTAAGTGGGCAGCACGGCGAAATCGCTGATCCAGGCCATATCTTTTCTATGGATGTTTTCGGGGCGGTTTCTTGTGGGATGGACCTGATAGCGTGCCATGGCGCAGACTTGTTCTTCGAGCATGAGCAGGATGACCGTCCCCTGGTCAAGTTTTTTGCTTAAGGCCTGGGCATCGTAATCTATACGGGTCAGCAGGTCGGCTTTGGCGATTGCGGACTTACTGAAAATAAGTATGCGATCCCGTAGGTCTTTTTTACCGTCAAAAATGCGGATACTGAAGATTCTATCGATTTTCATTTAGAGGCTGTTATAACAGCATGTGCCCTCGCGATGCGTATTTCAATAAAACTGTACGATCCATTTCGGGCCAAACTGTACGCGAATTTGACTGCCGGGCGGTTAACTAAATTGTCCCTTTCCCTCTGAACAAAAGTGATCGCCAGCTCCAAATTTCCTTCTTTTCGTAAATCCATCCAATCATCCTGCCCAGACAAATATCCAAAAGTTTGCCCCAGCAATCCTTAAGGATTAATCCTGGAAATAAATCTAAATATCCTTCAAAAAGTGCACTGAACCTCTCAAATCCCACCCGACAGATCAATTACCATATCCGGCAGCATTTTAGCAGGAGAGCCCTTTATTTGGCCTGAACTTAAAAAATTAAAAGGACTTACTGAGCGAAGAAATCCTGCCCCAACGATCAGTGCGTACAGCTTGGTCCGAAACAGCCCGTCAGTTTGGAGCGAAATAAGGTGTCAGCATAAATGCGAAACGCTCGTACACTTTTGCCGAAATACCCACATTAACACCAACCTTTGCAAAATCATTGCATAAATCAAATGTTGTCTCTGAATCAACTTATGCAATACCCTTAAACTTATTGATTAGACTTTTAATATGGTTTCGATATATTACTCGTTTCAGTTAATACACCTGATTGTATTCTCATGGATAAAAGATCAATAGCCCCCAAATACGCAATTGCCTACTTCAAGAAACAAGGAGAAGATATCACCGAAGAGGATGCTATAGAAATATTAGACTTCATGTATTTCTTGTCTAAGAATATTGTAAAAAGACTTAAAGTTGGACTGAGTAAGAAAGGTAGAGCTAGACGTAGTTTAAAGAAAGTTATCTTCAGTCACAAAAAATCACACTAAAAATTAGATCAATAGCGGGGCTCGAACCTTCAAGAACAGCTTTATTCAGTTAAAAACCCAATTTATGCATTTTTCACCTTAAAACATCGAACCACTTTTTTAGGAAGGTTTTACTTTGTAACTAATTGACAAAAAGCTTATTACATAATAAAAGCAGTCTTTTCAGACTGCTTTTCAAAACTTGGGGGTGGATAATGGGGCTCGAACCGTTTTGAATATTATCAACTAACAAATATTCAGTTTCTGAATAAATATTAAGCATATGTCGTGGGACATAGGAGAAATTAGTTTTAGCTACTAAATCCTAAAAATCGCAGAAATCTTCTTTAGATTAATTTTAAAATATCGCTTCAATATTAAAAAATAAAAAGTTAGATTTACAGTATAGTATTTGCAATAAAAAGACACAAAAAAAGCGGTGAGTCACTGGGTGAGTATCGAACCTAAAGACCAATAAATATTGATTAAACGCATGCTTTCGAACTATGTTCGAATCCCAGCGGGATCACAAAAAGCCTTCAACGAAAGTTGGAGGCTTTTTGTGATCCCGCTGGGATTCGAACGGAAGCGTTGGCCTGGTTCGATTTGAAAAAGGCTCAAGACAGCGATCGGGCACTGCGGGACTGATCCATCGCTAAACTTCTAACAATATATTGCTAAAACCACAGGCCTGCGTTATCGAGGGGTTGAAGCTTTCCTAAAAATATTTATCGTTCCTGCAATACAATTAACAGATATAGCTAGAAAAATCAGCCCAACTAATAGCAGATTGGTATCACCAGTATGTTTGGCATTAACCATTATTGCAAGAGCGAAGCTGATAAACACAAAAAATAAAAAAATTAAAATGGATGCCTTAAAGGGGTTTTTTAAATCAGTGCCTTTTTCAGCTTGGGTGGTGGTAGGGTTATTATTTGACATAAGAGTTTAATTTTAACTAAAATATTAATTTTTCCCTCCAAATCCAATCACTAAAAGTAGTTTAAACTTATTACTAATACATCAATGGTAAAAGCTGGAAGTAAAAGTGTAGATCATGATATAGAAAGAAAATGGAATTGAGGATATATTTACTGGAGAGAACTTCAAACCCTCTGCTGCCGCACGCGTATCGTAATGTACTAATAAAACTAGTATCAGAAGAGCAATGCCAAATCTTGCTAAACTTTTATCTTCTTAATCAAATTAATCGCCCTGTCCCACTTAGAATAAATTTCTATGGGCTTAGGGTATCCTTTAAATTTATTTTCCCAGGGAATTAATACTTCCATGTTATTAGCTTTGGCGAGTTCGGGAATCCAATGCCTTATAAAATCCTGTGCTTTGTATTTATTAGATTGATTTACAGGGTTGGTGTACCAAATTTCAAAAGCTTGCATGTGCCAGTTCATCCAGTTGGAGCTTACATCATAATCGATAAGTTTCGATTCGAAATAAGCGGCACCCCAGGTCCAGTCTATCTTAAGGTCGTGAACCAGATAGCTGGCGCAATTTACCCTGCCCCTGTTGCTCATGAAACCGGTTTGATTGAGTTGGCGCATGTGGGCATCAATAAAAGGAATACCGGTTTTTCCATTGCACCATTTTTCGAATTTGGTGGGATCATTCTCCCACTGGTAGGTTTTATTTTTATAACCCTTCGTTTTGAAAATAGCATCTTCGAAACGCATCGCTTTGAAAGTGAAGTAATCACGCCAAACCAGTTCAAAAATCAGCCACCAGGTACTTTGGTTCTTTTTAACTTTCGATTCGTAGGTCTTTACCTTCTCATAAATTTCTCTGGGCGATATACTACCCAAAGCCAAATAAGGAGAGCATTTGGAACTATAATCCATACCATCAGATTGGTTTCTACTCCAGCGGTATTTAGTTAATTGCTCAGACTTAAAAGTGTAATATTCCAATCTTTCCAATGCAGCATCTTCTCCCCCCTTTACAAAAGGCGCTGCATTTTTGTATTCCTTTAATTTAAAACCAAATTCTTTGTATGAAGGAAATTTAGTCGCTTTTATCTTTTTAATAGCGTTAATTTTCTTTGGAACGTCAAGCGTTTTTCTGGGTTCAGACGCCTTGGCCGTTGGAATGCGATAAGCTTTACTGGTTAAAGGAATTTTAGCAATAGAGAAAGGAATATCATCTATATGGTACAGCGTTTTTACCCAGAAAAAATTAAAATTTACATTAGGCAAGGCATCTTTCAACTTATCAATCAAATCTAATTCATAGCGGGCATATTCTTGTTCTGCATAGATATCGGTTATGCCATATTTATTAATGAGCTCAGGCAAAGTAATAAGTGCAGATTTAGAACCAATGATGAGCTGGCCACCGATTAATTTAAGATTCTTTTTCAGATTATTGATTGTTTGTTCTAAAAATATGAAGCGGTTTACATCCGCTTTGCGGAAGCCCAATTCATGTTTTTGATAATGCGTTTCTTCCAGGCAAAAACAGCACAATAATTCGGTGCACTCTTTAACTGCGGTAACAAGTGCCTCATTATCATGAAGTCTTAAATCATTTTTAAACCAAACTAAACCAATTTTTTTCATACCAACTATATTGATTTACCCAAAAAACCTAATAATGGTTATATAGGTGCTCAGTCAAAATTTTATAAGACTCTGTTATTACTTTTTTAACATAAGAGCATTAAAAAAGTTTCGAACAGATATAGTTAGCAATAATTAATGCAACTACCTATCAACTGTATAGCTTAAATAGAGTTCAAGTATAGATAATTATGCTAATAATTCTAAACTATGCTAGCCTAACTTCGCAACTCGAGCCAACTACACTTAAAACTTTTAGGAGTACATATTATTTTATGCTAATATTGACTTTGTAACAGAATAGTTATATTTTTCAGAAACTAAACTAGAAAGAGAAATGGCAGAGAAATTTAACCTATTCGCCGGCGTACTAACCATGATTACCAGCCTTGGCATCTTGATTGCACTTGTAAAACCAAACAACAAGCAAGAGCATTAACAAAAAAGCCAGAGTTTAGCCTCTGGCTTTTTTTTGAATATTATGCCGTAAAAAATTTATCCGTTTTTACACACCTAGGTTCGAAATTTTAGAATTGCTTTCACTATTTTTACCGCAATGGCTAAAAGTATCAACCTAAACATATTTAAGCAGTTTTTTAAGTCATCACAATTTGGCGGTATTATTCTGCTGGTTTGTGTGTGTGTTTCGCTCCTACTTGCAAATTCATCTGCCAGTGCTGGTTTCGAAAAATTTCTGGCAACCAAAATCGGATTTGAAATTGCGAATTACAGTATATTAACCTGGATAAATGATGCTTTAATGGCCATTTTCTTTCTATTAGTTGGACTGGAAATCAAAAGGGAATTAGTAGAGGGAGAATTATCGACAGTGAAAAATGCAACCTTACCAGTAATTGCCGCACTTGGTGGTATGCTTGTGCCTGCATTGATTTACATTCTTTTTAATACAGGAACTGAAACTTCAAAAGGTTGGGGAATTCCGATGGCTACAGACATTGCTTTTGCCCTGGCAATTATAGCCATGCTTGGAAAGAATGTTCCAGCTAGCCTTAAGATATTTTTAGCCGCCTTAGCAATCGTAGATGATTTAGGTGCAATCATCGTAATTGCTATTTTCTACACCAATCAAATACATTTCGAATATTTGGGAATGGTAGCAATTGTGGTGTTAATCCTTTCGCTGATGAACTACTTTGGTGTTAAAAACCTATTGCTGTATTTAATTCCAGGAGTATTTTTATGGTATTTTATTCACCATTCGGGCATTCATGCAACAATTGCTGGTGTATTACTAGCCTTTACAATCCCAACCAACGATACAGACGAGGAATCGCCATTAGAAAAATTAGAACATGCATTAACTGTTCCTGTAAACTATTTAATAATGCCAATTTTCGCAATTGCTAACACCAATATAACTTTGCAGAGTGATATGTTCAGCACTTTAAAATTCCCGCTAGGATTAGGTATTGTTATTGGCTTATTTTTCGGGAAAACCATTGGTGTAACGTGTTTCAGCTTTTTGGCTGTAAAATTAAAGTGGGCATCCTTACCAACAGGTGCAAACTGGAAACATATTTTTGGGTTGGCGATGCTTGCAGGCATTGGTTTTACGATGTCGATTTTTATTGCGTTACAATCTTTTGATGATGCCGGTCACATTGCTGAAGCAAAGTTTGCCATCTTAACGGCATCAATTTTATCAGGCATTATTGGTTTTATCTTTTTGAAAAACCTAAAATCTTGATCATTTAATACCGATTTGTTAAATAAAATCCCCTAATAATATACGAATCTACATTTGCTACTAAACCCTTATAATTCTGTATCTATTTAAAATCCTTGATTTACCTACAACAATCAGGGCTTTGCATACAATGCTAATCATCAAAGGCAATACCTTTGATTTATAAAACATAAAATGATGGATATACAGAAAATAAAATTAGGAAGTCAAGGCCTGGAAGTTCCGCAAATAGGTTTAGGTTGTATGGGCATGACAGGTTTTCAAGATGGGAATATGTATGGTAAGGCAGATGAAAAGGAAGCCATTGCCACAATTCATCGTTCGCTGGAATTAGGTGGCAATTTTTTAGATACAGCAGATTTGTATGGACCGTTTAAGAACGAGCAGCTTATAGCAAAGGCAATTAATGGCAACAGAGATAAATACATTATAGCCTCAAAATTTGGTTGGGAAATTGATGATAACAATAAAGTAACCTGGGCAATTAATGGTAAAAAAGAGTATGTAAAAAAAGCGGTAGAACGTTCGTTAAAAAACCTGAATACCGATTTTATTGATTTGTACTACATGCACAGATTAGATAAGAGTACGCCTGTAGAAGAAACTGTGCAAGCTATGGCTGATTTGGTTAAGGAAGGGAAAGTTGGTTACATCGGTTTATCGGAAGTTTCTTCTGAGACGGTAAAAAGAGCACACTCAATCCATCCAATTACAGCTATACAAAGTGAATATTCTTTATTTGAACGTACTGTTGAAGAGCGTGGTGTGTTGGATACGCTTAGTCAGCATGGTATTGGTTTTGTTGCCTATTCGCCACTTGGCAGAGGTTTTTTGACGGGAGAAATTAAAAGTATTGATGATTTACCTGCTGATGATTTCCGCAGGGCAATACCGCGTTTTCAGGAAGAATATTTTTATAAGAATATAGAATTGGTTAAAGCCATCGAAACACTTGCTACAGAAAAAAATGTAACTTCATCACAATTGGCGCTTGCCTGGATTATCAGCAAAGGTATTTTACCTATTCCAGGTACTAAGCGAAGAAAATATCTGGAGCAAAATATCGAGGCAACAAACATTCGTTTAACGGAAAGTGAATTGGCTAAAATTGAAAGTATCGTTCCATTAGGTACAAATACAGGAAACCCTTATGATGAATTTAGCATGGGTTTAATTGATTAGAATAATTAGGGCCTGTATATAAAATGCAGCCGCTAATTTTAATAATGTTTAATTTAGTATGATGAACGAAATTAAGTCTGTTTCACAATTTCACAAGTTACTATCTTTACCCGAACCATTGCACCCTTTGGTTAGTGTAATTAACCTGGCAGAAAGTGTATTTCTCGAAGATGATGTGTGGAAGGGATTTGTAAACCGTTTTTATTGTGTTGCTTTAAAAAGAGAAGCAACCGGAAAGATTCGTTACGGACAGCAACATTATGATTATGATAAAGGTGTACTGAGTTTTACGGCACCTAATCAGGTGCAACATTTAGACTTAGAAACCATTGAATGTGGCAAAGGTTATTTGCTCATCTTCCATCCCGATTTTTTGCTTAAACATCCATTGGCAATTGCGATAAGTGCCTATGGCTTTTTCGATTATGCAGTTAATGAAGCGCTTCATCTTTCTGCAGATGAAGAAAATAACCTCATTAACATCTTTGATAAAATTAATAACGAATGCAAGCATATCGACCGCCACACGCAGGAAATTATAATTTCTCAGATTGAATTGTTGCTTAACTATTCAAATAGATTTTACGAGCGACAGTTTATTACCCGAAAAAACAATAACCATCAAATATTGGTCAAATTTGAGCAATTCGTTGATGGTTACTTCAGTAATAATCAAAATGTAAATCAAGGTTTATTAACGGTGAAGATGATTGCAGAACACATGAATCTATCTCCAAATTATTTAAGTGATTTACTTCGTGTGCATACTGGCCAAAATACGCAGCAACACATTCACGAAAAATTAATAGAAAAGGCAAAAGAAAAACTCTCAACCACAAATTTATCAATCAGCGAAATTGCTTATGATTTAGGTTTCGAACATGCGCAATCCTTTAGCACGCTCTTCAAAAAGAAAACTGAAATGTCGCCTATTGAATTTAGACAATCATTTAACTAAAAATAAAACGTTTATCCATTCTGACTGTTATCATAATATTATTTAACCTTAAATTTAATATTATGACGATTCAGCTGAATACCGACAAGAACTTGACCATACACCAGGAATACGAAGATAAGATACAAGCCCAGATAACAGAATCTTTAAGTCGTTTCAGTGATTTAATAACCAGATTAGAAGTTCATCTTTCTGATGAAAACGGAAGTAAGGATGGCTTGGAAGATAAACGTTGCTTATTAGAAGCCAGAATATCTGGTAAAGAACCAATAGCGGTTACAAATTTTGGTAACAATTATGATTTAGCAATTTCAGGTGCACTGAGTAAGCTTAAGAGTAAATTGGAAACCATTGCTGGGAAATTGAAAACGCATTAGTAGAATAGATATTTAGCGCTTTCGTCATGCTCAGTTTGACTGTGCATCTTAATGCAGAATTAAAATATTACAGGTGTTAAGATGTCCGTAGGCACGGGAATGACGAAAGCTTAAATATTAAGTGTTGTTAAACTGTTTCTTTCTCCAGTTCTTCAATGTATCCTAAAAATAATTTCAAAGCTTTCATTCTATCTTCTGTAACTTCAAACTGAAGTTTGTTGTAAAGGTAATCGCCTAAGTCGAAATTATCAGTTTTAGGCAAATGCTGTAGAACCTCTTTTTTATGCTTTAACCCAAACTTTAAGGCAGCATTAAATTCATCCTTAAATACCTGCGGAATTTCTTTATTGGCTACCCAGGCTGCGTACATGAAAGGTAAGCCCGTAAAATTTTTCCATTCTGCTCCCATATCATAAGCAAATGCGTAATCATCTTTTTTACCAAATGTTCTATCGCCAATTAAAACAACAGCATCAGTTTCCTGATGAATATCCGTAATAAATTCGACATCTTGTTTCCAATAAAATTTAAGTAACACTTTAGCAAGATTATTCGAAGTTCTGGAATGTGTATCCAGCCTCAAGGTTTTAATTTCATTTACAGGTACGCTACTGAAAATAAATACCGAATTAACTGCACCATCACTACCAATACAATAATCAGCTACGATATTTGCATTTGGCACCAGTGGAATTGCAGCAACAGGCATTAAACCCATATCTACAACTCCGCTAATCACTTTAGCTGCACATTCTGAAGGAATATCCAAGCTTAAATCTATTTGATTTATAATATCGGAATGCTCGATTCCATATATAAAGGCTTTGGTATTGGTGTACTCAACAGCCGATATTTTAATTTTATTCAAGGTATTATTTTTAAAATATTGCCGTCATTGCGAGGCACGAAGCAATCTTTCGAGCGTAATGCAATAGATTAGATTGCTTCGTGCCTCGCAATGACGAATTTTATTAACTATTCAATCACCAATCCATCCAAATGAACGGCACTATTAAATTCCAATACGGTAAACTTTCCATCTTCGAACCCCATTTTATACAAAACTGTATTCTGATGAGGGAATTCCGTCATTTCACTAAGTGGCTTATTCAACAGCAAACACAAGAAAACACGCATTGCTCTACCATGCATGCAAAGCAAAACATTTTTTTCTTCGGGCCTGGTTGTTAAAACCTGCATAGGTTGTTTTAAGCGTTCATAAACATCCTGTACGCTTTCGCCACCTTCAAAATGGGCAGTATAATCGCCTTGCTCCCAAGCTTGTAACATTTCGCGAAATGCATCACGAGATTCCTCTGTGTTAGCCTTACCTTCCCAAACACCCCAAGCCAATTCATCTAAACCTGAAAGTTTTTCCCAAGACAATTTAGCATCTATAAACTTTTGCACCGTTTGCCAGGTTCGTTTCAAATCCGAAGTATAAATTTTATCGAATGGAACATCTTTGTATTTTTGATAAAAAGCTTCGGCTTGTGCCCTACCGGTATCGTTTAAATCAGAATTTATACCTCTGCCTTGTACTATTCCTTGTCTGTTAAGTTCTGTTTCGCCATGGCGGATGATATAAATTTGCTTCATTTCTTATATTAGTGAATGATTGAATTAGTGATTGATTGAATTAGTGATTGATTGAATAGATAATGATTGAATTAGTGAATGATTGAATAGAGAATGTTGAAGCATTTCGCAAAATTCACTCAATCTATCACTTGTTCATTCAAGATTAATTTACAACTGGCAATTTATAGTAAGCTGGCTTCTTCTCTTCTTCAAAAACAACGTTTTCAAAATCGGTAACCACGTTATATAAAGTATCGCGTTCTATTGCTTGTCGGCCGACCTGTTTAATCAGATTTACCAATTCCTTTGTACTCATTGCAGGTGTTTGTTCCTCAGCACCAGCCATTGAGTAAATCTTTGTTGTATCGTCTAAAGTTCCATCAATATCATCAACACCATAATTCAGAGATAACTGTGCTGTTTCACGACTAATCATTGCCCAATAAGCTTTAATGTGATCGAAGTTATCCATGTAAATACGAGCGATGGCGTAGTTTCTCAAATCTTCAATTACTGATGATTCTGGAACATTACTCATTTGATTGTGCTGGTTTCTAAACTTCAATGGAATAAATGTTTGAAAGCCTCCAGTTCTATCTTGTAAATCACGAAGTTTTTCCATGTGGTCTACCCGGTGTTCGTATTTTTCGATATGACCGTAAAGCATGGTTGCATTACTTCTCATACCTAATTTATGCCATTCTTCGTGTATAGCCAACCACTGTTCGCCAGTACATTTATCTTTAGCAATTTGTTCTCTTATCTCTGGATGAAAGATTTCTGCACCACCACCTGGCATAGATTGCAAACCAGCCTCTTTCATCAGCTTCATTCCGGTAGCATAATCTACTTTCGCCTTTTTGAAAATATAATGATACTCAACAGGTGTTAATGCTTTAACATGTAAATCCGGACGATGGGCACGAATTGCAGAAAACAAACTCGCATAAAAAGCCATATCGTACTGCGGTAAAACGCCACCAACAATATGAACTTCGGTTACTGGCTCATCATCGTATTTTTTAACGATATCCAGCATTTGGTCCATTGTCAAAGCCCAGCCTTCTTCCTTTTGTTTAATTAAGCGGGAATATGAACAGAATTTGCAATCGTAAACACAAAGGTTTGTAGGTTCTAAATGGAAATTGCGATTAAAATATGTTATGTCGCCATGCTTAGCTTCTCTAATGAAGTTGGCCAAAACACCCAAATAACCTAATTCTGCGTGTTCATAAAGATAAACACCTTCATCAAAAGTAATACGTTCTTGCTTAAGTACTTTGTGCGCTATCTTTTGTAGTTCAGTTGATAATGATGTATCAGCTAATATTTTTTCAACTTGCTCAGTTGTATTCATTTCTGACTTTTATTTTGAACAAAAATACAATTTTGAGGCGATTTGAACATCATTTTCTTGTAACAAACGGAGGGTTAGCCACAGATTAACAGATTTTCTGTTTACAAAAAAAAATAAATAATTGTTGCCACGGAAGCACAAAATACACGGAAAGGTTTTTCATCATTTTTTAGCAAACGATAGGTTAGCCACAGATTAACAGATTATTTATTCAAAAATTTAGTATTTAAATAAAATAATAATAGCCACGGAAACACTAAAGGCACGGAAAATCATTTAGTCGATTAATTCCGTGTGCTCCGTGCTTCCGTGGCAAAAAAATATTAATCTGTAAATCTGTGGCTATAACAAAAAAGCACCTCTTTTCAGAAGTGCTTCTATTATAATCATTTTCTTGTAACAAACGATAGGTTAGCCACAGATTAACAGATTTTCTGTTTACAAAAAACATGAATAATTGTTGCCACGGAAGCACAAAGACACGGAAAGGTTTTTCATCATTTTTTAGCAAACAATAGGTTAGCCCCAGAATTATCAGATTATTTATTTCAAAATTTAGTATTTAAATAAAATAATAATAGCCACGGAAGCACAAAAGACACGGAAAATCATCTCCTTAATTAATTCCGTGTGCTCCGTGCTTCCGTGGCAAAAAAAATATTAATCTGTAAATCTGTGGCTATAACAAAAAAGCACCTCTTTTCAGAAGTGCTTCTATTATAATCATTTTCTTGTAACAAACGGAGGGTTAGCCACAGATTAACAGATTTTCTATTTACAAAACACATGAATAATTGTTGCCACGGAAACACTGAAGGCACGGAAAGGTTTTTCATCATTTTTTAGCAAACAATAGGTTAGCCCCACATTAACAAATTTTCTGTTTACAAAAAACATAAATAATTGTTGCCACGGAAGCACAAAAGACACGGAAAGGTTTTTCATCATTTTTTAGCAAACGATAGGTTAGCCACAGATTAACAGATTATTTATTCAAAAATTTAGTATTTAAATAAAATAATAATAGCTACGGAAACACTGAATGCACGGAAAATCATTTAGTCGATTAATTCCGTGTGCTCCGTGCTTCCGTGGCAAAAAAAATATTAATCTGTAAATCTGTGGCTATAACAAAAAAGCACCTCTTTTCAGAAGTGCTTCTATTATAATCATTTTCTTGTAACAAACGGAGGGTTAGCCACAGATTAACAGATTTTCTATTTAAAAAAAACATAAATAATTGTTGCCACGGAAGCACAAAAGACACGGAAAGGTTTTTCATCATTTTTTAGCAAACAATAGGTTAGCCCCAGAATTATCAGATTATTTATTTCAAAAATTTAGTATTTAAATAAAATAATAATAGCCACGGAAACACTGAAGGCACGGAAAATCATCTAGTCAATTAATTCCGTGTTATCCGTGCTTCCGTGGCAAAAAAAATATTAATCTGTGAATCTGTGGCTATAACAAAAAAGCACCTCTTTTCAGAAGTGCTTTCCCATTATGTTTTTCCTAGGTAAATTCTAATTCATTGCTGGCGAAAACGTTAATACGATGTTAGCCGTTTTACCACCAAACTCGATTGGAGATTTCATAACCATATTTCCTTTAGAAAGTTGGGTTAATACTAAACGATAACCCTCTGTTACGTTTTTAGCTTTATCTCCTTCATAAATTTTCTTGAATTGAAATGTTTCTTCTGATGGTGTAGCCGACCAGAAAATTGTTTGCATTACCTCACCACATGCACTAGATGATGGCAATGTATATGAACCATTTCCACTATTTGTTAACTTCCAGGTACTACCTTGAAAACATTTATAAGATTTTTCTCCAAACAAGCCTTGAACAGCTTGGTCTGGCAAACCTTCCAAGGTAATATTATTCAAAACCCATGTACCAGTGATTGTACCTCTGCCACCATTAATACCAGTTGTTGCATTTTTTGTTGACGAGCAACTTTGTAACATTACCAATGTAGAACATGCTATCGCGATAGCTATAAATAATCTTTTCATTTTGTTTAATTTAATTTCTGCCAAACTGAATACATAAATCTTGCCAAAACAATTGCTAACATTAATTTTGCTTCAAATTATTAACTTGCGTTGCGGTTAATCGCATCTAAATAGAAATTATAATGAAACCCGAAACCCTTGCTATTCACGCATCTAATATTGTCAAAACCACAACTGGTGATGTTACACCGCCATTAAATTTATCTACCACTTTTTTTAGGGATGAACATGGTGGTTACCCAGGTGGTCATATGTATAGTCGCGTGAGCAATCCAAACAGGTCTGCTTTAGAAAACACCGTTGCTAAACTTGAGTACGGTGAAGATGCTGCAGCTTTCGCATCGGGCAATAATTGCGGTTTAAGTTTGTTTCAGGCTTTCAAACCTGGCACACACATTATTGCCCCTGATGATATGTATTGGGGCATAAAAAAGCAATTACTTACCATCTTTAATGAGATTTTGGAATTTGATTTTATAGATCAAACCGATTTAGATTTGATAAAATCTACCATAAAACCCAACACAAAATTAATCTGGATTGAAACACCTTCCAATCCATTATTAAAGATTACGGATATTGAAGAAATCTCAAAAATTGCCAAGGCAAATCAAATAACCTTAGCTTGCGATAGCACGTTTGCTTCGCCAATTCTGCAAAATCCGATTTTATTAGGTGCTGATATTTTAATGCACAGCAGTACTAAATATTTAGGCGGACATAGTGATGTTTTAGGTGGCATTTTAGTTACAGCCAAAAAGGATGAACTTTGGGAAAAAATTAAAAATATTCAGCAAACTGGCGGAGCCGTTCCATCTCCTTTTGATTGTTTTCTGCTTTGCAGAAGTATAAAAACATTAGCCTATCGCATGAAAGGCCATTGTGAAAATGGGAAAAAAGTTGCTCAGTATTTAGTCAATCATCCAAAAGTTGAGGCTGTATTTTTCCCAGGATTGGAAACACATCCACAGCATGATATTGCTAAAAAACAGATGAAAGATTTTGGTGGTATGATGTCGTTTTTAGTTAAAGGTGATGTAAACGATACGAGCAAAGTTGTTAATAAAGTTAAATTATTTGCACAAGCTACAAGTTTAGGTGGTGTTGAAAGTTTAATAGAACACCGCTATTCAGTTGAAGGACCAGACAGTAAAACACCTAAAAATTTACTTAGAATTTCTGTAGGATTGGAACACGTTGATGATATAATAGCAGATTTAGAACAAGCTTTAGGTTAAAAATAAAAGCCCCGAATTTTATAAATTACGGGGCTAAATATTTTTTTAAGTTTATTTAAGAAAGCTCAAACTTATAACCTACTCCCTTTACTGTTGATACATAATTTTCACCTAATTTTTCGCGGAGTTTACGAATGTGAACATCAATTGTACGGTTAGTTACCACTACTGAATCTTCCCAAATATTTTTTAGAATAGATTCACGGGTGTAAACCTTGCCAGGTTTAGAAGCTAAAAGATACAACAATTCGAATTCCTTTTTCGCCAATACCACCTTATTACCATTCTGAAAAACCAAATAAGCTTCGCGGTCGATAACTAAATCACCAATCTCAAGTTTATTTTCTGAAACTTCTTCTGTTCCAGAATTTCTTCTCAAAATGGCATTAATACGGCTTACCAATGCTCTTGGTTTAATCGGTTTAGCAATATAATCATCAGCGCCAACGTTGAAACCTGCAATTTCCGAGTATTCTTCACTTCTAGCGGTTAAAAAAACCATGAATGTATTTTTGAACTCTGGAATTGCCCGCATTAACCTGCAAGCCTCTATCCCATCCATTTTCGGCATCATGATATCCAAAATAATTAAATCCGGATGAACCTTTTTGGCAACAGTTATACCTTCTTGGCCATTAGATGCTGTAAAAACCTGATAACCTTCTTTTTTAAGATTATATTCAATCAGTTCCAGAATGTCTGGTTCATCATCAACAATTAATATTTTCTGACCTACGTTGTTCATTAGTTAAATATTTATTACGAAAGTAGTGTCTGTGATGCAATATTCAGTTAACCCTAAGTTAAGAAATTGTTAATAACTCAAATTAGTTTAACATTGAGTTTCTTTTAACGTAACGTTTTTGCTAAAAATGCTTCAAGCTCGTTCCCGCGTAAGTTTTTCGCAACAATTTTTCCATCTGGTGCAATAATATATGAGGTTGGAATTGCTTGAACCTGATACTTACGAACAGTTTCTCCATTGAAATCTTTAAGTTCAGAAACATGAGTCCACTTTAATCCGTCTGCGTTAATTGCATTTAACCAAGCTGCTTTATCGGTATCCAATGAAACACCTAAAATATCGAAATTCTTAGTTTTATATTGATTGTAAACTTTTACAACATTTGGATTTTCCTGACGACAGGGTTGACACCATGAGGCCCAAAAATCAACCAAAACATATTTACCCTTATAATCAGCTAAGCTAACAGGCTTACCATTAACATCATTGATAGTAAATGCTGGTGCAACTTGTCCTACTTGGACAGATTTTAATAAAGCCATTTGTTTAACAAAAGTATCTACAGTAGCATTCCCCTTAATTTCATCTTTAATTTCATCAGCAAATTTCACCAATTCTGCTTCATATTCTTGCGGACTTAAAGTATTCATTGCATAAAAACTTGCTAAAGTACCTTTGTTATCCTTTGCAAACTTAATAATACCAACATTTAACTGGTTGGTATAAGATTCATATTGCGGCTTTAACTGTTCTAAAATTACAGCTCGGTTTGAAGGTTGTTGCGCTACTTTTGCTTCAAAATCTTTTTGTAAATTTTCTACCTGTTTAGCGTAGGTATTTCTCAAATCATTCACTTCTGATAACTTCTCCACTTCATTCGCACCAGAAATTTTGTAAGCCATCGTTTTATCAGCCAAATCTGCTTCTAGTTTTATGTCATCGCCATTTTTAGCAATTAACATAAATTCGTGATTACCAACAGAAACACGGAAAAAATCAACGGATGGTGTTTTACGGATAAACTTAAATTCTCCTTTTTCTGATAAATTAGTAGAATCTATAGCAACCATTTGGCTACTTTCCATTCCATATAAGAAAACTTTCTTCTCGCTTCCAGGATTTTGGAACGTTCCATCAATGTTAAAACTATCTTTCGGTTTACAAGCTGTAAACGCTATCGCAATTAATACGATTAAACTCAGGTTTTTTAATTTCATTATTTTAATTTTTCAAGTATCAATTCATTTAATTTTTTAGCATCCGCTTTGCCTTTGGCCAATTTCATAACATCGCCAACGAACAAACCTAAAACGCCTTTTTTGCCTTTTTTATATGCATCAACCTGTGCAGGGTATTTTTGTAAAACTTCATCGATAAAACCGCTCAATTCATCGCTGTTTTCAGAAATCAAGAGATTTAAAGACTGAGCTAATTCAGCAACGTTTACCTCATCTTTTTGTTCTACTGCAGGTAATAATTGTTGTATGGCAATCTGCTGTGTTAGTTTTTTATCATCAACCAAATTAATCGTCATGGCCAATTGTTCAGGCTTAACTTTATATTCAGCAATTGCAATTCCTTTTTCATTTAAAACTGCTCTAATCGGTCCGATTAGCCAATTTATTAATGTTTTCTTCGTCTTAACAAGTGGTAAAGCCGCATTAAAATAATACAGCAAATCTAAATCTTCGGCAAATAAGGCTGCATCAGCTTTGCTAATACCAAATTCTGCAACCATTTCTTTTGATATTTGATTCGGCAAAGCAGGCATGGCCGATGTAATTTCTGCTAACCAATCATCAGAGATATAAATTGGCTGCAAATCCGGGTCAGAGAAATAACGATAATCATTTGCCTCTTCTTTGGTACGCATAGGCGATGTTGTGCCTTTATCTGCATCAAAATTTAAAGTGCTCTGAATAATTTTACCGCCGTTAGAAATCACCTCTACTTGCCTGCCGAATTCGAATTCCATTGCTCTACGTACGTTACGCATTGAGTTTAGGTTTTTCACTTCGCAACGGGTACCAAATGCTGTTGCACCGTTTTCGCGGATGGAAATATTTGCATCGCAACGCAAACTGCCCTCTTCCATGTTACCATCGCTCACGTTTAAATGGCGAACCAGTTTTCTAATTTCACTTAGCAAAGCTGATGCTTCTTCCGCACTGCGAATATCTGGTTCTGTTACAATTTCAATTAAAGGAACGCCCGCACGGTTTAAATCAACCAAAGAATAATTATCATCTTGATCGTGTATGCTTTTACCAGCATCCTCTTCCAAGTGAATTCTATTAATTCCAATTTTCTTAGTCGAACCGTCGCCAAGCTCAACCTCCAAAAAACCGTTGACACAAATTGGCTGGCTATCTTGTGTAATTTGATATCCCTTTGGCAGATCGGCATAGAAATAGTTTTTTCTATCGAAATGATTGGTTTGATTAATTGTACAATTTAAGGCAAGACCAATTCTAACGGCTTTTGCAACAACTTCTTTATTAAGTTTAGGCAAAGCGCCTGGCAAAGCAAGCGAAACCGTAGAAATATTTTGATTAGGCAAAGCACCAAAAGATGCACTATCGGCAGAAAATATTTTGGTATTTGTATTTAACTGAACGTGAATTTCCAGTCCTGAAACAAGTTCGAAATTTCTTTGGTTTGTACCTAAACCCATATTAAAATTGTGCCTTTAATGTATTGCTTCGGCAAATATAGTTAAAGAATGTTAAAACGGATTGTTACAATTAAACTACTGTGTAACGGCTATGTCTATTTCAATAATTAACACACAATAGAAACCTTAATTTAAAAGTTATGAAAAAGTTGGTATTATTTGCTGCAGTTCTGATGGTTTCATTATTCAGCATAAACAATGCAAAAGCACAAGTTGGTTTAAACATAAATATTGGATCTCAGCCAGCTTGGGGGCCAACAGGTTACAACCATGTAGATTACTACTATTTCCCAGATATCAATGCTTATTATAACGTTCCATCTGGTCAGTATATTTATGCTAATGGCAATAATTGGATTTGGGCAAATAATCTGCCTCCGCAGTTTAGAAATTTCGATTTATATCGAGCTTACAAAGTAGTGGTAAATAAACCCAAACCCTACTTACAAAACAACTATTATGTAACAAATTATGCGAAATACAAAAATTACCGCGGCCGCCAAACCATTATCAGAGATAGTCACGATAGTAAATATTATGTGGTAAAAGGTCACCCGAATTATAAGAATGATAAAACTGTTGTAGTTACCAATCGTCCTAATCGGAACCAAAAAACTGTTGTAAATGTCAATCGAAATACTCGACCAGCACAAAATAACAATCGTGGTAATGATAATTCAAACCATAATCGTCCAGAAAGAAATAATAATCAAAGAGGGCATGGCCGTGGATAATCGTATTTAGTTGTGGTAAGGGAGTTTCGGAAGAAGCTCCTTTTTTTGTTACAATAATGGTTTTGGCACAGCGTTTGAATTTATACAAGTACACACAAATTAAATTTAGATTATTATGAAAAAGTTACTAATCATCTCCGCGATTGTAGGAATCGTGGCTTTAACATCAAAAGAATCTAACGCTCAAGTAAGTTTAAACGTAAACATTGGCACGCAACCTGCATGGGTTCCGGCCGGTTATCAAAACGTTAACTATTACTATTTACCCGAAGTTCAATCTTATTACTACGTTCCGCAAAGGCAATTCGTTTACTTAAGTGGTAATCGATGGACGAGGTCGAGGTATTTGCCAGCCAGATACAGAGGTTATAATTTAAATCACGGCAGAAAAGTTGTAGTTTATGGTAACAGTCCATATCGCAGTTACAACACACATCGTGTAAGATATGCTACCCACACCAATTATTATCGTAATTCTTACGGTGGCGGTGGCAACCGGGTTAGGTATAGCGCACCAGGAAGATCATATAAAAGCGTAAAATACGTAAACAGAGGTCATGATTTTCATGGAAGAGGTAAAGCCCACCATGATAGAGGACACGGCAGAGGTAGACATTAAAATAAAAAGAGGCTTATGAGCCTCTTTTTTTGATTAAAATCTTTTACCTAAAATAATTCCAATTCTTGGATAAGCTTCTATTGAACGATTATTGCCCAGGAAGCGTCCTACACCACCGTAAATCTCGCCGGTAAATCCGTTTCTGGTTAAAAACTTAGCACCAACCGCTGCACCTAATCCAAAATTAATTACTGGCGACTTATTTATCGGCGTTCTATAATTTCCTATAACATCGTCATAAAATTGATAATTATTTTCTCTTATCGCACCAACTGCAGCGTTTCCCTCTATAAAAAAGCCTGCTGCACGTTTCTTACCAAAATATAATCTATAGTGTGGAATAGCTAGAAATCGGTATTCTGAAAAATCGTCATCATCGCCTATTCCGGCTGACAATGAAATGCCAACACCCATATTATCTTCAATAATTCGCTCATAGCTAATTTCTGGTAACGCTAAAATAGAAGTTAATAAATTCACTTTTAGCTCATTTTTGCCAGTTTCGTTAGCATTATTTTGTTTCTTTTCGGCTTGATTAGTTTGTGCATTTGCAAACATACCGGAGCCCAATAAAATTGAAATTAAGAGAGTTTTTTTCATTTGGTTAAATTTGAACGAAACTAATAAATTAGTTTTTAATTTCTCATTTAAATAATAATATGTTCTTCTGTTATTCCGAAATATTTAGAAAAGCAGCGTTATCGTTTCTTCGGAACGTTCAGTCCCGCTTTGCGTTACAATTCCCGATGAAATCGGGATATTTCCACTGCAATGGGGTTTAAAGAATTTAGGTATGTGCATTGAAACTTACAAACCACCCCCAACCCCCAATGTCATTAACTTAAGGCTCATATCGCTCTTTTGTAGTTGGTCCATGTTTGATATTTTCCTTTGGTTCTTTTACTTTTTACGATTCG
>NZ_JAUFPW010000010.1 GCF_030409415.1 Pedobacter aquatilis | reverse complement strand
GGCTTTCTCCTCGTCTAGATAACCTAAGATCGTTAAAAAGTTTACTGTAATCTGTTCCAAACATGAAACAAAAATAAAAATAAAGATGTGGGTACACGGTAGGCTACTACCGGGTTTATTCACAATGGGCGGTAGCTTTTGGGATTAAGCAACATGTAGTAACCACCCCGCCTTGCAGGCACCCCTCCTTGAAAATAAGGAGGGGATTTGGGTTGTACTGCTAGGCTCTCGCTCTGGTCATTAAATGGATTTTGGTTTAAAACACGAACTTCTAAATAAAAAGAACAAAACTCTGCCAAAGCACAAACTACTCCCCTCCTAATTTAGGAGGGGCAAGGGGTGGTTAATCAAGGTTACTCAGTTCAGATTAAAGTAACATGAAATAACCACCCCGCCTTGCAGGCATCCCTCCTTGAAAAGGAGGAGGGGATTTGGGCTCTTCTATTAATTTTTTGCTGTGGTCATCAAATGGATTTTGATTTAAAACACGAACTTCTAAATAAAAAGAACAAAGCTCTGCCAAAGCACAAACAACTCCCCTCCTAATCTAGGAGGGGCAAGGGGTGGTTACTTAAGGTTACTCAATTCAGATTAATGGAACATGAAATAACCACCCCGCCTTGCAGGCACCCCTCCTTGAAAATAAGGAGGGGAGTTGGATTGTTCTATTAATTTTTTGCTCTGGTCATTAAACAGAATATGGTTTAAAGCACATACTTCTAAATAAAAAGAACAAAGCTCTGCCAAAGCACAAACTACTCCCCTCCTAATTTAGGAGGGGCAAGGGGTGGTTACTTAACGTTGCTCAATTCAGATTAAAGTAACATGTAGTAACCACCCCGCCTTCGAGTTGGGCGTGCTGCTAGGCTCTCGCTCTGGTCATTAAACAGAATTTGGTTTAAAGCACTTACTTTTAAATAAAAAACAAACTTTGCCAAAGCACAAACTGCTCCCCTCCTAATTTAGGAGGGGCAAGGGGTGGTTAATCAAGGTTGCTCAATTCAGATTAAAGTAACATGTAGTAACCACCCCGCCTTGCAGGCACCCCTCCTTGAAAATAAGGAGGGGATTTGGGTTATACTGCTATACTTTTGCTGTGGTCATTAAACAGAATTTGGTTTAAAGCACTTACTTTTAAATAAAAAACCACTTTTGCCAAAGCACAAACTGCTCCCCTCCTAATTTAGGAGGGGCAAGGGGTGGTTAAATCCCTAAAAATATTTATCTTAATAAAATTTAAATTAAAAGATAATGTCAATCCACAATGCTAAATATCTTAAAACATTAAGGAAAGATTTAAGAAACAGTCTTACCTCTGCTGAAGCTACACTTTGGAAATACTTACAACATTCTAAATTGGATGGTAGAAAATTTAGAAGACAGCATAGCATTAATAATTACATCTTAGATTTCTACTGCCCTTCAGAAAAATTAGGGATTGAATTAGATGGAAGTGTACACAATGGTTTTGCTTCTGATGAATATGACAGGGAAAGAGATAAGCATTTAAATAACCTTGGCATAACTATAATTAGATTTGAGAATAAAGATGTTTTTCAAGAGGAAAATATTCTAAATGAAATTAGAAGTTATTTTAAACCAGCCCCAATCTCTTGAAAAGGAGGGGAGTTGGGCTATACTGTTATACTTTTGCTGTGGTAATTGATCGGGTTCTGGTTTAAAGCATACACCTTTAAATAAAAAACCACTTTTGCCAAAGCACAAACTGCTCCCCTCCTAATTTAGGAGGGGCAAGGGGTGGTTAATCAAGGTTGCTCAATTCAGATTAATACAAAAGATAATAACCACCCCGCCTTGCAGGCACCCCTCCTTGAAAATAAGGAGGGGATTTGGGTTATACTGCTATACTTTTGCTGTGGTAATTGATCGGGTTCTGGTTTAAAGCATACACCTTTAAATAAAAAACCACTTTTGCCAAAGCACAAACTGCTCCCCTCCTAATTTAGGAGGGGCAGGGGGTGGTTAATCAAGGTTGCTCAATTCATATTAATGTAACATGTAGTAACCACCCCGCCTTGCAAGCACCCCTCCTTGAAAAGGAGGGGAGTTTCCCTCAAAGTTTTATAATATAATGCTTAAGCATTAACGAACATTTTTAGCAACCTGCAACCCTAAATAGTATCAAGAACTTTTGTTATTTAAACGGGATTGCAGCGAACACGAAGTGTAACGGAGTAAAGCGTAAAGCCCGTGTAACGCTAATATCACCAGGACAATTGCTTTCCAAATCCTTTTAAAAAAAGAAAAACCCCTTGATAAATCAAGAGGTTTTAGATATTACCTTCATTGCATTCTGCCTCGCAATAACGGTAGCTTAAAAAATTTATTAATCTTCTGCCAGGAACGGATAACGGTAATCAGTAGGAGATTCGAAAACTTCTTTAATGGTGCGTGGCGAAACCCAACGCAACAAGTTAATCATCGAACCCGCTTTATCGTTTGTACCCGAACCTCTGGCACCGCCAAACGGCTGCTGACCAACAACGGCTCCTGTACATTTATCGTTAATGTAAAAGTTACCTGCCGAGTTGCGTAAAGCATGGCTAGCTTTATCAATCGCGTAACGGTCTTGCGCAATTAAAGCACCAGTTAAAGCATAAGGCGAAGTGGTATCAATTACTTTCAAAATCGAATCGAAATCTTTATCCGCATAAACGTAAACGGTTAAAACCGGGCCGAATAATTCCTCGCACATGGTGGTGTATTTCGGGTCGTCAACCACTAAAACGGTTGGCTCAACAAAATAACCTTTACTCTTATCGTAGTTACCACCGGCAATAATTTCTACACCTTTATCTTTCTTCGCCTGGTCGATGTATTTCGCTAATTTGTCAAACGAACGCTCATCGATAACGGCATTAATGAAATTGCTGAAATCTTCTGTTCCGCCCATTTTAAATGTAGCCAGATCGCGTAACATTTGTTTTTTAATTTCAGGCCATAGACTTTCCGGAACATAAACACGACTAGCAGCCGAACATTTTTGTCCCTGATATTCGAAAGCACCACGAACGATTGCGGTGTTGGCAATATCAACCTGTGCCGAAGGGTGAACCAGGATAAAATCCTTACCACCAGTTTCGCCAACAATACGAGGGTATGATTTGTATTTGTGAATGTTTGTACCAATCGTTTTCCAGATTTCCTGAAATACTTTTGTAGAACCTGTGAAGTGAATACCAGCAAAATCAGGGTGATTGAAAATCACATCGCCAGTTTCCGGTCCGTCTGCATAAACTAAATTGATTACGCCATCAGGTAAACCAGCTTCACGGAAAATTTCCATTAAGAGGTTAGCTGCATAAACTTGGGTATCTGCTGCTTTCCAAACCACCACATTACCCATCATCGCTGCCGAAGCTGGTAAGTTAGCTGCAATTGCCGTAAAGTTGAAAGGCGTTAAAGCGAAAACAAAACCTTCTAATGGGCGTTGTTCCACTCTGTTCCAGTTTCCACGAGGCGAAACTGGTGGTTGTTGCTTGTAAATATCGCTCATGTAACTTACGTTGAAACGCAAGAAATCAATCAATTCGCAAGCGGCATCAATTTCTGCCTGGTAAGCATTTTTACTTTGGCCAAGCATGGTTGCTGCGTTTAATTTATAACGGTATTTACCGGCAATTAACTCTGCTGCTTTTAAGAAAATGGCTGCTCTATGTTCCCAAGAAAGGTTTTCCCAATCTTCTTTGGCTGCTAAAGCGGCATCAATTGCTTGTGCAACATGCGTTTTATCGCCGATGCTATATTGGGCTAAAATATGTTGATGATCATGTGGAGGAACAACCTTACCTTTCTTAGTGGTATGCACTTGTTTGCCGCCAATATACATCGGAATGTCTTGTTGGTGTGAACGGGCTTCAGCCAGCGCTTCTTTTAAAAGAACACGCTCTTTACTGCCCGGGCCGTAATTTAATATAGGTTCGTTTACCGGAGTAGGTACGTTAAAAAATCCTTTAAGCATAGTGTATTTTTTATGAGTTGCGCAAAGATAAGGCTTTTATGCTTACGCAATTCTATTGTTCTGTAAAGAAAATGGAGCATTTATTTTGATTTTCTTATTGCTGAACTAATACACCAGGGCTAAATACCGGCCATGGTGGCTAGTGCTTGCCGGATTACTTTCCTTGTAATGCCCTGGAAAATCAGGAACCTGGTAAATAGAAGTTCTGATGTTTTCCAACCGTTCGAGATTGATGGCAGAAACGGTGTGAATATATGCTGTGTTGATGCTACTCTTTGTATGATAAATTTGATTGTTAATGTTTACGGTAGCGTGTAGTAAGTCGCACTTTAAATCTTTGGGTGCAAAATTTCGTATGCCCGTTTGGCGGTTGTTAATTTTATAAGCCGCCTCTTTCATGCTCCAAAGTAGCCAGACCATCGTATCCGGGTTTTTAGAGGACAGGATTAAAGATTCTTCTTCGGAAGTAAAAATTTTAGAGAGATAACCTTTACGTTGCCAGTTGCTTTGCGTTTTTGCAAGAACCAAATCAACAATATCGTTACCCAACATTTTTGCTTAGTTTACTTTCAATAACCTCGATGGTTGCTTTTACGGTTAGCATTTTAGCCATCGAATCATTATCTATCTCAATACCGAATTGCTCCTCAACGTCCAGCACGACATCAACCAGGTTGGCAGAATTTATTTTTAAATCGTTAATAAAGTCTGTGTTTTCATCTATGCCTTCCAAGGCGGCAACTTCTTCGCTATAAGGTTTAATTATCGTTTTTAGTGCTTCTATTATTTCTGCTCTATTCATTTTTATACTTTTTGAAAATAACACATACGTTAACATCTCCAAAACCAAAGCTAGCTTTAGCAACAATGTTTACGGTTTGATTTATTAATTTTTTAGGGATACGATTTTCTGCTATTAGTGCAGTAATTTCGGGATTTAAGTCTTCGCAATTTACATTCGGGAAAATAAAATCCTGCTCCAATTGTAAAATGGCTGAAATACTTTCTATACTTCCGGCTGCGCCGATACAATGTCCAATCATACCTTTTAAAGCATTGATGTAGGGAAAATCTTCGGATGAAGTACCCAAAGCAATTTTCCAGTTCTCAATTTCGAGGGCGTCTTTAGATGTGGCGGTCAGGTGTCCGTTAATCACATCAATGTCTTGGGGTTTAATTCCTGCATTTTCGATGGCTTTTTTAATGCAGCGCTGTACGGCTTGTGGGTTTGGGGCAGTCATGGTACCTAAACCACGCTGACCACCAGAATTTAGTTCACCGCCTAAAATTTCGCCATATATTTTAGCATTTCTGGCTAATGCAGATTCGAGGCTTTCCAGTACCATTGCACCGGCGCCACTCCCAGGTACAAAGCCACTTGCCGTGGCACTCATTGGCCGGCTACCACTTTCGGGCTGGTTATTGTGTTTAAAAGTACAAACTTTCATGGCATCAAAACCACCCCAAATGTAAGGACCGCTATCGCTGGTGCTTCCGGCTAACATTCGTTTGGCCTTGCCAGATTTTATCCGCTCGTAAGCCAGTAAAATACTTTCTGCACCAGTAGCACAGGCCGATGAATTGGTACTGATTTGATTGCCTAAACCAAGCTTGCCACTAATGAAAGCACTTACACCGCTTGCCATCGTTTGTATTACGACCGAGCTGCCCAATTTGCGGATTTCCAAATCATCAATTTTATTTATGGCCCACCTGAATTTATCAATACCCGATGTTCCCGTTCCGAAAATTGTGCCGCTGTCCCAGTCTGGCTCTTGCTCATGGCTGCGCTCCAAGCCCGCATCTTTCCAGGCATCTAATCCGGCTATAACGCCGTAAACAATGCCACTGCTGTTTAAATTTCTTAATTCCAGCGGAGAAAAATAGGCTGCAATTCGTTCATCGCTTAAAACAGGTTTAGCCGCTATCTGACAAGAGAATCCAAGGTTTTCTAAATCGGGTTGAAAAGTTATGCCCGATTTTCCTTCCTTAATGGCCGCTGAAAATGTTTCGATGGTTGTGCCGTTTGGTGCACAAATGCCTAAGCCTGTAATTACAACTCTGTTATCTTTCATCACCTTTAGAAATTACCATTCCAGATATTGTGCCTTTACTTAGCACTTCGCCCTTAGCATTTTCCATTTTTACCTTGCAGCTTAATTTATTAAATCTGAAATAAATTTTTTCGCCGGTTACCCAAATCTTTTCGCCAGGATAAACAGGTTTTAAAAAATCGAGATGGTTTGAGGTCATGGCAAAAGTGCTTTGCTCTTGATTCACTTCATCCTTTAAAATAAATATCCCTAAGCAAACTAATCCAATCTGCGCCATGGTTTCGGTTAAAATGGCGGCAGGTGTTACCGGATTGTTCTTGAAATGACCATCATAAAAAAACAAATCTTTCCTGAAAGTGAATGTACCCTTTACCGCATGGCCATCAACCTGTAAAATTTCATCTACAAATAAAAAAGCCTTGCCATAAGGTAATTTTTTTACAATCTCCTGTGTTGTCATATTACCACTGCAATAGTATCCGTTGTGCCGAAAACCCTGGTCCGAAACTGAGCATTAAGCCCTTTTCTCCCTTAGCAGGTTTTTTATTCATGTAATTCTCCAGTACATATAAAACAGTTGCACTGCTCATGTTGCCATAAAGTTTTAGCACTTCTTTAGTTTCGTTTATGTTTTTACCCAACTTACCGAATAAGTCTTCTACCACCTGAATAATTTTTTTTCCTCCGGGATGGAATATCAAGTGGTCGATATCCTGGATGGTTAAATTGTTTTTAGCTAAAAATGGGTGAATAATGTCTGAAAAATGAGCTTCAATGGTATTTGGGACTTCTACATCTAATATCATTTGCAAGCCAGTATTGGTTAGTTTAAAACCCATCATTTCTTCTGCATCATAAAAGTGGTACATTTCTTCATCAAGAATTTCAGGGCCGCTATCTGCTTCGTTGGCACTTAACAGCACACAAGCAGCACCATCGCCAAAAATTGCGGCGCTTACAATGTTCGCCATCGAAAAATCATTGAGCTGAAAGGTAGCCGTTGGCGATTCTACCGCAATAACCGCAGCTCTTTTACCCGGGTTTGCTCTAAGGAAATTCTTTGCGTAAATCATACCCGAAACCCCAGCGGCACAGCCCATCTCGGTTACCGGTAAACGAACCACATCTTGCCTAAGTTTTAACGCATTGATTAAATAAGCATCTAATGATGGGATCATGATGCCGGTGCAACTCACCGTAATAATAAAATCAATATCGTGGGGTTTCCAGTTGGCTTGCGCCAGTGCCCGCTCCAGGCATTCCTTGCCTAATTTTATGCCTTCTCTGACGTAGATATCATTTCGCTCTTCAAAGCTTAGGTTGCTAAAAACTTCGGCAGGCGACATAAATGCATAGCGCTTATCAACGGCAGCCCCCTCGAAAATTTTCTTTACTTTTCTTTTAAAGCGTTCATCCTGGCCATTTAACCAAACATCTACAAAGGGCAAAATATCGTTTGTGGCACTCCAAAATTTGGGCAAAGCTTTGCTTACTGCTTTAACAATTACACTCATGCTGTTTTAATTATCCATTGGTATCTAAAAGCCCATTTCCATTTTATCGAACTTGCCTTTGCGTTTATTTTCCGAGCGTATGCTTCTAAATCTTCTTTTTTAAATCCACGAAGTATGGAGACTAAGCCATCATCCCGCGACATGCTATTCAATCGAAATACAAAGCATAGTGCTTTAAAAAGTCTATATGCCAAAGCACTACGTTCTAAATCATTAATTACAATGCCTAAACCAGCCAATTGTTTCAATTGATTGAGCAGGTTTATAATTTCTTCATCCTTAAAATGATGTAAGGTTAAAGTGCACAAAAAAATATCGCATGTTTCTAAATGTGTTGAATCATCAAAAATATCTAAACACTGATAAGAAATATTACGATATGATTTTGACAGGTTTTTAGCATGTTCTATGGTAAAAGCATTGGCATCAATTCCCTGAAGCACAAACTTTAAATTGTTTTGATCTGCATATTCGGCTAATGTTCTAAGCATATCGCCATTACCACAACCAATATCAGTTATACGTATTATTTCATGTTTCGGTTTGCTTTTAAGCAGCTTTTCTACGCCTTCAATCGTAACCTTATTGCCACCTAAAAGTTGATTAATGCTTGCAATTTTATCAAGCGCATCTTTTAAAATGTGCCCTTCCATTTCAAAATCATCCATCATCTCGGGCGCCTCGCTGCGGAATCTTGTATCTACACTCATATATCGGGAATGGTTATGGGTTTTCCATGGGTATATTTTACCGTTTTTTGTATTAAGCCGGGGAAATAGGATGCAGCGCTCATGGCTATGTTTTCAAAGCGGTTATTTTTCATAATGGATGCCAGCAACTTACCAATTTGTAGCCGTCTGGCAAACAATTTTTTCCATTCATGCATGTAACTATTTTCCAGTTCCTGGCGGGATGAAATTTTGCCAAGCTTAAATTGGTGCAAGCTTTCAGCTAAAATTTTCGCACTGTGAATGGCCATCGCCATTCCATTTCCGCAAAGCGGATGTATTAGTCCGGCGGTATCACCAATCATCAAAATGTGGTTTAATACCGGTTCTTTCGTTTCAAAAGAAATCTGACTAATGGTAAGTGGCGCCTCAAATATCATTTCCGATTGCGTAAAGTAACGTTCCAGGTGTTTATTCTGGTACAATACAGTTTTTTGAAAAGCATCGATGTTTTTATGTTTTTTAAAGCTTTCGTAATCGGTTAAATAACAGATGTTTAATGTGTTTTTTTCTACATTTGATACACCGCAATAACCGCCCTTAAAATTATTTAAGCTGACCAGGTTATTCGGGAAATTAGATTTGTAATGTGCCTTAACGGCCAAGTAGGGCGATTTGCGGCTGATGAAATTCCGCTCCAATTTCGCATCCAATGCCGACCTTTTGCCATATGCGCCTACAACCTGCGTGGCGCTGAACGTTTCTCCTTCGGTTGTATCAATAAAAAATTGGCTTGTGGTATAGGTTACATTTTGTACCGTTGCCTGCTGAATTTTTATTCCTCTTTCTAAGGCCGTTCGGTACAGGTAATCATCGATGGCAAACCTGCTCAATCCAAAACCACCAAGCGGCAAATTTGCGGTAACATTTTTGCCATTGGTCGATGTAAATTGTAATTGCCTGATTTGGTTTGGTTCGAGGTTGGACAAATTTAGGCCCAGCCAATTGTAATAAGGTAAAATTTCATTTGAAATATATTCGCCGCAAACTTTATGGTGCGGGTAGGTATGCTTCTCAATAAGTATAACATCAAAACCTAATTTTTGAAGATGCAAAGCTGCAGTTAAACCTGCTAAACCACCACCAATAATCAAGATTTCTGTTTCAATAGGCATGCAGCAAGATAACACTTTATCTTCAGCTTTGTTCGGGGGCATTTCAGGTATTCTTAATAAAATCTTATATTTTTTTGAAAGCAATGGCAGTTTTATAATGGTCATATTAGGTTTGTTTTGTGCCAATCTTTTTGGTTTAGCATCCTCCATTGTCGTCATTGCAAGGAGGCACAACGCGGCAATCTTTTGAGCAATGGTTATATAAAAGTATTCCGTCTCATCAGGATTTAGAATGGAAAGGTTTCGCCCGCAGATTGCGCTGAAACTCGCAGGAGAAGATTAATTATAAAATCATACGTTGATCTTTATTTATGCGTAACGCTATCCCTCTTTGGATGCGTTTATCCCGACGATTCGGGAGGGCAGGGGGGAGGATTTACAAATTGAGTGGAACTCCCCTCCTTATTTTCAAGGAGGGGTTGGGTGGTTTATTTGACTAAATCTCCTGCTTCACAGGCTTACCTTGGCTCGCCGCCGCCGAGGGGGCTCTTTCTTTTGTCTTGATACAAAAGAAACAAAACATCAAGGCTTGGAAATCTTGTCGGATTAGCTGTTTGAAAATTAATTGGGCAGCAGCGGGTTAGGTTCAATGAAGGATTGAACTGACCGCTGCTTTGGTTCTTCACTTGATGTGGGTCTGTACAAAATTTTCAACCGCTTCTCCTTCCAATATTTCCTAGGCCGTGTAGCAAAGCGCCTAAAACGAGGCGCAACAGCACCCATCCGATACTGCGTCATCTCGACCATAGCGGAGAGATCTTTGAACCTTATAAAATATAAATGGCCTTTGAATGAATCGGTCATGGTTGTAAATCTTTTCCTTCATAGGCTTGCCTTGGCTCGCCGCCGCCGAGGGGCTCTCTCTTTTTTCGGTTTTTTTTATTTTTCTTTTAGGCCCTCAAGCTTGCTTCGCAGGTTGTCTTAATACAAAAGAAACAAACCTGAGCATAGCGAAAGCATGCTTAACCATTAAAAAAATAAACAACCAGGCATAACATCAAGGCTTCCCGAAGGCTCGGAACAGGTGAATCTGTTGTCGGATAAATTCGTTAAAGCTTTCATTTCGGCAACACAAGTACCCGATGAAAAATCGGGCAGGACGCGTTGCCTTGGTTGGTGGTATGTTGAAAGTTTCTGCAAAAGCTTTAAGGTTTTCTCCTTCCAACATCTCCTATGCCGTTTAGCGAAGCGCACAACCCCTCGAATAGTTTACGCTGCAATGCTTCTACGTCATGCTATCCCCTTTGGAGCGTTTATCTCGAATTTCGGAAGGGCAGGGGACGATTTTAAATGCTGAGTGGAACTCCCCTCCTTATTTTCAAGGAGGGGTTGGGGCAATGTCATTAACTTAAGGCTCATATCGCTCTTTTGTAGTTGGTCCATGTTTGATATTTTCCTTTGGTTCT
>NZ_JAUFPW010000001.1 GCF_030409415.1 Pedobacter aquatilis | reverse complement strand
GTTAATTTGAGTTTAAAGATATATAAATGAGGCCGCCGCGAGGTACCGAGCCGAATAAGTTCTTAAAAGAGATGTCAATGTAGCGCAAGCGGGGTAATGAAGTACGGATTCAAGTACAGAGTACCGAAGCTTGATTTTAAAGTCAATGTCTCAACAGACATAATTAAAAAAGAAGACTATTTTTAACAATAGTTAAAACTGGTCAGAATCAAATAACATTTTACAATGGAGAGTTTGATCCTGGCTCAGGATGAACGCTAGCGGCAGGCCTAATACATGCAAGTCGAACGATACTTTCCAGCTTGCTGGAAAGGAAAGTGGCGCACGGGTGCGTAACGCGTATGCAACCTACCTTAATCAGGGGGATAGCCCGAAGAAATTCGGATTAACACCGCATAAAAACACAGAGTAGCATTACTCAATGTTCAAATATTTATAGGATTAAGATGGGCATGCGTGTCATTAGCTAGTTGGCGGGGTAACGGCCCACCAAGGCGACGATGACTAGGGGATCTGAGAGGATGACCCCCCACACTGGTACTGAGACACGGACCAGACTCCTACGGGAGGCAGCAGTAAGGAATATTGGTCAATGGAGGCAACTCTGAACCAGCCATGCCGCGTGCAGGAAGACTGCCCTATGGGTTGTAAACTGCTTTTATCCGGGAATAAACCTTTCTACGTGTAGAGAGCTGAATGTACCGGAAGAATAAGGATCGGCTAACTCCGTGCCAGCAGCCGCGGTAATACGGAGGATCCAAGCGTTATCCGGATTTATTGGGTTTAAAGGGTGCGTAGGCGGCAGTTTAAGTCAGAGGTGAAAGACGGTAGCTCAACTATCGCAGTGCCTTTGATACTGAATTGCTTGAATGAACTAGAGGTAGGCGGAATGAGACAAGTAGCGGTGAAATGCATAGATATGTCTCAGAACACCGATTGCGAAGGCAGCTTACTATGGTTTTATTGACGCTGAGGCACGAAAGCGTGGGGATCAAACAGGATTAGATACCCTGGTAGTCCACGCCCTAAACGATGAATACTCGCTGTTAGCGATATACAGTTAGCGGCTAAGCGAAAGCGTTAAGTATTCCACCTGGGGAGTACGCTCGCAAGAGTGAAACTCAAAGGAATTGACGGGGGCCCGCACAAGCGGAGGAGCATGTGGTTTAATTCGATGATACGCGAGGAACCTTACCCGGGCTTGAAAGTTAGTGAATTATTCAGAGATGAATAAGTGAGCAATCACACGAAACTAGGTGCTGCATGGCTGTCGTCAGCTCGTGCCGTGAGGTGTTGGGTTAAGTCCCGCAACGAGCGCAACCCCTATGTTTAGTTGCCAGCATGTAATGATGGGGACTCTAAACAGACTGCCTGTGCAAACAGAGAGGAAGGAGGGGACGACGTCAAGTCATCATGGCCCTTACGTCCGGGGCTACACACGTGCTACAATGGATGGTACAGAGGGCAGCTAGCCAGCAATGGTATGCGAATCTCATAAAGCCATTCACAGTTCGGATTGGGGTCTGCAACTCGACCCCATGAAGTTGGATTCGCTAGTAATCGCGTATCAGCAATGACGCGGTGAATACGTTCCCGGGCCTTGTACACACCGCCCGTCAAGCCATGGAAGTTGGGGGTACCTAAAGTATGTAACCGTAAGGAGCGTCCTAGGGTAAAACCGATAACTGGGGCTAAGTCGTAACAAGGTAGCCGTACCGGAAGGTGCGGCTGGAATACCTCCTTTCTGGAGCAGAGTTGACTACTCGCTGCGCAACATGATACTCTAATTAAGTTATTGGTTATAAGTTATAGGTTATACGTTTAAGAGACGCAACAGCCAAACAACAAACCAACCGTATAACCAAGACATTAAAAAAGAAACACCCAAAAGATTAAGCATTTAGTTGCACTAACAAATCTTTGAGAGGCGAGATTGAAATTGAATTACGATTTAAGATTGACGAATTACGATTGAAGCGGCAACGGAAGAAAATCGTACATCTAAAATCAGCAATCTAAAATCAAAAAGTCCCGTAGCTCAGCCTGGTTAGAGCACTACACTGATAATGTAGGGGTCTCCAGTTCAAATCTGGACGGGACTACAATAATCAAATCCTTTGGGGGATTAGCTCAGCTGGCTAGAGCGCCTGCCTTGCACGCAGGAGGTCAACGGTTCGACTCCGTTATTCTCCACCATTAAGGTTGAGGGTTAAAAGGTAGAAGGCTTAAGGTCACTATCAACCACAACAAAAACAAAGACTACCGGGATAGGTAAGCTTACATTGACATAATTAAGAAAGATAAATAAGAAACGCCGCAGGGGCACTTAGGAACGGTTCGAGGCCGTAGTTTTTTACTAATAAGGTTAAGCTAGAGGCTTAGGCGCAGGGCAATGAAACCCTCCACCTTTATACCCTTTACCTTGAACCTTAGTAAAGTTCTTTGACATATTGGAAGAAGTTAAAAAAGAAGAGCAAACAACAATAGGCGACTGTTGTGTTTGTGCTCACTTAACAAAGCGCAAGCCGAGATTAAGTATGAGACATCATAACAAGAGCAAAAAAAGCATACCATGCGGCGCAAAAGGCGCATGCGTAGAAGAAAGTAAGAAAGAGTACACGGGGGATGCCTTGGCTCTCAGAGGCGATGAAGGACGTGATAAGCTGCGATAAGCTTCGGGTATTTGCAAATAGGAATTAATCCGAAGATTTCCGAATGGGGCAACCCGGCATGTTGAAGACATGTCACATATAATGAGCAAACCTGCCGAACTGAAACATCTAAGTAAGCAGAGGAAGAGAAAATAATAATGATTTCCTGAGTAGTGGCGAGCGAAAGGGAAAGAGCCCAAACCTACTTTGTTACGGCAAAGTGGGGGTTGTAGGACTACGATGTGGTATTAACAAACAGAAGTGGAATGGGATGGGAAGCCCAGCGATACACGGTGATAGCCCGGTACACGTATAGAATGTTAGCCTAGTAGTATCCTGAGTACCGCGAGGTCGGAGACGCCTTGTGGGAATCTGCCGGCACCATCCGGTAAGGCTAAATACTCCTGAGAGACCGATAGTGAACCAGTACCGTGAGGGAAAGGTGAAAAGAACCCCGAACAGGGGAGTGAAATAGAACCTGAAACCGTGTACTTACAAGCGGTCGGAGCGTACAAGTTGCGTGACGGCGTGCCTTTTGCATAATGAGCCTACGAGTTACTCTTCTCTGGCAAGGTTAAGTGTTTAAGACACGGATCCGAAGCGAAAGCGAGTCTGAATAGGGCGTATAGTCAGAGGAGGTAGACGCGAAACCTTGTGATCTACCCATGGACAGGTTGAAGGTGCGGTAACACGTACTGGAGGACCGAACCGATAAACGTTGAAAAGTTTCCGGATGATCTGTGGGTAGGGGTGAAAGGCTAATCAAACTGGGAAATAGCTCGTACTCCCCGAAATGTTTTTAGGAACAGCGTGGATATTAAGTTTCATAGAGGTAGAGCTACTGATTGGGTGCGGGGGAGTCAAATCCTACCAAATCCAGACAAACTCCGAATGCTATGAAATATGATCTGCAGTGAGGCGCGGGGTGCTAAGGTCACGCGCCGAGAGGGAAAGAACCCAGACCATCAGCTAAGGTCCCCAAGTGTACGCTAAGTTGAACTAACGAGGTCCGATTGCACAGACAGCTAGGATGTTGGCTTGGAAGCAGCCATTCATTTAAAGAGTGCGTAACAGCTCACTAGTCGAGCGATCGGGCATGGATAATAAACGGGCATTAAGTGTATCACCGAAGCTATGGGATTGAAATATATCGGTAGGGGAGCATTCTATATGCAGCGAAGGTATCTGGTAATGGGTGCTGGAGCGTATAGAAAAGCAAATGTAGGCATAAGTAACGATAAGGCGGGCGAGAAACCCGCCCACCGAAAGGATAAGGTTTCCTGATCAACGCTAATCGGATCAGGGTTAGTCGGGACCTAAGGAGAACCCGAAGGGGATATTCGATGGACAACTGGTTAATATTCCAGTACTTTTTATAACTGCGATGTGGGGACGGAGTAGTGACACTGCCGCGAACTGACGGAATAGTTCGTTAAAGGTTGTAGGTATTAGAATGGTAGGCAAATCCGCCAATCTAGCTGAAAACCAATAGTACCGCGAGTCTTCGGATGAGTGGATAGAGCAGGTAAACAGACTTCCAAGAAAAACCGCTAAGCTTCAGGTTATAAAAACCCGTACCGCAAACCGACACAGGTATCCGGGAAGAGGATTCTAAGGTGCTCGAGTGAATCATGGCTAAGGAACTCGGCAAAATGGCCCTGTAACTTCGGGAGAAGGGGCGCTTGCAGTAATGTAAGCCGCAGTGAAAAGGCCCAGGCGACTGTTTAACAAAAACACATGGCTTTGCAAAATCGAAAGATGAAGTATAAGGCCTGACACCTGCCCGGTGCTGGAAGGTTAAGAGGGGATGTCATCGTAAGAGAAGCATTGAATCGAAGCCCCAGTAAACGGCGGCCGTAACTATAACGGTCCTAAGGTAGCGAAATTCCTTGTCGGGTAAGTTCCGACCTGCACGAATGGTGTAACGATCTGGGCGCTGTCTCAGCCATGAGCTCGGTGAAATTGTGGTCCCGGTGAAGACGCCGGGTACCCGCAACGGGACGGAAAGACCCCATGCACCTTCACTACAATTTAACATTGACATTGGGTACAGGATGTGTAGGATAGGTGGGAGACTATGAAGCGGCGTCGCCAGGCGTCGTGGAGTCAACGTTGAAATACCACCCTTTCTGTATTCGGTGTCTAACTCCGCTAAGCGGAGGACATTGTTTGATGGGTAGTTTGACTGGGGTGGTCGCCTCCAAAAAGGTAACGGAGGCTTTCAAAGGTAAGCTCAATACGCTTGGTAACCGTATGAGGAGTGCAATAGCATAAGCTTGCTTGACTGTGAGACCTACAAGTCGATCAGGGTCGAAAGACGGATATAGTGATCCGGTGGTTCTGCATGGAAGGGCCATCGCTCAAAGGATAAAAGGTACGCTGGGGATAACAGGCTGATCTCCCCCAAGAGCTCATATCGACGGGGAGGTTTGGCACCTCGATGTCGGCTCGTCACATCCTGGGGCTGGAGAAGGTCCCAAGGGTTCGGCTGTTCGCCGATTAAAGTGGCACGCGAGCTGGGTTCAGAACGTCGCGAGACAGTTCGGTCCCTATCTGTTGTGGGCGTAGGAATTTTGAGTGGGGCTGACCTTAGTACGAGAGGACCGGGTTGGACTAGCCTCTAGTGAATCTGTTGTTCCGCCAGGGGCATTGCAGAGTAGCTACGCTGGGAATAGATAAGCGCTGAAAGCATCTAAGTGCGAAACTAGCCACGAGATGAGAATTCCATATAGGACCGTAGAAGATGACTACGTTGATAGGTTACAGATGTAAAGCTGGTGACAGCATAGTCGAGTAATACTAATCATCCGAAGCTTTCAAAGCAAACAGACTGTTGTTTGTTCTTCAAAACTTAACTTCTTTCAATAATATGTCATTTAAGTTGTGGGTTATAAGTTATAGGTGGTACGTTTTAAGACGTATAACTTAAAACATAAAACTTAACACTTATATAAAAACATTTAGGTGCCTATATCGGTGGTGTCCACCTCTTCCCATTCCGAACAGAGAAGTTAAGCCCACCAGAGCCGATGGTACTGCGGTAACACGTGGGAGAGTAGGTCGGTGCCAAATCTTAAAAGAAGAGCCTTGTAACAACTGTTGCAAGGCTTTCTTTGTTTATACACTTTTTTGGAGCATAAGAGCAAGGAACAAAGAGCAAGGAGTAAGGATGAAGGAACAAGGAACAAGGATGAAGGAGCAAAGACTAAAGAGCAAGGCGGCTAAAATCGAAAGCCTCAGTTCATTTTCCGGGACTGAACTGGATAGGAATGAAACAATACCCTATTTGAGCAGTTGTTCAACTAAACAACTAAACAACTAAACAACTAAACAACTAAACAATTCAATTTTCTGCGGATTGAAATGGGGAACGCTGATTTGTGCTAGGTTTAAAATACTGACATTGAAAGTTAAACCTGATGGGCGTGGAAATCTTTTTCGGCTTTCCAAACAATTAAAATATCTTCTTCCAGTCACCGAAAAGATTGAAACTACAGCAGGGCTACATTTGCCATTATAGATGATGTTGGTTTGTTAAAAGAATACATTCTATTGTTAAAATATGCTAAAAATTTTAAGGACAAGGCAATAAAACCGTATTATTGTAATATTGCGTAGGTATAATTTGATGAAAATGAAATTGAAAAGGTTAGGAATTCTTTTAGTAATATTTGCTGCCAATGTTGTTGCTTCTGCACAAGACAAAAATATAGAATTGCCTAAAAATTGGTTCAATTTAGATTTATTGGAAAATGGTTATTTTGGTATCAGTACTGAAAAAGCTTATCGAGAAATTCTGACGCTGAAAAAACCTAAGCAAAAGGTTGTTGTGGCAGTTATTGATGGCGGCATAGAAACTAACCATGAAGATCTAAAAGATGTAATTTGGACTAACTCAAAAGAAATTCCAGGTAATGGCATTGATGATGATGGCAATGGCTATATAGATGACATACATGGGTGGAATTTCATAGGTTCAAAAAATGGTAATTTGGAATACGATAATCTTGAATTGGTTAGACTTTTAAGGATTTACACTCCTAAATATCAATCTACCACTAACCTAACACCCTTAGATAGTACCCAAAAAGAAGAATTTAAATTGTACAAAAAAATGGTTGGCGATTTTGGTAAGAAATATGAAGATGCCAGCAATACTTTTTCAGTTCTTATTGCCATTAATAAGGTACTTGATTCTGCCGCTAAAGTAAACAATAAGCAAATTCCAACATTAGATGATATTGAAAGATATAACCCTGATGATGAAATAGAAGAACAGGTTAAAAAAATCATCAGAAAAGGTGCGAAGGAGGATGGTAGTTTTGAGAAATTCTACAAGAGTATTAAGGATGGATATAAGCAATATGATGCGATGTTGAAATATAACCTCAATCCTAAATATGATATGAGAGCAACTTTGGTTGGCGATAATTATTCAGATTCGGAACAAAAAAATTACGGCAATAAAGATGTTAAAGGACCTGATGCACACCATGGAACTCATGTTGCAGGTATAATAGCTGCAAATCGTATAAATGCACTTGGGATAATGGGCGTTGCGAATAATGTAAGCATTATGGCAATTAGAGTTGTCCCTACCGGAGATGAGCGGGATAAAGATGTAGCAAATGGAATTAGATATGCAGTTGATAATGGCGCAAAGGTAATTAATATGAGCTTTGGTAAAAGCTACAGTTGGGATAAAAAAGTTGTTGATGAAGCCGTAAAATACGCGGAAAGCAAGGGTGTTCTTTTGGTACATGCGGCCGGAAATGATAATCAGAACAATGACATTGAAGAAAATTACCCTAACAAATATTTTGAGGGTAAGGAAGCTGCTGAATATAAAGCAGCTCATAAAAAACCAGCATTAGCAGATTTTACACCCCCAAAGCCCAATATGCAAAATAATGGTATGGGCATGAGGCCGCCTATTAGCAACAGTGCATTTAATAAACCAATTCCATTGGATTCGGCGAAATTTAAACTTCCACATGCTTCAAACTGGATAGAAGTTGGTGCAAGTGCTTATAAGGATGATGATAATTTAAAAGCAGATTTTTCTAACTATGGCAAGTACAATGTTGATGTATTTGCACCGGGTTTCTTAATTAATTCTACAGTTCCAGATGGTAAATATGAGGAATTGGATGGTACAAGTATGGCATCTCCTGTTGTTTCAGGATTGGCAGCACTGATTTTGAGCTATTATCCAGATTTATTACCATCACAGGTAAGGGAAATAATTATGAAATCGGTAACCAAAGTTACACGTAAAGTAAAATATAAAAATGAAAAAGGTGAGAATGTGAGAGTACCTTTTAGCGATATTTGTGTAAGCGGCGGCATAGTTAATGCCTACAATGCATTGAAATTAGCAGAAAGTTATAAATAGTTTTTTAGCTATTTTATAGTTTGAATGAAATCTTTAAATGTGCCGAATGGATACTTTTTAACTTTCATCCAGCGAATCAAATTTTCCATTCTACTAACCATTTTATCGCCGGTGTTTTTTACAACGTAGCCGGGAAAACCAAATCTTTCAAAATCATCTAAATCGGTAAATTCCCATGGGTGGAAATAGATATTCAGATAATTGTCTTTTTTGTAAGTCCAGCGGGCTAATAATTTATAAATAGACAATGGGAGGTTATGAAATGACAGCCAAAATAATGGAAATCTTATTAATGGACTAACCGAGGCAGGGATTTGCAATACATTTTCTTTAGTAAAAAATGTGCGGGAAATGCTAAAGTTATTGTACCTACCCGGTAAATAAGTTGGATTTATTGATGTGTTGTAAGCATAACCTGCTTTTTCAATTTCCTTTTCATCCACAGGCATCATTCGTGCCATTCTGTAGCCGACTATTTCTTGCCCAGAAAGTGCTTCTAATTTGATTTTCGATTGGAGCAAATGTTCAGGTTTAAAATCTGAATGATAATAACCGTGTGACGCCAACTCATGACCGCTATCAGTAATTCTTTTAATGATATCGGGAATATTCTCCGCAAAGGTTACGGTACAAAAAAAGGTCGCCTTAACATCGTATTTATCTAAAATGTCTAAAATCTTTAAAGTTCCTGCTTTCGAAATTGCAATTTGATCAGCAAATGAGATTTCCCGATTGTATTCATAAGGCATGTCAAACTCTTCAATATCAAAACTTAAAAGTACCATTATTTTACAGGAATATTTGTTGAACGGATGATATAATTTGGACGGTTCTTGCTCTGCATAAACATTTTACCCACGTAAATACCAATTATGCCTAAAATTATTAATTGCAAACCACCAAAAAATACAATTGTCATAATTACCGAAGCCCAGCCAGAAACTTCAACATCATTTGCAAAGGCATAAATAATATATGGGATGTATAATACTGAAGCAAACGATAATGTAAAGCCCAAATAAACCGCAGAATACAAAGGTTTAATACTAAAAGAAGTTACGCCATGTAGCGCCAACCTCAACATTTTTTTTAGGGTGTACTTACTTTGTCCGGAAAAACGAGCTGCCGGATTATATTTGATTGCAAATTGCTTAAAGCCCAACCATTTTACCAAGCCTCTTAAAAAAGGTTCATTTTCATGGAAATTTCGGAATACATTTACAACTTTTTGATCTAGTAAACGGAAATCGGCTGCGCCAGATTCTAATTCAATATCAGATAGCCAGTTTAAAGTCTTGTAAAATAAACTCGATGAACTCCGTTTACCTTTGGAAAGTGTTTTATCTTCTTCGCGAATGGTATAAACAACTTCAAAGCCTTCTTCCCACTTTTTAAGCATTTCTGGTATAAGTTCTGGTGGATGTTGCATGTCGCAATCCATAGAAATTACACAGTCTCCATATGCATAATCCATCCCAGCCTTTACAGCAAGCTGATGGCCGAAGTTTCTAGAAAATTCAAGAAAAAAAATATTATCAAGTTGTAACGCGTATTCTTTTATTTTTTCGATTGTATTATCGGCACTGCCATCATCAACTAAAATAATTTCATAATTGTAATTAATTGATGCAAAAACCTGTTTAATGCTTTCTGCAATTACAAAAATATTGTCGGCTTCGTTGTAAGCAGGAATTACTATAGAAACTAATTTATTCATTTATTGGCAGTAGGGTAAGCGTCAAAGTCTTCTACCATCATTTGATAGATTATGGTTAACCAAATAATTATGCAAGGTAAAGCTTTAAGCGAATATAGGCGAATGAATTCTTTAACCGAATGCGGAAAAATATCAGTAGGAGATAAGCTTGTTAAAATAAAAGTAAAAATAAATAGTGCAATTATCCAGTTTTGTTTTGGTTTTTGTTGCGTAACGAACCACACTGCAACACCTGCAAATGCGATAATATAAGTTGGCGATTCAGATCCACTGCTAAATATAACCGTGAAAATTAATGTAGAAGCTAAGAGCAGTAGCTGAAATGATAAAAACTTATATTGTTTTAATCTTGTATAAGGTAATGCAAAAAGTAAAATTCCACCTAATAAAAATGGGGCATTTTCTAATTTTACATTTCCCGAAATTCTTCGAGCCATACCCATTACAGAAATATCTTGAAATGAAGTTAATGATGCATTAATATCATTTTTATGTACCAATGAATTATACCAGTCAGAATAGCTTTGTATGATGAAATTAGGTGAGGAAATCACCATTGGTAGTATAAACAATACCGCCAGGGCAATTATGCCTCCTCCTATAAATTTTATTTTATTCTTACTGAAAAAGAAAAATGCCAAGCCTACAATTCCATAAAGCTTAATTAATGTTCCTATTGCGATGAAAAATGCTGATTGTATTTCCTTCTGCCTTATTGTGTAAGAAAAACTCAGTAAAATTAATCCGGTTAAGGCAATATTAAACTGAAAGCTGAATAGTGCTGTTAGCGTTTCATGTGCACAAATCCAGGCAATTATTTTTCTTTTATCAATAGATATTGGCAAACTAAAAATCCCATAGAGTAACAAAACTACGTTGGCCATGTTCCACAAAACGGCACCTATTGCATCAGGAAATAAAGCGAATGGAGCTACAAAAATTGAAAACAGCGGTCCGTAATGATTGCTATCTAAATATTCAGGATATTCTGAGTATAGATTTTTATTTTCTACAGTATGGATATATACGTATTTATAAATCTGATAATTGTTGTACGTATTATGGTTATACTGCTTAATACCCGAAATAACAGCAAGAAGCAAATAAATGATTATTATAAATCGTTTATTCATCAAAATGGATTTCAGCTTATTTGGAAAGGTTAACCTCAGATTCATGCCATGATTAGAACTGCAAATATAGGCATTTATATTTTTTTGAAAACTGAATTGCCTTGCGGAACTTAATATTCTGATTAAGAATATAATACATCATTCTACTCAAAATTAGAATAAAAATGTATGATTACTTATACCAGTTGTTTTTTTTGTGCTTAATGATTTGGAAGTGATAAATGTTATAATTAATATTGCTTTGTAACATCCTTATTACTTTTTTAACCAATGATTAACTTTCCTGAATTACTTAGAAAAGGGAAAACTTTTTCTACTTCTAAGCAAGGTATTATATTTTATATATGGCTTGCAATTGCATTATTCTTTGCAATAAATTCACTCATAACACATCGATTTAATAACTATCTAATATTTGAGAATACTTTTAGGAATTTGTTTGCTGAGCAATCTTTTTATGCTCAGTATCCGCAATTTCATGATGATGTAAATCATTATGGCCCAGTGTTTTCTTTGTTTATTGCGCCATTTGCAATGTTGCCAAATTGGTTAGGTTTAATACTTTGGAACGTATTTAATTGTGTGATTCTGTTTTATGCTTTGCAAACACTGCCCATAAAGTCTGATAAACGCGTAATAATTGGCTATATCGCAATTCCTTGCCTTATCGAATCCATGTTAAACCAACAATTTAATGCTACTGCAGCAGCATTTATTATTTTAAGTTTTACCAGGTTAAATAATAGTAAAGGTTTATGGTCATCTATGCTGATTATTTTAGGCACTTTTATTAAGCTTTATGGTGTAATGGGTTTAGCATTTTTCTTTTTTGTGAAAAATAAACCTCGCTTCATTTTGTATTCTGCATTATGGGCGGTGGTATTTTTTACTTTACCAATGTTTTTCTCATCGCCGCTAACTATTTTCGAATCTTATCAGGAATGGTTTATTACATTGGCTGAGAAGAATCTAACGAATACAACTCAAGGCTCTGTGCCTATTTCAATCATTGGTTTCTTTAGATCACTTATTTACGATTATGATATTCCTAACCTGGCATTTTTAATGCCTGGAGCTTTCATTTTTCTAATCCCATTCGTTAAATGGTCATCTTTTAAGGGAAAAACATTTCGATTATTAATTCTATCATCAGCATTGCTGTTTCCTGTATTATTTAGTACAAGTTCAGAAGATTGTACTTACGTAATTTCAATTATTGGCGTTGGCTTATGGTTTATGTATGAAAAGGATAGTCAAATAAAGAGGGTTTTATTACCAACGCTTTTAGTTTTATGCTGCAACTTTCCATTGCTATTATTCCCGCACTGGGCGCATAAGCATCCTTTATCATTAGCTATACTAAGTTTACCATTCTTTATTGTTTGGTTGCGAATAATTTATCTGGCTTGGGCTTATCAATCGGAAGTAGAAGAAGAACATACTTTGGAGGTTTCTAACTTCAACATTTCATAAAAATAATTGGAGGTTTCAGTTTATTATAAATATCCGAAACCAAAATTGATTCTTTTCGTTATGGTTAAATGAAAATTTGCTATGAATAAAAAGATATTAATTGTAGATGATGATAGTGAATTACAAGCCGTATTTCCCTTATTGTTCGAAAACAGGAATTTTGAGTTAAAGGGTGTATTAAATATTACTGATGTAGAATTTGTAATAGAAGAATTTAAACCCGATTTAATTTTACTTGATATTTGGATTGGCGACATAGATGGAAGAATAGTTTGCAACTATTTAAAAAGTCATGAAAAAACCGCCAATATTCCAATTATTTTAATTTCGGCAAATTTGATAGATATTGATGATGCGAATTGCCGACCAGATGCCATTGTGCAGAAACCATTTGAAATAGGATATCTGCTAGAAATTATGGACGAATTGATGATTTAAAAAAGAAAGCCTTGAAAAATAAATTTCAAGGCTTTCACATTTATATTTAGAGGGAAGAACTTAAAATCCTAAGCCAACTGTAAAAGCTCTGGCTGAGGTTGAAACTGTTCCTAAAGCGGTTGCTGCTCCCGTAGTTAGGTTAACAGTATAAACTCTTTGAGTTGTACCAACTGTAAATAAACCATATGCAATACCAGAAGTTGAGCCAATATCAAAACCATTTGCAGCCTCGACATTAATTCCAAGTGCGCCAACATCTACCAATGTACCAGCATTTGGTGGATCTTGTTTATACAATCTATCGCCAGTAGAATCTATGTTATAAAGCACAGTTGACGCAGCAGCAGCAACATTATTTGTATAAGCTGAGCCTGTAACTGCGGCAGTCGAAAGTGATATGCTACCATCAACAATCACGGTTCCATCGGCAGGGTTAAAACGTAAATTCTGTCCGGTGTTACTTACAATTCTAATTCTATCAACAGATGGATTAAAATCAAAACCAAATTGAGTGCCAGCCAAAAGGGTAGTTAAAGGATTAGCATTTACAGCAGCAGCAACACCTGATGAAGCATTAATCGTGTAAATTCTGCTGGTGCTACCTAGTGCAAATATTTGTCCGTTAATTGGGCGCATATCAATGCCTAAAATGGTTTCTCCAGTTTGAATTCCGGTAATTGGTTTTGTAATAATTGTTGGTGTAGTAGATAAATGATTAAATATCAATAGTTCATTAGCTGATGAAATTGCATAAGCTACAGGTTCAGTTGGAATTGCTAAACCAGTGATTTGTTGACTAAAATTACCAACTTTTGAAGCTTTTCCTGAGTTGATATCGATAATAAATAGTGATGAAGTCCCGGCAACTGACATTGCAGCCAAAGCAGATGTTCCATCAGGATTAATATCAAAACCACTTGCATCTTCTACATCGTAACCTAAGCTACCAACTTCAACAAGTTTCCCATCATTTGGTGGGTCTTGTTTATGAAGCTTATCGTTGGCTACATCAATATCAAAAAGTACGGTAGTTGTAGCGCCTGCCTTATTTTGTGTATAAGCTGCTGCAGTAACTCTGGCATTTGTTACGCCGTTAATTGTGCCATCGGTTGCGGCTACAGTTCCAGTTTCTGGGTTTAAACGCAAGTTTTGACCGCTTGAAGTTACAAGTCTAATCCTATCAACTGTTGGGTTAAAATCAAAAGCAACAGAAGTTCCGCTTAAGGCTGGTGTAAACGGAGCTGCAGAAATTGATCTTGCAATACCGGTTTTTTGGTCAATAACGTATAACCTGCTTGTACTACCAATTCCATATAATTGGCCTGTTGCCGGTCTGAAATCGATTCCAAGTATGGTTTCTCCGGTTTGTAAGCCAGAAATGCTTACCTGAGAGGTAACTGCTGATGGTGTTTTTGCATTTATAAGCAACAGTTTACTATCTGCAGTTAATGCATAGAAATTTACGTCTGGTCCAGGAGTTAAAGGGTCGTTAAAGTTTCTATCTTTTTTGCAGGATGATAATGTTAAAGATAGTGATACTACACATAGTACCGCTAAAAGTATTTGTTTAATTTTAAGCATTGTATTTAAGTTTATTTTAAGGAATTGTTTAATTATTCGAAAAAATAAACTGCTTTTGGAGGCTGTTTAGGCACAATGGAATAAATTATTGGAAGAACGATATTGTAATTTGAAAAGGAAATTTTAATTCTTTTTAAAAAAATAACACATCTCGACTGATTCAGTATAAATTCAGTCGTTTTTAAACTTCCAGTTTCTTTTTTTTCCTCGCTGGATGTTTCAATTTTTTCTTTTTCTAAATCTTCTTTTGGTAAAGATTTTATTGTATTGCAAATAACAGGCACAATTACTTTAGCACTTACAGAAAGTAATGTGAAGAATGATAGAAAAAATAAAAGGTAAATTTTTTTCATTGTAAGCTTTGCCTGAAACTCGTTTCTGGTACTTACTTACGAACTCTACAACTATTTGGTTTTTATTTATTAATAAATTTTCAATTCGTTTCTACCAGGATTGTTACCAAGAAAATAAAATAATCTTAAACATTTAGAGGTTTGATAAGTTAATGTATTAAAACAATTGGCAAAACTATGGCAACTTTACAAACTTCAAATTCAGATAACCACTCAACAAAGATTCAAAGCTCAAATTCTGTAGTTATAACAGATAACTCATTGGAAACACAACATAATCGTGAATTATTTCTACGCTTTTTATTGGAAAATATTGAGCAGGATTCAGAAGAATAGATAATTCTTCAATAATAATTTCTCAATATAATTAAAGATATTTGGCTGCTCTATCAACCTTAATTTGCAATATTTTATTGAAATATTGCTTGCCCTGAAATAATGCTTTTGATGAAATTATTCGTGTTTAATAGAACATGAATACACATTTGTGCCCTTATTTTTGCCTTTTGCATACATTCATGCAAGTTTTCTCAAACGTTTGCGCAGCATTAATTTTAATGCGGTTACTTCACCTCAGTAATTTTCTAACCATTCCTAAAAACTTATATGTATTCCATACATAATATTTAGTTATTCCACTTTTTACAATAGGCAGACAATTACAGGCCTTTTAAAATAGCTGTGTTAATAGGGCTTTACGCAATAATCTTATCAAACGTTTGCGTTTAGTTTTCATATTCAACATTACTTTCTTCCTCTTACCTTGGTCAAAACAGTTAAGGCTAACCACACAAACAAAACTTCTATTATGAATAAATTTTATCCGATAAGGGAGTGAAAGTTAAAGGCAATTCCCAAAAATTACTAAGCATCAAATACCAAGTTGATGCAAAAAACTAACTAACCAAGCTTAAAAAAATGAAAAAATTACTCCTACTTTTTGCGCTACTAAGCTCAGTACTTAGTATATATGCACAGGAATTAACTATTACTGGCACAGTCAAAGATTCAAAGGGCGACCCAATTCCTAACATTAATGTTAATGAGCAGGGCAAAAATCTTAATGTACAAACCAATGGTGATGGAATTTATAAAATCACCGCTTCCAGAAATTCGACTTTAATTTTCAGGGGCATAGGTTATACCACACAAAGCATAAAAGTTACCACTAATACGTTAAATGTTTCTCTTGTAGAAAGCACAACAGATTTAGATGCCGTAACTGTTGTTGGTTATTCGGCTAAGAAGAAATCAGAACTCAGCAGTGCGGTATCAGTTGTTTCCGGAGAAAAGCTAAATGATGTAACATCTGTAAACTTAGCAACGTTAATTCAAGGTAAAGTTCCAGGCGTTGTCGCATCAACTGCTTCAGGCGATCCTACATCAGGTGCGAGCATTGTAATTAGAGGTGCAGGAACGATAAATGCCAGTACTGGTCCGTTATATGTAGTTGATGGAAATATTGGCGGTTCTTATAACCCTGCTGATGTTGAAACGATTACCGTATTACGCGATGCAGCTGCAACGGGTTTGTATGGCTCAAGAGCCGCAAATGGTGTTATTATCGTAACAACAAAAAAAGGTAAAAATGGCGAAACTAAATTTAATTTAAGTTCTGTTGTTGGTTTTGCTAATCCAACCATGGGCAATTTTAGCCTGATGAATGCCCAGGAACTTTTTAATTATCAAAGCACATTTTTTACGCCTGCAGCTGGTGTTTTAAATAATGATACCGATTGGTGGGATTTAGGTTTCAGAACAGGAATGATTAATAACCACACATTAACGGCAAGTGGTGGTTCAGAAAAAACTCAGTTTTACTTATCCGGTAATTATTATAAAGAAGAGGGAACCCAAATTTATAACGATAAAACACAATATAGTTTAAGGGCAAACATTATTTCACAATTAACAAAACGCCTTAAACTTACTGCACTTTTAAATGGATTGTACATTAATGATAATTACAATTCTGCAGGTTCGGTTTATCAATCTTATTTAAATTTACCTTATGATGCAGCTTACAATGCTGATGGAACACCTGTAGATTCAAGATATGGAACTTGGTATGGTAGAGATAGATCTAATTTTCTGCACTCCTTGCAATACAATTATTCAAAAGCAAGAAGTTATAGAACTACCGCCGATTTGAATTTAGATTATACTTTGTTGGATAATTTAACAATCTCTACTTATAACAGAGCTAACATTTTTAATCTACGTAGTAATTCATATTATGATAAACGGACTAAAGATGGTGCTGTAAATAATGGAAGTGCTTATGTAAGTAATTCATTTTCTTCTACGCTTTTATCATCAAACAGAATAAGATATAACGTAAACTTTGGTAAGCACAACATTAGTGCATTGGCGGTTGGCGAGATTGAAAAGGGTTATTCTGATTCAAATAGTGCAAATGCTAAAGGGCTTCCGGCCGGAAGAGATGCTTTTAGTACCGCAACTGATATCATCAGCAATCCATCTGGCGGCTATGATAATTATCAATTTATTAAATATTTAGGTCAGCTAGATTATAGCCTTGCTGATAAATACTTTGCAGTTGCATCAGTAGTTAACGAATATTCATCACGTTTTGGTAGCAATAACCCAGATGCAACATTTTACCAGTTAGGTGCTTCATGGATTATATCTAATGAAAAGTTTATGGAAAACATTAAGCCAATAAGCTTTTTAAAACTTAGAGGTAGTTATGGTACAACTGGTAATGCAGATGGAATTGGATATTATGCATCAATGGGTTTGTATAACATTAATTCTGGTGCAAGTTACGCAGGTTTGCCTGGTGCTGCACCAAGTCAGATGGCAAATCCAAATTTAACCTGGGAGAAATCAAAATCTGCAAATATTGGATTAGAAATTGGTTTATTTAAGAGAATTGATATCAGTATTGATGCTTATCAGAAAAAGAATTCTTCGTTACTTTTCTTTAGAGAATTACCAGCTACAACAGGCTACAGCGGCGTTTACGAAAATGTTGGTGTAATTAGAAACAGAGGTTTGGAGCTATCCATCAATTCAAAAAATATTGTAGGAAAAGACTTTACCTGGGAAACCAATTTCAATATTGCAATGAATAGAAATAAGGTTTTGGAAGTAAATCAAGGTCGTTCTGAAGTTTATGCTGGTGCAACACAGCCAATCGGTGTTGGGCATAATATGGATGAATGGTTTATGCCGGTTTGGGCTGGTGTAAATCCAGCTGATGGAAGACCTTTGTGGCAAAATGCAATATCTGATGCAGATGGAAACAGTTACGTGCTTTATACAAATACGTATAACCTTGCATCAAGAGTTTATACCGGTAAAACTGCTGCACCTAAATTTACAGGCGGTTTAACCAACACCTTTGCTTACAAAAATTTCACGTTAAGTACATTCTTTAATTTTGTTCAGGGTAACTATGTTTATAACACAAGTCGTTTTTATTTTGATAATGATGGTTTATACGAAAGTTATAACCAAATGAATTTGGCAAAAGGATGGTCTAGATGGGAAAAACCTGGTGACATTGCAACACACCCAAAACCAGTGTTCGGTCGTTCTGATGCTTCAAACCAAACTTCAACAAGATATTTGGAAGATGGAAGTTATTTACGACTTCGTAACGCTACGTTAGGCTACAACTTGCCAGATGCATTAATGAAAAAAATCAAATTTCAATCTGCAAGAATTTTTGTAAGTGGAGATAACTTGTGGACGCTTACTAAATTTTCTGGTACTGACCCCGAAGTTGATCTTGCATCAGGAGATTCAAGTATCAAATACCCAACAAGCCGCAAATTTATGTTTGGCTTAAATGTTTCATTCTAATTCTTAAATCGTTAAAATCATGAAAAAGAATACGATAATTTTCGCAGCCATTTTAACTACGGTTTTAGGCACTTCATCTTGCAGAAAAGAATATTTTCCATCAACACAAATCGACGAAAACTCCGCCCTAACTAACGCAGGAGATATTGAAACCGCAACCATTGGTACTTATGCATTGTTTAAAGATTTAAACTATGTTAGAAGCGGTCATTTTTTAACAGAATATCCTTCTGATGAAATTGCTCAAGGACAAAATTCATCAGATGACCTTTCCAATTTGTATAAATACACGCACCTAATCAACTCTTCGCATGCCTCATTATTTTGGAGTCAATCTTACAAAGCTGCAGGTGCCGCAAATAAAATTATCGAAAAAATAGACGATAATGCCACTGCAGATCTTAGGCAATTAAAGGGAGAAAATCTTTACATAAGAGCCATGATGCATTTCAATTTGGTTCGGGTTTTTGGCCGACCTTTTAGTCAGAATGCAGGAGATAATGCGGGTATTCCAATTTTAAAAGAGGGTTTAACTGAAGAACAAAAGTTAACCTTACCTCGCAGCAAAGTTTCGGCTGTTTACGAATTTGTAATTGCAGATTTAATTAAGGCTGCAAGTTTAATGTCTGTTGCCAAAACTAATCCTTTTGCATCTAAAGAAGTGGCTTATGCATTATTATCAAGAGTTTATCTTTATCAGGAAAATAACCAAAAAGCTATCGATTACGCAAATTTGGTTATCAATTCTGGTCGTTATGCGCTGTTGCAAGGTTCAGAATATCAAACGTATTTCAGGGCTGCGCCGGAAGGCAACAAGGAAACCATTTTCTGTACCAGGCACATTAAAACAGAGGATAGAGGTTATTCTGCAATCGGTTCGATGTATTACAGTGGCGATGCAAATGGTGTAGCACAAAACCAGGCATTCAGCGGTTGGGGCGAAATATATGCATCTAAAAAGTACTATGATTTCTTATCGCTTAACCCTGCTGATAGAAGACTAAGCTTTATCTCTAGCTATAGAGTAAATGGTGTGGTGCAAAATAATACTAAGGTTACTCCTAACACGCCAATGCACTATATTAATAAGTATAATTTACAAGAGGGTATTGTTAATTTAAGTTCGCCAGTTTATTTAAGGTTAGCAGAAATGTATTTAAACCGTGCTGAGGCTAATGCTAAATTGGGCAATGCACAACTTGCACTTGATGATGTAAATATTATCCGTACAAGAGCGGGCATTACTACACACACAATCGCTTCGGTTGCAGCTTCCGCTAAAAGTATTCTTGATGTAGTATTAGAAGAAAGATGGCTGGAACATGCTTTCGAAGGTCAACGTGCTTACGATTTATTTAGAAACGGACGTCCGATGGTTAGGAATTATCCTGGTACACAAGCAGTAAATGGTAATGTTAATCAAACGGTTACCGCTTTTGATAATCGCGTTGTATCATTTATTCCGCTAACGGAGATAAATAAAAATCCTGCATTAACTCAAAATCCTTAACCTCTTTTTTATGAAAAAGTTAAATTTTAATAAAATGCTGAGGATTTATGGACCATTGATGTTACTTTTCTGTACACTAACTGTATTGGCTTGTAAGAAAAAAGATATTATTGAAAAGCCAAAAACAGAAACTGTACCTGAAACTATCGATGGTATTTTAGTTCCATTTGGAGGAAATGCATTTATTCAAACCAAAGCCGCAGCAGAAACAATTGAAAAAACTGGTTTAACAGGCTGGACAAGTGATAAAACCATTAGCGTGGTTTATTTTAGAGTTCAACAAGCCGGAGAATTAAAATTAGGCCTGAAACTTAAAGTTGCAGGTGGAACCAGTCAATTTAACGTAACTGCAAACGGCGTAACGAATAAAGTGACGGCATCAAACAGCGAGCTTAAAAATGTTTACGTTGGAAAAATTAATGTAGCCAAAGAAGGTTATGTAAAAGTAGAAATTCAGGGCATATCAAAAACCGGAAGTAGTTTTGCAGAGATTTCAGACTTAGTTGTTGGCGGTACAACTGCTGCAAATTTAATTTTCGCTAATGATCCCGAAAATTACTACTGGTCGCGTAGAGGCCCATCTGTTCACCTGGGTTATACTTTGCCGGCGTCAACAAATGCCGAATGGTTCTACAATGAACTAACTGTTCCTGTTGGCGAAGATTCGCCAGGTTCTTATTTCATGGCAAATGGTTTTGGACAAGGCTATTTTGGAATTCAAAGCAGAGCTAACGATAGATGGGTATTATTCTCGGTTTGGGACCCAAGTACCGGAATTACTGAAGCGACATCTCAAGGCCAAGGTGTAACTGTACAACGCTTTGGCGGCGAAGGTACAGGCGGCCAAAGCTATGTTGTTTACAACTGGAAAGCCGGGGTAACCTATAAATTTTTGACTCAGGCAAAGCCTGATGGTGCCGGAAATACGCTTTATTCAGCTTGGTTTTTCGAGCCGGAAGCCAATAGCTGGCGTTTTATGTGTACATGGAAAAGACCATTGACCGACACCTATTTAACTGGTTTACATTCGTTTTTAGAGAATTTCTATGATTATAACGGATACATGGGTAGAAAAATGTTAACCAATAATCAATGGATTTGTACTAATGATGGCGTTTGGATTGAACTTAAAGCAGCTAAGCTAACGGGTGATGCTACTGTTACCAACAAGCAAAGAATGGATTATGCAGGTGGTATTGATAATGGAACATTTTACTTAAAAAACGGTGGCTTCTTTGATCAATACATTCCAGTAAACCAAAACTTTACCAGAACAACAAATGGCATCAAGCCAGAAATTAATTTTAATAACCTTCCTAAAAAATAATATCAAGATGAAAAAGATTGTATTAAGCCTTTTAATAGGCATCGCTTTGCTAACTGCATCCTGCGATAAGGCAGAAAGCATTTTGTTTGAAGATAAATCTACAGCCATCAAAGCTGATAAAACAACCTGGACAGCAACCGCAGATAGCGAAACCCCAGATGGTTATGAAAATACAGGTAAAGCATCAGCCTTGCTTGATAATAATATTGCAACCTATTGGCATACTGATTACACGGTAACGAATCCAGATTATCCGCATTGGGTACTTTTAGATATGAAAAAAGAAAGTAAATTAGTTGCTGTAGTGGTTACCAACAGGCAGGCGGCAACACCAAACAGATCGGGAATGAAAAAGTTTAATTTAGAAGGCAGTACAAATGGAACAACTTTTACCAGCCTTGGAACGTTCAATTTTGCAATCACTAACGATCCGCAAACTTTCCCGGTATCCTCGGCTAATGCTTACCGTTATATTAAATTAACTGCTACTGAAAGTCAGACAGGAACCACTAAACATACTTTTTTAGCGGAAATTGATGTGTTTACAGTAAAATAATAATCACCTATAAAATAAAAGAATAATGGAACGTAGAGCGTTTATTAAAAACAGTACAATTACTGCAGCAGGAATTACAATTTTACCTGGCGGAACACTTTTTGCAAAATCTGACAATACCAAGGTTAGACTTGGTTACATTGGTGTAGGTGCAAGAGGTATGAGTCATATTTCTGAAGGTACATTAAGAGATGATGTGGAAATTGTAGCCATTTGCGATACACAGGAAAGCTCACTTAAAATTTGCCGTGCTTTTATTGCTAAAAAAGGCAGGCCTGCTGCCACAGAATATACAGGCGGGGCTGATGCTTACAAAAAACTTTTAGATAGAAAGGATATCGATGCAGTAATTATTGCAACACCTTGGCAGTTTCATAAAGACCAAGCCATTGATGCAATGAAATCAGGTAAATATGTGGGCTGCGAGGTTATTGCAGGCTTAACTGTTCAAGATCATTGGGATATTGTAAATACCTCTGAAAAAACAGGTATGCCATATATGACTTTAGAAAATGTTTGCTACCGCAGAGATGTTATGGCAGCTTTGAATATGGTTAGGCAAGGCGTTTTTGGCGAACTGATTCACTTAGAAGGCGGTTATCAGCATAACTTAAGAAATGTACTTTTTAACGATGGAAAATCTTATTACGGTAATGGTGTTGAATATGGTCCGAAAGCATTGAGTGAAGCACAATGGAGAACGCAATTCAATATAGACCAAGATGGAGATCTGTACCCAACGCATGGTGTTGGTCCGATTATGCAGTATGTGGATATAAACAGAGGTAATCGCTTTACAAATCTGGTCTCGTTTAGTTCAAAAGCCAGAGGTTTAGCCGCTTACGTTGAAGATATGTCGCCAGGTCATCCAAACGCAAAAATAAATTATAAAAATGGTGATGTAACCACAACGCTATTAAATTGCGCAAACGGTGAAACTGTTTTATTAAGTCATGATACGCATTTGCCACGCCCATATTCTATCGGATTTAGGGTTCAGGGAACGGATGGAATTTGGATGGATGTAAACAAATCAATCTATATCGAAAAAAATTCCAAGGGCAATGATAAATGGGAGCCAGTTAAAGAATGGTTTGAAAAATACGATCATCCACTTTGGAAAAAATACGAAAAGGAAGCCGTTGGTGCAGGGCATGGTGGTATGGATTGGTTTGTTTTTAATGGATTTATTCAGGCAGTAAAACAGAAAAAACAAACACCGATTGATGTTTACGATTCAGTTACCATGAGTGTAATTGTACCGCTTTCTACTAAATCTTTAAAAGAAGGAAATATGCCACAAAAATTCCCTGATTTTACTAAAGGTAAATGGAAGGAGCGAAAAAATACATTTGCATTAGATGATAGTGGCTTTTAGTAAAATGTTGTATAATTAGTCTGGCATTTTATATTGCCGTTATGAACTTGAGTTTTTCATTCATAACGGCAATGCTAAACACATAAACAACAAATAAATTAATGAGTAGATTTAGTAAGTTATATGATTGAAGAAGTATTGGAAAGGTTTGGATTGGATGAAACAGATGCCAGTTACAAACCTTTCGGGAGCGGTTTGATTAATAATACATGGAAAATTTCATCTCCTGCTGGAGATTATATTCTTCAAAAGATAAATACCCATGTGTTTTCTACACCAAAGGATATATCGGATAATATTCTGATGATTAAGCATTATCTGGATAGGGTAGCTCCAAAGTATTTTTTTGTCGGCCCCGTGCAAACTAATAATGGCGATTCTGTTTTAGAGTTTAACGGAAATGCTTACAGGCTTTTTCCATACGTAGCCAACTCAATAACTATTGATGAGGTTCAACATGCAGATCAGGCTTATCATGCGGCAAAACAATTCGGTAAGTTTACGCGTATGCTAGAAGCATTCAATCCCGAAAAACTAAAAATTTCTATTCAGGATTTTCATAATCTGCCTTTCAGGGTAACTCAATATCAACATGCGTTATCTATAGCTAGCAAACAAAGGTTAGATGCTGCTGAATGGGCAATAAAAGAGATAGATAGGCATTTCTACATCGTAAATATCTTCAATCGGGTTACAGAAAATCAAGAATTAACGGTAAGGGTAATTCATCATGATACTAAAATTAGCAACGTACTCTTAGATAAAGATAACGGACGTGGTATTTGTGTTATAGATTTAGATACGGTTATGCCAGGTTTTTTTATTAGCGATGTGGGCGATATGATGCGAACTTACCTTTCTCCATCAAATGAAGAAGAGTTAGATTTCGATAATATTAAAATCAGACCTGAAATGTTTGCCGCTATTTATAAAGGCTACATGGAAGAAATGGATAAAATTTTAAATACATCAGAAAAGCAACTTTTTATTTACAGTGGTAAGTTCATGATTTTTATGCAAGCCATTCGTTTCTTAACCGATTTTTTATCTGGAGATGTTTATTATAAAATTACTAATCCAAGGCATAATCTAAACAGAGCAGAAAATCAAATCTTCCTTTTAAATAAATACACAGAAAGCGAACCAATTTTTAATGATATTATAGATAACAGGACTAAAGTTTTAGAAATAACGTCTTAATCAAGGAAATTCACATCCCAAATAATTAATACTCAAAGCTACGGAAACGTGGCTTTTTGTTTTACAACATAAATTTTACTCTTGTTTGGAATAAGATATGTTGTGCACTAATAAATATTGTTTTTATATTTGATAAGCGTTTAATTAACGTTTATAATGTTAATTAAGGTTAAACTAAAAAACCAAATATAAATATGAACAGACTTTACCTCGCTTGCATGCTATTGCTGGCAGTTTTTACTGTACAGGCGCAAACCCGAAAACTCAGTGGAACAATCTTTGAGTCGGGCACTACAACTACAATTCCTGGTGCAAATATTTCTGTTACTGGTGCTGATGCAAAAGCCATTAGTGATGTTAATGGTAAATTTACAATTGATGTTACTAGCGATAAAGCATACACATTGGTCATTAGATATGTGGGATACATAGATCAGTCTATTGTTATTCAACCTACGGATCAGAACATAAAAGTTAACATGGTTTCGCAGACGAATGATTTAGATGAAGTTGTTGTTGTCGGTTTCGGAACCATTAAACGTAGAGATTTAACCGGAGCCGTGGCCTCAGTAAAAGCTGCTGATATTGTGAAAGCACCCACACATAATGCTATAGAAGCAATACAGGGTAGAGCTGCAGGAGTTGATATTACCCGAAGTAGCGGTAGTGCAGGTGCTGGTGTAAACATTCAGATAAGGGGAACACGTTCAATTTCCAATAACCCATCGCCTTTATATGTTATAGATGGTGTTCAGAATGGCGGCAGTATCAATAACATCAACCCGAACGATATCGAAACTATTGATGTATTACAAGATGCATCTTCAACAGCAATTTACGGTTCGCAAGGTGCAAATGGTGTGGTTATCATCACTACAAAAAAGGGAACATCAGGAAAACCAAAAATTTCTTATAATGGCTATTACGGTATTAATGGTGAAACTGCATTTCCAACACCACGCCAGGGTGAAGATTATTTAACCCTAAGGAGAGAATCTTTTAGAAATGATGCAGGCGTAATTACGCAAACTGATGCGCAAATATTTAATGGCGCAGGCGAATTAGCAGCCATTCAGGCAGGTGCATTTGTAAACTGGATGGATTTGGCTATCCAAAATGGTAGACAACAAAGTCATACGGTTTCTATAAGAGGTGGTTCTGAAGCAACTAAAGCATTATTCTCATTAGGTTATTTTAACGAAGAAGGTGCGCTTAGAAATAATGATTATAACCGGTACAACTTTCGTTATAATATCGAACACAAAGTGAATAATTGGTTTAAGGCAGGTATTACTGGTCAGTTAGCTTACAGTAAAACCAATGCCCGCCGGGATCCATTATCTGCTGCTTTAACGGCTCTACCATTTGGTACACCTTATAATGCAGATGGAAGCATCAATATCTTTCCGATGGGCGGTTTTGCAACGGGTAATACGGCTTTGAGTCCGCTAACAGATGAAAGACCAGGCGCCGCGATTGATGAAAACTTAGGAACTGAAGTAAACGCAACGGGTTTTGCAGAACTAACGCCAATAAAAGGTTTAACCTACCGGATGAATTTTGGTACGGTACTTAGCAACAGTAGAAGAGGAGTATTTAACGATCAATTTTCAAATGCCCAAAATACGGTAAGGTATGCATCAGCCTCGCTTACCAATAATAATGGAAGATACTACAACTGGGATAATGTTATCACTTATAATAAATCGATAAATAAACACAATTTTACCGTAACGGCATTATCAAGCTATATCCACAGCGACGCCGATGTAAATTCTGCAACAGGGATTAGACAGGTATTGCCTTCACAAGGTTTCAACAATCTTTTTGGTACTGAAGCATCAAGCAGGGTTACAACTTCGGGCTTTACAAGGTTCGATTTATTGGCTTTTGCAGGGCGATTAAATTATAGCTATGATGGTAAATATCTTTTCCAGGCAACCCAACGCTGGGATGGTGCTTCGGTTCTTGCGCCAGGCAGAAAGTGGGATGATTTTGCATCAGCATCTGTTGGTTGGGTAATCAGCAGCGAGGCTTTCATGAAAAACCTTAAACAAATTAGCAATTTAAAGTTGAGGGCAAGTTACGGTGCTGCGGGTAATTCGGGCAGTGTTTCTCCTTATGGTTCTCAAAGTTTAATAACAACGGTACCCATGGGTTTTGGCGAAGTACCGGTGCCTGCATTTGGTTTTAGTGGTGCAGTAGCCAACCCCGATCTAGGTTGGGAACGTTCGGCAACCTTAAATACTGGATTAGACATTGGTTTGTTCAACAACCGAATTTCTGGTTCACTTGAATTGTATCGTACTAAAACAACAGATATTATCTTAAGCAGAGGGCTTCCACTAACAAGCGGACAAAGTACCATCACGCAAAATATTGGTGCAACACTAAACAGCGGTATCAACGCAAGTTTAACAACTGTTAATTTCCAAACTAAACATTTTACATGGAGCACAACTGCAACCTTTTCTCGTAACAAAGAAAGAATTACAGCTCTAATTGATGGAAGAAATATTGTAGCCTCGAATAATCCGGAAGAGAATTCACTATTTATAGGCTCGCAGGTTAAAGTGTTTTATACCTACAAAAAGTTAGGAATTTGGCAATTAAACGAAAACCCAGGTGCTTTAAGCTTAGCTGGACAGGCTTTTAGATTTGGAGACATCAAATTGGAAGATGTAAACGGAGATGGTATCCTTGATCCTACAAATGATAGACAAATTATTGGTGGTATTCAGCCAAAATGGTTTGGTGGCTTGCAAAATAATTTCAGGTATAAAAACCTGGATCTAAGTATTTTCTTAATCGCAAGATATGGGCAAACCGTTAAGGCAGAATTTGTTGGGAGATACAATCCGGGCGGTGTAGCCAACGGACCGGATAACTTTGATTATTGGACCATCAATAACCCTTCTAATGATTTCCCTCGCCCTCGTCAGGGTAACGGTCTATCAAGCATTTACCCAAATCAATACCAGTCGTTATTGTATATCGATGGCTCATTCTTTAAAATTAAGAACATACAGTTAGGTTACACCTTACCAAAAAGCATTACTGATAAATTGAAAATAGGTTCGTTAAGAGCTTATGCAACAGGTTCAAACATCTTTACGTATTCAAAAAATAAATTACTGAGAGATTACGATCCGGAGCGTGGCGGTGCAGAATCATCACCATTGAGCCGCCAGTTTGTATTTGGTTTCAATTTAGATTTATAACATTTAAGAAATTATCATGAAAAGGAATATATTTTTGTTCGCAGCGCTTTTATCAGCCTGTTTAGTTTCTTGCGAAAAACGCCTGGATGAGGTAAATCCGGGTGGTGCAACTGCTGATGCAACCTGGACAACACCACAAGGGTTTGTTACAGCTGTTAACGGCGCTTATCAGGAGCAGCGTGCCTGGTACGGTAAAGAAGATGGTTTATTGGTTTCAGAAGGTGGAACTGATTTATGGTTTAACGCAAATAAGGCCAACTATGCAAATCAGCTTACACGTTATGAAGGTTTATCTGGTGCAACACCAAGTTCTTCTTTAGCAGTTTTCAGGTTATTTTACAGAGCTGTAAACCTGTGCAACGCCGGAATAAATCGCATAGAAAGTGCTGGTTTTACCGACGTGGCAGAAAAAAACCGCCGTTTAGGAGAATTAAGATTTCTCCGTGGATTTTATTACTGGCATATTGTAGAGCAGTGGGGTGGTGTTAATTTACGTACGCAGGAAACAACAACAGTAGAATTAACCGCAACACGGAGTCCGGTAAGTGCTTTTTACGATTTAATAATTAGTGATTTAAAATTTGCTGCAGATAACCTACCGGTTTCTTCTTTCTGGGGTGCTGAATATAGTCGTGCATCAAAAAAGGCCGCACTTGGTTTTTTAGCCAGAGCATATTTATCAAGGGCATATTATGCAACCGGAACAGAACGCACAGAATATTTTACCCTTGCACGAAATACTGCAAACGAAGTAATTACACGCAAAGCTGAGATTGGAACTGATTTATGGGCAAGTCCTGCTGAACTTTGGAATCCGGCAAATAATAAAAATAACAAGGAAGCATTATACATCATCAGTAATTCTACAAATACGGCAATTGATTATGATGGGAATGCAAACAGATTACATGCCTGGTACTTAACGCAATACAGCAATAAACCTGGTTTAGTTCAAAGCATTCCATACGGGTTTGATGGACAACGCCGCTTGCAACCAACTCGTTTTCTTTTAGATCTTTTTAATGAGCAAATTGATGCCCGTTACGCAGCAAGCTTTCAGGAAAACTGGTTGGCAAATTCTACAACAAGTGGCTCAACAGCATTTACGTGGACTGCCGCTCAGGCTGCTACTTATGGTAAAGCCGCCAGCGTTGTTGGTGCAACCGTTGTTAGTGGAACCGGACTTTCTTTACAGATTACTAAAAATATTGTTGCCGACAAAGCAACAAAGCCTTATGTAGTTGTAGATAGAGATGATTTGTACAACGCTAATGGCACCATTAAATCGCTAACAGATTTTGTTGCTTTAAAAAAGTTTTTAGATAATAACAGGACTGTTCCAAATTCTCAGCCTGGTTTTAATGATGTGATTGTGATGCGCTTGGGAGAAATGTATTTAATTTCTGCAGAGGCAGAATTTCAACTTGGAAATTACGGCGCAGCAGCAACTCAGTTAAACGTATTGCGTACACGTGCAGCAGTTAAAACACCTGTTAATCAAACTGCGGCTATGCAAACAACAGCTGCTGCAGTACAAGGCGGTGGTATAGATTTCATTTTAGATGAGCGTGCAAGAGAACTTTGTGGTGAGCAAATAAGATGGTTTGATTTAAAACGTACATTAACAGGCGAGCAGTTTGTGGCCCGTATCAAATCTGCAAATCCGGATATTACAGCGGTACAAGCCTTTCATCGATTAAGGCCAGTGCCTTTAACCGAATTAAATGCTTTGTTGAATGGAGCAGAATTCGGTCAGAATCCTGGATATCAATAAGAGGTTAAAAAAAGAGCAGGCAACAATGCCTGCTCTTTTTTTAGGTATTAAACTTTAATTACCCTTTTGCTTATAATAAGTACTAATTAGATTTTTTATCTTCATTATATTTTTGAAAAATCATAGCTAAATCATCAAAACCTAAATATTTAGATTGAAATTGTTTAGTTAAAACCTGATTATCAGCAAAGGCTTTACTCAGAACGTCGATATAATTTTTCTTGGTTAACTCATAAGTTGTATTCCCTTCTTCATACATAAAAGTTTCATCTATTGAAGTCTTTCCTCCGCTGTTTGAAAAGGAATTTGTATTAGAAAAAATTGGCCTTCCGCCCGAAGCATGCATAGTTGGAGCAGCACTCATGCTTGCGCTTCCAGAACCAGCAGTTGTATAAATATTAAATTTTCTATAAAATTTTGATGTTGGGGTTAACGCAGCTATACTTCCTAAATAAAGTTTATTTGCTTTATTATTTTCGGTTTTAACCACTAAACTATCTCTTCCACCAGATAATACAACAGATTGTATTTTATCCAAAGCAATGGTTTGTTTCTCTGTTTCATTATCTTTCTTAAAAACTATCGAATTTAAAGAAGAAGGAACAAATAAAAAGCCTTCCATTTTTTGTCCGTTGGAAGTGTAATAATGGCCGTACTTGAAATCACGGGCTTGTTGCGCTTGTACGGTTAAACAAAAGATAACCAATACGATGAGTAGATTTAATTTTAGCATATGTAGATGATTAGAATGTTAAATTTAAATAAAATACCTTTCAAATTAAACGTTAGTACCTCTTGTAATTTGTAATAATTTTGTTCAGTTTTTAATTATTGCCAGCTATTTCTTTTTAAATACATCCATCATATTCAAAGAAACCGCGACACCAGCTGATGATAATTTAGAATTTCCATAACCAATTTCGGTTAGAGGAATTTTCATGAATGGGCTAATCCCTACGGCGAATTTATTGTTAATTTTGTGTTGAAAGGTTACACCTACATTGGCTACACCAAGCAAATGGTTGTTTTGGTTGTGAACCTGGTATGATTTCGGACCACTTGTATACTCATTCTCGTAAGTATAATTATATCTTTCCTTTAGCATCAAATAGCTTGATAATCCAGTGGTTACGATTAAACTGCTCCTACTGTTGCCTAAAACTTTATAATTTACATTAATCGGAATATCCAGTACATCGCAATTGGCGTATATGTTTAGTGGTTGGTTTTTAAAAACATAGTTAGAGTTTGGCTTATAAAGGCTAAAATCAGAATTGTAAAGTTTTTTGGCATATGCTAAGCCACTGCTAATGCTTAATTTATTGTTCAAAGATAAAGAGATTCCTACACCTATACCGCCACTTAAACTGCTTTGACTAGAGCCTTTTACGCTGGTTAAATCAGGAGCAACGCTGAAGGTTAAGGAAAGCGACGGCTTGTTAACAGTTTTGTTAATCGATGAAATGGCTGATTTTTTAAAACCTATTTCTGTTTTTATTTTCTGTAGCTTATAATCAACGTTAGTTTTTCCAGCTGCTAATTTTTGACTTTTTATATCGGCGAGTAATTTAATATCAGTCGATTCGCTTGTAGAATCAGTTACTTGTTCATTTCTGAGAACAGGATTGAGTTGGGTTTTATTTTTATAATCCAAACCATTTCTTACTGCATCAATTATTTTTATTTCAGAATTTTTTCTTTCGGATAAATCATTGCTCAAATGAGGGATTTTTGAGGATTTAGCTTTTTGGCTTTTAGCTCCATTATTCCATTTTTGCTGTAAAGCAGTTTGCTCGCTAAGTTTCTGATCAGGTTTATTCAGTAAAAAAACGATTGTTAAAATGGCTGCTATTGCCGCAATCGTACTTATCCAAAAAATCGGACTGATACTACGCCTACCTTCCTTATTCAGCTTTTTATCCATTGCAGCCCAGTGCATCTCGTCAAACCGAATCTCCGGATTTTTAAGCCCCTCCTTAAATAACGTATCTATATCTTTTTCCTCTTTCATTAAATATTGGTGTTTAACCCTATTTGTATCACCGGCGTATTCTCGCTGGTTTTCCAATCACTTAGATTTGTTTCTTCAAATGTTTTTAATAGTTCTTGTAATTTTATTCTAGCCTTAAATAAGTTTGATTTTGATGTGCCGACAGAAATGTTTAGCATCTCAGCTATTTCCTCATGTGTAAAACCATCTATAGCAAATAAGTTAAAAACAGTGCGATATGCCGGACTAAGCAATTGAATTACCTTTAATAAATCTTCGTATGCTAATCTGTCGTTTAGTAAACTAACAGGTGCTAACGCTTCCATAGAATCGAGCTCTACATGAGCAGCAAATTTCAAATTAGCACGGTAGAAATCAATTGCTGTATTGGTAATTATTTTTCCTATCCAAGGTAAAAACGCTTTATTAGGATCGTAATGGACAATATTTTTAAAAACTTTAAAAAAACCTTCGTTTAGTATTCCAGCAGCATCAAGCCTGTTGTTGGCATAACGCAAACAAATACCCATAGCAAAGCTATAGAAGTGTTGATATAGCGCTTTCTGGCTATCTCTTTCATTTCTAATGCAACCCTGTATATGCCTATTCAGTAAATCTTCGCTGTTAAGCTTTTTGCTCACTTATTCTCCTTTCAATACGATATACGGCGATTCTTTTGTAAAGGTTGCCTGCACACATTTTTTTAAAAAAAATCTTAAAGATATATTTTTTGGTTTGGGCAACCTTGTTTGTTGCTGCCACGTAATGCTGATAATAAAGTTACAAACCTTAAACTAAAACGTTATGATGGACTTCAAAAAAAATCTAATGGCCACTAGCTGCCTTGTTTTGCTATTTATTTCTGCCTGTAAGAAAACGGTTAATGAAGAACCGATGGTGGAGAAAAAAGGAATTCAATTAGCAAGTGATGCTAAATTTGGAACAATACTAACCGATAAAGCCGGCAAAAGTCTTTATTTTTTCTCTTCAGATGTGGGTGGTACAGCCAATTGTACTGGCGGTTGTGAGGCCACTTGGCCACTATATTATGCTTCAGATGTGAGTACAGATGTTAATCTCGATAAAACACAGGTTGGCGAAATTACGAGACCTGATGGAAGAAAACAAAGTACTTACAAAGGTTATCCACTTTATTATTATGCCAGCGATATAGCCGCTGCGGATGTAAAAGGCGATGGTATAGGCGGAATTTGGTTTGTAGCAAAGCCAGATTATTCTTTAATGTTAGCCAACATGCAACTTACCGGTTTAAATGGAAAAATGTATACTTCAGCTTATGTAGAAGGTACAGGCAACACCCGTTATTTTACCGATGCTATGGGCAGAACCTTATATGCCTTTTCTCCTGATAAAAACAATAAAAACACTTTTACAAAAGCAGATTTAAGTAACAATACCGTTTGGCCGGTTTATGAGGCAGAATTAAAAAGTTTACCATCAATTATTACAAAGGATTTAATTGGTGTTACAGATGTATATGGAAAGAAACAAATGACTTATAAAGGCTGGCCACTTTATTATTTCGGACAAGATTTGGTAAGAGGAAGTAATAAAGGTGTTAGCGTTGGGGCAGCACCCGGTTTTTGGCCGGTGTTAACCTTAACAACAACGGTTGCACCAGCACCATAATCTGTGGCTTTGTTCTGTAAAATGTTTTGAGTATCCTTTTTCAAATGCATTGGTAATTAAATTAAATAACCATGAAAGTAAATAAACTTGTAATTGCAGCTGTATTGCTTGCCTTTATTATTTTAAGATGTTTGGCGGTCAATGCACAGAGTTACCTTGCATCCAATGTAACAACATCTTTTTATTCAGAAACACCGATAGAAGATATTAAAGCATCAAGCAGTAAAACTGCAGCGGTTGTTGTGGCTACAACAGGCGATTTTGCTTTTCAGGTGGCAATAAAAAGTTTCGAATTTGAAAAAAAACTGATGCAGGAGCATTTTAACGAAAATTATCTCGAAAGCAATAAGTATCCTTCCGCATCTTTTAAAGGCAAAATAAACCCAAATATAAATTGGAAAAATGACGGGGAATATAGTGCGGTTGCCAAAGGAACTTTAACTATTCATGGGCAATCTAAAGCAAGAAGCATTCCTGTAAAAATTATCGTCAAAAATAAACAAGCAAATATATCGGCAAATTTTGATGTGGCATGCACCGACCATAATATCGAAATCCCAACCCTTGTTTTTACAAAAATTGCTAAAGTTATTAATGTAAAAGTGAATGGAAACCTAACTCATAAACCCTAAAAAATGTTCAAGTACTTTACAATTATCCTCGTTTTTTTGGTATTAAGCACTGCGCTTTTTGGCCAATCGGCAGATTCACTATTGAAAACAATAGCAGATACTACCACCTCAAAAAAAAGTAGTTCTACATTCAAATCGACCAGAATTGTACTTTCTCATTCTACAGAAACACAAAAGGCGCATGATTTGGATATGCGGATTCGTCATCATTTCGGAGATATTGGCGGTGAATTTGGAAGTGGCCATACCCTTTACGGCTTAGATGTTGCCTCCGATTTATTTATTGGTTTTGATTATGGCATTACTAATAAATTAACCGTAAGTGTAGGTAGAAGTAAGCATGATGAATTATACAATGGTTTTATTAAATATAAAATTGCTGAGCAAAACTCAGGTTCGGGCCAAAATTTCCCTTTAAATGTTACTTTTTTAGCTCAAATGGCATGGATAACCCGAAAACCTTTTGCTACCACTGAATTTGCTTCTTACGGTAATCGCTTTTCGTACTTTTTACAACCATTAATTTCAAGAAGAGTAACCGATAGAATTTCTTTACAATTGGCGCCAGCCTTACTGTTAAGAAAAAATACAGTTGAAATAAACGACCCAGAAGGCTTGTTCAGTTTAGGTTTCGCTGGGCGGATAAAATTAACCAAAAGGTTATCGTTTGTGGCCGATTATACTCTTGTGAATGGCTTAAATCGCCCTAAAACATTAGTGCAAAAATTTTATAACCCTCTAGGCGTTGGTTTAGAAATTGAAACAGGAGGCCATGTATTTTCATTAAATTTTATGAATTCAGAATATATCTCTGAGAACAGCTTCATTCCTGATACTAAAAAATCATGGACAAATGGAGGCGTTCGCTTTGGTTTTACAATCTCCAGAAATTTTACCCTTTATAAATCAAAGAATAAAAACATTCAATCTAACATATACTAAAACTAAAAAAAATGGAACGTAACGAATTTATCAAATCTCTTGGTTTAGGGGTTGCCTTAGTTTGCACAGGTAGTTGCTTTGCTGGTTGCGGTAGTAAAAGTAACGACCCACAGCCAAACGGACCGAGCGGTGTAACGCCTCCAGCAGGCGGCGCAAGCGTTAACCTCTCTACACAATTATTAACGGTAGGTGCATCTATAGTAGTTGGTGGCATACTCTTTATACGCACAGCAACTGGTAATGCAGCAACTTCATTCGTAGCAACGCAGGCCGTTTGCCCTCATCAAGGTGGGTCACTTGGTTTTATTCAAGCCAGTAATTACATACAATGTAATTTGCACAGTGCGAGGTATACCACCGGCGGTGCAATTTTGGCTCAGCCGAATGATGGTGGTACAACTGCAGCATTAAAAGTTTATTCGTTAAGCCTTGATGGAACCACCTTAACAGCAAATGCATAATTTGTCGAATGCCAAATGTGATGGGTAATTTTAATTATTTTGAATCCAACAGAGCCTGATGCAAAATCAGGCTCTTTTTTTGTTCGTAAACATTAATTTGTCATCCCCCTTGATAGTAAGAAAAAGGATGTTCAAATTCGCTATCGAAATATCAAACCCTAAAACCGCAATGAACTTTTACAAAGATAGATTGACTGTATGTATGCCTGCCAGAATTTCAACTTTAACTTTGCTGCTAATATGTTTTAGTCGCTTTACATTTGCACAAAATACACCGGCTAAAATAATTTCTGCTGATCTTAGCGAAATATCCGGCATATCAATTTTAAACGACAATTTATTCTTTGTGCATAATGATAGTGGAGATACTTCCAGATTTTTTGCCATCAATGCTAAAGGTAGTTTAATATCAACATTGTATTTCAAAGCTCATGCTTCAAAAAAGCATTTAGGTGTAACGGATTGTGAAGATATTGCCATTGGCCCTGGCCCTGTAACAACTAAAAGGTATATCTATCTCGGCGATATTGGAGACAATGCGAATAACCGCCCATACATTACAGTCTATAGGTTTCCAGAACCGGGCAAGTATTCCGGTAAAATGCAGATCGAAAGTGAAGCCGTTCATTTAAAATATCCCAATGGTCCGCAAGATGCAGAAACTTTAATGGTCGATCCCATATCGAAAGAATTAATCATCGTATCTAAACGACAGGACACCGTCGGAATATATTCAGCATCCCTCAATTTCAAAAACAAAGATACTGTTACGATGAAAAAGCAGGGCAGTCTTTTCCTCCCGGGCAGAGGTCTGTTCAAGTATGTAGTTTCAGGAGATATATCTCGTGATGGACGGCAAATCATTCTAAAAACCTATACAGCCGTTTATTATTGGCTGCGAAATGGTAAAGAATCAATTGCCCAAACCTTGAAGGGAAAACCTACAATACTTCCCTATAAGATGGAACCGCAAGGGGAGGCCATTGGTTTCACACCGGATGGAAAAGCTTACTATTGCATCAGCGAAGGGAAAAATGCTGTGATTTATCGGTATGATATTCCAAAAGTTACTTTGTAAGCCTTATTACTGGATTTTCCCTACAAGCAGATTGATTTCATATTGCCTTACCATTTGGAGTGTACTTGTTAAGGGTTTCTTAACCTTTTAAGTAAGCAAGGGGTTACCAAAGGGTTATGAATGGGTTACCAAAGGGTTACGAATGGGTTACCAATGGGTATAGAAAGGGTTAAGCAGGGGTTAACAAATCTGCACCAAAGGGTTAACAAATCGTAATTAAAAACCAGGTAGATTTGCAGTTTTTGGTTTCATAGACCATGATTATGATTAGCGAAAGAATATTGAATTTTAAACTAAAAAAGCCCATCTTTTGATGAGCTTTTAATCAGTAGCCGTTAATGGACAAATTTTGAATTTTTTCATTACTAATTTGAGGAATTGGCGAAAGTTGCTAATTATCTTAAACATGAAAATAATGTGCGTTTTTTGAGGCAATATCTAAATTAACAATCTTATTTTCCCATCGGAAATCCATAGGCTAGTATAGTATTGCGGATGTGTAGGGGTGCTGACAACATTTTAAGATGATTAGGGCTCTTAAATTATTATTTTTTTGCTAGGTTAGCGAGGAACCAATCTCCTCATTATGCTCAATAATTTGACCGTACTAGTAGTTTTATTTATATCAACCAGCTTTTCTGCTTTGGCCCAAAAAAACTTAATTAATGAACTAAACAATGAAATAATCGCTATTGATTCAAATAATAGTCAGGGTTATACCATCAGTAAAGAATCTTTAGGTAAAGTCTTAATTGGAAATAAAGTTATAGGCATCGGAGAGGCAACGCACGGAACAAAAGATTTTATTGACCTGAGATTATCATTAATTAAGAACCTTGTAGAAAACCTCAATTATAAACTGATTGTGCTTGAATGCGATTATTCAAGTACGTTACCAATGAATGAATATATCTGCGAAGGAAAAGGATCAGTTCAGACTGCCCTCAAAGCTATGGGATTCTGGATGTTCAACAATAAGGATTTCATTGCAACTGTAGAATGGCTCAAAGCTTACAATCAGAACAAACCTGAGGAAAATAAAATAAAGTTTTATGGATGTGATATGCAGGCTCCAATGATTATCTATGATCTACTTGTGGGCAAAACTGTACTGAAAAACCCGTTGACTTTGGATGAAAAAGAAGGTTTGAAACTTCTGGCAGATTACTCAAAAACAAAGTTTTCTAAAAATGAACTGGAAAATCTTAATACTTTAAAAGTACAAATTAATTTAAGAATCCAGGAATCGAAAGAGTCAGAAACTATCTTAAATGGATTACACACCATTGTGCAAAGAGTGAATCACAAAATAATCGGCCCCGGAAAAGACCAGTCTGAGTTTAGGGATAAAACAATGGCTGAAAACTTTACACGAATATATAAACAAAATAAAGCGTGCAATACCATACTCTTGGCCCATAACCTCCACATAAGGAAAAACCATAATTCATCTGGCGTAAGCTTGGGGAGTGAGCTTAATAAGACGTATGGCGCTTTTTATTATGCATTAGGAACGAGTTTCTATCGTGGAAATGTAACTGCTGCTGATCGGGACACTAAGCAATTAAAAACCTTTTATGTTGAACAAAACGATAAAAAATATATCGAATACACTTTTAATAAATTGGATAAGGATAATTTTCTGTTGGATTTCAAGAGCTCTGAACAAAATCCGGATGTTTTATCATGGTTACAAAAGTCTATCTCCACGCGTCAAATCGGTGCAACGTTTTCCGTTTCAAAACTTGATGATGAAAATACATCCAGGGCCATTGTGCAAGATGAAACTTTTGACGGTTTAATTTTTCTTAAATCTACAAATGCTTTAAATTTCTAGAAATATTTATTTCTGAATCAGCTACTGAGGATACATTCGTTTTTTGAGACAAAACTTATATTAAATAAGCTTTTAGTATTAAAAATCTAGCTCTTTTTTTTGGGTATTATTGAATTTTTCTTTTGTATATGCCTGATGGGCACGCTGTATATATTATCCTTTTGAAAGGGTCGTAAAATAATGTCCAAAAATTTTCGTCTTTTAATCCTTCAGTATATGGATTCCAGTTTTTGCCTCCATCTTTAGTTATAAAAATTCCTTTATCCAAAGTAGTACAAATGATGATTTTAAAATTTATTGGAGTGATTGAGGTTACTGTAACATATTCATTTTTTACTTTCAATCCATTGTTGGTTGCCGACCAAGTTAATCCATCATCTATGGATTTATATACCCCATGAGCATATGTTCCCGCATAAATGACATCTTTGGTGGTCGCAAAATCCCAAATCTCCAAAGAATCTAAAGATTTGACTCTCTTAAAGAATGTACTTTTATTTTTAGATCTTAATGTGAAGGGTGAGCCATTATTTCCACTAATAATTAAAGTCTGTTGACTATTCAATGCAGCAGTACGCGTGGAAAAATTCGTATAACCGTTTAAAATATATTTCTTCCATGTTTTACCATTATCTATGGAAGACCAAGTGCCATTATTACTTATACTGACAACAATTATTTTTTCAGAGAGGTGTTTGAAGATTGCATAATCACCTTTTATATCTTTTACACCACGCCAAGTTTTACCTTCATCATCAGAGATTAAAATTTTATTTTTTTCGAAAATTAATAAGTTACCGTTTGAGGTCGTGGCAACATCGGTACCCCCATCTTTTCGTATCAGCTTCCAATGTTTTGAGCTCAAGGAAAATTTCCAAATTCCATTGCCGCTTGCAAAAATATTGGATGTGCCTCCTGTAATTCTGAAAGTTTCCCAGTTGTCTATTCCATTCCCGACTTGTGAGAATTTATTTCCAATTTTATCTGAAAAATACAGACTTCTACCATTCGTTCCTACAACAAGTTGACCACTCTTAATTCTCATTATGAATCTACATATTTGCCCATTTAGTTCTTCCATTACCCATGTCTTTCCTTTATCTACAGATTTGTAAACACCAACTTCCCCATTTATTTGTTCGTACCCTGCTGATGCGTAAAGACTTGTGTCTTGAAGTAAAATCGAACTGATTGGTGAATTTGTATCAATGCCCTTATCACTTCGATACCAAGTTAAACCATCATCTCTTGAAAAGTATATGCCTCCTCGAACTTTTCCACTTTCTTCTTGACGATCGCCAAGTGATGCAAACAGCAAATTATTGAATTCTACCACCCCAGATATAGGAATATGGGTAGGGAGACCTTTTCCTGCCAGCAGCCAATTCTTCCCTTTGTTTTTAGAAATATATGAAGCTTTTTTTGTAGAAACAATTAAAATTCCTTTGCTTGTTTGGCTTAGATTAATTGGATCCAACTTTTTAAAGGAAGTTTGGGACCATGACCTTCCATCGTCATCAGACTTAAATACTCCAGTAGCAATATTATTGTTATTGCCTTCGCCAATAAATGCTGCTGTTAAAAAAAGTTGGTTTTCTATATTTTGTATTATAGAGTATAAATAAACATTTTTATCAAATCCTATCAATGACCAATTTATACCCTTATCATCTGATCGATATAAACCAGAACGATACACACCAGCCAAGAGCGTACCAGAGCTTGTAACGATAATTTGGTCAACTACCTTTCCTTATAACCCGCAACTTTTCCAATTTTTGCCACCATCGTTTGATTTGAAAATACCCGAAGTAGTAGCAACGTAAAGGATATGATCATCTGCTTCTGCTAGGCTTCTTATTGATGAGGCAAGTGGACTTTCCATTTTTTCCCATTTTGAGTTTAGGCTAGCTTTTTTATTTTGACAACCAATTAAAAACATGAAGGATATCATTAAAAGGCTTTTGATCATTTTGATATATATTAAGATATTTTATGATTAAAATCAAATATAGCCTAATATTTTAGTGTTGAGGAATTGTTACAAAAGTTAGTATTGCGTTTTTGTAAGATTGATTTATCATTAATTACATGTTTTGCTGTGATTGGTACATATAAATAAACCACCCTTTCAAATTCTCGCTGAAGGTCGCTGACCAGGTTTTTCCTAAAATCTTTTGCCCATTAATACCGAAATTCTGTTCGCCCTGGTCCATTTCTGTTATAAAATATAATATTATCGAGTACTTACTTCAGGGAATACATGGAAGTGTCTCCAATTTTTTCTACGGTTAACATTTTTTGTTTTTTGGATTTCTAATACCAAACCTGTGCCATTTGCGATTCCGAAGAATTGGTTTTTTGTTTTGTACAGTTTGCCGCTATGCAACCTTCCAAAATGAAAACTTTCCTTTTCATTTTGGTGCAGTGATATTGAACGAAATTTTTCTCAACAGAAAAAAATGTATGCCTTTTTTGCCTCTGAGCGGCATAATTGTAATTTCTCATGGCTTAGGCATTCCCTTTGTAACGGCCATGGCATGAAATTTTAAGATAATGGATAACCAGATTATATTTATACGAATAGCCGATGAGCGGGATATTAAATTTATAAACGAGATCATCGAGGAGACTTACCAGAGTGCATTGGCCAGGGGCAGTGGAATCTCACGCCGTAGCTTTGAATCGGTCGAAAGTAAGATCCTTGGCGGAAAGGCGGTGGTTGCGCTGACCAGCAATGGAGAATGGGTAGGTTTTTCCTATTTGGAATGCTGGGAGAATGATCGTTTTGTATCCAACTCTGGGCTTATCGTAGCACCAAAGTTCAGAAATTCCGGAGTGGCCAGAGCCATTAAGAACAGGATTTTTAAGCTTTCCAGACGTTTATATCCCGATGCTAAAATTTTCAGTATCACTTCCGGACCAGCCATCATGCGTATGAACTCAAAACTGGGTTTTCTACCGGTAAGTTTTGCGGAAATCACCCACGATGAGCAGTTTTGGGAGGGCTGTAAATCGTGTGTAAACTATGATATTCTCCAGCGTAAAGGAAAATGCAATTGTCTTTGCACGGCCATGCTTTTCGATCCAGATTATTTTATAAACGCACAACCACTCGTTTACGAACAGACCGAATTTTAGGCCATCCATCACGCGAGCGATCGGTCGCTCAAGCCATTTGTCGCCTTAAATTGCAGTGGTTTCAATCCCGAACTTTTAGAGAGCGAACTTTTCGGATACAAAGAGGGGGCCTTTACGGGCGCTTCTAAAGATAAAAAGGGCTTGCTCGAAGAGGCTAATGAAGGAACGCTTTTTCTGGATGAAATCGGGGAAATGAATATTGATTTACAAGCCAAATTACTCAGGGTATTGGAAAGCCAGACTTTTATAAAAATTGGTGATACCAAAACCAGCAAGGTCAATGTGCGCATCATTGCCGCGACCAATAGAGCGTTAAAAGAGGATGCAGAAAAAGGCACTTTTCGCTCAGATCTTTATTACCGCTTATCAGTATTTTCTCTGGAATTGCCATCATTGGCACAGCGGCGCTCAGATATCGTTCCCATTGCCAAATATTATTTAGATGAATTTGCCATTAAGGTAAACCGAAGCGAAATGATCATGGATAAGGACTTTATTAACCTGATTATCAACTACCCTTGGAAAGGAAATATCAGGGAATTGAAAAACATAATGGAACGGGTGGTCATTCTGGCCGATGGCAATATTGTTACAGCGGACCTTTTGCCTTTTGAATTTCACAACCTGGAAAAGGATAATGTGGGGATGAGTATGGCGGCAGTTGAAAGACAGCATATCAAAAAGGTTTTGCGGCATACAGGCGGGAACAAAACCGAGGCATCAAGGGTATTGGGCATTGGCCTGACCACACTGTATCGGAAACTTGAAGAATATCAGCTGAACTGATGAATCGATTTTTTTCAAAATGAAAAATGACCCTTCCAAAATGGAAGGGTTTTTTTATGCTGTTTTTTCTGTACCTATTTTTTTTCGGGTTAAGTAATTGTATTTCAATTGCTTGCAGTTGATTTATGTTTTTGTGGTATGGGAGTTGAATAAGGCATGCCAAAACAAATAAGTTATGACCATACTCCTATTTCTAATCCTGATTGTGCTCTGCTGGGCAAGTTACAAATCCATCGACTGGTTCGAAAAAATCTAAACATTATGATAGCACTATTTATTATCGCCGTAGCCGTATTTATCTATATGATTTACGTGCTAATCAAACCCGAAAAATTTTAAAACGGTCTGTGAAGACATTTAACGAATTAAGAAATGAACACTGAATTAACCGGCATTATTGCCACCTTCCTGCTCACCCTGGTTATTGCCATTCCACTTGGTAAATACCTGGCTAAAGTATTCGCAGGAGAAAAAGTCTGGACAGATTTTTTAAAACCACTTGAAACATTCATCTACAAACTTTCCGGTATAAACGTGAAAGAACAGATGAACTGGAAGCAACAACTAAAAGCCCTGATGACCATCAACCTGGTATGGTTGGTTTATGGTTTTTTTGTCTTGATGTTTCAGGATAAACTTCCATTTAATCCCGATGGTAATCCTGGGATGACAGCTGACCTATCTTTTAATACGATCATCAGTTTCGTAGCTAACTGTAACCTGCAGCATTATTCCGGAGAAAGCGGGGTAAGTTACTTAAGTCAGCAATATGTTTTAATGTTTCTGCAATTTGTAAGTGCAGCAACAGGTATTGCAGCGGCCGTGGTATTATTTAAAGCATTCAGGGATAAAAGCACAACTCAACTGGGTAATTTCTGGGAGTTTTTCGTAAAAGCAATTACCCGTTTGTTATTACCATTAGCTGTTGTTGTTTCCATTATCCTGGCTTTTAATGGTACGCCATCAAGCTACGAAGGGAAAGACCAATTTATTTCGATGCAGGGTGATACGGTAAATGTTTCACGAGGACCTGCGGCACAAATGATTGCTATTAAACATTTGGGTACCAACGGTGGTGGTTATTTTGGGGTTAATTCGGCACATCCTTTCGAAAACCCGAGTTATTTTACCGACATGGTGGAGTTAATTGCTCAGGTAATTATTCCAATTGCGATGGTTATTGCCTTTGGATTTTTTATAAGAAGAAAAAAACTGGGTTGGACAATTTTTGGGGTAATGACCATTGGTTTGTTTATGCTGCTTATTCCGATGCTTAGTTCTGAACTTGGTGGAAACCCTGCATTAGCTAAAATGGGTATTTCACAAACGACCGGTGCAATGGAAGGCAAGGAGGTTCGCTTTGGCCCTGCAGCATCAGCATATTGGGCAACGGTTACCACGATAATTTCTACTGGCTCGGTAAATAGTATGCATGACAGTTCTATGCCAATGTCAGGCACATGGCAATTGCTTGCGATGATGATTAATTCCTTTTATGGAGGTTGTGGTGTAGGCTTATTGAACTATTTCATTTATCTAATCGTAGCGGTATTTATATCCGGCCTAATGGTGGGCAGAACGCCGGAGTTTATGGGGCATAAGTTAGAGGCCAGAGAAATCAAGATTGCTGCAATTATCACTTTGCTTAGTCCATTTTTGATTTTAGCAGGTACGGCCATAGCCAGTTTCGTATTTACCAATTTTGGCGATGCCGATTGGGCGGTACAACCTAAAAACTGGTTAAATAATCCAGGTTTCCATGGATTTTCAGAAATGCTGTATGAGGTTACCTCATCAAATGCTAATAATGGTTCAGGTTTTGAAGGATTAGGTGACAACAACATTTTCTGGAATATATTAACCGGTGTCGTTATCTTCCTGGGTCGCTTCTTGCCAATTATTGGTCCGGTCGCCATTGCAGGATTGTTGGGTGCTAAAAAATTCATACCGCAATCTGCCGGTACACTTCAAACCGATACCAAAACTTTTGCGCTGATGACCTTTGCGGTGATCATCGTATTGAATGCCCTTTCTTATTTTCCGGCATTGGCTTTAGGCCCCTTGGCGGAATATTTTACAATGCTTAAATAAATATCATCAATGAAATCCAATAATAAATTGTTCGAGTCTGCCATGGTGCAGACCGCACTGAAACAATCATTTATAAAACTTGATCCTAGGGTAATGGTTCGTAATCCGGTGATGTTCACCGTGGAAATCGGAACATTGGTGATGGCTTATGTAACCATTTACTCGATGAGTAATCCCGGACAAGGTTCAGCATTATACAATTTCTTCATCTTCCTTATTTTATTGCTTACCGTGCTGTTTGCCAACTTTGCCGAAGCCATAGCAGAAGCAAGAGGCAAAGCTCAGGCCGATAGCTTACGTAAAACCAGAGAAGAAACGCCTGCGAAATTATTGTTGCCAAATGGCTCATTTGAAATTCGTTCATCAAACCAACTTCAAAAAGGTGACATTTTCATTTGTGAAGCAGGAGATACAATTCCAACTGATGGAGAAATTATCGAAGGTATTGCTACCATCGATGAATCGGCAATCACCGGAGAATCTGCTCCGGTAATCCGTGAATCTGGAGGGGATAAATCATCAGTAACCGGTGGTACAAAAGTGCTTTCTGATCAAATTAAAGTTCAGGTAAGTACCGCACCGGGCGAAAGTTTTTTAGATAAGATGATTGCTTTGGTGGAGGGTGCATCACGTCAGAAAACACCAAATGAAATTGCATTAACCATTTTGTTAGCCAGTTTTACTTTGGTTTTTATCATCGTTTGTGTAACACTTAAACCATTTGCAGATTATGCCAATACACCAATAACAATCGCGGCTTTAATTTCTTTGTTCGTGTGTTTAATTCCAACTACAATTGGTGGTTTATTATCTGCCATTGGTATTGCCGGAATGGACAGAGCTTTGAGGGCCAACGTGATTACCAAATCAGGTAAAGCGGTTGAAACTGCCGGGGATATAGATGTATTGCTTTTAGATAAAACCGGAACCATCACCATCGGTAACCGTAAAGCCACAAATTTTTATCCAACTGACGGTGTAGATGCCAAAACCTTTACCAACGCTTGCATTTTAAGCTCATTGGCTGACGAAACACCTGAAGGTAAATCTATTCTGGAACTCGCTGTAGAGAAAGGTTATCAGGTCTCAGGAACCCCTGAAGGCTCTACTTTTATCAAATTTACAGCCGAAACCCGTTCGAGTGGTTTGGATACCGAAGAAGGTAAACGCATTCGTAAAGGTGCATTTGATTCGATCCGCCAGATGGTAGAGAAAGCCGGTAATATTTTTCCCAGCGATATTGAAAACCATGTAAAAACCATTGCTACGAATGGAGGAACACCGTTGGTTGTTGCTGAAAATGAAAAAGCATTAGGTGTAATTGAATTACAGGATATTATTAAACCAGGTATAAGTGAACGTTTTGAGCGTTTACGCAAAATGGGCGTTAAAACGGTGATGGTAACTGGAGACAATCCACTTACTGCTAAATACATTGCCGAAAAAGCAGGGGTAGATGACTTTATCGCTGAGGCAAAACCTGAAGATAAAATGAACTACATTAAGGATGAACAAGCTTTAGGTAAGCTGGTGGCAATGATGGGTGATGGAACCAATGATGCCCCTGCACTTGCGCAAGCCGACGTTGGTGTAGCCATGAATAGTGGTACTCAGGCCGCAAAAGAAGCCGGTAATATGGTGGATTTGGATAACGATCCAACCAAACTGATTGAGATTGTAGAAATAGGCAAACAGTTGCTTATTACTCGTGGTACACTTACTACATTTTCTATTGCAAATGATGTGGCTAAATACTTCGCCATTGTTCCGGCCTTGTTTATTGCCTCCATTCCAGCACTACAGAGTTTGAACATCATGGGGCTTCATACTCCTGAATCGGCTATCCTTTCTGCAGTGATTTTTAATGCCATAATTATTCCTATACTAATTCCATTGGCTTTAAAAGGGGTAGCATATAAACCAATTGGTGCTACAGCCTTACTTCGTAGAAACCTGTTTATTTATGGAATCGGCGGTGTTGTAGCTCCATTTATCGGCATTAAAATAATTGATTTATTAGTTGGCCTTTTTGTTTAGGCTTTAAAAAATATAAAAATGAAAAAGTACATCATTCAATCGATCCGCTTAACAGTTGTGTTACTGGTTTTGTTATGCGTTGTTTATCCAATCAGCGTAGCCTTTATCGGTAAGTTTTCTAAAGGAAACGGAGGTGGAGAAAAAATTACCAAAGATGGTAAAACCGTTGGTTATGCATTGCTTGGTCAATCATTTACCAAGCCCGAATATTTTTGGGGACGTCCATCGGCGGCAGGTTATAATGCCGCAGGTTCTGCAGGTTCAAATAAAGGTGCATCCAATCCGGATTATTTAAAAGATGTTCAATCAAGAATAGACACACTTTTAAAATATAATCCGGGAGTTAAAGTATCTGATATTCCTGCAGATATGGTTACCGCTTCTGGAAGTGGTTTAGATCCCAATATCTCTGAGCAGGGCGCATCCATTCAAATTGCCAGGGTGGCAAAAGCCAGAAAAATAGACGAGAGAAAGGTAAAAGAATTGGTAGCCATGAATACCCTTAAGCCTTTAATGGGCATTTTTGGTCCATCATCAGTAAACGTTCTAAAATTGAACCTTGCTTTAGACGAGCTTTAAAACTAATGCCACAGCCTGCCCGCTTTGTAACCTGCGTTTGCCAAAACAATGGAGCGGGTAGGTGAATGGAAACTTAAAAATCAAATTCCCGATAATTAACACTACAGCGATGGAGCGCAAAAATTACGCCCGGCGCTTACAGGGCTTTGCCCTACAAATAAAATTAACATGAAAAAAACTTTATTACTTGCCGCCACTTTAACAACTGCATTTTTTGCAAAAGCGCAGGATGAACCAAAAATCAAGGTTTCAGGATATTTGGAAACCTATTATGGATACGATTTTAACAAACCTGTAGATCATAATCGCCCTGGATATATCTATTCTCACAACAGGGCTAATGAAGTGAACTTAAATCTCGGCTTTATCAAAGCCGCCTATGATAGTGGAAATATCAGGGCAAATATAGCGGTGATGGCCGGAACTTATGCAAATGCAAATCTTTCTGCAGAACCTGGTGTATTGAAAAACGTTTTTGAAGCAAATGCAGGCGTTAAATTATCTAAATCAGAAAATTTATGGATTGATGCTGGTATTTTTTCTTCGCACATTGGCTTTGAAAGTGCTATTTCCAAAGACTGCTGGGTATTAACCAGAAATATTTCTTCAGAAAATACACCTTACTATGAGTCAGGGGCAAAAATTACCTATGGCACTAAAGACGGAAAATTTACAGCAGTTGCTTTATACTTAAATGGTTGGCAGCGCATCAACAGGCAAAATGGAAACAATCAGCCTGCTGGAGGTTTACAATTAAGTTGGAAACCAACAGATAAAATTACAGTAAACTATAGCAATTTTCTTGGTACCGATGGTGCAGATTCAGTACGCGTAAACCGCTTTTATAACAATGTTTATGGCATCTTTCAGTTGACAGATAAATTCGGAATCACGTTAGGTTTTGACTATGGTACACAGCAAAAAGCAAAGGGAAGTGATGATAAAAATGAAGTGATTTCACCAGTAGCCATCGTGCAATATAAATTTGCACCCAAATGGGCGGTTGCCGGAAGATTTGAATACTATGCAGACAAAAACGGAGTATTCATTTCAACAGGCACACCAAATGGGTTTAAAACCAAAGGCTATTCCTTAAACCTTGACTATGCTCCTATTTCAAATGCGGTGATTCGTTTGGAAGGAAAGGCTTATGATAGCAAGGATAAAATTTTTATACGCGATGCGGCAGCAGTTAATGCTAATGCCAGTTTGACTGCAAGTATTGCCGTTTCATTTTAGCGCTCATCTACCGGGCCCGGGAAATGAATCCCGGGCTTAAAACATTACAGGTCATGCATCCTTACATCGAAATTGTTTTCTGCGTAACTTTAATTAGCTTCGGCATCATGTTGTTGCAGAAGTTTGCCCTAATCAAATCTGGAAAAAAACACAACCTATATCATACTTACACCGCGAGGAAATATGGTGCCCTTGCTTTACGGAAAGTGTATATTCGGCTGGCGTTGACGTTATTTGTGCTCGGGCTGGTGATTACAAGTTTGATTTTGATTGAAAAAGGTATCATGAGTGTTGTCTGGAATTATTAGCAGCAAAATGGAAGAGGAACAAAAAGAAGCATCTGTAAAACATTTCCTTGATCTGGTTAAGAAATCCAGAAGGGGTAAGTTGAAAATTTATATCGGTATGAGTGCAGGCGTGGGTAAAACCTACAGGATGCTTCAAGAAGCACATGCGCTGCTCAGAAAGGGTGTTGACATTTGTATAGGTTATGTAGAAACCCATATGCGGGTGGAAACCCATATGTTGCTCGAAGGTGTTCCGATAATTGAAAGGAAAAGGATATTTTACCGTGGTAAAGAGGTAGAGGAAATGGACCTGAAAGCCATTTTAAACCGGCATCCCGAAATTGTTATCGTTGACGAACTTGCCCATACCAATGCAGAGGGCAGTAAGAATGCCAAACGCTGGCAGGATGTTTTTGATTTGCTAGAGGCTGGGATAAGTGTGATTTCTGCGGTAAATATTCAACATCTCGAAAGTATTAATGAAGAAGTAGAGCAGATTACGGGCATATCGGTAACGGAGAGAATTCCGGATAAAATCCTGCAACTTGCCGATGAAATTGTGAACATCGATCTTACCGCCGATGAACTGGTTACCCGGTTGAAAGAAGGCAAGATTTATGATAAAAGTAAAATTGAACGGGCTTTAGGCAACTTTTTTCAGTCTGATAAAATTCTTCAACTAAGGGAACTGGCGTTGAAAGAAGTGGCTCATCAGGTAGAACGTAAAATTCAAACCGAAATACCCAAATCTATTAAATTACGGCCAGAAAAATTTCTAGCCTGTATCTCCTCCAATGTGGAAACCGCAGGTGTGGTGATCCGTAAAACTGCTCGTCTGGCTTCCTATTACCGTTCGCCTTGGATTGTGCTTTATGTACAGAGTGATAGTGAAAGCATGGAACGTATCAAGCTCGATAAGCAGCGACATCTCATCAATCATTTTAAACTGGCAACAGAGCTTGGTGCTGAAGTCATTAAAATCAAGAGTAATCAAATTACCCAAACCATTATGGATGCGGCTTCGAACAAGGAAGTAACCACCATTTGTATCGGAAAACCCCATTTGAATATTTTTCAGGTAATCCTTCGAACGGCGGTATTTAACGGGTTGCTCAAGAACCTCGCCTCCAAAGATATCGATCTGGTTATTCTCTCTTAATCTATAAATAATAAAAGGCATCATGAAAATCAAAACAAAACTTCGCCTTGGCTTCGGATTTCTATTTCTGATTGTTTTATCGTTCGGACTTCTCGCCCTGTTTTTCCTCAATGAACTTTCTGATAAATCAAAGGTTATCTTGAAAAATAACTATGCAACATTGAAATACATTTCCGCCATGCGAGGTGTATTGGATAAAAATATTTTCCCACTCTCTGAACAGGATAAAAAGGTATTTGAGATTAACTTAAAACTCGAACAAAAAAACATTACTGAACCCGGCGAAGCAGATGGTGTTTCACAACTTTCGAAAAGCTATATCCAGCTCAATGGCAGCAAACTTGAAGCCCAACGTTTAATTCATTTGAAAGAACTGCGGTTTGCCTTGCAAAAAATAGAAGACCTGAATATGCTGGCCATTTACAACAAAAATGAACGTGCAAATGAAACTTCAGGTAGAGCAAACATTTATATTGCCTTATCTGCGACCATTTGCTTTCTGATTCTGTTTACCTTCATTGTAAATTTCCCTGGTTTTGTAGCCAATCCCTTAGCTGAATTTAGCGCCGCCATAAGGCAAATTGCCAATAAAAACTATAAGCAGAGGCTTAATTTTAACAATAATGATGAGTTTACCGAACTTGCTTCGTCCTTTAACAGTATGGCCGCCAAGTTAAATGAATGGGAAAACAGCAACCTATCTAAATTAAAGAGTGAGAAGCTCCGAATTGAAGCTATTATTGCGCAGATGCAGGATGCGATCATCGGTCTGAATGAGAAAGGGGAGGTGCTGTTTTTGAACAATATTGCCAGCAGGCTTATCAATCTGGACGAAAAAAACACGGTAGGACAAAATGCCTCAGAACTAATCAAAAAAAATGAACTCCTGAAACATATACTCAGTAGTAAGCAGGAAGATAAACCACTGAAAATCTATGCTGATGACAAGGAATCTTACTTTCAGCTGGAAAGCAGGGAAATTATCATCCCAAATTTTGAGGCAAAAAATGACCAGGCTTTAATTGAAGCTTCCAAATCTGCGGGTAGTGTTTATGTTTTGAAAAACATTACCAAATTTAAAGAACTCGATGAAGCAAAAACGAACTTCATTGCAACGGTTTCACACGAGCTGAAAACACCGCTTTCCTCAATCAAGATGAGCCTGAAGCTGCTCAATGATGATCGTGTTGGAAAGGTTAATGCTGAGCAAAAGGAGTTGCTGGAACATATCCAGGAGGATTCTGATAGGTTACTCAAAATTACAAGTGAGCTTTTGGATCTTTCGCAGGCCGAGACAGGCAACCTGAAATTGAGCTTTGCCCTTACAAGACCTGTAGACATCGTCAATTATGCGGTGGATGCGGTAAAATTTCAGGCGGAACAGAAAAATATTCGTTTAGATGTTAATTGTGGGGATACCTTGCCCGATGTTAATGCCGATATTCAGAAAACGGCATGGGTGCTTGTCAACTTTCTTTCCAATGCCCTGCGCTATAGTGCTGAAAAATCAACTGTAATACTCGAGGTAATGCAGGTTGGTCAACTGATTCAGTTCTCGGTAAGGGATTTCGGTAAGGGGATTGATGAGAAATACCAGAAAAGACTTTTCGACAGATACTTTCAGGTACCAACTGATGGGCAAAATAAATCTGGCTCGGGATTGGGACTTGCCATTTCCAAAGATTTCATAGAGGCAGAAAAAGGTAGTATTTGGGTGGAGAGCGCCATTGGAGAAGGCAGCAAATTCTTGTTTAACCTGCCGATTGCTTAATGTGGGTATCTAGTATAGAAAGAATCTTCATTCAAGAGATAGCTCAATGGTAATCTCTTTTTTATTACCCATAAAACGATGGAAGAAAAAAAGAACCATCAAAATAGATTTTAATGGTTCTTTTAATTTTATAATTTAGTAATAAATAGTCAACTTTTTCAAGGACTATACAAAGTAGCCGTTACTGGACAAATCTCGAACTTTTTCTTGTCTGATTTGCAAGAACTGGCGAAAGTTGCTATTTATCTAAGATGTTAACTTTGATGATAATATTTGCAGATTAAACATTGAGGATATAACTTGTGCTTCTCCCACCAGCAGTTTCTTTTAATAAAAGCCCTTTTTCTACTAATGCAGCAATATCTCTTCCAGCAGTATCTTGAGAACATTTGGTGATTTTCGCCCATTTTGAGGAGTTAAGCTTCCCATCAAAGCCGTCTAAAAGCTTATTAAGCATCAGCCTTTGTCGGTCATTAAGATTGTTGGTTGCTGCATTTTCCCAGTATTTTGCCTTTTGCATCACTCTAGCTAATGTCTTATCCGTGTTGGATAATGCTCGATCATAGCAGATAAGAAACCATTCTAACCATTCAGTAATATCAAGATTACCTTTTTGAGTTTGCTCAAGCATGCTATAATAAGTGTTTCGTTCAACACTTATTTGAGCAGACATACTGTAGAAACGTTGATTGCTTTCATCTGCCCTGCAAAGTTGCATGTCAGTAATAGCCCTTGCAATACGTCCATTGCCATCATCAAATGGGTGGATGGTCACAAACCATAAATGAGCTATTCCTGCTTTTAAAACCGGATCAATATTATCGACAGCATTAAACCATATTAGAAAATGCTTCATTTCTTTTTCCAGCAATTCGGCATCGGGTGCCTGATAGTGCACTGTTTCCCGTCCCATGGCACCGGAAATTACCTGCATCGGATCATCTTTGGAATTATTCCGCCAATTACCTACTTCAATTTTATACATACCGCTTCTACCTATTGGAAAAAGTGCTGCATGCCATCCAAATAATCGCTCGTCACTTAAATCTGAGTTATAGCGTTGAGTGGCGTCTAACATCATTTCAACTACACCATCAACATTTCTGTCTGAAGGAACAAGTCCCGCGGCTTCTATTCCTAAGCTTCTTGCAATAGATGAGCGTACTTGGTCTGGGTTAAGTATTTCCCCTTCGATTTCACTCGATTTCAGAACATCCTGTGTAAGTATTTGTAAGGTAGCTTCCTCTTTTAAACTGAAACCGAGCCCCTCCATTTTACCTAATAGCCGACCCTGCTTATGCCGAACCGACGTAAGTAATTTCGATAGCGCTCTATCATTCCATGTGAAGTTAGGCCAGGTCTTATATTGATGAATGTACATAATATTCTCCGCACTATATGCGGTAAATATAAGATCTTTTCTCCGCATAATCAAGTGTAATCTAACGATAATGTGCGGAGATTAATGGGGTTAATCTCCGCAAACCTGTGCTTTGGCGTATTCCGAAAGGTCTTTCAAAGTAGAGATTATTCAAAAAAGTGATCTCTGTTTTTTACCCATAATGGCCGTTTTTAAGTTTATGACATTAGGGGTTGGGGTGATTATCTTTCGCACCCAATTGAAAACTAAACGTACATCTTTAGTTAAAACATTCAAGTACCCAGCACTTCATGCTCATTTCCTAACCATTACCCATCCAATGCCTATCCCAGTGCTACAGCAGGATACTTGCCTCAATCTTTATTCGCTTGGGATAAAGGGTGGGAGGAGGAGGATAGGCGTATGATGCGGATGGGCTCGCTTTTGTTTCGTTAGCTATTCGCAATTAAATCGAGAATGAATCGCATATGGTTTGCCCCTTGTTCAGGTTGGCTAATCCAATTCGTTACCTCCGCTTAACCCTTTCTTAACCTTTTAACTAATTATAGGTAGGCCAAATATCTGGGCTAACGTAGGTCTGGTGCGAAGGGTTACCGAAGCAGGCCTAAAGCAGTGTAAAAGCAAGAGACTAGCAAGCATAGTGGATAAACCAGAATAGAATGACCCCTTTGTACCAATTTTTTATGGTTTATAAGTTTATTGATTAATAGTGAGTTATAAGAAAAATATTTTTGACGAGAGGGGCTCAACCGACAGCGGTTTATTCATCTTCAGCAGTCAGTTCAGTGTTTAATGAATCTAGGTTTTCTTTCAAACGGTCAAATTTTGTTGTTCCGGGAATGGGTACAATCCAAGGTTTTTGGGCAAGCAGCCAAGCCAGTGCAATCTGGGCTGACGATGCATTTTTTTGTAGCGCTATTTGATGAAGCAATTCCACCATTGACTGGTTTGCTTTTCTGTTTTCCTTCTGAAAACGAGGCAGTGTGTTACGGAAATCTGATTTGTCAAATTGGGTAGTCTCATCAATTTTACCGGTCAGAAATCCTTTACCCAAAGGACTGAATGGCACAAAGCCGATGCCCAATTCTTCCAGAGTCGGAATAATTTCCAGTTCCGGTTTTCTGTGCCATAGTGAGTACTCGCTCTGCAGTGCTGCAACAGGCTGTACCGCATTTGCTTTGCGAATTGTTTCGGCACCCGCTTCAGACAGGCCAAAGTGTTTTACCTTTCCTTCCTGAATTAACTCCCTAACCGTTCCGGCCACATCTTCTATAGGCACATTCAAGTCTACCCGATGCTGATAATACAAATCAATAACATCGGTCTTTAGCCTTTTTAAACTTTGTTCTGCCACTTTCCTAATGTTTTCAGGACGACTATCTAGTTCAGTCCATTTTCCGTCTGCCGCCGCCCTGAAACCAAATTTTGTAGCAATAACTACCTCATTTCTAAAAGGCTCCAGCGCTTCGCCAACCAATTCTTCATTGGTATAAGGGCCATAGATTTCGGCAGTATCAAAAAAAGTAACTCCTTTTTCAAAGGCTTGTTGGATTAACTTTATCATTTCCCTTTTATCGGGGATTGGGGTATAGCCGTGGCTCATCCCCATACAGCCTAATCCAAGTGCTGATACTTCAAGACCGCCGGTTCCTAATTTTCTTTGTTGCATCTTAAAATTTTGTTTTGTAAGACTAGTATGCTAAAAATTGACCAATTTAAAGCTCCTGCGCTGTCGGGCGGAAAATCACTTCGTTGATGTCCATATCCTCCGGCTGACTGATGGCGAAAGCAACTACTCTTGCGAAACTGTCCGGGCTGATGCCTACTTCTCCCACATAGTCTTCATTCGCTTTGCGTACATCGGCATCAGTAATCTGATTCAGCAATTCTGTTTTTACGGCACCAGGACAGACGATGGTTGTACGGATATTGTAAGGTTTTACTTCCATTCTAAGACCTTCCGTTAAGGCACGGACGGCAAATTTGGTAGCAGAATAAACTGCAGAACCGCTAAAAATTTTATGACCAGCTACAGAAGCCGTGTTGATGATTTGCCCGGATTTTTGCGCTTTCATATGAGGAAGTGCAGCGGCAATACCATTGAGAACACCTTTAATGTTAACATCAATCATCGTATTCCATTCTTCAACTTTCAAACTTTCCACCAATGATAATGGCATTACGCCTGCGTTGTTAATGATGACATCTACTCGCCCGAACTTTTGAACAGTGGTGTCAACGAGATTTTTCACCTGCTCTAGGTTAGTTACATCTGCTGTTAAAGCCAAAGCTTTTCCACCATCGTTATTGATTTCCGCTGCTAATTTTTCAATTCTATCTGCTCTTCTTGCCCCTAAAACTACCGTTGCGCCAAGTGCCGACAAATGTTTCGCCGCCGCTTCACCCATTCCGCTGCTTGCTCCTGTAATGATGACTACTTTATTTTTGATATTATTTTCCATTTTTTAGTTTATTTAATTTTTAATCTTATTAACAATTCCTTCCTTTGGACAGTTTTATTTAAAATGTTTATCGAACCAGTCGAGCATCACTTTCGGATTTTGCCCGAAATAGTTGTAGCCCTGGAAACGTTGGTCGGTTCCCTCAATCCAAAAAAGCTTTTTGTCTTTTGCTGAAATGTTGTTATAAATTTCTTCCACATAGTGAAAGGGCATTGAAAAATCAGCTTTTACCTGAGCCACAAGTGTAGGAATATAGTCGGCCTGAGATTTTTCGATTAGGCGGAAATCATCCAATACATAACCTGTTTTCTTTTTAAAAGCAGCGTCAACCTTTTCATACCCATTGGGAATTTTTGCATTGTCCATCGCGGTTTTCACAAAAGTTCGTGGTGGCGAAGGTTGCAATGCTATCATTGCTACAATATTTTTAAATTCTTCCGGGTGTTTGTTCATCGCCACAAAGGTAGAATTGGCGCCTACACAGCGGCTGTACAATGCAACCTGCATATTTTTTGTATCGGGTCTTGACTTGGCATAATTCAGTGAATCAATCACATCGCGATACTCTACAATACCGTGCGCTACAATACCGCCATTGCCTGCACCGCTACGTCCGTGGTTGCGGAAGTCGTAAGCGATAATATTGTAACCTGCATCGTGCAGAATTTTATACTCCGGTAAAAAATTCACTTCAAAACCACCAAACATTTTCCACGGTTCCAAATGTCCGGGAAAACCATAGCGGTTGGCGGGCATCGGGTGATTGCAGATAATGAGTTTTTTTGAATTTTTTGCAGGGATAAACCAGCCTTCAATGGTCACGCCATCGGTTGACGGAAAAAAAATATCTTCATACTCCATCCCATATTGGTCTGGTGTACGCATGATCGGGGTACGAAGAGAATGCGCCATCATTTCTGCCATTCCTTCTATCGCTTCTGCGTTTTTTTGATCTGTTGTTGTATCATTTTGTGCTGAAACATCCATAGAGATAAGGGCAAAGCAAACCGCAATGAATTGTTGAATTATTTTTCTCATACCACTATTTTATTTATTGTTTAAACTTTTATAAACCTCATCCGTTACCGCTTCGGCCCAGTTTACAATTCCTTTTTCAGTATTAGGAACGATGTACAATTGTTGCAAACCCACATCGGCACTTGCCCCATGCCAGTGGCGAACATTTGGCGGACATTTGACCACGCTTCCTTTTTTAATTATTTCAATGGGTTGACCTTCGATCTGATGATAACCTACGCCATCGGTGACAATTAAAATCTGCCCTGCGGGATGACTGTGCCAGTTGCTTCTTGCGCCAGGCTCAAAATATACGTTTCCAACGGCTGTAGTATATGTACTGTCTGCATCCACCAGACCAATATTATAAGCATTTCCGGTAAATGTTTCGCTTGGTCCCTTTTTTCCTTTTGGAAAAATTTCGTTCAACTTACTTTTGTTTGTTTTCATTTTTTCCTGGTTTTTATTGTTGTTGCACGCTGTTGCCAATACACAAAATATTAACGGCAAAAACATTTTTAAACGATTTCTCATCACGATTAAGATTTAATTGTTTTCAAACTTTACCACTATCTCCCCTGTACCCAAAGCGGCAGCAAGGCCGGTAGGATCATCAACATAGCCCAATTTGGTATAGCTGTATGAGGTATAGAAGCTTTTATAAAAGAGCACCAGCGTATTGTTTCCGTACAAGTTCAGCTCACCTGCTTTGATCGCACCTCCAACCGACGCATTTGTAGGCAAGTTACCAGGCAGATCGAAATACTTTTCGTTACTATTTAGCTCTGTCATTTTAAGCGTAATCGGAAACTTTGCCCTGAAAGCGTTCGCACTTGGATTATCGTATAACGTAGCGAAAAAAACAGCAGTGCCGATGGTAATTTTCATTTTTGTTGTTGAGGGGGTCGAACTATCGTTGTTTTGCGTTGGCAATGAATCCTTACCCTTGACGCAACTTGCAGTGCAAAAGGTAAAAGCAAAAATGATGGCGGCAACCGTTGATATAATTTTCATAAAGCTCGATGTCGGAAATTAAAATGATGATGCATCAATCACATAGCGGTATCTAGCTTCCTTGTTGACCACTTTATCCCAGGCATTGTTTATTTCCGACGCTTTAATAATTTCTATCTGCGGATAGATTTTATTGTCTGCACAATAATCCATTACTTCCTGGGTTTCGGGAATCCCGCCAATCAGCGAGCCGTTAAAGTTTACCCGGTTAAAGATCATATTGAAATTATTGATGGTCAGCTCGCCGTTTACGGGCTGCCCCACCTGAGTGAAGTAGCCGTACTTTTTTACACAATCGATGTACGGAGACATTTCGTAGGCATAAGGAACGGTGGAAATCATAAAGTCGAGTTTGCCTTTGTACGGTTTTAAATCTTCCGCCGATTTTAATACGACAACTTCCTTCGCACCAAAACTTTTAATATCACCTACCTTTGAAGGTGAAGTGGTAAAGGCATACACTTCTGCACCCTTTGAAACGGCCAGTTTCACCGCCATATGGCCCAAACCACCAATACCTATCACACCAATCTTATCGCCTTTTTTAAATTTCACCCTCATCATTGGTGAGTAAGTGGTGATACCTGCACATAGCAATGGAGCAGCAAATTTCAGCTCAATGGTATTCGGAATTTTAATGGCAAAATGTTCGGTTACTACGATGTTATTTGCATAACCACCTTGAGTGATCCCTGAAGGCGATGATTTTTCGGGACTGCCGTACGTTCCGGTCATTCCTACTTCGCAATGGTGCTCTTCGCCGCCCTTACAGCTATCGCATTGCATGCAGCTGTTCACCATACAGCCTACGCCAGCCTTGTCGCCCAATTTGAACTTGGTTACATTTTTACCTACTGCGGTCACGATCCCGGCAATCTCGTGACCGGGAACTTGTGGATATTTTTGCGGTCCCCAATGCCCCTTTATCGTGTGGATATCGGAATGGCAGATGCCCGAATATTTGATTTCGATCAAGATATCATTATCGCCTACTGCTCTTCTCTCGAAGTTCCAGGGCATTATCTTTCCTGCGACATCTTTCCCTGCATAGCCCCTTGCTTTGATATTATTGCTCAAAATATTGTTATTGTTTTGCGCAAACGCATTTAAAGGTCCTGCCAGCACAAAACCAGCGCCTGCAATTCCGGCCTGTTGAATAAATTTTCTTCTTGAATTATTGTTTCCTCTTGACATAGTTAGTATGATTAGGTTTTGATTTCTCTTATAATTTTCGCGGGAATTCCGCCTACGATAGCATTGTTAGGCACATCTTTGGAAACCACTGCCCCTGCTGCCACCACCGCATTTTCTCCGATGGTCACCCCTTGCAGAATAGTGGCATTTGCACCAATCCAGGCATTTCTTTTGATGTGGATAGGTTTTGGAACCAGGGAATGCCGATCTTCCCTTGAGGTTGGATGTCCTTCGGACAATAGGCTCACCTTCGGAGCGATAAATACATCATCTTCAATGGTAATGCCGCCCAGGTCCAGGAAAACGCAATCAAAGTTGATGAATACGTTCTTACCGATCTTGATGTGTTTTCCGTAATTGATGTGCAAAGGCGTAAACACATTAACGGTTGCATCAATGGCAGAGCCTGTAATTTGACTTAAAAAGCTTCTGATCTCCTGGGGATCAGCTGTGTTATTCATTTGTAGCAGGAGCTTTTTTGTTGCAAAAGAAGCTTCCATCATTTGATAAGCTTGCGGATCATTTGGTGCAAGGATTTCCCCCTTGCGTAACCTCTCGAAAATATCATTTGTGTTCATTCCCATGTTCTTTAAGTACAAAGATAAGGGCATAGTAATACCTTTATGTTACATTTATTTCGCAATTAATATCACATATTACCTATTATTGATTATTTCTTATATTTTTACCTAATATGGCAGCAAATCAAAAAGTTATGCTCTCCAAAGCGGTATCGGGAAGTGAGTTTCCAGAGGATTTCAATTTCCGGTTTCATACACATATTTACTGCCAGAGCGGGAGCATGGAATTCGTATTCAATGGACGGCGATTTCAAAGTAAAAGAGGCGAGTTCATTTTTTGGCTGGCTGGTATGGATGTTTCGGGATTGTCTTTTTCAAAAGGTTTCAAGGCAACTGTTCTGTTTGTCGACAGCGACCTGCTTACCGCAAGTTTACCCAGTGCCACCGCGAGCATCGACAGTATCATCCATTCCAGGGAATATCCAATCCTGCATCCCGACGAAAAGGACAAGGAGAAAATCCTTAAAAATTTTAAGCTGCTCTACGATATGTCCCAGGAAACAGTACATCGGTTTTATGAGGAGGTGCTGAAGCTCCAGATGCAACTTTTCTTGTTGGAAATGTGGCACATTTTCGAAGACGAGCTAGACAGAAGAAAACGAAGTCTGCAAAGCGGAACCCTGTACGAACAGTTTATTCAATTGGTGCAGGAACACTGCATGAGGGAACGCGAAGTACGGTTTTATAGCGATAAGCTGAACATCACGCCCAAGTACCTGAATTACATTTGCAAGGTCAATACCAAAATAACTGCATCTGCATGGATACAACGCAACGCAAAGGAGCGTATCATTATACTGTTGCAGAACAAGAAACTTAATATCTCCGAAATAGCCGATGAAATGAATTTTTCGAGCCGTTCGTTCTTTACCCGCTATGTGAAAAAATTGCTTGGCGTAAACCCAAAGGAATACCGGGAGCGAATATGAGAATCATAGATTATCTTTTTTATACCTCATGGCCAAGATTCACAACAAAAAAGATGCGCTTACGGATAGAAAGATCCTTAAGGAAAACTCGAACAACTCAATTATTCACTCAGCGTATGATAAATAAGCCTTTTTAGACTCAAATTTACTTTGGTGGAGGTTAACTGGTTGGAAAATGTCGAACCGGTAATGGAAGAGGTACAACTAATTGTTTTATAGCGATTTATTGGCATAAAAAAAGGAAACAACAAAAATGTGCTGTTTCCTTATGGTAGAGTCGACAATTCGTAAATCTAACTTCTATACTGATTTCGAAGACACGATTCACAGAGTGGAGGCTTATTACGAAAAGCATGGCGATGATAATTTGCATCCATAGTATTTTTGTGTGATTGTAGACATTTTTGACGTATAGGCACAGGGTTTGCACAAATTTCTATGTCGTCGTTTCCATAGAGTCAATCCGCGGAAGTTCGACCTTATTTGAGCATTGTGAAGCGGTAGTAAATTTCGAATATTCATTAAACAATAGGGTAGGAGGGCAGTATCGAAAAAAGAATCGTAGGTAATTTCGTGGTAATGCAAATATGACTACAAAGCCAATAGGATAGTGCTCTAGCATCCTCCCAACTCATCTCAATAAATTGGCTTTTTAGTGCATAGGCCAGGCAGGAGGTATAGGATTATCTTGGTATAAGTGAGAGTATTTACAAACGTATGGTTAAACAAGGCCGGCTTTTGCCCTTAAAACGTCCTCGCGGTGATAGATTTTATAAAATCCAGCTGGAGGATGAATATAGGGAAAGTATCAGAAAAGGCAGAGTATGAGATTTTCTACCCTATAACCTATTGCAGTCTTATTTTAAAATCGCAATCACCATTATGATTGGGTATGACTTTATTAATTGCGAAGCAAAATATTCGCTTACAATGATATTGAAGATGTAAAAAAAGTACCAGCACATATAAACTGTTTAAAAAGGAGTCGGCACATTTTATTATTTTCAATGGCTTTAGTATTTTCGTTAATCTAAATTACTTATTAATACCAATCAAATTTTTAATCCATGGCTCTCTTTAAAATCAACAATCCCACAACTTACAGGTTCATTTTAATTGCAATTCAAATCATATTTTCAATTATAATTTTACTTTTTGTTTATGCTTTTTTCAATATTATGTATAAGGCTTTTGAAAAGAGGCATGATTATTCCAGTTTTTGTTATAGCTTGTTTGCCGCAAACGCTATTATCTGTAATAACCTTTTTGGCTTTGGAAGATCCCAGATATTTATGGAGCGATTTACTTCCAAAGAACAGAAATCGGTATATTTTTCTGCCGTAATGTTTGGAATTGCAATAGTATACTAGAGATTTTTTCTCGTCAGATATTTTTTTTGAGATGCATTAATTTAGATTCCTTTTGGATGCAAATTATGCGGCTCTTTTTTTGT